>MABD01000004.1 GCA_002162955.1 Gammaproteobacteria bacterium 45_16_T64
ATCAAGGTGTTCTCATGACAGATGGTTATGCCGGATACAATGAGGTTGCTATTCAGGATGGAATGATTCACCTGTGTTGCATGGCCCACCTGCGTGGAAAATTTGTAGATGCTTAGTTGCTACGTTCTTTCCAAGACTTCGGATGAATCTCGGCACGATAATCGGTGACTGTTAGATGAGTGAAATAGTTTCAGGCAGCTGTACAATGAATGTCGCTGTAATATTGGGAAAGATCTATTAAACAATACTAACCTTACAATAAGCCAGATTAGCGAGCAGTTAGGATTTTCAGATGAGGCCAACTTTTCTCGCTTCTTTGAGAACCAAACCGGCCTAAGATCCCGAACGTTTCGACAAATGAAGGTATGAGAGAGAACTACAAGATAGATTTCCTGCCCCTCCAACGTCCGAGACGTTTGGGTGGGTTATAGGCTATAACTACTACCCACATGAAGACTACGTGAATTGCAATAGCTGATGGAGACGGGTTAAAACACTCATGGACAGCGGCCTGAATAAACATCCTTCCCTGGAAAAGCGTTATGTTAAAGATTACTTTTCAAATACCCGCACGGCGTAGTTTCCACGGGTTCTCGAAACCACCTGGTCATCCTCTCCCCTGATCTCAGATTTTAATTCAAAATCATAACGTCCGCTGTTCTCTAAAGCAGCATTCATCTTGGTGACGTCCTCTTCTGTAAAGTAGACAGTCGAAGTAACCCCTGTCAATGCGGGAGCTAGAAAATCAATATGTAGATTCTTCACGACAGGAATATATCTTTCATTCGTACGGTTACATAGAACGACCAAACCACCCAGCAGCTCGGCTGTAGCCCATTGGAAAGCAGCATGAATAGTAGAAATATGGTTTCCAGTATTCGCTGATAGTGGAGTGAAGCATTGATATATTCCATGAGACGAGCTTATGTTCTTTAAGTCCATAAATTCATACACAGGGAAATATTTCTTTGCCCACAATTCGATGTCTTTTTCAATGTTATTCATAGTATTGAGGGTCAAGCAGAGGCTGCGGCGATCGCTGCAGGGGAACGGGCAAGATAATCCAAAGCCTGCTGCGTGTCGCCTTCATGTAAAGGATGAAAGAACGGGTTTGCCCAGCGTAAGACCGCGCGTACAAGGAAACTAAACGTTGGGATATTCTGCGTCCGATTCCCCACCCATTCCATTTCAGCGAGCAACTGAAGGAGGTGTTTAGCCCCAAGCTTTTGCATTGATTTGTTTTCATCCTGTTTTGCTAGCGAACGAAAAGCCTCAAACGTAAAATCTAGGAACAGAGGAGCCACAACTGCCATTAACGCTTGGCGACCAACATAGAAACCCAACTTTGTGGTGCAAAGATGCTCGAATAAGTCAAAAGCGACGGAGCGATGCTCAACTTCTTCTGCGGCGTGCCACTTAAAGATATCAACGATAGTTGCATCACCACTTTTTCCCACGTTTCATTATCCATCGCCCATCGCCCTGCGACTGACGTAAAGTGCTCTATTGCTGCACTAAAACCGACGCGTGCGGTAACCCAAAAATCGTTGGTATATCTATTGTTTAAGTAACGCATTCCAAAGGGGGCGTCACCCAACATCTCTTCAAACAACCAGTCATATTTTGCAAGCACATCTTGGTATTTGTAGCCGTTTCTTTCCAAGTACGTTTGGGCATGGGTATGCTGTCTTGAATGTATGGCTTCTTGTCGAATAAAGCCTTTTACATCTTCTCGTAATGCCTCATCAGTAATTAACGGAAGTGCCTGTACGAATAGTCGACAGAAGAATCGTTCGCCAGGCGGTAGCATTATGTGGAATCCAATCACAAAGTAAGAGGAAAACGGGTCGTCTTTAAGCCAGTAAGGATCCGTATTGGTGAAATCAAATTGAACATTGCGACCTTTTATGGGAACCCAGCGCTTAGCGTAGTAACTCAGCCAGGCTTCGGGCGATACGGGTACGGTAGATTTTTGTTTCGACACGGCGCTTATCACTGCCTGTGCTACTTTCTGGGGTGAGTAGTTACGACGTTGGTAAATTGCTACGGCTTTGTCACGTAGATCACCCTGTCCGGAGGTGCCTTCCATTACCGTATTTTTCACAATTAGAGTATTAATCACTCCAGGGCATATGGTCGCCACATGGATATTATGCTCGGCTATGTCATTCCGTAGTGACTCTGAGAAACCAAGCACAGCGAATTTACTCGTCGCATAAATGGACATATCACGAGGGGCAATAAACGCAGCCATTGAAGCCAGGTTCACAACGCTGCCGCCCTTACCTGCCGCTACCATATCTGG
This sequence comes from Gammaproteobacteria bacterium 45_16_T64, assembly GCA_002162955.1. GTDB lineage: Bacteria > Pseudomonadota > Gammaproteobacteria > Pseudomonadales > Ketobacteraceae > 42-54-T18. The sequence continues at coordinate 2,306 of MABD01000004.1, forward strand.
CAGAAAGTAATGACAGCCATGTACAACGCCTTTAACATTTATATCAATAACTTTTGTCCCACGTGTCCAGGGTCGTTTCCAAAAAAGTCCCTGCAGAGCCAATGCCCGCGTTATTAATAAGTACATCCAATGCACCATGCCGATGTTTCACCTTAGCAGACAACGCTTTCATGTCTCGGCGGCTAGTAACATCAACGCGGTGTTTCTCAACGGAGCCGCCAGCTTGGAAAATAAGCCGACCTGTCTCTTCCATACCTTCTTCATTGACATCAATTAGTATGATGTATGCACCTTGAGCGGAAAACGCAATCGCCGTTTCTCTTCCAATTCCCCTACCACCACCAGTGATTAGGACCACCTTATTGTCAAATCTCTTCTTTACGCTACTCGACTATTGGTTGTTTGTTCAATGCCTTGTACAAACTGTACAACAAGACGGTTAAATTCATCGGCATGGGAATGATGGGCCCAATACTTGGCTCGTAAATTATGGCGCGTTAGAGAAGGAACAAAGCGATCATAATCCCTGAATATGTTCTCAGAAATAAAGTTATCTTCAGTGGCAACAATTAATTGGACGGGTGTTTTAATGCCATTCGCGTCCGGTACCTTGGGTGGGTTCCAAGGATTTTGTCGATATAGCCCTAGAGGCTTTAATGTGATGCGATTGACTTCATCTTGGTTAATATTCAGATAGGGAGAACTATCGCGAACGCCGTTGTCATTTAGTACTTTCTTCCACACAGGCAGTCCATAGGTTTTAAGTAGCATTTCTGGCAGCACGGGGATATTAAACATGTACACGTACCAAGACAGGACGAACTGCTTAGTGAACTCTCTCGCTTTCGCTAGGTTTCGCGTGACAATCGCTTGTCGTGCTAGATGCATCGTCAAACCTACATGGGGACCCGATAAACTGGTGTAAGAAAGTATCCTGCTCGCATAGTGCGGTTCAGTAATAAAAGACCAGCCAATTGCGGAGCCCCAATCGTGGCCAATCAAGTGTACTTGCCATCATGCCCCACAACGGCATTGATAATGGCTTCAATATCCGACAGTAGGTGATTGATACGGTAAGCATCTCGCTTATCTGACGACGTTGAGCGGCCTACACCGCGCATATCAAAGCACACAACACAGTAATCGTTTTTCAGCACCTCCACTTGACTATCCCAGGTTTTTGAACAATCGGGATATCCATGTAAGAACAATAGAATGGGATTGCTTGAGTTTCCGTGCACTTTTGTATAGAGCGCAACATCACTATTTTTTACGATGAGTTCTTGCATGTACCTTCTCCCCTGAATTCATATCGTTAAATGCTGATTACCTTACGCTGGCATCGCCTGCACGTCGCTTTCACCTGTCTGGGGTGTATTAGTAAAGCGCATAACACTATCCTCTACTTTTCCGTACCGTAATATCATGAGATCTATTGGGTAGATTTGGAATAATTTCCAAGGTGTCTTATTACCAGCGAAAGGGAACTTGTGAATACCCCTTTGCACGTAGCCAGAATGAAGGTCAAGAAAGTCTTTCCCCACAACGCGTGAATCACTATTCACAGGCATACACTGGCGGGTGTCACTTTTATCCATGTGATTGATTAAACGGCATAAATATTCGGCTGTGAGATCTGCTTTCAATGTCCAGGAGGCATTGGAATAACCGAAGATAAAGCCGATGTTAGGTAGTTGTTCTACCATGATGCCTTTATAGTTTAGTCGCTGTGTTGGATCGAATTCTTTTCCATCCACAAAGATGTTAATGCCCCCAAAGAATTCTAAGTTAAGCCCCGTTGCGGAGACGATAATGTCAGCTTCTAGGAATTCACCTGAATGTAGCTGAACACCATTCTCGGTGATCTCCTTTATGGTGCCAGTCACAACCAGTGCCTTTCCTTTGCGCACCGCTTTAAATAAATCGCCATCTTTAACCGCACAAAGGCGTTCGTCCCAAGGGTTATATTTCGGTTTGAAATATTCCATTTCCGAACTGTCGCCTATCTGCTCTCGCACACCCCGCAAAGGTAGGTTCTTCGCCTGTTTCGGAAATGTACGGCTGAAATGAATGATTGAATACTGGAATGCAACCTTTTGCGTTCTTGTTACACGGTATTCCCATTTGTAAGAGAGGAATTTTCTCAAGTATTTAACTGATTTATCTTCATGCGGAACCGAAACCATGTAAGTGGGAGATCGTTGTAGCATGGTAACGAGCGCAGATTTTTTTGCCATTTCGGGGACCAGACTTACCGCTGTCGCTCCACTGCCAATGATCACGACTTTTTTATTCGCATAGTTTAATTTGTTTGGCCAATGTTGAGGGTGAACAAACGCCCCCTTGAAACTATCTTTACCGGAAAACTCTGGCTCGTATCCTCCTTTATAGCTGTAGTAGCCAGTACAAGACACAATAAAGTTGCTCGTTAGCTCTCGAGATTCTCCGCTGGATCTATTGATATAGGGAATTGACCAGGTTGCAGAGTGAGTATCCCAATGGACAGATTTTACCTGCATGCCATAACGAATCTTTTGATCGATACCGTGTTCTTGATCGGTTTCAGCGATATAATCTCTTATGTCATTACCGTCTGCCAGGAATTTGGAACCGGCTCAAGGTTTAAAGCTATAACCGAGTGTAAACATGTCTGAATCTGACCGTATGCCTGGGTATTTAAAAAGATCCCAGGTTCTCCCTAGCGCATCTCGCCCTTCCAAAATGGCGACAGTCTTTTTAGGACAGTGTTTACGTAAATGGCAAGCCGCCCCGATACCCGAAAGCCCCGCGCCGATCACCACAATGTCTATATGCTCTATACTCAAATGCAAGCCCCTAACTGAATTTGATTATGTGTCGATAGTCAAACAACCACATTTGTAACCTCCTTCAACTTTGCATCCCAGTTCTTTTAATTCTTTACAGCACGCTAACGCAGCCCGAGTTAAAGTTGATGATCGTTGTTATGGTTAATATGCCCTAACGTAAAGTGCTGCTCAGGTTATTTTCTGACTATCCCCTTGTCATTTTCAGACGAGTTATGTTTATATAGGTTTTATGAATATCTACTCAAATGATCGACAGATAGAACGATGCTTACCCTCTCGTTTTTACTGCGAATTGTTAGAACATTTCGAGCGTCGTGGACTCAGCACCGATCTATTATTCGAAGGCACCGGCCTAAATTTACAGGAGCTTGGTGACGAAGATTATCTAGTGACACAGTCAGATACAGAACAGCTTGTCATTAATGCATTGAATGTAACGGGCGAACAAAATTTAGGTTTACTTATAGGGACTAAATTTAATATCAGCGCATACGGCATTGCGGGCTTTGCCGCCTTAAGTAGCGCTACCGCAGAGGAGGCAATGGAAGTTGCTTATAAATATATCCCTCTCATTTCACCTGCCATCGACATTAGCCCATCACGTAAAGCTGACACCGTAAATGGAGACAATTACAGCAGCATTAATATAAATGCCACCTCATTCATAGATGAGGATGTGCAGCGTTTCGCCATTGAGGGGACATTGTCTAGCTTGCAAGTCATGATAAACTTTGTGTTCAGGAACATAATGCCGAAATCAATGATTATTGAGCTGAACTACCCTTTGCATCCTTATCATGAGGCTTATAGCGCGAGTACAGGTATAAATATTGTCGGCAATTCAAATTACAATCGCTTCCTATTCCCAAGCGAACTTCTCGCAACACCCAACCCCTTGGCGGATAACAGTTCCTATCAAAAAAGTATTCATGAATGTGAAGAGTTACTACAGAAAATGCCTAACTCTAGCTACTCTCTGGGAGAAGCGATAAGAAAGCGAATTGGTAATACAGACGATGGCTACTTGCTCAGCCAGGAATCAATAGCTGATGAGCTCAATATGAGTCCGCGTACACTCCACCGCTTACTTAGTAAGGAAAATATTAAATTCCGAGATATTTCCGCAACAGTAAGAATAGATCGAGCAAAGGAAATGCTAAAGCAATCGAATGAGAGTATTGTCACTATTGCGCACAATCTTGGCTATACGGACGCTGCCAATTTTACTCGTGCCTTCAAAAAGCATGAAGGTGTATCACCCAGTCAGTTTCGTGATAAAGATTGATATAAGGAGTGACGAATTAATGCAGCTACCCATGAAAGACGTACTGATTCCTCAAGCGACATTCGAACCAAGCCAAAAATTAGTTAACACGTTGCTTAATAGCAAAGAGCTAGAGGATTATCTCAGATATCTAGGGATCACTAACACAGAGTATGACTCTCCCACCTTTTGTTTGAATGGCGAACAGTACCTCCGGTCTTTTGCCTTTTTGAAGGAGCATGAGGCAATAAAAAGAATCACCCTTCCTGAGTGGTTAGCGTCCTTTTCGAGTATCACCATCGGCTTGGGTACGTTAGCGGCGATGAGCGCTGACTCGCTGTCTGATGCGCTAAAGGTGATGGTAAAATACGGCCCACTCTATATGCCTGCAACCAAGATATCGTTCCTTGAAAAAGGCCTATTCACTAAGATCTGGTTTGAATTTACTGCGGATTTTGCTGATATGAATCAGTTCCAAATGGAGATGATTATCGGTGGAATTAGCACGATTACCGATGAGTTGATTAACAAGCCCATGATACAAGAAGTCCACTTCTGCCATGATAATACGACATTTGAAGTGTCGGGGCTTGATCAGGAGGATTATAACAAGCTGTTTAGTTGCCCCGTGCTTTTTAATAGCACATTTAATGGCATACTCGTTAAAACAGCGGATCTAAGAAGCCCCCTTCCAAATGCGAACAAAGCGACCCACCAGCAAACGACAAGCTTGCTTGAAAATGAACTTGAACTACACGCAAGACCAAAGACACTGATTTCAAAAGCAAGAGTCATTCTGGAAGCGTCGGCAGAAAAAGGAAAACAATTAAGCCTCGATGAGTTAGCTGACCAAATGAATTTTACACCGCGCACTCTCAGTCGAAGGCTGCTAAAAGAAGGCACTACCTTTAAACACTTGGCCAATGACGTACGTTTTTCACTTGTAATAAGTCAGCTACAACACTCAGACAAACCGCTAAAGCAAATAGCAATCGACGCCGGGTTCAACAATGGTGAGGCATTTTCTCGCGCATTCAAAAGCCAGTTTGGCACCCCTCCTTCTGAATGGCGAGAAAAAAGAAAAACCCATTCATAACTCAATGGTTATTTACGCTTACTAAGCGCCTACTGTCCCAAAAAATCGGTCAAACCAGTGTCGATACCGTGTAAATAGCCACTCTTGAAGGAGGTTGAATTTCCAGCTACAACGATTGTATTCGAAATTGTTTACCGAGCAATAGGTGCTGGTGGGGTAATATTCGCCGGTCCAGTTTTCTATCGCAGCGATATCCTGGGCAGCGTCAGCACAATCACCCTCTTCTCGACATTTAAGGCCATAATAAAGTAGCGATTCCGTAAACGATTCGGATGGCATCATATGACGAATGAGTACTAATGTGCTCGGTGAAGGGTAGTTGACCCAGTTTGCAGCGGGTTCACCGGTAGTGGGATCGATTGGCGCAGCCTCTGTATCAGACATAACAAAGGTCACGTAGCCGTCTGGGTCAACCTCTAAATCGCTATCCACCAGACAATCGATTGTATAAAGCGTCAATGATAGGTGGGTGCATATTGAAAAGAATCGTAAATCGTATTGATCCGAATCAATGATATCTCCATTATCAGGATCGAGCGTTCTAGGCATTTTCATGCGAGTAACATGAACATCACCAAAGGAAGGGTTTACGCCACCAACGAAATATCGCGTTACTTCATTGGGAAACGCCGATGTTTTGGGGAGAAGATTAAGTAATTTATGCCAGAAGAAGGCCAATATTGGCTCTTCGCCTCTTGTCCACATTCGACTATAGGTGCTTGCCGGCAGATCATTCATTTGCCACTCGGTAGGATTCTGCCAGATGCGAGAGGTTATTGAAATGCTATCAAGTATCGACTTTGAAGCATCTCCCAGGGCTTGGGTTAGTTTTGCAATTTTCGCCATCTGGGTTTCGTTATCTATGTGATTCCACACCGCTTCAACCGTCTTAAAATGGGGTTTTTTGACGTCTTTCACTACATAAAATATTCGTGCCGTGTCAACCTGGCCTCGCTTAATCCAATCAAAATCTGACATACCTTCCGGCTGAATAGCGTTGTTTCTATTTAGGTTAAAATAGACGCGCTGAACGATGGTATTCTGTGGTAATTCAGTGGCTGAATCTCGAGTTAGATACAAGGCCGTGTGTTCTTGGTCAGTCGCATCAGGTATGTCGTCATTAGATCCAACTTCGTAGATAGGGAGTGAATATTCAGTGCTATGTGCACCAGGGTAATGAATCTTATTCTTCACCCAGTTTACTGAGCCGCTAGTGGGTGTCAGGTCGGCGTCAAAAACAAAATCCTTAGTGTTACCGTTGCTGTCATAAGACTGGAATGAATGGAATCGTGCATCAGGTTGCTGGCCACGTATTTCCCAGTAAGCGTCGTGCCCCTCACTATGAGGGAGATGAGCAGCCCAATACGCTGCGCGTGTCTCTGGGGCAAAATAACCCGCTTTGTTAATACCATCAACTTCGAGGAACCAGATACTACCTGCAACAGCACATTCCGTCACATCCATCTCTAGCTTACCTGTAGTAGAGTTGAGCGCTAGCCCTTGCGCTTGGCAATCCCCTTCCTCAAGCTGATGAACGGCGGCATTAACCGGAATAGAAAATACAAGACCTAAAGCAATCGTAATTTTTTTTATATTCATACCGAATCCTATGATTTTTCGAATGCTTTAGTAGATTAACCAGCAAGAACCGAGAAAACTGGACAAAACCTTACCAAAACCAGACACAATGGTAAGGTTTAAAACGAAATACCTAGGTGAAATAGGCATGGGCCAGCAGTTTTCTCAATGGTAGGGTCTCGAACAATATAGGCAGGTTTTTGTTACCTCTTGAGTCTTAACCTACTGATATTATTGTGTATTTCTAACACATTCTGCTCGCCAAGAAGCGTGTCCTCCCCTCAAATTTGAATCAATATTTCAGTCTTTGTCGATACTGACTAAGCTAGGCTTGTCATTGCTGTTTGGCCACCGAATAGTACTATGCTAACAAGTACGGCGGTTGTAGCCATGACCCATGTTAACATGGTACCTCTAAGCCAACGCGGAGCATCATGTAGCTCCATAAAATACTCAGCAATCAATACTATTTTGACAGCTGCAAGCGAAATTAGAATACATTCCAAAAAACCATGATTAGTAAATATTGGTAAAATGGAAACCTCAGTTAACAATGCCGCCCCAAGTGTTATTAACACAAGCACGCCAAAAACCATGGAACATTGCTGCTTACTATTCGGTTTAATCACAACCAAGCTCCTTAACCTAGCAAATAGAAAAGTGCAAATAATATCAACCATAATAAGTCGACCATGTGCCAATAACAGGTAACCCCTTCTACGAACCCTGGTGTGGTAAATGCATCTGGCTTTTTTAAGGACATTCTATAAGCAACAATCGTTAGCAAGCTAATACCGATCAGAACATGCAACAAATGAATGCCTGTAAAAGTGAAGTAGAGTTCAAAAAAACGATCCGCGGTAACAGTAATTCCTTGATTTATCTTCTCAATATATTCAAATATTTTTAGACAAACAAAACCAAGACCACAAAAAATGGCGAAGCAGGTGAATTTTATCATCTTATTCAAATCACCTGATCGATAATATGACAGCGCTAATACCACAGCATACGAACTGGTCAAGAGAACCAGCGTGTTAATTAATCCTATTGACTGATTTAGTGACTCTGTCCCCATCGAAAAAACGGTATGGGTTTCCGCGCTCTCAAATCGGCGTAACATAAAGGCAATAAACAACACAGAGAACACCGTTAGGTCACCAAATATAAGCACCCAAAAATCTGGTTCTACTGGTGTTCGCTTTTTAATATTTAACGCATCACTTTTAATCGCAGCCACGAAATCCATAGAAAGACAGTTCCTTAATGATCCATATTTAGTTTTTTAACTACGCGCCAGACACATACCATCGAAACGCCAAACCAAGAGAACAATGCAATATATGGTAGCCAGAAACCCAAAAGCCCATCGTAGGCAAACGGCCCAGTATGGAATATATTGATAAGACAGGCAGGAAACGCCAACACGATCATCCAAGCACAGTAATAGCCAAACCATCTTGGAAAAATGGGAACCTCACTGGTATCTTTAAATACCGCAATACAGATACAAATTGCTTGTAATAAGGTCGCGGACGCAACCCACGTCGCAAAGAGCCATCCCATATCATGCAGCGCCTGGGTAACATCGTGGGTACGCTCTGGTCTAAAAGCAGCCGTCCCCCAGCATACAGTCATAATGAAAGTAAATAGAATGCCAAACAACCCCGAACCATACTGAACAGAACCCAGAATAGGCATATTCATGGGGCGTCGAATAATTTCCCCTAGTAGCGCAAATAGAGGGATAATAAATGGCGTACCAAACATCATAATACACAGGCCAATTTTTTTACTCAGATTTCCTTCTTGATAAAATGTAGCAATCGTCTCTGCACTTGCACTGGCCTGCCCAAAGGGTGGAAACATTGGAGCCACAATAAACAGCCCTAACACAGTGCAAAATACCATAAATGCGGTACTGTAAATGGCGTACTCTGCATTTTCAAATCGATGCGTCTTCGTTATCATTTTCTGTGATGCTAGTATCGGCGTTTGTATATAATCCATAATTACACTCACTTAAAAATATATTCATTTATATTAGGGGTTTGCATTGATTCTCGATAAGACATGACCGTTCCAGGCCATACGTTGGGGATTCCGTTTTGATCAAGGTAATAACTATTACAACCTGAGGCCCAAATAGTGCTGTCGACTGATTCAGAAAGCATTGTATTAAATTCTTGTGTTGACTTGGGATCTGGCATTACCGTTTGAGCACTTCCATTTAGCACAAGATCAAGCAACTGCAATACGTATCCTATTTGCCATTCCGCCACCTCGATGACTGAAAAATTGGTTAGTGGGCTGTTAGGTCCCATTATCGTAAACATATTGGGGTAACCCGGTATCATCACTCCACGATGCGCAAATTCACCATCTGCCCACGTATCATCAAGTAACACGCCCCCTTCACCTCGAATTTTCATTGGGCGCATGTAGTCATGCATCCTATATCCTGTTGCCAGGATAAGAATATCCAGTTCGTGAAACTCTCCATTTTTAAGACGAATGCCATTCTCTTCGATGCATTCAATGCCGTTGGTTTCTAAATGCGCGTTTGCCTTTTGCATAGCAGGATAAAATACCTCTGACCAAATTAACCTTTTACACCCAGGCTCGTAATTTGGCGTTAGCCTTTCCCTTAATTCTGGATCTTCAATTTCAGCAAGGCGTTCATCACATCGTTCCTTGATCGCTGCCGTCGTCTTTCCTGTTTCATCAACCAAAATACCGTCAACAAGTAATTCTATTTTTTTCAGCATTCCGTCAGCTAACGTAGATAGATACGTAGGATCCTTTCGTAGATAATCTCGCTGCTCTTCGGAAACACTTGGGTTCCCCCCATCAAATGGCGCCACCCACTGGGCCGTGCGCTGAAACAACGTGAGCGATTCCACTTCATCAATAATGGCAGGCACTAACTGTGTGCAAGTGGCACCGGTACCAATAACACCCACTCGTTGACCGATTAAATCCAGATCCTCATCCCACAAACCGGTATGTACCACATCTCCAGAAAACTGATGTAGCCCTTCGATATCAGGATAATTAGGATTACGTAATACGCCGGTTGCCATAATCACGATATCAGCGACATCTTCCGCCCCATCGGTGGTTTTCAGATGCCATTGATTATCGATAAAGCTGGCTTCCTCAATCTCCTTTTGAAACTGAATGTACTCCTTTAGGCCATATTTATCGCTGACCATCTGGCAATAGTCACGAATCTCGCTGGATGGTGAATAGTGACGGCTAAACTCACAACTACGCTCAAAAGAAAATGTATAAGCGATGGCAGGAACATCACAAGTAAGACCGGGATAACGGTTGGTTTCCCAGGTTCCGCCCACATTTTCGTTCTTCTCGTAGATGGTAATATTGTTGTGTCCTGCTTCTAGCAACTTAATCGCACAGCCCATTCCGGAGAACCCCGCACCAACAATGATAATGCGTTTATCTTGAGAGTTTACATTGTCCATCCTACTATTCCTCTTAGGTTCGTCGTTGCGCTATATTGCTTGTTAGGGCTTTGTTTTAAAACAGACTAACAACCCTGAGAAAAACTGGACAGCACTTGCTGCAGAGGAATAGACAAATGCTTGAAATGACTTGTTTGACTTTAAAGCGACGATTTTTAGTGCATTTTGAACGCAAACCCGCTAAAAGAAACATTCAGGAATGTAAATCAAACACATAGGACACCAGGATTCTAGCATGACCTCATCTCAGCAAAGCAAAAATACAAGCGCATTGACGCCAGAACTCCTTAACGTATCCGCGAATCATTCTGGCCTTATAGCGCGAGAGCTCAGTAAGCGAGGTATCGATGTTACATCCCTGTTTAGCGAACTAGATATTGACCTACCTCAAATAAACAATCCCGCAAAACGCATATCTGTAGAACAGATAACCAAACTATTAACACTCGCAATACAGAAAACAGGTGACCCGACAATCGCGCTAAAAATCTATCAGAATATTCAATTGGGTGACTTAGATGCATTGGGTTTTGCTATTTCATGTAGTACAACCTACCTCAGCCTATTACAACGATTTCAACGTTTTTCGACTTACATTCTATCAAATGGAAATATTCAAATTATTGAGGAACCCGACGGTTATTTGTTTTTAGCAGATATTGAAGACACAGAACCCTCGATTGCTTGCGCTAGTGAAACGACAGGCACTGGACTCGCCAACTTTTCACTTAGGCACAAAGATTTTATGGTACTTCTTGAAGCCATGGGTCTAGGCTTTATCAAGATGAGTAACGATGTTTGCCAACAGGAAATGTCACCTATTAAAGCGTATTTCCTACCACTCAGTCACCCTTTAATTAAAGAGGAAATGCAACGATTTTTGCCTGAATGTGAGCTTATCAGCGCTCCCTTTTATGGTGTGAAATTTTCTAAAAACATCGCAGAACAAAAGCTACCCATGGCCAATCCACAGATGGCACGTATCAACGATGAAATTATTATTAGAAATCTCGATGATATTTACAAGAACGACGTTGTTTTCAACGTTGAAACGATGATTAGGGAGGGCTTAGCGGTCGGCGAGTTCAGTCGAAGCGACGTTGCTGTAAAATTAGGTATGAGTGAACGAAAATTACAGCAACGATTAGATGAGCGTAAGACGTCTTTCAGCGATATTTTACTGCGCGTGCGAAAAACCCTTGCCATGCAGCATATCCGAGAAGATAAACTTCGCATCAACCAAATTGCTTACTCACTTGGATTTACCAACGGCAGTAATTTCTCACGCTCGTTTAAGTCATGGACCGGATATACACCCAACGAATTCAAGGATCTTTAGTTCACGTTCTTTCCTCTATCTTTCCAGTAAGGCTCTCGCAATTTATTCTTGAGAATCTTCCCCGCACCGCTTGTTGGTAACGCATCGACAAACACAACACCTCGTGGACACTTATATCCTGCAATGAGGTCTTTGCAAAAAGCAATAATATCTTCCTCAGACACGGAATCGTATTCATTGGGAACAATCACTGCGATCACTTCTTCGCCCCACTCTTCACTGGGAATACCTATCACCGCGCAAGCGCTTACTGCCGGGTGTTTTTGCACTGTATTCTCTACCTCCACGGAATATACATTTTCGCCGCCAGAGATGATCATGTCTTTTACGCGATCGGCAATAAAAACGAATCCATCGTCATCCATATACCCGGCATCTCCAGTATGCATCCAGCCATTCATGAGTGCTTGCGCCGTTTCCGCCTCTCGATTCCAATACCCCTTCATTACCATAGGCCCACGGACCACAATCTCTCCGACCTGGCCTCTTGGTAACTCTTCATCATCCCTATTAACAACACAGAGCTCACCCGAAAGTACCACTTGCCCTGCTGAACGTATCTTTCCGGCCCTAGGGCCCTCCGTCACATGATATTCATCATCCAGGATCGTTATGATCGGTGATAATTCCGTCATACCATACGCCTGTGCGAATTTTACGTGTGGCATCAGCGCTTTAGCTTTCAGTAAGACGGCCTCAGGCATGGGAGAACCACCATAACAAATGCGTAGGAGTGACGATAAATCATAAGTATCAAAGCCCTGAGTATTTACTAGTGTGTTTACCATGGTGGGAACTAACATTACGTTGGTCACTTCACACGTAGTTAACGTACTCAGTACAAGCTCAGGTTCAAATTTGGGAACAAATACATGGGTACCCCCCAATATTGTTAGGCCAATATTCGCCGCGGCATCTGCCGCATGAAACATGGGCGCCGCATGGAGATAGCGAGAATACTTAGTAAAGCCAAATCCATGCGCCGCATTGAGACCATTGGCCACCAAGTTATCATGGGTTAGCATCACACCTTTTGGCAGTCCAGTGGTACCCCCCGTATAGAAAA
>MABD01000042.1 GCA_002162955.1 Gammaproteobacteria bacterium 45_16_T64
AGGACACTGCCCTTTCACGGCAGTAACGGGGGTTCGAGTCCCCCTGGGGACGCCACTATTCAATAAAAAAGCCGAGCTTTTAGCTCGGCTTTTTTATGCCTGAAATTTGGTCAATTTATTTTGGGCTCTATATGGGCTATGTACAACTCAGTTTTATGTGTGTTTAGCCTATGCTCTCTACTTGGGGTATTCTGGACTGGCTCCCCTGAACCATTGGTATCTATTGATCGAACGTCTAATTCAAGATTGGAAGGCTCAATTTGGCGACCAGCTAATGCCTACAGCTCATTTTAACAAAGAGCTTAACGACTACCTCGTCGAACAAAAACGACAGAATCGTTATTGGAGCAGGGGTGTTGTTAAATACGGTGTCAAAGGAGAGGAGTTTAAGCATGTATTTGTGCTTGACGGAGGCTGGAGACAATGTTTTGGTGCGGGGCTGGGTGAAGTGGCCCGCCAAGAAGAAGAGGGGCGTTTGTATTATGTTGCAATGACTAGTGCTGTCGACCAGTTGATTGTTTTTAGCCTCAGTGAGGGAAGCAATCCGTATTTGGTATTGTTGGATATAAATAATTGCCGTGATATATATAGCAGCGAAAGTGAAAGGCTCGCTTCGCTCACTCAATTCTATACCACAGATTTAAGCCAGATTAATTTAAGCTATGCTGCCAAAGTGGGTACGCAACACCTAAAACATAACGTGTTACAGGGTTTGCTGGTTGGAGATACTGTTGATGTGGATTCGGATATTGGAGGGAAGATATTTATCCGGAGTCAGGGGGGAAATTGCTTGTTTGTCTGTTGCAGGAAAGCTGAAAATTGAGGCACTATTGCCTATTATTTCTCAAGCAAAAGTCATTGCTTTAGTGCGGCGTAAGACAAATCCAGAGAGTAAATAAGATAAGGGCAACACCCAAGTCTTCAATCCCAATATCTCAGTAACAAGGTTGTGAATGTGGAGAGGCTAGCGCATTGCTCTTTATTGAAATTAAACCAAGGCAATACTAAATGAACTGCATTTTCTGCAATATCGAACAGTCAAGAATCATCGACCAAGATGCATTTTTCTTTGTTATTCGTGATGGTTACCCGGTAACGGAAGGGCATTCTCTTTTCATACCGTACCGCCACGCGTTAACCTGGTTTGATTTAACATCGGAGGAGCACGCAGCTCTCAATGCCTTGCTCACTAAGCAGAAAAAGCTATTGCAAGAAGCTGATAATACTATCACCGGTTTTAATATTGGAATGAACTGCGGCGAAGATGCCGGTCAATCAGTGATGCATTGTCATATCCACCTGATACCTCGCCGAAAAGGGGATATGGAAGACCCTAAAGGTGGTGTAAGAGGGGTGATTCCCCATAAGCAGAAATACTAATATTAATGTCTATAAGAATTGTTCGAGTTAACCATGCCCAGTGAATCCCTACAAATTGCGTTTATCCAATATATATCGCGTTTATTCAAAGAGGGTGATTTCTCGGCGACTTATAAATTTGCCTTTATGAATGCCTTGGCGGATATCTCTATTGAAAGTGGTTTAGAAGAGCATCTGGTAATACCGGTAAGGCATATTACAGAGAAAATGATTGAGTTGTATTGGGAGCAAGCTAGACCTTTTTCCGGTAAGGAGAGATTCCTTTGTCAAAATACAGGGACGCAGGCCGCAATGATATCCCGTATTATTGCGGTGCAAGATACCGGCGTGTCACTCGGGGAGTTTAAACGCGATAACGTGGGTTTTGATAAATTTGTGACTTCGGTAAATAAGTTTGTGGTGACTGGCCCCTTATGGCGTTTGCAGATACTGTCAGATACACCAGAAGAGTTTTTGTACAAGAAGCACAACGGCAATCAATCAATTCAACTTAATAGCCATATCCAACAATGCTTTCATATCTATTATGATCTGGTTATTTCCCTTACTAGAGACCGCTGGCAGCAGAAGATCAGAAGTATACCGGTCAATTTTGAGTTGGTTGGTAAAAAGGGTGATTTGGAGAATTTCTTATTTGGTTGCCAACGAAAGAGCCTAAATAAAGCTAGGGATGTTTACCTTGATATTCAAAAGGGCCAGTGTTTCTATTGTCAAAAACCACTGAAAGATGATGTTGCGGTTGATCATTTCATTCCCTGGGCGAGATATCCTAACGATTTAGGGCATAACTTTGTGCTTGCTCATACGTCGTGTAATAGTCGTAAAAAGGATTATCTACCATCCCTTGAGCATCTTGGGCGTTGGAAGGTGCAAAATATTGAAAAGCATGGGGATGAGATTAGTGAACGGTTGGCCGCTTATTTTTTATGTGATGCTGGGCGGTCGTTGTCTGTAGTTGGTTGGGCGTATGAGGTGAACGCAGGTAAGTTGTGGGTGAGCTGAGGGCGATTTGAGTGAGATTTCGGTTAGGGCTTTTTGCTTTACAAAACAATTTCCGATAAATGCGCTGACATAACCCAAGTTAACATTGCGTCAACTACCTATTGAACCGAATACAATTCATGTTTTGGCTCATTTTGTGAGCAAAGTAGGCGTGCTATTCGGTTCAGGTGTGAGAAGCGGGCTTGATAACGACACAAAATACACAAATATGAGATAAGAGGCTATGGGGATAGATGATACCCCGCAATGGATCTGTTGGCCACCTATGTGAGGTGTTTCAGCTTCAAAGGAGATTGTTGGGTAAGCTAGAGCGCGTTACAAAGGAGGCTGACTTGGGTGTTTTGTGGAGTTTAATTGAGTGAAGCGTTGCATACATAGTGATAAATAGGTATCTAGCGTATTAACGCCATCAGTTTTTTTAATTTTTGCCTAATATTTTTGTCTTTGACCTGTCTTTGTGGTATATCAATTCGAAATGGAAGTGAAGTTATGTCCGATATAACAGAAATGATGTCAGATACCGATGTGCTGCTTGATGCGCGAAGCCTTGATGCGGTGGCAAAAATCAATGACATGATTGACCAATCAGGAAGGATGCCTATGTTGCTCGCTGTTGCTCATTTCTTCGGTTGGGCTGAAAAGAATTTGGGCGGACCGTTAAAAGTATCTATAGAAGATTGGAATGGGTTTGCAAGGGCTATGAACGGCATTAAGATAATACGGTTACATTCAATGCTTCAAATTGCACAATTACAGCAGGCCAGATTCACCTTGAACGGTGGCAATGGACAGTATGACTTTTGGCAGAATGTGTCGAGATCTCTCCATAAAGCTAAAATGGGGGCTGCAAGATGAGACTGTTTATTCTGATGTTGTCACTGGTGATGATTGGGTGTGTTAATGCAGAAGCGCCCTATAAATTCATGAGTGAAAAGAACGCTGCTGGCTATACGGGTGAAGTCATCATGCAGAGTGTTAAGTCATGGCGTTATGTTGGCTCGATTAAAAATGGTAAGCCCCATGGTCATGGTGTGAAAATACTTGAAAGTGGCATGGTGATTTATGGTGAATGGGTCGAGGGTGAGTTGAATGGTAATGGTGCTATGTATACACCAGCTCCGTTTGGTGGCTTAACGGCAGGAGCTTATAAGCAGAATGAAGTTGTTGGTGATGCTGTGCTTATCATTGAGGGTGAAGCAATTGAAGGTCCCTTTGGTAAATTTGGTGTTCCTCATGGTAAAGCGATGTGTTCAAAAGATGGCGTAAAAAAAGCGTGTGAATTTAATCATGGCGAAAAGATTTAGTAAGAAAGGGATTCTCTGAAAAATGCCTTATATTAAAGCCCCAAACTGAAAAGTTATCGGGCTTTTTTTATACCCTATTTTTACCTCTTTCTGTGTGCTTAGACTAGAATCTCGACCTAATAAGTTGGGGTTTTCTTTTCTATGACTGAAAAACTTCGATAGCAAATCCTTGCGGAAACTACACGTTGAGCCAAATTGGCGTGCTATTTGATTCAATTCCAGGAATTGTTATGCCGTTCAATGTGTTTAAAGCATTGAAATGTGACGTATATTTAGCTCTATTCTTTGGGGGTGGTTCTGTGAGGGCGGCTTCAGGTAGTGCTGTCTTATTGGATGTTAACAAGCCGCTTTAATCTTGACCCCGCGAATGTATACAAAACCTCAAAGGCTTTGTCGCTGTAACTGTCAGACTCACAGCGCCTGCTGGCGCCATTGTTAAATCCCAAGCTGTGACAGTAGCCAACGAAATATTGAGCGTAGTAGCGTTCCTGGGTAGCTACAAGCCTCCCTGTGCTGTTATTAATATCTTTGAAATCATAAAAACTGATGGGATACAGGGTGTCGAGAAGGGGGCTGAGTTGCGCTATTACGTCAGGATTCAGCATTGGTGTTTTGGTTGGAGTAGTTATTCTATATGTTGTTTCCTTCCTAATGTGGCCAAACAATCGTGACAGGAAGCGTGATAGCTTTGACCCCTTTGATGCTTTAGAGATAATTATAGAAATGCCATATCGAGCGATATCTTTACTATTTCGGTCATTTTCTCGTTCTAGGTCAGGCAAGGGTGGCACAGACATTGATTTCGACATATAAAAAATATGGTAGATGAAAATTCAGACCATAGAGCCTAGAACAGAGCGTCTTCAACTTCGTCAATGGGCGTGTCGTGATCGTGACTCATTTGCAGCTATGTCTGCTGGCCCTCAAATGTTGGAGTTCTTTCCTGGCAGCCTAAATAGGTCGGAGAGTGATGCTATTGTTGATACTTGTGAGGGTCTAATCTCCGAAAGGGGTTTGGGGGGGTGGGCGGCCGAGCTTCTTGAGGCTAGAGAGTTTATCGGTTTTATTGGGTTACACATACCACATGAAGAATTACCGCCATCGCCATGCGTGGAAATTCTCTGGAGATTAGCACCATCACACTGTGGATATGGATATGCCACAGAGGGAGTCACTGCTTCTCTTGACGTAGGATTTAAGCCGCTTGATCTAACAGAAATTGTGTTTTTCGCTGTTCCGAGTAACCATCGTTCTCGTGCGGTGATGGAGAGGCTTAAAATGACCTCTCATAACTCAAGGGTGCAAAAAGCTTTCTATTTGAATCCTACTAAACTATTAGGTAGTTAGAGTAAGGTTTGGGAAATGCTTTGCATCGATTTGTTGATGCATTCCAGCTGCTGGAATCTGACAGATGGTTCTCGAACTAAGCGATGGATAAGTGGTCATAACCGTGTGTAGGCGGGTCTTGTGGCTTTATCTATTTAAGTTAAGTAAAATCGCTGCTCGTTTAAGTATTTCGAATCACGTTAATTAAGGAAGATTTATGCCTGTTTTTAAGCGCTTTCTCACGTTGTTCTCATTAGTTTCTGCTTTAGTCTTGTCTACTGGCTGCGTAGCTGCTGATTTGGTGGTTTCAGATAAGCTTGTGATAAAATATACGGAGCCAAAGCTAATAGCACACACATCAAACAGCCTTATCCTCAAATACAATAATTGGTGGTTCTCCCATGATGTCGTTGATGGAGAGAGAATGTATCCGGGAATGGATCTATCCGATCAGCTTCCGGTATTCATTCGATCGATATTCGACCCCAAAATTAGAAAAAGCCTTGCACCCGAGCTGTCTTTGTTATCCGAGGAGCAGGCCAAAGCATTTGGTATTACCGACGGTAATGTGAAACGTGAGAAGCGTGGTACAGCTGAATTGATGGCCGTATACGATGAGAAATCAAAGCGAGGTGACATTTATGTTATCGAAGAGCGTATGATTCAACACGTTGAAATATCCGGTAATGCTGCTGAGTTTGCTGAATTGATGGGCAATATCAAGGAGCGGTAGTAAATGGATTTGTATGAAAAGCAGGATTTACAAGAATTCTTGGTTTTTTTGTTTGGTAAGCAGGCAAAGAACTGGCCGATGAATGAAGGTATCTTCAATCTCACTTACGAGTTAGTAGAGGAATCTTCATCATGTTCAAGTGCGATGGATTATGTGCCGAGACCAGTACCTTACGGTACCAATCCATTTAAGTGGCTCACAAAACAAGCGAGAGAGGCTTTCGTTAGAGAGCTTAAGGATAACAAAGAGCAGTACGTTGTTTGCCTTAGAGCAGCTGCTGTTAGAATGGTAAGGCGCTTCCAGATGGAGTCTATGGGCGTTTAGGTTTATTAGCTTAGGGTTCTGGATCTTTTCTATTTTTACCACGTTTCAACAAAGGGGGGGGCAACAAGCTACCCTCTGCCATTTCCTAAAAAGTATTGTCCCGTCTAGTCATTTGAAGGTGTATGAAAAGGTCGGTGGCGGTGATGCTTGGGCGAGGGAACAAATGGATAGATATAGGAAGTTGGGGTTCTTTGAATTTATGGGTGTGCCTTGAAGTGGGGAAGGGAGGATTGGTATGCTAGCTATTTATTGGGTGGATTCAACTAGGAAATAAGGAAGCAGGGCGTAGTGAAAATTGATGAAGTGATTATAGATGATGCGATTATAGATGAAATGGATATTGCTGAATGTATTGAGGAGATTCTTAAGGATGCTCCCCCTAAGGAAATACAGCAACAGATGGTTGATATGGTAAAACGATTAACTGATATAGGTGTTCCTGAGTCAGAAGCGACAAAGTTGGTATTTGAGAAGATAGAAAGAAAACACTGATTTTGTTTGGCAGTGCGCACTAAGTCCTCTCTAAGTTACCCCCCTACTGGAGGAATAAATCATAAAAACGCTCGTAGTAACATTGGCGGTAATCATAGCCAGCATTTCATTGTGCTCCTTAATCTTGTACCTGGGGTTTAGCTCCAACATGCGTCCTTCGTTTACGGTGTCTAAATCCACTTTATTGAAGCCTGAATTCACTTTCGATAAATTTATGTACAAAGCTGGAAGTAGTTTTATCGTGAGTCATGAGGGGAGTGTTTTTCTACTAACTGCCCATCACTTATTCGGCCCTGCTGCGGGTCTAAATAAGCGGTATTCTAGCAAAGAACTGGCCTCGCTTACTCCTTCAGTCAGGGCTTTTCTCTTCGACAGTGGCGAGTTGCATACAGAGTCGAAGCAATTTATTCCCCTCAATGATGACACTGAATACAAAAGGGGCGATGCTACGCAGGATTTGGCTATATTTAAAATTGATAATACGCCGTTGGATTCACTCACACTTGCCGTAACCGCGCCTTCAAAAGGTGATGTTGTCTACTTATATGCTCGACTTAAAAATGACTCTGTAGATGACACGCTATTGCACAGTGCAACCGTTACAGAATCGAGTGGAAAAATTCTTGAATATCGGTATCACAACCGTTTTCTAGATCCTAGGGCCAGAAGTGGAGCTCCCGTCTTAAATCAATCTGGCGAAGTAGTGGGATTAAATGTTACCGCAGCGGGGGTCCCAATATTTAACTGGAAGGGTAGAGCCAACCCATTGTCATCGATTAGACATTTGCTGGGTGTAAGCCTTTAGGGTCTTCTGCAATGACCTAAGGCGACCTTGTAGAAACTACACGTTGAACCGAATACAACCTTGTTGGCCATAAGGTTTAGCATAAAGATTTAGGTGATGTGCAATTAAGGTTGGATTAAACATGTACGAAAAATATGGATGTTATATCAATCGTTCCCTTTCAATGTTAGTGGCAATTTATGGGGTTGTTGAGAAAGGTAGCGATCATGTTTTTCGGTTTCTGGCTGTTTATTTGGTCATCATTCCTTGTATTTGGTTTCCTGAAAAAAATGAACAGCTTAATGGCAGGTAGGGTATATCAAGGGTTGCGGTGCTGACATTACTTCTTCCTATGCGCGTCAAGTGATATGACGTTATCTGCGTGTTCGGTTGGCGTTACTAGATCAGGGTGTCTGGCGGCGAAATCTGCGCGTTCTTTTGCTTTGAGCCGGTCAATGCACTCATCTGCTTGGGCGGTACAGTATTCGCCATAGTGTATTAACCATGCGTGTAAGAATTCATGCTGTGGCGTGAAATAGTTTTTTTCAGCTTTGCGTTTTCTTAATAGTTGATTGACAAAAATATCAAGGCCAATCAAATCAACCCCTGTGGGGACGCGTCTCCAGTCCTCAACCCAATGGCGGAAGTGCCATGCAACATCATTAATGTGGGCCTGTACACTTCGATCGCCACGCAGATAAAAGGCACAGCCCTGGTGTTGATGGAGATAGCGTTCAAGGCTGGCTTCGATTGTCTGTGGACTGGCATTAACGGCGATCATCATTTCATGGATGTGAACCGTGAGGTGATGTTCTAAGCTATTAAGAAAAGACTGGTCATCGCCTTTTTTTAACGCTGACAGGGTAATGCTAAAGCGGGTTTGGTAATCCATCGCTATCAGCACATTTTTACCGTTTACTTTTATCGCGTGTACCAGCCACTGCCATTGTAGGGGGGCATTTGGTTCGGGTATTGATTCAGGAATACTCTGTTTTGGTGCGGCTTCAAGGGGGGAGGTTTTTTTGCCTTTTTTTGTGGTGCTAAAAAAATCAGCAGCGGCTTTGGTACAGTTGAGTGTCAGCATGGCTTGGCAACAAGTTTAGGATGGAGTTTGGGCGTGGATATGGCATGTTAGCTTCGGTTTTACCCACTTTGACCGGAGTTTACCTGGTAACAACGGTTGTATTAAAGCTTTTTATCTTGGCCTATCGCGAGAGTGTCGTGCCGAGACTTGTCACTCAGCAAGACTCAGCTTAGCGGTGATCTTTTTGATTCACACGCTGAAAACCTAGATTTGATGATCCAGGATGGGGCTCTGTACGAGTTAACGTCTCAGTGGTTAAGATGTAAACAGGTTGTTCTGTCCTCTCCATTCTGGCGAGCAATGCTCAGGTATTGGCAAAGAAAGTCAGGATCGCAGATAGATTCCTCTTTAGGCTAATAGGCGTTAATGAGGAGCCATTTTATTGTACTGGGCATCCCTCGAGTGGCATATGAGGCCCTCTATCTTGCTTTTTGCGGGTCGACTAAAAATAATTAGGTTTTAGGCGGTTGGCTTTGGGTTCCTCTGTTTCGTTAATATCCCCTGGTTTATTGGCGATGTCGTTAGCTGCGCTTGAGCGTGTTAGCAATGCGATTGATTTATCCATTGCTGGATTCAATACAGATAATTTCAAGTTCAATAATGAACGAATAAGTTTGCAGGAGCTTTTGGCGGCATTAGATTGTTTAATAGATGAGACGGGCTTCCATAATCTTGCTTTGTTGTTAGGGGCTGAGTCGAGCTTGGCCACTATCGCCATATAGTGGAATACCTATTTTCTAGTTTTAAGCGTATTTTAGAATATCTTGTGGGGGAGCGGGCTGTGTTACATAACCTAACCTTCAGCTACGGTATGTGATTTGTATTGCTTCTTGACTTTTTGTGCTGAGACTACAGCAATGGTTCGGTACGCTCTTATAACGGAGGGTCAAATATTCAGAGTTTTTGTCCTTGGTGCTTAGCCAAAAAATGGACGCAGTTATTTATAGAGAGGGATCAATCAATATATTGTAAGCATGAAGGTTGATTGATCTTTGTGCGGCGCTGGCTGGAGGGGTGGGATTAGCTACGTTTTAATAGGTTGATTCGTATCATATTAGTGCTGTTTTGGTGTGGCTTTAGCGCTTTTTGAAATTTTTCTTTCATTGAGGTGTAACATCTCGATACTTTTACCCTCTAATGGTTGACGGTGGGGTGTTTACCTGCCTAAATTATTTCGCTCCGAATCGCTTGCGAGACACGGGGCCAACGAAAACAAAATACACACAGAAATAAAGGAAAATACAATGAGTGATACTAAGACCATTATGAGTACTGCACTGGCTGGCGCTTTGGCTTTAGGATTGGCTACAGCTTCTAGTACAGCGCTAGCGGGTAAGCCTGGGTTTGAAAAGTGCCAGGGCGTAGCGAAGGCAGGAATGAATGATTGCGGTACAAGCAAGCATGGTTGTGCAGGTCAGGCTTCAGTTGATGGCGATGCAGAAGAGTGGGTTTATGTGCCAGAAGGCACGTGTAATAAGATTGTTGGTGGTAAGGTGAAGGGCGCTAAATAAGTGATGCCTCCGGCCAGGGGGCTCTCTGGCCGGCTCTTTTCTTTTCTATTGGTTTGTAATTATGAATAAAACGCAATGGACTCCTACCGGTGAGGTTTCGGGAGCTGGGCTTGGTTTGCGCTCAAATCACTATCAGCACATTCTTGACTCGAAGCCTGATGTGCCTTGGTTTGAGTTGCTTAGTGATAACTATATGTCTGGTGGGGGGCTTCCAATTGCGCGCGCAGAGGCCATTCGGGATCTTTATCCTGTAACATTGCATGGTGTTGGTATGTCATTGGGGTCGATAGACCCATTAAATCTAGAGTACATGAAACGTCTTAAATTGCTTGTTGATAGGCTGGAACCAGTCTATGTTTCTGATCACATTGCATGGGTATCCGTTGATGGTAAATATACCCATGATTTGTTGCCATTGCCTTATACGTTGGAATCAAAGCAGGTCGTTGTAGATCGAATCTCCCAGGCCCAAGAGTTATTGGGGAGGCAAATTCTTGTTGAAAACCCATCGTCGTATTTAGCGTTTAATTTTTCCGATATGGATGAGCAGGTGTTTCTAACTGAGGTTGTTGCTGAATCTGGGTGCGGTATATTGCTGGATGTAAATAACGTGTATGTTAGCTCGATGAATCATGGTTTTTCTGCAGAAGCTTATTTAATGGGGCTGCCTAAGGAGCGAGTGAAAGAGATCCATTTGGCTGGTTATGAGCAAAAAGGTTCGTACTTGTTTGATACGCATGGCCACAGGGTGCATCAGCCGGTTTGGGAGTTGTATCAAAAAACGCTGGAATTATTCGGTGCAGTGCCGACTCTCGTAGAATGGGATACCGATGTTCCAGAATTTGAAGTCTTGCAGGGCGAGGCTCAGAAAGCGCAATTCTATCTAGATAAGGCCAGGTAACAAAATGGGTATGTCACTAAAAGAACTTCAACGAAGCTTTTATAATAGCGTGTTTCGAAAAAACAAGAAGAATGATGTTGAGTTAAATGAAAGTGTAGAGCCGGCTATGGATCTGGAAAGTGATCAGCTAGTAAATATATATCGAGAAAGTATTCTTGGTGGCTTAACTGAGGCGTTAGTCCAAATATATCCTGTATGTGCAAAGTTGGTCGGTGAGGTTTTCTTTTCGAACATGGTGGTTGGGTATATGCGGGAATACCCGTCTGGCTCACCAGACTTGGCGGATTACGGCTATGATTTTTCCAACTATGTGGCAACTTTTGAACCAGCAATGGAGTTGGTTTATTTGGCAGACGTGGCGACCCTTGAATGGGGGTGGCATCGAGCCTTTAATGCTGAGGATGTAAGCTCTAGCGAAGTGAGCGCCCTGGCGTCATTGACTGAGGTTCCTGAAAATAAGCAGGGGGATATTTGCTTTGTGTTAACTCCGTCGGGATATTTGCTGCGGTCGGCATATCCTGTCCACAAAATCTGGAACATTAATCAGACGGATTTTGCAGTCGAGAAAGAGGGTGATGATTGCGTTAACCTAAATGAAGGCCCCGTTAATTTGATTGTGTGGAGAAACTCTGAGTTTGGTATGCGTATCGATGTGCTCAGTGATGACGAGTATGTATTTTTAGAGGCGATTAGCGAAGGGAAGTCCTTTGCTGAGATTGCAACGTTGTCATGTGCTCCTAAATTGTCTGAGCTATTGGGACGCTGCATGCAAACCGGGTTGCTCGTTGGTTTTAACTTAACTCAGAGGAATGTGTAATGTCGATATTAACTGCTGCTCAAAGCGTTTCAAATCTAACACTAAAGGGCATGGTGCCGTTACAGGATGTATTTTTGCTTGGGTGTCGGCTCTGGTTGGCCAAAGTGTTTTTCGCGTCGGGGCTAACGAAAGTGCAGTCTTGGGAGACAACATTGATGTTGTTTGAGTATGAATATTCAGTGCCAGTTATCCCTTTTGAGCTGGCTGCCTATATGGCGACTGCAGCGGAATTAGCAATCCCTATTTTTCTGTTGGTGGGTTTGTTGACTAGAATTAATGTTGTAGGTCTATTTGCCCTAAATATTGTAGCTGCAATCTCTTACGCCGATATAAGTCCGGCGGGTGAAAAGGATCATATTATTTGGGGGTTGTTGATGCTGCCGCTTTTCTTGTATGGCGCTGGGCGGGCGAGCATTGACTGGTTTATAAGTAAAAAGCTTGAATTGCAGGTGCCTTGATGGATTCTTGCGGTGGCCCGAACCAATCAGTTGACTGTCCGTAAAGGGTATTGATGCGCTGTGATTCCTTGAATATGCTGTGTTTACTGGGTGGTTGATTGTGTCCCTGAATGACAGCATAGAGAGGGTTGATTTTGACAAATTCCATGACGGATTTGGTCGGTAGTGTTAGGCAATTTGTGGCGCCTGAAAGGGTGGACCTTACGTTTGACCGTAAAGCGTCGGCGGTTAGATCCCTAGATAAAGGTTTGGTAGCAGGGGTTGGGGTTGTAGATATTACCCCTAGACCTGGTGTGCCGAAAGGTGGCTATGCGGCCATGTCAAATTTTGGTAATGGATTTCGTACCCGGCTAAGAGTACGTTCTTTTTATATTTACCAAGAAGGCGGTGAGCCTGTGGTAATTGTGCAGGCAGATTTGCATGCAGGCTCGTCAATTATTCGCGACAAGGTTGCGGAAAGAGTGGCCGAAAAAACCAATATCGAGTCCAATAATATTTGTATGACTTGTACGCATACACACGCTGGACCAGGGCAATTGTTGGATAGTGATTTTTATAACGCCTTCGCATCGAATAAGCCAGGTCTAGATGTACAGTTATACGAATTTGTGGTCGATAAAATCGTTGAATCTGTGCTGGCGGCGTATGAGGACAGAAAGCCTGCTAAGTTAGCAACAGGCAAAATTGATGTGTGGCACGCAACTCGAAATCGATCATTAATTCCACATCTCAGCAACCCAGGTAAAGTGGATAAAACCAATATTTACGATGCGATCAACCCCAATCTTTATATGATACGGATTGACCAGAAAAATGCCGATGGTGTGTTTTACCCTCGGGCCGCTATTTCGAGTTTTTCTATTCATGGTACATCTGTACCGGTAGCGGAAAAAAGCAATAACGCGGATGTTTGGGCGTATATATCAGGTGGTTTACAGAGCAAGATTAGTCAGCACTACGATGCGCCTTGGTCTGCTGTGCATGGTGCTTTTCAAGGTACTCATGGCGACATTGCGCCAAATATCAAAGAAGGTCAGGCGGGTTTTGTGGAGTCGAGGCGCTTAGGGCTTGATATTGCTGATAAGGCTTGGACATTATTTCAATCGCTTGAGGGCGATTTATGTGATTGTGTGAATCTTGGGTCTGCCATTCGGGAGGTGGATTTTTATAATGAAGCGGTTAAATACCCTGGAAGTATTGCTAGCCGGCCAGTGGTAGGCACTGCGTTGACTGCCGGTGCATTCGAAAATGAAACCCCATTTCTCTATCATGCCCCACTTTTTAAGCATGGATCAAGCAGTGCGCGATGGTTGTTTACTCAGGGCGAGCATGGTCATAAGCGCTGGGTCGGCTCTTATCTGCAATTGTTGGTGTTACCAAAAAAAGAATTCCCACATAACCGTCAATTACAGGTCTTGACCATTGGTGATTTCATGATGCTTGCCTTGCCCTTTGAGGTGAGTGTCGAAGCGGGGAGGCGCTTGGTGGATTCTGTGGGGAGAGTGTTAGGTGCCGTGAATGGAGATAAAAAAGAAGTATTTGTCACTAGCTTGGCCAATGGTTATACCGGCTACGCAGTAACGCCAGAAGAGTATGCTCGTCAATATTATGAGGGCGGGCATACTATTTATGGACCAAAAACTACGCCTTTCCTGGCAGATCAATTTGCCAAATTGACTTCCGATTGGTTAATTCAGGGGGATTTTGCGGATCTTCCGCACCATAAGGCGCTGACTTTTAAGGTGTGTCGATATTTTGAGAAGCAGGCGCCTGATGAGTTGTTGGTAGCGTCGGCATTGGGGGTGCCAACCTATCATGCTGGTGAGGAGTCATGTTGGCGGTTCTCTTTCTTTGAGCGACCGCCGAAGGAGTTGGATTTCTCAATCCCGTTGGTTCGTCTGGAGTGTCGTGATGAAAAAGGATTGTGGGTCCCTCTGTTGATTGATGGCGAGGAGGTAGACGATCAGGGCTATGATGTAGGCTTGTATGCTACTGATGTGGTCGATAACAGTGGCCGAGTTAAATATCAGGCAGTTTGGTATAACCCCCGGTTGGCAACGGTTGGCACTGAATCAAGTATTTATCGGTTCGTCTATTCTGATCAAATTAACAGTAACGAAATCACCTCGGCAGAGTTCTTGGGAGCCACCGATTAATTGATACATTTGGTTAGTGCTATTCCATCAAATAAACCGTGTTCCATGATATGATTGCGCCCCTGTTCGCCCGATAAGCGGGTGTGATTTGTTGACAATTTGATGGAATGAGTAAATTGATGAATATTGACTTTTCTCTGGTGCCGGTGACATTGGATGTTGTGCACGTTGGCTTGGCAGCTTCGGTTATATTTTTATTTCTTTTGGTAATAATAGTTTCTCGTGTAAGCAAGGCTAAGTCGAGCAATCAGGGCGATTCGCTAGAACCAGGTAGCGCTGAAATCAAGCCGGTTGAGCCTGTCGTTAACGAAGATCTGCTAAAGGAGACAGCCCCTGAGGCGGCGTTGCAGCTGTTAATGTTGTTACAGCAGGATGCTCGTTTAATTGATTTTATTCACGAGGACCTCACGGGGTTTGATGATAGTGATGTAGGCGCAGCGGCTCGTGTGGTTCATGAGGGCAGCAAGAGAGTCTTACAGCAAGTGTTTTCTTTTCAAAGCATACGCAATGAAGAAGAAGAGTCTCGAGTTACACTGGAGGCCGGGTTTAATGCGACTGAAAATCGATTGACAGGAAATGTTACTGGCGAGGCGCCTTTTACTGGGACGTTAATTCACAAGGGTTGGAAGGTGACCAATGTGTCGTTGCCGCAGCTGGCCAAAGAGCACGATGTTACCGTTGTTGCTCCTGCGGAGGTGGAATTGTGAGATATAGCATTGGTATAGATCTCGGTACAACCAATTCGGTCATTTCTTACGTGGAACTCGAGGGCGATGCCGAAGAACCTGTTCAAGGGCTGTTGGACATTGAGCAGCTCACTGCCGCAGGTAGTGTTGGGAAAAAGACTCAACTGCCGTCGTTTCTGTATTTACCTCATGAAGCGGAATTGGCGGAGTCTGATACAACATTGCCATGGGGGCCTCAAAAAGAACGGTTAACAGGGGTCTTTGCTCGTGAGTTAGGGGCCAAAACACCTATTCGCCTTATATCGAGTGCGAAGAGCTGGTTAAGTCATGGTGGAGTGGATCGACGCTCAGCATTCTTGCCTCTTAACAGCCCGGAAGAAGTGCTTACGCTGTCCCCGCTTCAGGCGACGACAGAGTACTTGCAGCACCTTAAGAATGCCTGGGGGAGTGCGTTCACTGAGTCGAGCTTTGAAGAGCAGGATATAACAATTACGATACCAGCCTCTTTTGATCCCGCCGCTAGGGATTTAACTGCTGAGGCCGCGCGAGCCGTGGGTATTCAACACCTGACTCTTTTGGAGGAGCCGCAAGCTGCAGTTTATAGCTGGGTTAAGGCGATGGGGGAGGCGTGGCGCGACCATGTGGCATTAGGAGATATCATTCTAGTGGTCGACGTTGGTGGTGGTACGACAGATTTGTCGCTTGTTGCCGTGACAGAGGATGATGGCAACCTGATTTTGAACCGTATAGCGGTGGGTGATCATATTCTATTGGGCGGCGATAATATGGATTTGGCGCTTGCCTACCAGGTAAGGGCGAAACTTGCGAAAGAGGGCAAGAACCTTCAGCCATGGCAGATCCAGGCGCTTACACATGGGTGTCGTGGCGCCAAAGAACAGATGCTGACTGATGATGCGTTGGATTCTGTACCGTTAGTTGTTCCAAGTCGGGGTTCAAAGATGTTGGGTGCTACGTTGCGCTCTGAATTGACCCGTCAGGATGTTGAGCAAACACTTGTCGCTGGTTTTTTCCCTGATGCTAGTATCAATGATCACCCAGTAGAGAAGCCTCGCGGCGCCTTGACTCAAATGGGTTTGCCATTTGCTCAGGACGCTGGCATAACGCGGCATATTGCGGCTTTCCTCAGTAAACAAGCATCCGCAACAGATCAGCTTGGTTTTGCAGGGCAAGACGATTTTATTAAACCTACTGCTATCCTCTTTAATGGAGGTTCGTTAAAAGCTCCTATATTAGCTAATCGCTTAGTGGATATTATTAACGCTTGGTTGAGCGAAGCGGGTGCGGAAAAGGCACGTTTGCTTGATGGGGCAGATTTGGATCTTGCGGTGGCGAAAGGGGCTGCATACTTTGGTTATGTTAAGCAAGGCAAGGGGGTGCGGATTCGGGGTGGTTTAGCTTCAGCGTATTATATTGGTGTCGAGAGTGCGATGCCGGCTGTGCCTGGAATGGAAGCGCCAGTTGAGGCATTATGCTTGGCACCCTTCGGCATGGAGGAGGGTACGGATGCGGCTGCTTCGGACAGAGAATTTGGCTTGGTTGTGGGTCAGCCTGTACGATTTAGATTCTTTGGGTCTACTGTGCGCAGAGATGATGTGTCGGGAACTTTGCTGGATTTTTGGTCCCCCGAAGAAATAGAAGAGCTTCCTGAGATACAAGCCACCCTGACGGCAGAGGGGAGAAAAGAAGGTGAAGTGGTGCCCGTTAGGCTTCATGCTAAAGTCACTGAGATCGGGACGCTCATGCTGGAGGCTATCCCAAGAGAAGGTGATGAGCGTTGGCAAATAGAATTTGATGTGCGTGATAGTGCGGTTTGAGGTGATGATTGAGTAAGCCTTCGCGATATTTAATCGGTATAGATTTAGGTACAACCCATACTGTTGTGGCTTATGCGGACTTGTCGCTTGGGGAGACAAAAGCAATACCAACGTTGTTCGAAATTGATCAGTTGGTTGCGGCAGGGGAGGTGGCGAAACGAAAATTGTTGCCTTCTTTTCGGTATCACCCCGCTAGCGGTGAAATCGCAGATGCTGATTTTGCCTTGCCTTGGGGTAAAACAACGCTACGGGGTGATGTGGAGCAAGTGGTTGTTGGTGAATGGGCGCGAGATCTGGGTTCAAAAGTCGAAGGGCGGCAAGTGGCAAGTGCCAAAAGTTGGCTCTCACACGATCAGGTGGATAGGACTGCCGATATTTTACCCTGGGATGGCGCAGAAGATGTTGAAAAAGTGTCTCCGGTCTTGGCTAGTGCGAGTTATCTTGCCCATGTGAGGGCGGCCTGGAATCATCGGTTTCCCGATGACCTAATTGAGCAGCAGAGTGTTACGATAACGGTGCCTGCATCTTTCGATGAGGCGGCTCGTTCTCTGACTGTGACCGCTGCAAAATACGCAGGCTTACCTAAGGTGTCGCTTATAGAGGAGCCGCAAGCAGTTGTGTATGACTGGTATTATCGACATAAAGATAATGCTCAGCACGTGCTGGAGAATACCAAGCTTTTGTTGGTATGTGATGTTGGTGGCGGTACGACCGATTTAAGTCTTATCCAAGTTAAAGAGAGCAAGGGGAAGCTGGCATTAAGTCGTATTGGTGTCGGTGACCATTTAATGCTTGGTGGAGATAATGTTGATTTGGCGCTCGCGCATCAAGCTGAAAAGAGCATTGCGAGCGAAGGTAAAGCGTTACGATTATCAACGCTAGCGCAACTGATACAGCAGTCCCGACAAGCCAAAGAGCTACTCATGGCGGAATCAGCGCCGGATCATGCGAATGTTACGGTGTTGGGCAGTGGTTCGCGGTTAATTGGGGCGTCGAAGACCGCAAAATTAGAGCGTAGCCCGGTTCAGAGTTTGGTGTTGGACGGTTTTTTTTCGAATATAGAAATAGAAGACATGCCGGTGACGGGGCAGAGTGGCGTGGTGAGTTTTGGCTTGCCTTATGCCAAAGACCCTTCGATCCCAAAGCATGTGGCACAGTTTTTGGGGCGTTATAGACGGCTATCTCAAAAAGCGCTTGGTGAGTCCGCCGAGGGTTCTTTTATGCCGGATTCAGTGTTATTTAACGGCGGTGTTTTTAATAGCCCCTTAATAAAGCAGCGCATGAGTAACGTATTGAAGCAATGGCGAGGAGAGGCTTTGTATGAGCTGGAAAATGGAAATCCCGACCTAGCTGTAGCCTATGGTGCTGTTGGTTTTGGTTTGTCTAAGTTGACCGGAAAATTCAACATTGGCGGAGGGGTAGCGCATTCCTTTTTCCTTCGCGTTGGCGAAGAAGAGGAAGGGGTCTGTTTGTTGCCTCGAGGAACCGAGAAGGGCGAGGAGGTGTTGCTGGCGTCGCAGCGTTTTTCCCTGCGATTGGGTGAGCCTGTGTCGTTCAAACTATACGCTGCCTCCAACGATGAGCGGTATTTTCCAGGCCAAGTCGTTGAATGCGGGGGTGATGGGTTTAAGGCGCTTCCCCCGATGGTTACCTCGCTAGAGTGTTCTATGGATGGGGCTTCTGAGGTCGATGTGGTCATAGTCTGTTATCTGACAGAGATAGGGACGGTGAAGATTCAGTGCGCTTCTATTGCCAACCCTTTGGAGCGCTGGGACTTGGAATTTGAAATTCGCGAAGGTCGTTTGTCGACGTTAAGCAAAATTCAAACCCAAGCTGGCCCCAATGTAGGTAGTAACTTGCCTCCTAACTTTTCTAAAGTAAAAGAGCTAGTAGGTGCCGTTTACGGTAACAGTAAAAAGGGTGCGGACTCCCAGCAGGTGAAGCGGCTGAGGAAAGACCTAGAATCCACGTTGGGGAAAAAGGATAAGTGGCCCATCTATTTGTTACGAGCGATGTTTGTAGAAATATCCCAGGGTGCAAAGAGGCGGCGACGATCCAAAGACCACGAACGTAATTGGTTTAATTTGGCAGGTTACACGTTGCGACCAGGTGTTGGTTTTGATGGTGATTATGAGTTTATCCAATCAGTGAT
Source organism: Gammaproteobacteria bacterium 45_16_T64 (assembly GCA_002162955.1). Taxonomy (GTDB): domain Bacteria; phylum Pseudomonadota; class Gammaproteobacteria; order Pseudomonadales; family Ketobacteraceae; genus 42-54-T18. Next base: position 18,946 of record MABD01000042.1, read on the forward strand.
ACCGCTCTACAAAGCGGGGCTTCAATTTGGGCAAACCCATCAGGCGTGGGCAGAATGGTGGAGTTTCTGGCGCCGAATTGCGCCAGGTTTGCCAGCCTCTATGCAAATCAGGTTATTGGAAGATGTGTCTAAATTTATCAACCCAGTAACTGCACGTAATTCTGCCGTCATGGCGGAAGGTAAAAAGAAGGCTGTGGATGAAATGGTACGACTAGCGGGTTCATTGGAGCATTTGCCCGTTTCGCAAAAGGAGTTGTTAGGACATTGGTTGTTAACGCGTCTTGAGGGCGAGGGTAGGTCTGATTCTCTATGGTGGGCCCTTGGTCGAGTGGGAGGGCGAGTGCTTGTGGGAGGTGATTCCAAGGACGTAGTGCCTGCGGAGCTTGCTGAGAAGTGGCTTGAAATAGCGATGACTGAAGATTGGAAGGTGCAGCCATCAGTAGCGCTGGCTGCTGTGATGATCTCTCGTAAATGTGGTGATCGTATGCTCGACGTTTCATTGACAGTAAGGCGTAATGTTGTCGATAAGCTTGTCGCGAGTAAAGCCCCCGCATCCTGGTTAGCCATGGTTCAGACTATTTCCGTGGCGAATAGTGATGATGCCAAAAAGATGTATGGAGAGGTGCTTCCAGTTGGTTTAATGCTCTTGGGAGGTGGTGAATAGCATTGTTGGACTATACCTTTAGCCAGATTCTGCCATAATATCTTGTAATTATAGAAGTTAAACAAGGTATAGGTTGTATGAATATAGCTCGCGTCGACTTGAATTTGTTGGTTTATTTGGATGTCTTGCTGCGGGAGCAAAATGTTACTCGAGCTGCTGAGCAGTTGGGTATCACCCAGCCAGCAATGAGTAATGGGTTGCGACGGTTGCGAGATTTATTTAATGACCCGATATTGGTGCGTTCGTCTACCGGTATGAAGCCAACTGAGCGGGCATTAGATGTGCAGCCGAAGGTAAGGCAGATTTTGGCGGAGACCCAATTCTTGTTAGAGCCTAAGCAAGATTTTAAGCCGTTGACGAGCAAGCGGGTGTTTAGAATTATGGCTTCTGATTATGCAGAGGCTACATTGTTTCCGCGTTTGATTAAGCATATTCGCAGTGAGGCTCCTAATATCATTCTTGATGTACTCACCCCCAGTGATGTGAGCTATCAGGATATGGAGCAGGGTCGCGTTGATATGGCGATTAATCGATTCAACGAGATCCCACAATCTTTTCATCAAACGACGGTATGGGAGGATAGCTTTTCCTGTCTAATCAATAAAGATAACCCTGTCGCTAAGAACTTTAATCTAAAAACCTACCTCGAGTCTCATCATGTATGGGTCAGCAAGACTGGCATGGGGGTAGGGTTTGGAGTAAACCCGGAAAAGTCCGGTGGGCTGGGCTGGATAGACCAAGCGTTATCTCGAATTGGGCAGAAACGTGATATATCTGTATTTACCCGTCATTACCAAATGCCAGGCTTATTAGTACATAATAATGATCTGATTGCGACCTTGCCGACTAAAGTGGCCGTGATGCAGGCAATGAACCCGCAGTTAGAGATTAAAGAGCCGCCGTTTTACGTACCTGAGTTTGAGCTGAAAATGGCGTGGAGCCCAATGTTGCACCATAACCCTGCACATCAATGGTTGAGACGGTTGATTGGGTATACGGTAGGGAAGTTAAGATAACGAAAAAGGCCTGAGCATTTGCTCAGGCCTTTTTCGTTATCACTATTGACTGCGTAGTGTGGTTGTTTACGTGGTAACCAAGGTTGGTGCGCCATTTGCGCCTGAGGTTTTGGTTACCCTGTAAGTGGTAGTAGTCCATGTTAACGCTGTAGGGTCAGCATAGTGGCTGGTGGCGAGGTTAGTAACAAAGCCACCAGTAGGCTCGAACCCTGCAGCAACACTACCCGGGTAGACACCAGTTGATAGTTGGTGAAAGGTGTTTGTGAGCGTTGATGATGTGATTTCGATAATTGAAATACCGTTAACCGCGTTGTTGTTATAGGTTATGTCGGAATTGCCCTCGCCAAGGAACCCCTCTAGCGTGACCCCTGTGCCTACGAGTCCGGCTGCGGCGCTTATGTCGGCCGAATCGACTCCATCGTTAGCTGTGGCGCTATCGATAATTGTCGCCACAGCGCCTGTGACAAATGATGCGAAATTCCCTGAAGATACAGCGGGAGTGGTGAATTCAACCGCTCGATTTCCGTCTGTGTTGGCCCCATGATCTGTGGCAAATGAAGAGTGAATATCTCCTGAAATAATAACCGTGTTCGAACCTTTGAGGGTTTTTAAACCGGCGCTCGTAATTGCACCTGTCGGGTCGTCCATCAAAATTGTTCTTCTGACAGGGAAGCCATCCCATTGGTCTACATTGAGGTAGATTTGTGCGTCTGGCATTGCTGCGCCCAAGGAGGCGCCATCAAGGGTTTGTCGTAATAAAGAGTCTGCCCCACCGCAGGTGCCAGTTGAGGCGTCAAGTACCATTGATGTGAAAGATGTTGAACTCCCCAGTACATTCCATGTGGCATTGCTGGTGCTTAAATTGACGAGTATTGAAGTTTGTTGTGCTGTGCCCCAGGCGTTATCGTAATCTGGGCTAACATAGTCTGGGTCCGTAGTTGTTGGGTGTAGTGACGGTGCAACAGACGATAGGTATAGCGTATAAATATCGTAAGTGTTTTTGATAACATTGTACCTTGCGCCCAGCCCGCTCTCGGCAATTACCGAAGTTGCTGACCTGCCTAGTTGAGCGTAGGTCATCCCGTACTCGTAAGTGGCGTCAGATAGTAGGGGTAGATCTGGGTCGAATGATGCGTTGTACGCGGTAATTGTAGCGTTGATGAAGTCTACAGCCATTCTCCCGGTTATTTTTTCAGCAGCTTTTGCGGTTACATCCGCTGCCGGAACGCCAGCAGCCAAATATTGCTGTGCAACCACTGCTTGCATAGCAGCTTTGTGATTTGTGAAGGTGGCCTCATCAAGGTCAACATATTGTAATAGTAGTGAGCCAGTGAGTGTTGCGCCTAGGTCATCATGAACCATGGTTTGTATGTCAGTGGGGTTGATTAGTGCAAATGGGTTGCTAGCGTCAAATGCGGGGTTGGCTGCCGCAGGCGCTGCTACTGCGGATACTATGTCGTAGATAAAGTCGTCCACTGGATCGGTGCCTGTGTCGGCGCTGCAGGCTGTCAAAGCGCCTGCGAAAAATGAGGCTATTAGGGTGTACCCAATTTCAAGTTCGGGGATTATGACTTGGCCAGGGTAAGAGTCCTCAGGGATTACGTGGTCTGGTCTGTAGGTTCTAAAGTCTGACATCATTAGGTTTAAATTGGCCCCAAATCGAAACTGCCTGGAAATGATCGAGGGGTATAAGTCTGTGCTGTCTACTGTGATTTGCCCTTCACTCTCCGCGAAGCCGGTGTCGGGTGTGATATCTATTGGAGTGAATTCAAAGAATGCCTGCTCGGCATTTTCTTTGCGGGTTGTATTCTGCTCGTCTTCTTTTTCATCTTTGTAAGTGCCTACATCTTGCCAAGAGTCATCTGAGAATTCGTGGTCATCCCAAATGTTAATAAACGCAAACTTTTCATGTAGCTGTTGGAGGATTTCATCGCTTCGATAGGTTTGGTAAAGCTGACGATAGTTGCTCAGCGAAGATGCCGCGTAGTGGGTAGGGCTCGTGCTGTTTGGTAGTGGGATTGAACCGGCTAGGTCCGTAAATGTGATGGATCGGACGCTGGCTTGGAAGCTGGGGTCACCCGTGGTTTCGTATATGTAGTCGCCGAGATGAACGATAAAATCAACCGAATCGACATGGTCGTCTTCCAGAAATTTTGTCAATGTATTGTAGTAGCCGTTGATGTAATCTTGGCAGCTTATAAAGCCAAATTTAACGGGGGTATCGGCATCACCTTCGGGGGCTGTCTTGAATCTACCTGTCTTGGAGGATGTATCATTGTAGATAAATCGGTAGTAATACGTCGTCGCATTGTTTAGACCGGTGATCTTAACTTTGAGTGAATAGTCTGCGTCAGAGGTTGCAGTGAGTGAAGTTTGAGCGACGATAACATTAAAGTTTGAATCACTTGATGTTTGCATTACAACCGATTGGTCGCCGGACTGGGTGCCTGTATCGATTCTGGTCCAAAGGATAATTGAGGTGGCCTTGGGGTCTCCTGAGGCGACAGATTGTGGAAATGTTGATCCGGTGTCCACTGAGCTGAAGCTTAATAACTCTGGGGATATGTCATTGTCGACATGTCCGTTAGCGCCGCTACCGCCGCAACCAACTAGACTGCTTGCGCCAACGGCACCTGCACTAACAACAACTGTTTTGAGAAAACGGCGGCGAGTGTACTTGGAGTTCATAGGCTAACCCTTAAATATTATCTATTGTTATGGTGTCCGATAGGGAAAGCTTAGTGCGATTAGTTGATTTTTTCGAATTATTGATGGTAATTTGGGCTTTTTTTTTGAGCAATTTGGGTAATAAACAGTACACGTAAAAAATGTTGGGCTAAATTTGACAAGGTGTTATTTTGATCTATAAATAAGGGTTTGCTTAAAAAATGTCAGGCACAAAAAAGGGGTGTATTGCTACACCCCTTTTTTGTGCCGATAGTAACTTTAGAAAATTACTGACCGTATTTTGCCTTTGCTTCTTTTCGGCGTGCATGCAAGACGGGCTCGGTATAGCCATTGGGCTGCTCTGTACCCTTGATTACCAAATCGATAGCCGCTTGGAAGGCAACGTTGTCATCAAAATTAGGCGCCATGTTACGATAGCTTGTATCGCCGGCATTTTGATTATCAACAACAGACGCCATGCGTTGCATCGTTTCTAATACTTGTGCTTCGGTACAAATGCCGTGGCGGATCCAGTTAGCAATGTGTTGGCTAGAAATTCGTAATGTCGCACGATCTTCCATTAGGCCAACGTCATTGATATCCGGTACTTTAGAGCAACCAACGCCGCCATCGATCCAACGTACAACATAGCCAAGAATGCCTTGTACGTTATTATCAAGCTCAAGTTGAACATCTTCTGCGGTTAGTGTTGCATCACCGAGAAGAGGGATGGTGAGAATGTTGTCTAGGCTTGCGCGTGCGCGTGAAGACAGCTCTTTTTGCTTATCTGCGACGCTTACTTTGTGGTAATGCATGACATGTAAGGTTGCTGCAGTGGGGGAAGGGACCCATGCGCAGTTCGCGCCAGCTTCAGGGTGTCCGATTTTGACGCTAAGCATTTCTGCCATTTGATCTGGAATTGGCCACATGCCTTTTCCGATTTGTGCTTTACCGCTAAGACCCGCTTCAACACCTATATCTACATTCCAATCTTCATAAGATTGCATCCATGGCTGTTGCTTCATTTGGGTCTTACGAATCATTGGTCCTGCTTCCATGCTGGTGTGTATTTCATCACCCGTTCTATCAAGGAAGCCAGTGTTGATAAATATTACGCGATTCTTGGCGGCGCGAATACACTCTTTAAGGTTGATCGTTGTGCGACGCTCTTCATCCATTATACCGATTTTTAAAGTATTGCGAGAAAGGCCAAGGGCGTCTTCGATTCGATCGAATAGCTCGTTTGCAAAAGCGACTTCTTCAGGGCCATGCATCTTAGGCTTAACTATGTAGATGCTGCCTTCGCGGCTATTCTTATGTTCTGTATTACCGAGGATGTCGTGCTTGGAGATAAGGCTGGTAATCATGCCGTCCATGATGCCTTCAGGAATTTCTTCGCCGTTGGCCATTATTATTGCGTCGTTAGTCATGAGATGACCTACATTACGCACAAGCAACATGCTTCGACCGGGCAGACTGATGCTTTCACCGTTGGCCGAAGTGTAGCTACGGTCAGGGTTCATGGTGCGAGTAAATGACTTGCCACCTTTTGATACGGTTTCGGATAGCGTGCCTTTGATAAGCCCAAGCCAGTTCTTGTAAACCGTTGTCTTGTCTTCAGCATCAACTGCTGCAATTGAGTCTTCGCAATCTTGGATGGTGGTGATTGCAGATTCCATCAGCACATCTTTAATGCCTGCTGGGTGGTCTTTGCCAACGGGGTGTGTTGGGTCGAACTGTATCTCAGCATGCAAATTATTATGGGATAGCAATACTGCGGTTAGGGCTTCTTCCTGCACGTATCCTGCGAATTGCTTGTTGTTCGCTAGCGCAGTTACTTCACCATTGCTCAGTGTGATGGATAGCTTGCCATTTGCCACAGAGTAGGACGAGGCTTCGCCGTGACTGCCGTTGGCCAGTGGGGCTATATCATCCAGTACGCCTCCAGCATATTCGATTACTTTGGCGCCACGACCAGGGTTGTAGCGGCTGCCTTTCTCCGCACCCTCTGATTCAGGAATGACGTCTGTACCATAAAGAGCATCGTATAGGCTTCCCCAGCGAGCGTTGGCGGCATTGAGTGCGTAACGAGCATTCATTACAGGAACTACAAGCTGAGGGCCCGCAATGGTAGCTATCTCAGGGTCAACACGATCTGTGTCTATTTGAAAGTCTTCACCTTCAGGGAGTAGGTATCCAATATCAGTTAGGAATTGCTTATACTCGTCGAAGTTGTGTGGCTGACCTGAGCGCTCTTGGTGCCATGCGTCAAGTTGAGCTTGTATCGAGTCTCTTTTTTCTAAAAGGGCTTTGTTTTTCGGTGCAAGGTCATTGAGGATTTCTTCTAGGGACGCCCAAAAAGCATCGGGTTCTATTCCAGTGCCTGGTACTATTTCGTTGGCTACTAAGTCGTGTAAGACGGTGGCAATTTGTAATCCGCCTTTTTGAATTCTGTCAGTCATTTTGAAACCTCAATACTAAGCACCGTTCAACGTGAAGTTTGGTGCGTGTTAAACCTTACTCTAGATAACCGAGATAGTTTGGCTATCATGGGGTTGTGGATGATGCTTTTTTCTTTTTCGGCTGTCAATTTATTAGCGAGTGACTGAATAGTCTGCTGTAAATTTAGCGTTAAGGGGCCAATTCCACCAGTATTTCTAGTGTTGATGATTGGCTGTTAGTAGGTTTTATTGAGTATCTGCGGCCACTTGCGGCTGAAAGTGGGGTGTTTGTATTGCCAGATTGTTGGTGATACAGGGGAGTCCATTGACCAAGCGGTACCGTGATTTCTGTTGTTGCTTGAAGGTTTTTTGTGCCTTTTCTGGTTGATTTTGACTCTTCAGTTGATAATGATACCACTGCAAATTGATCTTTAAGCTTGGTGGTTACATAGAGACCTTCCCCGTTCCTAACGAGCACTTTTTTCGTAGTAAAAAAACCGTTTGTGAAAACGGGCGAGTCTTTGTAGGTGTCTGTGCTGCCTTTTAAGTAGCCAGTATCACCCTCCGCGACTAGAATCTGATGCAGACGTTGATCATTGGCCGTTGAAAGTGTCTTGCTACGACTGTTGACGGTTAGCTTGCCGTCGGAGCTTGACCCAGAGTAATGTATGTAAGTTGGTTCTTGTGTTGCGCTGCTTTGCCGCTTGGTGTTACGGATGCTGATTAGCAGGTTTTGTGCGGGTTTATCAAGCCTGTCTAGGGTCTGTTGAATGTTTTCATGAGTATTCGGGGAGGCATTTACAATAAGTTTTCCTCGATAGATAGAGATGCTCTCATCGTTTTTGAGTAGGGGGGAAATATACGCTTCGGCGATTTTTGCTGGAGCATAGGTGGTATATATTTCTACTCGCTTGGTGAACTCAAAGCTGTAGCTGGTTTTTGGGATGCACATACAAACAAAAGAAAACAAGAGCGCGCTGAGGGTGATTGCTTGCCTCGTGTTAGTGTGCACGGCTTGCGAATGCCTGGGCACGTTAGAGGCCCAAGCGCCTAAATTCTTGGCACGGATCACTTTTGTGCCAAATGGCATCAAACTGACGACTTTTTTTCTGAGCCTCTAGTGTAGATTTGAATTCACAGTTTCCTTGCATGTGCCCCATAGTAAAGCGCCGCGTTAGTGCTATTTCGTCTACGATCATGTATTCGTCTGTGTTGTCGGCGTCATCTTCTGGAATGCTATGAATTTGAATGGCAGAAGTGAGGCGCTTTTTTAGCTCGATGAGTCTGTGCCCATGCTTGCTCGCTTTGTTCGGGTTCTGAATCAAGATCTGTATTTTACAGCGAGACCGATTCCTGGCGATGTCTGACATGATCTTTAGGAATTCAGTGTGATCGTACAAATCGGGGTCTAATTCTTGCGTGAAGATCTTGACGCTTTTGCTGGCCTGGTTGGCCATGTTATTAAGGGCCGAGTGAAAATCTTCTTCTCCGTCGAGCCCAATAGAGCCTGTGCTCTCACCGACAACCAGTAGTGGCCCTAAGTTCTGAATCGACATACGCAAGATATTCCATAAAACGAACGATATTGAATACCCTATTATTGATGAAGCGTTTGGAATCATCAAGTTAACGGGTATCGCTTCAGCGATTCTGCGTGTGTTTTTTTCTATTATTGTGGGTAAAACACACCCTGGTTCACTAGAAAGAGGAAAAATTCAAGATTTTGGGGTTGTGATAGGTAAGAGGCTAACTCGTCAGCGGGAAGTGTTCGTGCGTGGCAGCATAATCTAACAAGCGGGCTGGAGGCGTTGGGGAACTGAGTGTTTACCCCATTGACGAATAAGCTATCAACGTCATTCGGGGTGTTGCCATAGTAAGCCAGTCGGCTTGATTCATCTCTTATGAAGGTTGCATCGCTCTCACAGAAAGAGAGGATATCTTCTACTGAGTAGTTGTTATCTTCGTTTGGCTCTTGGTCGTCATACTTTGCTGCCGACATATACTGTCCAAACCAATTTTGCAGTGCGCCTGGTGACTCTATGCTGGATAGGAGACGCTCTTTTACTTGCTGGATTGCGGTTGGTGAAATCCAGCCAGCATTGCTTTGAGGGAGGAGGTCTGGGTCGGCGTAGCGTTGATTGTCAGGTAATGCGTCGAGCTGAAAATCGGTGTACGCACTGAGCATGTCCTTGTTGCTAGGGGCTCGGAAGCCTACTGACATGGTCATACATTCACCATTTGCAACGCCGTGGTGTGCAAGACCTGGTGGTAAGTATAGTAGGTCGCCAGGTTCTACATTCCAGGTGTTCGATACGTCAAATTGTTCCAGAACCTTGACCGGTAATTCGGGTAGGATTTCTGAGTTTTCGTCGCAATGCTGGCCGACCTGCCATTGTCGGTGGCCTTCTGCTTGAATGAGGAACACGTCGTAATAGTCGTAATGCGGCCCAACACTTCCTTGGTCTGTTGCATAGGTGATCATAATGTCATCTAAGCGCCAGCTTGGTATAAAATCAAATTGAGAAAGTAGTTGGCTGAATTCGGGTATGTGCTGATCGACTGCTTGAACGATGAGAGTCCAATGGCTTTCGGGTAGGGTGGAAAAGTGGTCTTCCGGGAAGGGGCCGTGGTCGAGGGACCATTGATTGTCGGGTTGCTCTTGGATGATGCGTGATTCAACATCTTCTTCTAGGGACAGGCCTGCTAACTCGTCAGGGCTAATCATGCCGTTGATAGCCGGCATGGCGTTCTTAACGAATAAGGGCTTTTTCTGCCAATAATCACGAAGGAAGGCCTCTATAGTGAGGCCTCCCAGTATTGCTAGCGGTTGATCCGGTCGCATTAGATTTTTTTTGCTTGTTCGGCAGCGTTGCCGGTGTAGCTAGCGGGGGTTAGGGCTGCAAGGCGAATCTTTTCCTCTTCAGGGATTTCCAGGGTGTCGATGAACACTGCAAGTGTTTCCTTGGTGATAGCTTTTCCGCGGGTTAGCTCTTTAAGTTTCTCATAAGGCTTTTCAATATTGTATCGGCGCATAACCGTTTGTATTGGTTCAGCAAGTACTTCCCAGGCATTGTCTAAATCTTCTGCAAGTTTCGCTTCATTAATCTCTAATTTGCTTATGCCTTTTAGTGTCGCTTCGTATGCGATAACGCTATGCGCGAAACCAACACCAAGATTTCTTAGGACTGTGGAATCAGTAAGGTCTCGTTGCCAGCGTGAAATAGGCAGTTTAATAGCGAGGTGGCCCATGATGGCGTTGGCTATTCCTAGATTACCTTCAGAGTTTTCGAAGTCGATAGGGTTTACTTTGTGGGGCATAGTTGAAGAGCCAATCTCGCCTGCAATTGATCTCTGCTTGAAATACCCCTGAGAAATATAACCCCATACATCGCGGTCAAAGTCGATGAGTATGGTATTGAAGCGAGAGACTGCGTCATAAAGCTCTGCGATATAATCGTGAGGTTCGATTTGTGTGGTATAGGGGTTCCATTCAAGTCCGAGGCTGCTAATGAAGCTGCTCGCATTTTCTTCCCAATCTACTGTTGGGTATGCACTTAGGTGGGCATTGTAATTGCCAACTGCGCCGTTAATCTTGCCTAAAAGAGGAGTGTTGGCTATTTGAGAGCGCTGTCGGCGTAAACGAGCGACAACGTTGGCCATCTCCTTACCCATGGTAGTGGGTGATGCGGTCTGACCGTGGGTTCTTGATAGCATTGGCATGTCGGCGTGTTGCCCAGCCAGCGTAACGAGTGCGTCAATAACGCGGTCAATTAATGGCAGGAGAACGTCGTCTCGACCCGCTTTGAGGATTAACGCGTGAGACAGGTTATTGATGTCTTCTGAGGTGCAGGCGAAATGGATGAATTCTGTAACTGCCTGCAATTCATCGTTATTGGCAATTTTCTCTTTTAGAAAGTATTCAACAGCTTTTACGTCGTGGTTGGTGGTACTTTCAATCTCTTTAACCCTTAGTGCATCTTCTTCACTAAAATCATTAGCAATTGCGTTTAGCAATGCTGTTGCATCGGAGCTTAGAGCTGGCACTTCCTCTACTTTTGAATTGCTTGCTAATTTTTGGAGCCAGCGAATTTCAACGATTACTCGGTTTTTGATAAGGCCGAATTCACTGAAAATAGGTCGCAATGACGCGGTTTTTGAGCCGTATCGGCCGTCAACAGGTGATATTGCGGATAATGAGCTAAGTAGCATGCTGTGCTCCGTAGAGTAAGGGTCAATTATGGAAAGGGCGCCATGATACACGAATACCCATAGCTCCCCAAATACAAAAGCTTAGCAGTTGCTCAAAATCTTAAGGTGAACTGGGTTAGGGCGAGATGTCCAACTTTAATGTGTATTCTCATCTTCGGAGTGCGTATCAACCTGCATGCTTGAACGTAGAGAATCCAAGGCAAGTGTCAGGTTTTTCTTTCCAAGAAGTAGCTGTAACCGACTTCCGCCGAGCTGACGCCAGAGCATCGCGGATCTAACGCCGCAGAGCAGGATTGCCCTGACCTTGCAGGCAACATCGTCTCGTTGAAGCTGTTGAGGATCGCCTTTAACCTGGATTCGATATTTGAGTGAACCTAGAGTGTCTACGTATATATCCGCGAGTTTCGAAATGACGCTTGAGTGGGTCAAGCCATCAAAATGGATTAGCTGTGATTCTGTTGTTTCTAGTCGCGATCGTAAAATCGATAAAAGGTCATTGTCTTTCCGGAGCATTTTTTCTATATGTAATATGCCGATACTGTAGCGAATGGCGTCAGCATAACGAGCGGTATTATTATGAGCAATCACCTCGTAAAGCGTATTTATCCCAAGCTGCTGGCTTGCGACGTTGCCATATACGTCAACAACCTTGCTAGGGTTCAATGCAAAAACGCTTTTAATGGAGGCTTCTAAGTATTCATTAGGTATTTCACCTGTACGAGATACCTGTTGGACCAGTGTTGCGCTTTGGAATATGCCTGATAGAGCGAGAGCCCTATCGGTTTTTTGTGTAGTCAAACTTGGTGCTCCCTGTGCAATCCCGTAGTGATATTATGTATTGTAGATTGATTCAATGATACCGCCCCCTAGGCATTCGTCGTCGATATACAATACGACGGATTGGCCGGGAGTTACCGCCCGTTGTGGCTCTTCGAATGTAATGGTGTAGACACTCTTGTCATCGCTATTACTACGATTCACCGTACATGTTTGGTCTGGCTGGCGGTAGCGGGTCTTAGCTTTGCATATCAAAGGGAATTGCCTTTGTGTGGGTTGTATCCACTCTATAACTCTGGTGGTAAGCGTGTTTGTAAATAATTTCTGGTTTTGATTGCCCTGCCCAACGATAAGTGTGTTGTTCTCGAGATCTTTTTCCAGTACATACCAGGGCTGTTCCGTTGCATTGGATAACCCCCCTATACCAAGTCCTTGTCGCTGCCCCATTGTGTGGTACATGAGACCTTGGTGAGTACCTATTGTTTCGCCAGTTTCAGTGGTTATCGGTCCTGGTTGTGCGGGAATATATTGTTGTAGAAAGTCTTTAAAACGCCGCTCTCCAATAAAGCAGATACCCGTGCTGTCTTTTTTGTCATGGTTGAGGAAGCCCTGTGCTTCTGCGATCTTTCTCACTTCTGGCTTCTCTATCTCCCCTAAAGGAAACAATGTTTTAGCGATACGAGTGCCGGCAACAGCGTGTAAAAAATAGCTTTGGTCCTTGTTGGCGTCTTTTCCTTTGAGGAGGGCGGCTGAGGATGTTCCTTCGGTGTCAATAGCCTCTCCACGCCTAGCGTAATGCCCTGTGGCGATATAGTCGGCTCCGAGAGTTTCCGCATAATCTATAAATGCTTTGAATTTGATTTCTTTATTGCAGAGTATGTCTGGGTTGGGTGTTCGTCCGCATTTGTATTCTTCAATGAAGTGCTCAAACACATTGTCCCAATATTCCGCTGCAAAATTGGCTGTGTGGAGGTGGATACCCAATGTGTCAGCGACTGATTGGGCATCCGCAAGGTCCGTTATTGCCGTGCAGTATTCTGTGCCGTCATCTTCATCCCAGTTTTTCATGAACAGCCCTTCAACGTCATATCCTTGCTCAAGTAGTAGGTATGCGCTTACAGAAGAGTCGACGCCGCCGGACATCCCGACAATGACCTTTTTCTTTGTTATCGCTGAGACTGTCATCTAGCTTCCTTTGGGGTGTTCGTAAATTAATGAGAGGGGGTATCGCTTGCCGGCCAAGTAGTCTTTCATGCACTGGGCGACCAAGGGCCCTCTATGGGTTTCTTGTCTGGCGTGCAATTCTTCAGGTGTTAGCCAGCATTGGCCATGAATATCGCTATCAATTGGGTGATCTTTGATGAATCGAACAGCCGAGCTTGCGAAGCAAAAGCGGTAATAGGTGATCTCATTGATAGGCGATGTGTAGGTATAGATGCCTACGAGATATTGAGGGTCTACTAACCAGCCACTTTCTTCTAGGGTTTCTCGAATAGAGGCATCAATGATTGTTTCATTTGGCTCGACATGACCTGCTGGTTGATTAATAACGGCTTTATTGTTTGAGTACTCTTCGACAAAGAGAAACTTGCCATTCTTTTCGAGAATGGTGGCAACAGTAGCGTGTGGTGTCCAGGTCATGAAAGATCTCTGTGTAAATGCCTTCGATGCCTGATGTGTACTAGGTTCAGGCTGTCACTGCATGAGTCGGTTATGACTCGTGCAGAAAATTTACCTGCATTCTATAGAAAATACAGGTAACAGCCAACTCCGTCACATTTTAGGGGGTTTGTAGGCTATTGCTCTCTAAATCACTGTGTAGCAATGATTCAAAATAGCTAGATAGCGGAATGAGGGCTTCATGCGGCATAACCTTAAATAACTTCTTTACGACGATGTTTGACCCTTTTTCTGCGGTGGTTATCCCTAAGTCGGCTGTTTTTCGAGTGACTCGACCTAGTTTTATCATGCTGGACGGAGTCTCGTAATACGCTTCTACGCCTGCGCGTATGAGTTTGTTTAGAGCGGCGATGATATTTTGTCGGTATCCGTCAATTTCGGGGTCCTGGCGAACCCGGGCTAGCAGTTCCTGAGCGAGCTCGAAGAGTTCTGATGAAAGGTTGAAGGCTACATAAAATCGTTTGCCATCTGCGGTTTTTTCGTGCACCAACAGGGCGTCCATGTATGAGGCTAATTTTTGTAGCTCGGAAGGGTCCATCTTTTTGAAGAGTTTACGAATAACCATATGTACGCCGCGTTTTACCGCAACAATTCCGGAATCAGCAGCTTTTCGAACAACGGAAGAGATGGTCACCATGTCGCTAGGCTTGTAGTAATATGCAACAAAACCTACTTCTGTTATATCAACTAATGCTTCGGCGACTTGTTGGTTTAGTTGCTCCGCGTTCGGTTGTGCTCCGATAGCCTGAATGGCGTCCTGCGCTTTTCGATAGAGTGTTTCTTCTATTTCAAATCCAAAATGCTGCTGGTTCATGCTAGCGATCTCCTTTGGTGATTTCTCAACGAGTTATCGTTGAATGTAAACGCCTAAGCGATTGTTATTTTGATAAATCCACTTGCCACGGCAACGATAGTATTGCAGTGTGGTCGAAAATTCTAGTGAACAAGGGAAAATGGGCTAACCAATTTTATTTAGCTAGTTTTTCTAGGAGATAGCGTGAGATGACTGAACTAACCCATCTAAATAGTGCGGGTGAAGCCCATATGGTAGATGTTACCTCAAAAGAGGTAACTCAGCGTGTGGCGACGGCAGAGGCATTTATTCGTATGGCCCCTGAAACGCTGGCATTGGTGGTTGATGGAAAGCATGCGAAAGGCGACGTGCTAGCGATAGCTCGTATAGCTGGGATTCAGGCAGCCAAGAAAACATCAGACATCATACCTCTATGTCATCCGCTTATGTTGACATCGGTAAAGCTGGAACTTACTCCTGATGCTGAAAAAGGGGGTATAACGGTGCAAGCGACCTGTAAGTTGGCAGGCAAGACAGGGGTGGAAATGGAAGCGTTGACTGCGGCTTCTGCTGCGGTGTTGACCATATATGATATGTGTAAGGCTGTGGAAAAAGGCATGGTTATCGAGTCGGTAAGGTTGTTGGAGAAGCGGGGCGGCAAAAGCGGGGAGTGGAAGGCATGATTAATGTATTGTACTTTGCTAGCGTTAAAGAACGGATAGGTAGAGCTGGAGAAGAGGTTAGTTATAGGCAAGAGATCAATACTGAGAGGCTACTGGATTCGTTAATTGAGAAAGGCGAGCCTTGGTCGGTAGTGCTCGACAAAGAGAGTTTGTTGGTTGCGGTTAATCAGGAGATGGCTGGCTGGGATGTTGAGATAAAGGATGGTGATGAAGTCGCATTCTTTCCACCGGTAACCGGGGGGTAGTCCATTGGCTATTGTGATTAAGGTACAAGAGGCGTTATTTGATGCAGCAGAAGAGTCAAAGGCTTTGCGCGCCACCTCTTCGTTAACTGGAGCACTGGTGGAGTTTACCGGTCTAGTCAGGGATGTTAGTGAGGGTCGACATGTAAGCGCTATGTTTCTTGAGCACTACCCTGGAATGACGCAGAAAATGTTGGAAAAGATCGCCGTGGATGCGATCAAGCGTTGGAATGTTTTTGGGATCACCATCATTCATCGAGTCGGTAGGCTAGGGCCAACGGAGCCCATTGTTTACGTGGCAGTCGTTGGTGAGCACCGAAAAGAGACTTTTGAGGTTTGCGAGTTCGTTATGGACTACCTGAAAACTGATGCGCCATTCTGGAAAAAAGAATGGAATGAAAAAGATGAAGAGGCGTGGGTGGCAGCAAAGTCTAGTGACAGTGATGCTCTAGGGCGCTGGGATTCGTAAGGTGTCCAGTCTTCCTGTCGGCGGTTTATTTTCGAGCAATACGTTTTTTTGAGTGAGAAGGCTTGCCGCCTGGGCTTTTTGCGTTTCGATTAGTTTTTTGATGGAGATGTTTTTTGGGTTGTTTAGTTTTTCGCGCCATCAATGCCGTTAATTGAGTTTCTAGTTCAGAGGGTAGATCGCACTCTCTCGATTTACCTGTCCCAAGATTGGAGATGTTCCAAGGGCCAATGCCGTAACGTATTAGGCGCAATGTTGGGAACCCTACCGCCGCTGTCATGCGACGAACCTGTCGATTTTTTCCTTCTTTGATACGAAGTTCGATCCATGACGTTGGGCTGTTCTCACGTTTTCTGATGGGGGGGGTGCGTTCCCAAACCTCTGGTGCGGGTATGACTTTTATTTGTGCAGGAAGGGTGGTGCCATCTTTTAAAGAGACCCCCTTTTCTAATTGTTGTAAAGCGCGTGTATGTATATCCCCCTCAACCTGTACCCAATATGTTTTTTCCAGCTTGTTTTGGGGGTGCGTGATCAATGACTGTAGAGCCCCTGAGTCGGTGAGGATAAGTAGACCTTCTGAATCGTAATCAAGTCTACCGGCAGCATAAATGTCGGGAGTGTTAATGTATTTTGCCAGGGTGCGCTTTCCTTCATGTTCAGAAAATTGACAAAGCACCTGAAAAGGTTTGTTGAACAGTACAATGCGAGGTGAAGGCTTCTTGTTCATTGATGAGTGAATAACGGTCAGGGTTTAGGGCTAATAAGAAAAGGCGGATGCCTCAATGGCGTCTACGACGGTAGAACCCCGGTATTGTATTCAAAATGAGGTAAAAAAACGATAGAAGCTTGCGTAAGAAAAATGAGGGGCGAACGAAAAGAAAGGCTGGCATTCAATTAAGTATGCCAGCCTTTCTTTTACATTGCTTCTGCGCGTCGTATTGGCTCTACATTAGAGGCTGTGAGACTCTCTTCTGTAGTGTGAGGATTGTCTAACGTTTCTGTCGTGCCTTCCGAAATCACATCTATATTTACAGCGTGTAAGCCTTTGGGGGCCTCGCGCGTATCAAATGTAATAAGCTGTCCCGCTTTCAAACTCTTGTAACCATCCATGACGATATAGGAATAGTGCACAAACAGGTCGTCACCACCATCATCAGGTCTGATGAAGCCGTAACCTTTAGCGTTGTTAAACCATTTCACTTTCCCGGTTGCCATAACTCAAGTCCTTCTGTTGGGACTACCTCTAATGGAGTGCTCGCATTGATTGGTAGCCAGTATTGATTGTTATTATTTTTTATCTGTGTCGTAATACTTCTTTATATTTATATGCTTCAGCGTGTAAACTTTTGTAAACGCGCTAAGCACACTCTCTGATAACGGCATGAATTAGTCAAGCAGTTTTTCAAAGTTTCGGAGAGGAAACTTAAGAACTTTTTGTGTTATGAAAAGTTGGTCTTTAACCTCAGCAGTTTATGATTTCTGGTTATGAGTAAAATTTCGAATCTTCAACTAACATTAACTAATATGAGCGGTCAAACACCTTATGGTGATGAGGAAGGTGATCTGGCGGTTGCAGAATCAAAAGCCGATGTCGCACCGCCGCCAATGTATCGAATTATGATGTTGGACGATGACTATACTCCTATGGAGTTCGTTGTTCAGGTATTGGAAACGTTTTTTAGTATGAGTCGGGAAGCCGCAACTCAGATCATGCTAACTGTGCATACTCAAGGCAAAGCAGGTTGCGGAGAGTTTACAAAGGACGTTGCCGAAACCAAGGCATCACAAGTGGCTCAATGCGCACGAGAGAATCAACATCCGTTGATGTGTGAAATTGAGAAGGTTTCTTGACCCGTTGATCGAATATTCAGTTTTATTTGGTTGTTCGGCGGTCTAACTGTGGTCTAACTTAGGTGTAGCAAGATGTTAAGCAAAGATCTGGAAGTCACTCTTAACCTAGCCTTTCGAGACGCGAGAAGTAAGCGTCACGAATATATGACAGTAGAGCATTTACTCTTAGCACTACTAGATAATGATTCAGCATCAAGTGTACTTGTTGCTTGTGGAAGCTCTATAGAAATATTGAGGGGTGATCTCACTGCGTTTGTTGACGAAACAACGCCTTTGATTCCTACTTCAGATGAAGATAGGGAAACTCAGCCGACTCTAGGTTTTCAACGTGTACTGCAGCGTGCGGTATTTCATGTTCAATCTTCTGGCAAGAAAGAGGTGACCGGGGCTAATGTTCTTGTAGCAATTTTTAGTGAGCAAGAAAGCCAAGCGGTGTATTTCTTGAAGAAGCAAGATGTGGCGCGCATTGATGTTGTTAATTATATTGCTCATGGAATATCCAAATCTGTTGATGAGTCTCATCAGGATATGGTCGAGCCCAGCCAAGAACAGGGCGAGGAGGAGGTTGCGTCTGAGTCAGGTAAGCGCCCCTTGGAAGCTTACGCAACAAACCTAAACGATATGGCGAAGCTTGGTCGAATCGACCCGCTTGTTGGTCGCGACGAAGAAGTGTTGCGAACGGTGCAGGTGCTATGCCGTCGAAGGAAAAATAACCCATTGCTAGTGGGGGAACCGGGTGTTGGCAAAACAGCAATAGCTGAGGGGTTGGCAAAGCGTATTGTTGACGGCGAAGTACCTGATGCCATTGGCAAGGGGACCGTGTATTCCTTGGATTTGGGTGCACTATTAGCAGGCACTAAATATAGAGGTGATTTTGAGAAGCGCTTTAAGGCTCTTCTCAATGAATTACAAAATGAAGAGCACTCGATTCTATTTATTGATGAGATTCACACCATCATTGGTGCGGGGGCTGCATCCGGCGGTGTGATGGATGCGTCGAATTTGTTGAAGCCGATGTTGGCTTCGGGTGAGATAAAGTGTATTGGTTCAACGACGTTCCAAGAGTATCGCGGGATTTTTGAAAAAGATCGGGCACTCGCGCGGCGTTTCCAGAAGATTGATATCGTAGAGCCTTCTGTTGACGATACCTATGAGATATTGAAGGGCCTTAAAACCCGCTTTGAGGAGCATCATGAGCTGAAGTATAGCAATAAGGCGTTGCGTTCTGCTGCTGAGCTTGCTGCTCGTTATATTAATGATCGACACTTGCCGGACAAAGCCATAGATGTGATTGATGAGGTCGGTGCATATCAGCGTTTGGTGGCACCAAGTAAGCGGAAAAAGATCATAGGCATTCCAGATATCGAAGCCATTGTGGCAAAAATGGCCCGAATCCCTGCAAGGACCGTGTCTTCTGATGATAAGGATCTACTCAAGAATCTAGAGCGCAACCTTAAGCTCACGGTGTTTGGGCAGGATCAAGCGATCGATGCAATATCCAATGCGGTCAAGTTGGGTAGGGCAGGCTTAGGAGCGCCAGAGAAGCCTATAGGGAGCTTCTTGTTTGCAGGACCAACAGGAGTTGGCAAGACAGAGGTGACCAGACAGCTTGCTACAGCGATGGGTATGGAGCTGATTCGTTTCGACATGTCGGAATACATGGAGCGTCATACGGTGTCTCGCTTAATAGGTGCGCCTCCTGGTTATGTCGGTTACGATCAGGGCGGATTGCTTACCGAAGCGGTAACTAAGACACCACATTGTGTGTTGCTGTTAGATGAGGTCGAAAAGGCCCATCCAGAAGTATTCAATTTACTGTTGCAGGTGATGGACCACGGGACCCTGACAGATAATAACGGACGTAAGGCTGATTTTAGAAACGTGATACTGATCATGACAACGAATGCTGGCGCTGAGTTGATGAGCCGGTCTTCGATCGGGTTTACTTCTCAAGATCATTCTACCGATGGTAAAGAGGCGATTACACGCTTGTTTACTCCAGAATTTAGAAACCGACTAGATGCAATCATTCAGTTCAATAGTTTGGATACTGATGTCATCAAAGGTGTTGTTGATAAGTTTCTTACCGAATTGCAATGTCAATTGGATGATAAGAAAGTACAACTGGACGTTGATGATGATGCCAGAGAGTGGTTTGCTAAGAAGGGCTATGATCGCAGCATGGGGGCTCGGCCGATGAATCGATTGATCCAAGATATGCTGAAGAAGCCGCTTGCGGAAAAGATTCTATTTGGTGAGCTCGCCGATGGTGGTGGTGTAGTGCATGTGTCTACTAGCGAAGATGAGTTAGAGGTGGAGGTAGAGCCAGCCTAAGTGCAGCTTTACTGGAAGTCAGGCATAAAAAAAGAGCGCTAAGCGCTCTTTTTTTATGCCTGACTCTTTGATTTAGCGAACGCGATAAGTGATGCGTCCCTTGCTTAAATCATAAGGTGTCATTTCAACCTTAACCTTGTCGCCAGTTAAGATTCGAATATAGTTTTTTCGCATCTTGCCAGAAATGTGAGCTGTAAGCACGTGGCCATTTTCTAGCTCTACACGAAACATGGTGTTAGGCAGGGTTTCTACAACCGTACCTTCCATTTCGAGTGAATCTTCTTTTGCCATTCGGCCACTACCTCTTTGTTTTGAGTCGCTTTTCTATAGATGGAAGCAGGCGCAATCCTCCCCCCACGAAATTAAGGGCTGAATTCTGCACCAATTCATGATGAGAATCAAAAAAAATGGCAAAAAAAATCAAATTTCGTAAGAAATGACCCGTTAGGCAGGGTTTTAGGTCGTTTTGTTGCACTTAAAAGGGTTGCGGAGGGCTGTTAATCGATCTCATCAAGAGGGTTGGTTTGTACCCATCTGTCATCAATGAGCATTTCAAGAGGCTTGTAATCTGTCTTGTAGCTCATCTTTTGGCACTCTTTGATCCAGTAGCCGAGATATACGGCAGGCAATTCTATTCGTTTAGCCTCCTCGATTTGCCAGAGGACAGCCATTACACCTAAGCTTCTTTTGGGTTCGTTCACGTCATAAAAGGTGTATACCGCCGATATACCATTTTCAAGAATGTCACAGACGGATACAGCCAGCAATCGAGAATTGCAGTCTCTGAATTCATAAAAGGTTGTGTTCCCCCAATCACTGAGCAGGAACGATGCATACTGTTCTTGGGACGGAGGGTACATATCGCCATCGTGGTGCTTTTTTTCAATGTAATGCCGATAGAGTTCGTAATGCTCTTCGCTATATTTTGGTTCGACTGCCGTTATGGCCAGATCAGCATTTTTTTTGAGCACACGCTTTTGCTTGCGAGAGAGCTTAAAGGTGGCGCTTGGTATTCGTACAGGGATGCAGGCCGAGCACTGTCTGCAGTGTGGCCGATAGAGGTAATTGCCGCTGCGCCTGAAGCCTAGCTCAGATAAATCAGAATATAGATTCTTGTCTACTTCTGCTTTTGGGTCTGCAAAAAGGGTGATTGCATCTTGTCGGGGCAAGTAGCTACACTTGTGTAGTGGCGTAATAAAGAACTTCACCGCAGCTAAATCAGTCATTCATGGCGCCTTTTTAACTTTCTTTGTGAAATTATTGGCTTTTTTTGCCAATTGTTCCAGAAATTTTAAAGAATAACCCCGAACATTTTATGAATTTGAATCGATTGTTGAAGTGGTGCTCCAGCATCCTTGGTGAATAGAAAGGCTGTCGCTGCTTGCAATGTAGCTAGATAGATGATCTTCAAAGGTTTTTCGTGAAATCTCAATTGCGCCTAAACTGGTTAAGTGAGGGTTTTCAACTTGGCAGTCGATAAGTTTAATATCTTTTTGCAGGCAGCGGTCTACTAGATGGCAAAATGCTACCTTAGACGCATTGCTGTGTGTAGAGAACATGGACTCTCCAAAAAAAACCGAGCCAAGAGATATGCCATAAAGCCCCCCAACTAGCTCACCTGTTGAGGACCATGTTTCAATAGAATGTGCGTAGCCAAGTTGGTGTAACTTGATGTACGCATTAATCATACTTGACGTGATCCATGTTCCTTCGCTGTCCGGTCTTGGGAGTGAACACGCTTTAATCACTTGGGTAAAGGCGGTGTCGCACGTGACTCGATAGGTTTTCTTGCGCAGCACTTTTTGCAAGCTCTTAGATGCTTTGAACGTATTGGGATAAAAAACTGCGCGAGGTGCTGGCGACCACCACAATATTGGCTGATCAGCTTCATACCATGGGAAGATCCCCCTTCTATAGGCTTCAATAAGTGTTTCTGGCTCGAGGTCTCCGCCAGCGGCAAGTAAGCCGTTGGGGTCTTCGAGTGCCTTGGAGGTCGCTGGGAATCCAGCAATATGGTGCCCGATAAAGGGTATTTGGGTCATAAGAGCCATTGGGGCCGGCTGGGCCCCTCCGTTAGCCT
Source organism: Gammaproteobacteria bacterium 45_16_T64 (assembly GCA_002162955.1). GTDB lineage: Bacteria > Pseudomonadota > Gammaproteobacteria > Pseudomonadales > Ketobacteraceae > 42-54-T18. The sequence goes on from MABD01000042.1 coordinate 40,849, forward strand.
TCGTGTTGGTAGTTACTGATCGTCCAAGAAACGCTCGGCATCCAGTGCCGCCATACAGCCAAAGCCCGCTGATGTAATGGCTTGGCGATAGGTGTGGTCTGCGACGTCCCCTGCAGCGAACACGCCCGGTACGCTAGTTGCAGTCGCGTTACCATCAAGTCCTGTTTGGATCTTGATGTAGCCATTATTCATATCTAACTGACCTTCGAAAATCTGAGTGTTAGGAGTGTGACCGATAGCAATAAAAACGCCCATTAAGTCGATATCCTTGGTTTCACCTGTGGACGAGTGCTTGATTCGCATGCCGGTAACGCCCATATCATCGCCCAGTACTTCGTCAAGTTGATGGTTCCATGCGATGGTGATGTTGCCGTTCTTTGCCTTTTCTAAGATCCTGTCTTGTAGGATCTTTTCAGAACGGAATTGGTCTCGACGGTGCACTACGACAACTTCTTCTGCGATGTTTGAAAGGTATAATGCTTCTTCAACAGCGGTGTTTCCGCCACCGATGACTGCTACTTTCTTTTTGCGGTAGAAGAAGCCGTCGCAGGTTGCGCAAGCGGATACGCCTTTACCTTTGAATGCTTCTTCTGAATCTAAGCCTAAATACTTAGCTGAAGCTCCAGTTGTGATTATGAGCGCATCGCAGGTGTACGTGCCGGAATCACCAGTTAAGGTATACGGCCGACTGGAAAAATCGACTGTATTGATGTGATCGAAGAGAATTTCAGTATCAAACTTCTCAGCATGAGCTTTCATTCTTTCCATTAGAGCTGGGCCTTGTAAGCCCTCTACATCTCCAGGCCAATTATCGACATCGGTGGTGGTGGTTAATTGACCGCCAGGCTGGATGCCGGTAATCATAACGGGATTGAGATTGGCGCGGGCGGCATATACCGCAGCCGTGTAACCGGCAGGGCCGGAACCAAGAATTAGTAGTTTACAGTGCTTGTTGTTACTCATTAGGGGGCCTGGGTTGCGTAGTCAGTGAATGTGTCGTTAGCGTAATAAATTTAATCGAAACTTATACGCTCAATTGTCATCTATTTCAAATAGAAGCTCGCCATTAGGCTCATAGGTAAAAACTATAACAATGTAATGTGGGCAGGGGTGACGGCTTTGAGTAAACCCCTAATGCTATGTGGGTAATTATTGATCGCTGGAGAGGTGTTTGTGCCGCTAAATAGCAAATAATCAGATTTAATCAGGAAGAATATTGTCTGCGCGTTGCGTTACTGGTGAAATTTGCGAAAATACAGCATGTTACGATGAGAATGTGCAGTGAAGCTACGTAACGTCTGACTGAGCGGGGTTTGCCCATCGGTACCGTCATGGTTAAGATTTCCAATTTATATTCAGTGAATAGGTTTAACTTTTGAAGAAGAAGCAAGTGGTAGAACAATCGGCTCCTATTTGGTCAGATCACGTTGCCCGAGGAGTACGCGAAGGGGCGATGATTTTGTTGTTCTTTTTGTCGCTATTTATGATGGTGGCATTGGCGACATTTCATAGTGCTGACCCAGGTTGGACCAATATTGGTACAGCCAAAAGCGTTAGCAATGCTGGCGGTCCAGCGGGCGCATGGTTTGCTGATGTGCTGATGTCGCTTTTCGGGTACTTGGCCTATTTATTCCCCATACTTGTCGGCTATAGGGCCTGGCTAGTGTTTCGTGACAAAAATGCTAAACAATGGAATTGGCCGATGGCAGGGTTACGGTTGCTCGGCTTTTTGGTGACTATGTTGTCTGCTGCAGGGTTAGCCTATCTGCATTTTGATGTGTCTCCTGGCGAATTGCCCGCGATTGACTCTGTAGGGCGGAATTCGGCTGGTGGGATAATTGGGATAGAAATTGGTGGTTTTGCGCTAAGTCAGTTTAATGGGTTGGGTGCCACGTTGTTGTTTTTGTCGCTGTTTTTGACGGGATTGACGATTTTTGTGGATGTATCTTGGATTGGTGTGATGGATAGCATTGGGAAATACACCCTGAACTTTTTAAAATGGGCCCAGGAGAAAAGGGTTCAGTTAAAAGAAAAGCACGAAAAAAATGCTGAGCAAAATAAGATAAAGAAAGCCAGACAAGTTGTAATTAAGAAAGATATCGCCAAGCAAGAAAAGCGGAAGCCCCCTAAGATTACCGAGCCTAAAGCTAAAGAAAATAAGAGCAAGCGAATCGAAAAAGAAAGGCAAAAGAGTTTGTTTGATAATCCGGTGACAGGGGACTTGCCGGCTATAGCGTTACTTGATGCTGTTGATGGTCAAGCTAAAGCGGGGTTCTCTGCGGATACACTGGAAAGTATGTCACGCTTGTTAGAAATCAAGCTTCTCGATTTTGGTATTGAGGTTCAAGTTGAAAATGTGTTGCCGGGGCCGGTTGTTACACGCTTCGAGATTCAGTTGGCAGCGGGCATTAAAGTAAGCCGAATAACAAATTTGGCAAAAGATTTGGCTCGATCGTTAGCCATTGTTTCTGTACGTGTCGTAGAGGTTATTCCCGGTAAAACGGTGGTAGGCATAGAAATACCAAATGAAGACCGTGAGCTAATTCGTTTGAGTGAGATATTATCTTCCGAGGTGTTTGATAACTCTTCATCTGCTTTAACGCTAGCCTTAGGCAAGGATATATCAGGGGAGTCCATTGTTGCTGATCTTGGGAAGATGCCTCATTTGCTTGTTGCCGGTACTACTGGTTCGGGTAAATCAGTTGGTTTGAATGCGATGTTGTTGAGTATGTTATTCAAGGCCTCACCCACTCATTTGCGCTTAATCATGATTGATCCAAAAATGCTTGAGCTTGCTGTGTACGATGGAATCCCACACTTGTTGACACCTGTCGTTACAGACATGAAAGAAGCCGCTAACGCGCTGCGTTGGTCAGTGGCTGAAATGGATCGACGCTATCGTTTGATGGCTGCCATGGGCGTGAGAAACCTGGCTGGTTACAACAAAAAGATCAGCGAGGCGATTAAGAAAGGAGAGCCGATCAAAGATCCTTTTCATCAGCCTTCTGAGTTCATTCCGGAGCCTGAAGATTTAGCGGAGCTACCTCATATTGTCGTCGTCGTAGACGAATTTGCTGACATGATGATGATTGTTGGGAAAAAGGTTGAGGAGCTTATTGCTCGAATCGCGCAGAAAGCGAGGGCGGCGGGTATCCACTTGATTTTGGCAACCCAGCGTCCTTCTGTCGATGTTATTACAGGCTTAATTAAGGCGAATGTACCCTCGCGAATAGCCTTTCAGGTGTCATCCAAAATAGATTCGCGGACAATATTAGATCAAGGTGGTGCTGAGCAGTTGCTTGGTCATGGTGACATGTTGTATTTACCGCCAGGGACAGGGTTACCTGTACGAGTCCATGGAGCGTTTGTTGATGATGATGAAGTACACAGGGTCTGTGACGATTGGCGTCGTCGTGGTGAACCAAACTATTTAGAAGAGATCTTAGAGGGTGGTGGCGAGGCTGGTGTAATGCCGGGAGAATCTTCTGGTGATGCAGACTCTGAAGTTGATGCTTTATATGATCAAGCGGTGTCAATTGTGACGGAATCCAGAAGGGCGTCGATTTCGTCGGTTCAGCGTAGGCTAAAAATAGGGTACAACCGGGCCGCCAGAATGATAGAGGCGATGGAGGCTGCAGGAGTAGTGTCTGAAATGGGATCAAATGGGTCCAGAGAAGTGTTGGCTCCGCCACCACCTAAATAAATCAAAAGGTAGTAAACGATAATGCAATGGGTTAACAAACTAATATTCTTTGGGATGATCTTTATTCTGATAGCTTCGTCGAACGTAAATGCTGGTCAGTTGAGCGAGCGAGCGTCTGCTGAGCAGCTAATCAAGCAACTTAAGGCAATGCAGAGTATTCATTCTAGCTTTCGTCAATGGGTACAGGATTCAAAGCAGGCCTCTTTGCAGGATGTGACAGGGACAATGTGGGTTCAAAAGCCAGGGCAGTTTCGATGGGATACTAATAACCCTTACCCACAAAGCATTATGGCTAATGGCGAGTTTATTTGGATCTATGATGAGGATCTGGAACAAGCTACCCAACAAAAACTCGATAAACATGTTGGGAATACACCAGCACTATTGCTCAGTGGTGATCCATCTCGGTTGGCTGAAAGCTTTGCTATTAGCGCTTACTTATACGATGAAACTGGCGAGTGGCGCTTTGACCTAAAGCCTAAAGGAGAGGGGGCGTTGTTTGAGTTGTTGCGGGTTAATTTTAAGGATGGAAAACTTATCGATATGTATCTAGAGGATGCTCTTGGTCAGACGACTAAAATCGAGTTTACTGAACAAAAGATAAATCTGGCGATTAATTCTGACGTGTTCACTTTTACCCCTCCAGAGGGTGTAGATCTTATCAAGGATTTTTAAGTGGATGACTTGTTTGGTGAGGAGGAGCATTGGCAGCCATTGGCGGCCCGTCTTCGACCAGCAACGCTCGACCAGTATTTGGGGCAGGATCACCTTTTTGGTGAAGGTAAACCTTTACGCAAAGCCATAGAGTGTGGGTTGGTACATTCTATGATTTTATGGGGACCGCCAGGTACCGGTAAAACCACCTTGGCAAAACTGCTCGCCAATTATATTTCTGCCCGGTTTATTACATTGTCCGCGGTACTTAGTGGCGTTAAGGATATTCGAGCTGCGATCGATGAGGCTAAGCAGCTAAAATCCCAGGGGCAAAAAACGATTCTATTCGTGGATGAGGTCCATCGTTTTAATAAGTCGCAGCAAGATGCTTTTTTACCTTATGTTGAGGACGGTACGGTTATATTTGTTGGTGCGACAACAGAAAATCCCTCGTTTGAGTTAAATAACGCATTGCTTTCACGTGCTCGAGTATATGTTCTAAAGTCTATTTCGGAATCTGTATTAGTGGACTTGTTAAAGACCGCTCTGGCTGATCGTGAAAGGGGGCTTGGGGAGCTAAATGTGTCCGCGGAGCCGGATATGCTAGAGATTGTTGCTAAAGCGGCAGATGGTGATGCTAGAAAGGCGTTAAACTTGCTTGAGGTGAGTTGCGATTTAGCTTCAAGTGAATCTGAAGGGGATCGTATCGTTATTACCCATGAGGTCCTCGATCAGGCATTGAGTGGGAATGTGCGGCAATTTGATAAAGGCGGTGATGTTTTTTATGAGCAAATATCTGCACTTCATAAATCGGTAAGAGGGTCATCACCGGATGGGGCTCTATATTGGTTTGTCCGAATGATTGATGGGGGCTGTGACCCTCTTTATGTGGCCCGTCGCGTTGTAAGGATGGCGAGTGAAGATATCGGTAATGCTGATCCTCGGGCATTAGAAATCGCGCTTAATGCGTGGGATGTGCAGGAGCGTCTTGGGCACCCGGAAGGTGAATTAGCGATAGCCCAAGCCGTTGTGTATATGGCAAGCGCACCAAAGAGCAACGCCGTATATAAGGCCTTTAATCAAGTGAAGTCAGATATACGCCAATCTCCAAGTTATGATGTCCCAATTCACCTTAGAAATGCACCTACCAAACTGATGAAAGCACAGGGTTACGGGGGCGAGTATCAATATGCTCATGATCACCCAGATGCGTATGCGGCAGGGGAGTCGTATTTGCCCGAAGCAATCGATCAAACTCAATGGTATCATCCTGTCCCGCGTGGTCTCGAAATAAAAATTGCGGAAAAATTGCGATATTTGCGGGGATTGGACCAAGGAAATGATTGGAAAAGATACCCTCCAAGTACCGAATCAAGAGATGTGTAAGTCATGAGTGTATTGCATCAAATTATATTAGTGAGCCTTGGTGGAGGCTTGGGGGCGAGCTCGCGTTATCTTATGATGACCTATTTGGAGCCTCAGCTTAACATTAGGTTTCCGTATGCTTTGCTCTCGGTTAATGTGCTCGGATCGTTCTTGTGCGGCATGTTTTTTGTGGTTATTGTGTCGATGACGGGCATGAAGGAACAGTTAAGGCTGTTTCTATTGGTTGGCTTTTTCGGTGCATTCACCACGTTTGCAACCTTCTCGCACGATACCGTTCGACTGCTGGAGGAAGGGCATTTGGTGCTGGGGGTGTTGAATGTGATGTCAAATGTGTTTGCATGCCTGATGGCCTATTGGCTGGGCAGTCTGCTTGCAAAGCAAGTGTTTTAGCGGCCTAAAATGGTCACTTTTTTCAAGGCTCTGAGGTACAATGCGCAGATTGCCTCCAGATCATTAACTTTTAAGAGAATTGGTTTTCATGTTAGACCCCAAATTACTTCGCAATGCGCTTGACGATATCGCTAACAAACTTGCTGTTCGAGGGTATGAGCTAGATACCGCGACTTTACGTGAACTTGAAGAGCAGCGAAAAACACTGCAAGTGGAAACGCAGAACTTGCAGAGTGAGAAGAATGCTAGTGCTAAGTTGATAGGTCGCGCAAAGGCGGCAGGTGAAGATATAGCGCCACTCTTGAAAGCTGTTGAGGAATGCGGATCTAAACTCAGTCTTTGCGAGGATAGCCTAAGGGCACTGCAGACCAAATTGAATGATGTGTTAATGGCTATTCCTAATGTTCCTCACGAGTCAGTGCCGGAGGGTCAAACCGAGGACGACAATGTTGAATTGCGTACTTGGGGGGAGCCAAAGGAATATGCATTTGAACCGAAAGACCATGTCGATATAGGGGAGAATGTTGGGCTTTTGGATTTTGAAACAGCCGCAAAAATTACTGGGTCACGATTTGCCGTGATGAAAGGCCCGATGGCTAGATTACATCGTGCCCTCGCGCAATTTATGTTAGATACGCACACCCAAGAGCACGGCTATGAAGAAGTTAATGTGCCGTTTATGGTGAACCCTGATTCATTGCGTGGGACTGGGCAGTTACCTAAATTTGAAGAAGATTTGTATAAACTGCGTGGTAATAGAGAGCTCTATTTGATTCCTACCGCTGAAGTGCCGGTAACGAATATGCTCCGTGATGAAATCGTTCCTGAGCAAGAGTTGCCGTTGAAGTTTACCTCCCATACGCCGTGTTTTCGTAGTGAGGCAGGCTCTGCAGGCAGGGATGTGCGGGGGATGATTCGTCAGCACCAATTTGAAAAAGTTGAATTAGTCCAATTTGTTAAACCCGAAGATTCCTATGAGGCGTTGGATGGTTTGTTAGCCGCAGCGGAAGCTATTTTGCAAAAATTAGAATTACCGTATCGCGTTGTGACGTTGTGTGGTGGGGATATCGGTTTTTCCGCAGCAAAGACCTATGACATCGAGGTTTGGCTTCCAGGTCAGCAGAAGTATCGAGAAATATCCTCCTGTAGCAATTTTGAGGATTTCCAGGCCAGACGTATGCAAGCACGTTTTCGGCCAACAGGGAGTAAAAAACCTGAACTGCTACATACACTTAATGGATCAGGTCTCGCAGTTGGGCGAACCTTGGTGGCAGTGTTAGAAAATTATCAAAATGAGGACGGAAGTATCTCGATTCCTGAGGCTTTGCTACCCTATATGGGTGGTGTAACCGAAATCAGCTCGTAATAGGTCTACGTATTTACGCTATTTATTGGGTCGTAGGGCTATAACTAGGTTTATTGGAGTCGATGATGGATTTTCTACCGGTATATATTGATATCCGGTCTCAGCGCTGTTTGGTTGTGGGTGGTGGTGAGATTGCAGTAAGAAAGGCGAGCCTGTTAGTAAAGGCGGGCGGACAGATTGATGTCGTTGCAGAGCAGGTTTGCTCTGGAATGACCGCTATCCTCGAATCAGCGGAAGGTAGTCAGTTATTTCAGCGGCGCTATCAGCTAGATGATTTGTTGGGCGCAAAAGTTGTGATTGCGGCAACTAATGACGAGGAAGTTAATCGTCAAGTCTCAGAAGAAGCCAAGGCACTTAGCGTGCCTGTCAATGTCGTAGACAACCCAGACTTATGTAGCTTCATATTGCCCGCAATCATAGATCGTTCGCCGGTTGTGGTGGCGGTTTCAAGCGGTGGTCAGTCGCCAGTGTTGGCGCGGCTAATTAGAGCAAAACTAGAAACGACCATTCCCGCCAGTTATGGCAGGTTGGCTTCTCTGGTTGGAGCTGTGCGGGACAAGGTAAAAGCGCGGTTTTCGACGATAAATCAGCGGCGTGCGTTTTGGGAAGAGACATTGACGGGGCCTGTTGCTGAATATGTGTTTGCGGGAAAGGAAGAAGAAGCCCAAAAAATGCTAGAAGAGCAGTTGGCAGATCATAGCGTCGAGCCCAGCACCAAAGGTGAGGTATATCTCGTTGGGGCAGGCCCTGGAGATCCTGACCTACTTACGTTCAGAGCGCTTAGATTGATGCAGCAGGCTGATGTTGTGCTGTACGACCGTTTGGTAAGCCCTGAAGTGCTTGATTTGGTTCGAAGGGACGCGGAGAGAATATACGTAGGAAAGGCTCGTAATGATCATTCTGTGCCTCAAGATAAGATCAATCAGTACCTTGTAGATCTTGCTTTGGAGGGCCGTCGAGTGTGCCGCTTAAAGGGAGGAGACCCGTTTATATTTGGTCGTGGCGGTGAGGAAATTGATATGCTAGCGGAGCAGAATATTGATTTTCAAGTGGTGCCTGGAATCACGGCAGCGTCAGGTTGTTCGACATATGCGGGCATACCATTGACTCACAGGGATTATTCTCAGTCGGTTCGGTTTGTGACGGGCCATTTAAAAGACGGCACGAGTGACTTAGATTGGGAAGTGTTAGCGAAAGGTAATCAAACTCTGGTGTTCTATATGGGGTTGGTTGGGCTGCCTAATATATGTAGTTCGTTGATAGATCATGGTATGGCCGCTGAAATGCCGATTGCTTTGATCCAACAGGGAACTACAAGAAATCAAAAAGTTCTTACGGGAACCATCGCGACAATGCCAGATATTGTTAGGGATAACCCAGTGGTTCCGCCAACGTTGATCATTGTGGGTGAAGTTGTTCAGCTACATGATAAATTGCAATGGTTTAATCCTGCAAAAACATGATGTTGATATAGTCTAAAGGAGCCTAAATTGGCTCCTTTATTGTTTCGTAATGATTGTAAATATCCTCCATTGTACTTTTTTGGTCTACGCTTACGTATATACGTTATGTTCTATGTAGGCCGGTTGTATGGAATGGTTTAACAATATATCGATAAAATATAAGATTTCATTAATCCCACTTGTCAGTGTCTTGGGGTTTGCCCTTAATCTTGGGTATAGCTTTACCTCAAGTGCTGACTCAAGCCAAAGGCTTGGGCAAGTTCAGCAGGTGTATTATCCATTACTAGAGAAATCAGATGCTGTCATCGTTAAGGTGACAAGTATTCCAGAGATTCTTAACTCAGCGGTCAGTGCGGGCGAGATGGATATGGTCGCCGCAGCAGATAGTACTGCAGACGAAGTGCGGGCTCTGTTAGATGAAATAGCGAAAATTCAGCAAAATGGCGATTCGCTGGTATCCGATATTGTGAGTGGCTTTGAAGGCTATTTTGGTGCCGCTAAAGAGTTATCTGTCAGCATGATTGATGGGACGGCAGACTTTAGTCAGCTTAGTGGCAAGATGTCTGGGATGACTGCTCAGCTGAAGAATCTACAAAAGCTGCTGGCCGAGTTTAGGGAGCAGAGTTTTGTTTCCTTTAACGATAATATCCAGCAGTCAACAGATGGTGCTAATCAAGCGCTAATGATTGGTGTTGTGGTGTCCCTGAGTACGATTGGAATATTGATGCTCGTATCATGGTACGTGACTTACTTAGTGACGGGTAGCATAGAAAAAGTGGTCGTTTCACTGAAAGAAATTGCCTCCGGGGATGGGGACTTAACCCAGAGGATAGAACAGGATTCAAGGGATGAGATGGGTAAGCTTGTCCACTGGTTTAATCTGTTTATTGAAAAATTGCAGCATACCATCGGTGACGTTGTAAAGTCGGTTAGCCCTCTAAATGATGTGTCTGGTGAGTTGGAAAAACTATCGACGAGTAGTCGCGGTACGTCGAGTATGCAGCTCGAATCTACCTTGGTCATGTCACAGTCGATCGGTGAGATGTTACAAAGCCTTGCTGAAAATGCGACTAATGCATCGAATGCTGCAGACTCTGCTGCTAATGCTGATGAAGAGGCAAAATCTGGGCAAAAGATTGTGACTGAGACGGTAAAAATTATTGATGAACTTGCTGCTGAAGTTGAAAAGGCAGGGGACACCATCAAGCAGTTGGAAGCTGATACTGAGAATGTGGGGAATATTCTAGGCGTGATTCAGGGTATCGCTGCGCAAACAAATTTGTTGGCATTGAACGCAGCGATCGAAGCTGCGAGAGCGGGTGAGCAGGGCAGAGGGTTTGCCGTAGTTGCAGATGAGGTCAGGACGTTGGCATCGAGGACACAAGAGTCAACGGAAGAAATTCAGTTGGTGATTGAGCAGCTTCAAAAGACAGCGAGAACCATCACTCTGGTTATGGATCAGGGCCAAGTGAAAGCAAGAGAGAGTGTCACAAAGGCGGCTGAAACAGGTGAATCTTTGGCAAATATAGCTGCTGGTGTGGGTACTATTATGGAGATGAACATGCACATCGCGTCTGCAACGGAAGAGCAGCAACAAACATCAGCGTCGATTCAGCATGCTGTGGAAGAGATAAGGGATTCAGCAGAAAATACTGCTAAGGGAATGGAGCACTTGGCAAATTCAACTCAGCAGTTAGTGTCGGTTTCTTCTAATTTAGGAACGATTGCTTCACAATTTAAAGTATAGCCTTAGATAAGGGATCGGTTGCGTTGCTCCCAAAGGGCATCAGCCATATTAAGTGACTCAGATTGGGTAGCCGTTTGTTGAGTAAGTTTTAGTGCTAGCGCAATTGTTCCTTTGGCAGCGGCGATGCCGTACTCATGATCAACCTCACCTTGCCAAACCTTGGCGAATTGCCGCAAATCTAAGTCAGACTCCTTCAGATGGCGCCGTTCGAAGAGTCTCGGCCATTCCTCTTGAGTGAGTTCACCATTGGAAATAGACAGTGATTTACATGGCGTGTCTGGGTTTCGTTCGATTTCGCCAGCCTCACCTTTAATGACCAGAGAATTGTGATAGCCGAGAGCCTGAGACGCCAGTTGGTGTGAAGGTTGGTAAGCCGGGTGAAAAATACCTTGAATGATGTAGGGGGCGTTGGTCGGATTGATTAAGCGGGCGAGTGTGTGAACGGGTGAGCGTAGACCTAGAGTATTTCTTAGGTTGATAATATTAGCGAGCTTAGGGCACATTGAGCGCAAGGGGAAATAGGTAAACCCTTGTGAGTGTTTGTGCTCGATGACTTCATTCCAGTTTTTCGATATAGCAAACCCTAGCGTACTAAGGACTTCTTCCGTGTAGATTCTATCGATGGTATGCCCTGCAGCGCCATGCATAAATATGTCGATATTATTTTCGGCTAATACTAATACGGCTAATAAATACCAGGGCAGGTGCCGCCTTTTTCCTGCGTAGGAAGACCAGTCCAGGGTGAAATCGACGCCTTCGATGTTTGGTAGGCAATGTTTTTTTACCGCGTTAACAAAGCCAATTAATTCCTCAGGGCTTTCCTCTTTAACTCGTAGCAACATGAGAAATGCACCTAGCTGTACATCCTCCACTTCGCCGTCCATGATCATAGTCATTGCTTGGTGTGCTTCGTCTAGAGTCAGTGAGCGGCTGCCTTTTTTGCCTTTTCCTAGAATCCTGACAAATTGTGCAAAAGGATGTTCGTGGCTGGGTGGAATGCTGGTTTTCATGGTTTTTCTCGAAGTTATAAGCAGTTGGTAGGGCGTGGTAATCCTGCAATTTTTGCGGCTCGTTTGGCCGGGCTGTCAGGGAATAGTCCAAGTAGATAGATACTGGTACCTTTCTCGTCTCCAAGTTTCTTTTTTGCAGCTTTAACTAGAATGCGCATCGCTGGGGCGTGTTCGAATTCATTATGAAAATCACGCAATAGATAAATGACCTCCCAGTGAGCAGGGGTTAAGCTAATAGCGTCATTTGCCGCAAGTTGTTTTGCCACCTCTTCATCCCAGTCTGACAGTAGTTCTAAGTAACCCTCTTTGTCTAGGGGTATAGTCTTGCCATTGATTTCTATAGATCTCATGTTACGACCATGTTTGGCTCGCGGTGTGGGCGACAGTTAGTTGCACAAATTCATCGTAGTCAACGGGCTTGCTGGTGCTTGACGGGCATAAGCCTCGAGCCTTTACGTCTTGTGATAAATAGTAGGTTTGAATGTGTGCCTTCTCGATATCGTTGAGCAAGGCGCTGTCTAATAGACAATATACCCCGTCCTCGATAAATAGAATGGCATCGCCTGTATTTGCGACGGATAGACAGTCACGAATGCTGGTGGAGTTGGATTCGGGTCTAGTGATTATATGTAAGGTCATGGGCGCAGTATTAAAACGTGAATATTTTGTGTTGAGTTGAATATAGCTCTTTTACTTCTTTAGGCGTCAATGTGCTGCAAGGTATCGATATGTCATCGAGCGTTAGGCCTCGTTCCTGCAGGCTTTTGTCGAGCGTAACAATGGATTCCACGCCATACATGTCGAGGGACTGAAAAATTGCCGCAGTATTTTTTGTAGGTAGCCCACTTGGGTCCTGACTTTTTATAGCTTGAAATACACCGTCTCCCAGTAGTAGTAGCGTCACATTTTGGCCGAAAGCACTAGCCGTGAGCAGCGCGTCTAGCCCTTCTTTGGTTGAGGGGGTAGAGTGTGGGGCTTTATTAAACACAAATAGAAAATTGAGCGCTGTATTGCTATCAGTCATGTTAGACCCCAAATGTGACTAAGCGATCGCTAGTGATCGCAGCTTCGGCTAGTTGGCCCAAACCTGAGATAACAAAGGGCTTACTGACGTTGTGAGCATTCTTTTCGTATCGAATGGATTCATCTTTATCCAAAATGCCTCGCTTTAGGCAAGCCGAAACACAGAGAATAAGCTCTACATTATGTTGAAGCGCGAGTTCGCTCCATTGGGCTGGGATGTCAATTTCATCTTGAGGTACAACGGCTAGACTGCATCCGGTATGGACTCCGTCGCTTGAAAAAAACACTCGGCCAAGTTGATGTTCAGTCTTTAGTAGCGCTTTGGCAAAGTTTAGCGCACTAAGATTGCCTTGATGGCTATAGGGTGAACAGGTTACGTGTAGAGCAAAGTTCATTGGTTTATCCTAAAAAAAAGCCCCGAACAGCGTGAGCTGTTCGGGGCTTTTTGAGGCTTGGATATTAATCGTCGCCAGAGAACGCCGTTAAGATACTCATTAGGCTGAGAAGCAAGTTGTAGATTGATACATACAAGCTGATAGTGGCAAGGACATAGTTTCTCTCGCCACCATTGATGATTTGACCCGTTTGCCAAAGAATCATCGCGCTAGAGAATAGTACAAAGAAGCCCGAGATAGCTAACGATAGCACCGGCATCTGAAGGAATATGTTGGCAATTACGGCAACAAGAATGATCCAAAATCCAGCGGTCAAGAATCCAGTCAAGAAACTGAAGTCTTTCTTGCTGACCACAGCATATGCCGACAGACTAAGGAACGTCATGCCTGTCATGCCAAGAGCCATTGTAATGATGTTGCTGCCCCCTGGTATGGACAGAAACATATTAAATATAGGGCCTAAGGTGTAGCCTAGGAAGCCAGTGAACACAAATGTTAGCACTAAACCCATAGGGCTGTTCTGTGTCTTGTGTATTGCAAATAGCAATCCATAGAAGCCTACGAGAAGCACTATGATATTGGGGTAGGGTGCATTCATTGCCATCGCAACGCCTGCAACAATGGAGCTGAAAATAATGGTCATTCCAAGCAACATGTAAGTGTTTCTTAGAACCTTGTTGATCGCGACAGAATCCTGTTGGCCCGTGAGTTCCGGGGCGGCATAGGGATTATTTTGCATAATAAACCTCGAGTTTTTCCATAAATTGTCTGTGTATGATGACGAACTGTTATCCCTGTTCGCATAGGCCCCCTATGAAAGCATGAGCCACTTACAACAATAATAATGGTGGTCATCACAATATCAAGGGTTTGACACATTGTAAGCAAAATAATTTCCTTTTAGGGGGGCTAAACATGTCCTGAATCCGGTTAAAACCGCCCAAATCCTTGGCCTACATGGTTAAGGAGATAAAAATGCGGTTATTTTCAAATAAAGCTTCCCATTTCAATGGGTTGCTGTATTATTCGCCTCACTCGCCGGTGAGGTGGCTGAGTGGTCGAAAGCAACGGTTTTGAAAACCGTCGAGGGTTCATAGCCCTCCCAGGGTTCAAATCCCTGCCTCACCGCCATATAAGATAAGCCGTAGCCCTTTAAACAAGGGGTTGCGGCTTTTTCGTTTCTGGGTTTGGGGTGTTTTTGGGGCAGAATCACATCATTTGCACTATAGGATATTTTCATTACAACCGCCCAGTTTGCGAGTCTAGATAATCCCCCTATTTAAAATTGTCTGGTGCATTGTTAATGAAATAATACATGGCATCTGCAAATCGCTTAGCCTTTTTCTCGCTTAAGGAGTAAATGCGTTTTGTGATTTTTCCTGAGCCATCGCTGATTGCTGCAAAGTAATAGTTCCCCTTCTTGAATAGTGAGATGTTCGAGACAGAGGAGTGGTAAATCCTCTCTCCTAAAATCGTCGTTTTTGAGGTTACATTACCCGTCGATAACCCGGTATGCAGGCTGCCATGATGAAAGCCCCCGTGGTGATGTGAGCCAAAGCCGAGTACCAGTGCTTTAGTTCGCGTTTTTGTACCATAATCAAACCCAAGATACTCGGAGCCTATGTGCATCGCCTGCGGTCTATATTTTTGCGGTTGCTCCATTACAACTTGCTTAATTATTTTTGTTGCGCTGGGTTCGCTCTGTAACGGAATGGCTGAGTAGGGGACTGGAACAGATGAACAGGAAGCTAAAAATACTGTAGTCAAGAGCGTGATTAAGTGTTTCATAATCGTTACCCGTGTGGACGACTCATTTCGCCTAGGGAATAGCCAATGCATCGTCAGTTGCTGTATATCCAATTATAGAGGAGCTGACTGTTAAATGAACCACTTGGTATTAATTAGGCGTCTAATTTTATTAGTTTTGAGTGGGGGGGGGTAAAGCAGGCACGATCCGTTGTTCTATAATGAGTCAACGGGAATACAAAATTTGGGTGATTAAATGAAGCCTATTACCAGTATTGTGGCCTCTACTTGTGCAGCCGTGTTATTACTTCACTGTGATGTCATGCAAGCAGAAAGTAAAGCCGATACTGAAGATGTTATTCATTGGTACAGCTTTAATATTTCACCTGGAGGGATTCTAAGTGGCCCGTATCATCGCCAAGGTATAGGATACCTTTTCTATGAGGAGTATGCCGCTGCGCTGCCTGAGTACAATCATAAATTTTCTTACGCCAATGTTGCGCGCATGCGGGCTGTCGTTGAAAAGAAGGCAAATAGTTACATTACCTACATATTTCATCTGCCAGAATATACTGAGCATCGACATTGGGGGCCGGTTAATTATATCGCACCACCTAATAGGATCATTACGCGACCTTCTATCGCCAAGCAGTGGGCCAATAAGAGGTTGTCGCTTGCGGATATTCTTGAAAACCAACCCTTGCGTTTGGGTTTGATGGCAGGGCGCACCTATCGTGTACCTGAACTACTTGAGGCAAACAGGCACAATCCGAACCTTTTTCGAAAGCATGCTAGTAGTGAAAGTATCTATAAAATGATCCGTTCAAATCGTTTGGATTATACGCTGGGTGATTGGTTGGAGTTGGCGTACATAGAGGAATCTCTACAAATGGAAAATACTTTTGTGACCATTCCCATGCAGGAAGTCAGAGAATATACGCCCAATTTTGTAAGTTGTACTCGAAATCCTTGGGGTAAGAAGATTATCGACAAGCTTAATGCTGTATTTTCTACTGTGGATATAATGGAGGCTAAAATACTGCCACATGTTTTGCGTTGGGTGAGGGACAATGAGAAGCCCATTTATGCCAGGGAATATATTCGGCAGGTGAGAAAATATCTTAAAGGGAATAGATGACTGTAGGTTGTTTTGATTGGTTCAAATGCTTGTTTTGATATTTTGTTTGTGTCGATAGCGTTTGGGAATGAGCGTGATGGTTGGGGGGAGTCAGGAGTCGCTGAGTAAATTGCGCAACTGATTCCAATTCATCCGGCAATCAGTTGCAAATAGAAATGACGTTTATTTCGCTAAGAATGACAAAATGTGTTGTGTCACTTCTTCTGGTCTTTCCTGGTGAACAAATAACTTGCTATGTGCGACGGTCGCCAGTTCAACTTCGGAGCCAAATCGCGACATCATTTTTCTAGCGGCGCTAAGTGGGAATGTTCTGTCATTTTCTCCCCAAAGGAAAAGGGTCGGTAATGTAAGGTTGGGGTGTAATTCATCCATGTCATCGATTCGTTTCCAATTACAAATGTTGTTGAAGGAATGGATTGCGTCGCTAAATCTTTTTGAAGAGTTAAGCAAAGGCTCGATAAAATCAGTTTTGAAAGAGGATTTTAGTTGTGATTTTTCATAGAAGACACCGCCAAGGAACATAGGGGTGGCAACAATGTTATCTATAGCGAGCATTTTTCTCATGATCGCGCTTACTCCCGGTATTTTTAGGCCTTGTTTGTACATTGGCAGCCAAGGGGGGCGCTCAAAAGGGATTTCTGTATTAGACAATATTAAATGGGTGACGTTGCTAGGAGCTTTAGCAGCAAGATGACGGCCCACCATGCCACCGCTGTCATTGCCATAAACGGCATATGAGGATATCTCAAGTTTGCCCATCAGCTTAACGAGAAGGGAAGATTGCCCTTGTGGTGTAAGGTCGATTGTTTTGTGCCATGCTGTTTCCCCTAGGCCTGGCAGATCCACTGTTATACAGGTGAACTTATGGTTGATTTGATTGATCACTTTCTCATAGGTGAGGCCGCTAAGAGGCCAGCCGTGTAGAAACAAAATAACCGGTGCTGATAAGGGCGATAGCGGGCCGGATATCCGATAGGCTAATTCTAGCCCATCTATATCGGCTTTCTGAATTGGTGCCTCTCGTAATGGCATGTTGTGTTCAATTTTCACAGCAGCGATCATGTTCATGTTACCTTTGGTAAGTGAAGCGGAAATGATTGTTACTTAGTATGACGAGGTGTGCAGCGAATACTTGTAAAAACCGGAAGTCGGATAAAAGCGAGGAGTGTGTTAGTTAATGAACTCGAATGTGTTAATAATAAGTAATCAAATTACGGTGTTTGCAGGCTATATGCCGGATGTCGGACTGCATTCCCATTACACTGCAGTGTTAGTTTTTTCACTCGAGGGTGAACCGATTGCGGTTGCTGGAGAGGGTGGGGAGTGGAGTGGCTATGCTCGGTACTTTCTTCACCCCGACGTGCTTAATAAAATGCGAAACCATGATCAGTTGATAGGTTGCGTTTTTTTTGAGCCAGAGAGTTCGCTATATTCTCAATTTATAAAGGGAAAGGACCTTGGTAGAGAGGGTTTGGTTGAATACGTGGAGCCACTGGAGGATTTGGTTGCACTTATGAAAGGGTATTTCCAGGCCCCGAATAATACGGATGCGTTTATTCAATCAGTTGTGTCGTGTTTGATGGGAGCAATGGATTGTAGCAATGTGTTGGAAGGGGATCTGAGAGTTGATGAAGTATCGAAGGAGATCAAAAGGGACCTTGCTGCTAATGCCAGTGCAATGGAGCTGGCAAATTTGGTGAATATATCTGAGCGTCAATTGTCGACGTTATTTAAGCGTCAGCTGGGTGTCCCGATTAGGCGGTATCGGCAATGGTTAAGATTAAAGGAGGTTGCCCGGTTGGTTGGTGAAGGTCAAAACCTAACCGATGCGGCGTTAAACGCAGGCTTTTCGGACTCGGCTCATTTCTCAAATACCTGTCGAAAAATGCTGGGTGTTAAACCAACTGACCTTCTTTTGAGCAATATGCCATTGATGTTGTATGCCAGCTCTGATTGCGTTTAATTAGGCTTCCAAAGTGATTGAATTGTTGGCCTCTGATATGCCATGCTCAATAAAAAAGGGAGCAATAATTATGTCGGAGATTGATAGTTTTATTAATGCGGTGTTGGTGAGAGAAGGTGGGTTTGTTGATCATCCCTCAGATAGAGGTGGCCCCACGAATTTTGGTATTACTATTACAACGCTGTCCGGTTATATCGGGCGGCGAGCGACTCGAGAAGAGGTCAAGGCCCTCTCGGAAGATGTTGCTCGTGACATATATGAGAAAAATTATTTCATCGGGCCTCGTATTAATTTGCTTCCTGAAAATATCCAGAGCTTTGTGTTTGACAGTGCAGTAAATCATGGCCCCAGGCGGGGGATTAAATTTGTGCAAAGTGTATGCAATCAAGCGGGCTATCTCCCGATGCTCTCCGAAGATGGTGCGATGGGACCTAATACCAGAAAAGGAGCTGAGTGGGCTGGTCAGCAAATGGGGGGGGTGTTTTTGAAAGCTCTTGTGGAAGAGAGGCGGAATTTCTACAGTACGATAGTAGAGTCAAATCCATCGCAATTTGTTTTTTGGGATGGCTGGATGAATCGACTAAAGGATTTTGAGAGGGAGGTTGCGTAATGGCTTGGTGGGATTTTGTTGG
Source organism: Gammaproteobacteria bacterium 45_16_T64 (assembly GCA_002162955.1). Taxonomy (GTDB): domain Bacteria; phylum Pseudomonadota; class Gammaproteobacteria; order Pseudomonadales; family Ketobacteraceae; genus 42-54-T18. Next base: position 59,465 of record MABD01000042.1, read on the forward strand.
TGGTATATTTGGCGGTGCGAAAGATGTTGCAGAGGTCTTTGTGCCCAATAAGGAGAAGCAAAGTAAGCGTTCTCATAAGGAGTCAATGGCGGATATTGATCGAGATATGGCGGCCCTTCAGCAATTCACAAAGGAATTTCACCAGCGCTTGAATAGAACGTGGTGGGATTCTTTTGTAGATGGCCTTAATCGATTGCCTAGGCCATTGTTGACGTTTTCGATCGTTGGTTTATTTGTTTTGGCGCCAATTGATCCAGCTCGATTTCTTCAAATAGCAAAGGCGTATGAGCTAATGCCGCCAGGGTATTGGGCTTTGCTAACCGTGATAATTGGCTTTTACTTCGGTGGCAGGATGCAGCTTAAATCACAGGACATGGCTGTTAAGAAGGATGCGTTGCAGGCCGCGAAGGATCTCGTATCAATGAAACAGGAATTTCGAAAGTTAGATGAGGAAGATGAGTCGACTGCATCCAAGATATTTGATGCCGCGTTAAGTGGTGGTGCGAGAAAAATCACCAACAGCGTTGTGCAAGGCTGGTTGGCGTCAAAAGCATCCTAGCGACGCATTGTTACAGCAATGATGGCCGCCAGGCATACATACGTACCACGCTTACGATAATGATCTGCTATATCGTAAGCACGATAAGCGTTAGTGATGTAAACCTGAGTGACGACTAGGTCCGGTGTGTCGTCGTATTTAAGTGATCCACATGTTGGTCTACAATGGTAACGTCATCGCAGTCATCGACATAGGCCGCCAGCGTTGCAAGCCCAAGTGGCGGAAAAAGAGAATATTTAATGGGGTGCTAAAACGGCGATTCTGACGCCATGAGTGCGGGTAGAATCATTTTTATCTTCATGCTGTGTTCCTGGTATCGGGGCTCATCAAATGAGCAGTGCGGTATAAAAATAATTCTATTGGCTGAATGTGGTTTAGTTGGGTTTACATAATGAAGAATTGTGGTGATTTTTAGTCATGCGAAAATTAGCCACCTTTAAACGAAGAATTGCTTCAGGTTGATGTAGTTCACAAATAGTTGGGTTTATTAAGTTTTTATTGCCTCTTGTAACGCACTTTGATATAAGTTCACCCGATCCATTGTTTTGGCAAAGGATGCTGGGAGTTTAGGTTTAGCTTGGTGTTATGCACCGTGGTCAGCGTTGCGCTGACTGAGGGGAACAATCCTCCAACTTTACAAGCACAATGACGACTGTTTCAGCCCCGCTTCGACGGTAGTGCACCTATTTGTTGAAGCGGTCTGGAGCAACCGCGCCAGTCGAGGTTCCGCACAACAAATAGGTGCACTACCGTCGGCGGGATCAGTGAGTCGTCAATGTTCCAGGTTTAGCAGTAGACCCTTCCAGCGGGGCCACCTTAGGGTGGCCCCCATATTTTCTTTTATCAGACACAGGGGATGGATTCGTGTCATCAGAACTGACGCTCGATCAGTTACATCGTGCTTTACAGGTAAACGATCCTCAGCTGGTTAACCTCATTGTTCAGCTATCACATCAAATAGACATACCAAGAACACCCTTGCGCCAGGGCGCAGATACGTTTGATAACTTTCTCCTAGAAGCCACCAGCACTACCTTTCGTAAAAAGTCGGCAGATGAGCAGTGGGCGTTGCGAGTAGAACGTATTGCGGCGTTGGAAGCGGCTGATGCAGAAGTACCGTTAACGCATTGCTTGAGATTGCATGAGATTCTATTTGCACTATACGAAAGAAACGATGCGTTTGGTCGGTGGTGTCTGCTGCAGGTTATTCCCGGTATCGCGTTAACGTATGGCCCTTGGCGAGCGTTGAAATCCATCTTCAAGCAGGCTGAAGCAAAACAAGACACCGAAATGTTTGGTACGTTGGCCGCTCGATTTGATCAAGCACTTGCGTCAAAAGATTATCGTGTTAGTCGGAACACACTGGTCTATCTAGTCGGTAGAGCCTGGCGTTATTTGCGCAGGATGGGCGAGGGTTTACCCGCCTGTTATGCAGATGTGGCTTGTGATGTGTTAGCGAACTACGATGACAACACTGATTGGAATCGTACCTGGATAGCAAACCATGTTTTTTATCATGAAACCGGCAGCTATAATCGTAATCAATTCACCTATCGCTCGCGGCCCAGTACATTACTTAAATTTCGAGCGTTCGCTGACAGTTGGCGCCTGACTCCAAGGCCGTTATTTTCACTGCTGGAACGAGCAAAATCTGAGCAAGTAAGGCGTTTTGCGACCAGTGCGTTGAAGACTGATTTTCGTGCTAGCCTACGTGATGTTGAGCCCCAATGGATCAGTCGATTGGTGGGCGCCAGTAGTGCCATTATTGACGACTTTGTTATTTGGGTATTGGCTAACGTACCGCGTTTTGAGCAGTCCTCCTATAGAGAGCTGGGGTTACATGATGCTGTCCTGTCATTGTTTCACTCTCCATCCGATGCCGCCCGTGTTTATGCAGCGAGCTATGCTCGGACCCATGCCAGGGATTTGCCCGTTAATGCCCTAGTGCGCTTAATAGATAATGCCCATGGCGATGTTCGAACCTTGGCGATTGATCTTCTTAAGGCTCGAGACCCCCGCAAAGATATTGGCCTTGAGGCGTGGGGCGATATATTGGAAGCCCGTTATGGTACTTCGTTTGCCACGGACGTATTGCTGAAGCATTTTAGTAAACGCGAACTTACGCCAGAATGGTATCAACAGAGGTTATTGTTTCCAGCATCGCGTGGATTTGATTTTGCTGTCGAACACTTAATACCGCAACATGGAAAGAAAGCCTTAGGTGCCGATTACTTCAGTGATCTACTGGCACAGATGGATTACCGTCAGGAGAGTGCCTATCGTACTGTAGCGTTTGCATGTGAAGGTTTGCAGGTTTTTGACCTCAATGGTTTGGATACAAACCTGCTTAAAGAATATTTGATTCATCCCGATATAAATGGCCATGTTGTTGAATGGGTTGATCAAGGTATGTTGAACCCGCAGAGCTTTTCCCTAGAATTCCTAAAAGTAGTGGTGTTTCATCCTACTTGGCAAGCTGACGCCTGGATCGAAGAAAAGCAGCGCTCGGCAGATTGGACTCAGACGCTCGAGTATTCTCCGGAACTGGCCGTGACCGTATTTGATTGGCTGGCAGATATACGTTACTTCACACCGGATCAGTTAACCTTTGATTGGTTGATGTTGTTGGTTGAGCGAAGCGAGCCTAATTATCATCAGTTCGCCGTTGCTGTTATGAATAAAGCTTTTTTGCCGGCGGATTTTGCGCCTGCTTCCGGAGAAGGTGAGCCTGAAGCAGAGGTCAGCGCTAATGTTGAAATTAATGTCGACTTTGGTGGCGATAGCTTTTTGTTTACAGGAAAATTAAGCAAGATGACGCGAGCCGAAGCAAAAGGAAAGGTGACTGCAGCAGGAGGTAGTAACGCCTCTGGAGTAACCAAAAACCTAAAATGGTTGGTCATTGGTGATGAAGGATCATCTCTTTATGGAGAAGGCCGTAAGGGATCTAAGCAGGTAAAAGCTGAATCACTGATCGAAGATGGTGCCGAACTACGTATTATTTCTGAAACTGCATTTCTTCAGAGGCTGTCAGGGGAGCAGCGAGAATTTTCTGATGATGCGATAGCAGAGGGTTGTATTCGCTTATGGGAAATGATCACTGATACAGATAAAGAAGACGCCCCGTTGACCTTATTCGCATTGTCTTATATACGAAATCACCATCCGGATATTTGTTTAGCAGAAACCGATCGCCCGGTGGATCCTGGTGCCGAAATTCCTGCTGACTTTTTGGATTTCGAACGATTATTTCCGTTGTTTAACGACTCACGCATAACAATTCGTGCATTTGCGTTAGAAATGGCGCGTTGGGAGTTTTCCCGTTGGCAACCACCGATGACGAGTATCGTTACGCTCTGTGAATCAAGTTATCCAGAAGTGCGTGGGTTTGTTGCTAAAGCCCTTACGGTGGAGGACGCTCCTGAGCACAAACGTTACAGAATTGATCAGTCTGTGTTGACCGCAGATGCAGTTTATCGGTTTTGCGAGTCTCTTGATCGGTCTGCGCGTGAATTAGGCATGGCGCTTATTGAGCAGCATCCTAGGTTGCAGCTGCCACAAGAACTATTCCGGTTAACGGAAAGCTCAGATCGTGAAATTCGTGGCTTTGTCATTCGGCGTTTTTGGCATTGGTATCGAGATCGCGGTGTGACCTCGACATGGAAACCCTGGCAGCCGTCACAGGCTGGTGATGTTTTGGATGGGGGGGCGTCAAAGAAACCGGATATGTTGCCTGCCAGTGGCGAGCATTTGGAACAGTTTCTGCGACGGGTACTTTTTGAAATCGCTCCTGGGCGCTTGCCAATGCAAGTAAAACAGGTAACCAACGCGTCGAAGCGGCTAAAACCTTTACCCACTAGGCAGGCGAAACTGGAGCTGATTGAGACGCTTCGGGATATCGCGATGGAAGATATTGAGTTTGCGCGCTATGTATTGCCCCTATTGAATGAATTCAAAGGTTCTAGGGGTAAAAGTGAGCATGCTGCCTGCCTAGTTGCTGTTACGCGAATTGAAGTTCAGCATCCTAGTTTGAATTTGAGAGCACTATTCTAAGGGCATTATTTTGAGAGAACTGTCATGAGCGATAATAAAGATAAATATTTGCCCTATCGTGGAGCGATTAAGGCGATAGAAGCCCGTAATAATAGCGTCTTTTTTATCACTCATCATGAAGAGAATATTGCCACCCCTCTTTACCAACTTGATCTTGATAAAATGGCCTTGTCAGAGTTGCCTATAGTGTCGGGAGCCAATGCGTTATTGGTGACAGAAAGTGACGTTTGGGTTGGTAATGTTGATGGACGAATTTTCCATCAAGAGAAATTACTGACACAACTGAAGGTAAAGCCAGATCACGTTGTGACAGCAATGGTCGTGTTGGAAGGTGGGCGACTTGGGGTATTGGCGGGTGATCAGGTTGATATTATAAACGCAACGTCGGGCGCTCTTTTACAATCGCTGCCCTTACCTGAAATAGGTACAGCGATAGCGTCTGATGCTAGCGGGCAATGGATCGCTGTCGGTACTGCGAAAGGTACTGTGCTTGTCTATGACAATGAAGACGCTGCGGGCTTTACCCTTAGTGAAACCGATAAACTTCATGAAGGCGCTGTAACGGCATTGGCATTTGATCCTGTTGAATTGCGATTTTTGTCTGCAGGTAATGATAATCAGCTGTTGCTCACCCACGCGCGGGGGAAATTAGAACCCGAGGACAGGGGACGCGGAGTAGGTCACAATGACAACGTCAGTGCCATTGTGCAAACCCCCGGTGAGAGATTTATTACCGGATCAGGGGATAAGAGTTGTAAGAGCTGGGTCCGTAGCGGTGGTACTCGGCCTTCCACCTGTAGTGATAATGTGGGCGCTGTCGTTGATATGGCGATTGCCTATATTCACGAGCGTCCGCACTTGGTGGTAGCGAGTGAAGATTGCATTCGGGTGATTACCTTGGATGCCGCTGGAAAATTTGGCCATTTACGTCATCGCTTACATGACGCATACGAATATGCACAAGAAGAACTGTCGAGCAACGATGTTGCTTGTCGACAGTTAGCGATAAAACGCTTAGCTGAATATGGTGATAAACAGTCCTTAGCGTTATTGAATCAGCAAGCACAGCAAGATCGGGATCATGGTTTACGTAAACTATCCGCTCAACTGATAGGGCAATCTCCTCATACCACCTCTGTTAGCTACTTAGAGCGCTTTTTTAACCATAAAGATGAAATGGTTCGAATCAGTGCGTTTACCTGTTTGAAAGATCGTTTAGGTGTGGGTTCTGATCTATTACGGTCGCTGAGTTTGGCGTTAAAAGCCGGCAAAGAAGATGTGGGTAAATTGGCGGTGGAAACGTTAGAGGCGATGGCGCAAGACGACGATCGTGCGATGACGCTACTTATTGGTGGGCTGGAATCAACACCTTTTTCCGTGCGAGCAGCAGCCTTGCTTAGCTTGGAAGCCGTTAATCCTGAGGCCAACACCCTTGCGGTTAGTTCAACGCATGGCGACCTTCGTCGCGCATCACTTATTCGAATGCATCAACGGAATTTATTGCAGGAGCCAGTGGTTCAGTCGACATTGAGGCGCCGGCTCGATGATTCCAATAGCGATGTTCGTCAGACGGCTTTTTTGGTAAGTCTGCTGACTCGACCCATGTTGGTAAAGGCCGTTCGTGAACGGGATAAAAATATTCACCGACATATGTTCGATATTGAAAGCTATTCAATAGAACCTGATGCAAAAATCAAAGCTAAAGAACCACCCAAAACCAGAAAAGCTAAGTTGGCGCTTGAAGCTGCTGATTACGCGCCTCTTCTACAAGCGACTGCTAGCTTATCTCTAGACACTTGCTTGCTAGGGGCACATTGCCTAGCGCTGTTAAATGATCCGAGAGCATTTGGTTTGTTGTTGCAGTTAAGTCGTGAAGAAGACAAAGGGGCTAGGGTAAAAGTATGTCATGCGTTAGCTGCGCTCAATGACAAGAGAGCGGATCAACGGCTGCAAACGCTGTTGAATGACTCCGCCATAGAAGTCCGGGATGCTGCTTATACGGCATTAGGCACGATACACGAAAAAACGGCTTTCTTGGCGGTACAATTAGGATTTGTCACACAGTACCCTGATATACGTCGGCGCGCGCTACAAACACTAATTAGGCAATGCAAAAAATCTCCTCCCTCGACGTCGGCTGACAAAGGCTGGACGTTATTTATTCGCGCGCTCCATGACGACAATAGTAGTGTACGCACTGAAGCCTTCAAAGCCGTACTCAACTTACAGCTCGGTGGTAGTCACGAAGCAGCGCTGCGTTTTGCGTTACACAGCAGCCATGGCGATATTCGACGAGAAGTTCAAACCGAACTGATTGCACAAGCCAGCCAAGCTTGGGCCTGGTCGTTGCTATTGTCATTGTTGGATGACCCGGATTCTAACATTCGTGAAGAAACACTGGTCTATGCCCTGAAAAAAACCAAGGGGCGAGATCTATTGCCGTTAGCATCGGCGTTACAAAGTCGTTATAGCGATACTCGATTACAAGCTGTGGAGGCGCTTGTTAAGAAGCCAAGTGCGGCGTCACAGAAGCTATTGATTGGTGCTGTCGATGACACCAATCGTGATGTTCGAAAAAGAGTCATTAGCGCATTGGTTGATGCAGATTCTAATGCAGCACTCAAGCAAGCAATGTGCAGTGAACATGACGATGTTAAGTTACAAGCGGCAGTAGCTTGCGCTCGATTAGGTAATGGCGAGGCGCTCGCACCATTAATGTCATTTGTTACCGACGAGAAACCAGAGGAGAGCGCCGCAGTAAAGCAGTGGCAATCGAATGTTGTGTCGGCATTGGCGGGGTTGAGTCTGTTAGCGAGCCCTGAATGTATTAATGATGTGGTGTGGTTATTAGAAAATAGCTCTGCCAATATCCGTGAATCGGCTGCTCATACATTGATGTGGTGTATAGATGAGTCTCACCGGGAGGTACTAGACGCTGCTCTGCGTCATAAGGATGACAAGGTCAAGCTCTACGCTGCATTAGGGCTGGCAATGCTGGGTGATGCGTTAGCGATGCAGTTAGCGCTTGATCACAGCAAAAGCGAAGCAGAAAAACGTTTATGCATTGGTGCGTTGCTGGCCTTTGGTGATGAGTTCTCCGACCGTCTGACTTTTTTCTTAGACGATAGTGAAGAATCCATACGAGTAGCGTCGCTGATCACCCAATTGTTGTTGGAATATAAGAGTCTTAAGGGTACACCTGTGCAACTGTTGGCGGTGTTATCGGCCGCAACTCCCAACTTTCGATTGGTTGCTGCTTATGGGATTGAAAGTTTTCAGGATAAAGGCACCTTTGCCTCGTTGTTAGAGCAACTCTTTAATGATCGTGCTTCTTTGGACCGGTGGAAAATTGCCCCCAGTGATATCGAGCTGTTTGCAGAAATAGTCGCTTTTGGAACTGCCCACTTGCGTGCGAGGACCCTTCAATTGTTGGAGCATTTACGGGCTGAGAAACAGGACCTGTGGGACCTAGCCTGGCGGTCTCATCAGCGTCGTTATGCAAGCGAGATTGAAGTATTGGTGACTTCGGCTAAGAAACGTAAGCCTGCAAAGCTCAGTATTGAGCTAGAAGAGTTACAGCAGATAGCCTTTGGTACTTACTGTGGGTTGGTACGTGAACAAGGTGGTATGTCGGGGCGAAGAAAAGTGGGTCACGCGGACAGCACTATTATTGCCGTCCGCCAAGCGGCACTGACGCGCTTAGGGTCTCTGTGCGAGCGCCATAAAAACTACGCGGATGCTGCGCACTCGGTGTTCATACAAGCATTGGGTGACCCTAATCAAGTGGTACGACTCCAAGCATTGGAGCAGCTGCATCATATTGGTGTAGATACGGCTTTATTGGCGGGAGAATGCTTGCAAACCGGTCATAACGATCTAGGTGTTAAAGCGCTAGAGTTACTGACTGAGGGTGAAAGTGCGAAAAAAGGCCGGTTGATTTTACAACAGGCTATGGTGAGCAGAACCGATGATTTGGCGCTAGAGGCGGCTAAGCTGCTCGTTAAACTTAGTGACCCTGTTACGGCCGCAAAGGCGGCCTTAGACGCGGTTAATGTGGTAGTGCGGCTGAGGGCTATTGAATGGTTAGTTGCTGACTACGATAATCCTAAAGCCAAGAAATTATTATATGCTGCGCTAAAATCTCGACATCAAGAGGTGAAAGAAAGTTGTGCCCATTCTCTTGCCCTTAAGAAAGATCCTAAGGCCTTAGATTCGTTGGTAGTGTTATTGCAAAAAGCTGACGCGAAACACCAGCAGGCGTTTATTCGGTCATTGGTACGTTTGGGCGACCCCGCTGGAGCTGAGGCAATGTTGGATCGTATTGAACATGATCCTTCACACAATGCTGCTGCTGATCGTTTGCTCGATGCGGTTGGTGGTTTTCGTCTGCCGGAGATTGCGCCGCGATTACTCGGTTTGTTGGAGGCCAATGTTTGGCGTCGTGCTACTTACCATGCACTGGTAAAAACCAGTGGTTTTGATCAGCGTATTAACGACCCCGACGAAGAGTGTGTTGATCAGACGTGGCTTGAAAAACAATTTCCACGACATGACGCCGTGCTAACGCTATTGCTCAATCATTGTTTGCAAATTGGCGAAACCGAGTTGATACTGCCGCTGTTAGAGGGTGCTCGTTGGTCGCAAAGTGATGCCGTTAATGATTCTCTGGCGACATTGGCCAAGCATGCCAATGACGATGTTCGGCGTGCTGCGTTATATGCACTGGGATGGCGTTTACGAAAGAGAGCTGCCAAGCCTGCAATCATCACGTCGATTACCGGGCCGATCATTGGGGCGTTGTCACACCAGGACCCTGTGACTCAGTTTTGGGCAGCTCATGCATTAGCAAAGGTGGGTAACAATCAAGGGATCGGCATTCTGCTTTCAGCAATCGACACGATGGTTGATCTTGAGCATAGACAGTTGGCCGTGCAGGTGCTCGGTGAACTTGCCGATGATAGGGCCTTGGATTCATTGCTAGCGATAGCCAATGACGATGAGCATGCATTACAGGAAGAGGCTGCTGAGGCGATTGGCCATCTTGGCCTGTCAGATAAGGCGAAGGAGATTTTTGATTTATTAACGCGTTTTTTAGGCAGTGATCGTTGGATGTTGGTGTCGAATGCTCTACGTGGCTTGCGTTATTTCAATACGCGAGAAGGTTGGCAGTTGGTGCGCGAGAAAGCCAGCGACAAAACCTTTTATGATCGCGAAGTGGCGTTGGAGATGCTGGGTTACAACGATGACCCGGCTACTAAGGATTTGTTGCTCCTTACGCTCGCCAGTAAAGATTCGAATTATTGCCAATGGGGAGAGGCTGCGCTGGAAAGCGCGCGACGGTTATTTGGAGTGGATTCCTTGGAGCCAGATCTGGCTTTCCTGTGTTGCGGTGCAGATGATGTAAGTGATAATAGTTTTGGTAAAGCCCTGGCTCGGGTCTGCTCTACTAGCGATGCGGAAAATATTTTTCGCATATTGCCTAAGTGTGGTGACAGCGTTTGTACTCAACTCGGCTTAAGCTTATTGAACAAAGAGACACTACCAATTGGCGATGCGGTTCAGATACTTTCGAGTTCGAGCGCCAAGGCCGTTGATGTTGCTGCGACTGTGATCGGTTATGGAAACAAAAAACCGACAAAAAAAGCACTCAACGGTGTAGAAGTAGCCTTATCCGAATGGGCATTGAAGTGGGACGAACAACGTGAAAGCTATCGGAAAAATACTCGGCTCGGCGCTCAGCTGAACAGTATTGCACAGGTATTGCAGCGTTTAATGTGGACCATCGGGCGAATGGCGGGTGGGACCGATAAACTGATTGAATTGGCCAAAGCGCATTATGATGACGTGGAATACAGTGAAATTCGATTGGTAGCATTTACCTCGCTAGTGGAAGGGGAAATAAATGCTGAGGTTGAGGCACTGATGGCCGATGCGGTTTTCGATAAAGATAGCCGTATTCGTGCAGTTGCATCTCGTGTACTTAGTGCTGCATCGGTGAAGCAAGTGGAAAATCTGGCTAAAGATGCGGCCAGTGATCGCCAAAGTTATTTGCAGTTATGTTCCAATTTTGACGCAAAAGAATTGCATCAGGCGGGCGTGGAAAATGCACATCGACAGGGCGTTGTCTTGCCGTCTGTTATTAAGGCGCAGGGTGTGGAGCCACTTTTGACAGCAGCACTGAACGAAGATTTGGATGAAAATATTCGGCGAGGCGCGTTTGAAGCATTGGCACAACTGGCCAGCGAAAAAGGTGAGGCAGCCTTGGTATCGATAGCCACCCACGAAACGATAGATGAAGACTTAGCCAAGATGGCTTGGCGTTGCTTGCGCCGCTCTAAGCGCTCCCAAAGTAAACAACATACAAAGCAGCAAGCATTACGTTCAACAGCCCCAAGCAAAGTAAAAGGTTAAGCGATGAGTGAAGATAAAAAGCAAGCGGCGCCTGATGCAGAACCAGTAGATTCTCACACAGCGATTACTATGGAATATGCTGGGCAGAGTGAGGTTGGTGCGAAGACTGATGGCGTTGAACTGAGCTTGTATGGCAATATCAAACGCGACCCTGTCAGTCTTGTAGGCAAGATTAATCAACCAATGCTGTTACGAGAATCGCTGTCGGCATTGTACGCTATAGTGGGTAGTGATTATCGATATAAACCAAAGGATCGTTCCGCGTATCAGGCATATCGACGAATGCGTAATGAATCAGCGAATAAAAATGCTTGGCAAGCTCAGCAAGATTATTTCAGCTGGTTGTTACGTAATGATCCGCTCGCCTTCTTGATTTTGGATCCGATAATAAGCGTTCATCCAGATCAGCTTATGTTGGAGGTGTTCTCCAAAGATGAAGGAACCTATGCGGCGCTAGGCATTAATATGTCGGCCTTTGATTTAGAAGAAAAACCTACCTTTGGCACGACCAATATCGATTTTAGTGAGGCCCTTAACGCAAGCATTCAGCAATTTCGCAGTTACCGAGATGCTCATTTACGCATCGCTCAAACTGGCGTAGAGCTGAATGTTGAAGGTGGCGAGAAAGTTCTAGAAAAGAACATTAAGGTTCCAGATTCTTGGATACGGGGTTTTTTGCAGGTGCAGTCTGCGGGAATGCTGCCCAGTGATCGATTTACTCTAGCGCCGATGGATCTCTATAACTGCTTGCGTCACCTTCGCCTGAATGGCGATGTTAAAGGTAAGCGTCGTGGCCTGCGTGTTGAATTAGTGCCAGGAGAAGCACCTAGATTAGTACTGGAGCCTTGGGATGAGGTGATTGAATCTACCGCTGGGGTTTATCAAGGTACACAAGCAAAAGTGGTGCGCTTATGGGGGCGTCGCAGACTTATGCTGTTAAAGCGAATGTTGCCGTTTGTGGATTCGATTGATGTGCATGTAACGGGCAGCGGTTTGCCTTGTTTTTGGGTGTTGCGATGTGGGGCTATTACCTTGACCATCGGTCTTACGGGGTTTACTGCTAGTGGTTGGGCACAATCGAGTGCGTTTGACCTGTTGATGGCAAGAAAGACGCAAGGTAGTAAGTCTCTCGGTAAGGTGGTTGGGTATCTGGCAAAGCAATGGGTTGCGACCAGGGAAGATATTGCCCAAGCGGTTAATATAGCAGGTGAGGAATTACTGGAGGCCTTACAGCTGGGCTGCCAGCAGGGACAAATAATGTTTGACATTGCTAATGATGTCTATCGTCTTCGGCCGCTAACTGAAACGCCTTTGGATCTCAAACGACTAGAATATCGAAATCAGCGAGAGCGGGTTGCATATGATTTGCTCGCACGTAAAAGTGCGGTGTCGATAAGTGGCGAGAATCGCATTTACGGTACCGGTGTTGAGTTGACTGGGAAAGTTGAGGTTAAGGAAGATAAGCGAGACTATCGACCGCAAATATTGATAGCAGATGACGGTGCGGTGTCTCGTGCTGAATGCACCTGTAATCAGTACCGAAAGCAAGGCTTAAAAGAAGGGCCTTGCGAGCACCTGATAGCGTTGCGGCTGACTTACGCAAAGCGGGAAATGAATCGACGTAAAAGTGGCAAGTCTCGCTCCACCATTTCGGTAGAAACCCGAACTTATAGCCGTCGCAGTAATGTTGGTGAACAGGTTTGCCAGCTTTCTCTGGACCACAAACGGTTACATTGTCGGTGGGGAAAGTCGGGAGAGCGATTGCGGTTGCAGCGCTTACAATTTAATACAGTAGAGATGGCTCGTGCTGATTATTTGTCTCGCATTGACAAGTTATTGGATACTGGGTATTTGGACGCATCGGCAGGATAGAAAAGATCTATGGCTCAACGTAGTGAAATTGACAAGTTATGGAATGCCATCGAGAAGGCCGGCAGTATGGATGCCTATATCGACGGACAATTGCGAGAACATGGCTTTCTGGTTAAGCGTCGTGCGACAGATAATATGTCTCGACGAGAATTGGATAAATATAAGAAAGAGCTTAAAGGTGAAGCGGCAGAGCGCAAACGGGTAAAAAATACCGCATGGCAGGCGTACAAGGCAAAGCATATCGTACACCTAGGCGATGGCGTGTATTGGAACGATAATGATGATTTTGATCGCTGGGATTTGGATAATGCAGAGGAAAGGGCGGCTGAAAATGAACTGCCTACACTAGACAAACCTCAGGATCTAGCGCTCGCGTTAGGCATTACCATTCCGCAATTACGTTGGTTGGCCTATCATCGCGATGCGGCGACAGAGCTGCACTATACTCGCTTCACAATTCCTAAGAGGGATGGCAGTGATAGGGCAATTTGGGCACCAAAGACGTTGCTCAAAAAAGCGCAGTATTGGATAAATGACAATATCGTTAGCCAATTGATTGTTCACGGAGCTGCACACGGTTTTATGGCGGGGCGCTCGATCCTAACAAATGCGACAGTCCATACTGATTCAAAAACAGTCCTTAAAATGGATCTTAGAAATTTTTTCCCAACGGTGACTTTTCGTCGTGTCAAAGGTCTGTTCCGAAAGGCAGGATACCGGGAACAAATATCAACACTATTGGCGTTATTGGTTACCGAGGCACCAAGAGAAGTCGTTGAGGAAAATAATAAGACCTATTTTGTATCGCTGGGACCTCGCTGCTTACCACAAGGGGCACCTACGAGCCCAATGATTACCAATGTATTGTGCTTGCAATTGGATCGGCGCTTAACAGGAATAGCAGAGAAATACGGCTGGCGCTATACCCGTTATGCAGATGACCTGACTTTTAGTTTGCCCAATGGCCCAGACAAAGAGCCTAAGTTGGGGGCGCTGATGCATGTGGTTAAACAGATCGTGACGGATGAAGGCTTTGTCGTACACCCAGAAAAAACCAGAGTAACTCGCAAAGGTGCTCGACAAAAAGTGACGGGGTTAGTGGTAAACGATAAGGGGGCTCCTCGAGTTCCGCAAAAACGCAAAAGACAACTCAGAGCAGCGATTCATAATTTACAAAATGGGAAACCATTAAGAGAAGATGAAACCCTAGCGCAACTGGAGGGGTTAGCGGCCTTTATTTATATGACGGACCCTAAGCTTGGTAGTTCGATGCTTGCGGATCTACGAAATATTGCGAATAAGATTTAGTTGAGCCTTGTCCGTTTATGAGGGAGAACCCCCGGATTCTCAAGTAATACTATTACTAACTGTTATGGTGAGCTATCTTTATACACCGCTACCCTCAATATTCCGCAACATTACGTCATAGCGGAGTATTGCGGAATTTTACCCCCTATTTTTACCCGCAATTTCGCCCGGAGCCAGCCCGATGCCACGACCACCCGGAGCCCCGCCACGCGAGGTTATAGGCCACTGAATATCAGGGGGTAAATACCCGGTGAAGGCATTGAGGAAAATACCAAGGGTAAAACCGGGAAGCGAAAACGCCGAAAAACCGCGATTCCGCATTCCTGGGGGTTTTGCGGAAAACCGCGAAGAATAAGGCAAAAACCCGTTGACGTGACCGGGTCACGCCATCAATGAACGGGAGGCGATAGCCTCGCAAGGGCAGGGTCGCCAATCCGTAAGATACCTTAAGCCCCCCTGTTTTTTTCCCTACCGCCCATCAGTCATCAACGGCGATGATTTTTTCTGAGGGGACGTTACAGGGATTCTCGGGATCAACCGAAGCCAGAGACCTGACAGGAGAGGGGAGGGCGATCGGTTCGTAGTGTTAACGCCAGCGTAAAGCGCGGCTAACATGTAGCTTGCTTTGTGTATAATTGGAGCGTAGCGACAACACAAAGCAAGTGGAGTGTTGGCCGTCGATTTTCACGCTTTTGTTAGGCATTTTATCTACACAACCCCTAACAAATCGAGAATAGGCATTGAACACCAGCACAATACAAACACCTGAAGCATTATATTGATTTTGTATTTTATTGGGTCATCATCATAGTGCTCATTTAGTACCCAGCGATGATTAAGTAATCGTTGAGTTTTAACTTCGATATATAGTGCGCCGCCAACACAAAGTGGAATCATGAAAAACATAAGCAGCAAGAGTATTTGGTACTCAAAGTAATAAAATGTTGCTCCAAATACAACAGCACTCGCAAACGTCAGGTAGAACACCCATCCATAGCTTGCACCTTTATTTTTATTTAGCATCATTTTATTGCCTAACGCTCAATTGAGGCGCGCATTTTTTGCGTCGTTTCTAATTTCTTGTTAGTTAACCAGTTCATGTAAACTCACATTATGGTTTTCAAGCACTAGCAACACACTTTTAAAC
>MABD01000057.1 GCA_002162955.1 Gammaproteobacteria bacterium 45_16_T64
TTGATGTAGCACAATATACTGCTGATATCATGAACGCTGACATGGCTGCATTCGATGCAGACAAAACTAAGTACACTCAGTCTCTAGGTTGCTGGCACGGTTTTATCGGCCAACAGAAAATGATTTCAATCAAGAAGCACTTCGGTGGAAAAACTGACCGTCGTTACTTGTACCTTTCTGGTTGGATGGTAGCTGCATTACGTTCTGATTTCGGTCCTCTTCCTGATCAGTCAATGCACGAGAAGACATCTGTTGCATCTTTGGTTGCTGAGCTATACACATTCCTACGTCAAGCTGATGCACGTGAACTAGGCGGCCTTTTCCGCGCACTAGACGCTGCTAATGAAGCAGGCGATTCAGCTAAAGCTGCTGAAGTTCAAGATCAAATTGATAACCACGTGACTCACGTTGTGCCAATTATTGCTGACATCGACGCTGGTTTCGGTAACGCTGAAGCGACTTACCTAATGGCTAAGCAGATGATCGAAGCCGGTGCTTGTTGCCTACAGATCGAAAACCAAGTTGCTGATGAAAAGCAATGTGGTCACCAGGACGGTAAAGTAACTGTTCCTCACGCTGACTTCCACTCTAAGATTCGTGCATTACGTTACGCTTTCCTAGAACTTGGTATCGACAACGGTCTTATCGTTGCCCGTACTGACTCTGAAGGCGCTGGCCTTACTAAAGAAATCGCTGTTGTTAAAGAGCCTGGTGATCAAGGTGATCAATACAACGCGTTCCTAGACGTTGAAGAAATCGACGTAGCTGATATGGCTGAAGGCGATGTATGCTTCAACCGTGACGGTAAGCTAGTACGTCCTAAGCGTCTTCCTTCAGGTCTATATCAGTTCCGTCAAGGTACTGGTGAAGAGCGTTGTGTATTCGACAGCATCGAAGCTATCAAAGCAGGCGCCGACCTTCTTTGGATCGAAACTGCAACACCAAGCGTTAAAGATATCGCTGACATGATGAACGAAGTACGCAAAGAGATTCCTGATGCGAAGCTAGTTTACAACAACTCGCCTTCTTTCAACTGGACGCTAAACTTCCGTCAGCAAGCATTTGACGCAATGGCTGAAGCCGGCGAAGATGTATCTGCATACGACCGTGCTAAATTGATGAGCGCTGAGTATGACGAGTCTGACTTGTCTGCGCGTGCTGATGAGAAGATTCGTACATTCCAAGCTGATACAGCTCGTGAAGCGAACATCTTCCACCACTTGATCACTCTACCGACTTACCACACAGCTGCATTGTCGACTGACAACTTGGCTAAAGAGTACTTTGGTGAAGCTGGTATGCTAGGCTACGTAGCTGGCGTGCAGCGTAAAGAGATCCGTCAAGGTATCGCATGTGTTAAGCATCAGAACATGTCTGGTTCAGACATGGGCGACGACCACAAAGAATACTTTGCTGGTGAGAACGCACTTAAAGCTGGCGGTGCGAAAAACACTTCTAACCAGTTCTCTTAGTTTGAGACTGGCTAGTTAAGCTTTTTCATTAAAGCTTAACGTGTTTCAAAAGGCGACTTTCTTTATTGAATGTCGCCTTTTGTTTAACTGCGTTTAAAATTAAAGTAGACCACCACACCCCCTAAACCATAGGTGAATGAATGATGAGTGATATCCCAAGCTTTCTACAAGACGCGACAGACCTGTTAACAAAAGACGGTTTTGCAACGGGTGATGTTTGGTATCACGGAACATCTTCTTCCCTAGTAAGCTCCATTGTATCTAACGGCCTAAAGCGCTCAGGCGACAAGGCGATGAAACAAGCCGCCAAAAGCACCATGGCTACGATTGGCAATAAGTATACTGAATCTATTGAACCCGTATTTTTGACGCAAAGCAAAGAGCTAGCTTACTACTGGGCCGAGCAATCGGTTAGAGAGCGAAGTGTTCGTTTTGAAGGTGAAGAAAGCCCCGCGGTTTTTGCCGTTAAGTTACCCGAAGAACTGAATGCAAAGGTTCGCCCTGATGTCGGTGCTGCGAGTTTGTTGATGGTTAAAGAAGGTGAGGCGTACATGGCTCACGTTGCCAAAATCTACCAGGATTGCAGTGCTGGCGTACCTGACATTGATTTAATGAAGGCCGATCGTTTAGAGTATTTAGATAAGCTTGGGATGGCATATATCGACAAGGACATTGACGCTGAGCTCGTTTCACTTGTTACTCAGTGAGCATTCAAGTTGCTGTGCATCGTTTGCTGCTGCGTTTTATCAGCAGCAAACAAGCTAGTAATTGGCAAGTAATATATGAAAAGCAGGCAATTTAAGCGCTTGTTTTTTATACTCAATTGAAATAATTCGCCCTGTATCATGCGTATACATTAACATCCTCTATACTTATCATCGAGACTCTCAAAGATAAGGTCAATTTCAGTGCTTTTTCGCACTCCCCTATATTACATCCTACTTCTGTTTGTAACGCTTCCCTCTCTAGCATACTCCTACAGCGAGATAACATTATCTTCGTGCACTTCTCAGTGCCGGCTACCGACTCCACTAGAAATTTACGAAGATATTGATAGCAGCGCAACGCTAAACGATATTCAGCAAAACGCTATTTTCACCTCGGTTTTTGACCCCTCTCCCAATTACGGACCCTCCAATTCCTTTTTCTGGCTTCGCTTCACAATGACCAACGATACCGACGAGGATCGAGTTTTGTGGATGGAACTCAATCCCTACGTATTGGAAGCAACGCTTTTTTCATCAACCACAGTGACCACCCCAGAGACAACAGGAGGTGAAACTGAAACTCAATCTACAGGATCAAGCTTCAGCTTAGAAGATAGGGTTATCAAGAATGTCACCCCAGTACTGAGATTGGAAATCGACGCGGGACAGAGCAAGTCATACTTTCTTCGGATAAAATCCCTGGTGGCGGTGCTCGACCTAAACTTTTGGAACGTTGAAAAATTTGCCGAACATGAAAGTGCTCGACAGACCATGTTCGGAATATGGTACGGTCTAATCACAGCAATGCTGCTCTACAATTGCTTCCTCTACCTATCGGTAAAAGATAAGAGCTACCTTTACTATTGCCTTTATCTTGTTGGAGTATTACTCAATCAAATGGGCATCTCCGGCCACTCGATATACATTGCCAGCCCACAATTCGCTTCATTATTTACTCAGATTTTTGGAATTTTTTATGCTTTTTGGGCCGTGCAATTTGTCAAATCATTCTTAATGACACATTTGCACCCAAAGACTAATCGCCTCCTAAACCTTCTTCTTGCATCCCTCCTTATACCCTGTTCTTTTCTAATAACAGGCGATCATAAATTCAGCATCATTTCGATGAATTTGCTGGGTATAGTGATTGTCTTTGCAATTGCTATTGTTGGCCTCAGCGCACTTCAACGTGGCTTTGTGCCCGCTAGATTCTTTGTTTTGGCCTGGAGCCTCCTGCTTGTCGGTGTATTTATATTTATGCTGAGAGGCCTTGGTTACATACCGAGCAATATCGTCACTGCTAATAGCGCGAGAATAGGCTCGGCAATAGAGGTTATATTACTCTCTATTGCCCTGGCAGATAGAATCAACCAATTTAAGCGAGAAAAGCAGCTAGAAATAGATTTGAAACTCGAAGCGTTCGATAAGATCAAACAGATGAACGCTGTATTTGGAAAGTTCGTGCCCCACCAATTTCTAGAACTTTTGGATAAACGAGACTTACTGGACTTGGCTCCAGGAGACCATACCCAACGAGTGATGACCGTTTTGTTTTCTGACATACGCGCATTCACAGAATTATCCGAATCAATGTCTCCTGAAGAGAACTTTAATTTCATAAACTCCTACCTCGGGCGTATGGAGCCCCACATCCGAAAAAACAACGGCTTTATCGATAAATTCATTGGAGATGCGATAATGGCATTATTTGATGAATCCGCAGATAATGCGTTAAAGGCCGCCATAGAAATGATTAACTCTCTCGCGGTTTACAATAAGCATCGTTCAAATTGTGGATATCGGGCGCTGAAGATAGGCATTGGAATTAACACGGGCACTCTTATTCTAGGAACCGTCGGAGACCAAACAAGAATGGAAAGTACGGTCATCAGTGACGCCGTCAACCTCGCATCAAGAATTGAAGGTTTATGTAAAACCTACGGAGTCTGCCTATTAATCAGTCAAGACACATATCTTTCACTCAACAATCCCGAGAATTTTCATTGCCGTCTGATTGACCAAGTGCAAACCAAAGGGAAAACCAATGCCACTGTTATATATGAAGTTATTAATGCAGACTCGATGGAATCGGGTCGAAAGAAAGTTGCTAAAATAAAAGAATTTAGCAAGGCAGTGAACCTTTATAGAAGACAAAAGTATGAGGATGCCTTGCCGCTATTTAACGAAATTGCCGTCGACAACACAGAAGACCGCCCCGCAGCGATTTATCTCTCACGCTGCAAAGACCTACTATCTTCCCAGTGATTACTCTTGGTCCCCAAACATATCAAAAATCGCATCCCTTTCATCAATTGATATTTGTGCTTCGTGACTGATCTTTTCAGCCGGCACATGGTTAACCTGATTTCGTCCATTTTCTTTTGCATCATAGAGGTAACCATCAGCCCGACTAATCAGCTCCTCAGCCGTTGCTTTTTGATGTTCTGTAAATATATCAACGCCAAAACTCGCGGTTACATTAATTTCTCCACCCTCCACGAGAATGGTAGACGCCTCAAGCTTGTAGCGGATTCTTTCAGCAACGAATGCTGCTTCAATTAACCCTGTGTTGGGTAAAACAATGACAAACTCCTCACCACCATAACGACAAGCAACATCGAGCTTACGAATGGCCTTCCCCACAACTTCAGCCGTTTTCTTTAAAACCGCATTACCTGATTCATGCCCCCAGGTATCGTTCACTTGCTTGAAATGATCTAAATCAAACATGACGATCGCAGTAAATCGACCGGTACGTCGAGTACGCTCCATCTCCAGCTCAAGTGTTTCTATTAGGTATCGCTGGTTGTATAAACCTGTCAGATTGTCGGTTCGAATCAGCTCCGACAACGTCTCTACCTCATTCTGCAATTCAACAACGCGGTCTACCACCGAACAAACGGGCTCTCCCACAGGGCAAACCGGTGCATCATGTGTGCTTAGATCAGTCATTGCTTTTAGGAATATCCCTTAATCTACAGTTAGTTACAGTATGCGAGTTGTACTAATCTTAGACTATATTTCGGATATGTGTATGGCCTTAGCGAATTAGCTAGATACAGGCTACGTTTGACAGTTTTAGCCTGACCTTTGTACATTCCACCACTTTTTTGAGGTCGAAATCCCCCGTAGACTAGAAAGCAATTGCAAAACAACGATTATAGAGAGGAGCCCCAGATGAGCACAATGGACCTACGCCTTGAAGGTAACGTACATATTTTAACGTTGACCAATTCTGAGAATGACAACACCTTTACGTTAGATGTGCTTAACGAGTATTTAGCGGCCTTAGATGAGGTAGAAAGCTACAAAGGTAATACGGCGCTTGTAGTCACGTGTGAGCACGAAAAAACCTGGTCAAATGGCATAAACCTACCCTGGATGACGTCTCAGAGTGCAGACGATGTAAAGATATTTGTGAATACCTTAGAAGAGGTATTTTATCGAGTAGCCATGCTGAATGCGCCGACAATCGCTTGCATTAATGGTAATTGTTATGCCGGCGGCGCGATTCTAGCCTCTGCATTCGACTTCAAAATAATGCGATCAGATAGAGGTCGATTCTGCTACCCAGAAGTCAATATCAAGATTCCATTTACGGAGCTAATGATCGACATCATCGACTTAATACCTAACAAACACGCGCTAAAACACCTTGCGCTGACAGGTATAGCGAAGACCGGAGCAGAGTGTCTAGAAGATCAAATCGTCGATGCGCTTTACCCGATGAATGAACTCCAAGCAGCAACGCTTGCTTATGCGACAGAGCTTGCTACAAAAGATCGCGGCACATACACCACCATCAAGCGTTCGATGAGAAAAAATATTGCCCGCCATAGACAGTAACTGACTACCAACACTCGCTGACTCAGTCGGTATTAACATATCAACTGAGTATCAGCCTGCTTTTAATAATTTGTCATCTTCGGCCATTGAAAATCTGAAGGCCTTCATCAATTATATATGGAGTATACTAGTTAACTTAGCCAGTGATGAATTACGCGCATATCCAGCTTTTATGCCAAGACCTATACAGGCGATAATGTATGAGTGAAGTACTTGAAGAATTAATAAATCTATTACGTTTAGAAGATAGTGGAAATGATAGCTTTATTGGTCAGAGCCAAGACCTTGGCTTTAGACAACTGTTTGGAGGCCAACTGCTAGCCCAATCACTAATGGCGGCCAGTTTAACGGCAGAGGGGTATTTTTCTCACTCTTTACACGGGTATTTTCTACAACCAGGTGACCCTGATCTACCGATACAGTTTGACGTCGACCGTATACGTGACGGAAAGAGCTTTGTCACCCGTAGAGTAGTCGCACTCCAAAATGATCTTGAGATATTTACTGCAACCATATCCTTTCATTCTGAAGAAGATGGTCACAAGCATCAGTTAGAAATGCCTCAGGTAAAACCCCCTGAAGAGCTTCGATCTGAATTAGAAATACGGAGAAAATTCGCCAGTTTTATACCTGAAAAATTAAGAGAGAAATTCACTAAGGACGCGCCAATAGAAATTAGACCCGTAAAAGTCTATAACTATATGCAGCCAAAAAAACTCCCTGCATCAAAGGATATTTGGCTGAAGACCGTCACCACCCTACCCGACGACCAAGTTCTACATCGCTGCATACTGGCTTATGCTTCTGACTTTGGGTTGCTAGGCACATCGCTTAACCCCCATGCAATTCATGGCATGATGTCTGGCATTCAGCTAGCAAGCTTAGATCATGCTCTCTGGTTTCATCACGATGTAAAAATAGACGATTGGCTTTTATATTCAATGGATAGCCCCTCCGCGTCTAACGGACTTGGGTTTAACCGAGGAAGCGTTTTTTCCCGAGACGGGCTACTAATGGCATCCGTGGCACAAGAGGCGCTAATTAGAGACAAAAACACCTTTAAGAAAAAAACCTTATAGCTTAGATTCCATTGAGTTATTGATATAGGTGATTGGAGCGAAAATATCAATCACCTATATCATCTACTGCCGCAAACCTAGAATAGATTTAACTTCCAAGAATTCCTCGAAGCCGTGAACACCCCACTCTCTACCATTCCCTGACATTTTATAACCACCAAACGGCGACATAAAATCTGCAGACGCTCCGTTTATATGGACGTTACCCGCTCTCAGCTGACAAGCCACCCGCTTCGCCCTATCAATGTCCACAGACGACACATAGGCTGATAACCCATAAATTGTATCGTTAGCAATCTCAATAGCCTCATCTTCGGAGTTGTAACCGATAATAGACAATACAGGACCAAAAATTTCTTCCCTCGCAATACTCATGTTGTTATCAACATGAGCAAAAACTGTAGGCTTTATATAATACCCTTTATCCAATCCTTCAGGGCGCCCGAGCCCACCCGTAACGAGTGTAGCGCCTTCATCTATACCCTTCTCAATCAGCGCCTGAATCCTATCAAACTGAACAAGGCTAACGACCGGCCCTGTGGTAACGCCGTCTTTATTTGCGGGTCCCAAGATTAATGATTCTGCGGCATCCTTTGCATAAATCATTGTAGCCTCCATTTTATCAACAGGGACTAACATTCGAGTGGGTGCATTACAGGACTGACCAGTATTGAAAAAGCAGCTTTTAACGCCTTGCTTAACCATTTTCTCAAAATCAGCATCCTCTAAAAGGATATTCGCCGACTTCCCGCCAAGCTCTTGGGTGACTCGTTTAACCGTAGGTGCCGATAACTCAGCAACACTGATTCCAGCGCGAGTCGACCCGGTGAAACTCATCATATCAATATCGGGGTGCTCGGAAAGTCGCTTTCCGACCTCTTCTCCTAATCCGTTAACCAGATTAAATACCCCTTTAGGAACACCCGCTTCCGCTAAAATTTCAGCAAACAGGTAGGCGCTTAGCGGCGCAACTTCACTGGGCTTAAGAACCATTGTGCAACCCGCCGCAAGTGCAGGCGCGACTTTACAGGCTATTTGATTAATCGGCCAATTCCAAGGTGTAATTAAACCACACACACCCACAGGTTCTTTTCTGATGTGTCGGCCATTTTTGGAAACTTCAAACTCGTAGTTTTTTAGTAGCTCGATGGCGACGGTAATGTGACCTAGCCCTGCGGGAGCTTGAGCTGCTGAAGCTAGCTTTTTGGGTGCCCCCATTTCCAAAGAGATAAGCTCTGCCATCTCTCCTAGTCGCGCTTGATAAAGCTGAGCAATACGCTCCAAAAGGCTAAGTCGTTCAGCGACCGTAGCGCTGGAAAAATCGTAAAACGCTGCTTTAGCAGCGCTAACTGCCGCATCAACGTCTGCAGAGGTGCCCAGCGAAACCTGTGCAATTACTAATTCATCGCTGGGGTTAATTACATCTAAGGTTTTGTCAGATAAAGGCGAGACCCAGGTTCCGCCAATATAGAACTTGTCTAAACGTTTCATGCTTCCTCTCCTTGAGTCTATTGCTCTTCGTAGCTTGCAGAAACTGAGATTATATAGATTTCGAAATTTGCATATTCAGCATCAAGTACGATTGAAATGTATGCGTCGCCATCAGAATCCGTTGTAACCGCTAGTGGATTCAACCCTGTGGACACAGCGCCAATACTATCTGACAAGTCATATCTTACGCCACATTCATCATCTGAAATCGTAATGTCCGCCGACATTTCATGCTTTGTAAAAGAATCGTAGTCTTCTATTTCAATGTAATCTGCGCCGTCTCTTTCTACAGTAACTGTTTCTGTAACTGCCAAAGAAGCATATGATCTAACAGCCAATATAGGCATATTACAATCAGTATCAGACACATCACGCCTTGCCCCAATAGCGTATTTAACACTAATTGCAATTTCGTAATCTGTATTTTCTTCCAAGCCAGTCTTGTGCACTGTTCCAACGACAATTACACCATCACTTAATTCTGCGTCATCATGCTCAACTGACACCTGTAGCGCAGACTCTCCAAACTGTTCAGCAAGAGCTAAATCAGCGCTATATTTACTCTCTTCTGCCTCTACATAGTTTGCAGCCTTGAAAAACACCCATACAGATGTATTGATAAAGTCATTTACAGTCCAGGTATCCCCCTCTGTAACCTCTACAGTTACCTTCTCATCAATAAAAAATGGGAACCCAAAAGCAAAGCTCTGGGTGCTCAACGTGTAAGTTGTAGTTTCTTCTGGAGTTACAGAGATACTACCCTCAAGACCTACCTCGCCAATATCCGGCTTTATCTCTATGGATCTTATACCCGCACCTTTTGCTAGCTCTACTTCCCAATCTAGCGTGGTCGAGTTCCCAGATATAATCGATGACTCTAGAGCGGTAAAAGTAATGGTAGGCTTACAACCAGCGAGCAGGAAACATGCTCCGACAACTGGCAAATATCGCACAAAAGAGTTAAAAGCGGCCATCAAATATCCTTAAATACTATGAAAACAAAGACGTTAGAGTGATGTTACGTTTTCTTAGTTCCATTTGAAAGTATCGACTTAACGATTCTCCCCTTCTCTATGAGGTCATTCCACTCTTAGCCAAATTTACTTTGACCTACATTCATAGAGGTGAGCAATTCTGGCTCTCCAATACCATAACCCTGCGCGAAATCTACACCTATTTCCTTCAGTTTATGGAGTGTCTCATCATTTTCCACAAATTCCGCGATTGTCATGGTATTCATCACATGCCCAACTTCATTGATGGACTTCACCATCGCCAAATCAACAGGGTCATTTATCATCTGCCTAACAAAACTGCCGTCAATTTTCAGAAAATCAACAGGCAACGATTTCAGGTAACCGTAGGAGGAAAATCCACTTCCAAAATCATCTAATGCGAACTTACACCCGAATGCCTTAAATTTATGTATAAACTCTAAGGTCTGAGCCAGATTATAGATTGCCATCGACTCAGTGATTTCAAAACAAATCAGATTGCCGGGTATTTTCGTACGCTGGAACTGCTCATCAACAAACTGAAAAAAGGTCTCATCACTAATCGAATGGCCCGACAAATTAATCGAACACAACCCCGTATAGACGCTACGCTTTCCAGCATTTGCCGCTAGCCATCTAAACGCGCTTTTGATTACCCAGCGATCAATTTGTGGCATCAAGTTATACCGCTCCGCCGCGGGCAAAAAAGCACCTGGCGGAATTATTTTTCCATCTTGACCAAGCATTCGCACCAACATCTCAAAATGCGTCTGCGTGCCAGCAGCGGTGGATATCGGACATATTTTTTGAGATGAAAGCACAAGCAAATCGTGCTCAAGGGCGTAGTTAATCTTAGTGACCCACTCAAGTTGCTCATGTTGATGCGCTAAGTTTTTTTGGTTTTTATCGTACAGCTGAATACGATTTTTCCCGCCATCTTTTGCCGCATGGACTGCAAAATCCGCATAACTTAATACTGTCTGGACATGCTTAATCGCGCTAGAGATCAGTACAATTCCAATGCTCGCGGTGAGTGAGAATATTTTCCCATCCCATACAAAGCGAAACTCACGTATGGATTCTAGAATGGATTCTGCAATACTATTTGCTCCGACTTCATTGCAATTTTTAAGCATAATCGCAAACTCATCCCCTCCCATCCTAGCAACAACATCATACGTTCTTACCTTTGATTCCAACAATCTCGCAAGCTGTCGGAGCAACTCATCCCCTGCATGATGACCACAACTTTCATTGATTACTTTAAACTGGTCCAAATCAACCAGAAGGAAGGAATGACCGTGCCCTTTACGCTTAGCTGAATCCAGGGATATTTTAATCTGTTTTTCAAATTCCTGCCTATTATATAGATTCGTAAGAGCGTCCTTGCTTGTTTGGAGCCTTAGCCTCTCTAGCAAAGATTGAGACTCCGAAACATCATGAAATATCACCACAAATTCTACAATTTCACCGTTTTTCAACACGGGGCTTACGCTATAGGTAACCCAAAGCTCAATGCCTTCTTTTATTTCTACCAGACTATGAGAGTCGCATTCAACAGCAGACTTTGATATCAAACAGGCATCATACAACAATTGAATGTTGTCAAAACTCGTATTAAATGGCGAGAATATGTCTTCTATGGGTTGGCCACTGACACTGCTATCACAGTGCAGCAGCTTCTGAGCTACCACATTAAGTTGCGTTACCCTACCTTGCCTATCAGTAGTGATCACACCCTGATTAATGTTATCAAGCGCAAATTTCACTTTTCTATTAGATTCTGGATGAGATTCTGCAGCGGATATTATTTCGTTTAAGCGTTTATGTTCGGTAATATCCGTGTAGGTAACAATGACTTTTTCATTTTGACTGTCAACATCCTGCACGGGCAAGAATTGAATCTGTATATAACGCTCCCCGCCATCCAATTTTCTTACTTTTACTTGGCCACTTACCACGTCGTTAGACTCCACTATCTCCGTTAGCAATTTTGCGATTGATAGGGTACTAGAGGGTGCTAACAATGAGTCTACTTTCTGTGCCGGAGCAGTGTCTTGGGAAGAGTCTATCAAGCAGAGAAATGAAGGGTTGAAGTCGACAACCACCACCCTGGATAAACACTCGCTTATGATATGAGGATTGCTAAGCAATAGCGCCTCACAATCATTATTTTTACGACGAACTAACTCTGCTTTTAAGAAAGACTTAGCGTAATGCCAATTTTCAATTCTAGTTGGCGCGGGAGAATAATTAAAAAAATGGGAGAACTTATCCTCATTTAGGCTAGCAATATTCTCTGCTTCATAACAATTTTTGGTTTCTTTAATGAGGAGGTTTACAGCTGTCTTTAACGGAGATATATGGCTGGAATTAATCCCCTCCTTATTTGAGCTTTGGGGCGGCACCAATATACCTATCAATTCATTTGCAACAAAAAGAGATGTCGGTTCACTAACAACTCTACATATTACTTTATCTAATTCACCCCACGAATTAACTTTAATCTCGACCATATCTTCTACTGGTTTCAACCTTACTTAGATGTTAATTCAACCACTCAACTACAGAGGGGCTGTCATTAGTAAAGTGTAGACAGGAAAAGTGTACTTATTTAGTCTTTCTGTTATTTTTTGTAACCTAATGGCGCGCTATTTGCGCACCTTAACTCTTCGTTACGAAGGAGATGCAAGCGGGGTCATATTCATCCGTAGGCCGACCAAGGCTAATCAAACCTTCACCGACCATAATCCACTCTCGGTGATGTAAATGCATATCCAACCCGTCGTACGCTCGCTTGCCTTCATGGGTAATCACATAGGTACCATTGGTACTGTGATCGACAAGAACTAATTCACCGTAACGGCTTTCTATACGAGCATGGGATCGTGAGGCCGTTTCGGATGGGACTACCAAATTACTATGATCCCCTCTTCCAATAATAAAAGGAGTATTTTGTTCTCTAACTGAAATTAACCGGCCATTGAAATTAAGCTCTATCTCGGAAAACTCATCCAAAGTAACAGGTGCTTTTATGGGTGCAAACAACGAAGTCGCATCATCGAGGTCCCAGACTATTTCCACAGCATCCAAAGGCGTTGATTTTCCTTTTACTTTCACCCGACTAAAAGGGCGGCATAGTTGCTGTTTGTTAGTAGGGAGTTCTTTGCTGGTGTCGTGAGTTGTAATTGATTGACCACCCTGAGCTAACGAAGCCACACGGGATGCCACATTCACAGTATCACCATAAGGGTGACCCTTATCTAGCTCTACCGGCCCTTTATGAAAACCAATACGTATATTGATCTTGTGGCCCTTAGAGGTAGGGGTAAATGAAAAGTACTGCTGGATGTCGCATGCACAGTTGGTCGCATCAAGAGATGACTCAAAGTACGCCATCACCTCATCCCCGATGATTTCAACAACCACACCTTCGTTCTCTCGAACATATGATGAAATACTATTAAGGCTTTCAACAATACACTCATGAGCGTCACGATCACCAAGTTGTTCGTACAACCGAGTGCTCCCCGCAACATCTGCGAAAAAAATAACCAAGTCTAGGCCGTCTTTTATCATTGTTTTTTTAATCGCTTATTCGAACACAAAAATTCAATTTATTCGCCAATTATAGAGCATCTAGCCCCAGAACGCGCCACCTGAGCCGCTACTGATAACTGTATTATTCATCTTCACCCAAGAAAAACCAAGTATCGAGCACAGAATCTGGGTTTAATGATACAGAATCGATTCCTTGATCCATCAACCATTGAGCAAAATCGGGGTGATCCGACGGCCCCTGACCACATATGCCAACATACTTATCAGCCCGTTTACAGGCATCGATGGCCAATTTCAATAGCGCTTTAACGGCATCATCTCTTTCGTCAAACAGGTGAGACACTATTCCAGAATCTCTGTCTAATCCCAACGTCAGCTGAGTAAGGTCGTTGGAACCAATTGAAAAGCCATCAAAATGCTCCAGAAATTGATCAGCAAGCAACGCATTTGTCGGTAGCTCACACATCATGATCACTTTCAGACCGTCTTTACCCCTTTCTAAACCGTTGTCGGCCAGCAATCTGATAACCTGCTCTGCCTCACCAACCGTTCTAACGAATGGAACCATAATTTGCACGTTGTCTAAGCCCATTTCTTCTCGAACTTTCTTCATAGCTCCGCATTCGAGATCAAAACAATCCCTGAAATTATCAGAAACGTATCGAGAAGCCCCTCTGAAGCCTAGCATTGGGTTTTCTTCTTCAGGCTCAAATAGCTTACCACCCAAAAGATTAGCGTATTCATTAGACTTGAAGTCAGACAATCTAACGATAACAGGTTTTGGGTAAAAGGAAGCTGCTAGCGTGGATACACCTTCAACAAGCTTATCGACATAATAGTCAATTGGGCCTTCGTATGCAGCAACCCGACGCGCAACTGATTTCTTAATATCCTTAGGAAGCGTTTCATAGTTCAGCAACGCCTTGGGGTGAATACCAATCATACGATTGATTATAAATTCTAATCGAGCCAGACCCACACCGGCATTTGGCAGGGACTGAAAATCAAAAGCCCTATCAGGGTTCCCTACGTTCATCATGATCTTGAACGGAATATCGGGCATTGACTCAACGGAGTTCCTTTGCACATCGAATCCTAGCGCTCCGTCGTATACCATTCCTGTATCCCCTTCAGCACAGGATACCGTCACTTCTTGGTCTTCCCGCAACACATCAGTCGCGTCGCCGCAGCCAACAACAGCAGGAATCCCAAGCTCTCGCGCTATGATAGCAGCATGGCAGGTTCTACCCCCGCGATTGGTCACGATAGCAGAAGCACGTTTCATCACGGGCTCCCAATCTGGATCTGTCATGTCACTCACTAGCACGTCACCAGGCTGAACTTTGTCCATCTCTTTGACGTTCATGACAACCCGTACTTTACCGCTACCAATTTTCTGGCCAACACTACGGCCTTCTACAATCACACTGCCCTTTTCTTTCAGTAAGTAACGTTCCATTACATTACCACTGCGACTCTTGACTGTTTCTGGGCGCGCTTGAACGATGTAAATCTTTCCATCGTCACCGTCTTTTGCCCACTCAACGTCAACCGGGTGCTTGTAGTGCTTTTCAATGATCATGCACTGCTTAGCAAGTTCTTCCACGTCAGCGTCGGAGATAGAAAACAACACCCTTTCTTCTATGTCTACATCAACGGTCTTCACTGATTTCCCAGCGCTCGATTCTTCACCAAATACCATCTTAATGGCTTTACTACCTACATTTCTTCGAAGAATTGCAGGCCGGCTTCTTTCTAGCGTTGGTTTGTGTACATAGAATTCGTCTGGATTTACCGCGCCTTGAACCACGGTTTCACCTAGCCCGTATGAGCCAGTAATAAAGACTACGTCATCAAAGCCCGATTCCGTATCCAACGAAAACATCACGCCAGCGGCACCACGATCACTTCTGACCATTCGCTGGATGCCTGCAGAGAGGGCAACCTTTTCGTGCTCAAAGCCTTGGTGGACACGATAAGAAATTGCCCGATCATTGTATAATGAAGCAAATACCTCTTTTATCGCATCGAGAGTATTCTGTAAGCCATTGATATTAAGAAAGGTTTCTTGCTGGCCCGCAAATGAAGCATCGGGTAAATCTTCCGCTGTAGCTGAGGACCGTACAGCGACAGAGATGTTCTCTTGCCCCCCTTGTAACTCTGCATACGCCTCGGCTATAGCTTTTTCTAGTTCAGGCTGGAAAGGTGTATCCATTATCCATTGACGAATATTTGCACCGACCTCCGCAAGCTTGTTAACGTCATTAACATCCAAGCCTGACAAAGTGCCTTCTATCTTTGCCCCTAGACCACTTTGCGCAAGGAAATCAACAAAAGCACAGGCGGTCGTTGCAAATCCTCCTGGAACAGAAACACCCGCCCCAGCAAGATTACTGATCATTTCACCAAGCGATGCGTTTTTCCCGCCCACACGCTCAATATCATTCTTACATAAGCTCTCGAACCAAACGACGTAATCTTTCAAGGACGGTCTCCTCACCTATACTCTGTTTGTAATAAGCGCTTTTGATGCATATGTTGCTATACCAGGGTAAATGCACAGCAAAGTATTAAAAATACTTCAACACCTAGCGAGCTATATCAATGGCCAAAAGCAAAGGTCTAATGGGTTAAAGTCTACTAAAAAAGAAAACAAATTACTCGTTCTAAATTGAAATTCACGTTAAATTATAGCCACTTATATTCGAAGGATAACGCTCAATGAAACGTACCGCCTTTTTTATTTCCGATGGCACAGGTATCACCGCCGAAACGCTGGGAAATAGCCTACTCGCTCAATTTGGACACGTTGAATTCGAAAGAATAACCATTCCTTACGTTGGCGACGAACTAAGCGTTCGAGATGCCGTGGCTCAGATAAACAAAGCAGCCAAGGTAGATGGAAGTACCCCCATCATTTTCGACACTATCGTTAATCAGCATATTCGTGAAGAAATCGCTAATGCCGACGGATTCATGATGGATGTATTCGCAACATTTCTAAAACCGCTAGAGGCTGTACTTGAAACCGGCTCATCCTACTCGGTTGGTAAATCCCACTCAATAGTGGATGATCAGTCCTACAAGGTTAGGATAGATGCGGTCAATTTTGCTCTCGATAATGATGATGGCGCTAGGACACGTTATTATGACAAGGCGGACGTTGTCTTGATTGGGGTGTCTCGCTCAGGAAAAACACCCACTTGTCTTTACTTGGCGCTTCAGTTTGGTATAAAGGCGGCAAATTACCCATTAACAGAAGATGACTTAGATGATGTGCAAATGCCTAAACCGCTAAAAGCGCACAGACAGAAATTATTTGGATTGAGCATCGAAGCGGAGCGACTTTCGGCCATCAGGACTGAACGAAAATCAAACAGCAAATATGCATCGCTTAGTCAATGTGAATCGGAAGTACGCGGAGCCGAAGCAATCTATAATAGATTCAAGATTCCATACCTCAATTCAACGCATGCGTCTGTAGAAGAAATATCAACTCGAATACTAGCGGAAACAAATATCGAGAGACGCCTACAATAGTAGGGGTCACTTGAGTAGGCAGATTTTTTTGTGACAATATTATCTATCGAAAACCTCCCTTATGAGCCAAACAGCCTGATCTTAATGGAAAGGCTTGTTGCTCTTCCATGGCCCGTTCTACTCGATAGCGGGCAGCATCAAAGCGACTACCCCTCCCACCACGTGGATATCATTGCCGCATCACCGAGTAAGCAAATCAGCTCAAAGGATGGCGTCACTACTATTGTTGAAGGGGAGTTTGAAGCAAAAACAATAGCTGAAACGCTATTTAGCGCTATCAAGAATAGATTACCCTCCTACACCACCAATAAGCACGAATCACTACCCGGCGCACCTGGTTGGTATGGATGCCTATCATATGACATGGGCAAACAACTTGAGACCCTACCAACTAACACAGCAAATGATCTTGCTTTAACAGACGGGGAATTCGGTTTCTACGAATGGGTAATTGTCACGGATCACGAAGCAAAATCAACGACACTGATCTCCACACCTAACGCCAATCTAAAGAAGGTACGGAGACTGTTGAACGAAGGACTAAGAAAACCTCAAGAGTTCAGCTTGCTAGGCACTTTTTCTTCCGATCAAACTGCCGCCACATACAAAGCCGGCTTCAAACGTATCCAGCAATATATTATTGCTGGGGATGTATATCAGATAAATTTCGCGCAACGATTTTCTGCCTGTTACCAGGGTTCAACTTGGACCGCATACAAGGCCCTTCGGGCAAAGAACCCTGCACCTATGGGCGCTTTCTTTTCCAATGGACAATTCGAACTCCTCAGCCTCTCTCCTGAGCGCTTTATCCAATCAAGAAACGGCTCATTAATCACATCCCCTATCAAAGGCACGCGCCCCCGGGATAGCAACAAAGAGGTTGATGCAAGAAGTGCAGAGGACCTGCGCAACAGCGAGAAAGACCAGGCCGAAAACCTGATGATTGTTGATTTATTGCGCAACGACTTTGGTAAAGTCTGCGTTCCTGGAAGTGTCAAAGTACCTGTCTTATTCGAAGTTGAATCCTACCCCACGGTCCACCACTTAGTGAGCACCATTACTGGAAAATTAAAACACGACTATGAAGGAATAGATGCAATAGAAAAGGGCTTCCCAGGCGGCTCGATTACAGGCGCGCCAAAAATACGGGCAATGGAAATAATAGATGAACTGGAAACCCATCATAGATCCTATTACTGCGGATCAATGGCTTATTTTGATGTTCTAGGTCATTGCGATAGCAATATCAATATACGTACATTTATCGCAAAAAAAGGGGAAATACACTGCTGGGGAGGGGGAGGAATTGTCGCCGACTCTATCTGCGAACAAGAGTATCAAGAAACTTTTGACAAAGTAGGCCCCTATTTAGCACTGCTAGAGGCACTCGGAAAAGACGACGATTGCTAGCAGCAATCGTCGCATTCAATCTATAGACTTAGTTTACGATTGGAGGCCTTTATAAACTCCAACTTCAATTCTTCATATTCATGCACTGCAGGGAACTGAGGAAACTCCTGAATAACATTATCAGGGGCCTTAAACAATATACCCGCCTCCGCCTCACTCAACATCGTGGTGTCGTTATACGAGTCACCTGCTGCAATAACGCGGTAATTCAACCCGTGAAAGGCTTTAACCGATTGTCTTTTTGGATCTTTCTGACGTAATTTGTAATCAGTAATTGCGCCGCTTTCTGCAACTTCTAGCTTATGACAAAATAAAGTAGGGTAACCCAGCTGCTTCATCAATGGTGCCGCAAACTCGTAAAAGGTATCCGACAGAATGACCACCTGGAACCTCTCTCGCAACCAATCAACGAACTCAGCCGCACCTGGAATCGGGCTTAACTCAGCAATGACTTCCTGAATCTCTGTAAGACCAAGGTTGTTTTCTTTCAATATTGCCAAGCGCTGCTTCATCAGCACATCGTAGTCAGGAATATCTCTTGTTGTCGCTTTTAGGGCATCGATTCCCGTTTTTTCGGCAAAACTGATCCATATTTCTGGAATTAATACACCTTCGAGGTCAAGACAAGCTAGTTCCACAACAATCTCCTAGTAATATAATGATGGCCATACAGAGGCAAGATACCTTCGGTGGGCAACCATATCGGGTCTAAAGGGACTATGCAATCAATTATGCTCGTTCAAAACATCTAATCGCCATGCCCACCAGCCACCTGCACATAGTCAATATTCTTAATGAATTCAGTTATATATAACAAAAACATGCTGTTTATAGCGAAATCTTATAAAACTAGTCTATCCAAGTATTTTTTTGAACAATCAACCTCTGTTAGAATACCGGCAACTTACACCCCCCATGCGTGTTATGAGAGGAGCACAAATGACATTTACAGCAGAAGAGATCCAATCGTTAAACGAAGATCTAATCACTAAGACCCCACAAGAAATTCTATCGGCTGCATTAGACAAAATTGATAACCTTGCTATCTCTTTTAGCGGAGCTGAAGACGTTGTTTTGGTTGATATGGCAGCGAAGCTCGGAAAGCCATTCAGAGTATTTACGTTGGATACAGGTCGATTACACCCTGAGACCTACCAATTGCTTGAAGCGGTGAGAGAAAAGTATAACGTCAATATCGAAGCGACTTTTCCTGAAGCCGAAGCAGTACAAAAACTCGTGGACGAAAAAGGTCTATTCAGTTTCTACAAAGACGATCACAAAGAATGCTGCGCCATTCGAAAAGTTGGACCACTACGAAAGAAATTAAGCACATTAGGTGGCTGGGTTACAGGACAACGTAAAGATCAAAGCCCAGGGACTCGCGTAGATATCCCCGTTATCCAAATCGATGGCGCCTTCTCTACCGAAACCAATCAGCTTATTAAATTTAACCCACTGGCATCTTGGTCTTCGGCACAAGTGTGGGAATATATACGCGCTAATGATGTACCGTTCAATAAACTACATGAACAAGGCTTCATCAGTATTGGCTGTGAGCCATGCACCCGCCCCGTCTTACCTAATCAGCATGAACGTGAAGGTCGCTGGTGGTGGGAAGAAGCAACAGCAAAAGAATGTGGACTGCACTCCACAAACATCAAGTAAAACGCCTAGATAGATTGGTGTTTTTTTTCAGTAATAAGGGCTCTATATGAAGATCACACTCGTTAAGAAAATACTGGCCGATGGATCACCATGCAAAAAGTGTGGCGATGTACTTGGCAGACTCGAAGATTCTGGCCAAATGAGCAGAATAGACGAGGTTCTCGTTGCTGACGAGAGGGACCCAAATAGTCCCGGCATGCTCGTTGCAGCCAAATATAGTGTCGATAGAGCTCCGTTTTTCCTGGTTGAAAAAGAGGACGGCGTTGTCGATATATACACCGTTTACTTTAAGTTTGTAAAGGACGTCCTGGAACAGAAAACTGAAGAAAAAGACGAATTAAAAGAAATCTTAGATCAAAACCCTGATTTAGACTTCTTGTAATATCTATGGATCAAGCAATAAAAAAGGGCCTAACAGGCCCTTTTTTATTGCTTGATCATGTTAGTAATTCGGCAGATCTAAATGGGTAAACAATTCATCCAGTTCCGCTCTGGTATGACGCTCCACTGCCTGATCAACCACTTCCTTCTTAAGGTGTGGTGCAAACTTCTCAATAAAGTCATACATGTAACCACGAAGAAATGTTCCTTTCCTGAAACCAATTTTTGTCACGCTAGGCTCAAATAGGTGGCTTGCATCAAGAACAACCAAATCAGGGTCATTATCGTTACACGCCATTTTGGCAACAATTCCAACACCCAACCCAAGCTTCACATAGGTTTTAATTACGTCAGCATCTGCCGCAGTAAATACAACCTTGGGCGATAGCCCTTTATTAAGAAACGCATCATCTAACTTGGATCGTCCAGTAAACCCAAAGGTGTAGGTCACAATCGGCTGCCTAGCAAGATCCTCAAGCGTTAATTCAGATACCTGAGCTAAAGGATGGTTTTTAGGCACAATGACGGCCCTATTCCAGGTATAGCAAGGCATCATGATGAGGTCACCAAACAGCTCTAAAGCCTCGGTCGCTATCGCAAAGTCAACAGTACCGTCTGCTGCCATCTCGGAAATCTGTATTGGAGTCCCCTGGTGCATATGAAGGGACACTTCAGGGTATTGATCGATAAAGCCCTCAATGACATCAGGTAACGCGTACCGGGCTTGAGTATGTGTTGTCGCCAAAGAGAGGCTACCCTTGTGCTCATCACTAAACTCTTGTGCAACTTGCTTGATACTATCGACTTTTCTCAGTATCTCACCCGCAATCTTTAAGATGGCCTCTCCTGCGGGGGTCACACGTGTTAAGTGCTTTCCACTTCGAGAAAAGACCTCAACTCCTAGCTCATCTTCCAAAAGGCGTATCTGCTTGCTGATGCCAGGCTGGGATGTATACAAGCTCTGTGCTGTAACGGAGACATTAAGATCATGCCTTGCAACTTCCCATATATAACGCAACTGTTGGAGCTTCATACAAATTCCTCAAAGTTTTAATATATTCGTCAGCTATAAAAATATGCCAAAATATTACTTTCCAGAATAGGACAGAATCGTTAGATTTACCAACCTCAGTATCTTGGTTTTCTTAATCTTTTTTAATTTAAGCAGCAAGTAGTCAAATGGATATACTTTTCTATATTATTGCAGGGGCGGCCGTTGGGTTTGCCGTTGGCCTTACTGGAGTCGGTGGCGGCTCTTTAATGACTCCAATATTATTACTTTTTGGATTTCCTCCTCAGGTTGCCGTTGGCACCGACCTTCTTTATGCCTCCATCACTAAATCTGGCGGCGTATTGTTGCATCGACGACAAGGAACGATTCGCTGGCGAATCGTACTTACACTGTTTTTAGGCAGCATACCCTCCTCTTTGGTCACTGTGTACTTCTTGGACAACGTGTTCGCCGATAGCGAAGCGTACGCGGGAGTATTAACCAGCTGCTTAGGCGTAATGTTAATCCTCACAGCAACAGTACTGCTGTTCAAATCGCGCCTTGTATCCGGCCGGTCGGTAAAAGAACCACCAAGGGTACTACGAGCAATACAACAAAAGGCCACTATTTATACTTGGATTATGGGTGTCGCTCTCGGTGTTTTAGTGACTCTTTCTTCCGTAGGTGCAGGAGCATTTGGTGCCGCCATCCTGCTTATCCTATACCCTCGACTTTCGTCCATTAACATCATAGGCACCGATCTGGCCCATGCGGTGCCGTTAACTCTAGTCGCCGGAATCGGACACTTATTCCTGGGCAATGTAGATTTTTCGCTGCTAGGCTCGTTACTCATCGGCTCATTGCCGGCTATATATGTTGGGACAAAGCTAGGTAATCATATGCCAGATAATATCATGCAACCCATTTTAGCCAGCACGCTGCTTGCTCTAGGGGTAAAATACGCCTTTTTCTAACCAGTTAAAGACTGGTCACCGCATGATATGAAATAGTTCGATCCGTTGCGGTTGGGATCATATACACGGGGATTGGCGATAATTGGAGCACCTTTGACGCGACAGAGCCTAACGGCGTTGACATCTCCTTCGCCCCCCCATGGCTCCCTATTACTATGAGGTCTGCTTTGACGGCCTCTGCATCGGTCAATATGACTTCCGCAGGGCTCCCACCGATCACATGAACATCCTTTAGCCACCTCGTTTCTGCATCATAGTCCTTAAGATCCTGCTCGAACACGGCTCTGACTTTAGCTCTTATTGCAACCAGCACTTCATTCAATCCATTTTCTCGCAGCCCTGCCTTTGAATCATCCGTAATATAGGTCTCAAGGACAGCGTCAGCGAAAACCCCAAGAGGCTCAATAACGTGCAACATATATACCTGCGCGTTATGACTCTTAGCAAGATCTCCGACATGCTCCAACATATACGGACCGTATAGACCGAGATCGGTCGCATACAAAATGGTGTTAACCAAGTTCTCTTTCTCACTGATCATCTATCTACACACCACCCACTATTCCCCTGCCTACTAATTGAGCATAGCACTAAAGGTGAATTTCTTGAGGGCATTATCAAACATTGCTAGATGAATTTATTATTTACCTATATTTCAATTACTTAACCCATCTTTATAAAAACAACCTTAATCTATATAGTGAATTTGTCACATAAATTAACGGTCAAATAACCAAAAACAATACCAAAATCCGCTTTATCAATCTGCAAGCAACATACCACTTTTTGATCAACAAACTATAACTATGAACGATAACGCAAAATAACAAAGGGGGTCTTTTAAGTTCAATTATTAGCCACTAGTATATAAATCAGACAGCGGGTTATTGACGGTTTCTACGGAAAAAGCGTTCTAAACTTGCCATTTACAATAAGATTCTCAATTCGAAGCGTGGCGTGTAACCGATATGATTAGATTCAGTCAAAACACAGCAGCATGGAAAGCGCTCCTAACAACGATCATTGTAAGCTCTCTCATGTGGGGCTCAAGTAATGCCAGTGCTGAATACAGCAGCGACCAAGCATACGACCTAACTGAAGAACAATTCGCTCTATTGCACGCGGACAGGTATGTTCCAGCCGAACAAATCGAATCACTTAACCAAAGCTACCCTATCCCCCTAATCACTCTCAGCGTATCTGCCACTAGACAAGCGACCAATACCGACCAATTCTCAATCGTCACAACCTACAAAGGGATGGGCGTAAACTTACGAGAGCGCACCTATCTGATAGAAGCTCCAGCAATTCAGGGAGTTGACTTCACCGCGGCCATCAAGAAAAAATGTGAAGAATCTCCTCAGCAAATGTTCGATAGCATGGTCATCAATGGTGCACTTGGATTCAATCTAACCTGGTAACCTCCTCTCTTCACTTTCACCTATATTGTTTGAATTTGGAAATAGGTATCAATTAGGTGTATAGTGACCCCAATTCGATCTCTAGCAAGTGATATTTTGTCACTTCGCCTATAGAACACTTACCTCACTATTTTCATAAAGATTTCATGTATTCTGGCATCAAACCTCTACATATCCTTTTGGTACTCTTCGTATTTGGATTTGTGTACAGCTCTAACAAATTTAATTCTGATATTGAACACACTTTCATAACAACAGAGCACACACTCCCCTCTAGCGCGGCCACTGAACTTATTATCGGCTCAGTCACAAGAAAAACCGTTAACCGCCCTTTTGACAGCGTTGTTCACGCACCATCCATCGTTCTCAGTCGAACCGGTGATATATTTGCAACTTGGTGGGCAGGCTCTCGAGAGGGTGGCAAAGACGTCAATGTATACTTTGCTCAATACTCCCCAGGGAGTGAGCAATGGTCTCACCGCAAAGTACTTGTCACCGCAAAGTCTGCAGAATCAGAAACGTCCAGATATGTGAGAAAGTTAGGCAACTCCATTATCACCGAAGATTTAAATGGTAACCTTCATATTTTTTACGTAAGCGTGTCCGTTGGTGGATGGGCCGCAAGCGCATTAAATTGGATTAAATCAGAGGACCAAGGGAAGACCTGGACCAAGAGCAAGCGCCTCATCACAGCTCCTTTCCTTAATCTCAGCACGTTAGTCAAAGGCGCACCTATTTTCTACCAGGATGGATCCATCGGCATTCCCGTTTATCATGAGTTTGCTGGCAAACTTGGAGAGATGCTAAGAGTCAGCACTGATGGCAACGTGATCAATAAAAAGCGTTTATCTCGATTTCGTAGTGCACTGCAACCAGTCATACATGCTCTAGGGCCTAAATCAGCAAAAGTGCTGATGCGATACGCTGGCGATGGTGAGCACCGAGTATTACAGACAGCAACGACAGACGGCGGCAAAACTTGGAGCAAGCCAAGTAGAATTAGTATTCCAAACCCTAATTCTGCAGTGGCTCTCGCACACCATGATAGCGCTGGTGAGATAGGGGTTTTTAATGACTTAACCAGCGACAGATATAGGTTAAGGCTGTACCGCTACGACAACGAGCTAAACTGGAGCCCAGTCTTTAGCTTTGAAGACAAGACAATGGAACAGGGCTCCGAAATCACTCCTGAAATATTTGAGCGCGCGCTCCTAAAGGATTTACAACAGTTTGAAGGGACACAAGCTGACAAAGTGGCGTCAATACAACAAGCAGCTAAATCAATGTGCACGACCAAAAAGTGTGAATTCCAATTCGATTACCCCTATCTAATCCAGGGTAAAGGACGCACCTACCATCTGGTTTACACTTGGAACAAGACGTCAATCCAACATATTACTTTCACGGCCACAGAAAAAGAACAGACATTATGAGTATAGGTATTGCTTCTTCTTACTTGCTTATAGCGGCGATAATCACTTTACTAATGGATAAATTTGCCACTACAAGTAAAATTCGCTCTTTGTTACTTATTACCTTTGCTTGTTTGTTACCGATTTTCGATATGCCCGCTCCTCTTTATATTAGAGGAGCAATAGGCGATCTGAGCCTCGTATCCCAATGTATATTAGCGGCCTATCTTCTTAATTATTACGTAGTAGACATATCACACCTAGCGAAAACCATCGCCAAAAAACAATTTGCAGTTTATGTGCTTATGCTTGCACTTGCGCTTTACCCTGCATCGCTTGGCCTTAGTCTCATCGACCCCTACGAAGCAGGATATGCTTCCTCAGATTGGCATTTCGTACTTTTTTCGGCAGCTTGCGCCGCTGCAATATTCTTTTATAGGCCAGGAAGCCAGCTATTTACATTCATAATGCTAGCATCGACTACATTATTTTGGCTTAACGCACTGGAATCAACCAACTATTGGGATTACTTGCTTGACCCAGTTATCACAATACTAGCGCTAGGCTACCTTGTTGTCAGGCTTATCAAAAACAAATGATGCTGTAAAATAAATCACAACAAACATGATTACATTACCGATTAGAGTCGCATAATAAGCATCAAAGGGCATAGACATAAATTCTGGTAGCCAACCGTTCTTGTCGCTAATCGTCCAAGCAGTAAAGATTAATGTAACAGCTATGCCTGCCCAAGCACTTTTGACCCCACCCTTCTTTGAAAAGAACCCAATCAAATACAACCCTAACAACCCTCCCCCAAGGAGCGAGGCTAGAATGGTAGCAGTATCCTGCAAAGTCTTTGTTTCTGCTTGATTGATATAAATTGCGCCGGCGATCATAAAGCATGAAACAACTACGGCAACAAACCACGCAACCCGCAAATAATGCTTGTCTGCTTTATTAGGCTGAAGGTGTCGTCGATAGATATCGACGATTGATACTGTAGATATGGCATTAATACTCGAATCCAACGAAGACATTGCAGCAGCGAGTGCAGCGGCCAACACCAAACCTACAAGGCCGGGGGGGAGCTCTGACAAAACGAAGTAAGGGAGAATCTGCTCAGCTTTTTGCTCTCCGCTCAACATCATTGCCGCCTCTGAAGATGGAAACACCTGATAAAATGCAAAAAGTGCAGTACCCAAAAACATATAGAACGCCCAAATGGGTAAGCTGCTTAAGCCACAGATAAGCATTCCTTTTCTAGCTTCTTCTTCCGACTTTGCTGCACAGTAACGCTGAACCGTATTTTGATTGCTGCTATATTCCGTGAGCCAGCTGGTAACTCCCAAAATCAGCATCATTGACCCCGTTTTATTCAACAAAGACAAATCCCAAGACACAGCAGATAGCTCACCATCTTTAAGCTCAGCAAAGGCCAATTTACCATGGGTTTCAGCTATGCTAAATACATCGGAAAAACCATTGGGCAAAAGATCTATGATGACATATAAACACATCACACCGCCCGCCACGAGCACGAACGTTTGTAGCACATCAGTCCATATTACCGCATCAATTCCACCAATAATGGTATAGATAGACACGAACATACCGCTTAACACTATACAAGTGACGTGATCCAAACCCGTTAGCTCATGAACCAGCAGCGCCAACAAGTAAAGAATAGTACTGAGTCTTACGAGCTGAGCGATCATGAATGCCACAGCGCCATACACTCTTACCGAAGGCCCAAAACGATCCTCAAGAAATTCATAGGCCGACGTGGTTTTTTTGCGCCGAAATATAGGGAGAAAGAAATACGCTGCAATAATTAACGCTACTGGAAGCATCAAATTGGGCAAAAACCTAAGCCAAGCTGTTTTATAAGCATCACCTGGATAAGCCAAGAAGGTAATAGAGCTTATAGACGTACCCACCAAACTAAGGC
Organism: Gammaproteobacteria bacterium 45_16_T64; assembly: GCA_002162955.1. GTDB lineage: Bacteria > Pseudomonadota > Gammaproteobacteria > Pseudomonadales > Ketobacteraceae > 42-54-T18. The sequence continues at coordinate 26,897 of MABD01000057.1, forward strand.
CAATCGCCCACCCAGGGAACGACCGACCGCCGACAAAGTACTCCTCTGTATTTGTGTTCTTTCGTGAAAAATAAAAACCTAGAAAAAGAATGACGCCGAAATACAGCCCCAGAACCCATAAATCAACTGGATCAAGTTTCATCGCAGCCTTTTCTCCTTATTTATCATTATCCAAATGTTTATTATGGTGAAACATCCACTTCGTGGTTTCATAAATTCCTCTCGCGATATCATGCAATCGGTCTCGTTGTTGAGGAAATTTAGCCGTAACATCAGAAGCTGGATCATCACTATTCAAGTCATGCAACTTAACATTTGTACTATCAAAGTTCATCCGAAGCATAAGATCTTTTGATACCGCTCCAATAATTGGCGCCTGCTTATCTGATGTTTGGGTGAAAATCACCCTGCCGTCATCCAGCTTATTATTTAAACTTCGCCCAAACGTCGTATTGATATAATCCATTCCAGCCAAGTCTGCTAACGTGGGCATTACATCAACCAAACTTGTCGCTGCCTCTTCCCTACGCGTCCCAATTAACTTTGGCGCGTAGAGCATAAACGGGACATGAAGCCCATCAAGATCGAGGGCCTCATAGAAAGGCTTCATGTGAGGCGTCTTAGTTATTCTATTATTATGATCACCATAGAAAACAAAAATAGTGTTATCAAAATAGCCGCCTTGCTTGGCCATCTCCATAAATTTCCCGACATTAAAGTCCAGCAACCTCACCGCATTGAATTGCTCATTACTCTTAAACCCATTGTCTTTTAACTCCCTTTCTTCCAAGGCAACTGTTGCAAACCCATCGTTATTCTCTGGTATTGTGAACGGGCGGTGGTTTGCTGCCGTTTGGATAACGCTAAAGAAAGGCTTATCTTGTGGTAAGGTTGAAAGTACCGTATCAGCCTCTTTAAATAAATCTAAATCAGAGATCCCCCATACATCAATAACAGGAGAGGAATAACTACCCTCTTCATGTAGATCCAATCCTTTGATATTGCCTTTCAAAACAGCGCTCATATTAGCCCAGCCAGCAGCACCACCGATAAAATAGGACTTTGAATAACCCTTGAGGGAATTCACAACCATATGTTGCTCTGTGATCATTGGATTTCTAGACGCTGTTTTAACCGTCGAAACATCAGGCAACCCTGTCAGGCTCGCAAACACGGTTTTTGCCGTACCGGACACTGGGACGTAGAAATTTGGAAAAAACCAACCATTATTCGCAATTCCATCTAAGTTAGGAGAGGGCGCCAGTGGGTTTCCATATACGCCAAGCCGACTGGCTCCCAACGATTCAAGCATGATGATGATAATATTCGGGGGGGACTCAAGCTGAACAAAAGCATTTTCATTACCCCCACTATAACTCCGCGAATAGTTAAGATTTTCTATGTCGGGGTTATCTACACCAAGGTATTCTGCGATTACTGGGTAATACTTACGAACCTCTTCTTCGTCGTATTTACCAGCAAATCTATATTTAAGGGAATCGACAAAGTTCACAACGGGATTCAAACCCAAGGCAGCAATTGTGGGATTGCCTGTGAAGAAGGCATCGTTCCAGCGTAGAGGCATCGTGGAGCCAAGACGCCCAAATATGCCGCCAAAGAATACACCGACAATGAAAAGTACACCTATTATTTTTTGCCCCTTCGTAGTGACACGACTGTCACCGCGGAGAACAACAGAGGATAACCTCATTGCCCAAAACATAAAAATTGTCCCAAACACCCATGCAACGGTAATCCAAACAGCAGGATAACTTTGCCAAACCATTTGAGCGGAAATAAAGAAATCATCAAAGAATCGAAGTATCGTTGAGTTGATTCTTATACCGAGGTATGCGTAATGCCCAAAGTCGAGAAAATAGAAAAGAAGGCACGTGGCAATACTCAATGCGAGATACAAGTCCACAATGCGCCTTAACAAGAGACTATTAGTTAGATTCCTGGGAAAAAGGCAACTTATCGCGACAGGCAGCAATAACAGCAGCGCCAACCTCAGGTCGAATTTTGCGCCAATATAGAGTATCTGAGCAAGTGCTGACGGGGTAACTGCTACAGTATCCCCGACCTCTGAAAAGCCGAAATAGAAAATACCTCGCAATATAAGTAGCGACACCATCCATATTATTAGTAACGACCCTAAATACTGAAAACGCCTAGAATAAATCCAACCCATATCTACAAACCTTGAACTACATTACCTTTTACACAAACATACAGCCTCGAAATAACGCCACGAATAAGGTGCTTGCGCATGAAAAATCATGGTGCATTCTAAGTGCATTGACCCTATATGTCGAAGAGTAAACCTGGTTTAGTTGGCTTTTAGGGTATTAGTAACTCCGTGGGCTACGTGACCTGCAGTCACATGCTTACTAGCCGATAAACAATGCCCCTCTTGATCGTCAAAAAACACATCCGCACCAAATGACTTTAGGAACAACCCCTTATCTAGGCCGCCCAAAAATAATGACTCGTCCAGACGAATATTCCACTTCCGGAGGGTTCTGACCACTCGTTCATGGGCTGGCGCTGATCTCGCAGTCACCAGCGCCGTCCTTATAGGGCATTCCTCGCCATATTCTTGTTGGATGCTGTGTAATACCTGTAAAAAGGGCTTAAATGGCCCGCCCTCCATAGGCTGTTTAGCTGCCGCCCGCTCAGCATCCGTAAACGCTTGCAGGCCTTGTTCCTGGAATATTTTTTCGGACTCATCCGAAAAAATAACCGCATCGCCATCAAAAGCAATTCTCAGTTCATCTCTTATTTCCATCGGCGAGCTTGGTGCAATGATATGGGCTGCGGCAAACCCACGATCAAGTGCCTGCCTTACATCAGCAGGTATGGAGGACAAAAACAGATGTGATCCAAAAGCAGATATATAGCGATAAGGACTTTCTCCACCGCAAAATGCAGCTCGCGTTATCGGCAACCCCCAGTGTTCGATTGAATTAAATACCCGGAGCCCAGTATCTGCACTATTTCGGGATAACAATATGACCTCAACCCGTGGGGAATGATTCTTGGCATTATTTAGCGCTAAAAGCTTCTTAACCAGTGGAAAAGCATCTCCTGGCTCCAGGGGTTGGTCTTCGTTCTCAATCTGATGCGTTTTATACGCTTCCAAACCCTGCTCCCGAAATATAGCGTCACTATCATGAAGGTTAAATAATGCACTGGATGACGTTGCAACCACTAACTTTCCATTGAAATTTGCAGGCATATCACATTCACTCAAAGGGGGTAATATTGGCAAGATCATCTGACCAACAGATATACTGATTTGTTAAAGGAAAATATAGCATTAAGCAGGTACCTAATACCTTCTCCTTGTTCATTACTTGGGCGTAAAAATCTAACTGATCTCGGTACTTCTTCCTTTGTATTTGTAAGAAAACATCAGCACTCGATTCAGCGTCAGGAAGTACAAATTTATAATCGATAATCCATCGAATCCCTTGAGCATCCTCAAACGTTCGATCAATGATAATATTTTTAGCCTCTCCATTAGCCTCCATGGTCGTTAAGGCATGCTCTGCGTAAGAATCTTTACTCTGGTCAAATAGCCATGTTGCTCGTTCAGGATAGCTAATCAAGTGACGTATTGCGCTATCAACAATAGCGACAGCATCATTTACTTCTTTTCCCGGCACACCCAATCTTAGCAGAGCGGCTTTCCAGGAAGGGTGTAGCGCCGATACTTTGTCTGCATGTAATTTGATGCCCTTAAAATCAGCAAACTTCTTGTATAAACGATGTGCAAAGGTACCTACATTAGCGTGAAAATCATGAGACTTTTGGCTAGAGGAAAGCGTATCTTCCTGTTCTACCTTCTGCGCCGAGTTCTGCAGATTATTGAAATTAACCGGTATCTTTTCGGGTATTTTTTGTTGAAAAGGGGTCAATTGGTCGAGTATGCCCTCGTGTAAAACCTTCAACGCATGACCAGCAATCTCAGGAACACTTTCAGCCTCAACTATTTGCGTTTGGCCAAGTTTGCTCCCCTTCTCTATTCCTGTCCAAAGCGTACCCAAAATGCTCCCCGCACTGGGAGGCTTACAATTCCCTTTCTTATCGCTACTGAGTGTACCCGTAATATACAGTCGATTTTTCGCCCGTGTACATGCAACGTACGTAAGCCTGCATAGCTCATTCTTAAGTTTTTCAGAATGGTTCCGCCATAAGTATTCGTAAACTGCGTCTCCGCTATTAACACTACCTTTTTCTGGTAGTGCAGCCAGAAAAAGTTTTTGCCTCTCTTCGCCTGGAATCAGTTCAGAATCAACGATAAGCAATGGTCGATCGTCGCTTCTGCCTCGCTTCGCACTATAAGGAATAAAGACATAATCGAATTCAAGTCCTTTGGATTTATGCATTGACATTATCTGTACTGCATTATCAATTGTGCTACCAGGGGAAGCAAACAGCGTAAGCGCCTTCTTCTCTAAAACTGAAAAATTGGGTAGATCTCCTGCTTTTTCAAAACCTTCGAGTAACTCAAAGTATTTTTCAGCATCATCTAAAGTACGCTGCGACAAGCATACCAAAGATCCGCCAAGATTCTTCCACATTGTCTCAACGGCATCCCTCAAGGCAAATTGCTTCCTATTGTCGTAATAATAGGTAAACAATGAAGCTATCTGTTTGAGAACTCGCCTATCTCTTGACGCTATACCATCCAACTCAATAGTAGGCTCTTCATCAAGAAATGCCGTTATATTGTCCCAAAGAGACCGATTCTCGTTATGGTTATGAAGAGATACTAATGTTTCGAGACGAATCCCAGCCCAGGGCCCCCGCAGCACTGAGTACCATCCTATTCGATCAGACGGCTTAAGCAGAGCACGAGTGATACCAAACAAATGCTGTATCACTTCACTATCTTGCAGCGTGTTGATATCAACTGCCCGATAAGCAATGGACATTCTATCCAGTTGCTCAATAACGGTTTTCGCGTGGGATTTAGAGCGTACAAGTACTGCAATAGATTTATCACACGTGAGCTTGTCACTTCGTAGCTTCTCAATAGATTCTGCAATATAGATAGATTCCTGGTCGGCAAACTCAAGTTCCTCGGTTGCCGCTTCGCCACTATCCAAGAGCTCTTCCTGGAATACTTTTACCGTAACTCCTGCACCCAAATTCCCCTGCTTAGCTGCCGTTGATGGACTGTAACTAACAGCACCGTCTCGGCTGTTGTCGAGAGCAGGAAAAGATGATTTAAAAACATCATTGACCCAGTGAATAACTTTCTCATCAGAACGGAAATTGGTTTCTAGCTTAAGCGACTTAAGAGTAACATCCCCAAGTGCATGCCTATGCCATACATCTAAAAACAAACCAATGTCGGCTTTTCGAAAAGAATAGATCCCCTGCATAGGATCACCCACTAAAAAAAGTGTGCGCCCGTCATTCTCCTGCCATCCGAAGGTTAGCTTTTCTAATAGTTTTATTTGTAAAACCGACGTATCTTGAAATTCATCGACAAGTAGATGTGAAATTCGATTGTCATATTTCAACGCTAAATCGGTAGGCTCTTCCGATGTTCCCAAGGCCCTTAGCGCTGACATAGAGATTTCTGTAAAATCCACTTTACCACTTTCTTGCCAAGTCAATGCCAAGTACCCTACCGCTACCGGCATCAATTCCAACAGATCAACCAATAGCGCCCATTGTTCATCCGAATATCCGGAGGCAGGTAAACTCTTAATGGCGTGCAGCCGATCATTGAAGCCAGGACAGTGCTCTTCTAACTTACCAATAAGATTGGACACATCATCTTTTTTCGTTTTTCTCAGCGCTTTTTCCGCGGGGTCCTTCGAACTAGAAGGAGCAGGGAAACCCAATTTTGCGTCAACCCTCTTTCGATAATCAGGCTTGCCTTTGGTCAACAGTAATTCTGAAATTGCCGACCATGCTGCTGCAGTTTGTATAAACTCAGCATCCTCTTCAAAGCCCAATGCAGCATTAAGAGGCGATTCTACGTTATCAAACGCCAGATTTTGCGCCGCGTAGAGAGCCAATGTAGACATTTCACGGACAATATCTTCAGACACGCTAGCGATAAGCTCTTTTAGTTGTAGATCAACGGTCTCTTGCAACGTATTCTCTAAACTTAATTTAAGTTCATCACCTTGTAGTTTTGCACTAACAATATCCTCAAGCCAGTGATCTCTCTTTTCAAGCATTTGAGAAATTAGATTTGTAGCCAAGCGGTAATTATTATCGACATGCTGCAATAATCTACCCAGCGCTTCGTCATAAAAAAAACCATCGCCCAAACTATTTATTAACTGCTTTGCGGCATTCTCGTAAACAACACTGGCATCATCCTCGATCGAGGGCATTGAACCCATATTGCTTTCATAGGGCATCTGTTTGACCAATGAGCCACAGAAACCATCAATAGTTTGTATTTTCAAACGATTTGGGTGCTTTAACAAATTCCAATTCTGTTCAGTATCTCGCTTTAAGACCGCTTGGCACAAGTGCCACGTTTGCGCTTCATAATCGCTCTCTGGACATGGGCTGTTTTTGGCCTCATGAATCGACTCAAGTACACGCTGGCGCATCTCACCCGCGGCCTTTTTTGTAAAAGTAATAGCGACAACTTCTTCTGGACGCTCAACTAACGCAAGTAACCCCAATATCCTTTGTGACAAAACGCCCGTCTTACCTGATCCTGCCGGAGCCTGCACGATATAGCTATGGCGACAATCTAACGCTTCGAGCCGTTGAGCTGCATCGATCAACATCATTATTTCTCCATTCTTCTACAGAAAGGCGTTAGCTCACAAAACTCACAGCTCTTTTTGTTCTTCGGGTCAACTGCCGCAAACCCTTGGCTAAAATCTTCAGCAAGTTGAGTCAGCACTTTTTCCCAATTATCAACATGCACTGGCCAATCTTCGATAGCGACCACAGATCGATTTTTGCCATTTTCCAAAAGCTGCACAGCCTCATCCAACTCACCTTTCAAAGAGGACTCACCTTTTCTTACCAATCCAAAAAGCACCCCATCAACAGCACCCTTATGATTCACCGCATATAGAGGTAACTGAGGGTCATCAGGGCGATTTCCCTCCCAAGCAGTTCGAGATTTTAGCCCCGTTTTGTAATCAACAATTACCGTATAATCCCCCTCTATGCGATCGATCCGATCAGCTTTGACTGTAACCTCTATATTACCGAGCTGCATAATTTCTGACTTTTCGACGCTAACAACCTCAAAGCGAGTACGCTTCGATTCAACGGACTCCAACCAATATATAACCAAACTAATTAACCGACTCTCTTCCACCTTCAGGAAAGCTTCGTTGACGCCAGCATTCTTATCTTTGAAGAACGTCAGCGAGTCAGTAACACAACGGTAAATTAACGCCTCCAGTTCCTCTCGTTTATTTAACAACGTCTGTAGCTGACTCAGTGAAGTGCAAACCTTCCAAAATTTCTCTAGGGTCATATGTAAAAGATCCCCGCGTTCCGCCGGAGACAACCCTTCTTCTTTTTCTTCTAACGAGCGAGCACCCAATCGATACAGTGCGAACGCTCTAAATGGGCAGGAAGCTTGCGTTTTTATAAGAGACGCACCTCCTTTCATTTTTGATCCACCCTCTAAAGCTGGCCCTATATCGTCAACAAAATCGACTTTGCAATCCTCATCGATATCCAAATGAAAAGGGTTAAGTATTTGGCTTACACTGCCCTCTATCAAAGTAGGTTGTTTTTCTAATCGATAGCGTTCTAATACAGGGCTAATATTCAACTCTGTATCTCCCTTCAATAAATGCCAGCTAAACACGACTGAAGGAGAGGTCTTCAGGAACCCACCAAGAATAAACTCTGCATAACCTAGCTCTTTCTCAGCAGAGGCGTTTGGCATACCCATATCTCTTTGATATTTTGGGCAAAGGAAAGGGTTCGGGGCTGGGCTCTCGGGCCAATGTTGATCATCCGATGAGAGCACCCAGATACCATCGAATGTCATCGCCGATGCTTCTAGCACTCCGAGTATTTGCATTGGAGCTTGCTCTGTTTGAATCTGGAACATTGTTTCCTGAAGCGTCGTTTTCAAGGTGGATAAGACCCCACGGAACGACGTGCGCTCTAACACTTCGTCATACCCATCTAACAGTGCAATTTGTTCAAAGAACTTTTCTCTTAACTGGTAATCTTGACTTGTAAGCGTTCTTTTACCAGGCCAACTGATGGTTTCCAGAAGCTGCTTTATTTCAATTGACCAAGCACTGTATGTTCGCTTTGCATCTAACCGAATACTCGACAGGCACTCAAGTAGCCCCCCTAAGGGATCGCTCGTGTTATCGCTGTTATCAGCGGTTCGCCCACGCCAAACTCGATACAATGTATAGACTTTTTCAGCCGAAAGTCTTTCATTCTTTGACTGCGCTATCACATCAGAAAATTGTGAACACAGAGAAAAACTCACATAAGATTCAGACCAATAAGGCCCCCTAACAATAATGCCCCAATCGTCCCTGCTTAGCTGTCCATTCGCAGCGCTCAGCATGAGCAATGCATCAGATACAACCCCAAAAGCCCCCAAAGGAGAGCCGGCCGAAACATTCACTTGATCACGCCAATCATTAAGATCCGGCTGCGTATTGGAGTCTTTTTGGATAAGCCTTTTACAGATACGCTCAATACTCGCCCTTTCATCGCCAATATCAGGAGCAACCACACAATAGCGGCCACCTGGATCACTCTGATTGGCCTCCACCAACCAAGCAATAGCCGCTTCCAACTCAATGGTTTTATCGGGATAACTACGACACACCACGTTTTCAGTCTCTTCGCCAAAAGGCAGAACCCTAAAATCCCCCCCCGCCTCTGACACGCTAACAGCCAAACGCTGAATAGCAGGCTCTAGGTCACTAAATCCATAAAAAAACAAGGAACCGGGAAACGAAACTAATTGGTGTTTGATACAAAGCTCTAGCAACTCAACCCTTTCCGCATTGCTCACCCACTTATTGCTAAAACAGCGCTGGCTAAATTGATTTAACCAACCTTGGAACAAATGGGTGTTTTCGTTCACATCTTGACGTTCATTGTCTTTAACAGCAGCCCATCGATTAAGTATCGACCAAGCCTGAATGGCTTGTTTCGCTGCTCCATCAGGCTTGATCCAATCGTTTTCTTGATCGGAAATTATACTTTCCCATACGACTTTTTCTTGTGCTGGACTGAGTAGCTTAAAACGCAACCGAGCAAGGTCTGGAATGGCATCAAAATGAGGGTTAACACAAGCACTGTCTTGCGCGCTCTCATAAGTCTCATCGAGCCATGATGAAAGCGCCATTATTTTCGGCGTCTGCCACGCAGACGTATCGGAAGTCCGTAGTTTTTTATCTTTGAATAAGGACAGCAACCAGGTCGCAATACGCTGATTGGGAGTAATTATCGTTTCCCCATGAGAAAACGCGCTGAGTTCAGCAGGTAAACGATCAGAATTGTAGGTCATCGATCTTTTTTTAAGATGTTGTAGGAATGTAGGATATTAGATATGCACTGTATCCTAATTTTCGGTTAGAATGCACTTGCAAACAAAATATATTAGTAGACGCAAGCAAAACCAAACAATGCTGGCTTCTAGGCGCATAATGCCGTTCAAAAGGATTCATCGATAATGCCCGATAGCAATATAGACAATTTACATGTTAGATCCCAGCAGGTACTGATTACACCCGACCAGCTGAAGTCCGAAGTACCAATGACTGACGTGGCAAAAACTTCTGTTCTAGAAGGTCGCCAGGCAGTAATGAACATACTTGACGGAAAAGACCATCGACTATTTCTCGTTATTGGTCCCTGCTCAATTCACGATGTTGAGGCCGCCAAGGACTATGCTAAGCGATTGAAAGTGCTCGCCGATGAAGTCAGTGACACATTACTATTAGTTATGCGCGTTTATTTTGAAAAACCAAGAACGACTGTCGGGTGGAAAGGACTTATAAATGACCCGCACCTAAACGATAGCTTTGAAATCGAAGAAGGGTTGCATATCGCGCGGAGACTGCTGATAGAGCTAGCAGAAGAAGGCTTGCCACTAGCAACCGAAGCGTTGGACCCGATTTCACCGCAATATCTACAGGACGCGATTAGCTGGTCCGCTATTGGGGCTCGTACAACAGAATCACAAACCCACCGAGAAATGGCAAGTGGCCTGTCTAATGCTATTGGTTTCAAGAATGGCACCGATGGCGGTTTAACAGTCGCCACTAATGCACTTCAATCTGTGTCTAGCCCGCATAGCTTTTTAGGCATTAATCAAGAAGGCCAAGTATCGATTATCAATACAGAAGGCAACCCTTACGGGCATATGGTGTTACGCGGGGGTAACAGCAAACCGAACTACGACTCTGTCAACGTTGCTCTTGCAGAACAAGCTTTGACCAAGGCGTCGGTTAGCACAAACATCATGGTAGATTGCAGTCATGCAAACTCCAACAAAGACCCGGCGCTACAGCCTTTGGTTATGGAAAACGTTACAAACCAAATCCTTGAAGGCAACCAATCCATTATAGGCCTCATGGTAGAAAGCAATATCAATTGGGGCAACCAGAAACTGAAATCCACGTTATCAGAAATGGAATATGGCGTTTCAGTCACCGATGCTTGTATTGACTGGGAAGCAACCGAGAAGTCAGTGCGCTCCATGCGAGAAAAATTGAAAGGTATACTGCCTAAGAGACGATCCGTTTCATAGTATTTTACAGGCATAAAAAAAGGCTTCTAACTCGAAGCCTTTTTTTATGCCTAGATACAACTCAACGACCTACTTATAAAACGCATTCTCGTTGACAGTATGATCAGTTACGTCAGTAACGCGCTTAAGCTCAGGCACTCGCTCTAGCAATGTCTTTTCAACGCCATCTTTAAGTGTGACATCTGCCATACCACACCCCTGACATCCGCCGCCAAATTGAAGTACAGCAACCGTATCATCTTCAAGAAGCTGCATTAGCTCTATGTTCCCACCGTGAGAAGCAAGCTGAGGATTGATCTCAGATTGTAGGAAATAATGTATCCGCTCTTCAACAGAAGCGTTTTCTCCAATGGACGGCACTTTCGATTTAGGAGCCTTAAAGGTTAACTGTCCACCCATTCTATCTTTAGAGTAATCAATGACGGCATCCTCTAAGTAGCGGACACTTGCTTCATCAATATATGCATCAAACTCGTTGAGGCTCATTTTTTTGTCACTCGCCTCGGCGTCCTCTGCGCTGGTGTACGCCATACAACATTCGGCAGTTGGTGTTCCAGGATTCTCAACAAACACGCGCACTCCCATTCCTGATGTGTCTTGCTTTGACAGCAATTCGTACAGGTACTCTTGTGCACTTTCAGTGATAGTTAAATATTTTTCGCTCATGCCTACATCCAATAAAACAGGTAATCTGGCAATAATATCCTCTTGAGTGCTAAAAACCAATCAAACCAGTCAAGTTTTCTTGACAGGCTTCCACCCTAAAATCATTCAATTTCCTTGGAAATGAAAGAATTACATACAAAGATGAAAAAACCTCAGGGAAATCAAACAACAACATTGGGTGGTTTTTGCTACAATTCGGCAGTAATTCACCTAAAGGTCTTTTTGAATGAATCCTAGACACAGTTCCATAAAGCAGCTTCACGAATCACTCAACAAACGCATCCTGATACTTGATGGTGCCATGGGAACAATGATTCAAGGGTACAAACTCCAAGAACAAGACTATAGAGGTGAACAATACAGGGATCACCACAAAGACCTTACGGGTAATAATGATTTACTGTCCATCACTCAGCCTCACATTATCAGAGAAATCCACCAAGCCTATCTCGACGCAGGGGCTGACATATTAGAAACTAACACATTCAACGGAACTCGCGTATCCCAGGCGGATTACGACCTAGAAGATGCTGCATACGAAATCAACAAACAAGGGGCAGAGATTGCCCGACAGGTCGCGGACGAGTTCAACGCAAAAACACCAGATAAGCCACGCTTCGTCGCCGGTGTTATTGGGCCTACCAGCCGGACTGCCTCGTTATCTCCTTCAGTAGAGAACCCAGCGCTACGAAACATCACATTCGACGACCTAGTTGAAGATTATACCAACTCGGTAAAAGGTCTAGTAGATGGCGGTTCAGATATCATATTGATTGAAACCGTGTTTGATACCCTAAACGCAAAAGCAGCGGTATTTGCAGTAAAGCGTCACTTCCAACAAATTGGTTATGAATTACCTGTCATGATTTCAGGTACGATAACAGATAGCAGTGGTCGAACTCTGTCGGGCCAAACAGCAGAGGCTTTTTATAATTCACTAGCCCATGCCAACCCCATCAGCATTGGACTTAACTGTGCATTAGGGGCAGATCAGCTCCGCCCTTACATCCTTGATCTTGCAACGAAATCGCCGTGTTTCGTCAGTGCCCACCCAAATGCAGGGCTGCCAAATGAATTTGGTGAATACGACCAAGATCCTGAGATGATGGCCAGTATTGTTGGGGAGTTTGCTGATAGCGGGTTAGTCAACATTATCGGAGGATGTTGCGGAACATCACCTGAGCATATTAAGGCGATCGCAGAGAGGGTAGCAAATGTTAGCCCTCGCGTTATTCCCGAAATTGAACGCAACATGAGGCTTAGCGGGTTAGAACCTTTTACTATCGACTCTAACTCTCTCTTTGTTAATGTCGGTGAGCGTACTAATGTGACTGGATCGGCTCGATTTAAGCGACTTATACTTGAAGAAGCTTTTGAAGAAGCCCTTGATGTTGCGCGAGACCAAGTGGAAAACGGCGCCCAGATTATCGACATCAATATGGATGAAGGCATGCTGGATTCCAAGAATGCCATGATCACCTTCCTTAACTTAATAGGAATGGAACCCGATATCTGCCGTGTCCCCATCATGATTGACTCCTCTAAATGGGACATCATAGAAGCAGGCCTAAAATGTATCCAAGGTAAAGGCATCGTGAACTCTATCAGCCTGAAAGAGGGCGAAGATGAGTTTATTGAAAAAGCCCAGCTATGTCGTGATTATGGCGCTGCCATCATCGTAATGGCCTTTGATACCAAAGGGCAAGCAGACACCGAGGCTCGTAAAAAAGAAATATGTAAACGCTCCTACGACATTTTGGTTGGGATTGGCTTCCCTCCTGAAGATATTATCTTTGACCCGAACGTCTTTGCGGTAGCTACTGGTATTGAAGAACACAATAACTACGGTGTAGATTTCATTAACGCCTGCCGATACATTCATGATGAACTCCCTTATGCAAAAACGTCTGGCGGGATCAGTAATGTTTCATTTTCATTCCGAGGAAACAACCCTGTAAGAGAGGCTATACACGCCGCATTCCTATATCACGCAATTCGCGAAGGCTTAACCATGGGCATCGTGAACGCAGGACAATTAGCCATTTATGCAGACGTTGATAAAGAGCTGCGTGACGCGGTAGAAGACGTCATCCTCAACAGAACCGACCAAGGCACTGACAACCTATTAGAAATCGCCGACAAGTACCGAGGGGATGGAACCACCAAAAAAGAAGTTAATCTTGAATGGCGATCATTGCCTATCAACAAACGGCTTGAGCACGCGTTGGTAAAGGGTATCACTCAATTTATCGTCGAAGATACCGAGGCCGCACGATTAGAAGCCGCTCGCCCAATCGATGTTATTGAAGGCCCCTTGATGGATGGAATGAACGTCGTCGGTGACCTTTTTGGCGACGGTAAAATGTTTCTACCCCAGGTAGTCAAAAGCGCTCGCGTAATGAAACAGTCCGTTGCACATTTACTGCCTTTTATTGACGCGGAAAAAGGAGATAATGCTCGCTCTAAAGGCAAGATCCTAATGGCAACGGTTAAGGGCGACGTCCATGATATTGGAAAAAATATCGTAGGTGTTGTGCTGCAATGTAACAACTACGAAATCATAGACCTTGGTGTAATGGTGCCTACCGAGCGCATACTCGAAGAAGCCAAAAAACATGACGTCGACATTATTGGCTTGAGCGGGCTAATTACCCCATCGCTGGATGAGATGGTTAATGTCGCAAAAGAAATGCAACGACAAGATTTTGATTTACCCATACTTATCGGTGGCGCTACAACATCTAAAGCCCATACCGCTGTAAAAGTAGAACCAGAATATAAAAATGGACCTGTGGTCTATGTTGCAGATGCATCGAGAAGTGTTGGGGTTGCGACCTCCCTTCTGAGCGACGAACTAAGAGATGACTTCATCAAAGCCCGAAAAGAAGAGTACGAGGTAGTACGAGAGCGCAGGGCTAAGCGCGCCAAAAAAAGAACGTTCCAACCATACGATGACGCAAGGAAGAACAAAACCCCCATCGAGTGGAAAAAAAGTGACATAAAGAAACCCAATTTTGTTGGCGTTAAATCCATTCAAGACGTGTCTATTAGCGATTTATTGGATTACCTCGACTGGACGCCCTTTTTTATCTCTTGGAATCTCGTAGGTAAATTTCCTGCCATTCTTAAAGATGACAAAATCGGAGAAGCAGCCACTACGCTATATGAAGAAGCCCAGACGATGATAAAAGCAATCATCGCCGAGGATTGGCTCAAAACCGAAGGCGTCATAGGCATATGGCCTGCAAACACAAACAGCGATGACACCATAGAAGTATATGGCGAAGAAAACGAGCTGATCGGAAAGCTCCACCACCTACGTCAACAAGAAGACAAGTTCAACGGCAAACCTGCACGCAGCTTATCTGATTTCATTGCCCCTAAAGAGACAGGTCTTGAAGACTATATCGGCGGGTTTATCGTTAGCACAGGTGGCGGCGTAGATGAAAAAGTCGCTGAGTTTGAAGCCGCACATGACGATTACAACGCCATCATGTTAAAGGCAATTGCCGATCGTTTTGCTGAAGCTTTCGCTGAATACATGCACCAAAGAGTGAGGAAAGAAATTTGGGGCTATGCGCCTGAAGAAACGCTCGATAATGAAGCGCTTATAAAAGAGGAATACTTCGGGATTCGTCCCGCGCCCGGCTACCCTGCTTGCCCAGACCATACAGAAAAAGCGACTCTATTCTCTTTGCTTCAGGCCAGCGAACATACTGATGTAAAGCTGACAGAACATTTTGCCATGTACCCAGCCGCCGCTGTAAGCGGTTGGTACTTCGCTCACCCCGAGGCGAAATACTTCCCAGTAGGTGTAATCAACAAAGATCAAGTTAAGCACTACGCTGCCAATAAAGGCATATCAATCACAGAAGCCGAACGCTGGTTATCTCCCAATCTTGGGTATGATCCAGCATGAGGTAAACACATGGGCTAGCAATGATACCCACTCAAGATCGCACGAAACAAGTTCTGGCCATATCGCTTCCTATCATGGGAGGCATGATCTCCCAGAGTATTCTTAATTTGGTCGATGCGTTTTTGGTGGGCAGTCTTGGTAACGTAGAGCTAGCCGCTACAGGCCTGGGCGGTTACACAATGTTTTTAGCCGCGTCACTCGTACTGGGCCTAGGCACAGGCGTTCAAGCCATGGTGTCCCGCCGCAAAGGTGAAGGGGACTCTACTCAATATGCCCTCCCCTTAAATGCCGGCCTTCTCCTATCGGTTCTCATTGGACTGCCCCTTGTAGCATTTTTCTACGGCGCCTCCCCTTACCTTCTTTCGCTATTATCTAGTGATCAAGCCGTGGCTGAGATCAGTTCAGAATATTTTACTGCCAGAGTGCCGGGCATTCTTGCCATGGGTCTTAACTTTAGCTTTCGGGGGTATTGGAACGGCGTAGGGAAATCAATGGTGTATATGCGCACGCTAATAGTGATGCATATTTCCAATGTAGTTCTCAGCTACGCACTCATATTTGGTCATTTTGGCATGCCTGAAATGGGTGTTGCAGGGGCTGGCCTGGGCACAACCCTATCACTCTTCATCGCTTCTATTTTATATGCCATTCAGTGTTACAGGTATTCATCTGGCCAAGGGTTCCTAACACAGTTCCCTTCTCGCAAGATACTTTCTAGCATCATGACTCAATCCTTCCCCGCTTCACTACAACAACTCCTCTTTGCAGGTGGGCTTACCGTGTTGTTTTGGATTATTGGAAAAATAGGTACTGACGAATTATCAGTAGCACACGTTCTCATTACCATTGTTCTTTTCCTGATCCTCCCTGCGATGGGGCTAGGCCTTGGAGCCGCCTCTCTTGTAGGTCAGGCTCTTGGTCGTGGCAATAAAACAGATGCTTATCAATGGGGAATGGACAGCGCATTCATCATTTTGGTAGGCCTCACGATAGTATCTTTACCTTTTGCGATTTTTCCAGAAATTGCACTGGGCCTATTCCTACACAAACCTGAGCTAATCGAGCTAGGTATAAGGCCGCTCCAATTATCTGCTATTTTCATGGGTATAGACGCGGTTGGCATCGTAATCATGCATGCCTTACTTGGAGCAGGCGCATCTAAAACAGTAATCAAGGTATCTATACCCACTCAATGGTTGTTTTTCTTGCCCAGCGCCTTCCTTGCGGGCCCAATCTTGGGATACGGATTATTGGGCGTTTGGGTAATGCAAATGTTACAGCGCTTACTAATAACCATTGGATTTTCCTACGTATGGAAACAGCGACGCTGGGCTAACATTCGCTTGTAAATGCCTATCATTAACCGTAATAACCCCAAGTTATTAGAGTTCAAAGCTGAAATATCCATCCAATATATGGATATAGCAAAATAATTCTTTTACCAATAAAAACATACTGGTACCCTTCACGCCTTCGGAGCGGCGTAAGCGCCAATTTGTCCAACTTAGTATGCTGATTTGCCTGTAAGAGAAGTTAATATGTACGCTTATAAAGAGTATGACCAACAACTGTTAGATGAGCGCGTCGAGCAATATCGCGACCAAACGCAACGTTTTTTCAAAGGAGAGCTTTCTGAGGAAGAATTTCTAATTCTACGCCTACAGAACGGCCTCTATGTCCAAAGACATGCCCCGCTCCTTAGGGTTGCAGTGCCCTACGGCATGCTTAACTCTAACCAGGTTAGGAAGATGGCTCACATAGCCCGAACCTACGACAAAGGTTATGCACATATCAGCACCCGTCAAAATGTACAGTTTAACTGGCCAGAAATGGCAAATGTACCTGACATTCTAGCTGAGCTCGCAAGCGTACAAATGCACGCAGTACAAACAAGCGGTAACTGTATTCGGAACACGACCACAGACCAATACGCTGGCGTCACAGCCAACGAGGTCACCGATCCGAGACCCTATTGCGAAATCATTCGTCAGTGGTCCACTTTTCATCCAGAATTTGCCTATTTACCCCGTAAGTTCAAGATAGCAGTTACTGCAGCAACAGATGAAGATCGTGCAGCGATCCGATTCAATGACGTTGGCTTGCGACTCGTCAAAAACGACAAAGACGAGATTGGATTCGAAGTATTTGTTGGCGGCGGGCTGGGACGAACACCTCTTGCGGGCTCCCTCATTCAGGAATTCCTAGAACCCAAGCACCTACTATCTTACCTTGAAGCTGTTTTAAGGGTGTACAACCTATACGGCCGCCGTGACAACAAGTACAAAGCTCGCATCAAAATACTTGTAAAAGCACTGACTCCAGAAGTGTTTCGCGACAAGGTCGCTGTGGAATGGGAACGCATTAAGGATGGCGCCCTGGACTTACCAGACGCTGAAATAGAAGCAATGCAGAGCTGCTTCCCCGATCCAGATTACGAAATACTAGAAAACAACCCTGCATCACTGGTTGAAGCAAAATCTAACAGCAGTGCCTTTTCTATCTGGCTAAGACAAAACACTGCAGCCCACAAGAAAGCAGGCTACCAAATAGTTACCCTTTCACTTAAGCCAACCAGCGTTGCGCCTGGCGACGTTACCGACGACCAGTTAGATGCCATAGCAGACTTAGCTGATCGCTATAGCTTTGGTGAAGTGAGAAACACTCACGCACAAAACATCGTACTGGCAGATGTAAAGCAAACTGAGCTGCTTGCCCTGTGGGAAGAACTTAAATCACTGAATTTTGCCAACGCTAACATCAACACCATCACAGATATTATTTGCTGCCCAGGCGGAGATTTCTGTGCTCTAGCGAACGCCAAATCACTCCCCGTTGCCGAGCAGATTCAACGTGAGTTTGACGACCTTGATTTTGTTTACGATATCGGCGATATCTCACTCAACATTTCCGGTTGTATGAACGCCTGTAGCCACCATCACATCGGTAACATTGGTGTACTTGGCGTAGACAAGAAGGGTCTCGAGTTTTACCAAATATCACTTGGTGGCGACGCTGGGTTCGGCGCTTCCGTCGGGAAGATCATTGGGCCATCCTTCAAAGAAGCTGAAGTGGCATCCGTGATATCGAAAATCATAAACATCTACATCGAAAACCGGATAGAAGGTGAGACCTTCTTAATGACATACCAACGCATTGGCATGTCACCATTTAAGGAGAAGGTATATGCCAAAAATAATTAAGGGCAGAGAAGTAATCGAAGATCAGTGGGTTCTTGTAGCGGAGCCATCTGAAGAACTTCAAACTATTGAGGATGACATCCACATTATCGTCCCTCTCTCCTACTGGACTGATAACAAAACCGCAATACTCGCCAGAACGGGAAAGGCAGGGATACAGGTAAGTGGCGCAGATGAGCTAGACAGCTTCTCTGAAGATCTTGACGACATTGACGTTATAGCCATCGACTTTCCAAAGTTTGGAGATGGTCGCGGATACAGCATGGCAAGACTGCTGAGAGAGCGACATGGATACACATCTGAAATTCGTGCGACTGGTGACGTACTTAGAGATCAACTCTCCTTTATGGAACGCTGCGGATTTGACGCATACGCCCTAAGAGCAGACAGGAACATGGAAGATGCCATCAAAAGCTTCAGCGCCCTTACGATCGCGTACCAATCTGATGTTGTTGAACCTCGACCGATCTACGCCCGAAGACCCTAACAAATAGCACAACAGTCAACCCCACCCTACATAGGCGCGCCTATGTAGGGCACTTTTTACAAGCTTTGCTATGCTTAATGAGTCTGTACGATTCAATAAACATAAATTCAGCTATTAAAAGAGTGTTAAATGGGAAGCGAATCCCTCATCTTTTCGGTCTTTCTAATTTTTAGTGGTGCAGGGGTCCTTGCCTCGATAGCGCTATTCACAAGACAACCGCTCATCGTAGCCTACATCGTGCTAGGCATTCTATTTGGCCCCTACGGCTTCAAGCTTGTAAAGGACGCAAAAACCCTCGAAGAAATCGGCCATATCGGCATTGTTTTCTTGCTGTTCTTGTTGGGCCTAGACCTACAGCCAAGAAATTTTCTTCAACTGCTATCCAGAACAGCCCTCGTCGCCCTAACTAGCGCCGCCGCACTAGGTGCCACAGGGTTCGGCATAAGCTATATCTTTGGCTTCACTCAGCTTGAATGCTGGATTGTCGGCATAGCGACAACCTTCTCAAGCACAATAATAGGTATTAAATTACTTCCTACGACAGTCCTTCACCACAAGCATACGGGAGAAATGCTGATTTCCATCCTGCTATTGCAGGACATATTTGCTATAGCCGTCTTAATCATGCTGAACGGAGGCAAAAGCCTGGAGAGCACAGGCCAGGTAATTCAGCTACTCGCCGCTCTGCCAGGCCTCATAATTTTCGCAATGGGATTCGTGCGCTGGGTAATGCTACCCTTACTCAGGCGCTTTGATAGGTTCCACGAATACATTTTCTTGCTCGCCATCGGGTGGTGTCTTAGTCTGGCCGTCATGGCAGAGCACTTTCAGCTTTCCCTGGAGATCGGAGCATTCGTGGCAGGCATCAGCCTTGCCAATAGCCCAATCGCACAATATATAGCCATCAACCTCAAGCCACTGCGTGACTTTTTTTTGATTCTGTTTTTCTTTACGATTGGGGCTGGCTTCAATTTGATCCTCCTACCAGAAATCATCGTGCCAGCAGGACTATTAGCTACCGCCGTGCTTATCCTAAAACCGGTATTGTATTCTAAGCTGCTACACAGCGTTGGCGAAGACAAGCAACTATCATGGGAGGTGGGGTTTAGACTTGGACAAACCAGTGAGTTTTCTCTATTAGTAGCTTATGTCGCCAGCAGCCTCCATTACATTGGAGACCGCGCATCCCTGCTAATTCAAGCGACAACTATACTTACCTTTTTATTTTCCACATACATTATTGTATTTCGATACCCTTCCCCGATCGCCGTATCCGACCGACTGAGAAGAGACTAAATGTTAGACAGCAACTAGGTAGCGCCCCCTGTGCTTGCCTTCCAATATTGACTCAAGCGCGTCCGCCACGCCGTATAAGCTTACAGATTCGCACAGCATCTCTTCTAGCTGACCCTTTTCACCGAAGTCCCACTCGCCCGCAAGCATCCGCCAAATATCGACTTTAACCTCCAGGGGCAGCTCAACGGAGTCTACTCCCAGCAAATTCACGCCACGAAGAATAAAAGGCAACACACTTGTATTAAGATTTGCGCTGGCCGCCATTCCACAACAGGCAACACTTCCACCATATTGTATGGACTTGATAACATTTGACAGCGTATCACCACCCACTGTATCGATAGCCGCCGCCCATTCTGATTTCAACAAGGGGCGCTTATTTTCTTCTCCAATTGAATTACGATTAACCACACTAGAGGCACCAAGCTTGGTCAACCAAGGCGTCGCATCAAGCTTACCGGTTGATGCCGTGACCTCAAAACCAAGATTCGACAACAGCCACACTGAGATTGCACCAACCCCACCTGTCGCCCCGGTCACCAACACAGGCCCTTGACTAGGCGCGATTCCCACCTGAAGAAGTGTATCCACACACATGGCAGCAGTGAATCCAGCGGTACCCAAGCTCATCGCCTCACGAGAAGAGAAACCCTCGGGCATCGGCACTATCCAGTTAGCTGGTACACGAATGTATTCAGACAAGCCACCCCAGGTATTCATACCTAAATCATAACCCGTAAGAATAACTTCATCGCCGACATTAAAGTTCGGAGAATCAGAAGCCTCAACTACCCCAGAAGCATCAATACCAGGAGTATGAGGATAGCTGCGAGTAACGCCTTTATTGCCTATGGATGATAATGCATCCTTATAATTTAGCGACGAATGAGATACCCGAACAAGCACATCACCTTCCGGCAAATCGCTCACTTGCCTATCTTCCACATGAGAGTGAAACTCACCACTCTCTTCAGTTACAACCAGCGCCTTAAATTCAATACCCACAACCAACCCCTAGCCTTATGTTAAAGTGTTACACAATCCGGTTATGCCTTGCCGTTATTTCACTCCACCAACGCGTTAGAGAGCGGGTCGCCGCCTTCTCCGCAGCAAAGCCAAGCTTATCAGCTACCGACTGTTTAACCTGGAAAGACACCTCATAAACATCCGCGTCCTTGCTTGCATCAAACAGATAATCTTCACTTGTTTTCAGTGAATCAATCAGGCCCAACTCTAGCGCTTGTGACCCATACCAATGCTCACCTGTAGCAATTTTCTCTATATCTAGCGATGGGCGATTAGCAGAAACCCACTCCTTAAATAACACATGGGTACTCTCTAGCTCTTCAACAAACTTAGCCTTACCTTCGTCTGTATTTTCACCTAGAACCGTGACCGTCCGCTTAAAAGCCCCAGCTGTGTACACATCATAATCTACGTCATACTTCTTCATGACTTTATTGAAG
This sequence comes from Gammaproteobacteria bacterium 45_16_T64, assembly GCA_002162955.1. Taxonomy (GTDB): domain Bacteria; phylum Pseudomonadota; class Gammaproteobacteria; order Pseudomonadales; family Ketobacteraceae; genus 42-54-T18. The sequence continues at coordinate 48,669 of MABD01000057.1, forward strand.
TTGGGCAGCTCGGCAACCACACCCACCGAGCCCAAAATTGAGAATGGCGCAGCGATGATATTGTCCGCGATACAAGCCATCATATAACCACCGCTAGCAGCAACTTTATCCACACAAACAGTAAACGGGATACCGCGATCATTAATTCTGGACAATTGTGAAGCCGCTAAACCGTAGGCATGTACTTGACCACCCGGGCTTTCGAGCCGTAAAACGATTTCATCATTCTTCGTCGCTAGAGATAGCACAGCAGTGATCTCTGTACCGAGCGCTTCAACACCCTCTGCCTTAACATCGCCATCAAAATCTAACACATAAATGCGCTTCTTATCTTTCTTGTCCTCATCCTTAAGCTTTTTAGCCGCTTTGCGCTCTTCCTTTTCTTTTTTCTTCTCGGCCTTCTCTTCTTCTTTGAGCTGGTCCCGAGTAAGAACAACACTCTTTAGCGCATCAGTCATCTCATCAAACGCTTCATTGAGATGCGTTACTTTGACCAAGCCATTTTGCTCACTCCGCCCTCTCATTGATGAAGACGCAATGCCGCCAATTACAAACAATATCGCGATAACAACAGTTACCGCTTTTGCCAAAAATAATCCGTATTCACTTAACAGTTCAACCACTCTATATACCTCAGCTGTAGAGACTAAATGCGGGTATAAGATAACGTAAAATTGGCGCTATTACACGACACCATTGAAGTTAGCGGTCGATTTGGAGAAAAAGATCGGCATAATCAAAAAACGCCCAAGGCAAAGGTATACAAAACCACCCAAGCTATTCCCACTCTTCCAGCGCCAAGTCAGCACGGTCATTCAAAGGCCTAGCAACAAGGCCAGCATTACCAATGCTCACAGAAAAGATAGCGCCATCGGCCATCGGGAGAAACGTTGCACTTCCGTAAGCTGCATCAACAATAGGCAACCAGCCTGAACTGCTTTTAATTGCTGACCATAAATCAAAGCCCACATCAGGCTCACTCAGAGCATAAACTGTTCGCTTTGTTGAGCGCTCCTGCTCAAGTGTAATGAAGCGCCCCTGCAAACGATCAAGCTTATAGCCAGTGGTAAAACCAATGGCAGACAGCACTCCTTCCCATTTAATTACACGTGCGTCTATCTGCCACAAATCACCCCTTACTTCATAACGCATTTCTCTGCCACTTGGTTGCGATACTGTGACGTCATAAAGCTGCTTATCTACTCGCTCAAAACTAAGTGTGGCAACTGACTGCTCATTTTTCATTTGTTGATAGCTAAAAACATTCACCGCTAGCAACCCGAAAAACACGGAAAATAAGACAAAGAACATACCCAGGGTTCCCCTAAGCCAGTTCAAAAACCAATCTTTCCTAAACAAAGTGATAACACCGGACACGAGAAAAATAACGCTTACCAGTACCACAATCCCTGTTATCCAGTCATATCCCATGAATTACCCCTTACCGTGCATTAATGTTCACTACTTAGAAAGCTACCGCCGCCACTGCTCTACATATTGATCAATAAGTTGTCGTGATATTGATCCCAGAGGGGGGATTAGTGGCAGCTGATCAACATGAAACCAGTCCGCCTCCTCTATTTCCACACCATCCACTTTAATATCTCCCTCCGCATACTCTGCCTCGAAGCCAATCATCAACGAATGAGGGAACGGCCAAGGTTGGCTTGAGCAATACTTTACCTCCGCCACACTAACCCCAACCTCTTCACCTACCTCGCGAGAAAAGGCCTCTTCTAGAGTTTCGCCAGGTTCAACAAACCCAGCCAATGTACTGAACATGTTGGGTGGAAAATGCGGGGAGCGGGCTAGCAGAATTTCCGGGCCCCGTGTCACAAGCCCAATCACACAAGGTGACAATCTCGGGTATTGAGTGAATTCGCATTTGATACACTCTTTTGCTCGATCTGTTGAATGGTTTTTCGTCGCAGCTCCACAGCGACTACAAAATGCATGGTCTGCACTCCATTGAACCACCTGTTTGGCACGCCCCGCTATAGAAAACAGAGTCTCATCCACTTCCATCATCAAAGCGCGGAGATCTTTCTGAAAATAAGGAGGCGGAAGCACAGATTCAGTCGGCACAGCTACCGCGTAAACCGGCGTTTGGTGGAAAAGCCCAATATAATAGCTCTCACTGAAAGGTATATTTAGCGCTTCAAACCTGTCAGCTTGTGGCACCGAAACACCCTGGCCATCATCAAACATTACCAGTCTATCCGATTGAAAAGCAAACCAGATAGCGGCTTGCTCTGAGCCCTTTGGAGCTACAGTGCCTGGCGTAAAATTGTCATACAACATAATTTATTTTGTTCCGCTTACGCCGCAACGCCAGGGAATCCCAATTCGTCCATGCTCTCCTCGGCGACATCTAGCACACCATCCCCAATAGGCTTATTGCTCTCGATACTCTCAAGGTAATAATCAATACTGGTAATGGCATCGGCCAACGTTTCCATTAGATGCTCATCAGGCTCGTTAGCTCGATCGTTAATCAATCGGCCCCGAATAAAATCCTCGCAGGACTTCATCACATTAGCAGCCCTATCCAACTGCAAGAATGTTAATCCACCCCACACAGTATTCAACGTTACAGGAACATTGTTAAGGTGCATGCCATCCCAATTTGATTCCATATAAGAAGTCAGCGCACGCTTAGCAAGAGAGAGCCCCGCTCGAGACTCACCAACAACAAGTCGACGAGCCTCTTCAAGTTGGGTAATAGACATACCCTCTTTTGCAACAGATTCAGCCTCATTATCATCAACACCTTGGGCACCGCCCATGCGCGGTGACAACGACGCGATGCTATTTTCAACATAGAGCAAGGCGTCAGCTACCGCGTTAAATTCTTCACTATCGGCATCAATATCATCAATGCTAGTCCAGTTGGCGATATTCCCCGCTTGATCTTTCAATACATTGCTTGCATCCATCAAGCCCAGCATAACAAGAGTGTTGGCAATTTTGACTAAAGCAACGCTAATTCGATTAAAGCTCTCTTCATCATCGCCATGCGCGCCACGAGCACCCAAATCAAGAGAATCCTTTATATGAGCCAACTCCTCTTTAATAGCATCGACAACCGATTTTATTACGCTGCCGCTAGGGCCATTCATTAGCGCTTGTTCACGCTGCATTGTGAGGCCATCTAAGCGACTGCCCCCTACTTCAAACGCAGCAAGAATTTCAGCTACCACTCCATCAGCCTGTTCTGCAAGCGAGGTCACAAACACTGCTTCCTGCACCACATGATCAGGGGCCTCTTTCGCTAATGCGACTTCTGATTGAAGAATTGTCGCCTTAATCTGGCGATCAATCATTCCAAGCAAAGATTTCCGGGAATTAGTGACCTCAACATTTTCGCTACCAAGTGCTGACAAAACGCCCTGCCCAAGCCACCACAATTTGGCTAATGGAACATCACCACTCAAGGAGTCGATGCGATCCAGTGCTCGCTGCATCAATTTCACATTAGTGCTAACGTTCTCGCCTTTAAACACACCTAGCATCCCTACTTGATACATATGCCTCAATCGACGCCCAATTTCTTCCAACTTCACATGGTCAGCAGGCTCTCCCGTTGTTTTTTCGGGGCGACTAGGATTTTTTGCAAGGCGAAAAAACGTGCTTTCGGGTGCAAGCGGCTTCTTAGCCAAACTTCGCACTTCATTAATCGTGGGTATCAGTAAAACTGGCAATGTAGACTGCTTTGCCTGAACGTATTCCAGGTAGTGCCCAAGCACCATTATTGCGTTACTTAATCCTGCGAGAGAGGGTTCTTGATCCGAATCCTGGTGATCTAGGATATACTCGCCCAGCGACTCCATCTCCTCAACCAGCATGGCAGCACCCTGCAGGTTTACGATTGTCATCACCCCTTTTAACTGCCTGAACAGATCAACACACTGTGTTAAGCGCCGGTTATTAGACGGCTCTTCTGCATACTGTTCCAAGCTAGACTCAGCTACAGAAAGCGACTCATCCAGCTGCTCTTTAACCAGATTTAAGGAAGCTGTTCCTTCTATCACGACCATATTTACACCTTAACCACGCGAATACTGCGAGAAATGTGTTTTGTTATTTTTTCATACGCGAGTGATTTGCATAGGTCTACTCGCCCTCGACACTGCGTTGTTCACGCAGCTGATACTCTTTTAACCATTCTAGTATAGTAAAACTTAACGAAATCATGGCAATTCAAGCGACTAAAATCAATAGTCAAAGAGTACCTTACATTAATGTTTTAAGCCTATGATTTATAAACCTTTCGTTTGAATGAAACAAGTAAATAGGCAGCTTATTACTCTATTTAACTTACAATAGAGGTGCTTTAATCTTGAGAATGGGGACTGATTATCATTTCCTGAAGTCATACTATCCGACTCAACCATTAGGGAATACTTTCCCCCAAACACTTTCGCCGCCACTCTTATTGGCAATAAACTCGATACGTTGCCGATGATCTTCCATTTCTTGCTCTGTAGCAGCCAATACCGGGAGTCGCTGGCGACTTGGGTCGAGCCGACGAATCGCCGCACCTGACACCACACCATCTTCGCCATCTTCGCCGCCTAAAATTAAAGCGGTTTGCCCCCCCGTCATCGCGAGGTAGACATCTGCTAGTATCTCGGAATCAAGCAAGGCCCCATGTAACTCTCGATGGGTATTGTTGATCTCATACCGCTTGCACAGGGCATCCAAACTATTGCGCTGACCGGGATGCATTTTTCTAGCAAGTAATAATGTGTCTAGTACCGTGGCATAGTCTTTCGTCTTGCCATATTTAGTGCGAAAATTTCTATCGCAAATGGCAAATTCATGATCCATAAAACCAACATCAAACGGTGCATTATGAATCACAAGTTGAGAATCTTTTATAAAATCCAGAAAAGCACCCGCAACTTCGTTAAAACGAGGCTTGTCTACTAGAAACTCATTCGTTATACCGTGAACCTCTATAGCGCCGTCATCAATCGCTCTATCGGGATTTAGATATTGGTGATACGTATTACCGGTTAGCCGCCTATCAACGACCTCAACACACCCTATCTCAATAATTCTGTGCCCTTCGGACGGCTCCAAGCCGGTTGTTTCTGTATCTAAAACGATCTGACGCACGAAAAATCACCTTGTTATGCAAGAGAAAACGCCACACGTTACCGCATATTTTATGCGGCTCAGCTGACAAAAAATCAATCCCGGTGGTCTCGCCTTGATACAGGATTACGGGACGCCGGTCGAACTAAACCATTTAACGGTAAAGGCACAAGTGAAGGTGCATTAAATCGTTTGGGTTTTATTGGGGTAAATGTAGCAACTCGCTTGGTTGCCACGACGGTATATACAGCCCCCGTCTGCGACAGCCACCGCTTAGCTAACGACCCGATCCAAGAAAACGCCTTGGAAGCCTTAGGATTGACCGAGGGCAGACCATAACAAACACATTCACAGCCATCAATCTCAAAATCCAATAGATTTAGCCAATCAGAGACGCGATACAGACTCAAGAAATTTCCGTCCCAAGGTGCTCGCGACGAATTTGACGCATTCTTAAGGAACGTACGAAACGCTCCCCACCAACTCCACGGGTTAAAACCAACAATAACTATCTTCCCGCCCGGCATCACTGTACGGCTGATCTCGCGAAGTATTCCGTGAGGGTTATCATGGAAATCCAAGCTATGGTGAAGCACAGCAACATCAATGGAATCTGAAGCAATCGCTAACTCAGTCGCTTTACTGATCACCATCTTAGGAGAGCACGAGCTACCCTCGTCCTGTAGTTCGTTGACAAAGAACTGGTGCTTGATTGGACTGCTTGACGTAAGTTGCGGCGAATTAATAACGCCGACTTGCATCAAATGGTAACCAAATAATTCCGGTAGCAATTGATCCAACACTGCTTTTTCAGACGCCAGTGTCTGAACCCCTAACTCAGTTTTGTACCAAGACTTCACTAAGTCGTGCGAATATTGCTTATGAACAGAATGAAATGGCCTAAATAAGCGAGGTAATGCCATTGATACCGCCTCTCTATCTACATAAATGCCCTGTATCCTATGACATTAGCAACTCACAGGAAAAAGAAAAAGTGCAAACTAGAACATTTTATCTATACGCATTAATTAGGTTATCATTGAACCACTTCCCTATCTGCACACCTAAGATGGGCCGAAATTTATAATGTTGGATTTATGATGATAGAAACGCTACCAATTCAAGCCTTTACTGATAACTACATCTGGGCAATAACAGACCACATCAAGGTAGTGGTGGTTGATCCTGGCGATGCCACACCAGTAATAGAGTTTCTAGAATCACGAAACCTAGAGCTTGTCGGTATTTTGGTAACTCACTATCACCCGGATCATATTGGTGGAATACACACATTATTAGAAAAACACCCAGGAATACCCGTTTGGGCACCCGCCAACGAAGCCGTGCCCCATGCAACACAGCGATTAGTAGAAGGTGACACTGTTCAGTTACCCGTGGGCGAAATCCTACTTAATGTTCTGGATGTACCCGGTCATACTAGTGGGCATATTGCGTATCACGGCGCTCTTGAATCTGGGCAGCCCATATTATTTAGCGGGGACACACTATTCTCGTCAGGCTGCGGTAGGCTATTTGAAGGAACGCCGGAACAAATGCTTACGTCACTGAAGAAATTTAGCGCACTACCTGAAGACACCCTAATTTATTGTACGCATGAATACACCCTCTCCAACCTTGCATTCGCGATGGCCGTCGAACCGGAAAACGCAGACATACAACAACGTACGATAGAGGTAACCACTCTTCGCAACGAGAACAGACCGTCAATACCCTGCCTACTTTCTAGCGAAAAGAAAGTAAACCCCTTCTTACGCTGGGACAGCCCACTACTGAAAAACTCCGTTGAAGATTGGGCTGACGAAAAACTCGAAGGCGAAACTGCAATTTTTGCAGCAGTAAGACGCTGGAAAGACTGTTTCTAACAGAACATCTTCCTACTCAATAATCTATCAACGCAGTAAAACTATGAATTTAACGCGCTTTAACATTTTAGTGCCAATCTTACTTGCCACGCTGTCTAGCCTAAGCGGCTGCAAGAATTTCCCGCTGTACGGGAATGCCGATGAAACGCACACAGAAACACCCAACACACTTATTAGTGAAACCCTTAACGCAAGCAAATCCGTAATAGTTGAGCCAATTCTGCCCCCACCAACAGAGACACCTTCCGTAAGTTCGTTAGAAGCCGTCACTTTTTGGGAAGACCTCACCGCTGAATTCCAACTAGATTTAACCATTGAAAACAAACGATTGCTAACGCAACGGAAATGGTATGCCGCTCATCCGGCTTACATTAAACGAGTCGTTAACCGATCACGTCCTTATATTTATTACATTTATCAACAAGCGAAACAACGAGGCATTCCCGCAGAACTGGTATTATTACCTATCGTCGAAAGTGCATTCGACCCTTTCGCGTATTCACACGGAAGAGCATCTGGAATTTGGCAATTCATTCCTGGAACGGCTAAGGCCTATGGTCTAAAACAAACGTGGTGGTACGATGGACGTAGAGATGTAAAAGCGTCTACCGATGCTGCATTTGAATACCTTACCAGGCTTAACAAGCAATTTGACGGGGACTGGTTGCTCGCCCTTGCCGCGTACAACTCTGGCGGGGGAACAGTAAGGAAAGCGGTAAGGTACAATAAGAAAAGGGGCCTAGCTACTGACTTTTGGTCTCTAAAGCTACCAAAGGAAACCCAAGCCTACGTACCTAAACTGCTGGCCATATCTCAGATCTTTAATGACCCAAGCACCTATAATATCACCCTGCCCGAAATCAAGAACCAAGCAGTTGTAGCAGTGGTAGACACTGAGTCTCAAATCGACATTGCTCAAGCCGCCTTGCTTGCGGACATGTCAATTGAGAGCATGTACACGCATAACCCAGGCTTTAATCGATGGGCTACCGACCCGGACGGCCCCCATCAACTTTTGGTACCGATTGAAAAGGCCAATAACTTCGCGGTCGCCCTTGCCTCTTTACCAAAACAAGAACGGGTTTCTTGGTCTCGCTATAAAATAAAATCAGGCGACAGTTTGATTCTAATAGCAAAACGCAATAGAACGACACCCGCACTACTTAAAGATATCAACCACCTCAAAAGCAATCGAATTATCGCCGGCAAAACACTACTCATACCCTCCGCTGCTCAACACAACAACGCATACAAACTTTCTCTTGAGCAGCGAATGAAAGCTAAAGCTTCAAGGAAAATCAAAGGAAAGCGTAAAGAGCACCACTACGTGCAGCCAGGAGAAAGCTTTTGGAAAATCGCCAAACAATACAACGTAAATACACGCAGCTTGGCAAAGTGGAATGGCATGGCTCCAACAGACCCTCTGATCACAGGGAAAAAGCTCACTCTTTGGGTTGCACAAAGCAACATGGTTGCAGCGCAACGAGGACAAATCCGCAAAGTTAATTACAAAGCAAGAAACGGCGACTCCTACGCCCGAATCGCAGACAAATTCAATGTTTCAGTAAAACAAATCCAACGCTGGAATAAAATTAACCTTGCGCGATACCTCCAGCCAGGTGAGTTACTAACATTATACGTTGATATTACAAACGCTCCCTAAATGGGGGGGCTACTCTTTCATCATCGACAATGCGATACTTGCCTGCTGCGCCAGCATACTGAAATTAATAAACTGCTGATCCGTTAAAGGCATAGATGAATTACGTTGGTCCCCGTAGAACACGCCGATAGGTTTTCGAGAAACCACAATGGGTGCGATGAAAAAACCTCCCTGCCCTAACGTATCAACAATGGGATTGGTGATGAGATATTCCTTTCCCGGCGTTTTCTCGTTACCTATCCACAGCGGCTGAGCTTGCCCTAACGCATAAGAAAATGCATTTTCCGTATCCACCTTAAAGGAAAAGCCATTCTTAAACTGTTCACTTACCTCACCATCAAACAATTTAGCCGTTAGTGTTTTTCGATCCTTGGCCAATAACGCCATCGACACCCGCTCTAGACCTAAAGCACTATGCATTGCCTCTAGGATTAACACGAACATTTGATTTACATTTACTTTTTTGCCGGCGAGCATATCGCCAATTTTATGCATGTACTCTAAGTGCAGTGTGGAATCAACCTTATCAGCAACTGGAGCTGCCACAACTCCAGTCTCAGCAACCACCACAGGCTTGCCTATTATTTCTTGTGCCGGCTGCTGGCGCTCCTTCTTTAACGCAGCCTCCTCGGCTTGTTTATTTAGCTTTTCCATTGAAGGTAGTGGCACTTTGCGCAATGCGGCATCGATCATTTCAGGGGTAATATCAAGCTCCACCATTACTTTTTTGGGTAATTCTGCCTGCTCAGGTTGCTCCTCAAAAGTAATGATGTTCAATCTCGCAGCCGTATCCACTGTATAATTTGACGGAGGTATTAGATGCTTGACCGCATCAGCTCCATAATGCGAAGCGACATCTCTAGCGTAATCTGCAACTTGTTTAGCCTGCTCAAGTGCGTCTTCGGGTTTCAAACCGGCAAAATCTGCAATTCTATCGACAACTTCTATAACTGGCTCGGAGTCCCAGCCCAAACCAGCCACTTGGCTCAGTTCCTCTCCTAACAATACAGCCTCAACAGGGCGGCTAATGTTTTTTGGGGGCCTCACCGCCTGACGCATCATGTCGCTTAAACACCAACTATTTGCTAAACCGAGTGTAAGATCCTGAAACGAAAACCCGAGCACCTCCTTAGCGGCCTGATCTGGAGACAACCCTTTTTTTGAGATTAAGTAGTCAAGCTTCCTACTCAGGTCATCATCTCTTGATAAAACAGACATTTCACCCAAATGGTGTAGCAAGCTCGAGATAAAGATCTCTTCGCGAACACCAGATTTAACTTTATGGATCATTCCTCTTGCTTGCATTGCAGCATGAAACGATTTTGCCATCACATTTTTGAGATGCTGGGTCGGAGACTTCTTTAGCATCTCATCGAGTATTTTCATTGAGACACAAATATCACGAATGGTGGTGAATCCCATCAACACAATGGCTCTGGTTATCGTATTAACCTGGCCAGTGAGTCCACGATAAATAACACTGTTCGCAACTTGAAGCACCCTTGTTGTTAGCGTCGGGTCTTTCAATACTTGTTCGGTAAGTTGAGACACACGAGAATCTTCGGCCGAGGTAAGTTGCCCCATCTTGTGCACTGTTGTCGCTAGTGCGGGCATACTTTTTTTACTCAACGAATCGATAAAATGATCAATGTTCTCTGTTTGAACTTCGTCCTCAGCCATCAACAACCTACATTCCCTCTGTACTGCCTAATAGAATCACAAAACCTGACATTGCTATTAAAGATTAGTACAGTTTTCAAGGGTTTGCTTCCCCATAGAGCGAACTAATTGGCACGCTAGGCGTCTATAGAACTGGCTTTAATAATTAGTATGGGGTAGATTTAGACCTCGGAACCCATTCATTTTCCTATAAAAACCCTATAAATCAGACAGATAGTAAAGCGACCACGACGGACACCTAAATTTTGATGACCACAACGAGATCCTTTGTTATCCATCTACTGGTATTTCTGTCCAGCAGCACGGTATTCGCCGGTGCAGAGCCAGCCCCAACCCTAATAAAAGCCTCACACTTAAGCTTATACGAGACCACTGGTGGGACTCCCTCAGCTCCGACAATTCTCCCTGCAGTGCCCAAAGGGGGCAGCCTTGTGTTGCCAGGGTTTGGTACGTTCGATACGCTAAATCCTTACCTACTTAAGGGAATTAGTCCTATCAATAGTTCAGGGATGGGAATGTATGGTTTTAGCGAGCTAAATGAGCCACTTATGGTGGGAACCGGTGGTTACCTACCGTCGGGAAACGAAATTCAGACAGCATATTGCCTTATATGTAGCACGATAGAATATACAAAAGACCTGTCTTCAATACGCTTTAATATTCGAACCGATGCAAAATTCCATGACGGTTCATCCATTACCGCAATGGACGTTGAGCATAGCTTGACTTTACTTCGTTCAGATCTCGCACACCCCAGATACGCCGATGTTTATCGTAATGTCACAGAGGTCCAAGTCATTGATCCGCACTCTATTCGTTTTAGCTTATCTGGCGAAAACCGCAAAAGTCTAATGTTGCGGCTCGGAGAGCTGCCTGTCATGTCGAAGACACATTGGACAACCCATTCATTTGACGATGCCTCAACAACTCCTCCAATGCTGAGTGGGCCATACCAAGTGGGCAAATTTACGCTCGGCAGTTTCATCGAGTTCACCCTTAAAAAAGATCACTGGGCAAAAGACCACCCGCTCTATCAAGGCCAGTTTAATTTCAACACCGTTCGCATGGATTTCTTTAAAGATCAAACCATCGCCTTCGAGGCTTTTAAGGCTGGAGTCGTAGACGTATATTACGAGTACACATCTAAGAACTGGGCGACTGCCTACGACTTCCCCGCCATTCAGCAAGGCAAAATAACAAAAGAAGAAATCACCCACCAAATTCCCAGTGGAACCCAGGCCTTCTTCTTTAACCTTAGAAAAACAAAATTTAGCGATATCCGAGTACGAAAGGCCCTCAGCTTGCTTTTTGATTTTGAATGGACCAATAAAACGCTATTTTCCAATGCTTACAAACGCTCTAACACTTACTACCCTAACTCCCCCTTTGAAGCGACAGGCCTGCCTGCACCTGAAGAGCTAAGCATACTATTGCCACTAAAAGATTCATTACCCGAAGAGCTATTTGAAAAACCTTTCACCTCACCTATCACAAAGGCTAACGGAAACATCCGCACCCAGCTTCGTCACGCCATTAGCCTTTTAAAACAAGCGGGCTGGGTACTCTCCAACCAAAAACTGGTTCATGAATTAACCAGAGAGCCATTTGAGATTGAATTTCTTATTAATCAACCTGGCTTTACGAGAGTCATCAACCCCTTTATAAAGAACCTGACTAAAGCAGGAATCACTGCTACAGCCAGGGTCATAGATCGATCTCAATACAAAGTAAGATTAGATGAAAAAGATTTTGATGTAATCACCTTTGTTTATCCACAAACCCTCTCCCCAAATTACGAGCAGCGGCTATACTTTCATTCGTCTCAGGCAAACCTACGAGGGTCTCGAAATTTTGCTGGAATCGAAAACCCGACAATCGATGCACTTATCGACAATCTACTATCTGCGATCGATCGGCCATCATTAACCGCCGCGACAAAAAGCTTGGATCGTGCATTGCTATGGAGCTACTATACGATCCCCCATTGGCACCTAAATTACCATCGCATTGCATATTGGAATAAGTTACATAAACCTAACGACCAACCTAACTATACGCTAGGTTTTACACGCTGGTGGCACTCCCCCACCCCATAACAAAGGAACACGTTACACATTCATGTTAATTCAACAGAGCACTACTTTGGGTCGTTTTATCGCCACCGTTGCATTTTTCCTCCTATCAATTGATGGTGCGACAGGTAAAACAGAAAATCATGCACTCGCAATGCATGGCAAACCGAAATATACCGATGGCTTTACGCATTTTGATTACGTCAACCCCAACGCACCAAAAGGTGGCGGCATTACCCGATCTGCCGATGGAACATTCGACACTTTCAATGGGTTTATACCCAAAGGTAAACCTGCCGCAGGTACTGGCTATATTTACGACACGCTTACCGTAGCATCCCACGACGAACCTTTTACACAATATGGCTTGCTTGCAAAATCGATTGTTGTCCCTAAAACAAAAGACTCTGTCACCTTTATTCTAAATACCGACGCCAGATTTCACGACGGCACTCCAGTCACCGCTACTGACGTAGAATTCAGTTTCAACGCACTCGTAAAACATGGTCGCCCATTTTATGCCGCCTATTATGCCGACGTCACCAGCGTTGATGTTGTCGACAACAACACTATCACCTTTCATTTCAGAGATGGCAAAAATCGGGAACTCCCACTTATTCTGGGGCAGCTTGTCGTATTACCCGCACATTACTGGAAAGGCAAAGAGTTCACGTCTCTCTTATTGGATCCACCGCTGGGTAGCGGCCCATACAAAATAGCCTCTTTTAACCAAGGAAAAGATGTCACCATATCTCGTGTAGAAGACTATTGGGCAAAAGACCATCCTACTCGAAAGGGTCAATTCAATTACGACAGCATTCGCTTTGAATACTATCGCGATAGAACGGTTGCTCTCGAGGCATTCAAGTCAAAATCCATCGACATGATGGAAGAAAATAGCTCGAAACGATGGGCAACTCGATATGTTGGAGATGCTTTCGACAATGGAGAGATAATTAAACAAACCATTACGCACGAAAACCCCGCTGGCATGCAGGCCTTTGCCATGAATAGTCGCCGGGAACGCTTTCAAGACAGCAGAGTTCGCCAAGCCCTTGGGTTAGTGTTTGACTTTGAGTGGACCAATAAGAACCTTTTCTACGGTGCCTACACACGTTCAACTAGCTATTTTTCAAACTCTGAACTGGCCTCCGATGGGCTACCTTCAAAAGCAGAATTAGCGTTATTAGAGCCATACCGTGACGACCTTCCTAGCGAGCTATTCACTGAGCCCTATTCCATCCCCAAAACAAAGGGCAATGGTAAGATCCGCCTTAATCTACGTACTGCAACAAAACTGTTGAAACAAGCAGGCTGGACTCTTCACGAAGGCAGCTTAGTTAACAAAGACGGATTACCGTTTGAATTTGAGATATTGCTATATCAGGGAGATTTTAAACGCATAGTCTTACCTTACGTTAAAAATCTGGAGAAGCTGGGCATCACACCAACCATAAAAGTTGTGGATGTTTCCCAATTTATTGAGCGGAGGCGCGAATTTGATTTCGACATGATTATTCAGACATTCGCTCAATCTTCGTCTCCGGGGAATGAACAACGAGACTACTGGTACTCCGGTTATGCAAACCACCGCGGCAGCCGTAACATTATAGGCATCAAGGACCCTGTCATCGACCAACTTATTGACAACGTCATTGCCGCTGAATCTCGAGATGATCTTATCACGGCCTGTCATGCACTAGATCGCGTTCTACTGTGGGGGCATTATGTTGTTCCACAATGGCATATTAGTGCGTACCGTGTCGCCTACCGGGATTTTTTCAGACGCCCCGAGACAACACCAAAATACAGCTTGGGGTTTGATACTTGGTGGGTTGATCAACCAGCGGCGTCCTCAAAAATGCAGGCAAAGAAGTAAGATAATCCATGACTGCATATATTATCCGCAGGTTACTGCTCGTTATCCCAACCTTACTTGGGATATTAGCCATCAACTTTATTATTATACAGTCTGCTCCTGGCGGACCAGTAGAACAAATGATCGCCAATCTCGAAGGGCTAGAGAGTGGTGCATCCAGCCGCTTAGGTAGTCAGTCTGGGTCAGAAGTTCGCGCGTCATCCAATAGCAACTCTTCTTACCAAGGTGCGCAGGGTTTAGACCCGGATCTCATTAAAAAAATTGAGAAACTCTACGGCTTTGACAAACCTGCCTATCAACGCTTTGGCGAAATGATTGTTAATTATTTCACCTTCGATTTTGGCGACAGTTTTTTCAGGGATAAGTCAGTCACTGACTTGCTTATCGAGAAGCTACCTGTCTCAATATCACTAGGGTTATGGACAACGCTAATCACCTACTTAGTGTCTATCCCTTTAGGGATTAAAAAAGCCATCAAACACGGCGAACCCTTCGATGTTTGGAGTAGCTCCATTGTAATTGTCGGTTACGCAATACCTGGATTTTTATTCGCCATCTTACTTATCGTGGTACTCGCAGGTGGCAGCTATTTTAATATATTTCCTTTGCGTGGACTTACCTCCACAAACTTTGATTCACTCACCCTGTTCGAACAAATTAAAGATTATGCTTGGCATATCACGTTACCGGTTATTGCCTCAGTGGTAGGGAGTTTCGCTACCTTAACGATGCTCACCAAAAACGCCTTCCTTGATGAAATCGGCAAGCAATACGTTATTACTGCAAAAGCCAAGGGACTCACCGAAAAACAAGCCCTCTATGGCCATGTTTTTCGAAATGCCATGCTCATTATCATTGCAGGATTTCCCGCTGCGATCGTCGGGATTTTCTTTACCGGATCACTACTCATCGAAGTGATTTTCTCCCTTGATGGCATTGGCCTGCTCGGTTTTGAGGCGGTGCTTTCAAGAGACTATCCAGTTATTTTTGGCACACTGTTCATTTTCGCACTTATATCTCTGGTACTTAATATCATTAGTGACATCACTTATACCTTAATTGATCCTCGGATCGATTTCGAGTCGAGGGGATAAGCCGTGTCGATAATACCAAAGATCACCTTGCACCCTATTAACCAGCGACGCTGGGGCAACTTCAAAGCAAATCGACGAGGGTGGTACTCGCTCTGGATCTTTATCGCGATTTTTAGTGTAACGCTGTTTTCCGAGATCATCGCTAACGACAAACCGATCTTCGTCAGTTACAAAAATCAATTCTACTTCCCTTTTATCAAACAATACTCCGAAGTTGAATTCGGGGGGGAATTTGAGACAGAAGCTGACTATAAAGACGAATATGTAGCAGAGCTTATCAATGCAGACGGATTTATCATATTCCCACCCATTCAATTTGATTACAGTACGATAAACTGGGACCTTAAGACGCCGGCCCCCTCACCTCCTGACAAGGTAAACTGGCTTGGTACCGATGATCAGGGTCGTGATGTGCTTTCAAGGATTCTCTATGGGTTTAGAATTTCGGTATTATTTGGCCTCACACTAACACTGCTAAGCAGTATTATTGGCGTAGCAGCAGGCGCAGCCCAAGGATACTACGGCGGGAAATTCGACCTCATAATGCAGCGATTTATTGAAATATGGCAATCACTACCGATGCTATTTCTATTAATCATTCTAGCAAGTATCGTTAAACCCAACTTTTGGTGGTTACTTGGCATCATGCTCCTATTTAGCTGGATGGGATTGGTTAGCGTAGTTAGGGCCGAGTTCCTAAGGGGAAGAAACTTAGAGTATGTAAAGGCGGCCAAAGCCCTAGGTTTAGATGATAGAACAATTATGACACGCCACATTCTACCAAACGCAATGGTGTCAACATTAACGTTTATGCCTTTTATTCTCACATCCTCGATTACCACGCTTACAGCACTCGATTTTTTAGGGTTTGGATTACCAGTAGGGTCACCTTCCTTAGGAGAACTTATCGCGCAAGGCAAATCCAATTTACAAGCACCTTGGTTGGGTATATCCGCTTTCGTCGTGCTTTCCGTTATGTTGAGTTTGCTGGTATTTGTCGGTGAAGCCGTACGAGACGCATTCGACCCCCGAATCAACTAACATATATAACCAATCAAATATGGCCTCAACTTTGTCACAGTCAACTGAGAACAATACACAACGCGAACCTATACTCGAAGCGAGTAATCTAACGGTTACGTTTACGCAGGGGAAGACGGAAACTCACGCAGTTAAAGGTGTTAGTTTCACGTTACACAAAGGAAAAACACTCGCCCTCGTGGGTGAAAGTGGCTCAGGAAAATCCGTCACTGCACATTCAATCTTGCGCTTACTACCTTCCGACGCGGCCTCATTGCAAGGAACAGTAACCTATAAGAATCGGAATATTTTCGATCACACAGAAACTGAAATGCAAGAACTACGCGGTAATGGGATAGGTATGATATTCCAAGAGCCTATGACTGCGCTAAACCCTTTGCATACTGTCGAAAAACAAATTAGCGAAACC
Organism: Gammaproteobacteria bacterium 45_16_T64; assembly: GCA_002162955.1. Lineage (GTDB taxonomy): Bacteria > Pseudomonadota > Gammaproteobacteria > Pseudomonadales > Ketobacteraceae > 42-54-T18. The sequence goes on from MABD01000057.1 coordinate 65,490, forward strand.
ATCAAATTACACAGCACCAGAACACAAAAGCAAACCCGCGAGAGAGTCATAGAACTGCTTGACCTTGTGGGTATCCCAGACCCAGCGAATAGATTAGGATCGTATCCGCACGAGCTATCGGGTGGTCAGCGACAGCGGGTCATGATCGCCATGGCCCTTTCAAACGAACCTGATGTACTCATTGCCGATGAACCCACGACGGCTCTCGATGTAACAATACAAAAACAAGTTCTCAACTTGCTAAAAGAACTCCAGCAAAAAATGGGTATGGCCATTTTGCTTATCACTCATGACCTTGGTGTTGTTAGACAATACGCTGACACGGTTGCGGTCATGACAGAAGGGGAATTAGTAGAAGTTGCCAATAGCGACGACCTATTCCACTCACCGCAGCATGAATACACAAGAAAGCTACTTAATTCTGAGCCCAGCGGCAATCCAAGTTCTTTACGTCCAGGCTTGCCAGATCTACTCCAAGTAAAGGATTTTCACGTCTGGTTCCCCATTAAAAAAGGGGTGTTTAAACGGACTGTTGGCCACGTTAAGGCCGTTAATAACATCAATTTCACCCTTAGAAAAGGCAAAACCCTAGGTATTGTAGGTGAAAGTGGCTCAGGGAAAACAACCTTAGTACAAGGCCTGCTTAGACTTTGTGAAAGCAAAGGGAGCATCGTGTTTAATGGTATTGAACTACAACATCTTAGCCAAAAAAACATTAGACCCCACCGTAAAGCGCTACAAATCGTATTTCAAGATCCTTTTAGCAGCTTAAGTCCACGGATGTCCGTCGCAGACATCATCGCTGAAGGAATCCACATCCATCACGCATTACCCTCACAGGAAATAGAAGCCCTTATCGTTCAGACGATGGAAGAAGTAGGCTTAGATCCAAAAACTCGTCACCGATACCCCCACGAGTTTTCAGGTGGCCAGCGCCAACGAATAGCCATTGCCAGAGCGTTAGTACTAAAACCCGACCTGATAGTGCTAGATGAGCCTACCTCTGCTTTAGATCGCTCTGTCCAATGCCAAGTTGTTGATTTATTAAGAGAACTACAAGAAAAGCACCAGTTCAGTTATGTGTTTATAAGCCACGACCTAAAGGTTGTGAAAGCCCTCGCTCATGACATAATCGTACTTAAAGATGGAATAGTCATCGAACAAGGCCCCGCCAGTGCCATTTTTGACAATCCAAGCACTGAATATACCCGGGAATTAATCAGCGCTGCACTTAATCTGTAACAAACGATTAAACTCGCTTCCACCCGACGGCGGTTTGATACACACTTCACCTTTATTGAATAGACCTACCTTTTACTCAAGAGTTAATACTATGGGATTTCTAGCAGGAAAGAGAATTTTGATCGTCGGCGTAGCCAGCAACCGCTCTATCGCCTACGGCATCGCAGCAGCTATGCACCGAGAAGGCGCTGAAATTGCCCTTACTTACCAAAATGAGAAGCTGAAGGGTCGTGTTGAAAAGTTCGGTAAAGAGTGGGATACCGAGCTGTGTTTCCCATGTGACGTTGCTAAAGATGAAGAAATTGAATCCGCATTTGCTGCTCTAGGAGAGCACTGGGATAGCTTGGACGGTATTGTACACTCCGTAGGTTATGCACCGGCTCACGAGCTTGATGGCGATTATGTTGATGCAACCACCCGTGAAGGTTTTAAGATTGCTCATGACATCAGTTCATACAGCTTTGTCGCGTTAGCAAAATATGGGCGTAAAATGCTACAAGGCACCAATGGCTCATTGCTAACCCTTACCTACCTGGGTGCTGAGCGGGTTATGCCAAACTACAACGTGATGGGCTTGGCAAAAGCCAGCCTAGAAGCGAACGTACGCTATATGGCATCAAGCTTAGGCCCTGAAGGCATTCGTGTTAATGCAATCTCTGCAGGACCGATCCGCACATTGGCGGCATCCGGCATCAAAGATTTCCGAAAAATGCTAAGTTTTAATGAAGCACAAACTCCATTACGCCGAAACGTCACGATCCACGAGGTTGGCAATGTCGCTGCATTTTTGTGCTCTGATTTAGCCAGTGGCATCAGCGGAGAAATCACCTATGTTGACGGTGGTGTAAACACTGTTAGCATGGGTAGTACTGAAGAGTAGTTCGTCATATTCGATTTGCCCTATACTATAAGGTATTGGGCAAATCGATGACCAGTACAACACCAGCATGGAATGCCGATATGACTACCGCCTCAGCCCTATTAGATCGTTTCTTTCATATTGCTTCACAATCCATACCTTCCGACATGTCCTTTGTTGAATGGAAGGCCAAATTCGATCTAGAGAAAACACCCTGGTGTAATACCGTCGACCGGGCCTTATTAGCTGGCGCAATTTCTGATCGTGTTGCCTATGCATTTTCTGGTGGTTACCAATCTGCACTTAACGCCCTCTTCCCCAGCAGTTTCGACAATAAACTATCTGCATTCTGTGTCACTGAAGAAGGCGGCAACCACCCAAAAGCAATACAAACGACATTAATACACACTAGCGGCCAATGGTTTCTTAACGGCTCAAAGAAATTTATCACTGGAGGCTGTGACGCTGACAGGCTGTTTGTGGCGGCGAATCAAAACATAGACACCTCACAAAAGCCGTCGATTGTCATGGTTGAAATATACACATCCCAATCAGGGATTGCCATTACTCCCATGCCTACTCTGCCATTCGTGCCTGAAGTTACCCATGGGACAGCCACCTTTGACAACGTCCATATAAACGAAGGCAGCATTTGCCCTGGAGATGGTTACGATGAGTACATCAAACCTTTTCGAACCATCGAAGACATCCACATCTCTGCTGCGCTACTTGGCTATATTTGCAGTACCGCTATTCGCTTATCGTGGAACCAAAATTTTATAGAACGCTCTCTAGCTTGCATACTCATGCACCGCGAGCTCGCAACAATGGATGCAAAATCTCCAAGTACGCATTTAGTGCTCGCGGGAGTACAACAAACCGCAGTTGAGCTTTTTCAGCAAGCAGAGCCGATGTGGGCCACAACTGACCCGGGCGCTTACTCTCTATGGAAACGAGACAAGTCCATTCTCGGCATTGCAAGCGCAGCACAACTGAAACGCAAAGAAAAGGCATGGTCCACCTTACTCAGCGTTAGCCAGGACGCTTAAGCCTGAACACTAAATAGATGATCCGAACTTTCCAAACCAAACTTCTCCTGCATACTTTGCAAAATGGAGTCCTTTGCTTCGTCATCCAATTCATCGCTGCCATATTCTTCTAACAATGATTCTAGTGTTCCTAGCATTTCATCGGTAAAAATAGGCCCACCAATCGCACTCTGGCCTCCCGGTGGCGGGCCAGGTGGCCGCACTCCAGCAAGATCACCAACTTCCTTGGCATCAAACCCAGCTTCAGCCATTAACTCTGCCAATTCTTTGCCTGGCTGTATTCCTGCATCTTGGAAGGCTTCTACAATAGATTGCGCATCGTCTTCTGTAAGGTTGTCTGGGTCAAATTCTGCCAATGCACTCTCGACGAATTCTTTTTGATCCTCTGTGATCGGCTGTGGTCTAGGCCCTTGGAATGATTGAGCCGATTGGGCATTAAAGCCCGCCGTAGAAATTGAATCCATGATGTCCTCGCTACACTGTTCTATGGGTAAATGAATGGTTACTAGAAAAGTTAGCGAAAGAATATGTAAGCAATGTGCAAAAATAGTGAATGTGAGCCTATCTATTAATCGAATAACATCTAGGTACTCACATTCTTAGAACCAAACTAGCGATCGTCAGCAGGACAGCCACTTTCGTCGCCAAGAGTGGCTGTCCTATTTACCCGGTCCTATTTACCCGCAATAAACCCTATTTTGACTGTTGCTTTGGTACAGCTCCGGCCACATCTATGGTGGTTTCAATGGATCTAAGTGAATTGTTCTCGCTATACAAAATACCCCCACCCTGGGAGAGCAAACCGCTTGCAAGCGCAGAATAATCATTGGTCAAACTACTCTCGTATGCACGGACAGTAATCTCTTTTTCTTTGTCTGGATGATTGAACCCCTGCGCCCACTCAGATACAACGTCAGGCAACATAGGCAGCCTAACACTAGCTCTTGTGTCAGGAACAAGAATACTCCAGCTCACATCAAGTAATTCATGAGTCGCCAAAATATATGTACTTACATCAATATCGACAGAGTACATATCAATGGATGACACCTGTGTTGCCACCCAACTCACGATATTGGTATCAGCATCATACTGACGACTAGAGAATAGGTTTTGCGAAAACTCAAACGTAATGTTGTCTGGGACTTGCTCTGGAGAAGTAAAATATAACCAACTGTTTTTTTCGGTTACATTCCCATCCTCCTCAGTAGTACCGACAAATATAACATTTGAGAAACCACTTTCTGTCGACACATTAACTGTCCCGAACGCTGCCTGCCCTAGATTTGAATCATAGCCATAGGTCAAATTATTGCCTTGCCTTGATGCATAGCTAAACATGTCTATATTCGTGCTAGGGGTCGTGTTCCATCCGATTTGACGTGACGCCTCGCTAAAATCAAATGTAGCAACGCCATCAGTTATTGCAACATCAAAATCGTATACTAACCCAAGCGTTTCTGTTTGACCCAAACCCACTCTATAGGCCATTGCATGTAAATTGATTTCTCCGGACGTATTTACTAAATGCTGGCAGACCTGGAGGTCTCCACCCGTTACCGGAAAATGCTCAAATATGCCACCGATGCCTGAATCTACTACGACAAAATCCGATTGCTCTGGAACATTAAAAAATGCCAAGGTCAACGATACCTTCTCATTATCTTCGCACTCATTTTCCAGTCCGTTCTCATCCAAATACCACGTATACACGCCAACAGGAATATCGATGACTGTCATTCCAACTCGATCAATACCGTCTTGCTCTTGCATTGATGCAACGCTAAACGTCACCGTTGGCACACTTAAGCCACCTACAGACACTTGGCCATTTTCATCCGTAACATAAGTTTCACTGACTCCCATACCCTCATCATGCAACACCACAATGGCGCCCGCGATCGCTCTATTACTTGCGGGAGAATCATAGACCGTCAGCGTGAATGTATCCGCATTTTGCGTACCTACCCACTGCACTACAATTACTTTCGTCACGGTATTGCCTGCACTATCGGTAACATCAACGGATAGAGAACTACTGCCAGTACCCGATGCTGGTGCTATCCATGCTATCTGTTTCGCGCCGTTAGCTGACAACTCACCCATGCTTGCGCGCCAAAAATAGGTCAGCGCATCACCTTCTGGATCAGTAGCAACAATAGATAGAGCTATAGATTCACCTGCATTCACTGTGAATTCGCTAGCGCTAATATCCTGTAACACAGGCTCCGCATTCCCAACACTAAAATTCAATTCAAGTATGCCACCTTTTTCTTCGACCTTACCTGACTTCACGTCAACACCGGGGATGTAAATGATAACAGGCTGATTGATCGGCACGGCAAAACGGTAATACCCGTTTGCATCAGTGAGCACCGTTTGCCCTAAACTCGAGTAAACCAGCTCGCCCACAACAGAGTCACCTCCACTAGCCTGTGTGACCCTTCCCTCAACGACACCATACTCAGCTTCTATGTGATTTTCTAACGCCACGCAACCCGCTGGATTAGTTTCTGCATTACCCTGTTCAAACGGGGTATAGACGGTAGCGGCACCCACCTCTCCCTCTAACGCGGATGTAACAACATAATCAGCGATGTTAGGGGCAGTAATCGCAACCACTTCGCGGCTATCTAGTGTCGATCGCTTCACCGTTAGGCGTGCAACGCCATTACCATCCGTAATAGCAACAGCTGTATTAGAATAGGTTTCGCCAACCGCATTAACCTCTACACCAGCTAGTGGCTGTCCCGCTTCATCAGTCACAGTAACGGCAATACAGGCATGCTCTTCGATCGGCTTATCAACATTCCAGAAACTAAAGTGAAGTACTTTGGCCTTAGCAAACAAAATTGTCTTAAGGTTTTCTTCTCGGGTAAATATGATTGCGTCATCAATTTCAGCGGTTGCCGGTTCTGCATCTTCTCTTACCCATATCCCTTGATCTTCATCATAGGACCACCAGGGAATCACATCGCCAGCCGCATAAACACCAAACTGTGATCCGCCCTCTTGGTACATTTCTGGCAATCGCAACTCAACCGTTGCGGGTTCAGACAAATCAGTAAGGTCTCTTCCACCTGAATCTGTTAACGTAATCTCTGTAAACGTAATACTCTCCAAAAGAACATCCGCAGCCCCTCCTTGAATTTGAGTAGCGGCATACTCACCGGGAAAAGCACTACGCCCTGCTTCAGTCGAAGGGTCTCCATATAGCATGCTTACCGTTATCTCTCCGCCGCTTGCACCAGTAACGCTATTAGCCCCTAACGAAAGGTTCATGACTGTCTTTGAGGGATCTAACGCAGAAGGAACGGATATTTGATTAGCAACTTGAGTATCGACATTATCTTTAACCGCACTATAGGCGCTCAATGTCACATCTAGGCGCGTTGATTCTTCATTCGTCAGCGTCACCACTTTCTGTACTAGTGGTAAGCTAGGATAGGCAATAGAAACTACAACTCTTGCCACCGCCTTATCAATATCCACATCAAATAGATAGAGACCGTTTGCGGAAGACGTCGCTTGCTGATTCCCAACACTTATCGTTGCGCCTTCAAGCGCTCCATTAAAATTGATTTGACCGACCAGTTGAGACGAATATTGCGTGTCGGTACTTCCGCGGTCACCATCACCGCCCGACCCTCCTCCGCCTCCACAGGCTGATAGAAGAAATAGAGTTCCTAGTAAAAAAAGATGGGTGATTGACGATTGAATGAATCTCATCGAAGCTGCTCCTTAGCGATTTAAAAAAACTTTCCGAAAAACTACTACTCAGCACGCCCACACTAGGCGCGAAGACATTGTAATTACAGATATTACAAATGCCATTAGTTACTCACAGAATGTGAATATGTCACAAAATAGCTACCTGCCGAGAGTCATTACGAGCCATCTACTTGTCCCTAGGGGACACCCACATTGTTTAAGGCAGCAGAGGCCCGAGGCCTGTGTCCAAAAAAACAAAGATACAAAGACGCAAGTAGGCTGACATAATCTATCACAGTATTTCTATATATACGTCGCCATCTACTCTTCATATTTTAGCAACTAGTCGTTAGAAACAGTCTCTGTTTTGTAAAAGCTGCGCAATAAAAGAGCCCAACACTATTGATTTTTTTGGGGGGGGGCAATTTCAGTATGTATTTACAACATGCGGATTCAACTCTGCAGCACATCGAAATTTAGTCAACTACAGCATCGCTATGACTTCCCATTAATAGGCGTGGCGTTCTGTACACAAACTCTTTTCCGTTGTCAGCAGTAATTGCATATACGGCATCCTTGAATGGCGATTACATAAACCCAAACCTAGAATTTTCACACTTCCTTATGCTGCATGCGCCACCATGATTGGTTCCCAAAGTCATCCCGCCATGCTAGCTCCTCTCGCCCGCTTGAGGTCAATTACTAAAGCTAATACCTCAATCATACTGGCAACTCCCCTCGCTAACGCCTACTATTAAGTCATTGAAATAGCGGGAGAATTGCAATGCGTCACGGAAACATCGCGGCTGACCCTGGTGTCGGCATGAAATGGCATGTTATTCGACTGCTATGGCCTTACTTTCTAGAGTTTAAGAATAGAGTCATCCTGGCCCTTAGCTGTTTACTGCTTGCCAAACTCGCCAGTATTAGCATTCCCTTCTTTCTTAAGCATATTGTCGATGCCCTGGACAACGCAGACAATATCGCTCAGGCGATAGTGGCTGTACCGTTAGGGTTGGTTCTCGCGTATGGTGCTGTTCGATTTTTTAATGTGTTGTTAAATGAGTTTCGAGATACGCTATTTGGTCGCGTCACCGAGCGCACCATACGACGCATTAGCCTACAGACATTCCAACATTTACACCGGCTTGATCTGGACTTTCACCTGAACCGAAAGACGGGTGGTCTTTCCCGTGACTTAGAACGTGGCACTACCGGTATTAATTTTTTAATGCGCTTTATGGTGTTTAACATTGTACCTACCCTGGTTGAGGTGCTGATGGTCGTTGCCCTTCTCTTATACAATTACGGTATTGTTTATGCCCTGATTACCTTTGTGTCAGTTGTTTGTTACGTGACTTATTCCATTATCGCGACCGAATGGCGAACCAAATATTTACGGGAAGTTAACGAAGCGGATTCCGCAACCAATTCACGCGCGGTTGATAGTCTTCTTAACTATGAAACCGTTAAGTACTTCACCAATGAAGACTATGAAGCCACTCGCTATGACCACGAACTTGAGACGTGGGAGAAAGCCAAGCGAAAAAATCGATTAACCCTGTTTGCATTGAACTCGGGTCAAGCCATGATTGTTGCAGTCGCGATGACAAGCATGCTTGCATTAGCCGCTAACGGTGTTGCCCATGGCGATATGACGATTGGCGATTTCGTGCTGATTAATGCGTTTATGATGCAGTTATTTATTCCGCTAAATTTTTTGGGGTTTGTTTATCGCGAGATAAAGGGCTCGCTCGCTAATATTGAGCAGATGTTTGAGCTTCTTAATCGCGCACCTAAAATTAGGGACAAACAAGAGGCCCCTGTGCTTTCCATTGGCAAAGGTAGCATAAAATTCGACAACGTTTGTTTTCGATACCACGAACAACGGGAAATCCTTTCCAATGTTAGCTTTAACGTTGAACCCGGTAGCAAAGTCGCTGTTGTTGGCGAAAGTGGGTCGGGAAAGTCAACGTTGGTCAAATTGCTGTTTCGTTTTTACGACACCGCGTCAGGTACCATTACCATCGACGAACAGGATATTTCTTCAGTAACCCAGCATTCTCTCCGCGGTAGCATTGGCATTGTGCCCCAAGATACGGTTCTGTTTAATAATACAATCCAAGAAAACGTGCGCTATGGGCGCCCCACTGCATCCGATGACGAGGTGGCACAGGCGATTACAATGGCACACCTCGATAGATTTATTGATGAATTGCCAGACGGCGTCAATACCGTTGTAGGCGAACGGGGATTAAAACTATCAGGTGGAGAAAAGCAGCGTGTAGCGATTGCTCGCGCGATTCTAAAACAACCCCCTATCTTGGTATTTGATGAAGCTACCTCTTCACTAGACAGTAAATCTGAAAAGGCGATTCTAGAGGCCATGAAGGAAATCACCGAAGGATATACAAGCTTAGTTATCGCACATCGTCTATCCACTATTGTCGATGCAGATAAGATCATTGTATTAAGTCATGGCAAAGTCGCAGAGCAAGGTAGCCACAGTGAATTAATTGAGAAGAAAGGTATTTATGCGAATTTGTGGGAAATACAACAACAAGAAGCTACGGAGTTTGGGGACTAGGCACTCGCATCATGACACTGGCGATTATATTCTCGGGACTAAACCACCCCATTGATTCTGTAGACAGGCTATCTTCTTCGTTATCACCAATAAGCGACAGGTAACCAGAATTATCCACCTCAAATATTCGCTTAATCAAAATGCCATAAACGGAATGCTTAGCAACCACCAGGTTGCCAGGTTTACAATTTTTAAAAACGTTCCTGGTAACAACATAATCACCCTCCCGTAAGGTGGGGACCATGCTATTACCATGAACTTTATAGACTGCTAGCAAATGTTAGTTATCCAGCTTCGGATACACAACCTTTACTTGTGGTGGATATGGGCAAGTTGCCGTAAACGTCGCCACATCTTTGGTCATCCAAAACGCTTCTGCAAATTCGTTAACAAGCTCAAGGAGCTTCTCACCGTTGGCTCGTTCCAAATTCTGCTTACATTTTGAAGCTTGCAACATGATGCTATGGGTAAGCTCATGGGCATTGGGAATTTTTTCAAATTGTGGCGCTTTAAAGTAGTCGCCCCAAATAATACGAATCTCGTCTTTTACTTTTGCAGCATGCTCTTCTTTTTGAGCAATCAAGCGACCAAATTGGGCGTGATCCGCAAGGGTCAACTGATCTTTGTCTTCAAGTTCCTTCAAGAGGTCTTGTAACCGAATAATGGTTAGCGCACTAATCTGAGCTACAGCAGGATCATAGACCTTACAAGGGATATCACAATGTGCGGATGCCTCAGGAAAACGTAGTGCCTTATCTAGGCCTTTGAGCAATGAATGTAACATGTTTAGATAATCCCTCTATTTTTTAATAGTAGCTCGTGAAGTACGGACTTTAGCTTTAAGTGAATAAAAAGCGAGCGCAGCGACAGATAAACAAGCGCCTGCTAACAAGAAATGAATGGAACCACTCATCCAGTGACTGTGATCATGTCCTGGGTGAGCAAACACTGACGTGGAAAACGCTAGTAGGAGAAAAGTATAGATAACGTTTTTGATCATTTAACATATCCTTGATTATTTTGATCTTAGTGGACGAATATAACGGCCGATATTGTATTCTCACAAAGTAGGATAAAAATGCTGAAGACTGTTTATAAAAAATTGCTACAGATACTTCTAAGCCACAATTTTCCTGGGGATTAACAACAAGAACTCCACCCTGCCTTCAGCACTAATGATTATTATTGTGATTGGTAAGAGTGTCAAGCATCGGGCTCTCACACACCTTTTTGTACATCAAATATTCGTGTTAGACCACTTACCCACATCATATTTGAACAGTTTTTAGACACTCCAATGGCCCTACCTTAATCTGTACGCTTTTCTACTTTGGCCTAAATTGATTGCAATATTGTCCCATTCAATAATTACCAACGCCTCTCTCGTTCAATATCATTTGCCTAACGCCTAATAACAACAAAAACAGACCCATAAAATAACAAACGTGAGCACGAGGACGGAACACACCCATGCGGCCATTAAAACCTTCATCTCTATATATACGCCTACTGTTTATAGCGTTGCTATTAACCTTATCAGCATGCAGTACAATTTATGATACTGCTGGCATGGGTGTCGTGGCCTACGGAAAAGATCGCATCTTGCCCTACTTCCTTTCCACTAAGGACCCTGATGTTGCCTGTGCCATGGGTGAAGGCATGTCACCGGTCATTGGTTCTTTCGGCTCTATCACGGATGAATTTGGGAGCTTACTTGCACTCGCGACAGGCATGTGTGCCGATCTCAAAGCGAAAGAAGCAGAGTTGCGCAACATTCGTGCAATGCGGGCTAACCTGCCGAGTGAAGCAAGGGATGCTCGCACACAACAAAAACGCTATTTAGCTCTTGCCGCTAAACGGCTTTACGGGGGCTATCAATCTATTGTACGTGTTCATGGTGAACCTGGTGACCAATGCCCCGTGTTTGCCTCAGAGGCTTCTGAGCTTTTTTGGATTATGGGATTAATCGATGGAATTCAGGCACTTGCCGCCGACATAGCTTCAGAGACTACAGTGGGTGTCCCCCTATCCATCGCCCCAAAAATTAGGCGGAGCATGGGTTGTCTTGATAACAAAAAGTGGTGGGGATTACCAAAAGGGGTCGATGCGTTAGCCATGATTTTGCTACCCGGTGAATTACCGCCAGGCGTGGACCCAGAACAACAATTAGAAGACGCCGTCACGGTGGGCAACAACCAAGGCATTCGAATGGTGCAAATGCTGCAAGCAACGCTCTACGCAGGCAAAGGTGATCAAGCCCGAGTAAAGCGCATTATTAAAGCACACGTGAAATCGAAAGAAGAAGTTGCGCCCATCCGAGACCTTCAATTCCTTGATGAAATAGCCACCCTACAAATACGACTTATTTCAGATCGCATGTGGACAAAAGCAACAGGAGAAAGAACACCCTTTGGTCGCTTGGGTAGCTTCTGGGACGACTCGCCACTGGAAAACAGCTCAGCCTTAGACATTAACGATCTTATTTAATCATCATTCATAAATCAGGTATAAAGTAATGCACTCAATCACTCGAGCATTAATCACGTTGGGTATATCCATTGGTTTGTGGGCCTCACTAATAGAGCTGGCTACCGCTGAAAAATCCACTACCGCAGTGACAATGTGCGCATTTGATCCTATCGGCGGCAATGGGCCAATCTTCCAAGCATTTGTCGATTATCAAACAACAGCGTTGGCATGGGGTGCCACAATAAAGTTGATCCCTTATACCGACGAGCGTGTAGCGTCAGAAGATTTTAAAGCTGGCGTATGCGATTTGGTGAATTTGTCGGGCCTAAGAGCCCGAAGCTATAATCACTTCACAGGCACCCTAGATTCCATCGGTTCCATTCCTACCTATAAGCACTTAAAAACTACCTTGGCGACATTGGCAAAAAAGAATGCCGCTAAGTTTATGCGCTCGGGGGAATATGAGGTCATCGGTATTTTGCCCATCGGTGCGATTTATCCTTTTGTGACCGACAAATCCATTAATAGTCCAGAAGCTCTGGCCGGCAAACGCATCGCTGTGTTAGATAATGCACCTGAAATGCAAATTCTGGTCGCTCAATCAGGAATGACGCCAGTAGCATCAACCCTTAGCAATGCTTTTGCGAAATTCAATAATCATACCGTCGACATCGCAGGTGGGCCGGCATTAGCATTCGAACCCATGGAGTTGCATAAAGGTATGGAGCCCAATGGAGGGATTGTTAACTTCCCCCTTTTACAAGCCACACTACAGATGGTCGCAAGAACCGATGCGCTACCGGCTGAATTTGGACAATCATCAAGAGAATATATCAGCAGCAACTTCGACACCGCACTTAAACTGATCACAGAAGCCGAGCAACGAATTCCTAACAAATATTGGATCGATGTCAAGAATACCAACGGAGAAAATTGGGACGAAGTCTTTAGACAAAACAGGCTCGCCCTGAGGGATGAAGGGATTTACGATGCCAAAGCGCTTACGGTATTACGAAAAATTCGTTGCAGCCTCGATCCTCGCCGAAGCGAATGTACCGCACCTGACAAAGAATAAGATTTCACAATCACTTAAGTATCCGTTGAGCACATCATGAGTCGATCAAGCATCCCTACCTACAACAAAGCCCCTACCCTATTAATACTGGCGCTGCTTTTATTTACGGTTATCTCCCATACAGGAGAAAATGTTCAAGCTCGCCTACTTGAGCTGGGGAACTATCTTTGGAGTGATTATGTGATATTGAGGGGTGACCTACCGACACCATCCTGCAACCCAAACCTGAATCTTTCACACGAACTTAATCGGTTAGAACACACCTTTCCAGCGCCTAGCCCTGACGATCTCATCCCAGAGATATTTGATCGTAATGCCACAATGGATTCGCTTAAAAAACAGCAAGCATTGTGTCAGAAAAAACACGCGATTAGTCAACAGAACCAAGATCGAGTCACACTACCGGTTGTAATTTTTAGAACCGTAGAAACCTCCATCACCGGACTGGCCCTTTTCTCATTACAGCAGGAACGTGACGTACTTATTCTTTTATTATTTATCGCCGCGGCAATCGCAACGTCACAACAGCATCATATTGCATTTAGACCCATCAAATCTTTATACGACCAGCGAATCTCGACGACAACGCAACTGACAGGCAATCTCCTGCTGTTTTTCTCGTCTCTCGTTCATCGAAGCACCGCCATTGACACTGGTATCGCTGAAACTCACCCAGAGATATCTATTATGATGATCTTTGGATTCTTAACACTGGCAACAATTAATATATTTCAGCTCATTAAGCCGCCGTCAGATTTACATGCCGAACAAAACATTGGCCATGCTTTACTCACCATTCCCATCTACTCCATCTTCTCTCTCGTTGCCTCTTATTACTTTATCGTGGCTCAACAACATACCGCCGGAACCGCCATTTTATTTGGCCAAATGTTCGAATTAGCAGGTCTATTTATTAATATTGGGCTCTATATTTGGATAGGGATGCTATTAAAACAAACCCGTATTGGAGAGTTGATTTTTAAGACGCTTACGCCCTGGAAGCTTCCACCGGAAATGCTAGCACTCGCGGCGATTATTATCATGGCACTGCCCACCGCTTATACTGGAGCCTCAGGTATCATCATTATTGCAATGGGAACAGTTGTCTATACTGAGTTGACGCGGGTAGGTGCAAGAAAACAATTGGCCCTCGCAGCGACCGCGATGACCGGTAGTTCAGGCGTGGTACTTCAGCCATGCTTGCTTGTTATTGCAATCGCCATGCTAAACAAAGAGGTGGTTACTGACGACCTTTTTTATTGGGGTGCTCGGGTCTTCCTCATTACTTTCTTAATATTCTTTATCGTGGTTATGATAACAAAGAAAGACAAATTTCAAATCACGCCTATTCGTTTGGCTATCGGTCCTACCTTATCCGCATTAACATCACTTGTACCCTATTTGCTTATCTTTGTAGGTGTATTGTCTGTTTACAGTATTGTTCTACACGCTTACTTGGATCAGTTCTCCGCACCCATTATCTTGCCTATCTTATTGATCAGCATCATCATCTACGAAAGGAAATTTTCCAACGACCGAACGGATTTGGAAAATGATCCTCAACGAGAGTCGACGACATCAGGTGCACTTTTTGAGTCCGTTAGCAGTGCCGCCTTGCATATTGGTGCAATATTGATGGTCATGGCCTGCTCTTTTGCGATTGCAGGTATCATTCAGCGCTCGGGGCTCTTTGACTCGTTGCCTACGGATTTCGACTCAACGTGGATCGCCATGGGATTCTTGGTAATTGCGTTAGTATTTATCGGTATGATTATGGACGCTTTTGGCGCGCTGATACTGGTCTCGACATCAGTGGCAAGCATCGCCTACCAGCAAGGCATACACCCATTACACTTTTGGATGGTGGTACTTGTTGCATTTGAGCTGGGCTACCTCACGCCGCCAGTTGCGCTCAATCACCTACTCACCCGCCAAGTCGTTGGGGAGGATGCATTTATTCCAGACCCCACTATCTCAAGTTTTTGGTATAGAAATGAAAGGATTTTGTTACCCCTTACGGTAATGGCTATCACTTTGCTTCTCGTGGCGTTTGCTCCCCTGGTGTATCAACGATTTATCTAGCAATGACCTATCGCATCTCACACCGCAAGGCTCAGTGATGCAGGTACCACCTACAAGGCAGTATTGGAGAGATTGCAGGCATAAATAGCAGAAACACACCTAAATCCGTCAAAATCGCTCGTTTACGCTCTTTTGAGCATTCATCCGTCACACACCAGTTATTGGTTATATACCCGATAACTGGTACTATCGGGCGCATTACTTATCATCTCCCTCAATCAATAGCGACTAAACATACCTAATGAAACTTCTAATACGTAATCTCGCCCGTAGCACAACCGAAGCAGAGCTCAAAACCATGTTTGAAGCCCATGGCCATGTACAATCCTGCTCGCTAGTTATGGACAAAAACACCGGCGAATCCAAAGGTTTTGGTTTTATAGAAATGCCTAATCCAGGTGATGCCAAAAAGGCGATGAAAGTCTTAAATGGTACTGATGTTGCTGGCAGCAAAATACGCGTTAAGAAAGCCGAACCAAAGCTGACCGACAAATAATTAAGCCTGTTTACATAGTGTGAGTGGTGGCATAGTCCATAGCTACAATGGGTGCCGACTCGGCGTATGCTCACCATTTCACCCCTTCCACGACCTCTAGATGTCAAATATGCACTCGATAAGAGACGCTATCGACCCAATCTCCCACTAAATATTGCAACAGAACGTCAAAGTCTCCATAGTAATATTTTTGCTAACGATACTTGCGGCATGACCCCCGAAAAACTAAAACACCTAAAATCTGAAAGTATCTCTTCTGTATTCCCATTGGCTGTCATAAATTACGCTGCGCAGCTTGGTTATCCAGCAGAGAAAATCCTTAGACACACGAATATCACCCTTACTCAACTACAGCAACCCAGTGCTAGAATCAACGCGGTTGAAATGGGAGCGATCGTGTACAACTTGATGCTCCGGTGCAATGACCCATCCCTAGGCTTTAAACTAGGATTAGCATCTACCCATACAAAAATTGGTTTGCTAGGTTTTGGCATGATGAGCTGTAACACCTATCGGGAAGCACTTGGGATGAGCCTTAAGTATGTGCGTACGATTACACCATTTTATTCACTCACTTTGTCAGAAACTGAACATCACGCCATCGTAGAGGTAAAAGAATCCACTACGTTTGATTTATTTAGGGATATGGCATTCGATACATTTTTTGCCGAATGCTGGTCTATTGCATCGTCATTGTTGGCACCGGATCAATTAGACAATGCCAAACGTAATACGCAGATATGGTTTGACAGGCCCGAGCCTGATTATTTTGAAGAATTTAAGCACCAGCTCCCCGAAGTCCGCTGGAATATGCCCACTAACAAAATTCTCTATAACAAAGAGATGCTCAATTACAAAATAAAAACTGCAAACCCCATCAGTGCCAGAATTGTCATGGATCAATGTGAACACGAGATGGCTTTGCTAGGATATTGTGAAAATATTGTAGACAAAGTGAGGGCTCAACTAGTCAGCAGAGACAGCGATTACCCGGACCTACCTCACGTAGCAAATACGCTGCACATGTCAGACAGAACGCTTAAAAGAAAATTACACCAAAAAGGCATTACCTTTTTACAACTATTAGATGACGTAAGATATAGGGATAGCCTCAACTTATTGCAATCGACCGCATTAACTATTGAAGATATCTCGGTGAGGATAGGTTACAACACCCCGGCCAATTTTTCCCGGGCCTTTAAAAAATGGTCAGGAAAAACGCCGAGTACGTGTAGAAGTAATTCTTGGCGGGAGATTTAGTTATTCTATTATCTGCTCCATCAAAAAGTGCGCGCGTGCCACAGCTATAGGTTCTGATTTTTTGGTTTGCCACGCTAGCATTGATACGTTTGCTGCCCTTCTCCCCTGCCTTGTAATCTCACAAGAAGCATAGGTTTCTTTATGATGACCTGCGCGAAGATAATCTATCGAAAAATCAATTGTCTTAGGCAGTCGAGGTGTATCCAGTTTTAACAGCAAGTGAATGATCGCAGCGTTTTCTAAAAAACCGCCCAGCACACCACCGTGAATCGCTGGTAACGTTGGGTTTCCCAAATTATTTTCATTTTTCGGCAAACGAAAGATGTATTCTTCGCCAAACTGTTCGCATTCCATACCAATGAACGCAGAATATGGGATATGGTCAATTAGCGCTTTGCATGTCAATGTATCTCTGCAATCTCGAACCAGTGATAACAAGTCCATTAGGCACCTTCCCTTAACCAGCGTTGATCTTTTACATTTTCTAAAAACATGTAACTGCCCACGGCATGCGCCACAGGGTTATCTATATCACCTTCATGTATTACTGCTCGAGTGAACGCAACATTATCTGTGGCTCTGTAACACTCGGCGAAACACAGCATATCCGTGTCTTTTGTGGATTTTCGCATATGGTCAATACGAAGATCCAAGGTCGGTGCTATTTGCACCTTTGGATAACGATGAGAGAACACGGCAAATCCACTGGCTTGGTCTGCGAGTGAAAAGATAACGCCACCGTGCATCGCGCCCGTTTCTATATCCCCAACAATACCCGGCTGGTAGGGAAGCAATAACGTCACACCCTGTTTACTTGCCGCTACAGCTTTGATGCCTAGCACCTCGGAATGACGTATATCAGCCATACCACGCTGACAGAACGCTACTAATTGATCGTCTATGTCTGACATAGTTGTTCCCTATTCTTGACAAATTCATGATTATATTAGCAAAACCTTAGTGTTTTCTCCTCTTATTACCTGCCTGATACTTACGAGATATCTGTCTATATAGCTGATTCAATCCGTTAAAGGTGGGGAAACGCCCTTGAAAGCTCGTGTATCAGTAGATGGAAGTAGTTACGACGTCCTTGAAGCCCTTGGTACCAAGGGGATAGAGCAAGATTCTGTGGTGCAATTGCACAGCCGTTATGATATCGATCATTTCGTTGAAAAAGCACTGGATTTTGATGTTAACGCCTTAGCTGCACTCTTAGAAAGTACCGGGTTAGTCCGATCATCCAGCGAAGAGGACGCAATCATCGCTGGCGATCGCATTGAATCAGGTGAGTTCATTATTGTACGCCCAGAAGGGAAAGCCAATGGTGGATCGAGTGTCGTGGCTTCTGAAACCACCCATTTTATTAATACAGCGCCAGCCCCGGTCTCGACTCAAGATCACCACAATGACGAGATCTCCCCTATCCTCAGTCCGGATATGCGAAATTTTGTGGCAATGCAGCGCGCTATGCGTCCAAACACTACCCCCACTAGCCAGCCAAGCGCCACACAAAATAGCGCTATTAACACTTCTACTACCGGCAGCCAAACATCACCAGACAACCAACTGACCAGAAATAAAACCGAAGATTTCAAATACAAAATTATAATTGAGATCGCTGGACGCAATTCCTGCCCAAAGCAGAAAATTGAGCTCAACGATATTTCACAAGGTGGGAGCAGTGAATATGGAGAAAGAGCGCAACTTGGCTCCACTCAAAATCATCTTCATTCAAACCACCGCAGTATTGCAGAATTTCGCAACCTTCCGAAAACACCTCGAAATATTACCATTGTTATTCCAACCAAAGGTCCCTGTGCCGACATACGATTGCCTTTACAAGATAATGTTGAAACCGTCGACAGGACCACCGACAAGCCAGAGTGGGATAACGTACTTGTACCTGTCCGGCCACTTGCGTATATCAACAAGAATAAAAACCAGGAGCAAACAGATATCCTTAAACCTGGTTGGATTTACGTTTTCTGGCGCGGGAAATTATGGCGTGAACTGGAAGTCTTAAAGAACCAAGCAATGCGTGATGTTAATGTCGAGTACTACCGAAAAAACTGGAATGGGGATTTTGGCCAAGAAGAACTCAGGGAAGCGGAAGGGCATTGGGTCAGTGGGATCTGGACAGCTTATAAGCTCGGCGGTGAGTTACAAACCGGTGCCAATACTACACGAATAGCCTATTCTGAACAGCAGTGGGACTGGCCATATATTGAAACCCTAGAAAGTGACAACACCAAGCAACAGGAAGTGACGACTGCGCTCGATTTTTCTGCTTATAGTAATGACCAACATTTTCGAACGCCCATGGGTGATGTGAGCAGTATAGAAACAGCACTGCTTAATCAAAACATCGATATAGATGCCACTGGCTACAAAATACTAAGCGAGAAAGGCAAAGCACTTCGAAGTCAACGGGACAGTCTAATCCCCGTCGTGTTCTTAAAAGCCGCCGGAGAGAAATTCATTTTAAAACTGCAAAACAAAAAAGGCCGCGTATACGCCAATAAAAAAGTATTGCTTAAAACTGACGGTGGCAATATTGAAGGCGAAACCGATCGTAATGGTCAGTTTGAAACAGTACTTAAACCCGAACAGCTCAAAGGAAAGATTGATGTTTGGCTCGACCCTAAACAAGATGAGCCCATCGCCTATATGGACTTTGATGTTAAAGAAGAGCAGATCCCCGATGTTTCAACCATCGCCGGGCAGCAAACTCGTCTAAATAATTTGGGTTTTGAGGCTGGCGTGGTTGACGGTATAAACGGCAAGAACACCAAAAATGCGACCATCGGATTTCAGTCGAACAATAATTTGGATGTAGACGGTATCTGTGGCCCAAAGACTCAACGTAAACTCAAGCAAGTCTATCAACAATAACTTGCATAAAAACGCAAGTTCAATAAAACACCATAGACATTTAGTTGAATATGTAGCTGCCATTTAGAGCAAAACAATAACTTTTAGGAAAGATTGTCTTATAGCTTACAAAATAGTTTTTTATGAACGAGCGTTTCATTTATAATCCAGCGCTCAAATTCTATACATTGACGTTCGCTATGAATCACTTTCAATGGACTGAGAGCAAGTTGCAACAGCTTGGTCTTATATGTCTACTCGTTGCTGTTCTTGTTGCAATACCCAGTCGACAATCCTATGCCGATAATATGCCTTTGTCATTCGACACGAGCCAAGGTTATGTATCGCTATCACAGCACATTGATTATGTTGCTGAATCCAACGGCTCCCTTTCTATCCAGGAGGTTATGCACCTCGACTCTTCAGCTTGGACAAGATCTACCCAAGAGATCATAAATTTCGGTTACTCCAAACATGTGTATTGGTTCCGTTTCTCACTAAAAAATACGAGCCTATCTCCCCTTGAACGTCTACTCGTCATCGAAACCCCCTTTCTGGAAAAAATCCAAGTATTCCAAACACAGGCCAATAGTATAATCTCAGATACTAGCATTGGCTTTAGCTTGCCCTTTTCCAGCCATATCGTGAGTCATCGCAATCCAATTTTCCCACTAACGTTTCAACCTCAAGACAGCAACACTCTATATATACGAGTAGTCTCAAGACTACCCATACAATTCCCCATTGGGTTATGGGCTGAGCGAGATTTTTGGGAACAAGATACTAAAATGCTGATGTTCCTATGTATGGTATTCGGCATTATGCTCATTATGATTGGCTACAATCTTTTTGTGGCTGTCGTAACCAAGGAGAAAATCTACTTTTCCTACATCATTTGCATCTCAAATATACTCATGTTCAGTTTGATCCAAAAAGGATTGGCTGCACAATACTTCTGGCCCGACACACCGGAATTTAACTACCATAGCGTTGTTTTCTTTATAGCCACCAGTGTATTTTCTTGCTCTTTACTCAGCATACTGTTTCTACGTCTTCGCGAAACTCTTCCCTTTGCCTATCGCGCACTGGCTATCATCATGGGGCTAAGCGTTATACTCGCACTGTCTAATTTTGTGATTGAATCCAACCTTACTGCAATTCTTGTGACCTTTTTACCTACCATTATGGCCGTCACCATCTTAACAGCTTGCCTGCTGAATTGGTCTAAAGGTGATATAGACACACGAATATTTACAGTGGCCTGGACCTCGTTACTCACAGGAGCCGTACTGCTTTCGTTAAATAAGTTAGGATTAATTTCCGTCAACCTGATCACTGAATGTAGCTTACAGGCAGGGTCAGCGATAGAAGCCGTACTGATATCCACTGCGTTAGCCATCAGAATAACTCGACTCAAGAGGAATGCATATTCATCTCAAAAGAGAGAATTAATCGCAAGAAATCGGGAAATGGAAGCGCTACAAGAATCAATGAAAGCAAAAGATGCCAACCGAGCCAAAGCAAACTTTCTAGCGGTTATGAGTCATGAAATAAGAACCCCTATGAACGGCGTGCTTGGGCTCACACAACTATTAAAAGAAACCACCCTCGACAAAAAACAAACCAAATTAGTTAGTACCATACAACAAAGCGGAAACACTCTGCTTCGACTACTCAATGAAATCTTGGACTTCACGAAATTGGAACGGCGCAATATTGTGTTGGAAGCCAAGGCCTTTAGCCCGTCAGATATCATTCGAGAAAGCGTTGATATTCTACAATTTGGAAAAACCAACAATGACGTTGAGCTCACTTATCATATCGACGACAACATAAAGGGGTTTATTCAGGGCGACCCAATACGGCTACAACAAATACTGTTTAACTTAGTCGGTAACGCACTTAAATTCACTGACTCTGGGCAGGTTGGTATCAACGTCAAGAAGAGCGTTGAAACCGACGACATGGAAGTCTATGAATTTCATATTATCGATACCGGCATGGGAATGGCCGAAGATCAGGTTCACGACATCTTTAAACCGTTCCAACAAGCCGACTTCTCAACCTCACGAAATTATGGCGGTTGTGGTTTAGGCCTTGCGATTACCAAAGAACTCGTTGAGATTATGGGAGGAAAGATTGGTGTCGTCAGCGAATTAAATGTCGGCTCAACCTTCTGGTTTACCCTACAGTTCCAAAAGCTGGATCGCTCATCTCTAATGACGGTGAACGCCCTCCCCAGCCAGCGAAAGTCTGTGGCCTCGAGCATTAAAGTCTTAATTGCAGAGGACAACGAAATTAATGTAGATGTCACTACCGGATTCCTCGACAAACTTACTGTGCAGCATCACGTAGTCGAAAATGGTCACGACGCGTTTGAAACCTTTAAGAATCATCACAAGGAATTTGACATTATTTTTATGGATTGCGAAATGCCCGTATTAGATGGCTATGACGCGACCAAAAAAATACGTCGCTATGAGAAAGAAAATGGACTCACTCGAAAACCTGTTGTTGCCCTCACAGCCCATGCAGTTTCTGAATATTTAGAACAGTGCAAAACTTCAGGTATGGATGACATCCTTATTAAGCCTATTTCTCCGGCCATGATCTCCAATGTATTGATCAAATTCCTAGGATAACCAACGACAAATTCCAAACTACCGTTGGTAGCAAACTACGATATCAAACTACGGAATCTCTCTCCAATAAATCACTCTGTCATGACCCCGATAAACACCGAAAGTGGCAGTGACTTCAGTATGATCTTCAAAATCACCATCGTCATCCCAGTCATGGCGTAACCAAGGGTGCAAGGCAAGATCTACACCCACATCTACCTCTCCGGTATTCCCTGCATTTGGCGGGGTAAATGAATAACTGGCAATGCCAAGCGCGACAGGACTCGTTAACGTGAAATCTGTGGTCCCTCCCCCCACGGCAATGGATGTATAGTTGGTCCCAACAGTTTGCTGATTAATCGACACCCTTGCACTTAGGTCCGTGCAACTATCCAATGTATTGGTCAACCAATTCCCACTACCATCCAAATATTCCGTCACCGACACCATGGACAAACTGCTGGTCTCTGGTCCATAGATGTTTTCCATCCGCCAACGTCCATATCGAATGGGCGTCGCTGTGGCTGTTGGTGTAACATCAGGAACCGTCAGAGACTGTACTGAATCGCTATCACTAAATTGCGTAGTGGTAATCGTTAGATCTGGGTTAAAAGGGCCTGTGATCGCGTTGGTTTCTTGGATATAGGTAAACGTATCGCTGGCATTAAACGAGTAGGTCATAATCCCACTATTTTGGCTAGTTTCCACTAGTGTACCATCACCCGAACTAGGTGTTAGCGCCATCAGAGCAGAAGATGCGCCTGTGGTCGTACCATCTGTCGTTGGAAAGGTACGATTACTATTGATATTGCTATGCAATAATTTTAGGTAATCTGGATCCGTGTAGTTACCAGTAGTATTTCCCGCGGCATTCTGGGCCGTGATTGTAAAAGCGGGAGCGCTATCATAGGTGAAGGGCTGCCCGGTATAGGTAAACGATCCACAGGTACCTAAAAAGCTACCATCAGAAACGGTTACCAAAAATTGATTGGGAATGAATCGACCAATATTAATTGCATCAGCATCAATAGTGACACCTAAGCCACCATAATCTATGTCTTTAATATCCAAGTTGATCAAGCCAACTTCTGAATAGTTTGCTGCGCTATAGCTAGAAACTCCTGCTGTAAAACTCGTTAGCGTGGCATTTTGAAATGTGGAACTCAGTGCACTGGTAATAGTACCTGCTGCTGAATATTTTAGATCACCTTCTAACCCTGCAACAGTGGTAGGGCCCGTTCTTGCTAAGCTCAGTTGTGATTGGCCCAACACATAGTTAGGCGTGGTACCCCCATCAGCATTGACTGCGGTGACGACCAAATCAAACCCCACACCAGCTTTGTGAACCGGCGTGGGGTCACTGGCGCTAGTATTATCAAGTGCAGTACCACTGGACTTAGCGGTTATGACAAGTTCCTTTGGCTTTACCCAGAATGCATTGCTACTTCCTGTTAGCGTAAACGCGGGGTCCGGCGAACTAGCAGCAACAATTTTTTGAGCATGCAATGTAATCTGACCAGCGTCACTGTACTTAAACGAAAATGGAGCAGCGCCGTTGGCATCGAAAACCATATTGACAGAGGTATAACTTAAACTGGAGCCGTTATCATTACTCGCAACTGATTTTGTTCCCCCCCCCGTAAACGACACCAAGTTCCCCGCCGAACATGCTGTAGGGCTCTTACATTCATAAGCGATATTTACGGCTGAGGTGCCTTGCAGCGCAGCTTCACAAGCGCCCGTGTCGGTATTGGTTCTTATTGCCCGCAATTCCAATGATTGCCCGGTCGTCGTGGATGACTCACTCGCGGTTTGCGTAACTATCGGTGTGGTATCCGTATTACTACTGTCGGCGTAGAATCGAAACGCAGTATCAAGAAAACTGAACGTAGCATCTTCAGAGCCTGCATCATCAGGGTCAGTATTCGTTCCATCAGTCACATCAATATCAATGCCGCTTAATGCACTCGTTTGATTAATATAGAACGTGGTTGAACTACTTCCGTTAGAAATAGTAGCCGGTGTTGAGACAATGCCAGAAACAGTGGGTGTCGTCGTAATCGTCAGATCAGTATCACTCGAGACACTGACAACATTATGAGATGCATCATGAGCCGTCGCTGTTATCTGGCTCGCCTCACAGGTAACACCAATTGAACTATGGCTAATCGCATAGTGATCAACTGAGCTAGTATCCGTTATTGGTTGAGCTGCACATATTTTAAGATCACCGATTTCATGAATATTTGTCGCCCCGCCAGTAGACCCTGTAAATGATATCTGCCAGTCTGCTGGAACACTTGCCTGAGATGCATTTACGGTAAAGATATCAAACTCCGTCACGATTACGCTATAGCCAGAACCCGTGTCACGCTCCACAGAAACATTGGCAACACCACCTCCCATAGTATGATCGATAATGATTTTGTAACGATCCCCAGGGTTCGGCGTACTGCCACTTTGATCAACACCCGGTGAAAGCACACCAGAATTGGCTAAAAACGGGTACCCACTGGAGCCACTACCCGAACCCCGTAATGCGACACTATCGGCTAAGAAACCTGTTCCACCAGATTTCCCTTCATTGGCGGCAGAGAAATTACCGTATTCGTCTAAACCAACACCCAGCCAACCTCCCGCAAACCCATCAACACCAGTTCTTTGCGCATAACCCAATGACCCACCGTATGCCCCGGTGACGGCTGACACAGTGGCATCTGAAAAGATTACCGCCACACCATCAGCACCTGAGCCGTCGTAGCCATAATAATCAAATTCGATCTCGATCCTATTTTCTGCGCCTGGAAACTTTTTCAGTAATGTTGCGACTGTGGCAACATTGCCTGACGCATCCGTTAAGCGTAAACGGCCGTTACTCACTATTGTTGGATCACCAAATGCACCACTGTTATTACCAACTGACCAAGTGGAATTCAACGATCCCGGGCCTACGAAAGAATCGGTAATACAATTTTGGCTACAAGCTAGCGTTACCGTTGCGGTCGAATTACTGGTCATAGCGTTACCCTCCAGATCTTCGACGTTATTAACCGTTAATGTATATTCAGTGAAATCGTTTAGCGTGGTTGCTGTCGTTAATGTCACAGTATTGTCTGGCGAACGTACCGCTGAATTTATCGTAACACTGCCAGAAGCTGCATTTGCCAAACTGTAGTTACTGGTGTTTTGTGCCGTAGATGATGATACATCTTCTGAAAAGGCTAATGTAAGCTGATTTAACGCACTACATGATGCGGTCAAGGTACTAATAGTCGGTGCGGTAGGAGACCCACATAACCCTGCCACTTCTAAACCACTAACGTCTTCGTAGGTAATATACGATGAGTGCTTTAATTCGAGTTTACCACTGGCAGAGACCGCACCAAAGACCTTAGCGGTATTCTGCAATTTGACTTCTTGGCCACCACTGCCATAAATGGCCCCGTGAAATTCAACACTATTCTTAAGGTGAATTTTATCATAACCCACCAAACTGAGATCCTTAGCATCACCACTGACATTAACCTGCACGGTATTCTCAATATCAAAATGCTGATTCACAAATATTGTCACGGCCCCATTAACGATAATTTGAACTGAGCCTTTAATCTCCAAGAAATCAAACCAATACTCGCCAGCATTTAGCGTTATTACCGATGTACCTGAGAAGTATGCCGTATCAACCACATATTTTGTCGCTGACGCTAAGAAAGTTACATTAGACGATCCACTTATGGTCAGATCATCAATCTCATTAACACTATAAGTACCCCCACTTCCAATTGTAGATGTTCCGCTGCTCGTGGACACATCCGTATTGGTAGAGGTCATTTCAAACGACGGTACCGTGAATGCAGGCACCGCTGATGATGTGGTGGAGCAATCCACGGTATCACAGGTGTTATGAAATGCAGTCCAATCAGAAATACTTGGGAAACTTACGGTATTATCAGGATCACTCACGACGCGTGCAGTGTTTCGAAAACGAATAAAACTTGATGCAGTGTTGCCTTGTGCAGTATCAGGGAAGTAAGTAGCGCAAGACGTAGTACAGCCAGAAGAAGAAAATGCAATATCACAACTAGACCCACTGCCACCGCTACACACCAACGCTCCTGTTGCCGTCACACTGGGGCTTGCGACAGATAACGTTAAGGTTTCTGCAGTGGTATGGTCGTAGGTAAATGTAGTGCTTCCCGTAAACGTCGGAGAGCTGATAGTCGAGCCGTCACCTTGAAAAGACAAACTCACACTACTGGATAACGTTGTAGAACACGCCGCGTCGGTACACGCTTTGATGGTAACCGACTCCGACTGACACGTAGAACCAGAGCCGTCATGGATTATTTCATAGTGATCAATGGTAATACTTGACCCACTACATAGATCAGCTACTTCTGTACCGCTAGCACTTTCATAAGTGACACTTGCGGTATTTTTGATTTCAACTGTACCATTTGCTGAAATAACTCCCGTAAGCTTGGCGTCGTTTTCTAGCTTCACATCTTGACCCGCACCGTACAGCACCGCGTGTACTTGCACATCGTCCTTTAAATGAATTTGCTCATACCCAACGATTACCAGATCTTTCGCCGCGCCGCTAACGTTGATAAACGCAGAGTTTTCAATATCAAAATGGGTGTTAACAAATATTGTCACGGGGCCGTTAATAATTATCTGAGTAGAATTTGTTATCTCTAATTCGTTGAACCAATATTGACCTGAATTAAAGGTGACTACGGCACTATTACTGAATTTACCTTTGGATATTTTGTATTTTGTCGCTGATGCAAGAAAGGTAACATTGGCAGAGCTGCTTACGGTCAGGTCTTTTATCTCTGTGACACTATAGGTACCTCCGCTACCGATAGTTGAAGTTCCGCTACTCACATCTATATCATTACTGGCACTGGTAGTATTAAACGATGGCAATGTTAGCGCAGACGTTTGTGCCCCTGTAACACTACAGTCCGTGGTATTACAGGTGTTATTACCTGAATCAGATTGATCGTCTAACGTGGGGAAGTTTAGCACCGTGTCCGAGTCACTGATTACCTTACCAGTATCTTTGAATTTAATTTTACTCGATGCACTATGCCCTTGAATCGTATCGGTGAAATATGCAGAACAGTCCGCAGCATTTACATTGCAGACCCAACAAAAATAGGCAAGTATCGCAAACAATATGCGAATTGATTTATGCATATTAGAAATGATTATCCTACGGTTATTCACAGAGCCAAGGCCCTAAGAACTAAGTGTTATAAAAACAAACGCTTCAAGGGCCTAAGTTGTTGTTAAGTATAGCGTATCTGCCTCACAAATAACGTGAAGTTATCTTACATTGACGCAAATGATCTAAGGGCGAACGAATTCAATGGGTTTGTCCGTGTCGACGCGGCCTTTTCTAAATTTTTCTAACGCATTAGATAACTCGTAATAGAGTTCGACAATATTGCCATCCGGATCGTATACAAATACGCTTTTTTGGGAATCATGATCCGTTGCCCGAATGATCTTTACACCCGCATCTAACAGTTCAAAGTATGCATGTGTTAGATCAGATTCCGTCTCGACCCTAAGTGCAAAGTGGTGTAATCGGCTCTCCCTAATTTCACCAAGGTCAGAACCAACTTCAAGTAAATCAACTGCATGGCCAGATCGCCCCAGGGATAAAAAGGCGGTCTTCCCATGATTTTCCTCATCGTATTCAACCAATTCAAAGCCAAGTAAATCTCGGTAAAATGAAAGTGAATTCCTGATACTAGCGACCTTTATCAAAAGGTGTCCTAATTCTGCAATCTTAATCATGGGTAGCTCCTGTGGTGTGCCCGATTCAACATAAAGCCAGTGTAACGGTGTTACACATGACGCAATATCGCTATAATGACAATCTATGACGCATACACGACAGTATTGGCAAAAAGTACCATTGGTTGCATTACCCAAGGGAGTGTTGCCCCGACCTATCTGCTTATTACAAAGGCCATTGCCACCTAAATCATCAGTTCCAGCCCATAGCCACCCATGGGGGCAGTTGGTGTATGCCTACAAGGGTGTGCTAGATGTCTCGACTCCCAACGGACGCTATTTGCTTCCTCCACAACGTGCAGTTTGGGTTCCTCCTCATGAAAAACATACGGTAGCCAGCATGGCGGGGGCAGAAGTATCGAGTATTTATATCAGCGTAAAAGAAGCGGCAATTATTCCACAATCCTGCAATGTATTAGAAATATCGCCATTACTAAAGGAACTCATTCTTGAGAGTATGAAGCAACCGCAAGAATATGACTGGACGGGCCCTAGCGGTCGTCTCTTTAGACTTATTCGCGATCAGATTGCTATTGCAAATACCGTTCCTTTACACCTCCCCCTTCCTACTGATCCTCGCTTGCTGAAAGTTTGTGACATGTTACTTGCTGAGCCCGCCAACAAAGACTCTCTACAGTTGCTGGCTAAGCATGCAGGGGCCTCCGAAAGAACTCTGCAGCGCCTATTCAAAGCACAAACAGGGACGACCTTTCAACATTGGAGACAGCAATTGCGTATCCATATTTCCCTCCAGCGAATAGCAGTAGAGGATATATCAATTACACAATTAGCAGGGGAACTAGGCTATGACTCCACGTCGGCTTTTATTGCCATGTTTCAAAAGCAACTAGGATTTACACCAGGGGAATATGCACTTAACCTAAACCAACACTAGCTATCACAAAAATACTCAGGTGCTATTGTCTGAAAAGATAATTGGTAATCTAATCCACTGGAAAGACAACTCGAATTTGAACATCTCTCTCTGACGTAAACATATTTGGAAAAGCCCAACTACCAAGATCATCCTGATGGTTTCTGAAATCTACGTAGTGCCATTGGAACGTAACGTCCTTGTACTTTCCAATATCCCCCTTATAAATAAGGTCCAATCCTAATGCAGATTCTTTACCGTTTTTCAGGTCTGCCGGGGAATATTCAGCACCCCACCCGTAGGCACCAGCCAACCTCAACGACCAACCTTGACGGTCAATCCAATCGTCAATGGATCGAGTTACCGATAGGAAAACGGCTTTTTCATTATGATGATTCCAATCCGAACGCAAATCCCACCATATCTCAAGTGCCCCTTGTGAATTCCCATAACCTCGCGTTAGTCTTGGCAAATAGTTCCCCATCAAACCTTCGGCACGCACCAGTGTTGATTCGACGTTAACACGGTAACTACCGGCACTGATTTCAACGGTCACCGCTTGTAGCCAAGCAACGCCCATATACCCATTGTCTTGGTCATCCCACATTCCCTCCGTATCAGAAGCATAGTATTGATAGCTAAGCTTAATATCACTCGAACCTTCCGGGTCATTGCTTACCTTAAAAAAAGCGCTTTCCATATACCCTTCGGATTCAGCAAAGGAAAGCGTCATATTAAGCCGATAAAATTGCGTCGATGCCGACAATCCATGCAAGTAATCGATTTGGCTTTCGCTATCAAATGGATCTGACCAAGCATTTTGCGTAGAGAACTTCTGGACATCACGAAACCAAGGTGCCTTATACCGATCAATCCAGACGTAATTGAATACCACCCGACCATTCTCAAAAGTTACCCCTCCTCCCCTGGAGGTTCCTGGGAGAAATGACCAGTTTGTACCGATCAAACCTGCCACACGAAACTGATTAAAACCAAACACAAGATCAACGTATTCAGACAGCTGGTAATCCAACGTCAATTTCGAATAACTCACACCATTTTCTGGCTTATTATTATCGCCCTGCCGGTAATTGTCTCCCCAACGCTCACCTGCAAAAGAAAACTCATTTTCTTGATTAACCTTATCGCCCTCGATTATTGAAAAATCATATGCACCATAGAGACCTGCTTTTACGTCTAATCCCTCTAAAGGAGTATAAAAGTGTATATCAATAGCCCCAAGACCAGTGCCATGATGCAAGTTTTGTTCATAATTTCCTGTCTCTGCATTTTTCCTGTCTCTATTTCTCTGAAAAAAATAGACTGTTTTATGAATGGAGACTGACTCCTCAAGAGTTACTGTGTTCGCGTAAGAAGTCCCCATAAAAAGGCACCCAATCAACAGCAATGAGTAAAATGAGGCATTGTAAAATACGAAACCAGGTATATTCATTTATCTACTCCAAGAGTGAGATATTGACCCAACTCGCCACCTTATGATTAAAGAATCCCGATTGGAGATAAGCTTTCTTAATTGCTCCACGCCCTTCCAATATTGACAAGCCCTTGTTCAGCGCTTCAAATATTTCATTAGCACCAGGATATGACTTCGAAACAGCGAAATGCCGACTACCTTTTAATCCGATCTTTATACCCGGAATGGGGACAAGTCTTACACTCTCCACCGTCAGCGAAAGGTCATCGGTTACTTGAAAAGGCGCAAGCAGAAAGTCGATTCTGCCAGCATTGACCATTCTCACCATCGACAACCATGTTACCGTATTCTCTAGCCGTCTTAGGTTCATTGATCTCAATGTCGCCCAATCAATTTTCCATGCTTTACTCGATACCGCGCTGAGCTTTCGAACATCAAGGCGTGTCTTGGCCGACAAAGCCGTCGTATTGTTAGGTAACGTGTAAAGACCCGCCTCAAACTCTCCATCTTCGATAATTGCATTGGACAGATAGACTTCCCCTTCTATCTCTTGTAAATCTATCAGCCAACTAGAGGTGGCGGCCATCACAGCCCTGCCCCCACGCATCTCTACCAATATACGTTTATAGGAGTCAACCTCTGAGAACCTAATACGTTGATCTACACCACCTAAGTGTAGTGCTTGCTGAAGTAATGCCACCTCCACAACATCCCGCCTTGAGGACTCACCGTCATATTCCGTCAGGCTCAATACATCTCTAGAGTCGATAAATTCCTCATAGTCTGCTAGAACATCATTTGGAACTAAGATTATTAGTGGCGGCTCTTCTGCAAACCCAACCGCTGGGCAGTAGGCAATTACCATTGCAACAATGATGAAGACCCTTGGTATAATTGCACTAATATTGGACATTACAGTTAATGCGGGAGTTATGTGTGTGCCCTAATTATAGTGTAGTGTTAGCAAGATCGACCGCATTATATACGGCTCTATAACGGAATCAGCAATTTCACCCTGCGTTTTCGTTATCGCGCAGATAATTGAAAGGGAGCAAGCCAATGATTGTTTACATTCTATTTCAGTTGTTTAAAGGAACTTTGCTTGCCTATTTCAATGCGACTTCCCTCTTTATGACTATAACTCTAGCCGCTTTCTTTATCTCAAGTGGTGTAAACGCTCAAGATGATGACCTGATTATCTGGGGTAGTCATGTTGCTGATAAGCCCATCATGGCTAAGGATGCCACGCCTATCAAAGTGGCGTATTTTCACTACCCCCCACAATCATTTGCACCTCTTAATGCTAAAACAGATTTTAAAGGTAGTGGCGTAGAAATGTTCACGCATATTACCAACACAATCGGCATTAATGTTTATTCGGAATACCTTCCCGCTTCAAGGCTTTTCTATAAACTAAAAAAAGGGACTATTGACTGGTATACCGCCAATCATCAACTGACGAAGCTGTTCGAAGAGGACTTTTATTGTGGCCACAAATTTATAGATTCAGACACAATCATGATCTACCAAAATATCGATGCGGACCCGACGCACATAACGGATCCCGCATCCACAATATTCAACTCACCTGTCATGGTGCCAAAAGAAAGCAGGGTGTATTTTGAAAAACTACTGCCATCAAAAAATACTCTCATCGATATCGTAAAGCCAAAAATGATGGCAAAAATGTTTAGCAAGCGCAGAGAAGCATTCATGATGGATTACGGAACCCGTGCTGAATACGGTTTGCAGAGCAATAGACCTTCTTTTCCGGTGAAGAAACATCACGTCTTGTACACACTGAGTCGATCATGCATAAACCGCCGCATTCCCAATGCTAAAGTTATTCTAGATGCCTATATCAACGCCTGGTATGCAATGGAGAATACACCACTAATGAAGGCTATCGAAAAAAAATACAAGAGAGAAATCGACTGGGCCTACCTTAAATCCTCAAACACCAAGAGCTTTAAGTAGCCCCCCCTTTATTCGCTATGGTAGACGCCCTGTAAAATATAGACAGAACAAGGGTAAAAAGGCACACATTCCTCTTACCCCTATTTTAAAGAAACCAATGAGTTACTGTTGTTGACTCTTCTCTAACTTACGTCGCTTCTCTTCTTTGTGTTTCGCTACCGCATCCACAACATCACTACCGATATGCGCTTCACCTCGTTTGGCGGCAATTTGAATCTGACGCTGACGTTCCATGTATCGATTGCGCTGCTCAGGGGTTTGCTCATCATAACAGTGATGGCAGCTTACCCCTTGCTCGAACTTCTCGTGCTGCTTCTCTTCATCAGTAACGGGCATTCGACAGGCATGGCATTGATCATAAATACCCTTATCAAGGTCATGATTGACCGACACTCTATTGTCGAACACAAAACATTCACCCTCCCATAAGGATTCATCTTTAGGTACCTCTTCTAGATACTTGAGAATCCCTCCTTCAAGGTGATAGACCTCTTCGTAGCCCTGTTCTTTCATGTAGGCTGTCGATTTTTCACAACGAATCCCGCCAGTACAAAACATCGCGACCTTCTTATGTTTAACCGGGTCCATGTTGTCCTTTACATATTTGGGAAATTCACGGAAAGTTTTAGTATTGGGATTAACTGCATTCTTGAACGTGCCTATTTCGACTTCATAATCATTACGGGTATCAACCAATACCACATCGGGATCACTGATAAGGTCGTTCCACTCTGTTGGCTTCACATAAGTACCAACAACTTGTTTAGGATCAATACCTTCCACACCCATGGTGACAATTTCTTTCTTCAATTTAACCTTGGTACGGTAAAATGGCATTTCTTCGTCATAAGATTCTTTATGGACTATACCCGCCAGGCGATCATCACTACTCAACCACGCAAGTAAGGCATCAACGCCTTCTTGAGTACTAGCAACCGTGCCATTAATGCCTTCTTTAGCGAGCAATAGTGTGCCACGCACCCCATTATCAAGCATCACTTTCAACAGCGGAGCCTTCAAATCTTCGAAATTATCGAGTGCTACAAACTTATAGAGAGCTGATACAACTACCTTGGACATACTGTTTCCTTCTGGCTAACTGAGACGCAAACCCAGCGCAATGGCCATCGGCCGATTAAAATTGGGGGCATTATACCAGACGGATACAGTTAGGCTACATTATGATCTACCAATCAACTAACTATATTAGCTACTCACTATTCACTCGCGGCTGGAGCAGTACAGTTCTGAAGTAAGGCCGCTAACGCATCATTGGCCGTCACTCGTAGCATTTGAGACACATCTTTCACAGGAACTCTCATGTCTTTGTCACACCAGTCCTTAACTGTGTGATACATGGCTCCGGAGAAATGGCTCGCCATCAGGCTGAAATAATCATGATCGGTGACTTTAATATTATTTATCCTCGCAAAATGCCCTAACGTTCGGCTCAAGAAAGCCCGAGTATATTTATACACCAATTCATCAGCTCCACTCCTCATTATCGCGTACGTTAGTTCTTTGTTAGCTTTGAAACTGTTCAGTGCAAGCTCTATGAGTACCCCCCACACTTGATTGTCCAATACCGGTGAGAATTCCTCTATGCCCGCCACCAAACTCTCGACAGAATCCTCTATCAATTCGCTAAGAATTTGTTCTTTGGATGAGTAATAGCGGTAAAAATTTTGGCGAGTCATTCCCATTGACGACGCTAAATCTTTTACTCTTATTTCAGCATAGGAACTCGAGTTCAGCATACTTACAAACTCTTTCTTAATACGCTGTTCAGTGGTATCGATCTCGGTAATAGTCTTCTCTCCAGTTAGGTATGATAAAAAGCGGGACATCATAAAGCCAATCACAACAGTAGTATAGGTGTAGATGCCTGGCTGTGCATAAACCAATCGACACAAGTCTTTGCTGGACACTCTATAGAGTGTTTGAACAGATAACCTTTTTGTCTATGCTTTTTCAGTATTAACCCACGCTTAACTATGGCACCATCGAAACATAACAAGAACCAAAAATTAGAATCATAAGACTACAAAAAGGCCCTATCAGTGAACATCACTCAAAGCTTACGTCGAGCAGTACAAATTAACCCGAACGGTATCGCCACTATCGATGGCGACCGACAACAAACCTGGTCGGAATTTGCTCAAAGAGTATCAGCACTTGCGGGTGGACTCACGCGCAACCTGCAACTGCAACAAGAAGATCGCGTTGCTATATTGTCACTTAACAGTGACTACTATTTAGAAACGAAATACGCGATAGCGTGGGCAGGTCTTATCGCCGTACCACTTAATATTCGACTAGCGCCAGAAGAACTTATATTTTTACTCAATGATTCTGAAACGAGGGTGCTTATCGTAGATGAAACTTTTAGCGCAATGTTACCCGCCTTTGAGGGCAAGCTGACAAGCGTCGAGACGATCATTAACTATTCAGCAACAGATTCCACTAAATCCATTGTTGCTTATCAATCTCTTATTGTAGATTCCGAACCTGCCCCCGACGCGAATGCCGGTAATGACGACACCGCAGGAATTTTTTACACGGGAGGTACCACAGGGTTACCTAAGGGGGTAATGCTTACTCATGATAACCTCGTTCATAATGCGCTGAACTGTCTCAACGGCCTAGGCTATAACGCAGATACCCGATATCTACACGCGGCCCCCATGTTTCATGCCGCCGATGCCACGTCTAACATTGCAGTCACAATGCTCGGCGGGACTCACGTGTTCATCCCTAAATTTGAGCCAGAACAAACATTGCAGCTTATTGAAAAACAACAAGTCACCAACTGCACTCTCGTTCCCACCATGATCAATATGCTAGTCAACACACCAAACGCGCGTCAGTATGATTTGAGTAGCCTCAAGCGATTAGCGTATGGTGCATCCCCAATGCCAGAGGCCGTATTAAAAGGTGCTCAGGAATTGATCCCAAATACAGAATTTTCCCAGGCATACGGGATGACAGAGCTGTCCCCCATTATCACACTGCTCGCACCTGAATTTCATGATTTTGAAGGGCCTTTTGCCCACAGAGTAAGATCGGCCGGCAACGTCGTACTTACAGGCGAAATTAGAGTGGTTGATGAATATGACCAACCACTACCGAACGGTTCAATTGGAGAAGTCATAGCGCGCGGGCCAACGGTAATGAAAGGATATTGGCGAAGAGAAGCTGAAACGGCAGAAGCAAAGAAGAATGGCTGGATGCATACCGGTGACGCAGGTTATATGGACGATGATGGCTATCTCTACATCGCCGACCGGGTAAAAGACATGATCGTTTCTGGCGGAGAGAATGTCTACTCTGTAGAAGTTGAAAATGCACTGTACCAGCACCCAGCAGTAGAAAGTTGTGCTGTTATCGGAATTCCAAGCGAAGCTTGGGGTGAACAAGTGCATGCTATTGTTATTCTTCATGCTGAAAATTCCGCCACAGAGGCCGACATACTCAACTTCTGTAAAGAAAAAATCGCGTCTTATAAGGTTCCTCGCTCCCTAGATTTTAGAACTATTCCTTTACCGGTCAGTGGCGCGGGTAAAATCCTCAAAACTGAATTACGAAAGCCGTTCTGGGAAGGCCGCAGTAAACAAGTCAATTAAAACACGTAGCGTTAAAATCCATAGAGCCAGCAACAAAAAGATACGCTCATTTTGTTGCTGGCTCTATGGCAGTTTTCATTACGTCGCGTAGTTATAGAATCCTCGACCGGACTTCTTACCGTACCACCCTGCTTCCACATACTTAACCAATAGTGGGCACGGGCGATATTTCGAGTCTCCCATACCTTCATATAATACTTGCATGATAGACAAACAGGTATCCAATCCAATAAAGTCTGCCAACGTTAATGGACCCATCGGCTGGTTAGTACCAAGCATCATCGCTGCATCAATATCTTCTACCGTCGCAATACCTTCATGCAAGGTATAAATCGCCTCATTAATCATCGGCAATAAGATCCGATTAACCACAAAACCAGGCATGTCTTTTTGAGCAACAACAAACGTCTTTCCCAGGAATTCAGCAAAGGACTTAACTCTTTCAAATGCGTCATCTGACGTTTGAAGACCACGAATCCCTTCCACAAGCTTCATCAAGGGAACTGGATTCATGAAATGCATGCCAACAACATTTTCTGGTCTGTTCGTCGCCGCAGCTATTTTCGTTATGGAAATCGAGGATGTGTTCGAGGCAAGTAAACATTCCTTGTTACATACCTCATCTAACTGCTGAAATATCTTTAGCTTGAGGTCGATATTCTCAGTCGCCGCTTCGATAACAAGGTCACAATCACCCAACGCCTTCATATCTGTAGAGACAGAGATATTTGCTAGAAGGCTCGCTTTATCATCATCGCTAATTTTTTGCTTCTTGATGAGACGATCACATGATTTCGCAATTGTCTCCAGCGCTTTCGCTAGCGCATCTTCATTTACATCTACCAAAATGGTAGAGATTCCTTTTGATGCAATGACCTGAGCTATACCGTTGCCCATTTGTCCTGCACCGACCACTCCCACTAAACTAAATATCATTATCTTTCCTCACCTTAAGCCAACTAACTAGGCGCTATGAGTCATTTCTCATTTGCGCTCTACATAAATGGCGTTGTTATATACTCTTTTCGGCTCAAAATCCATTCGATGAACAAAGAAGACATAACTTAGTAATGAGGGTTTTGGGATGCATGGCCCATTATGAATGGTTTTATGTCCCATTTACTCATTACTCATCGCTCATAGATGGCATACTATCGAGTAAATCTCTTCAAAGACCTCAAAAGAACAACAAAAAAGGCTACATTATGTTTACCTATGCAAAGTCCGCCTGCGCTCTACTCGCATTTTCCTTACCACTGACGACCTATGCACTACCAATAGACAACCCCGTCAACCAGCAACCCTGGGGGCCGTTGATAGAATTTGCCGGTAACGGTAGTGAAGTAGACGCCATTAGTCGATTAAGGGAAATCGACCATTTGCAAATGACCATGATGAACCACAGTAAATACGACGATGATACCGAAACCTTTATTGCCGAAATATGGACCCTCGTAGAAAAGTTTAAGCTTAAAAAACTACATCGATTGCTCCCCGTAAATGTTGATGATTGGAACCAAATATCACTACAAGGTGTACTAGAGGGCGACGAATACTCTGTCACCACAACACATCGAAAAAATATCGATAATATTCAGATCACCAACTTTAGTGATTCTCACTTCCTTTTTCGTACCCAAGAAGTCCCTATGGACGATGGGCCTAACCACTACATTATCAATAATCAAATAAAGTTAGGATTCGGTGCGCAAAGTTGGCAATCAATGCGTAATGCAACGAATGAATCGCTGCGGCTAATTACCTCTTCTACCCTGCCGAAAACACAGCAAGTAGGTGGCGATGACATTCATGAAAAAGTAAAAGCACTCAATATCAATCTTGACTCTCAGGATTTAGAGGTGGTTTCGTCCTTTTGGTCAGCATTCCCCAATATTTGGGGCTTTATCTCATCTGTCGGCGTTGTAAATGACATTATTTTGGAAGAGGAAAGTACAAACGAGTTCAAACATCTTAACATCTCATTTTCTTTAGATGACGGTAAAACAGCAGCGTCCTACCCGGCTTTAACATCGTACCTTGAAGACCTTGAAGATCTGCTCGACGCGTCACTAGAAATTCACAATAGCAACGGTCAGTTGTTAAAAATATCCATCGATACAACTGCCAAGAGAGGCAACGTCAAATTGGTCATTGGCAGTGAAGGTCTTATTCCCACTAACGGAGACGTCCTTTCCACAAAAACACCCCACAAATTTGACGATAATAGCCATCAACTCACAGGGGTAGTCAATGCCAATGTAGAAATTCTCGGGGTAAAAACAAAAATCAGTGATTTAGTGTCGACTATCGACTACATACCTAGCGCAGACAAAGTTCAGGCCAATATGCAAATAAACAAGGCGCCTACTGTTGAGGTAAGCGGCGCGGCGTTAGGCATCTTCCCTACTGCTATGCTTGATGTCTTTATGCCCACAAATATAGACGAAATCATCGGTGAGTTTTTTGAGATTGCATGTAAGGGCAATGATGGACAGGGCATCATCAACAACCTTGAATTACGTAATATTGATTCGTCAAATCAAAACGGCTTTACACAATTGTCTGTAGATACTCGCTTTGAAACGATCAGCAACCTCTTTGTTCGCATAGGCATGAACATAGTGAATGGCAGGCTCATTCCAAGTAAGGACGCATCCAATGATATAGATAAATTTATCAATGATGCGCGCATTGCTTTCAATAACGACATCAATCTTTATGAAAATACTATCCGTGCAAAATCGGTTGCTAGTCGACTATAAAAGCATACGTAGCCCCATCGTAAGAGTCTTTACAATGGGGCTACTCATCACCTAGATAGCCGTTCAGCGTCTCGAAAAGAGTATCCTTATTGATAGGTTTGCTTAACACACCCTGGCAGCCCGCTTCAATTACTTTGCTTATTTCTCCTTCTCCCGTTTCTGCTGTTAGTGCATATATTGGAATATCAACACCTTTCTGCCGCAAGTATTCTGTTGCCTCTACACCGCCTCTATTTGGCATATTAATATCCATCAACACAACATCAGGCAAAGTCTCATCACAGTATTCACAGGCTTCAATGCCATCATTCGCCACTACCACATCGACGCCAAAACGCCCTAACAATTTCGAAATCAGTTTTTGATTGACAACATTATCCTCAGCGAGCAAAACCGTACCCGATAGTTGTTGGCGCACGCTGGAACCTCTGTTATCACCCATAGCGACAGAGAGACAAACGTCTTCTTTTATCCAACCTGATGACTCAACCTTAGCAACCTTGATCTGAAATGCGACAATCGTTCCTTTTTTATCCGCCTCCTCTATTCTCAGCCTCCCTCCCATCAGTTGCAAAAGGCGCTCCGCTATTGGCAAGCCTAAACCCGCGCCACCGCCCTTTCCCATCAACGTTCTTTTATCACCTCGAGTTTCAAATAGATCCCGCTGATTCATAGTGGGTATTCCTCTACCTGTATCCTTTACTTCACATGATAGATTTCCTTGATTCCACGCAACAACAATCGCCACCTTTCCTTTATCAGTGTACCGTAATGCATTATCAACGATATTCCCCATCACCTGATATATACGCGTGGGGTCCCCCATAATGAGCTTAGGAAACCTTGCCATGACAGTGAGATTAAAAGTGACGCCTTTTCGTAAAGCAAAGTCTCGATATTCATATCTAAGCTTCCGAATAATAACCGTCATATCAACTTCAACCGATTCGATACACAATCTGCCCGCATCAATTTTTGAGTAATCCAAAATATTATTGACCACCTTCAAAAGGTCTTTACTGCTCGCAGACACCCTACGTAGAAATTCATTCTTGTCCTTTTTATCAAGGTCTTCCTTCAATAGCTCTCCAAAACCGATAATCGCCGTTAGCGGCGTCCGTATCTCATGACTCATACTCGTTAAAAAACGACTTTTCTCTGAGGCTGCATTGATAGCAGCTTCCTTACTGATCCTTTCCTTTATTCCACCTTTTATTGCCTTGCCCTTTTTAACTTCATCGGTGACATCTATTACAACGCCTTCTATGTGGGGCTCCTCGCCTACCACGCCTTCAATGAGTCGCATCTTATGTTCAATAAATCGTATCTCCCCACCCTTACCAATGGTTTTTTCCTCATGATAAAAGCCTTCTTCTAACAGGTTTTCATAAGCACTTGACTTATCCTTTACTACCGACAAAAGATCTTCCAAACTTTTACTCGATTGAGCCGTAGAGTTCCCAAACATGCGCGTAAAGGATAAGTTAGAATTCAGCACGCTTCCTCGTAGTGACGTCAAGTACATACCCTCTAAAGCATTGTCGAACAACGACTGATACTTCCGCATATACGACATCGTCGCCGTATTGGATTCTATTTTCCTCGCCTGTATATCCTTTATCCTTTTTGCAAGTGCAAACGAAAACAACGACGCCTGCATTAATAGACCGACCGGAAGTACATTTATCGTGTAGGCATTGATGGGTACCCACCCTACGACAAGGAATCCAAAAATCATCAAACCAACCGCAGAAGATAGCCAGGCAATAAAAAAAACACCTCCCGATTCATTTCCTTTACTCCAGCAATACAACCCAAACCCCGATATGATCACGACGTTACCCAAACCGTAGATAATCGACCACTGAACCGCCGCATAACTTGCGTCGAGTGTCACCATAACCAAGCTCATCAGTGATATCTTGAACATCACCATTAATACATTGTCGATACGGGGGTTGTATTTTTTGATTTCAAAAAACTCTCGAAAGAATAGTGCCCCACCAAGCGCCGTTAACGAAGTAAAAGTAAGCACATTATTATTCCACACTGATTGATCAAACCACGACAAGTGAATCACGCCATGCCCAAGTTCAAGCAGCATAAATCCCGTAGCGCCAATCAAATACACCACATAGAAAATATAACTATTATCCTTTATCGAAAACCACAAGAAGCAATTGAACATAATCAAGACCAACATACATCCAAAAAATACGCCGTATACAAACTCCTCTCTTGCTGATTTATCAATAAATTCAATGGGAGACCACGCCATTATCGGCAACTTAAAAAATGATCCCTCATTCCTCACTTTCAGATAAAAGGTCATCTCATCGCCCATATAAAGCACGAGTGGAAAAATACTATTTACATGTTTAATGAATCGATTATCGAAAGGAGCTTGTAGTTCAGAAAACAATACCTCATACACTCCATGTGTTTCTGTAGGAACAAACAGTTCAGCCTCATTTAGCAACGGCCTACCGAGCTCCAAATACCAGCGATCTTCCTCTTTGGTATTGGGATAAGCATCAGGGTACGTCAATGTAAATTTGATCCAGAAGGTGCTATGTGATGAACCTAAATTTAGAAGGCCCTGCCTGTTCTGCCAAAACTGATCATCTAAATCTCCACTGGCAACTTGATCAATCGTAAGACTATGGCTAGCATCCTCAAGGATATAAGCGCCCTCATGCACTGCGTAACTTTTCCCAGAGAAGAAGCTCTGCACACCTTGGGCTGCATTTCTTACGCCCACCCCTCTTTCGCCTGCGCTTACTGAAAGCCCCAGCGACATCAAAACCATGATACAGCAACACAACAATCTATAGCTTTTCAAACAATCCAATAGCATCCATTTAGGCCAGGGAACAACAGGTTACATCAAGCGACGTGTTTGTATACATTATAGGCGAACAAATACTGAGCACCAACCAAAAGCCCCCATCTCCTTACACGCTATTCCTTTTTGTTATCCAAATAACCGCAGATATACCCATTTTGGTAGATACTCAGCCCGAACTATTCGTTTTATTATTTTACGACCGCAATTAGAATAATAATCACAGGACCAACAATGAATCGATCCACTAGAAAATCCATATTCCCGCTACTCCTCTGTGCCGCATTGCTCGGATGCGGAGGAGTCTCACTATCTATTTTCGAATGGAAAGTCTCCTACAAGAACCCCGAATGGCAGACATTCGTTTCTGGGGACGAAATCTACCTTATCACCAGCACCACAGAGGACGTTGATGGTGATACTCGTTGGATTGCCACCTTGGACCAATATAACGGAAAAGAGAAACTATGGAGTAGCAGCATATTACCGGACGAGCTCACGAGCATAGCCGATGTACAGCTAATAGAGACAAGCCCAACAGACAGACTGATTCATGTCTTTGGCAATAGCACCACTGGGCTGGAGAGCGTTAGTTTTGATGCTACGGGTTCTCAAATCTATAGAGCGCCTATGGCAGGAACATTCGTTGCTGCAGGCATAAATGAACAGACACTCGGTGCTATTACCAACAGAGATGGAGCATATTTCCTGAGCACTTGGAGCAATAATGGGTGGGTGGACATTACTACCTTGACTATCGGTAGCACTGAACCGAAGCTTGAATCGCTAAATGCCCATTGGATTGTTACGGATACTGATAACAGGCAAATATTAAGTATTGACCAGCAGGGAGCAGCACGCTGGGAATTTACCTGGGATGAAGGGCAATATCTCACCTCTATCATGGTCGGCACCAACAGCATCGTAGCCGTGAAACGGATTGACGGTAGCAGCGAAAATGAATTGCTATACATTGAAGGCGAAACAGGCGACCACAGGTCAATGGTCTATTACAATGCTGATAAAATATTGACGCTGGATGCAACCGATCAAGCCTACCTATCAACAGGCACTGCAAACACGCGGCATATCACACACGTGGACCACCTCGGCAATACTCTTTGGCAAAGTAATCAGACTTACGATAGAAGCAACCTGGGTGCCGCTCAGCTGTCTCCAAACGGTGAACTAGCTGTCACTCATTATACCGAACAGTTTATCGGTACTGATAGCCATGGCAGTATCACTGAATATACCTCGCTTATTGATATCGTTGGTCAGCAGGGGTTACTAGAGCGGCAATACGCAGCACTTCCCTATCAATTCTCACGCTTTGAAAACTGCGTTGAATACTGCACAGTATGGAGCGTAAAAGACGGCTACCACATCTCAAAACTCTTTATTGACGAAGACGAAGAATTCTATGTTCGAGGTGTGATGCCCCGTATTACACTAGGATATTTTGCTAACCCGACCTATTTCTTCGCAAAAATCGATGCTAAAGACACCGTCAACTAAGGTCTAGGCTACTTTCATGAGAGGGCATAAACACCATTTTATTGGCAAAAATAACCGGTGCTATGGAGCAAAAAAGAGGGTATAAATAAAATCGACTTAAACAAAGTGCAACTCAATAAGCACAATATTTGTTCGCTCCAAGCGCATAGGAAACCCAATGAAGACACGTATTACCGAACTATTTAATATCCAACACCCAATCATACAGGGTGGCATGCACTTTGTAGGTTTCGCAGAACTTGCAGCCGCCGTTTCTAACGCCGGAGGTCTTGGCATTATCACTGGCCTGACTCAGCGTACACCGGAAGATCTAGCCAACGAAATTGCTAAGTGCAATGCACTCACTGACAAACCGTTTGGCGTCAACCTGACTTTTCTCCCAACTGTATCCTCACCGGATTACCCTGGCTATATAAAAGCTATCGTCGAAGGTGGAGTTAGAATCGTAGAAACTGCGGGCCGGAGCCCACAGGCATACATGCCAGCCCTAAAAGAAGCTGGCATTAAAGTCATTCACAAATGTACATCTGTTCGCCATGCACTCAAAGCTGAATCTATTGGCTGTGACGCCGTTTCTGTAGACGGTTTCGAATGTGGGGGCCACCCTGGTGAAGACGACATTCCTAATATGATATTACTTCCTAGAGCAGCTGAAGAGCTCACCATTCCC
The DNA here is from genome assembly GCA_002162955.1 of Gammaproteobacteria bacterium 45_16_T64. GTDB lineage: Bacteria > Pseudomonadota > Gammaproteobacteria > Pseudomonadales > Ketobacteraceae > 42-54-T18. Next base: position 109,327 of record MABD01000057.1, read on the forward strand.
TTTGTTGCATCCGGTGGCATGGCGGATGCTCGCTCTCTTGTTGCAGCACTTGCGATGGGAGCTGAAGGAATGAATATGGGTACTCGATTTATTGCTACCAAAGAAGCCCCCGTTCACCAGAATGTTAAGGATGCTATCGTTGCAGCATCAGAGCTAGACACTCGCCTGGTGATGCGACCGCTGCGAAACACCGAACGTGTACTTAATAACCCCCAAGTTGAAAAAATACTAGCCAAAGAAGAAGAGCTAGGTAAAGACATTAAGTTTGAAGATATTATTGAAGCAGTCGCTGGCGTCTACCCGAAGATCATGATGGATGGAGAAATGGATGCAGGCGCTTGGTCATGCGGCATGGTAGCGGGTCTTATCCATGACATTCCCACTTGTGATGAACTTATCTCTCAAATAATGCAGGAGGCTGATGGCATTATTAAAGATAGACTTGCAACGCTAGCGAGCTAATCAACTGGAAACTGAATCACCGGATACAACCGCATAGATATATCCGGTGATTCAGTTTTTACTTACGTCTAACGCTCAACCTTTGATTTCAATGCTGCATTAAAAACATCATACTGTTCCGACATCTTTTTTATTACTCCCCACAACACCGTTGGTATGACACCATAAAACATCTCACCATGGACAAATTTACATTCATTTTCTGACACTTCGATTATTTCGAAATAGTGATGCGCACCCAATATAACTTTAACCCAAGACTGATAATCATTCCCCCAACCCAAATAACGATTTTCTTCTGCTCGATGAATCTTCGCAGCCATGGGGACAGGACGACCTAGTATCGCTATCTTAAAACGAAAACCGCGACCCTCTTGCAGCGTACCGCTAACACCGGTAATAACATTATTCCAAGCGCCATAATTCCCAATATCGGAAAGCACTGCCCATATTGATTCCTTGGAGGAATTAATCGTTATTTCAGTTTTGATTTGTTTCATAACACGCTACTGCCCATTGAATGTTGTTAATCATAGGCAATGATTATGCGCAATAAGAATTCACAAAAGCAATGGCTGGATTGACTGCAACGGCAAACTAGCAAAATAATTGGGTGTTGTAGTCAATCCAACCGTCCTCAGTATACAGATACTATTTTAGTTTATACTCATATAGCCACTGAAGTTTCTTGTTCATGAAGTTTGGATACATAAGACTAACCGTTCTAAGAATACTATCTCTAGCCCAACGTATACCTCTACTCCTTTCATGAAATATCGACATATTCTTTCTCGCTGCTAATTGCACCCTAGCGGACCTCTTCCCTCTTAAAAACAGCATTTGTTCACCGACCCTTTCTGGAGGAAACCGTTGTAAGCACCATGCTAAGGCTTGCGCATCCTCAATCCCCATTGCCGCACCCTGGGCCAAAAACGGTAACATTGGATGAGCCGCATCACCAATAACCAGGCAGCGCCCATTACTTAACGTATCCAACGGATTTCTATCGTACAGTGCCCAGCGAAAGCAGTCTTCATCAGACGTTTTCTTCAGTATTGACAATAACGCAGGGTCCCAGCCAAGAAAATCATTCAGTAATTCATCGACACTGCCCTTTTCAGTCCAAGACTCTCTATCCCAATTATCACGCTCTGTTACTGCGACATAATTAAGTTTCCGTCCTCCCTTCACATAGTAGAAAACAACATGTGCACCCGGCCCCATAACGACATGGGTAAATGGTTTTGGCTTACTATCAAGCAATTCCACATCAATCAAGCCACGCCACGCCACATTGCCTGTAAAATTAGGGGCTTCGTTGATAGACAGTGCTGAAGGCCTCACAATAGAATGAATGCCATCCGCTCCCACCACCCAATCGAAGTCTTGTGGTTCCCGCCCCTTAAACGCTATTGTGGCACACTGCTTTTTCTGGGACACGCCCAGTACTTCATGATCAATCTGAACTGAGGTACCATCCAGTGATTGTACCGCTTGATATAAAGTACCATGAAGGTCAGCGCGATGAATATGAATGTAAGGATCGACCTCAGTACTCACTTGGGAATTTTGTGCAAAGATAGCAATTGTTTCCCCAGATTCCCAGTGTTGCATTTTTATTCCCTGTGGCTCAAAACCAACGCCCCTTATCGCTGGAAGCAACCCCCAGGAGGATAATATGCGAGTCGCATTTGCGCTAAGCTGAATACCTGCGCCCACTTCACCAATATCAGACGACTTTTCGAAAATAGTGACTTGATGTCCTGCTTGTATTAGCGCAAGACCTGCAGACAAACCCGCTATACCTGCACCGACAATCCCAATACTATATGTAGGTTGTTCCATTTACCCAACGGCCCCTCGAATAACAAGATTAATTGATTGTCTCAAAGCGACTTTATAGTCCAATTTAAATGGCGCCAACTCCGGCTTCTGTAATACCTTTTCAACCAGCGGGCCAGGATTACATAAGGGCCAAAGACCTCCGATCAATGCGAATATTGACTGTATTGCGGGCATTACATTATCGGCCTTTACCGCAGGTAACGCGGCCGTAATTATCGTAACCAACCTTACACTTAATTCAATAGATTCTAGTTTAAAGCTGTAAAGGTTTTCTTCACTGAGATTCTTCTCCAACACGGAGGCCAACACGCTGATTAGCTGACACATTCGACTAGCCTCAAAAATTGAATTCACTAGCGCATCAGTAACCGCATCAATATCATTCGACCCTTCCAAGGGTTCAAGCTGAGTTTCAAGAGCACTAATCCAGAAGATCCAATCTTGTTTTAGCAGCTGTAAATAAATATCCTCTCTGCTCTCAAAATATCGATACACATTGGATTTGGCAATTTTGGCTTTCCTAGCGATAGCATTCAGGCTCACCCCCTCAATAGTACCGCCATCCAAAAGCTCAGATGCTGCTGCAAAGATTTGCGCTTTGCGCTCTTCTTTCTGTTCAGGCTGCCTTGCCCGAGTAAATGTGGAATCGCCATTCATTATCTTTTACCTAATACCAAATAGGGGCATTATAAAACAAACACTTATAAATTACCCAACCTCTATTGTTGACAAGAGACCACCGTTCTTTTAAATTAAAAACCACTGGTCTTCTATTCAATCTAGCACTGGCGACGATGCCATGCAAAAACTCTTTCTCTAGGGGCTCCCCAATGAACTGGAACATCGATCAAATATCAAACCTCGACGCTAAAACAGTACTAATCACTGGTGCAAACAGTGGAATTGGGCTTGAAGCTGCCAAGATACTTGCTTCAAAAGGGGCTGAAGTAATCTTAGCGTGTAGAAACCCTACAAAAGGAAAGGCAGCACTGGAGACTGTACAAGCACTATCGAGCAGCGACTCCGCAAGCTTAATGGAACTTGACCTTGCCAGCCTGGAATCAATACGTGCATTTACTGCCAAGTTTTCTAAAAAATATTCCAAATTGGATATCCTGATCAATAACGCAGGCATTATGGCTCCGCCTTTTGCAACCACCAATGACGGTTTTGAAAGCCAATTCGGGACAAACCACCTGGGACACTTCGCGTTAACCGGACAGTTATTACCGTTACTCGAGGCCGCCGACTTTAGTCGAGTTGTTGTCCTTAGTAGCGTTATGCACCGAATGGGGAAGATTAATTTAGAAAACCTCAACGCAGAGAAATATTATCAAAAATGGATAGCTTACGGGCAAAGTAAACTTGCAAACCTGATGTTTGCAAAAGAACTCCAGCGAAGGCTAGAGCAAGCTGGCTCTAATGTAATGGCAGTCGCTGCCCACCCTGGTTACTCAGCAACAAATTTAACACAGCATACGGTGATCGGAACAATGATGAAAAAAGTCGCCCAACCGCAGGATAAAGGCTGTTTACCCACCCTGTTCGCAGCAACGTCTAATAGCATCGCTGGCGGTGACTACATTGGACCTGATGGGTGGATGGAAATAAAAGGAAATCCCCAAATAGCCTACGTAGCGCCTAAAGCCAACAACCTACACGTCGCATCACGCCTGTGGGATGTATCACAGGAAATGACTGGCATTCGTTACCTCACTCAGTCCTAACCTGAAACTGATATTCTAAAAAGCCTTTGCTCTAGCATTGCAAAGGCTTTTTATACGGAAAAAATCATTCATCAACAAAACCATTGTCGTTAAAAACTATTGCTTATCTAACGCTTTTTCCACATTAACTCCGACAGTAATAGCACCAATGGGTGTTTCACCGCCTGCGTCAAAAATGGTCAAACTAATCTGCGATTGAAAAGATTGACTGGATTCGTCGTACTCAATGGCATCAACAAAAGGCTGCTTGGTATTGGCCCCAAAGCTCTTTTGAAACTTGCCTTCATCACCTTGCCAATAATCGGACGTAACATCGCTCTGGCCCACATTCAAACCATGCTGATCCATAATAAATATTTCCGAATATAGTCCACCATGTTCCTTTTTCACTTGTTTAAGATACACCGACAGCTCATTACCTAGCGTCTCCTCAATTAAGGGGCGGGCATTTGTTTTAGCTTCTGCTCGCCACTGCTTGTCCAATGAGATTATTTCTTGATTCGTTATGGACAAGTGTTTTTTATTAGCTCGCTCCACCGAGTCACCCACCAAAGAAACACGCAGCCACGTTTGTATATTCGATGCCACATCAGCGAGCACTGCTCTTGTTGTCTCATCTAATGTTATCCCTACGGGTTTACAATCAAGTATGCTCTTATTAAAGCTTTTCAAAAAAACCGGATTGGCCTTTAGATAGTCTCGGGAAATATAAGCGCCCAACGTTGAAAAACGAGAAAAATTTGCTTTAAGAGATCCAATATCTTTGCCCATTCGCTTTGCAGATTGCGCTGCCAACCGTTGATCTGTTAGCAACACCTTAGCCCTGCCTGTAGAGAGCATTTTCATCGCGTTCTCAATTGAAGACACAGACTTAATGTTCACATAACCTTGGGTCTGTAGCCAACCTTCTTGATTACTTCCAAGTACAACTACGACTGAAACTGACTTATCTTTATGGTCAGCGCCAGATTCACTATACCAATACCATTTTTCTAGTACTAAAGGCGTTGAAAACTGAGCTGCCTTATCAAGCTCCGCATTCTCGGTAAAGCTAAATATAATATCTAGCTTTCTACTGACCAATGAATTCGTTGCCCTCTTCCATGGCACAACACTCAACGTGTAATCTGTTCCCTTCGAATCCAGCGCGCAGCGTATTAGATCAACCACTGATCCTGATATATTCGCCCCCGTTTTTGTCTGGTAAGGCGGCGCCAAACTAGTCCCAACTCTGAGCTCCTGAGCCATCGAACTTCCAATATAAGAGAGCAGAACACAAAAAATTGGGAAATATAGGTTTTTCATAGGATTCATTTGTCCTTTAAAGAGACTCTTCGTTGGCTGTGCCAATGGTAAACCAGGATACAGTACTATCTAAAAGTGTAGTCAAATAGAAACCGTTTGCCTTTATTCTGCCCAATTAGGCCAAATAAGTAGCCACTATTGCCAATTACGATTAGGCGTATGATTCATGTAATTATAGCGACATCAAAGAACGATTTGACGCATCAGAAGAAGTTACTCTTGAACCGCATTACGATGCTTTAGTAGACTTAACGCTGGCCAAATAAACGAGAGAAACTATGGACGCAAACATGTCGGCAACTAACCCCGATGCATTACCTGAAATCGATTCAAGAGAATTCGACAAGGTCGTCGAGACTCGGCGCTCCATCCGACGATTCACAGACGAGCCAGTCCCCGACTCAGTCATTAATCACTGCTTAGATCAAGCAATGCTCGCACCCAATTCATGCAACCTTCAACCATGGGAGTTCTACGTCATTAAGAACCCTGAGGTGAAGAAAAAGCTGATTTATGCCTGCCTAAATCAGAATGCTGCCAAGACCAGCCAAGCATTGATCGCCGTAGTCGCCAGAACAGACACCTGGTACAAGCACTGCGATGAAAATATCTCAGCATGGCCCGACCCAGAACTTCCTAAATTGGTCGAGAATTTTTACAGCAAGGTAGCCAAATTCCAGTATGCTCTTGGACCTTTGGGTATCCTTGGACTATTCAAGAAAGGGTTCTACAGTATTGCGGGCCTAACCAGACCTGTGCCGAGAGGCCCTTACACTCGTTCAGAAATGAAAGAATGGGCAACAAAAAGCACTGCCCTCGCGGCTCAAACTCTGATGCTCTCATTGCGCGCACAAGGTTACGACTCCTGCCCAATGGAAGGTTTCGATGATAAACGCGTACGAAAAATCCTAGACCTCCCACCAAAGGCATCGGTGATCATGTTTGTTGCTGCGGGGAAACGAGCAGATAACGGAATCTACAATTCACGATACCGATTTGACCGCTCCAAATTTATCCGAGAGGTGTAATCCCCTCGGATAAATCTTACCAAGCTTTATGCAACTGACGTATTCTTGGTTTCTTCTGCATCGTCTTCTCCAATATACCGAGTACTCTTCCATATACAAATTAACAACATCACTTGTACAACAAGTCGAATACTCAACGCTTCAGGAGGCACTTCAGGAAACAACTCTGGATTCAACCACATATGTATGTTGACCGGAGTAACCGCTATCGTTAATAAGAATAAACCGTTACCCGCAGCTTGACGCCACGGTGTCAGCAAAATCCCAAGTGCCCCAAGTATCTCAAACACGCCACTAATATAGACCGCCGCGTAATGGTACGGTAAGTACGTCGGCATAATGGACACAAAAAACTCAGGCGTTATAAAATGTCCAACACCGCCGCCAAAAAACCAAACAAACACTATCCCTAATCCAATTTTTCTATATATCGACATATTACGACCCTTATCACTACACTTTTGGCTAAACTTAGCGTGATTATATTTCCATTTTTGGCCCTAAACCTCCATAATCGGATCAACCTTATACACTATTGGCTACCTTCTTGATTAGAGTTGGATAACTCATGATATTTGCGATTCCCTGCACCCTCGATGACGACTGCCCTGAGCATCATCATAATTTACACGAACTTGTCGTATGCTTGGAACCAGGTGCAACGCTAATGACAGGAGGCAAACAATTTACTTTTAACGCGGGGGAAACGTTTCTCATACAGGCCAACGCTCCACATGAATTTCGTTACAACGGTCCCAACAGTGCTACGGCGCTTATTTTTTGCTTTGACAATCTTGAACTTTCCGACAATCTACCCCCTCGAATATTGCCGCTAATTCACAATTATTTTGCTTCGAAAATTCAAGATCCTTGTGAGGAAAAATCAATAGTTCACAATACCAGTGACGCACAAAATAACGAGAACATTGTGAATGCCCGCAAGTTACAACAAATACTCGATTCAAAATGCGACCTTCACGAAGAATTAGCATCCAGCTTACTCAGCCTTCTTTTACTCAATCACCTCGTTGACAAACAGCCTGCAAGAATTGATCGAAATCCAATTCAACATACGAAAATACAATACGCAATACAATGGATTGACAGCAACCTTTCGGAGAATGCCAGTATATCTGATGCCGCCAAGGAGGCCGGCATGTCAAGAGCAGCTTTCACCAAGCATTTTAGAAAATACACTGGAAAGAGTTTTACCCAGTATATTACGCACTCTAGAGTCAATTTCGCAGCCGGTTTATTGGCGCAGCAGAGTACCAGCATCACCGATATTGCCTATCAAAGCGGGTACAACAATCTAGGGCATTTTTTTAAGCAGTTCCAACGACACTATGACATGACCCCTAGTCAATATAGAAATGTCATGTCTACCCAAGGCCATCACACTTAATATCAAATAATCACGATATACCAGGACTTTGGTTTACTTCTAGCCTAGCTCGTAATATGTACAATATTTGAATCCGCGTATTGCGTGACTTCGTACCTTGCTTTCAATATTCGGTTCACCTAGTATCGATTGAACAATAACAATCGACTTCAAGCCCAAGAATAAAAATAATAAAGGGATAGTCATTCGCCTTACATTTAATGAAAGGCGCGTCTCAACAACGTTACTGCTTGAAGTGATTTGGATCATCTCTATGAGACCAACATCACATGCAACAATTAAAAGACAGTCAAGACACTAATCGCAATCCAGCTCTTAATCACCAAACGTACGGTGAACCTGCACTAACAGACCTATCAGCCCCAGCGACAAAGAAGTTCCTACGTACAGGGTCTGTTTTTGATCTGTCAGATCGCAGTAACAGACTATCATCTAGCTGGTACGAATTGAGAAGGCACATAGCTAGCTTGCGCCATCAACAACCACAACAGATGACCTGCTCACCGCCAACTACTGATCGAAAAACGCCTTCGCCTCTAACAAAAGAGTCAGATTTACTCTCGTCGATTGATAACATCCTTAAACGCGCAAAAACAAAATTGCTAAATCGAGCAAATGAAAATGGTAGCTGGAACGCCTCTTACTTAGGCGGCGCAACTCACACCAGCCTTAGAACCATTTCGCTATTCTATTTAGAGGCTGAAGAATCGACGCAACAAAATACGCTCATTATTCGAAATATTCTTTCAATGCAAAAAGAGTGTGGTGGTTACGGTATCTATCCGGCAGGCCCTAGCTCAAAAGCAGTCTCTCGAATGGCCTATTTAGCCCTTATTTGTTCAATGAATAGCAACGACGGTAAATTACTGGAGGATTCCAATGTCAGAAAAGACGTAGAAAAATCTTTAGCCCGAACACGACACTTTGTGGATACCGCGAACGACACCAAAGAATGGCTACTCTACACGTTACTTGCCGACTTCTGTTGGAAACTCACGGCACCCAACATTCCGAATACCCTCCCGCACTTTCCTTTTATATCCAATATAATTTATCTTTTTCAAAAGCAAGGAGGATTGGGTCGATTTCAAAGTGTCCTACACCAAATCTTACCCGCTATACTTATTCTCCTCCAACCCCAGAAAAAAAAAGCCTCTAAAAATCCAAAATTGAAGGAGCGCTTTCCCTTCACTCTAACTTGGATCAAAAATCAATACTTTCGAGCTGAAGGCCTTTTTTCAGAAAAAATGGAACAACAGATTATAGCCTCACAAGATGGGGATGGCGCCTGGGTTGAGACTATCGTCGCCACAAGCTTAAACGCGATGGCCCTTAAAAAACGAGGCTTTTCAAAGCACAACAGAACCCTTGCAAACGCGATAAAATATCTACAAGACTCTGCCGTATACACCGCTAACGACGTACACATTAATTGGGCTACCGGTGACATGTGGGACACCGCCATTCACGCAGACATTTTACATTTTATTGGAAACACCCCTTCAAAAGATATTATTGATAACATATTCCCTCACTTTATGATGGGAATAAGAGAAGACGATCGCTGGTCCTTTAGTATTCTAGGGCGAATCACTGATAACGACTCCTCATCCATGACGTTAGCAACCTTTGCCCATTTGTACCCCTTTATGGATGATTTTCAACAAACCAATGCCAAGACAATCATCACAAGGGTTTGCCATGCGCTTTTAGCCCACCAACAAAATGATGGGGGCTGGGCCACTTTCGACGAGCAAGGCATTCAACGCATGGGATACAAAATGCCGACTCCAGAAAAAGGCGCCTTCTTTGATTTTTCTTCTCCTGACGTAACCGGCCGAGTGACTTTTGGACTGTTAGCAGCCAAATCTTCAGGGGCTTTGCCACATGATCTCGAAGAGAACATTCTACGTGCCGTCAAAAAATCGCAAGGATACTTTGCTGCTGTTCAATGTAAGCAAGGCCATGCTGAAGGAAGCTATTGGAGTCGCTGGTTACTTGGTCCTATTGCAGGAACCTCTTTTACTACCGTTGCATTGCGATGCTCCGGCATCGCTACCGAAAGTCCACTGCTAAAACGCGCCAGAGCATTTGCCCTTCGAACTCAACATGCTATTAGTGGGGGCTGGGGGGAGTCTCGTCAAGCAGACTGTCACACCGAAGATGCAGGGCAAGGCCCGACAACCCCACTACAGACGGCACTGGCAATCATCACATTAATTGCCAGTAGTAATGATAACGACTCAATGACCGATAATGCCATAGAGCGGGGAATTACGTTTTTATTGGAAACGCAAAATAATGGTCACTGGGAAGACAAATGGCCTTTAGGCACAATTCTGACTGGGCTCGACTATTTCATTACCCCTGAAAACAGCGAAGTTGCGATATTGGCATCACTCACGCTTTATCGATACTACAAATTTTACGGTGCACAGGCGGCAATATCACATTGGGTCGAAAGGGGGCGCAATGCCAAAATCTAAATACCTCGCCAAGGTAACTCCATTTATTGCAGCACAATTGATAGCAAAGCGTCGTAGTTTTCTATTTTGTAGTCTTATCGCCGTCATTATCGCCGTAATAGGAATTCCAAGATTGGGATTTAACGGTGATTTTCAACAAATGTTCGCCCCATCCAATAGCGACCTACAACAGTTCTCCATCATTCAATCCACCTACGAAAACTCCGAAAAAACCATTTTCATGGTCAAACCAATTGCCGGCACATTTCTGAAAAGAAGCAACCTGCAGGCTCTCCATACATTTACAGAACGGCTCTGGCAATTCCCCTATTCTCTTAGCGTCACATCACTCACTAATTTTCAGCATCTAACATCAACAAACGATACCCTCCTCCTCTCCCCGCTATTACCCAATATTAACGATATTAGCCAACAACAACTTGATACCATACACCAATTACTTCAACAAAATTCAGCTCCCCTCGCCTCGCTGCTATCGAGAGACAAGAGCGTTGCCACTATTATTGTAGACCTAGCCTTGCCTTCAGAGCCTCTCGAACGATTGCCCGCAATTAAGCAACAAGAGCAATTCACAGAAGATTTATCTCAGTTTATTGAAACCGAGCTGCCAGGCACAACGTTTCATCATATAGGCGGGCCAGCGTTAGAATGGGCACTACTTGACGTAGTGAGCAAAGATGCTCTCATTCTCCTTCCTATTTGCATCGCTCTGTGCCTAGGGATACTCGGATTATTGCTGGGCTCAGTGATATCAGTCGTTGGCACAATGCTTACAATCATTGTATCTGTATTAACCACTATGGGATTAGCTGGGTGGATGGGGTACGAATTATCCCCTTTGTCCCTCTCCGCCCCTACGATGGTAATGCTACTCGCGATGGCAGACAGCATTCATTTACTGACGCAATACACCCTAGAGCGTAAACCTGGATTAGCAGACACCATTGCGATGGAGAAAAGTATCTCCGCAAACCTCAAACCCATTTTTCTCACCAGTGTCGCAACCGCCGTAGGCTTTATGTCGGTTAATTTTAGTGACTCACCCGGGTTTCATGACTTCGCAAACATTACCTCCATCGGCGTACTCATCGCCTTACTGGTAACGCTATTTATCCTGCCAAGTATTTCTCTGTATCTAACGTCGGCCTTTTTGCCTACCGACTCACAGCGCAACGTCAGAAGTTCGCCTTTACCCGCCAAAGTTTGGATGAGGCAGATTGGAGAATGGGTAGTGTCGAAACATCGCTGGCTATTTTGGTCAATATTGATCACCACACCCATCGTCATTCTGCAAATCAAACACCTTGAGATAGACGACGACATTACCGGATATCTATCCGATGACCTTCCCTTTAAACAAAGTGTCAATTTTTCAAACGATCATTTTTTCGGATTCCATCATATTATCTATTCGTTAGATACAGGGGTCGAACAAGGCATTAACAATCTCGACTTTCTCAACAACGTGGATAATTTTCAGGTTTGGCTCAAAAAACAAGCTGGCGTCAACCAAGTACACAGCTATACCGACATTCTCAAACAAATTAATCACATTATGCTTCCGCAACCTAGCGGAGAGGATAGATTACCGCAATCTCGCGAGCTAGCTTCTCAATACCTCTTACTGTACGAACTTGCGTTACCCGATAGCAATAGCTTACATAGTATGATCAACCTTGACCGCTCGGCCATTCGTATAGTTGTTACGTTAAATGCCATACCCAACAAACAACTACTGAATATTCAGCAACAATCACTGGTTTGGCTAGAGCAAAACGTGCAGTCAGTAGATATTCATAGTGGCAGTCGATCGTTGATGTTTGCCAATATCGGAAACGTAATATTCGAAAGCATGATTATTGGCACTGTCTTTGCCTTACTTTGTATAAGTTTCCTTATTGTTATGGGTATTCGTTCGCTGCGTTTTGGCATCATCAGTCTATTACCCAATATAACCCCACCAGCTATTGTGTTTGGAGCCTGGGCAATCGCGGTAGGACATGTTAATCAAACTGCAGCCATCATTTTCAGCGTTAGCTTAGGGCTTGTGGTGGACGATACCATTCATTTCTTATGCAAATATCTTGAAGGTAGAAAACTTGGCTACAGCGCAGAGAAAAGCATCATAGATACATTCGAAAATGTTGGGGTCGCATTATTTATTACCAGCACAGCGCTCTGTGTCGGATTATGCACCCTGGTATTTTCCTCATTCATCCCTAATGTGACAACCGCTATAATGCTAGCTTCGATCATAGCAACAGCACTCGCGTTTGATTTTTTCTTCCTACCGCCTTTGTTGATATTGTTCGAAAAACTCTATCCCTATACTAGCACCGCCATACAACCCGCAGCGCCTGAAGAGCAGATCCCTCAGGCAGAACGGCCGATCGCGATGCTTTGAATAACCTGGCGCAGCGATTCGTCAAAGCCTTCGCCCAACATAATATTATGCGCTTCAACTCTGTAAGATGAACCCCCTAATGAGGTCTCATCTTCACTGGATATAGACGCGGCGGCATTATTCCTCAGCATCGCCGCACCCAATGTAAAGCTAAGCACCTTATGAAAACTACGATTTGCCTCTGAAGAGGTAAAACCAATCTCAACAAGACGCTTAACTGCATCTTCAAATACACTCACGGAAGATGCACCAATATTGGTAGAGTTAATCATTAACAATAGATATTCAGGTTCCGCAACGGTCGCTTGATAAATATCACTAAAGGTTAAGAACAGCCACTCGTCACACACGGATGTGTCGTGCAACGTATCATGTGCACGCTTTACAAAATCAGCAACCAACGCAGAGACAATATCCTGCTTAGTAGCATAATGACTATAGATAGACATAGTCCCTGCATTTAGCGCATTGGCAATTTTTCGAATACTCAGCGCCTCAATGCCCTGTTCTCTCAACAAGCCTTGCGCTGCTGATAAAATAAGATCCTTACTCAATGATCCTCTAGGTTTTCGTTTTTTAACTTCAGGGACTGACATCGTAATTTGCTCACTACGTTCAACGTACAGTTAATCTGGGTGCTTGTATATTGTTCCACAGTTTAACGTAAAATCGCGTATATATCCGCTCCATGAGGACTGATAGCGAAAACAGCGCTCTTCGTCTGTACGCCAACTGACCATCATACTGATGCTCACCGGTTGCAAACACAGGGTTTATCAACCGTATGTTCTTCAGCCTATCGGTTGAATCTCTCAATGCCTTCAATTGGCCCACCGTAACTTCTTTTCCAAGCACCCATTCTCCGACATTCAAGCTCAGCTGAATATCTGGATAGCATCGTTGTAAAGCCACCGTACGTTTATCATCATGAGTTAACGTGTTTCTCTTGGTCTCTAGGCATAAACGTCTATCCTTTGATTGCTCCATTAAATACGATGAAATCAATTCTTCATATCGATGAAAAGACGAACTGCTATCACCCAAAAATACACGAATAGTCTTGGCATTTTTTAAGTGTGGATCTTTCAATACAGACCAATCATCAGGGGTTTTAACTATGACGCAGGGGGAATCTGCATCTTCTTTCAGCGCGTTAACCGATTGACGATTACTCGTTGTAAACGCACTCGATGACGGCCCTTCAAAGCAAGACTCAGCAAACTGCTTTAACTCTACACTCTGTTCATAGCGATTAACCTGATCATGATGACCACTGCTTGTTCGCTCTATATCTGAATAACCCGTAATTGTGGGTAAAAGTTCAGGCGCAACAATCAATACATCCCCATGAGATGCATTTTTTTGGAATAGAGAAAATGTGGTACGTAATAGATGTTGCAGCAAGCGCATTTCCGACAGCTCTGGCTTTGATATTTGTATATGCTCACTATTCGCGGGTCGCAAGTGAATATAACAAACGCGCTCTAATATTGGCGTAATATAGCGAAGTGTGTCCTCTGTAAATGTTTCGCACCACCGATACGTTGTAATATAGTGAGAAAAATCCGCATTAAAACGTATACCAGGGTATGTCTTTATCATCTCCTGAACGATATCAATATCCTGCGTTACAGTGCCTCTATGCAATTCAAGGTATATCGGTAGCTCACAGGACTCGCTAACATCCAACACAAGCTCAGCTATTGCTAATGCTTCCGTTAACGTTTCGGCTCCTGAGCCAATCATTATCGTGGCACATTGATACCCTTGGCGTTTCCACTTTTTCGCTCTCGCAAAAAGATTGGAACAGCTAACAATTCCCGCCGCACTTAGCTTCAGTCCGCTTTGTTTTGACTTCTTTAAGGATGGGTTAAGTAATAAGTGGCTCTGCAACCCTTCGAAGCCATCATCTTTGATACGACAATAATCTTCGGCGGACATGCCAAAAAGTTTCATTCTCGGCGCTGTGAACTTCGATGGCAACCCAGTAATCGAAAACAGATTAATGTGATGCTCTAACGTTGGTTCTTGAACACTTCCATTATTAACATAGGGTGTCAAATACATCAGTCACTCTCCTTTAGTCGAAAAGGAAGCAAGAATTGATTTGCGACTCCCCCGCCATCCACTCCACTCACACCAATTTCCGTCGGTTCCAAATCTTGCTTTGGCAGCATCCAAGTACCAAATACAAGGTCCCAAATTATCAAATTGCTACCGTAATTATGGTTTGCCATCGAGGTATCTTTTACATGGTGCCAGCGATGTAATTCTGGAGAGGATACTATGTAGTTCAACCAGCCAAATCGAACATCAGCATTTCCATGCTGCCAGAAACCATGCATCACACTAAAAGTCGTCGCTAGGTAGATGACAGTGACGTCGGCACCCAAAGCAATTGCAGGTACATTCGCAACAACGGGCAAGGCGATGATATCGAAATAATGAAAGCGCGTCGCATTCAGCCAATACAGTTTATCAGGATTATGATGTACACAGTGCACCCGCCATAGTAACCACTTTTCATGTTCCAAACGGTGCAACCAGTACGTCATAAATTCTGCTAACACCAAGAATAAAACCACTTGTAACACCAAAGGCCAGTCGTTCGGCCACAAGGAAACGCCAAACCAGGTTGATACAACACCAGCCGCACCAGCCATTGCAATAGCAACAAAAAACTCCGCTCTTAATAGGACGTTGTTTAGGATAAACAGGCCCACATCACTGAAGATATTCGCTTTCCATTCCGGCCTCCATGCTGCACTAAAACTCTGAAAGCGCTCCATAAGGTAAACCCAGATACCCGATATAAATACTGGTAGCACGTACATTAAATATTTGTGGAGGTCAGCATCGTGTAAAGCAAGCACGTTGCCAAAAATGCTCAGCTCGAAAACAATGTTATTACTCGCTAAAGGCAGCTTATTAGCCATCCAAAAAGCAAAGCCCATCCCAATAATCATGACTGCGGGATAGCTTCCCCACGCGAACAACCGCCGAATGAGCCCCATCGAATTGTTTGTTGGTTGGTCTATTAATCTATCCACACTACCCCCTAAGATAAAGATAAGCGCACGTTAGCGTACACCGTACTTTTAAAAGGTACAGTGTACGTCAGCGAATGTCAATCAGCTAAGACTTAGGGACTACGTCCTATTTAGGCCTTGTCGGGAGAAGTAAGACAAGCTAGCTCGTAGTATTGGTTGCTGTTGAACTCAAACTCCTGAATAACCTCCAAGTTCGCCTTTCTAACATGCGCCTCGTAAGAGCGGGGATTCACCTTATTGATAAAGGTAACTAGAACAGGGTAACGCGTGGACATCTTCTGTAATGAAAACTTGAATATATGCTCAAAGACCCCTTCACCACGCACACTCTTGTCTACACACACAGGGCCATACTGATAGGAATTTTCAACACTCAGTCTATGTCCTGCATATTCCAATAGAGGAAGCCCCTCTATCATATGAGCGAACATAGGCCATTGTGACCAGTATTGCCAAGATGCCGCCATTACGTAAGCAACAATGGTGTTATCACGCTTAGCGACAAATAGTCCACTCTCATTGATGATCAGGTCACGCATGTGGGTTTCTGTAAAGGCGGTGGTAATAAAGCCATCGGCTTTGTCTTGCTCACTGATAGAATCTATTTGATAACGATAATGTAACGCTAACACCTCTGGTATATCATCAACCTGTGCTACCTGTAGTTCTAGACTCATGAATTGTACTCTCCTCAATAATTTTTTATTTCTACGCTTTTTGTGACCAAGCCCATCTTACTTATTTGGCTGAGACGCCCTTTCGCTTCCATGAAGGATCGAAACTTTGGAATGACACGGATTAACACACTCATCACTACACGAAAAGGTACAAAGATAACGGGGTACCACGGCGTCACGCCGGAGGGTAAGCCTAAATTTTTTAATTGACGTCGACTAAGGAAATAGGAAGTGAAGCTAAGGGACTTATGATAATCAAACATGATCCGTGCGCTGTGTAACGAAGGGTATCGATCACTCCACTCAAAGCGACGAGATATTGGTTCCAACGATAACGAACGAGCCAACTGCATCGATGTCCAATCCGGTGCACTTTGTGTCCACAATGACTCCTGCAATCCTAATAACCCACTCTTTTCCGTGTCAAAGAGGAGCTTTTCATCAATACCCATTAACCACCCAATGTACTTCCACAAATGCATCACAGCCTTCGACTCCTGCGAAGTCACGGAGACACCTAGCAACCTCACAGCAACAATAGACACAGCACTGAATGCGAGATTAGTCGCTGCCATATCGGTTTGATTTATTGGTAATCCGTGACGTTGATAATCCCAGGCTTTATTTTCTAACAGATTATTGCGAATCATCCCATGCACAAGCCGCACTCTAATAGTCGCCTTAAATCCGTCACCAAATCTCTCCATTCCTCCCTGTTCCGTGCACGCCACCCACCACTTTGCAGTTTCTGAAATACGTGAACCTGGGTCTTTGTCTAAACCTCCCGCTAAGATCAGTGCGTGGTTAACGCCAGATAACAGATAGCCTCCCATTAGCGCAACATCACGTAAAACGTCACCCGCTAAACTTCCCCATCGATGAATCACTTTCGAACCTAGATCAAGAAGATCAGTATCTACCCAGTAAGGAGTGGGTTCTATTGCTTCAAAAAAATCAGATATATATTTAGGGGTATTAGTATCCACGCCATGATCAAGCGCAGAGAATAAAAGTGAACGACGCTGACCCTGCTTATCTTCGTTAATCCATTCAACCATGGTATCTGCTAACTTATCACCCGCACACACGTTGCTGGCCCAACGATCGTAAGCCTCTTTTGATGGCTGCGATGTGTAGCCAAATAATCTTGCGAGTATATGTGATTTTTTTTCGACTATACGCTCATAGCTTCGCACCCTAGAAGGTAACGTTCCTTCAGGCCCTGCCTTCTTACCGAGTGGAGGTTCAATTTCTTCTTCGTCAAAAAACGTTGACGTAACGCTCTTCATACTTTTCCTTAGTAATATACGAGGCAACAGTATACCTGCCAGCCACCAACTTTGTCGCATGCAGATTAATTCTATGTTTTAGCTGCGTAAGTCGAATACAACCTTGCTGCTTTATGCGCCGGACGTAAGGTATGCGACTAAAATTTTTACCTTACACTTTGTAATACGCTGTCATGCTTTTGAAATAGAACAACACTAAGTTGGATTTGTAATGCTTCTTTACGTGAACGGCATTGCATAAACCCTAATCTATTGTTGAGAAAAATCATGAATATCAAAAAACTTGCACAAATAGCAGTAGCAACATTCATAGTCGCTTTTTTTTCAGGTAATGCCTTCGCATTAGATATAAAAGCGGGACCCATTTGGTCACACTCTCACGCAATTCAAGCATGCCCGCAAGCCACCAAACATTATGGTGGATGGAATGGGCAGTGGCGGACCATTGAGTGGGGTAAAATGTCGGTATGCGGTACGAACGAAGGATCAACAAGCTCAAACCCGTATGACATTCACGCAGGGGCCATTTGGAGTAACGCCGATGCAAATGCCAAATGCCACGCTGCCACGCAATATTATGGTGGTTGGAATGGCCAGTGGACAACGACCGTATGGGGCTCAATGTCGGTGTGTGGCGCAAATGAAATTGTAGATACGATTTATCCTTAAACGAATTTTTGAATAGAAAGGAAAATGTTATCCGGTAATTTTTTTTCGTTCTCTACGTTTTGTGGGAATTAGTATTAGAAAACGAAAATCATGCTGCGATTGAGACCTAGCATGCCCTTTGGCAGTGTGATTTTCTGCGGACTTATCTGTGAATGTCGATGAAAATACAGGGTACGGTAAGTAAATAGGAATGGGATAAGCACATGTAATATCACCCAGAGCAGCGGTGGCAAATTTATAAACTGAGTATTTCCAATAAAAGCTAGCATTACACTTGCGAAGGTGTGAAGCGAAAACATATAGGGTAAACTTCTTTCGTTTTCTCACTACCCATTTCTATAATTAAAAGGACTTAACCGTGACTGTAAAAGAAAGTGCAATAGCACCAACTCAGAGTTCAAATACTTCGGACAATCAAAAACAAAAAAAGGAACCGATTTCTAATGGTAAGATGCTATTGATCATTTTTTCCTTCATCCCTCCTCTTTGCTATTTAATAGGCGTAGCCTATTACCAAGGGTACCTCGAGAAGCTCGGCATTCACTATGAGTTTTTCTCAAAATCTACTGAAGAATACCTCGTCATATCGTATACATCCCTAGTCGCTCAAGGGCTGTACATATCAAAAACCATCATAGAACACGGCTTAGTTCTCTCTATAGTATTACTCCTTTGTTTCATTCTGTATCTGATAGTTGACAACTATAAAGCGAAATTGTCAGGACTTATCTTAAACAAATTTCGGTTTAAAAGGCGACATATCGACAATTTCGCGAAGGGGTATCTAATATTTTCCGGGCCCTATTTGGTCGCATTCGCTATTTTCTACCTCACTCTACCCGCTTATATTTCATACCGAACTGGAATGAGTGCAGCGTTAACTCAAATTGAGAAATTCGAAGATTGTAAACCAAAAGAAGGCTGGAATGAATGCTATGAAATTAAGGAAGGAGGTAAGTCTTTAACTAAAGGTCTACTGATAGCCAGGTCTGACTCTAGCATTGCTATATACAACGAACAGGGCGCAACCATACACCCCCTAACGTCGAACACTACAATTCTTCGGATATACAACAAACGGAAAAAATAATTCGATTCCCGTAGCCTTCTTTCCATCGAGCCATTCGCAACATAGGCCCGTACGAAGTCGGCTTATTGAGGTGGCAATTCAGAAAATGCGTCTTCTATACGAATATCAATATCCATTACAAAAGCCCTCCATACTTACCCGGAACGCCAACATCATCTAGCGGCCTACCGACCTCTATCGTTCAACTTCTACGAATGATTAAGTGATAACCAACACCCTCCCACCTCCGCTCATTCACATGCCAATTGCGTATCTCATCGACACCAATATCCAGTGATGCTGGCGTATCAGAGCAATGCACAACAATCGAATCGGTCTTCCTACGTTTAAAATGCCAGATCGTAAGGAGAGTGCGAGGGGCTTCCTCATAGAGCAACCCTCTTTCCAAGAAGACAAAAAGGTATTGTATAAGCAAGATAACTAATTTTCCAAACGGCCTGCATGAGGAAAACGATAGGGCAAATATAGCTTCCAAGTAACGTTGCCAGCTTCTATTTCAGAGGAAGGTCAGCTCTCTATAAAAACACAGATTCAATCGGGTATAGCAAATATTAAGAAAACTACGACAGACAACGTAAACGATCTTCTCTTAAAGTTGATCTCCACGGAAATTGAGCTTTTTGATCTTAAAAGAAAAATAAACTAGCCACAGCACACCATTCAACGCTACCTAAGATCTGATGCAATCCCTCTCCTGCATGGTATCTAACCAGCAATAAGCAGCCATTCGAAGTCAGAAGTATATGGAGAGAAGTATGAGATCAATATATCCTAAAACAATATCGCTACGGAATGCAGCCTTAGCTCTTGCCTGCGGCTTAACTGCAACTAGCGCTCAATCTGCGCCGGGATAAAAGCCAACAACTCCTCCAGACAACATATGGGCCCATTATCTTGCAAGTGGCACTTACCAATATTACGTAGACGATATAACTCAAATATGTTCTCTGGCGATTCAATCTGGAGTACAAAAAGGCGGCCTAGGCGTAACCAAAATCGACTGCGCCGACCTAGCCAAACGAGAAGAATGGAAGAAGATAATCACCTGGATAAAGTCGTAAAGCTCAATGCTGCTCCAGATACCCGCAGTCAGAACGATGATCACAAACATTATTTCGCCGATTTGCATGTTATTTCCCTCAACACCCTACGATTGTCAATATACCTCACTTCTGCCAATGATAACGCTAACTCCCACGTTTTATGTGAATAACATTCTAGTGTGATAAAATACCGCCACAATGACCTAGTAAAAAAGATCGAACAACACCACTTTATGAGCAGTATGCAACCAATTGAAATAACACAGAAAATCACCTCCGCACCTAAATCCAAACAACCCGAGCCCAATCGACGCTTCTGCATCGCGCCGATGATCGATTGGACAGATACCCATGATCGGTACTTTCTTAGGCAAATAACACGACATTCCGTGCTCTATACTGAAATGATTACCACGGGCGCTATCATCCATGGGGACAAGGAGCGTCATCTAGGATTCAACAAGGAGGAGCACCCTGTTGCGGTACAACTTGGTGGTAGTAACCCCGCGGATTTAGCCATTTCCAGCAGGATATGCGAAGATTTTGGTTACGACGAGGTCAACCTAAATGTTGGTTGCCCTAGTGACCGAGTACAATCCGGGGCATTTGGGGCTTGTTTGATGGCTGAGCCAGAGATTGTTGGCGAATGTATCAGTGCAATGCAGGCAGCTTGTGACCTGCCAGTAACCATAAAATGCCGTATCGGCATCGATGATCAAGATGATTACGAAGACCTTCAACGTTTTGTAAAAATCAACCAAAGCGCTGGTTGTAACACGTTTATCGTACACGCAAGAAAAGCATGGCTGAAGGGCCTGAGCCCCAAAGAAAACAGGGATATCCCACCACTTAATTACGATCGAGTTTACCAACTCAAGAAGGAATTTCCTGAACTGGAAATTATAATTAATGGCGGCATCAAAACACTGGAACAATGTTCAGAGCATCTGCTTCATGTCGACGGTGTAATGA
This sequence comes from Gammaproteobacteria bacterium 45_16_T64, assembly GCA_002162955.1. Lineage (GTDB taxonomy): Bacteria > Pseudomonadota > Gammaproteobacteria > Pseudomonadales > Ketobacteraceae > 42-54-T18. The sequence continues at coordinate 130,779 of MABD01000057.1, forward strand.
TGGGGCGCGAAGCCTATCAAAACCCGTTCCTCCTATCCGGTGTTGATCAGCTAATCTATGGGGATAATCACCCTACCCTTTCACGTACAGAGATTGTTGATGAAATGATCGCATACGTGGACAGACTTATCGCTAACGGCGGCCAGTTAAAATGGGTATCTCGCCACATCCTAGGGCTTTTTCAGGGGATGCCTGGCGCCCGATCCTGGCGACGCCACCTAAGCCAGCATGCCTATAAGCGAGATGCGACCTCAATAGTCATTAAGGACGCCTTAGAATTCTTAAACTTATCAGAAACGACTTCCACCTAGCGCTTATTCTGCCTATAAGCACTAGGGGTTACCCCCGTCCATTGCTTAAATGCTCGAGTAAAAGATCTCGGCTCAGAAAACCCCAATAGTTCAGCCACATCCGATACCGCCACGTGCTGAACCAAGAGCTTTTCTATCGCGATATCGCGGCGTAAATTATCTTTTATTTTTTGGTAGTTTTCGCCCTCGTCTTTCAACTTTCTTCTAACGGTTTGCGGAGTAGAATGAAATCTCTCGGCAATAACCTCAAGCTCAGGAAAACCTTTCGACACGTCGTATTCTTCCAGCAAACTCGCCTTAATCTTCGCACTCAGGCTTTCGTCACTTTCCGGTATTGTCATTAAATCTGCGGGCGAGCGTTTCAAAAACTGAGATAATTCTCGCTGGGTTCTAATAATGGGCATCGCAGCAAACTTCGACCCAAAACAAATTTTAGTTTCTTGCGCTTCATATACACAAGGGCAAGCAAATTGATAGGGGAACTCAGCAGAGTGCGCAGGCTCTTTATAGGTAAAGTGAACCTCCTGGATCTTGATTTGGGTCCCAATCATCCAACTAACAAAACGATGCCATATCACTAACCAGAATTCCAAAAAGAAATTATCATGGTCGCAATCTGGATCCAAAAAAGTAACAACGAACTCACGCCGATTGGATGCTGTTCGATATTCCATCTTAATATCATCAGTGATCAAGTCGTAGAACTTGATGCCCTCGATAAATAGAGCATCCACCGTATCGCAATGACTCACCAAGCGGCACATCATCGCAAATGCACCGGGCTTGCATCGGGAAGGCGTGCAGCCCATAAATTCGTCACCAAGCCTACTCCAGACTCCCCGTATCAACCGTGACAACTGCTCTGTATGCACCCTGCTTTCTGAAGCCTGCAATATCTCATCTGATATCCCAGCCATCTGCAGCAACGGCGACACATCGACATTCTTGCGCTTAACACCATTGAGGGCTGCCCGAGCATAATGGGATGTTACTGTGGCCATATTAGCGATAACCTGAGCAAATTCGTGAGTTGTTTCCAGTGGTTTGGTCCTTTATTAAAGGGCGCTTATAGGAGATAGTTCTTCCTACTTCACCCATCGTTTCACAATAATACACTTTTAAAAGGACCGCACGTGGACTTAAGGCTAACGGAAGAACAGGCAATGATACAACATACGGCGAGACAATTTGCTGAAAATGAGCTCGCGCAAAATGCGGCAGCCTTAGACAACCACCAAGGAAGAGACACACTATTAGCAAACCTAACGTCTCTCGCCGATTTGGGCTTCATGGGACTGAACATCAACGCGCAATATGGCGGAACTGAAGCCGGCGTCATTGCTTTTAGCGCTGCCATTACTGAGCTAGCAAGAGGCTGCGCATCCACTGCTGTCACTGTGTCTGTGACCAATATGGTCGCAGAAGTCATACAATCCATTGGTACTGAAGAGCAAAAACGAACCTTTTTACCGCGTATTTGTAGCGGGGAATATCCCGCTGCTGCCTTTTGCCTAACTGAAAACAATGCTGGCTCCGACCCATCTGCGATGAAAACGCGTGCGATAAAACAAGGGGATGAATGGGTTATCACTGGCAATAAGCTGTTTATTACCAGCGGAGAATACGCGGGTTGCTTTGTTGTATGGGCAGTGACCGACCCTGACGCACCCAGAGGAAAAGGGATATCCTGCTTTATCGTTGAGGCAAAAACAACAGGTATCACTATTGGCCAAGCGGAAGTGAAAATGGGGCAAAGAGGCTCAGCCACCAATGTCGTTAGTTTTGACGAGTGCAGAGTGCCTGACAGTGCATTACTGGGTAAAGTATCAGGAGGCTACAAGATTGCGGTAGGTGAACTTGCTGGCGGCAGGATTGGCATAGGCTCATTAGCACTGGGTGTTGGACTTGCCGCTATGGATTACGCAAAGAAATATCTTGGGGAAAGAGAACAATTTGGTAGAAAAATTGGCGAATTCCAAGGGCTTCAGTGGATGCTAGCAGACCGCTACACCGAACTAGAAGCTGCCCGGTTGTTACTGATGCAAGCGGCCGACAAAAAAGACAGAGGCCTACCCTTTGGCACTTCTGCCTCAATGGCCAAAGTATTTGCCAGCGAAAAAGCCAACGACGCATGCGCTACCGCCATTCAAATGATGGGCGGCGCTGGGTATATTCAAGAGTGCCCGCTAGAGCGATTAGCAAGAGATGTACGCATCACGACAATCTACGAAGGTACCAGCGAAATACAGCGTATTATAATTGCTAAAGACTTGCTCAAAGATATTCTTTAACGGCAGTAGATATCGCGACGACTCTAGCCCTACCCATGAGAACACTGCATATTTTAACAACTATTGCGTGCTAGGGGTTGCAGACGCCTCCTCTAGCTCATTGAAAGTACAGTAATTTATGGTTTGGTTTTTGTTAAAACTTAGCTATTCTTAGAATCCTGATTTAATCGGCAGCTAACGCAAGGATAGTTACAGATGAGTGATAAATTAACCCAACTCAAAGCAATGACAGAAGTTGTCGCGGATACCGGTGATATAGAAGCCATTAAACAGTATCGTCCGCAGGATGCCACGACCAACCCTTCATTAGTTCTCAAGGCATTCTCGCTCTCCCAATATGAACCGCTAATCCTTCGTGCAATTCAACAATCACAAGGGGACGCCTCCGACGCCGCGGATCGGCTGGCGGTATTAATCGGTGTTGAGATATTAAATATTGTGCCGGGGAAAGTATCTACTGAAGTCGATTCCCGACTCTCGTTTAATACCGCCGCAACGATTGAAAAAGCGCGCAAGCTTATCAAGCTGTATGAAGATGAAGGCATCAGCAGAAACAGAATATTGATCAAGATTGCCGCTACCTGGGAAGGTATCCAAGCAGCCAGCACGCTCGAAGCAGACGGCATACAATGTAACTTAACGCTGCTTTTTGGTTTTGCTCAAGCCGTTGCTTGCGCAGAAGCTGGCGCCACACTGATCTCCCCGTTTGTAGGTCGAATTCTCGATTGGTACAAACAAAATACCGAGAACGATGGATTTACTCCAGAGACTGATCCAGGCGTACTCTCGGTTAAAGCTATTTACGATTACTACAAGACGTTTGACTACCAAACAATCGTAATGGGTGCCAGCTTTAGGAACCCCGAAGAAATTGAACAACTTGCGGGCTGTGACAAGCTCACTATCAGCCCCGCTATCATGCAAGCACTCGCTGAACAAGACACAAATCTTGAACAAAAGCTCTCGGTGAACGATCTTCCTACCGGGCTGACTAAGATAAGCATGAACGAAAGTGTATTTCGCTGGATGATGAATGAGGACGCTATGGCGACGGAGAAGCTCGCCGAAGGCATTCGCAATTTCACTAAAGACCAAATAACCCTAGAGTCACTTTTAGTCGAAAGAATAAACAGCGCCATAAGATAGCGCTATAGAATCAAGAGGTATTTCCTGTGAAAAAAAGGCTAGTTGATTTATTTAAGAGCCTAATCGACCCTTCCCAAAACTCGGCCGAAGGTGGCATTAAAAATGACGTATCACTAGATAATCAATTGCGACTGGCAACCTGTGCATTGCTTTTAGAAATGTCAAAATCTGACAATGATATTGCCCAGCAAGAAACTGACACTATCATTTCAGCCCTTGCAAACGCGTATAATATTGAAGACTCAGAGATAGATTTACTCCGCCAGGCGGCAGAAGAGGAGCTGGATAAAAGTACGTCATTGAGAAACTTCACTAGCCTTATTAACGAGCATTACTCTTCCCATCAAAAAGAAGAAATTATCAAGCTGTTATGGCAAGTTGCTCATGCAGATGGCGTAATAGACGGCAATGAAAGCCACCTCATTCGGACAGTAGCAGATTTATTGTACGTACCCAGAGAGCATGCGATGAGCCTCAGGTAACCAACTCTACCCTACGCTTTTATTCTCACCTGATGCCGTGGTGGCACCCGTCGCGGCATCAGTGTTGCAACACTCACTACTCATATCAAACTGATCGAACTCTAGCGCTGCAACAACTTCCTTAAACGTTTCGTGGTTCTTCTCGTTTAGCCCCATTAACACACGATGTGCCTCTAACACTTTCTGACAAGCACTACCTTCAACGCAAGCTTCATGCGGTACTTCATGCATTGCATGAGACTTTACTGAGTTTTCTTGAACAATATCAAACACTTGCTCTAACCCCATAGAGTCAAGAATACGAGTTATATCTGCACGCGTAGAAATAATAACAGGCTTCTCTTGGAATCGTTTTCGAGTATGAACAGCCACCTTGGCAATCAACCCAAGCGCTGTGCTGTCGATGAGCACAGTTTCACTCAAATCCACCAAAATTGAGCGAAGCTTTAGGTCACAAAACATACTTTCAATAAAACTATCTAGGGTTGCACAAATTGGGGCTCTAATATCACCAACCAACTTTAATACATAGGTCCCATCATGCACAGCATATAGGGCGCGTCCCGCATTCGACTCTGGCATTGCACTCTCTTTAGCACTTTCGAGAAACTATCAGTAATGCGATGTCGTCTGGTGCCCCGCTGACTTTATCTAAAGACAAGAGATCCATCACCTGGTCTATATTATGATGCCCTTTTTGTGCCATTTCCATTAAAAATGCCTCTTTTTCTGCAACACTTTGTTGAGGCATCACCTCCAGAACCCCATCTGACAGCATTATAAGCGAAAAATCATCGGCCAACGGCAATGTCTTATCTTCATAAGTCACCCCTTCAAAAATCCCTAAAGGCAGCCCCTTGCCGTCGATTGCCTGTACCTCACCATCATTTACAAGTAATGGCGGAGGAAAATGAGCAGCAGAACAATACGTTAGCTCATTCTTTTGCAAGTCAATCATTCCACAGAAAATCGCCAAGTGTTTTCCTAGCGAAAGCGGGATGAGCTCTTCATTGGCGTTCATCAACACAGACGCGGGTGAAAAGGATCGAAGCGAAGAGCGCATCAAACGCCTCCTAATCCTATTGGCCATAGTTTTTAGCAAAATAGTAACAAAGGCTGAGGACGCCCCATGACCTGAAACATCGGCTAAATAGAAACCGTATTGGTTGTCGGATATTCGAAAGTAGTCTATAAAATCCCCACTAAGATACAGAGAAGGGATAATCCTATAATCGATGAGTAAGTTGTCATACTGACGCTTTTCTGGTGGTAATAATTTCAGCTGAACAGTTCGCCCCGCCTCTTGGTCTTCTTTTAACAACCTAAGGCTTTCATTCAGTTTTATATTCTTTTGTTCTAGTTCTTCGCGGTATGTCCTGTTTTGCACTAACAATCGGAAGTCTGCAACGCCTCGACTTACTGCATGCTCTAAAACAGTATAATCATCTATAGGTTTTAACAGGAAGTCTGCAGCACCTAAACGTAATGACTGGACAATGCTCTCTCGATCATCTTGAGCAGAGATCATAATAACCTGTGTCTCGTTGTCCTCGGACGTTATCGCATTGAGTAAGGTCAATCCATCGATACCCTCCAAGCAGACGTCACAGATTACCACCTCTGGGCGATTCTCTCTCCACCAACCTAATGCGATACCCGTGTCCCTAATTAGCTCCACGTTATATCCGGCACCATGTAGCCAACCTCGGATTTTCTCACTCACCGAGACCTCTTGCTCTACAAGTAACACTGTTCCTTTATGCTCGTTGTTGATTGCCACAATACACTCAGCCTTATGCCTATATTTGTTTCCTACTATAGGGAAAACCCTCTACTGGCCCTCCACTTACACCAAGAGGGACAAACCGGAAAATAGACCTATTTCTGACAACTTTCAACCGCCTATCCAGAAGAAAGACTCACTTAGGTAAAAAACCGTATAAACCATAGCGATTATTCAGACCTTTGTTATACTGATTTGGATACTAGCGAACAGTTCTAATATCTCTTCGCTTCACATGCTAACCAGCATCAAGAATAAGAAACAAAACAGGTGGCGGGAAATTAATATGACATTGTTAGAGCAGTCATACGCGGAAAAAAGAAATTTTATTCGCATGAGAGTGGACACCATCGTGTCTTTTGTCAAAACAGGCCGAACGGATCGTCATGAAGGTCGCTGCCGCAATTTAAGTGGTGCGGGAATGCTACTTGAATCCGACAAGAAGCTCCTCTTAGGCGACCGCCTCATCGTCACCGTCCCCGCAGATGGACCTAATTTCTCCCCGCTCGACGCGGCCGCTGAAGTTGTCCGCGTAGAAGCCATTCCTGAACTACATAAATTTCGCTACGGTCTTGTGATTAGAAATATTGATACAAGAAGTAGCATTTAGCGAACTGCTAAAATCCAGACAATAAAAAAGGTGCTTAAAGCACCTTTTTTATTGTCTGGATTATTTACTCGTCGAAGTCGTCATCCTCGAAGCCATCATCAAACAGATCTTCATCTGACAGCTGACCATCACTCACCAAGAAAGCCCTATTCTGTAAATAAGCATCCCTGACGAATGAATACTTATCACCAGCAGCCAAAGATTCCACGTCTAAAAGGCCTGCACGTAGACTTATAAAGCTCATAGCAGTAAGCCCTAGCTGAGTGGGCTCATCAGAAACCGTATTCACTAACGTTAGCGTAGAGTCTGGAATATAGGTAAACGCATCTCGCAGCGTTCTAGGCCCTAAGAAAGGCAGCACTACAAATGGCCCATCAGAGACTCCCCACACAGCCAACGTCTGACCAAAATCTTCTTTATGTTTCTCCAAGCCAATGCGCGACCCAATATCGATAAACCCGCCGATCCCCACGGTACTATTGACGATAAACCGTAGACTATCTTCACCACTCTGAGCAAATTTCCCCTGCAGAATGTCATTTAAAATCGTCAGTATTTCTGCCGCATTTGAAAAGAAGTTCGCTATCCCATCTTCTAAAAAATCTGGCGTTATCGCACGATATCCTACCGCAACAGGTCTAAGCACATAACCGTCTAGCACAGAGTTAAAGCTGTATATTGAGCGGTTAAATGACTCCCATGGGTCACTATTTTCTTCGTCTGCAAATGCTGCTGGCGCTACACATAGCAGGGAAACACAGACTATCCACCTTACATATTTCATAAACATTCAGTATCAATCCCTAATTAACGCTTTCTGACTATTACCGTACCCGCAGAATAGCCTGCTCCAAATGAACAAATCACACCTGTTTCACCGGGCTCCATATCTTGATTATATTTGTGGAACGCAATAACAGATCCTGCGGAACTTGTATTGGCATATTCATTCAGTATAACTGGTGCTTCTTCTTCAGTCGCTTCTCGACCCAGCACTTTTTTGGAAATCAGCAAATTCATACTCAGATTAGCCTGATGTAACCACATGCGCTTAAGCTTTAAAACACTGATCGATTCGTCAGCAATATGCTCACTAATCATTTGAGCAACCATAGGCACAACTTCTTTGAATACCTTTCTGCCGTTTTGCATAAACAGCTTATCTCTAGCGCCTATTCCAGACTCATCGGTACGGTTCAAAAAGCCGAAATTATTTCGAATATTGTTAGAGAAGGTTGTCTGTAAACGCGTACTCAGGATTTCCCATTGATTGTCTGATGTTGCTGTCTCGGCCCGTTCTACAACAGACGCAGTTGCTACATCACCAAAAATAAAATGGCAATCACGGTCTTGCCAAGCTAAATGCGCGGAACATATTTCAGGGTTCACCACGAGAATAGAGCGTGCAGAGCCTGCTAAGACAGAATCTCTTGCCGTTTGCAGCCCAAATGTCGCAGAAGAACACGCAACATTCATGTCAAATGCAAAACCTTGAATGCCCAAGGCCTGCTGCACTTCGATAGCAACCGCTGGATACGCCCTTTGCATATTCGAACAGGCGACAATTACCCCATCAATGTCTTCTGGATTCTTGTTCGCATTCTCCATCGCTTGCTTAGCGGCAAATACTGCAATCTCACACTGAATAGATTGCTCGTCGTTGCTTCTTTCTGGGATTTCTGGCGCTAAACGTTCGGGGTTTAATACGCCAGACTTATTAAGTACGTAACGACTGTTAATTCCTGACGCTTTTAAAATAAATTCTTCGCTTGAATGACTTAGCGCCTCAAGCTCACCTCTTTCTATGGCGTCTTGGTTGTCTTGATTGTAATTATCCACGTAAGCATTAAACGCGATTACAAGTTCTTCATTACTAATCGACTCGCTAGGTGTAAATAGACCAGTTCCACTTATAACAATAGAACTATTTGCTTCAGTTTGTGACACCAGAGTTCCTCCAGAAATATTGGCAAACTTCTTGGTTGTTTTCCGTGAACAAACCGCACGTAAAACAACCAAGCTCTGCTCACCCATATATTAACGGGCTAAGCAGATGCTTACCGGTACTTTTAGTAAGTTATTAATACAAACTCACGGGTTATTGACCCATGGTTTTTGCAAGATTAGGGGGATTCTACCCCAGAACTGGCAGGAGGGGTATTCGTAAGCGGTACAGCTTCGTTTTTTAGGCAAATCATCTCCTCCATCCATGATAAAACCAGGGGAAAATGATCCGTAGCGGCATCGGGATGAGTCAACATCGTCGAATGTCGATAATTATGCTGGCTACCACCCTCCTTATCGAGAATGATAAGGCGGCCATTGTGACTGCCGACTTCACGCATAAATTCAGAGACATCTCGGGGGTTCCCATACGTTAAGTCACTCTTGGAGGCAATGTACAGGCTCGGCGGATATTCTAACCCCTCACTCAAGGCTGCCCCATAATCAAATTTATCTGATGGGTCCACCCATGAAGCTCCCTGCATCCACGCAATATTCTCAGAGCGCATACTTGAGAATTCATCTGAAGGCCCCATTTTGAGCAGCCCCCCCGGTATGAACCCCCTTAATTTACTCACCGCCCCCGCCAACCAACCCCACAATGCGTCAACAAACACTCTACGCTGAAGGTTTTGGGTGCTTGCGACCCTTCTCGTCCCAAAATACACCAACCCAAGCGTGCCGCTACGATATTGAGGGTACCGAGCAAGAAAAGAGGTAAGTAACACGCCTCCCCAGCCATGTGCAACCCAGAATTTAGGCGCGCTACCGCAATGGGTACTTATTGCTTCCAGCAATGTGGGGATATCGGAGGTAACCGCGTCATATACGCGATATTGAAGAATTTCGCTTAGGTGAGGCCAACTTCTGCCCTTTCCTCGTAAATCTGGAATATAGACATCAAAACCAGCGCTCGCCATGCTATAGGCCAACCCCCTTTTTGAGCGGGAGTAGAAAACAGTCCCATCTTCCAGCAAGCCGTGAAGCATTAACACTGGGGGAGCGTTGCTCCCGCCACATAAGCGCCTTATATGTAACTGATGCCCATTATCTAAGGGCACCATGATAGACTCTTCTACTATTTCGGATACCGACATTGTTCCACCCTAAGGGCCTTTATAGATCGCGAGACTCCACTACAACATTACATCTTCCCATAATTTTTTAAGTCTCTTCTCTGACACAGGATAGGCAGTTTTCATACCTTGAGCAAATAGGGAAACCCTATACTCCTCCAACATCCACCGAAATTCATCCAATGCAGGGTCAAATACGCCATCTTTATCCCTACTTTTCTGGCGCCCAGAATATAGAGACCAGTATGAGTCTATCTGACCCGCATTGACCTTATCGCGATCAATATTGCCCTGGAGACGTTCTATCCTTAAGGATACTGCCCGCAGTAATCGCGGATATTGTTCTAACCGCTGATAGGATATTTTTGCTATCCAGTCTTTTACAAATAGCGAAGATAATTGACGCTTAATGTCCTGATAACAATTCACCCGCGCAATAGGCACTTTACCGTTGATAACCTTCGACACTTCATGATGAGCGCTGAGTATTGAGGTTACCAGACTAGCAATCTTGTTTCCTTCACCCACCAGGAAACTTTTTCTGGCACTTATCAGCTCGCTAAATTCGTTTTTGGTTCGAGGTACATTCTGGTGGTTGATAAACGCACGATAAAAGGCTGCTGTCGCGATACCATCCGCTAATGATTGCTGGCTGCCAAATGGGGCGTATTGCAATGCGATTTTCTTACTCACACCACAATGCTTTCGAAGGTATTTTACCTGTTGAGGGAGTGCCAATATACATAATCGTAAAACCCCTTGCTGGTGTTTTGAACAAGCGTCGTCTTTGCTGTCACAAAGCTGCACACTCACGCAGCTTTGGTGATCCACAAGTGCGGGATAGGTCTTTACTACTGCTCCATTTTGGTCAAACTCATACACCTCAGGGACGTTGTCGAAATCCCAAGCAGTAAATTCTGTCTCGTCTGCGCTATTATGCACCCCTTCAACCCGAACACTATCAATTGCTTCTTTGAAGGTACCCTGCATCTCCTGTTTTAACGTTGTTATATCTCTACTTTGTTGAAGCAGCTTCCCATCATCATCCACAACCTGTACGTTGGCACGCAAATGATCAGGGAGCGATGACACGCCCCAGTCAGAAGCCTTAATGTTAATTCTGGCTCTTTGGCGTAGAAATTGTGTGAGCTGTTGCACCAAAGACTTTTCCCTGTCCAATGCCCCTTCCAAAAACAACGCGGCCACATCGGGAACTGGCACATAATTTTTACGTATCGATTTTGGCAGGCTCTTGATTAGAGCGATACATTTTTCTAACTCCAAACCTGGCACTAACCATTCCAAAGCAACCTCATTAACTTGATTTATCAATGTCACAGGAACAACAACATTGATGCCGTCTTGCTTCTTCCCCGGTTCAAACACATAATCAATTTTTAGTTTACCGCCTGACACTTTCACATCATCAGGGAAAAAGTGTTCTGCTGCATCAGCAGCATCTTTTGCTAGCAAATCGCCCTCAGATAGGAATAGACATTTAGGGTCCTTACGCTCAACTGACTTCCTCCACTTCTCAAACCCTTTACCGTTCACGATGTTCGCGGGTATTTTTTTGTCGAACCACTCATAAACCACAAGGTCATCAACCAAGATATCTCGACGACGAGATTTATCTTCCAAATAACCGATTTTTTCAATTAGGTGCTGATTATGCTGATGATATGGCGCTCGCGAAAAATAATCACCAGCAACCAATGCACTATGAATGAATATCTCCCGACTATTGACTGGATCAACCTGGCTAAAATCAACTTTCTTTTTAGGGTTAACAATTAGACCAAACAGGTTTGTCTCTTGAAACGCGACAGCAGCAGCGCGCTTTTTTTCCCAATGAGGTTCGAAATAACGATACTTCAGCAGCGGATTACCCACGTACTCGATCCAACCAGGATCAATTTTCGCTACGGTTCGGGCGTAGACTTTGTGCGTTTCAACTATCTCCGCCGCAACAATCCATTTTGGCGAGCGCTTGGCAAGGTTTGAACCTGGAAATATGGAGAACTTCCTATTACGAGTACCCAAAAACTGCTGATCGTCGTCCTTCATAGCAACTTGGCTGAGATAACCTGATAAAATAGCCTGATGTACCGACTGGTAGTCTGCAGGTTGCTCATTTTGCTTCCAACCTAACTCCTGAACCGTTAGCTTCAACTGCCGATGTAGATCACGCCACTCTCGAATCCGCAAATATGACAGGAAGTTGTCTTTATACCAACGCTTTAACGCCCCGCTTGACAGCTCTTGCCTCTTCTCCTCATTTATACTCCACAAGTTAACAAACGCCAGAAAATCCGACTCCTTGTCTTTAAATGCTTTGTGCTTCTCATCGGCTTCTGACCTCTTTTCATGAGGGCGACTCCAGGGCTCTGGTAAACTCAGTGCGCTACCAATAGAAATCAATTCATGCAAACAGCCATATTGATTTGCTGCAATCAGCATTCGACCAATACGAGGGTCTACGGGCAATCGTGCAATCGTCTTCCCTATTTCAGTCAACTCCAATGTCGACGTAACAGCTCCTAATTCTTCCAGTAGTCTGTATCCATCATTAATCAACTTTTCATCTGGCGGGTTGATGAATGGGAATTGGTGTACCTCCCCCAATCTGAGAGATTTCATTTGTAAAATTACCGACGCTAAGTTCGAGCGCAAAATCTCCGGATCCGTAAATTCATCCCTTGATTCAAACGATTCCTCATCATAAAGACGTATGCAAACACCGGGAGCAATACGACCGCATCGTCCCATACGCTGATTGGCACTCGCTTGTGAGATCGCTTCAACCGGTAAACGCTGCACTTTTGTTCGATAACTATAACGACTAATCCGCGCAGTACCTGGGTCTATAACAAAGCCTATATTGGGTACCGTAATTGATGTTTCAGCCACATTTGTTGCCAATACGACACGACGATTTGAATGTGACGCGAACACCCTATTTTGCTCTGCATTACTTAAACGAGAGTATAGAGGAAGTATTTCAAGCTCATTCTTAAGGTGACGACGCAACAAATCTGCGACATTACGTATTTCTCGTTCGCCCGGTAAGAAGACTAAAATATCTCTAGCATTCGAATCTATTGCCCGCCCAAATGACTCATCAACGACACCTTGAACCGCCGTTAACACCGAGTCTTCAAGGCCCTCGCCCTCACGGTCTTCATCATCCCCGCCACCGATCGGTTGATAGTGTACTGACACGGGGAAAGCCCGACCAGAAACTTCAATTATAGGTGCGCCGCTAAAATGCTCCGAGAACCTCTCATGATCGATAGTTGCAGAGGTAATAATAAGTTTCAGATCACGACGCCGCTTCAGTAAGTTTTTTAGATACCCCAAAAGAAAATCAATATTGAGACTTCTTTCGTGGGCCTCATCAACAATAATTGTGTCGTACTTCTCTAGATATCGATCATGCTGCATCTCTGCCAGCAAAATACCATCGGTCATAAGTTTGATGTAAGTCCCTTCATCAACCTTATCTTGAAACCTAACTTTATAGCCTACATCCTTGCCAAGCTCTGACCCCAACTCTTCAGCTATCCGATTTGAAACCGTGCGCGCAGCAAGACGTCGAGGCTGAGTATGACCAATCATACCAAAGACGCCCCTCCCTGCTTCAATACACATTTTTGGCAGCTGCGTTGTTTTGCCCGACCCCGTTTCCCCGGCAATAATCACTACTTGATTATTCTTAATCGCAGCGATGATTTCATCTCGTCTTTGCGATACGGGCAAATCAGGATAGGAAGGCTTTGGCACGCGATCTTTACGGCGCTGGGCTAAATCGCAGGAAAGCTGAATCTTCTTCTCCAGCCCAGAGAGTTTCCCCAAAATTGTTTCGCTGTCACCCTTCTTGGCATGATCATTTTGCAGGCCATCCAACCGACGGATAACGCGAAAGCGCTCCGCCGTCATGGACGTTGAAAGCTTACGCTTTGCTTGCTTAATTCGCGCTACAGTATCTTGAACACTCGATTTGTTTGATGGACCTTTTCCTGGATCTATTACTTCGCTCACTGACTACCCTTACAACACCTTATGAATGGCCGCTATTGTAATAGAAGCTAGCCTGTTGTGGAAATTAGATATCCAGCCCCTCTTCCGTGCTGTTCATCCCCTCAAAAACGAAAAAAACCCTTAGCGTCTCCACTAAGGGCTTTTTCTTTAGAAGATAAGGGAGAGCTAGTCTCTTAGCTCTCTTCTAAGGATTTTACCAACATTCGACTTAGGCAGATCTTCTCTAAACTCTACATGGCGAGGGATCTTATAGCCTGTGAGATTTGCCTTACAGTACGCTATGACCTTGTCTTTGGTAAGGTCTTTATTGCTAGGCACGATAAACAATTTCACCGCTTCACCGCTCTTATCGTCTGGTACGCCAACTACTGCGGCTTCCACGATATCTGGATGTGTGCACACAACATCCTCCACCTCATTCGGGTACACGTTAAAACCGGAAACAAGGATCATATCTTTTATACGATCGACAATTTTAAGAAATCCATCGTCTTGAAAAACAGCAACATCACCCGTCTTTAACCATTCTCCATCTTTTGTCATCGTATCTTTGGTTGCTTCTTCGCGCTGCCAATAGCCTTTCATGACCTGAGGGCCCTTAACACAAAGCTCGCCCCTTTCCCCTAATGGCACTTCATTTTCATTGTCATCAATCAGTTTCACATCTGTACCAGGAAGCGGTATTCCAATCGTGCCGATTTGAATATTACTGGGTAAGTTAACCGAGATTACCGGTGACGTTTCTGTCATCCCATAACCTTCACACACTTGATTGCCAGTCGCCTTTTCCCAATCATCCGCTGCAGCTTTCTGCAACGCCATTCCTCCAGCTACAGTAATTTTTAGATGACTAAAATCCAGCTCTCTAAATTCTTTGTTATTCAATAGTGCAACGAATAGAGTATTCAAGCCTGTTACTGCCGTAAAATCCCATTTTGACATTTCATCAACAAATGCAGGGATGTCACGAGGATTGGTGATTAAAACGTTGTGCGCCCCCGTTTCCATCATGGCAAGGCAGCCCACCGTAAAGGAAAATATATGGTACATCGGCAAAGGTGTGATCATAATTTCCTTACCGTCTTCAAATTCCGTGAGGATCGACTTCATTTGAAGCATATTTGATACAAGGTTTTTATGCGTGAGCATGGCGCCCTTTGCTACACCTGTGGTACCACCAGTATATTGCAGCACCGCTAGATCATCGATGGTTGGCTTATGAGAGGCATCGTAAGTCGACTTACTACCTAATTTTAAAGCCTTGTTAAATGGCACCGCTCCTGGAATAGAGAAGTCAGGCACCATTTTCTTGATTTTCTTAATGGCAAAGTTCATCAGGGTACGCTTTAACGGCTTATGCATATCCGCGACCTGAGTAATAATAACGGTTTTCACACCCGTCTTCGGTAACACTTCTTCAATTAAGTCACCAAAATTCGCCAGTGCTACCAGCGCTTTGGCGCCAGAGTCATTAAATTGATGCTCCATTTCACGAGCGGTATACATTGGGTTCGTGTTAACGACAACCAAACCTGCTCGTAAGGCACCAAACACAGCAATGGGAAATTGAATGAGATTGGGCATCTGTACTGCAATTCTATCGCCCTTTACTAATCCAGTATGATTTTCCAAATAGGCAGCGAAATCAGCACTCAGTTTATCCAACTGTTTATAGGTAATCGTAACACCCAAATTTGAGTACGCGGGCAAATCTGCAAAACGGCGACATGAGCTCTCAAACACATCAATGACCGTTGAATACTTTTCATAAGTTATTTCCTGAGACACACCTTCAGGGTACTTATCTGCCCAAATTCTTTCCGCCATATCGTTTTCCTGATCATCTAGATTAGTGAGAGGTTTTCCTCTCTGTTATTTTTTAGTGCTGTACACCGCAACGCTAAACAAATTAGCCTAGGCCTTTTAAAACCGTCAACTTTGCTCAATGTACTTTAATACATTCATCAGCGGGCGTGAGCGTACCAGCTTTGATTTTTGTACGCTAGCAAAAGAGCTGAACCGCCAGTCACGCCCAAAAATGGTGCTTTTTTGTTAGAACAAAGCAGAATGGAAGTCCCCTGCAAAGGACCGTATTCGACTATTAAGTCATAATTGGTTGACTAGCAGGAAATATGGATCATATTTATATCAAAAGGTAGCAAGCTTATTCTTTCAGAACTTCCGGTAACAAGAAATGCACCCAACCTACGATGTTTTTATAATTGGTGGTGGTATTAATGGAGCCACCATAGCCTGTAAACTATCGGCTAAAGGAATGACGATAGCGCTGTGTGATGAAAAAGATCTCTCAGGAGAATCGACGAGTCACAATAACAAACTCTTTCAATGTGGATTCAATCACCTAGAGAATCTAGACCTAACCCACGTCTCCAATGCAAACAAAACTAGGGACATCCTATACCAACAAATACCGCACCTGATGCAACCTGTCGATATAGTCATACCCGATGCGCCCTCCATTAGATCTTCGCTAAAGATGAAAGCTGGCACACTACTCTACGGGTGGCTTAGAAACTCCCAAACCAGCCCCAAACCACACACCCAGGACATTGACAACTCCCACTACAGCTCACCTTTAGCATCCTCTCCTACTCAGGCCACCCTTTGCCAAGAGTTCTTACTCGACGATGCACGCCTAGTAGTGGAATACCTATTGGCTGCTGAAAAGCAACATTGCCAACTACTCCCACAAACAAAGGTTACCTCTGGAATCCGCAAAAATGGGGTGTGGCATATATCTTTAGTCGATGCTATCGATGGCACGGAAACAACCGTTACTGCCCGATGCATTATTAACGCGACGGGGGCACAGGCTTATTCTGTTCTTGAAAAAATCTTAGGCAGCGCAACCCGCTGCAGCCAACCTTTGGAAAAACAAAGCTATATCGTCCTACCAAAATTCTACGAAGGCGATCATGGCTATATGATCCAGCTACCATGCAAGCACTTCCTAAACGTACTACCGCACTTAGCAAACTATTGTGTTGTCGGGCCATTTACCCAGGCGACGTGCTTAGAGAAGTTGAGCCTAGTTCCCAATAGCGAGGAAACAAGAGCGTTGCTTGACCTTACAAACTTACATTTTCACGTCAATTTCACTGAACAAGACATTTGCCACGCATATGCTACTTCGAGAGCAATTACATTCGACCCCAACCAACCTATCCACATGCTGGATCTACAGTGTGAAGATGGACAATCGCCAATTCTAAGTATCTTTTCAAGCCACCTTACCACCCATAGAACCCTCGCCGACCAAATACTAGAGTGCATCCAACCCTATCTACCTTCGCTAAACCAAACTGCTTCATGCTATCAACTTCCTGGCGGCGACTTTTCACCAGACGGTTTTAGCAGCTTTATAAATCGGCTCGCTGAACTGTATCCGTGGATGCCCTGTAAATTGATGACTCGTTATTGCAAACTATATGGAGCCCGCACGCAAGAACTTCTAAGCAACAAACATGACCTAAATTCACTAGGTCAGGAAATCTTTCCCGACCTGTATGAAGCTGAAGTTTATTGGTTAATAGAGCACGAATGGGCCACCTGTGCTGAAGATATACTTTTGCGTCGAACCAAGCTCTTTTTGACAGTTAACAAGAACAATATCGACACGCTAAATCAATGGTTTACCTGCAACTATAAACATCAATCAAAAATATCCCAATTCCCTGATATACTTGCCAATCAATGCAAAGCCTCTTGACCTTTGGGGCTCTCTTGCTTAACCTTCGTTTTTATTCGAAAAAGTAACAACAAGAAAATTAAGATATTTAAGCGCCAAGGAAAATATGCCATGCACCACGAGTCGTGCTACATCGACGCCCCAGATGACCACAGAATCTTCGTAAACATTTGGAAAAAAACAAAAAGTACAAAAAAAGTCCGCGCGATACTGCACATCAATCATGGAATGGCGGAGCACAGCGACCGTTATGCTGCACTAGCTGAACGTTTCGTTGAGGAAGGCTACATTGTATACGGGCATGATCATCGGGGTCATGGAAAATCAGTCAAACATGCCGAATTGCTTGGGCATTACGCAGATAAGAATGGCTGGGAAAAAGTCATCTCTGATGTATTTTTAGTCAACAGACTTATCCGTGAGCGTCATGAAGGAACCCCGATAATTATCATGGGGCACAGCATGGGGTCATTTATTGTGCAAGCATATCTTGCCGAAAACGGCCGCACCGTCGACGCAGCCCTTCTATCTGGCTCCGCACTAAGTGACAAACTCACCGTGAATTTTGCCACTGTACTAGCAAAACTCGAAACAAAACGAAGTGGCCCTCTTTCGCGCAGCAAGGCCTTAGATTTCTTCTCATTTGGGATCTATAACCGCGAGTTCAAACCGACGAGAACTTCAGCCGATTGGCTTTCGAGAGACAAAGATGAAGTCGACAAGTATATCAATGACCCTCTTTGCGGCTTCTTATGCACGAATCAGCTATGGATTGACCTTGTAAGTGGAATAAAGGACATAGGTTCTCCTGACACCGTCAAGAAAATACCCAATGACCTGCCTATATTCGCCTTTTCGGGTGAGCGCGACCCGTTAAGCTACAACAAATCAAAAACCCATGGGATTGACCTGCTCACGTCACACCTGAAGCATAGTGGCCAACACTACGTCACGCAGAAACTGTATCCAGGCGCTCGCCATGAGATACTCAACGAGACTAACCGACATGAAGTCATTGATGATGTGCTTGAGTGGACGGAAAAGGCCTGTAAACTCCCCCCACTAAAGACCACGAGTACCCGAGCAAAAAAAAACGTAACGACTGAATCTGCATAAGGTTTATGGGAACCTCAAGAATTCTTACACTATTCCCTTAGCGATAATCCTTTCGTTTAGCTACACTCCGCCTAATCAAAATCTTGAAGTTGGTGGAGTATAGCCTTGCAAATATTAGAAAACAGAACCTTTGACGAACTTAAGCTTGGTGACACTACTCAGCTAATACGAACTGTGACCGAAAAAGACGTTCTCCTTTTTGCCTATCTCTCTGGCGATGTAAACCCTATTCATGTCGATGAAGAATACGCGAAGACGACCCAATTCGGTCAACGCATCGCCCACGGAATGTTTACCGCCCTGCTTCTATCGACCGCCGTTGCGACTCAACTTCCTGGCCCTGGCACCATTTACCGAGGCCAAGTAATGAAGTTTCAGAAGCCCGTATTTATCGGGGACACCATTACGGCAGACCTTGAAGTTATCGAAATGAAAAAAAGAGTTAATTTGGTCAAAATTGAATGCGTTATGACTAACCAGCGCGGCGAGGAGATTTTTAGTGGGGTGTCAACAGCAATCGCTCCAACAGAAAAAATCAGGATTGAAGCATCAGCCATTCCTGAAGTGACATTTCAATAACAACGAAAAAAGTCACAAAAAAAGCCGCTAAAGCGGCTTTTTTTGTGACTTTTGATCCTAAACTAACGAGACAAGTAACGCATCCCCTCTTCTAACCCTTTAAGGGTCAACGGATACATTTTGTCTTCTACCAGCTTTCGAGTCCACGCCACAGAAGTTGTAAATTCCCAACTTGTTTCTGGTTCTGGATTTAACCAAACAACCTTATCGAATTTTTCAGTAAGACGCCTCATCCAAGCCTCACCCGGCTCTTCATTCCAATGCTCAACACTACCGCCTACCGAATTAATTTCGTAAGGTGACATTGTTGCATCGCCCACAAAAATCACACGATAATCCGAACTGTAAGTTCGCAACAAATCCAAAGTATCGGTCTTCTCTTTCCAGCGGCGATTATTATCCTTCCAAACACCTTCATAAATGAAGTTATGGAAATAGAAGTATTCCATGTGTTTGAATTCCGCTTTCGCAGCCGAAAATAGCTCTTCACAGCTTTTAATGTAGGGATCCATTGACCCGCCCACATCAAAGAAAATTAATACCTTCACGCCATTTCGCCGCTCCGGCACCATCTTTATATCCAAATACCCTGCATTTCTTGCAGTTGAACTAATTGTGTCATCAATATCAAGTTTGTCAGGCATTCCTTGTCGAGTAAACTTCCTCAGACGCCTCAATGCCATTTTGATATTTCGAACGCCGAGTTCTACGGAATCATCTAAATTTCGATATTGACGCTTTTCCCATACCTTTACAGCTTTGTTGTTCCTAGATTTTCCGCCAATACGAAAACCAGCAGGGTTTTGCCCATGAGATCCAAAAGGGGATGTGCCGCCAGTGCCTATCCACTTATTACCACCTTGATGACGTTTCTTCTGCTCCTCTAGGCGTTTTTTAAACTCATCCATGAGCTTTTCAAAATCCCCTAGCGCTTTCAACTTATCAAGCTCCTCCTTGCTCAAGGTCTTTTCAATTTCCTTACGCAGCCACTCTTCAGGAATTAGAGTTTCAAACAAGTCATTTGCATTTTCAAGCCCATCAAAATACTTCTTGAAGGCTCTATCAAATTTATCAAAGTACTTTTCGTCTTTAACAAGGATGATTTTAGATAATGTATAGAAGCCATCAATGTCAGCATATATGACTTTTTCTTTTAGCGCTTTTAGAAGATCCAATAGCTCCCGGATAGTAACCGGAACCTTGCCTTCGTGTAGCTCAAAGAAGAAATTAATTAGCATAATTGCTCCAACGATTAACTTTCACGTCTATTCATAAACGCAAGGCGTTCAAGTAGATGAACATCTTGTTCGTTCTTAACTAACGCACCATAAAGCGGCGGTATAGCCTTCGTGGTATCACGATCACGCAACACGTCTTCTGGTATATCATCAGCAAGCAATAGCTTTAACCAGTCTATTAATTCAGAAGTCGACGGCTTTTTCTTGAGACCTGGGACTTTTCGAACATCAAAAAATATGTCCATAGCATCCTTAAGCATGTCTTTTTTGAGATTCGGATAATGCACATCAACTATAGACTTCATAGTTTCAAAATCGGGGAAATCGATATAGTGGAAAAAACAGCGTCTTAGGAAAGCATCGGGGAGCTCTTTCTCATTGTTACTCGTTATAATGATAATTGGGCGTAGTTTTGCTTTAACCACTTCTTGCGTCTCATAAACGTAGAATTCCATTTTATCTAGTTCTTGAAGCAAATCATTTGGAAATTCGATATCTGCCTTATCGATTTCATCAATTAGCAATACGACTTGCTCGTCGCTATCAAAAGCCTCCCAGAGCTTTCCCTTTTTTATATAGTTTTTAATATCATGAACACGATCATCACCTAACTGAGAGTCCCGTAGCCGGGAAACAGCATCATACTCATACAGTCCCTGTTGCGCCTTCGTTGTTGATTTGACATGCCACTGGATTAAACGCAAACCCAAGCCGTCAGATACCTGCTCCGCCAGCATGGTTTTACCTGTGCCCGGCTCCCCTTTGATCAAGAGCGGGCGTTGTAAGGTAATCGCAGCATTGACTGCTAGCTTTAACTCATCTGTTGCTACATAAGATTCTGTACCCTGAAATTGCATATTACTCACACCCTGCATGTTGTTTTGATCATATGGGGTCGAGTATACAAAATAGATATAGGTTACGTCAGTGCAAAAAGTGCCAATTAACCCTGTATTTTAGTCAATTATCGGCCTTACCAAGGGTTAGATACCTGTACGACCTCGGTTTGTACCCCCTTCCTCGCCACTCCTTTTCCACCCCTAGATTTGGCAAACGCTTTCTTTTCACGCTCAACAGGCGCTGGGGTCACAGCTCCCTCAGAAGCCGGATCTATATCTGTGGCATCATCCTGCACTTGATTCTGCGGTATCGCGGCGACCACCTCCTCCATTTCTATCAGGAACTCTGGCTTCTTAAACGCCCTCGGCTTCTCTTTCACCTCTTTTGAGGCTAATGAAGCGATCGCTTCCTCCTTCGCTTCCCGAACTGCGTCCTCCACCGCCTTAGCAATCTTCTGTTGCTGATGTCGTTTATCCCGCTCCTCCAATCTCACGACGGCTTGAGTTGCCGTTTTTAAGACAACCTTTATCTCGCTATTACATAACGTATATTTCGAAGTGAGGCTCGCTATTGACTTAGAGGAGTCATAACCGGGATAATTTTGGGCTCGCTGTAATGCCGCCTGATGTAAACTCGCTTCGCTAAAGTAGTTTTCACCTACCGACACCATCGCTTTCGTAGCTTCAAGTTTAGGCCGGCTGACCCCTGATTTCACCGCCATTTGCTGGGCAACTTGGCAACTATCGTTTGATCGCGCGAGCAACGCTATCAAGGAATTGGCATCAATCTCTTCCTTGTCTATACGTGTTTGAGCCGCCATTAAGCCATCTTCCAATTTATCGCAGCGCCTCACTTTACTTGAATTTGATGCGACCTTTAAGACACTACCGGTCAACGATAGAGCCCTGTCTCGCATACTGACATACTCCCGATACTTCGCTCGAGCTTTCGAAAGGTAATCTCCTTTCGCGAGCAACTTGGCCTCTTTGCACGCAAGAACTCCCTGCTCTAGAAGCGGCAAGGCTTTGTATCTAGCGATATCTTCACCAATTTGCGAACACTGCTTTATTTGCCTAGCAGCCTTCTGGCTATCTTCGGCAATACCTGGATAAAGGGCCTCTGCTCTAGATAACACGGTGGTATATGTATCAAACTCCTGTTGCGATACTCCTTGATCCGAACGACTACTTTCAAGCGCATTCGTACAGTGAACCAGCCCCTGCTCAAACAGGTTACGCGCTGCATCTTTAGTTTTATCGCTCACGCCAGCCGACGCCCAATTTGAAAACATCAAACCAATCACGGCTATAGCGCAATATTGATTCTTCATAATTACATCCTTCCACAATGCATACTAACAAACGTTTTCAGAACGAAATCGTTTAATACTTCTAAAAGGTACTGATCAAAGAGTAGCACTACGATAGCAAGCAATTATGTTCTTTGCATGACACCGTTAACAAACCAAGTGTGCATGGTTAACAAAACTAATCTAAAGTAACATACCGAACAAATAACCACCTACTTTTCAAGGAGTTGATTATTGTTAACCAGTCTGTAAAATCACCCCAAAGGCTAGCCCTTCACATATCTGCAATACCTCTTTTACTTCCTTGGGAGCCCATCATGGGAACAATTTACGACAATAACGCCCTTAGTATTGGCAAAACACCACTCGTTAGAATCAAGCACATCACTGATCACGATATTCTAGTGAAAGTTGAAAGCAGAAACCCTGCTGCCTCTGTCAAATGCCGCATTGGCGCAAACATGATTTGGCAAGCAGTAAAGGATGGCTCTCTCAAAGAGGGCATGATGATTGTTGAGCCAACAAGTGGCAATACAGGTATCGCGCTTGCATTTGTAGCCGCAGCTCAAGGTTATTCGTTAACACTAACCATGCCAAATACCATGAGCCTAGAGCGAAGAAAAGTTATAAAAGCGCTTGGGGCTAACGTAGTGCTCACAGAAGGCGCCAAGGGCATGAAAGGGGCAATAGAACGAGCCCAGCAAATTGTAGATGAAAGCAACGGCAAAGCGTTGATGTTACAACAATTTGAAAATCCAGCTAACCCTGCGATTCACGAGGAAACTACAGGGCCAGAAATTTGGGAAGATACCGATGGTGGAATTGATATTCTTATATCTGGCGTAGGTACTGGAGGCACTATTAGTGGCGTTAGCCGCTACATAAAGAAGACTAAAGGCAAGAACATAGTCTCCGTGGCAGTAGAACCAGAGACTTCTCAAATTATAGGACAAACAATGAAAGGAGAGCCCCTTCAACCCGCTCCCCATAAAATTCAAGGAATAGGCGCAGGATTCATTCCAAAGAACCTAGACCTAGAGATGGTTGACCAGGTTCAAGCCGTTACTAATGAAGAGGCAATCGAACACGCCCACCTTTTGATGGAAAAGGAAGGCATTCTAGCGGGAATATCCTCTGGTGCAGCCCTATGTGCGGCATTAAAAGTAGCCGAAGCCCCTGAAAACAAAGGTAAAACTATTGTAGCCATTCTTCCTGATTCAGGAGAACGATACCTTAGTTCTATATTATTTGAAGGCAAATTCACGGACAATGAGACCCAACAGTAGCTTCGCTGTTCCAGTTAATGAGTAGTTTAGTATTGCCAGCCCTTTGTTAAAGCAAATCAAAGGGCTAGCTTGCTCCTCCCAGATAAGCTGCGCTACACCTCCCCCTGTAATAAACATCCCTAAAGCTACAGGCTGGGCTATTCTTAAATTAATATTCACTTTTTGTCTGAATGCACTAATACATGCAACCACCCTTTAAAAATAGCTTAGCATCCAGCCTCTTAAGGATTGTCTTAGGCTTCTATTTCTTTATCGCAATTACCCTTACTCTAGGGCAATTAGCGCTGGAATTCAGAAATGAAAAACAGCGCCTCGAAGAAGAAATCATCAGCAAAGTGAAGTTATTCGCTCCGGTTATCACACAAGCACTGTGGAATTTTGACGACGAACAACTCGACGTTACCACCAACAGCATCCTTAACACTGAACTCATCGTTGGCATTGATATATTTGATGACCAATCCGAAGCAGTACTCTCTAAATGGCAAGAAGGCACACGCAAGCGCCCCAAGCCCACTATCCAACCCCCATCTGACTCTGTAGACCAAACACAACTTTACTCTTATAACTATCCTCTTGAAGACAAATCGCTTAAAAATGCACCGCTTGGCCATATCAGTGTCTTTACCAGCTCAAGCATCGTAATAGAACGCGCAGCATATACCTTCACTATCACAATAATTAACGCAATCATCAAAACAATATCATTGTGGTTAATATTTTATCTCGTGCTAAAACATATGTTGGCACAGCCACTCGGCAAATTAACCGACAAGATCAACCAGCTAAATCCCGACATCAACGCTAACAACGATGCTCACACAGAATTTGACGAAAAGACTGTGGCACAAAACAACGAGTTAGGAGATCTAATTCAAAGTTTCTTTTCCATGAAGAATGCCATCAAAGAGAAAAACGAAGCCATTCAGAACTACCAGCAACACCTTGAAGATATGGTCAACAAGCGAACCGAAGCTATTCGGCGGCTTAACGATCAGCTAACCTCTGCCTCAAAAGCCAAAACTGACTTTCTAGCCAATATGAGTCACGAAATAAGAACCCCCATGAATGGTGTTTATGGCGTTGCGGAATTACTCAAAGACACGCAGTTAGATGAAAACCAACACGAATACGTGCAAACGATTCAAAACTCCTGCCAAGCACTCATTACCGTCATCAATGACATTTTAGATTTCTCTAAGATCGAAGCAGGCAATCTGGATTTAGAAGAAATATCCTTTAATCTTGAGCAGATGTTATATGAATGCGGCTCAATATTCTCCCTTAAAGCCAGCGACCAAAGCCTTAAATTTACAATAACGCTGTGCCCTGAAGCCCCTACACATATTGTTGGCGATCCCACACGGCTTCGGCAGATTATTTTAAACCTGCTTGGCAACGCATTCAAATTCACAGAAACAGGCGCCATCAGCGTTCGTGTGGCCCGAGCAGAAGGCAGCGCCAATAGCGGTGACCTAGCACTTCGCTTTGAAGTTAAAGACACCGGCATTGGCATATCCGACGATGCACAAAAGAAGTTATTCAGAACCTTTTCTCAAGCTGACAGTTCAACAACCCGCAAATACGGAGGGACAGGGCTAGGCCTTGCAATCTGCAAGAAACTCGTTGACCTGATGGAGGGAGAGATAGGCATTGAAAGCCAGCTTGGCTTAGGCTCTGTCTTTTGGTTCACCATAAAAACCGAAGAGGCTACAGCAACTGACGATCTACAAGACCTATCTAAGCTCCTGCTCAACAAAACCGTTGCGCTATGCTACGAAGACAATGAGCTTGAAGACCTTTCCAAAGAAATGCTCTACCAACACTCCGCGACAATCACAACTATTGATGACCCAACCTGCCAATTGATGCTCGCAGGAAAACACTCTTCACCACCGAAAGCCGACATATTGATCATTGAAGAGCACCATCTAAATGACAACTACCTAGAGCAGCTATCCAACAACAAACTGCAAGCGTCCTCCCTGCTTGTCTACTGCCACAGCTTGGATTCAGCGTCCCACCTTAACAAGCTCGAGCTCTCAATACCGATACGCATCATGCAACCCCCTCTCAGCAACCACGCGCTTAAACAAGCGGTATCCTCATTACTGAGCCGTACAAAAGCACCTAAAGTCAAAAAAACACCTATACAAACCGTCGACCTAAACGTACTTGTTGCAGAAGACAATCCTGTTAACCAAATCGTAATGAAAGGCGCCCTGCGCAAATTGGGGATCACACCAGACATCGCAAACAACGGTCAAGAAGCCTTGGATCAGTACAGCAATTATTCGCAGGGTTATGATTTGATATTAATGGACTGTGAAATGCCTAAACTAGACGGCTGGAACGCAGCGCAGCAAATAAAAGCGCTAGACAAAAAACCTGAAAATCTTGAACAGCTTGTCATCATCGCTGTTTCTGCCCACGCGATTGATTCACAACGCCAAAAAGCGTTCGATTACGGCATGGATGATTTCCTAACTAAACCGTACACACAGGCAGAGCTAAAAGAAATCCTTAAGAAAAATGAAATCCTTTAACGAATACCAAACCTGCATATCCATTACAAATTTTTAATATATTCAGCCCAACCAAGATAGTCCGTATTTTCACCTTCGTATATCTCAAAACCAGCAAAGTACCATCCCTTATCCGCCAGCGGCTTAATCCAGCGTAACTCCGCTGTTAAAAAGAACTCCTCACCTGAAGAAAACCTGACACAGAGATCCATCACTGTCCCTTTCGCAATGCATTCACTTACATACAACCGTAGGCCTAACGTAGAAAGGTCCACCGTTTCACAGCTAACAATTTTGTCTACATAATCCCCATTAGGATTTTGGATGGTTAGCTCAATCAACACATCCTCTCTCTTGCTCTTACGCTCCAGTGACCTTTTATTATCTTGATCTATGCTCATCACGTTACCTATGCTCTTTCTGTATATTCCGAACAACTTTTTCTAATGCGCTACTAAACTGAACGCCATTATCCACAATGCTAATATCACCCATCGCAATCGATTTTGAAAACTCATGCTTATCAATCTCAAGTTGCTTTATCCCCAAGCGATTAACGAAAATATACTTCGTTCCCCCTTTAACGATAACGGCCAGTTTTAACTTAACTTCATTAGCAGGGTCTACGCCTAACGCTCCCGCCGCAACCATCACCCACCCACTAACCTGAAGATTCAACACGGCTCGCGCTGCTGCATCAAGTTCCTCCTCCGTCAGCGTCGGAAGGGGTGCAACTTCCACGTCATCGTCACTGACAACAACAACGCCCTCTTCGACACTGGGAGGCTCCAAACTCAATTCACTGCCTAACAATATATCTGCAGTACGAGGCACAAAAGCGGACTTACCCGAATGAAAACTGGACGCTTGCTCCTCTTCGCGCACCAACTCAAAGCCTGCGCTTTTTGCATCGACTAAATTATCTGAGTTCTCACTCCGTTCAATCTTTTCCCTCTTTGGTTCCAGAGCCATCTGTGGGGGCAAGGCAATTTTATTGGCAGCATTTAACTCATCGAATCTGTGAGACAGAAAATCGTCAACCCACACCCCCTTTCCAATCAAGTGCAACGTGCCGTTTTTAAGCCCTACATCCAACTCCTCCCGAGTTTTCTTCGCTATTTTCTTACCGGACTGGTTTACAAAAATCCAAGGACTTTCATCTGATGACTTCACTGTAAGCTTGCACGCCTCTATGGTGCTTCGGCTGGTTTTTATCCGCACCCAATCACCAACAGACATCGCATCCAATGCGCTTCCAGCATCAATTTGTTCGGTTTTCCGCTCATAAACCTCGACCTCCTTATTCTCCACCAATAAAGAATCAAACAACACTGCCCCAGGAACGGCGCCAGCAACGAGGGCACTCGCGATCAATTCAAAAGGTTCGACAGCATCCTCTACCGAACCGTTTTTAAGGGTATCACCTATCAACATCCTCACGGTCTTAAGCATGGTCGGCAGAAATCGCTGATACTTCGCCTGACCTTCTTGCTCACCACACTCCCGGTAGAATGTAGCCATAGATTCAGTCATGCCGGCTGCCCGCTTCCACCGAGATCCGCCTTCTCCATCCTCAATTGAAATAGCTCTAAGTACCTCCCGCCAAGCACCACTGATAAAGTCATGCATTAGCTCAGGCTGCTCGGTGCCAGCAAAGTGCTTATTCAGTAAATCAACTACTCTGGGTTCAGCAACCACCTTCTTATTTTTACTTGATTCCGAGCGTACTATTTTATCTTGAACCTTAGATAGGCGTTGCTGGTTCCCTGCGAACCAGCTTTGAGCATCAATGCAAACTATATTCACAATACTGACATCAACATCATATTGATGAACTATTTTATCTATAAACTTTCCTATTTCAGCCCTATCCGGATCATCTACACCAGAAGCTGATGATATCAACGCTAATGTGATGCTATTCACAAATTTTCTAGCGACATTTTTTGGCATAAACAAAAAGGACAAGTCTTGTACAATCAACTTGAGCACAGGGATTTTTGTTTTCGCAATCAATTCCCACGCCTCGCTATCAAAGCGCCCCTTTTCTAACATCTCGTCAAACATACTATCGACTAAATTGATGGCGCCAAGATCCATCCTAGATAACGGGAAACGCCCAGGCCCCCCGTATTTCTGATGAACAAGGCTTTTGATGCTCGCCTTAACATATGGCGACCCCTTTACGCTTTTTTGCATATCCGTCAAAAAACGCTGCAACAACGCTAAATCTTTAGCGTCTCGCTTCTGCGACACACTAAAGTACGGGAAGTCGTCTTCCGCTACGTTACGCTCCAGCAGCTCTACAACAAGTCTGGCCCCCAATCGAAGCGGTGATTTAGCACGTTCCACTTGATTAGTAATGAGCAACCACCTCACCTGCTTTAAACACAACAAGCTCACCTGGTTCCATTATGTTCCACTCCTCATTAGTCGTTAGCGGTGCAGTCGCAACAACAGAAACAATATCGTTCGGCGTTGTCTCATCATGAAAGTTAATCGTAACATCGTCATCTTTAAGCTGAGCACTCCCAAAGGGAGCCTTTCTGGTAATCCAACATAATTTGGTTGTACAAAAACAATAAAGGTACTCGGAATCACTCAACAATACGTTAAACACACCATGCACAGAGATCTGGGTGAGAATCTCATGCATTCGCTTAAAAAACGTTTTTTTTGCATTTGGACGATTGTCATAATCCAATTTTAGCTGATCTAACAAATAACAAAGTGCATGCTCGCTATCGGTTGTACCCACAGGGCAGTATTGTATAAGCGGTTTCTTTTTAATTCCTTTTAATTGCCCATTATGAGCATATACCCAAGGCCTCCCCCACATTTCCCGAGAGAATGGGTGAGTGTTCTCTAATGCAATTTTACCTGAATTGGCTTGGCGGATATGACTAACCACTATATGACTCTTTATTGGGTAGTTTCTAACGAATTTAGCAATTTCAGAATTTGCACTGGCATCTACATCCTTAAACTCTCGCACGCCTTTACCTTCAAAAAATGCGATACCCCAACCATCTTTATGGGGCCCAGTTCGCCCCCCTCTTTGCATTAATCCAGAAAAGCTAAAACAAATATCCGTTGGGACATTGGCACTCATGCCTAACAATTCACACATACCTATTGCTCTTCCTTTTGCGCATCGACATCCAGTGGCATTTTTTCGCCTATCTTTGTTGCAAGCGAATCCAATTTTTTACGTTTTGCTGCTTTACCAAAAACATTGTTAAAACGAGAGGTAAAAGAAAGCATGGCTTTATATAGGTCTCCGCCAGTCCTCGGCAACACATGCAAATGAACGTGAGGTACATGCTGATTTGCATCAGGCCCATCATTTATGAAAAAATTGTGTGCGACACAAGATAAACCCACTTCCATCTGAGCTTTCGCAACACGAACAGCCACCTCAAATATATGAGACCTTAGACACTGATCTAACGTCAACACGGACAGATGATGCTTCTTTGGAATAACGAGTACATGCCCAGGCCTCATCGGGTAAAGGTCCATAAATGCTAAAACAGCGTCATCTTCATAGACCTTGCTGACAGGTACTCGCCCTTCTATAATTTCACAAAAAATACATGCACACCCCATCAATTGACCCTCGCAAAAATTAAAACTCAGAGTCTACGGGTTATAGTAGCCTGATGCCACTACTCTTCCGGGGAATCCAATTGGAATTCATCATTTACAAAGGGCTCTTTTTTATCGTCATCCTCTTCTGGTTCGTCTTCTTGCTCGCTCAACATGACATCCAGCTCATCAAGTCCATCACCTTCATCCAACCCAATATCTAGCTCGTCAAATTCATCATCAATCTCTATAAATTCATCATCATCCAATTCCATAGGATCTGCATTATTGACATAGGCATTATCCTCTTCCTCGGATGGCTGCGGCTCCAACTCCTCAGCAGAAACAGGCTTCTGTTGCTGTATCTGAGTAACAGTTTTATCGTCTAACTCGTCATCCACAGAGGCGGTTCGCATAACGGTTGCCTCTTCATCTTCCATTACCGTTGGTGACATCGGCGCAGTAAAACTTCTTTCCAAATCTCTATCTGTCGCCAGCTGCTTTGCCTTAGCCAACTGCTCTTCAACGGCATGCGTTGATTCTTCCTCACTTTTTGACATCTTTTTATATACAAAAAACCCACCGCCCAGCAATATAACATTGCTAAGCATAAACATTATTCCGAGCATCATAATATCTAGCTCTTCCGCCACCTCAGGGGCATCTACCACAGACTCCGCAGGCGCTTCCACCTCAGGCGCTGGAGCAATATTTTCAGATTGCTGCTCCTCAACAACCTCCTCGGGCTCGGCTTTAGGCTCTGGCATCACAACCTCTTCGACAACATCCTCTATCTGCACATCAATGTCTGCATCATCAAAAAGGGCTTCTTCGTCCGCCATGTCGACTGCTTCCTCGACAGGCTGCTCCTTTTTTTCAGTCGCTGTACCAATGCTATATGGGCCTTGTACCAATTCAAATGGCCCACCATTAACGGATTCTCCATTAACTTTTATTAGAATGGAATACGCGCCCTCACCATCAAAGGTGGGAGATTCCAATATCCAATCTCCACTCTCATCCATCTCAACCTTACTTACCTGCTTACCTCCCAAAGAAGATTTGAGTTGAGCTAAGATTTCCAACTTATCAATATTGAGTAGTGCTTTCTTGGGCGTGATCTTAAGTACCTCAGTGGTCTTTTCTCCATCATCACTCAGCACCACCTCTTGCTCTACCGCAAGCACGTCGGTATGCACCATCATTTGGCGTACGCGCTTACGTTTAAACGTCTTACCATCAACCATTACGGTAAATTCATGCATACCTGCACTAAGTGTCCGGCCTAACTTAGCAGAGTAGCGCCCATCGGCTGGAAGAACGGCCTTTCCTTTCTTTGTCCTGGAAAGAGCCCCCTCAAATAACTCACCCGCCTCGGTTTTCTGACTAAACACAATATCCATTAATCGTAAGAAATCAGGGTCTTTAATGGCCCGACCATCTTCACTGAGATACATTTTCATGGTCGTCCGCTCACCTTCAATCATATTATCCGGCAGCCCCCCGACTACAAGACTTAGATCGCTAATGACCGTAACTCGGTTATCTTTACCGACATCAGCAATCAATCGCCACTGGCCAGCCTTGGGATCCCTAACAGTAATCAAATCATATCGGCTATCGCTAAACCAATTGACCCCTCGGCCTGAGTGCTTCCTGGATAATTTCTTACCGGAAGGATCCTGTAGCATTGTTTGCGGGCTTCCTTGCTTTCGATAAATCAATGCGGTGAATTCTTGAACTGCAGCATCAATATCAAACACATTGCCTTCTAATGGCACTTGCTCGGGAACATTCGCCTTATCTGAAGCTTGTACGAAGATGTTAAGCAGCTCATCTGCTGTTTTTGCCAGTGAAAAGCTCCCTCCTGTCTCAACTGCAAGCTTTTTTAGAAAAGATAGGTCAGCGGCCTTAGATAAAGCTACGCTGTGTATCTTAAATCCTGCTTTTCGAAGCTTTGGGACGACTTCTTTGAATATCCGCTGCTGTTCTCTTTCGTTTACGGCAGGGCTCTTTGATATATCAACCATCCCATCGGATAAAAGGACCATTGTCCTATCCCATTCAGGATCATCCGTTGTTTGCTTTAGCGATGCTTTTTCCAGAGCCTCGCCAATATTGGTATAAAGTGCCACGGAATTGATCAATTCTGACCGCTTAATCGCATCTTGACGCCATCCCAACGTCACATCCTTATGTGGCACCAGCAT
Source organism: Gammaproteobacteria bacterium 45_16_T64 (assembly GCA_002162955.1). Classification (GTDB taxonomy): domain Bacteria; phylum Pseudomonadota; class Gammaproteobacteria; order Pseudomonadales; family Ketobacteraceae; genus 42-54-T18. Next base: position 162,923 of record MABD01000057.1, read on the forward strand.
GTTCACATATTGACCAAACGTCCAAACACCAAAGCGTGAGTTGTCTTTGGCAAGATTAAGCATTAGCTTCACAGCAGGAATTCGTAGGTTTTCAGGGTCGGTTTTCTTCATGCTGCCAGAAATATCGATAACAACACGCATATCTGTCTTTTTGGAAGGCTCAGCACACACGCCCCCTCCGGCCAACAGAAGAGACAGGAGTAAGCCAACGAAGAGAAAAAAACGATTTGACGCCCAACCAATAGCCATAAATACCTGCAAGAACGTGTGTTTATCTAACCATTCTTCTATATTTATAGCAGATTTAGCTCTTGTTTCCTCATTTCAACACAGAAAACTCAGGTAACCGCTTGATCTGCAACCATACCTAAGGTTTTTTCTTGCTTACAAAGTGCTCCGCACACAACATCAACACGACGACCATAAGAGATAACGAAAGAGGGAAAAATGCCCTATACATCGCCGTATCCTGCTGCAACGTCGCATCAAAAATACCTACAAACAACGCTGGCGCAAGCCTCTCTGCATCGACGCTAACGGTCCAAGGGGTAAGCAGTAGTGCAAGCACCAAGCCTACGGTTACTTTTTTTACAACCCTGAAGCCCAGCAAGACCAGAACTCTCCAGATCACTGCCACAAAACCAATAGCAGCTAATGAATAGACCACCCAAGCAACCAAATATTCAGTATCTGTTAACATAACGACCTATCTTTCCACCCAATGAATAATATGCTCTTCCCAGTCATCTTCGTTTACTTGATTATCTGGGATTACTCGACCTTGTATAGACGCTCCTGCCTCAAATACGCTTTCTCTACGGCCGGATATTAGTGGATGCCAGTCTGCCAACTTTCGACCTTCTGCAAGGCGACGGTACGCGCAGCTTCGAGGTAACCAGTGGAATTCAGGAATATCTTTAAGCTCGAGCTTAACACAGTCGGGAACCCGTACGCTGCGATTCGGATAATCCGTGCAGCTACAATTAGACTGATCTAAAAGGTGGCAAACCAATTGGGTATAAAACACCTCACCAGTATCTTCATCCTCTAGCTTTTGTAAGCAACAAAGAGCACAGCCATCGCACAAAGACTCCCATTCTTGAGGAGACATTTGCTCTAACGATTTATGTTCCCAGAAAGCATCCACGATCTAGTTATCCGGCTTATAAAGGTCCAGCAGGTACTCTTCCTTTGCGGGTGGCAATTGCAAATAAAACCCCTTTTCAGATAGCTCCTTCATTACCTTCTCCACATCCGCTGACACAAGGGGCTTTTCTTTTCGCAATAGCAAATCCATGGCATGCTTTGGTACTCCGAATTTTTCAAGCAACAATTCAGGAACACCCTCCATTTGCGTTGATTTGGGCACATATAGATACATCCCCTCTTTTTTGGGACTCTTGTATACCGAACACATAATCATACCAATACCTACTTAAATCTATATGCCTATGAGCTTGTCAGCTCGTCACTTGCTACACTATCGAAAACACGATCTAACGCATTTACAAGAGCACTCTGCCGCCAACCTTGCAGTTCTTTCGGCAGGGCTTTGTTTTCTAACTTCGCTTTTGCATACCGCTCCAAAAGCTTGCGGCTGGCTATACGCTCCATAGGTAAATCTAAGGCCGCGGATCTTTCCTCGACGACATCCTTTAGCTTTTTTGCCAACGCTTTATGGCTTCGCGAAAACGGTTTTTTTATCGCTGCTGGCCATTCCTCTGGTTTCAGGGCTACGGCCTTCGCAACTAGAGGCAACAGATCATCGCTAAACCGCTTTACTTGTCCAGGCGACATATTTTCACAGCCCCCTAAAGAGCGAATATCCTTTGGTAATCGTTCTGCTATTTCATAAAGAGAAGCATCTTTTAGCACATGACCCTTTGGCCTATTTTTTTCTATCGCCGTTCGGTCTCGCCATGCAGCAATTTCACGCAACGCAGCAAGTTGTTTTGGCCTGAGCTTCCAAGCATTTCCTATGGACTTATATATGTTGTCAAAGTCTATGCTTGCAGAGTATTTATCTATGAGCAAACCACACTCCTCATGCACCCATTCAGCCCTGCTCTGCTCCCGCAACCTTTCGACCAGTAATCGATATACTGGTAGCAGGTAGGCAACATCAAGTGCAGCATACTTTAATTGGCCGACAGTAAGCGGTCTCTGCAACCAATTAGAGCGCGTTTCATCTTTAGGAATATCTATATCCATTAGGAGAGAAAGCAGCTTCTGTAAGCTTGGCTGCCTATCAATATTCAAAAAAGCAGCGGCAATTTGAGTGTCGAATACCTTCGTAGGCACATCTTTCCAAAGCGTCTTAAATACCTCTAAGTCTTCGGAACAGGAGTGCAATATAATAGCCTCTAAATCATCCCGGTATAACAATTCGCGTAATGGCTCAAGCGAACTCACAGACAAGGGGTCTATCAAGTAAATCCCTTTTTCTGATGAAATCTGGATCAGTCCCACCTTTGGGTAATAGGTATCTGTTCGCATGAACTCGGTATCTATTCCAAGCAGCGACTCCTTTTCAAGAACCACAACCATTTGAGTCAACAAACTATCAGAATCGACCCATGTATATTCAAGATCTGTAATCATAGGGGTATTACCTAAAACTGCGGTATTCACAGGTGAAATTTTCAATCTACTGTTCGGCGGCTAGAAAAGGCTAAGTGTAAGGTATTACTATCTACAAACTCCAGCTCGCCCCCCATTGGCACTCCATGAGCAATACGGCTGGCTTTTACTTTGTGCGCCAACGCCAGGTCAGCAATGTAATGTGCTGTCGCTTCCCCTTCAACGGTTGTTCCCGTCGCAAGAATCAACTCAACCACCTCGCCTGTCGCTAAACGCGACTTCAAGATCTCCAGCCCCAACTCATCAGGACCAATGCCATCAATTGGAGAGAGGTGACCCATTAATACAAAATATAACCCCCTGAATGTACCTGACATTTCTATAGCGAGCAGGTCTGCAGGGTTTTCAACAACACACATTATAGAACGGTCTCTAATCTCACTCTTGCAGATTGTACAAAGTGAATCTTCAGAAAAAATCCTGCATTGCTGACAGTGCTGTATATTTTCAACTGCAGACACCAAGTTTGCGGCAATTTTCATTGCACCAGCTTTATCACGTTCAAGCAAATGCAACGCCATCCTTTGAGCGGATTTCGGACCCACTCCAGGCAGCGCAGTTAACGATTGGATAAGTTGTTCTAATAAGGGGCTAAATATCATCGCTAAAACGGCATTTTAAATCCGTCCGGCAAACCAAAGCCGGCAGACATTGAACTCATTTTGTCCTTGTGATGCTCTTCTACTTTCCTAACGGCATCATTAACGGCTGCCGCCACAAGGTCCTCTACTACTTCTTTATCTTCTTTCATCAGCGAGTCATCAATACACACTTTCTTTACGTCATGCCGACCGTTCATGACGATGCTCACCATTCCAGCGCCAGACTCTCCAGTAACCTCAGCAGTCGCAAGCCCTTCTTGTACCTGCTGCATCTGCTCTTGAACTTTTTGCGCCTGCTTCATCAAGTCGCCTAATTGCTCTTTCATATCATCTACCTCTTTTAATCAAGTGGTTTAATGGAATCTTTGTCCAAAATCCCATTAAACACCTCGAACAAATATGTTACAAACGGATCACTTCTTAGTGAAGCCTCCGCATTCTCTAACCGCTTAGATCTCCGCTTAGCCGCAAGGGTATCTGGCGTATCACGTGACGGCACCTTTATCTCTAAGCTTAACGCAATTGAACTGCCTTTATTGGATGCTATTGCCTTTTCCAGCACATCCAAATGATGGCTCTTGTACAAAGACTCATGCCTGGGACCCAAGGCCAATACCCATTGATTCCCCTCTGACGACTCCAGACTACAATTTCTTGCAAAGTTCAGGACACTACCATTAAGTTCCAATGACATTAGCAAATCAGCCCATATATCATCATATGGCCTATCCATCACTTTTTGAGGCACCACCACTGGCGTCTGGTTAGCCAAGCTAGTTTGCGATTCTACCGGTACACCTTTGCTAGGCGACTCAACCACGACATCATTCTTTTTCTGACCCTTTTCAAATGACAATACATTTGATGGTCGCTGCTCAGGCTGTACTTCTGGAGAAACTATTGGTACTGCCGCAGAAACCGCCGTTTGTGCCGCACCACGAGAAAGTGTCGATGGTGCCCCATCGAGAGCAGCTCTAGCTTGCTGAAGCCTGTTGGACGACTGCGGTGACGTCGCCTGAGAAACCGCCGGAGGCAATGCAGCCACTGGCGTATTGGTGCCCATATTGCTGATGCCCGTCGCCGAACTCGTGGGAACGCCTCCTCCACCAACACCATTAGGCGATGCCTTTCTTGCCATACCACCCTGCGTATTCGTAGGTGGCAATATACCCTCAGGCCGAAACAGCAATATCCGCAGTAAAATCATTTCAAAGCCACTGCGAGGGTCTGGAGCCAATGGCAAATCCTTACGCCCGAGCAATGCTGTCTGGTAATATAACTGCACATCTTCAGCAGCTATCTGGGATGCAATGGAAAGTATTTTTTCCCGATCACCACTACTATTATCAACCGCATCGGGAGCAACTTGGGCCACTGCAATCTGGTGCAGACCTGCAATCAAATCCGCCAATACGGCAGAATAATCAGGTGACTGCTCGGATAATACATCAATCGCAGCCAGTAAATTAGGCCCACTTCCCTGAAGGATCGCGTCTAACAGTTGAAATGTATACGCCCTATCGATCGAACCGAGCATTGCCAACACATCACTTTCTAGCACTTTGCCATTGCCAAAAGCAATGGCTTGGTCAGTCAAGCTCATAGCATCACGCATACTGCCATCGGCCGCGCGACCCACTGCCCACAAAGCAGGCTCTTCAAAAGCAACCATTTCTTCCGCAAGCACGTGTTGTAAATGGCCCACTATTTTATCAGGAGTCATAGCCTTTAAGCTAAATTGCAGGCATCGTGAGAGTATAGTAATGGGAAGCTTCTGTGGATCAGTCGTTGCCAGCAAAAACTTTACGTGCGGCGGCGGTTCTTCAAGGGTTTTTAGTAACGCATTAAAACTATGGCCTGAGAGCATATGAACTTCATCTATCAGGTATACCTTGTAACGCCCTCTTGTTGGCGCATACTGGACGTTTTCAAGCAGCTCACGAGTATCTTCAACTTTTGTCCTAGACGCCGCATCAACCTCAATTAGATCAATAAATCGTCCTTCGTTGATTTCTGTACAAGCCCCGCATGTACCACAGGGCTCAGAGCTAACACCTGTATCGCAATTCAACGATTTAGCCAATATCCTAGCTATGGTCGTCTTCCCCACTCCACGGGTGCCCGTAAACAAATAGGCATGGTGCAACCGCCCATGATCCAACGCGTTAATCAGCGCCTTCAACACATGGGTCTGCCCAACCATTTCACGAAATGTTTTAGGGCGCCACTTTCTCGCAAGTACCTGATAACTCATGAATTGATATTCGCTTATATGATGGTTTGTCGCAATGACTCAGAAGGTACAAGGGTAAAGGACATTACACGAATGCGCTATAATTTTATTTACACTGGGGAGGTCTAAGCAGAAAGGGGAAAAGGAAGAAATTGGAGGCGACCCTACAAGCCACACCCCGGCACACGATTCACTTGTTACCGTTGCTCCCTTCCGGGCCTGGCGGAGTTCACGAGCTATCGTTGCGGGGGGACCAATAGGGCCACCATAACACTTGCTGCCTTAAGCAAGGAGAGCGATTATTCACGAAATCTCAAATTAATTCAAGACCATAGAGCAACTGTTTTAAAAAAATAAAGAATATTTGCACTATTAGGTCAACTACCCTACCTTAATTCTCTTTGTAAACTGTTAATAACTAAGATGCTCTTATGAAAAGAACCCTGTTCACCATCATTTTGACCATTACCCTTTGCATTGCCTTTTCTTCACCTTCACATGCCGCTAGCCGTTGGCGCCTAGGTTCAATGGAAGGTAAATCAGTCGCTATCACCCCAAACCACGGCATCGCATTAACGGTAATCAAACCCAAAAATGGGATTTGGGGGCACTTCATAATCCCCCTTACACCCGAACAAACAGAAAAGCTAAAGAAATACCGAATAAACCCTCACTTCTCTTTTGTACCTGCGTATATAACCATCGACAAAATTGAGCGCCGAAGCACGGGGAAGGTAAATGAGTATGAACACTTCATCAGCGTCGAAGTCGATCAGAGACAATGGGCGGGGCTTAAAAAAGGCTCTACACTGATCATAGAGCTGCCTGACGGCACAATACTAAAGGAAAACCTCAGAGGTTCAATGACTGTCATGAAAAAGGTAGAAAGGCGCCTGTAGCCTCCCTACCCTCTTCATGACTTATGCATAAAAACACTAGCCAGAGATCTTGGCCCAACTATCACGCAGCGTGACAGTGCGGTTAAAGACCAACATGTCGGACGAGGCATCCTTTCCATCCAGGACAAAGTAACCCTCCCTCTCAAATTGATAGGGTTTCTCTGGCTGCGCCTTTGCCAACCCAGGCTCAGCTTTACAACCCTGAAGGACTACAAGCGATTCTGGATTAACAACATCCAAAAATGAAACTTCCTTATCGCCATCTGGATTCTCAGAGGTAAACAATCGATCGTACATTCTCACCTCAGCATCCACTGCAGTTTCTGCCGACACCCAATGAACTACACCTTTTACCTTTCTGCCTTCTGGCTTTTTACCAAGGGTATTTTCATCATAGGAGCATCTTAATTCAATTACGTTACCATCAGCGTCCTTCAGCACCTCATTGCATTTGATTACATATGAGCCTCGCAACCGCACTTCCCCCCCTTCAATCAAACGCTTGAACTTTGGTGGCGGCACTTCAGCAAAATCGTTCTGATCAATGTACAGCTCTTTGGTGAAGTGAATTTCTCTAACACCCATTGCTTCATTCTTAGGGTGCGCCGACACACTCAACGTCTCACGGGCATCCGCAGGATAGTTTTCGATAACGACCTTCAGTGGTTGAAGCACACACATCGCTCTTGGAGCATTCTTATCTAAATCGTCACGTATGCTAAATTCGAGCATCCCCATGTCGACTGTCCCATCACTTTTAGTCACCCCTATCATTTCGCAAAAATTGCGAATCGATGATGAGGTATAACCGCGGCGGCGCAACCCTGCGATAGTCGGCATTCTTGGGTCATCCCAACCGCTAACAACGTTTTCATCAACCAACTGCTTTAGCTTACGCTTGCTCGTGATCGTATAATTCAGATTTAATCGAGCAAATTCAATTTGCTGCGGGTGACTTGGCGTCTCTAATGCATCAAGAACCCAATCATACAGCGGCCTATGCGCCTCGAATTCTAGCGTACAAACCGAATGCGTTATTCCTTCTATTGCATCGGATATGCAATGAGTAAAGTCATACATCGGGTAGATGCACCAATCACTGCCCGTTTGATGGTGCTCTACTTTAAGTATCCGATAAATCACAGGGTCTCTCATGTTGATATTGCCAGAAGACATGTCTATCTTGGCTCTCAATACCATGCTGCCCTGATCAAACTCACCCGCCTTCATACGAGCAAACAAATCGAGATTCTCATCTATAGAACGGTCACGATAAGGGCTGTTTTTCCCTGGCTCTGTCAACGTACCTCGATACTCTCGCATTTCATCTGCAGTGAGGCTTTCCACATACGCCAAACCTTTTTCGATCAACTGGACAGCATAGCCATGCAGCTTATCGAAATAGCTCGAGGCATAACGAATATCACCCGCCCACTCAAACCCCAACCACTCAACATCGCTTTTAATTGCGCTAATATACTCGTCACTTTCTTTTTCAGGATTAGTATCATCAAAACGCAAATTACACGTGCCATCATATTCCGACGCTAAACCGAAATTAAGACAAATAGATTTGGCATGGCCAATATGGAGAAAGCCATTAGGCTCAGGAGGAAAACGAGTCGCCACCTGGCCACCATTTTTTCCTTCTGACACATCTTTTGTGATGATCTGGCGGATAAAATGGCTTGGTGGAGTCTTATCAGGTGTACTCATAGCAAAAACGCGTCCCTATTCGGTCAATTCTGGATATGCCTAAGTAATTTCAATAGGCTGGCCGAACATTATAGGTCATTGCTATAAAAAACAAAGACTAGGACAGTATTAATGACGAAACTAGTAATACGCTTGGTAGCTAAGCTCCAACATAATGATATCGAGGTTTGACTGCACATCCTGTAGCGCATACGGGTTGTATACAAAGTTGTCGTAATTATCCCCGTCGCCGTCGAAATCGTTACCATTCGTACTGCTTCCCGCAGGAATACTCTGATGGCTTTGAGCATAAGCCAGAGCCACATCTATTACGGTACCGGCTTCAGGCCGGTAACTAAATCCAACCGAATAAAGGTCCATGTCGCCAAGCGGGATAATAAAGTCAAGTTTATCATCAGGAATCCCCGCCTTTCTCGGCTCATACCCCATTCGCAGACTAAGTTTATCGGTATATAAATATTCTAACCCATAACCCCAGTTGATGGTGTCTTCATAGCCTCGAGGAATATCCAGTGCATTCCGCTCTACTCCAGATATCCCCAATTCACCTAACAATCCAAGGATATTGATATCTTCATCAAATTCGAATCGAAAACTGTCCCACACTGACGTTTCGGTCCATTTTACATCCACATTAAATTTCACTCTTGGCGTCAATAACACGCTAATCCCTGTACTGACATGCTGCGGTGTAACTAAGTTGATCCGCCCTTTTGACTCAATCGTATCCTGTAGCGTTAACGCATCCAGAATAGGCTCTAAAGCGCTAAAAGATGCCCCTGCACCCTCCCACAAGGCAATTACATCCTCGTCAAAATTAACCGCAATATCCCCTTCCAACAAATCATTAGCTTCACTTTGATAAGCAAACCCCCACGTTAGCCATGGCGTCACCTCCCACAAAACACCAAAGTTAAACGTTGTCGAAACAGCCTTTTCCACATCAACTTGAAGATTAAAAATTGCGTCAAACGGCCCTAGAGAGCCACTGCACAAATCAATAAACAAGGGGTCAGTACCAGGATTATCACAATTACTATCCAATAATGTCGCGACTGAGCCAAGGAGAAAGCTTGGCGAACGATAATCAAGATCTAGCCCAAAACCCGTATAAGAAAACCCTATCGACGCTCCCACTGAAAGAGTATCTGTCAACTGGTAAGCCATTGATGGTGAAAAGAATGTTATTCGGGTAAAAGCCAGCGATTTCCCAGCATAAATGCCCGGGTCATCGTCCGCTCGGGTCAACCCCAATATCATAGGAGCATATACTGAAGTGGCAAAAGTCATTCTCGACCCAGGAGGGCTAAAGGAAATACCACCTAATGGCGCGGCGGCAAACGGGATTTCAGTAATCCCCTCCCCAGGTAAATAAATTGCAAAACTCTCAATCTCACTGTTCGTGTTCGCTACCCAGTCTTCCTGGCCTAATTTTTCGGTTTGTGTGTAGTACTCTTCGCTCGGAGTAAACTCGGCGCTAATTTGCGCGTCAGCCAGGATAAACTTTAGGTGGATTTGTTTACCATCGAGTCGCGACAAGCCCGCTGGATTAAAATGAATTGAATCGATGCCGGGTGGATCTGCCGTTACCGCATTCCCTAGCGCCAACGCCTTAGCATTACCAATCATTAGGTTTTGAGCTAATTGAGCCTGAGAAGTTTGCGCACCAAAGGCAATCCATAAAAATGCCGATGCAACAACTATGTTAGAGAAAGGAATCCTTAGCGAATGCAAATCCATATTACGTGCCTTTATTTGAGTTTTTATTTAGGCTGGTGCTCAACTCGATTGACTAGATCCATTCGTACAATCAATTGGCCCCATATTTTGTTCGAACAATTATATTTTCGATAAGACTATAAATTCAAGCTTTTTGGTGTGTTATTTTCGTGACTGCACCGTCACGAAAACATTTGAGCAAGTTACATTTCTATAACGAACATTTATAGATTTAATAAAACAGTTCTGGCAGACTCGGAACTTCGGTACAAATAACGCCGGATGACTGCAAAGGCAATTGCATACGTTTCAATCCGAAATAATATCAACACGTTAGCATACCGACAGCCATGGAAAGGCAATCTCAATAAAAACAATAAGGGTCACCATGAAAAAGACATTCATCCACGCCACTAAAACCTTCGCACACCAAGCACACGTTCTCTTCGCTTTTATTATCGGTACTGCTTTTCTTTCCGCATGCTCAACTATCCCCACCACAGGTCCGGACTATCTAAAGAAACCTGGCGCTATCGAAGAAGATTACTACGACGTTAACATAACAACCCATGACGGCAAGCGACTACGCGCCACTGTTTTTCAACCCGCATTAAAGGCTGGAGAAACCGCACCAATCGTACTTCATGCACACGGTTTTGGCGTATTTCGGATGAGCGGCCCCATTAGCCTTTATGGGCTCGGGATATACGCTGGGCAGTCGGCCAAAGAGGCTTGGAAGCAAGGCTACTGGGTTATCAGTTACGATGAGCGAGGACACGGGGCTAGCGAGGGTATTATTCGTGTCATGTCCCCCGAGCATGAAGTTAAAGACATCAGCACTATCATTGATTGGGCCACAAACAATCTCCACCGCGTCTCCATGGACGGGCCCAACGACCCTAAAGTAGGTATGATTGGCGAAAGTTATGGTGGTGGCGCGCAGCTGATGGGCGCAGTACAAGACCCCCGTATCGACGCCCTTATTCCCGTTACCACATGGCATAGTTTTCTAAACAGCCTGACTCCCAACGACGTCCCAAAGAGTGGCTGGCTTACCACTCTTATCCTCTCAGGTAATGTACTCAACCCTGGTAACATGTCCCCTGTTCTCAACAAGGCCTATTGGCAAGCGAGAGAAGGCCAAATCGGTTCGGAGATTTTTGAATTCCTAGGCTCTCATAGCCCACAGTTTAATTGCAATAACGACCTCCTCCCGACTGACGTGGACGTACTCTTGATTCAGGGGTTCCGCGACGTCCTATTCCCATTAAATGAAGCAATATTCAACAAAGACTGTTTACAACGAGCCGGTTCCAATGATGTTCGGCTCATAGGCACACAGGATGGTCACTTACTTCCACTAACGCAATGGTCTAATGGTTTACCTGGGTACAATATAGAAACCAACATCCATTGTAATGAGGACACCTTTAATATGGTTGAAATGGCTGTGGATTGGTTCGACGAAAAACTAAAAGGAATTTACAAAAAAGCTGACTACATACCAAACATCTGCCTTTCCCAAGGATACAACCACGGAGTAGTGCTAAATAAAGTCCCTGTGGGGGGGCCATCTTTTGAATTTTCCGACGTCAACATTAACTCAAATTTTACCGGCTTTTTCGAATCAGCACTTATGCCTTTTGAGTGGTTAGCGGGTCTAATCACACCCCGCTTGGAAGACCCTAAACTGGAAGAGCACCAGAGAACTGACGCATCAATGCGCCCCGCCTTTATACCCCTATATGTGTCTACAGAAGACCAAGGGCTTACTGGTATCCCCAGAATACAATTGGAACTAACTTCTGATGATGATTCAGCTCCCGTAGTGTTTGCAGGTCTAGGTGTAAAACGAGCATCTAACCGACAGATCGAGCTTATCAACCAACAAATTACCCCAATCAAAGGTATCGGAAACCACGATCTAGACATGATGGCCGTGAGCACAAGGCTAGAAAAAGGCGACATCGCCGGCCTATTAATCTACGGATATAGCAATCAATATCGATTTAGCGGTGCAAATTGGTTAAATAGTACGAAGTTGTCCGGAGCTGTCCAAATACCTCTTTTACCTGCAAATAGCACCAACATAGCCCACAATTAACGTCAAGTTGGACGTTCTGGGCAACAAACATTCCCTGAATACCTGGTCACAGAGCCTTTAGTCACCAAACAATTGGTTTTTAAAGGCTTTCTTACATATAATACGGCCGTTTTAAAGATTAGCGTGCTGTATAAGGGTCGCTTTGGCGTATGTTTCTGAGAGAAGCTTCGCTCAAGCCAATCGAAAATATTCCCCTATACTGTTTACACCATCACGCAGGAACACCCAATATTATCTATCCATATGTGCCAGAGGAGACATGCTATGGAACGTGAATCGATGGAATATGACGTAGTCATCGTGGGCGCGGGTCCGTCAGGCCTGGCAGCTGCTTGCAAATTACGCCAAATATCTGAAGAAACCGGACAAGAAATCACCGTATGTGTGGTTGAAAAAGGTTCGGAAGTAGGAGCCCACATTCTTTCCGGCGCAGTGCTTGAACCCAATGCACTTACCGAGCTTTTCCCTGACTGGAAAGAAAAAGGTGCACCATTAAATACCCCTGTAACTGAAGATCAATTCTACTTTTACACCAGCCAAACAAAAGCTATTCGCTTACCGAATGTTTTCATTCCTAAGCCCACGCATAATGATGGCAACTATATTGTTAGCTTAGGAAATGTTTGTCGATGGATGGGCGAACAAGCTGAAGCTCTCGGTGTAGAAATATACCCAGGCTTTGCGGCTGCTGAAGTGCTTTACCATGAAGACGGTAGCGTTAAAGGCGTTGCAACTGGAGATATGGGCGTTTCAGAGAATGGTGAGCAAAAAGCAAGCTTCCAACCTGGATTTGAGCTTCATGCAAAATACACGCTCTTTGCAGAAGGCTGTCGTGGACACTTAGGCAAAGAACTTATCCAGAAGTTTGCGCTCGACAAAGATAGTGACCCACAACACTATGGCTTGGGAATCAAAGAGCTTTGGGATATCGACCCCGAAAAGAGCAGCCCAGGACGTGTTATTCACGGACTAGGATGGCCTCTAAGTGAAAGCGGCTCAACTGGCGGTGCATTTTTGTACCATACGGAAAACAATCAAGTGGTTGTAGGTGTAATTACCGACCTCAATTACTCCAACCCACACGTCAGTCCTTTTGAAGAGTTCCAACGCTTCAAAACCCACCCAAGTATTTCACAATACTTAGACGGTGGTAAGCGAGTATCCTATGGAGCACGCGCCATCGCTAAAGGTGGGCTTAACTCGCTTCCCAAGATGACATTCCCGGGTGGACTACTGATTGGTTGTGATGCCGGTACATTGAACTCTATCAAGATCAAAGGCAGCCACACCGCAATGAAGTCTGGCATGATCGCCGCTGAAACCGTTGCTGAAGCTCTTAAAGGCGGCGAAACTGGTGGAGAGCTTGCTAAATTCACTGAGAATTTCCGTAACTCTTGGTTGTATAAAGAACTATTCTCAAGCCGTAACTTCTCAGGAGCCATGCATACATTTGGCACAATTCTGGGAGCTGGTTTTTTGTGGGTTGAGCAGAATATCCTTGGGGGGAAATTCCCAAAGACTTTCCACGACACCAAGCACGATTATGCCGTAATGAAGCCTGCGTCAGAATGTAAGAAAATCGACTATCCTAAGCCGGATAATAAAATTACATTTGACCGTCTATCTTCGGTATTTTTGTCCAACACAAACCACGAAGAAGATCAGCCTTGCCACCTTAAATTGGCCGACTCTGATCTACCTATCCGTGACAATCTACCCAAGTTTGACGAACCTGCACAGCGCTATTGCCCAGCAGGGGTTTATGAAGTGATGGAAACCGAATCTGGAGACAAGAAGTTCCAAATTAACGGTCAAAACTGCCTTCATTGTAAGACTTGCGACATTAAGGACCCAGCCCAGAATATTAACTGGGTTGTGCCAGAAGGCACCGGCGGTCCAAACTATCCAAATATGTAATTTCATTTGGATGAAAAAAGGGAGCCTAGTGGCTCCCTTTTTTATTCTCTCTCGTTCAATAACGCCCTAATTCAAAACTAACTCCTGCACTATTGATACTAAGCACATTCAGTCCCCCAACCTTAACTTCTGTGGCAAGATCAACTAACTGGTAAAATACGCTGCGAGCGATTTTTGCCTTTAGATTTTTTCTCACCACCACGTACGGCTGCGGCTCATCACCGTCCATCACCACAGTTACGGGGTGAGCTTTATCTGCGACAACTTTGTCCCCCACATTTGTCTCAAAAACAATATGCTGCTCATTCTTGTCAATCACCACCTGAAAGCCTTCTGCAACAAACGGTACGTCATCAACATGCAATTCCATTTTCTCGACCGGAGTCACTAAGTAGTACTTATCATCAGCATCTAAACGAATAATTCGAGCAAACAGCTCAACCAACTTCTTCCTTTTAAACGGTTGCCCTTGATGGAGCCAAGTACCATTGCTTAGTATTCGAATTTCGCTGTCCCCACATACTTCAGGGTGCCACGTATCGACAGGCGGCAAGGGCTTCTTGTTTGAATCTCTGTCTAAGTTCTCAAGCAGTGACATAGGATCTTTCATAGCCCACCTTAATAATTTATTTCATTTAACAATCGCTATCTTGAAATCACTCCCTCAACCAACGATCTACCACCCGTTTAATTTCACCCGTCTTAAACGGCTTTGCAATATAATCATCCATACCTGCCCGCATGCATGCTTCCTTATCACCCGCCATCACATGAGCCGTCATTGCTACAACAGGGGTCCTATTCATCGCAGCACCTTCTTTTTCTCTGAAGCGTCGCGTCGCCTGAAACCCATCCAATACTGGCATCTGACAATCCATAAATACCAAATCAAACATCTCTTTTTCTAGCAACACTAGCGCCTCTTCTCCGTTACCGGCCAATGACACATCAAACCCCATAGTCTCTAAACGACCCTGTGCGACCTGTTGATTAATCCGATTGTCCTCGACAACAAGGATTTTTTTTGCTCCAGCATATGTCGCGTCAACGACCACTTCAGTCTTGTCGATAGATTCCATTCTGCCCTGCAACATTAACACACACTCTCGAACATATCGTCGCCTAAGAGGCTTTACAAGAAATTGAAAATTCGCTAACGCCTTATCTTCTTTTGCTCTATTTCTATCACCTAGTGACCCAGTAAGTATGATTTGGGTCGGCTTTAGACAGCACTGTACATCTTCCGACAAAGCAATCTTACTTGCCTCTGGCAAACCAACAGACAGATTAATGATCAAACCGTCATAGTGTCGACCTGCTACAATCTTTTTCTCCAATGTTGCATGAAGTTCTTCTTCGTCAGACACAACATCTAAGCCGACATAATAGTGTTCAAAATACGCGCTTAACGCTGAAGTACTGGTATCATTGCGATCAAACACCAGCAAAGACATTGGCTTTATTTGAGCCCCATTAAACGTCTGATTACTCAACGACGCGCCTACAGAATCAAACTGCACATCAAACCAAAATGTGCTCCCCTTGCCCTCCTCACTCTCAACACCAATACCACCATCCATGAGTCGTGTTAGTTGCCGGCATAACGTTAAACCGAGGCCTGTGCCGCCAAACTTCCTTGTGGTGGTGGAATCTGCTTGCGAGAACGTTTCAAATATTTTTTCTCTAACATCATCCCTGATACCAACGCCAGTATCTTCAACCTCAAAACGAATGCGAATTGCCCCTGCAGTTTCTTCTATAACGGAATAACTGAGCTTCACATACCCTTTCGAGGTAAATTTGATAGCATTGCCAACAATATTAAAGACCAGCTGCTTAAAGCGTGTGGGGTCTCCCAGTACCTTTGTCGGCAAACGGTCATCGAACACGTAAGCCAGCTCGACACCCTTGCTGTATGCCGACTCGCCAACAATCGCAAAAACGTCCTCGATGGCATCAGACACATCAAAAGGAATTTTCTCTAGCACGAGTTTACCTTGCTCAATTTTCGACAAGTCTAGAACATTATTGAGCAGCTCAAGTAGCAGATTGCCCGATTCATATGCCACCCCCACATAATGCTCCTGGTCATCCGTTAACCCCGTCTCCGACAGCAAAGAGAGCATCCCTAAAACGCCATTCATTGGTGTTCTCAATTCATGGCTCATCGTCGCTAAAAATTGCGCTTTTGCATGAGCACTTTCCTCGGCCACCTTTTTATTCTCTTCCGATATTCGTATCGCTCTATTGGCCTGTTTTAACGCTTTCACCGTTTCTTCTAAGCTTACATTGGCCGCTTGCAACTCACTGGTTCTATCTTCGACTTCTGCCTCTAGCTCTAAATGATGCCTATTAAGCTCCGCATCCCTAATGCCTAGTTCCTTCAACATACTATTAAACGAATCGGTTAAATGCCCTAACTCGTCATCGGCGAATTTATGCACTCGCACTGAGTAATTTTTATCTTTTCGAACAGCTGTAACGGCCTTGCTGAGATGTGTAATGGGGTCTGATACCAACCGCAACATCTTCGACAAAATTAACAAAGAAATGAGAAATGTCACCCCCAGGACGACTCCAACAATGATCATCGCTCTAGCTTTATAGGCATCGAATTGAGTTAAACTTGATCGGATATAGATAGAACCGATAACCTCTTCATCTAATTCGATCTCACTGTGAACAAATATCCCCTCGTTAGAAAACACGACCGTGGGGGCGTGCGCCCCAGGCCATTGCAGGCGCCCACTTTTAATCTCGCTATAACCATCATTTGCCGAAGACACATTTGCAGAAACATATTCCGCAAAAATGTCTCCTTGCGCATTAAAAATTAGGGATTCCTGAATTTGAGGTATGGATTGCAACGACCCGAGAATCTCTGTTGCTGTTCCTGCGTCATCAAAGGCTAAAGATGCAGCAACGTTATAAGCGATAATTTCTGTGTGTGACACCAATTCATTAATGATCCTTTCACGTACTGCCGTTCGCTCAATTGACACGAACACTCCCGTAGCTAGCAATAATGCGCTCACAACCACGACCACATTGATCACGAGAAGCTTATTGGAGACGGACAGGCGATTAAAAAGCTCTTTCATTGGCCATCCTCCCCGACTATCTTTGCGAGATTCAATAACCTGGAACTAATGTCTAATCGAGATTGCCGAGCATGGCCGACACTTATTTCAAATCGCAATTTTTCCCCATCTATATAGAAATTTATCACTCCACCTTTATCGATAAACCCTTCCTCTTCGCCCACCAACAGTTGACCTTCTATTGGATTCGCTCCCTTAAACCATCGAGATGAATGCCTTGTATCGATAAAAACTATATGACATCCCTTCGAATCGCTGCGCTTACCCAGCGCTATCACCTGCACCCTATGGCCTTGAATAGTCTTTCCAGAATGGTTTCTGAGTTCATTGGTTAATGACTCTGCTGCTGCGGCACAAATAACGAGATTGGCTTGTTTGGTGGGTAGAATATTGGGAGGCCAGCTAACAAGCTTTGCAAAGCTTAAAATATATGCGGCTTTAAGTTTATCGGGCGCGTCGATTTGGCCTGAAACATGGCAGGAAAATACCAGAAGCGCTATTAGCGCAACTGTGAAACACATCCTTTTGTGTAATATCCTTATATAGTCCATGATACCTGTTAGCCATAAATGATACATATCATACCTTGGCCAGCACTGACTTAGCTGTCAATTTATGAGACGCGAATAGTATCAATATTCACTTTTACTTTCAGCTTATATCCTGTGTGCTTTTTGTACCTAGGAATTTACTAACTTAGCAACGACTTTCTCCACTAGGTTCGACAGATCTTTATCGTAATTGGTGTATACGTAGGAAGTCACACCAGAGTTCATTGTTACGCCAATATGGTCAATAAGCGCCCCCGTTGCCACATCAAAAATAGAGAACGTTATTAGCATTTCAACATCCTTGCTAAGAACGTTATCCAACTCTAGTGTTGTCGTATCCTTACAGAGCTCAGATTCACCAGCATGACAATGCTGATAGTAAACAGGCTTTGCAGATGGCCACTGTATAATACGGGGCAACACCATAAAATTAGCCGACGTTTTCGAAGCATTCTTCAGGCCTTCCGTCACAGTTTCAAGCTGTCTGCTCATTTGAACTTTTGCAAAAAAAAGCGATAACCGTTGTGCAGTCGTTGACTCAGCAACCCCCTGCGCATGCTTGACGGATGACTCTTCCGCAAGGTTTTTACCAATCACCCGCCCAGAAGGCCTCATAACATACAACACTGACTCCATCGGCAGCACAAAACGTCGCTTTCTCTCAATAGAAAAGCTATCTACCGGTGAATTACGCCCTACGAGATTCGTCAGTTTCTGAGCGAACAAATGCGAATCGCTACAGCCACCTAACACGACTAATAATAGAATAAATCCATTGCGTACCATTAACTTACACATCAACATTATTAACACATTCGACCCGTTGCCACACTCTTCCCTTAGTATAGCCCCTAAATACGAAACGATTGCACTACACACCCCTAACAACTTAAACGTATTTTCACTCAGATCCGCAGATACTCATCAAAAATAGGACTATTATTAGAGATATCTAGTAACTCTATCAGCCTATGGCGACCTAACGCATGGTTACTCGGAGCATACTAAATATATTGGACATGCCTTTCGGCTATATATACTAGATGAACACTCTATTGTAAGGACTTACCCCCGTGAGTAGAGAATCTAAGCACGTGCTCATTATTGATGACGTAGATGATGACACTCAAATACTTGAAAACATGCTTTCTGAGGAGTTCACTGTAAGCTCTCACAGCTGCGCTTCAAGTGTGCTTGACGCAGTACGCGAATCCGCTCCAGGTGTGATAATTCTCAACCCCGCAATGCATGAACTTAATACGTTATCCATTATTAATTGCGTAATAGAGCTCAACCCTCGCAGCCACGTAATCTTTTTATCGAATCTAACAACACTGGATGACAAGATCCAAGCCTACGAGCAAGGGGCAGACGACTTCATTGCCAAACCCTACAATCCTGTTGAGCTCTACCACAAGGTTGAACGCCACGTTGAAGACTCTTTGCGCAGAGTTCAACTCATGGCTAATGCCGAAAATGCGCGCACAACTGCATTTGCAGCAATGGAAAGCAACAGCGAAATGGGCATTATACTTCGATATATGGAAGAGATTACCAGCTGTAATAGCTACACCGATTTAGGCATCAGCCTCGCTCAATCGGCCCAATCATTTGGCGTTGAAGTCGTCGTACAAGTTAGGGGCTTACAAGAGGTTTACAATTTCGGGTGTGCCAATGACTCATTTGAGGCAGTCCTGCTCACTAAAGGCGTACAAAAAGGAAAAATAATTGAAGGTGCCTATAAAATCATTATTAATGACAAGCGTATCTCCATACTCATTAAAAATGCGCCAGCGAAGAGCGATCCCAAGTACGGCAGGCTAAAAGACAATATTGCGATGATGATAGGCGCCACCGATGCACGTGTCACTACCATTGACCTAGTCGTGCAATTAGAAGCTCAGCGAGAAACAGGGCTCAAATCCGTCATTGGCAATACTCGCGAGAGCATGCACCAGATACGCGATACATTTAACGCCTATGAAAAACACATTTGGGAAAAGATCCAAAGCTATCGCGAGGAGACGGAAGGCGTACTCATATCACTTGGCCTCAGTGAAGAGCAAGAAGAAACGCTAATGGAATCACTTGATCAATTTGTCGAAAAGGTCACCGAAACCGATGCCACCAAGGAATTGATAGAATCCAGTTTCGCTAAACTCCTATCCGGCTTAGATGACCTTAATTAACTCAGCAAAGAAAGAATCCCTTGAGATTGTGCATTTGCCTGGGCCTGAATCGCAATGCCCGCCTGCTTCTTAAGAAGATTCTTGGCCAATTCAGCCGCTTCTGACGCGTAATCCGTGTCCTGTATCCTAGAACGTGCAGCTTCTTGAGACTCTGACACGCTTTGTAAATTTCTAATGGTTGATTCGAAACGATTTTGCAGGGCACCTAGCTCGGAGCGATATTGTCCTATTTGCGATAACGCATCGTCTATCGATGATATCGTCGCGTTAGCACCACTTACCGTTGACACATCCGCGTTAGCCACAGTTCCAACCGCTTGAACATTATCCTGAGCACCATCAACCGCCAAATCATCAAAACCTGCTAGGCCATTGTCAGCCCCCGAAAAAGTGAGGCTATCCTGCGCGGAGACCGTTACCTGGCCCGAAACCCGTAAATCGCTGAAGCCTGCGTCAAACCGTGCCTCACCCCCACCAAACAACTGATTGCTTACATCAGCATCTTTCGTGTTAATTACAATATCCCGACCATCTTCAGCGGTCAGTGACAATTGGCCCCCATCATCAACAGAAGCCGTCACACCAGTGGTTCCCGATTTGGCATTTATTGCATCAACCAACGAACCAGAGCTATCATTCTCACCAACAACCACCGGGCCAATATCAACACCATTAATGTTTAAGTCGCCATTTGCAAGGTTACCTGCCGCTACATTTGACGCTGTCGCGGTATCAACGGTACCAGAGTAATCGGCATTTACTACATCCGACGCATCGAACGTTGTCGTTGCGCTGGCATAGACACCCTGAAGAGATTCCTCCCCCTCGCTTCGTACGCTGTTAATCCTTTCCGCAATTGACTTTGCTGAGCCTGATCCATAATTGGCATTGTTTGTATCCGTGAGATCAGCAGTGTTCTGAACGGTAGCAATAGCCCCACCAAACGCTTCATCGGCAATATTCACCTGATCTACCGCAGCCACTCCGTCTACGGCTACTGTAAAATCAGCGATACCATTCGCAGTCGCATTCCCTTCCTGAATGCCTTGGCTTCCAGTCACTGTGTTTTCCAGCTGAACTTTGTCACTGCGTGATTGTATAACGCCAGGTTGACTTCCTAGAGCAGAGGTCTGCCCATCAAACCCTCCAACACTGAGAGACTGCCCTGAATTGGCTCCTATCTGGAAATTGAAATTTGAAAACTCATCACCAAGTACTTTTTTGCCATTAAACGTGGTTGTGTCGGCGATTTGGTTCACCTGCGACACGAGTTGATCAACCTCTTTTTGAATTGAAGCCCTATCTGATGATGTGTTGGTCCCGTTAGCTGCCTGCACTGAGAGGTCGCGTATACGCTGCAGTGCTGTGGTTGCTTCGCCTAGGGCCGCTTCTGCAGTCTGTGCGTACGAAATACCATCATTGGCGTTTCGGGTCGCAACGTTAAGACCATTTATCTGAGAGGTAAATCGCTCTGCAATCGCAAAACCTGCCGCATCATCTTTCGCACTGTTGATCTTGCTACCGGTAGATAGTTTAATCAACGACTCGGTTAGCTTTTGCTGGCTTCGATTTAAGGTATTCAGACCCGAAAGTGACGCTAAATTGGTGTTAATTGTTGGCATAAGACCGACCTCTACAATAACCTTGACAGACAACCAAAAGTCGCTATCGACAGGTTGTTCTAAAAGTTTAACGCGAAGAGTTTTGTGGTCAATAATTACCCGCAGCAAAAGCGCTGTTTTGCGAAAAATTAACAATTATTGAGTTAGGTTATGCTGCTGTTATAACAACGGGGGAGAGAGATCGGTACATTAAGAACAGCGAGTTCTTATTTATCCTTTGCTAAAGGCATAAGAGAAACCAGAACACCCATAATTTATACTAATGCCATCACTGTCCGTTAGGACTAGCCCACCGCTTCATTGAATATCTGAGCATAATCTGCCACTGATAAGCTCACCGGGTTGCTTGCTGCTGCTGCATCCTGAGATGCTAACACCCCAATCTCATCCTTGCGTTCCGCACCAATACCTATCTCAGCCAAGGTATCGGGAATTGCTAACGCACCCCGAAACGCCATAATCCATTCGACAAAACCCTCTGCAGTCGCATTTTCAAGCCTCAAATAATAAGCAAGACTGGCTAATTTTTGCTGTATTTCAGAAAAATTTCGTCGAATAACAAAAGGTAATAATATTGCGTTTAACAAACCATGATGTTTATCGAATATAGCACCCAGAGGGTGCGCCAGTGCATGCACCCCGCCCAAGCCCTTTTGGAACGCTGTCGCCCCCATTAAAGAAGCCGCCATCATAGTAGATCTGGCGTCAATATCTGCACCGTCCCTATAGGCAAGGAGCAAGTTCTCTTTAATAAGCCTCATACCTTCTAGTGCTATACCATCAGCCATCGGATGAAAGCCAGGCGCGCAGAACGCTTCAAAACAATGAACAAAGGCATCCATCCCTGTAGCAGCAGTAATACTCGGGGGTAACCCCACCGTTAACTCTGGGTCACACACCACCGTCGCAGGCAGCATCTTAGGATGAAAAATGACAACTTTTTTTTGCCGTTTTTCATCAATAATGACCGACGCGCGCCCTACTTCCGACCCAGTACCCGAAGTTGTGGGGATTGCTATCACAGGAGCCATACCTTTTACATTGACTCGACGCCAATTGTCACCCTCATCCTCAAAATCCCACAAGCTTCTATTTTGACCCACTAGCAACGCGATTGCTTTAGCTGCATCTAAAGCACTACCGCCACCCAAGGCAATAACGCCATCATGGCGGTCTTTTTTAAATACTTGGGCACCTTCCATCACATTCGCTCCGGTAGGGTTAGCTTGCACCTCAGAATAGACGCCCAGCGACAGTTTTTCGGACTTACACAGAGAGACCAGGCGCTGGACAAAAGGTAGGTTAACAAGGCCTTTATCACACACTAGTAGCGGAGAGACAATCCCTACATCCCTACATAGATCGGGCACACTGGTTATTTTCCCAACACCAAATACTATATTGGTTGGGTAATTCCAATTGCCACTGAACTTCTCTGTCTCTGTCTCTGTCAATGCTTCCTCGATATCAGTATTAATAGTGATACCCTCTCGTAAAGACTAGTTTTTAAGGTGAAATGACTTCGGGCGGGTCAACTGATCATAACCCAGATGGGACAATGTACACCCTCTCCCCGACTGTTTTACACCAGTCCAGGGGAGCTCTGGATCAAGGTAATCGCATCGATTCATAAATACCGTGCCCGTCTGAAGTAAACGCCCGATCTTCTCGGCTCTGCCACAATCACTTGTCCATAACGATGCGGTAAGCCCAAACTCACTATCATTCATTAGCTGTAATGCTTCAGCATCCGATGACACCTTCATAACACCCAGTACAGGCCCAAAGCTTTCTTCAACCATTAACGACATTGAGTGATCTACATCGGTGAGTATTTGAGGTGCTACATAGGGACCTTCGCCAATATCCCTAGCGAACACACCCTCAGGGATGCATGCTGTCGCTCCCGCTGCAACGGCTTGTCGGACCTGCTCTCTCACCCACTGAGCAGACCGGCCATTCACCACTGGACCTAAGGTTGTCGCTTCCTCTAAAGGTGAACCCAATGTGTACTGAGACACTAGTTGCGTGGCTTGTTCCAGAAACTGATCGTAGCAATGCTCATGGACATACACCCTTTCTATCCCACAACAAGATTGACCGGAGTTAAAAAATGCGCCATCTACAATGCCTTCCACCGCACGCGCTAAAGAGGCATCATCCATGACATATGCGGGATCCTTACCACCCAATTCTAATCCAACCCCCTTGAACAATCCTGACGCCGATTTTTCTACGGCTTTCCCACCTTCTACCGAACCCGTAAACGCAACAAAATTCACTCTGTTGTCGCCTATCACACTATCTGTACTTGGATGATCCATGTGAAGGTACTGGAACACGCCTTTCGGCAATCCCGCATAATCAAACGCTTTCTGAAATCGTTCAGCGCACAACAACGTTTGCGTAGAATGCTTGAGGAGCACGGTATTACCTGCAACTAATGCAGGAATAATGGTGTTTATGGCCGTTAAATAAGGGTAGTTCCAAGGAGCTACGACTAAAATGGTGCCTAATGGCTCACGCGATATATAGCGGGAAACCCCAGCTCTTTCTGGTAAAGCATGGTCAGCCAACTGACTGGGCGCTAACCGTAGCATCGTCTCTGCCCGGTCTATCATCCCATCGATCTCTCCAGCAGCGTAACGAATCGGCCTCCCCATTTGCCAGGTAATTTCCAAAGCAACATCGTCTTTGTGGTCATTGAAATATATCAGTGCTTTTCGACAGAATGCTATTCTCTGCTCAACACTGAGATCTGACCATACCGATTGCGCTGAATATCCCAGAGACACGACCTGCTCTATCTCGGCAGGATCTGCCAACATTCGCTCACAATATACAGAATTATCGATGGGGCTAACCAATTGAGTTTGAGGCATCACATAGCTTCTTTAGTCGATAGATCTTGTTCGGTTGATATTACTATCCCGTTAGGACGCTAAATTATCTCGAAGTAACGTTCCAGTTCCCATTGAGAAATATGTTTCCGGTATTCCCGTTCTTCCCATTCTCGACTAGCAGCAAAATGTTCTACAAACGCATCACCGAAATGCTCCCTCGCCATCCCACTAGCCTTTAACTTTTGCGCCGCATCCCATAACGTCGCGGGAAGCTGCATTGATTCTGGAAACTCTTGCTCATAAGCATTGCCTTCAACCATCGCCCCTAGCACGGCTTTGTTTTCAATCCCCCAGAGACCGCTGGCTATTACTGCGGACAGTACAAGGTACGGGTTAGCATCCGCCGCTCCAATGCGGAATTCCATTCGGTGAGAATTCTCCTCCCCAGGAACCACACGTATTGCACAGGTTCGATTATCGAAGCCTACACTTGCTTCTGTCGGCGCCCAAAAGCCTGGAATAAGACGACGATAGGAGTTAATTGTTGGTGCCACGAGCGCCAGTAAATTTGGCAGCTGCTTTTGTACGCCTGCCAAGAATGAAAGCATCACATCACTACACTTCTGGGGGTGATCTTTATCAAAGAAAACACCGCAACCATTGGTATCTCTTAGCGACAGATGAATATGACCACTTTGCCCTGGATAATCCGGCGACCACTTCGCCATAAACGTTGCTAATTTCCCCTGGCGTTGCATTTCGATTTTGGTAAAGGTCTTAAATAAAGATGCCTTATCAGCGGCTTCCATGCCAGTATCTACCGCGATAGCAGCCTCTAAAACACCAGGGCCCGTTTCTTCATGCAACCCTTCAATGGGAAAATCCATCACTTCCCCAAGGTCTAAGATACTTTGGTAAATCTCGGCATTGACGCTATTCCTTACAACTGAATAGCCAAAATCACCGGGGTCTACAGGCTCTAGGTCTTTAAAACCTTTCTCTCGAATAGAGTGCGGTGTTTCATTAAATACAAAGAATTCATACTCAAAGCCAGCAAAAACGTCATACCCCAGGCCTTTTGCCTGATCCAATACACGACGCAATAGCGCTCTCGGGCAAATCGTCTCCGCTTCACCGGTAAATTCAGCCAAGAAAAACAAACCGTTATTTTCATGGGGAAGTGCTCGACAACTGCTTGGGACAATTCTGACAGAAGCATCTGGGTAACCGGTATGCCAACCTGTAAACTTTACGTTATCGTACAACTGATCTTTAACATCCCACCCAAGCACCACATCACAGAACCCAAAGCCTTTGTCTAAGGAGGAAAAGAACTTCTGTCGAGACATATATTTGCCTCGCATGACGCCATCAATATCAAACACACCCACTTTAATATGCTTAAGATCACGCTCCAACACGATGTTTTTTGCATCGTCTATCGTTTTAACATTGCGAGGTTCCATACTCATCCTATCATCAAACCCTTATTGCACTGCCAGCTGTCATTCAAAAATCATCTGTTGCTCAATAAATCTTATATCACAGCTGCCACGCTCTTCTTTCGTGTTATATGTTTTATCACAAATCACAAAGTCGGCTCCAGGAAATAACCGCCCATATATTCTGACTCGAATGCCATCGCGCAATTTTGCCAGCTGAATCTTATAAGATTCTACGTCCAAATTAATGCTGACAACTTCCTGTTTTACTATATCGATGGTATTTACGATTTTCTTACAGTGCCGCACTAGCTCAGGGGTGGGTTGTTGGGTCTTAAGTTCTTCTAGTGCTTCTCGCAAACCTTGTATAAGCTCTTTTTTAACCGAATGTTCACTGGACGCTGCTTTATATTTTCTTTCAAGTTCCAGTAATCGGTGAGAGAAATCCAAGGTCATATGTACATTAGATATCGCCCCAATTTCACCAGCCATAATTTCCTTACCTGCGTGCACTACACCACCTAGCAACTTACTTTTTTTCTGCCCGTTGTTACCAACATATACCCCATGATTTGCTTTTACATGACAATGAAGGATTTGCGTAACAACATTGATATCATTACCTGCTTGAAGGTAGGACGACTGCGCATAACGTGCTGATATATCATGACCTGCAATAAGTTTAGAGGAGTACCTCTCTATATCCAGATCCGCACTATCTTCCAGCTCTCGACCAATGACCCCCTGCTGAACAACAATATTGCCACCTGCGTCGATCATTCCAGACTCAACAAAACCGTTAACAATAACATCCTTAGTGGCTTTAACTAACATCCCGCCTTTAACATTCCCACTCACCATAATGGTGCCATCATATTCTATATTCCCCGTGGTGAGATCCACATTCTTTAGGATCAGCATTTCACTCACGGCAAGACCATTGGCAAGCTTTAGCGGAACGCCTGCCCGCGTTGCAATCAAAAGATTGGCATCTTCCGGGCTTGTTGAGGCACCATCACCAACATCAAAAGGGATGTTATCTGGGGCAATAGAATAAATAACTTCACCATGTACCGTGTAACCGTTCGCTCCCGGTGTGGACGGAACTCTGCGAGCAAGGTGATCGCCTTTTTCCACCGTTTCAATATCACCTAACTCATGCATATCAAGCGTACCATCACCTCTGTTTTGAGGGGTCAACACACGCTCCTGCAACGGAACTACAAAAAATTCAAAGGTCGATACCGATCCTTGCTCTGCAGGTAAACCTTCTGCAAGTACTTCCGCAAAACTCTCACCAGGGGGCTCCCGTTGTACCCGATCAAAAAAATGCCGAATGGCTTCTTTATTAATGCCTTTAACAGCACCGGCACCCTTAAGCTTCTTTACAATCTCCTCTAAGGTAACACCCTTTCCACCAACGGGAGTTGTATAATGGGCAACAACTTCCATAAAATCTGACGATACTTCCATTTCCAGTACGCCGTGTTTTATCTCCGCAATAACAAAACTGAGAGGCTCGTCTAATGTACTATCCTCTACTAGCTGATCTTCATCGGCGGGCAAAGCAGACAATACATCCGGGATGTTCTCTTCTAATAACCGGCACCCACTAAACTCGGACAGGTTAAATAATCGCCTAATATCGATTTCTTTAACTAGTGGAGGGGCAAAGTCATGTATACAGATATCCACGTTGCCTTGCTGTTCTGATAATCGAAACGTCACTTCAGCCAATGGTATAACCTTCTGTTTACTCTAATCTTTATTCACCTAGAGATCTTTACAGAACTCTCCTGATAAAAGTATAGTCAAAACACCCGAAGATACAGTTTTCTTAGTTCAAATTGGTTATACACTCCTTCATCCACCAAATAATAGTAATGACTATGCCAAATATCGCTTATACGTCCGCCTCCGAGCTCGCCCAACTTATCAAAAATGGGGAATTAACCAGTGAGGAAATCACTTCTCACTTTATCGAACGAATCAAGCGGTATAACCCTGATATCAATGCTGTCATTGCGAGTGATTTCGACAATGCACTTGCGCTAGCCAAACGAGCTGACGAACAGACTAAAGCCGGTGGCAAACTTGGGGTATTACACGGCGTACCAATGACAATAAAGGACTCGTTTGAAGTGGTAGGCATGCCTACCACTTCTGGTTCAGTGCGCCTTAAGGATCATCACGCAAAACAAAATGCTACTGCCGTGCAACGGCTTATTGATGCCGGTGCAATTATCCTAGGCAAAACTAATTTGCCGCTGTTCGCAGGAGACCTACAATCCTTTAACGATATCTACGGCGTCACGAATAATCCATGGAATCACTCTCGTACACCTGGGGGCTCATCTGGTGGTTCCGCCGCCGCCCTCGCCGCAGGTCTCACGCCTATTGAGCTTGGTTCTGACATCGCTGGGTCCATTAGAACCCCAAGCCACTATTGTGGTGTATTTGGCCACAAGAGCACACAAGACATCATCCCCTTTAAAGGGCATATTCCCGGTCTGCCTGGTACCTTATCAACGCCAGATTTAGCGGTCGTAGGCCCAATGGCGAGAACGGCTAACGACTTACAGCTTATGCTGGATGTATTGGTAAAGGATGGCGAATTGGAGTCTTCTGCATGGCAATTACGCTTACCAAAATCCACAAAAAAATCCCCCAAGTCTTTTAAAGTACTGGCATGGATAGACGACCCTCTCTGCCCGATAGAACCCGACCTAGCAACCCGTTACAAAACCATTTTTGACGAATTACGGTCAAAAGGTGTTACTGTCGATGAAGGACGGCCAAAACATATCAACTTTGTGGAAACCTACGAGCTATATCTGAATTTACTCGGTAGTGTCATGGGTTTAAATCAGAAAGACCTTCAGCAACAAGTTATTTCGTACACCGCGGGCTTTCTCGCCAAGTTAGGCAAATACATCAACTCACCACCTCACCTTGAACACTTTATCAAAGGCGCAGGGCATTCACACTTTAATTGGTTGAAGAAAAACGAACGCAGAGAGAAGCTAAAAGCCGAGTTTTCTCAGGTCTTTTCCGAGTACGATGTAATTCTAACCCCTGTAACTCCTTTTACCGCCGTACCTCACGACCACTCACCCATTATGCCCCTCAGGAAAGTGCTTTCTAGAGGGAAGCTGCGCCACTACACCGATCACTTCCCTTGGATTTCTATTGCCACAGTCTTCGGATTGCCTGCGACATCTGTCCCTGTAGGAAAAGACCGCGATGGCTTGCCGTTTAACATTCAGGTAATTGGCAACAGCTTTCAAGATAAAACCACCATACAATTCGCGTCAATTATAGAATCTCTCCAGGGAACCTTTGAACCACCGGAAACCTACATGAATTAAATAGACGGATGCGAGTCTAGGATCTAATCTTTAGTAGATCCTAGACCCTTTACCTGCCATATCACCTCCCTATGGGAATACCGTTTTTCAATCAGCACTCAACCTCCATGACCCCGTTAGGGACAGTCTTAGGGGGGATCCTATTTTTCTTCATCAGCTTACTACAAGCAGCAACAAGCTATGCCGATGACTACATTGT
Organism: Gammaproteobacteria bacterium 45_16_T64; assembly: GCA_002162955.1. Classification (GTDB taxonomy): domain Bacteria; phylum Pseudomonadota; class Gammaproteobacteria; order Pseudomonadales; family Ketobacteraceae; genus 42-54-T18. Next base: position 192,068 of record MABD01000057.1, read on the forward strand.
GCTAGATGATGTTCAAGGAAAAATAGATGTTAATAAGTACCTATTCTTTAAGGAAGACCCGTTAAATAGCCTGTCACTTAGTGAATTCAAAAACTCAACAACATTGACTCGGTTAAAGAAGCAGTCCTTTAACGCTGGTTTTTCAAGTTCAGGCTGGTGGTTTTACCTGAACATCAAAACAAGCCCTCAGTTTAAAAACAATACCTCTAGTTTCTTCGAGCTTCACACGCGCTATCTGGACTATCTAGATATCTGGATCTACCGAAATAACACCCTTATTCAGTCCAGCAAAACCGGCTTGCAGCGGCCTTTTTCCCAAAGAGCGTATGAAGCCCCGAATTTTATATTCCCATTAGAACTTGATGCTAACGATAATTTCGAAATCTATATGCATGCATGGGGCAACACCACATTTACTATGCCGTTGGCTATCTGGGAACCCGAAGCATTACATAAGAGAGAAATTAAGGAACAAACTATTTTTGGAATGTACTATGGAATCACCATTGTTATGGCATTCTACAATTTGTTTATATTTGTGAGCACCAAAGACAGAAGCTATATCTACTATGTGGGCTACGTATGCTTCTTACTGCTGTTCCAAGTCGCAATCACCGGTTTTGGTCATCAATATCTGTGGCGAGACAATCTCTGGATATTGGATAGAATAACAACATTCAGCGCTTTCAGCGCGTTGATTCTTGGGCTGTCATTTACCCGGTATTTCCTACATACCAAGGAGAATTCGCCAAAAATCAACACGACAATATTCATTACCCAAGGTATTGGGATAGTGATCTGTATAGCCTGTATCATATCCCCATCTGCATCAACCCATAACCTGCAATTTCCTTTTTCTTATGCCTGGATAACCATTATTGTTTTTGCCACCGCAAAAGCTCTTCTATCTGGCTACCGTACCGCCCGTTTCTTTGCCCTGGGTTGGTTCTTTATGATTGCTGGCGTTGCCATTAAAGCCCTAGTAACCAACGGTGATTTGCCTACCAACTTCTTCACCATATACTCTGTCATGATCGGTTCTTGCATTGAAGTTGTCTTACTATCCATCGCTCTTGCAGACCGAATTAACGGTCTGAATCAAGACAATAGAGGTCTACAACAAGAAAAATACTCTCTACTAAAAGAATCCAGCCAACTAAAAGATCAATTTTTAGCGACTATTAGCCATGAGCTGCGAACCCCAATGAATGGTGTAGAAGGTTCATTACGACTTATCGAGCACGAACGTTTACCACCCGACATCCGTTTCTATGTAGATACGGCATCTCGATCTGCCCAGGAAATGACTGCGCTAATTGACAGGATACTGCACTTCTCTGAGGTTCAATCCGGTACATTGGTGATCGCCTCAAATCCATTTGATCTTGATAAGTGCCTTCGCAAGCTAGCGTCTACGTTTAAACAACACTGCGAAGATAAAGACTTACAGTTCAATAGCTCCTTTGCAATGACAAACCACCTTTTTAATGGCGATGTAGAGAAATTCTCTGAGTTGCTGACCATCATTCTCGATAATGCCGTAAAGTTCACCTTAGCCGGTAGCATTACCCTTTATGTCACAGAAAGGGCTGAGCTATCTCCATCGCAATCCTTGCTGAAAATCAATATTGTAGACACGGGCGTAGGTATTCCTGAACGAGAATCATCAGCATTATTTGACCCCTTTTATCAAGTCGACAATAGCTTTTCACGATGCTACAGCGGGCTGGGTATTGGACTGGCTATTGCCAAGGGACTACTGTCCTCAATGGAAGGAGAAATGAGTTTTGTCCCCTCCCAACAAGGCACTAACATAGAATTATTACTGCCTCTTGAACGTGCGCTGCCACCTTCACCGCAAACACCCAAGATTTTAATAGACAGCCCAGGGCACCAGTGTCACTTACCCATGCTGGTGGTGGAAGATAATCCTGTTAACCAGATTGTGCTTACACGCATACTAGAAAAGTTGGACGTTGTCGTACTCACTGCAGAGAACGGCCGAAAAGCCCTGGAGGTACTAGCAGAACATCAGGTGAGTGTCATTTTCATGGATTGCCAAATGCCTTTGATGGATGGCTTTGAAACCACAAGAGCAATACGAGCAACCGAGCAGTCGTCTGGAGCACACCTTCCAATCATTGCTGTGACAGCCAATGCCATGTCCGCGGATAAACAACGATGCTTAGATTCAGGCATGGATGATTACCTTAAAAAACCGATCAAACCTTCGTCAATTAAGACAGTAATTGAAAAATGGCGGCCTTCTTAACTCCCTCGCGCGCGACCCTTTCTTAAGCGTAGAATTTACTCTGCATCATTCTCTATCCATTCCAATACATCGGGTTCCAAATACAATTGATCATACAAGTCTGCGGACCACTCTGTTTTGTCTGCTAAGCGTTTTAACATGCGTACTGCTGCTACCTGCACAACAGGGATTTCGCTCCATACCGACGTGTTAAGGCAACGCCAATGATCAACATCAATGTATTTGGTGGTCTTGAGTTGTTCCACACAGACATCACAAATGAAAATAGCATGCTCTGTATCTGGAATATCTTGAATAGGTGCAACTTCGAAAGGTGCGAGCTTAACGCCAGAGGCTGAACACAACTCACAATGTGACCTGCACCGGCGAGTGAGATCCTTTCCGAGTAAGGATAACGCTCGCAGCCTTTCGGCATGCTTTTCTTTGGCTTTTGACATAACAATGACTCCTGATTTCTACCGATCTGACATTCGCGCCAGTGTACTCATTCCCTTGAGCGAAAACAATTTTCTACTACACTCTTAATTCTTACACCACACAGCACGACACAACGTTAAAGCAAACTGACTGACAGAGCCGGCCTCGGCACAGAGAACAGCATGGCAACAATAAAAACATGTAAACGGTGCCAACAAACTCGATGGATTACTACCATCATCATCCTCTTAATCATGTCATACGTCGTTTTTTTAGGCCAATAAAAAGCCCCGAAATTTCGGGGCTTTTTATTGGCCTAAATTGACCTAAGAGTTACCAGCGATCACGCAAGACTATCATCCGCCACTGCATAACGCGGGTCCGCCATCACATTCACTTCGACAAGATCCCCTGCCTTGGTTAACAATGACCGACACTCTTCACTAAGGTGTCGAAGATGAAGCGTTTTACCCGCTTTCAGGTATCGCTCTGCTAACGCATCAATCGATTCCAACCCAGAATGGTCATATACCCTAGATTCCGCAAAATCGATAATTACATCATCATTGTCTTCTGCAGGAGTGAAACGCTCACCAAACTCGATGACAGAGCCAAAAAATAACGGCCCATTAATTCGATACACCGTAGAGCCACAAGGGTCAACTGACTTTTCCACTCGTACATGTTTCGCATGCTCCCAAGCGAACACTAGCGCTGACACAATAACACCGACAATGACCGCAATCGCCAAGTCTGTGAATACGGTAACACCGGATACAAGGATCAATACAAATGCATCATGACGAGGGATTTTTCGCATAATCCGAAAGCTACTCCACTCAAATGTACCAATGACCACAATAAACATCACACCTACCAAAGCCGCTAAAGGGATCACCTCGATTAATGGAGAGGCAACCAATATAAAGATCAATAAGCTCATCGCTGCAGTAATACCGGACAACCGTCCTCGCCCACCTGAATTAACATTAATCATACTCTGGCCAATCATCGCGCATCCGCCCATGCCACCGAACATACCTGTCACGGTGTTAGCAACACCCTGGCCGACACATTCTTTATTACCGCGACCGCGAGTTTCGGTGAGTTCATCGACTAACCGCAAGGTCAGCAAAGATTCAATCAATCCAATCGCCGCCAAGATTGCTGCATAAGGAAAGATAATACTCAGGGTCTCAAAGGTAAAAGGCACCTCCGGAATATGGAACGAAGGAAAGCCACCCTCAATTGTCGCAACATCACCAACAACTCGCGTATCTAGATCCAATCCAATCACAAGCAGTGTCACTGCAACAATGGCAACCAAAGCCGAAGGCACAGCAGTCGTGATCATCGGTAGAAAACGTATTATTGCCATAGTAAGCCCTACTAGGCCTAGCATCACCCACAACGACGTCCCTTCTATCCAAGCAATATCAATCACACTGCCCTCATAGCTGGTCCCGGCCAACCAGCCAGGCTGGTTAGCTTCCCCAAACTGACTTAATTGCGCTAGGAAGATCACGATAGCCAAACCATTTACAAATCCCAGCATAACCGGGTGAGGTACGATTCTAATAAACTTTCCAAGCTTAAAAACACCTGCAGATATCTGCAGAATTCCCATCAACACAACCGTCGCAAAAAGATATTCGACACCATGATCAGCGACCAACGCCACCATTACCACCGCAAGAGCACCGGTAGCACCAGAAATCATTCCTGGACGACCACCAATAACTGACGTTATGAGCCCCACCATAAATGCGGCGTACAATCCTACCAACGGCTCAACACCTGCCACAAAGGCAAACGCCACGGCCTCTGGGACCAACGCTAAAGCCACTGTCAATCCTGACAGCAGATCATTTTTATAACTCGAGACTTTTTGCAGTCGAAACTCAAACATCGTGGTTTCTCTATATATTGGATGAAAATTATTCGATGTAGTGCCGCGGTATGAGTTGCAACAGCGATACATCCCTAAGAGCATAGCTCGGCGAATTGTTTACAATGGAGTTTTTCTTATGGGGGTAACAATGCGGGCGCGCATTCTACCGCAGCGGATGTCAGAACACAAATCAACCAAATTTACTATTTGTTGTCTTTTTGTATCGATATCAATCATTTAGGCCTAAAACTAACGCAAATACCGCTTTCTATCGGTAGCACAACGTCAAAAGCAACTGATACACTACGCCCTCATACCAAAAATCTCCGCAATGGCCCGAGCAGCCTAAGCTCGCAGCGAGCAAACAATGCATACTAAGGAGCTACTATGAGCCACTCTGTAAATGTTATTACTTCGATTTTAGCCTCAAGCGTTCGCTCATGGAGAGGCACCACTACCAAAATTGAAACGGCAGTACCACCAAAGCTTATTACCTTATATGACAGAGAGGGTTGTCCTGATTGCCGGTTAGTCAGAGAAGCCTTAACAGAGCTTAATTTGGACGTTCATATCGTGCCCTGCCCTGAAGGCAACGCGCAAGCAACTGACAAGCTAAAAGCAGCATCAGGTTCTACCCTAGTCCCACACCTCATTGACCCCAATTCAGACAAGACGATGAGTGGCCAAGACAGTATTGTGTGCTACTTATTTAATGAGTACCGTGGTAGCGAAGTCCCAGAAAAGTTAGCTCCGGGATTTAAGAATGCTATTGCATCGAGGCTAGCAACTACTCTCAGGAACGGATCAGGGACGCTGTCTTTACCCGCGAAAGAAGCAGAACAGCCACTTACTTTATATGGATTTGAATCAAGCCCTTACACTCGTTTGGTGAGAGAAAGGTTATGCGAATACGGCATACACTATCATCTAATCACCTTAGGTAAGCAGCAAAGAGCAGATGTGGGCATCCCCAACCTGCGGATGACATTGAAAAAATATCGGCCAGTACCGCATTCTAAACGAGACAAGTTCTTTTCCCGCCACGGCAATGTACAGGTACCCTACCTCATCGATCCAAATACTGAGGTGGCGCTATTTGAGTCAGTAGAAATCCTTCAATACCTGGATAAAACCTACGGCATCAAGCGAGCCTAGCGCCTCCCTGCTAGCTATCTGGAATCTCAATAACATGCAATGCGGCCGCTAGTCGGGCCATTGCTTGTTTTTCTGACAGGCATATCTTACTGCCCATTCCCAAAAAACCTCCAGAAGCTTGAGCTATCTTTTTCCCGATCGTCAGCAATGCCAACTTAAACGCCAATGCCTCTTCTTCGTTAAGCTCCACATCGACCGCTCTACGAATAGATTCCATACAATCATTGGGGTCCATTTCCCCAGAAAACACCTTACTGGTGAGTCCTTCTAGATCTTGTAATAACTCATTCATTACAAGCTTCATAAGCTCGATATCCGACAGAAGCCCCTCAACCAGCAAGTTTTTAAATTCTTGCGCTTCTTTCTGATCGATTCGTCCGTCAGCTCCAGCAACAATGTTGAAAATCATTAACGGTGCATATAACAACGATTGCCATTCTTCTTCAGTAAAACGCTCTTTTGTTATTTTTATACTCATAAATCCGAATAGACCATAAATCAATAAGTTAAGGGGGTTACATATCTGATGCTATGTAAACACTGAGTCGCCATTTATACCATTAGGTATACACCGGTGGAAAGTTAATATTACGCGCCAATTGTGTAATTTTTGTTTCTTGGCCACAAAAAACTCCCCTGCATATCGAGCAGCAGTGTCTATACTTTCTACTAAATAGACCCTCAGTATATCCAGGAAACATCCATGTCTAATGAAGTGTTAATCATTGAGGACTCTCGAGCCTTTGCCTCTATGGTCTCCAACACGCTAACCCAGCGCTATCATTATATTCCAGTCGTTGCTGAAACACATGCCGCCGCAGAGGCTTTGTTAGCCGAAAACCCCAATCGATTCTTTGTTGCGGTAGTAGACTTGAACCTTCCGGACGCACCAAATGGCGAAGCAGTACAACTCACTACTGAGAGAAAGATTCCCAGCATCGTGTTTACCGGACAGGTCAATGAGGGGCTAAGGGAGGATATATTTAGTCGCGGCGTATCTGACTACGTACTCAAATCTGGTACCCACAACATTGACTATGTTGCCGACGTTATTCACCGCTTTGACTGCAACAGAAGGGTCAAGGTACTCGTGGTTGATGATTCGATAACCGCTCGCCGCCAAATGAAACGATTGTTAATAACACAATGTTATCAAGTGATTGAAGCCGAAAGTGGACTCACGGCATTGGGTGCTTTACAGGAAAACCCTGATATTAGCATCGTGATCACAGACTGCCATATGGACGGCATGGACGGGTTTGAGCTCACTCAAACACTCCGACAAACAAACAGCAAAGAAAAAATGGCAATCATCGGGGTATCTTCCCAAGGTGGAAGCTCTATCTCCGCACAATTTATCAAAAGCGGTGCTGACGACTTTATTGTAAAACCATTTATACAAGAAGAATTTACTTGCCGTATCAATAAAAATGCCGAAACGCTCGAATTATTTACTCACCTCAACGAGCTCAATGCGCAAAAGAATTTTCTCATGGGGATGGCCGCTCACGATATACGCAACCCATTGGGTATCATTAACCGTATCGTTAAGCGTGCACAAGGTGGAAATACCACCGCGGAGCGAATGACCGAATACCTAGGAATGATTCACAAAAGTAGTGAAAATCTATTGGAGCTATTAAGCGACATTCTAGAAATATCCAAATTGGAAGGAAAGGAGATCGCTATAGAGAAAGAAGCATTCGTTGTCGAAACGCTATTAGTCGAAAGAATCGACATATTGCAAACAAGAGCGAATGAGAAAGGCATAGAAATATCTAGAGACCTAGTGCCAAACGTACCCGTTCCAATGGACGCCGGCAGAATAAGTCAAGTCGTCGACAACTTACTATCTAACGCCCTTAAATTCTCTACTCAGGGGACCACTGTTACCGTTAATAGTTACATTGAGGAAAACAACCTATTTGTTAATGTGTGTGATCAAGGCCAAGGCATAAACGAAGAAGAGCAATCACTATTATTCGAAGCTTTCACTCAACTTAGCGCTAAACCCACCGATGGTGAAAGTACCACCGGCCTTGGGCTTGCGATCTGCAAGAGTATCGTTGAAGCACATAACGGTAAGATTGGATATGAGCGCACCCATGACGGTAGTCGCTTCTATTTCGCGTTACCTCTTACCTCATAGGTGGCAAAGAGTTCAGGTCGATCCAATCTAATACAAATTCGACGACAGCGTTTGGCGTAGCCAGGGGTAGCACAACGATATCGTCACGAAGATCTTTCACCTCCTTGCGATCCGTCACCAACGCGACTATCGACGCTCCGCTAACACTGTCCTGACAGAGCAATGGTGCATCTACGTCGTTTCTAGACACTTCTATTTTGGGTATATCCTCTTGGCGAAACCCCTCCAGCAACACGATATCAAGGTTGTCTGTGTCCATTCTCTCCAACAGATACTCTAACTTCGGGTATTCTGGAGTTTGATGTTCAACCATCAAAGCCCACCCATTGTTGGACGCCAACACAGCCTGCTCTGCACCCGCTTTGCGTAATTCGTAGCTGTCCTTTCCTGGCTTGTCTATTTGAATCTCATGATGGCAGTGTTTTACAATACCCACTCGAATACTCTTTTCATTGAGCGCACTAATTACCTGCTTCAAGAGCGTCGTTTTGCCCATATTGCTGCAATAGGCTATAAAACCAAGCACAGGGACTGAAAAATTAGACGTAGGAACCATAGCACTCTCCAGGTTTGACGGTTGTTACCGAACATGAAGTCGGTATACTTCATTTGCACCTTAATAATAACGCATACCTAGGACGCTCCACCATGACCAAAATTAAACTTCATTGGCAAATTCTCGGCGCAATCGTGCTCGCAGGGCTTGCAGGCTATCTCGCGGGCGAAGAAAGTAGTATTTTCGGCGTTACGTTTTATAGCATGTTTGATTTCGCCGGCACGCTTTTTCTCAACGCACTGAAAATGATCATCGTGCCGCTTATTATGGCATCCATTATATCAGGCATTGCCGGATTGGGTTCCTCTCAAGGTCTTGGGCGGCTTGGCGCTAAAACTATCAGTTTCTACATGATCTCCAGCCTAGTTGCCATTTTGGTAGGCCTTGCTGTCGTCAATATTGTTCAGCCAGGTATTATTGATGGGCAACCTGCTGGGCCACAACTAGGGCTCACCACCAATGCAGAAGAAACAGAGACCATGCTCTCTAAAGTAGAAGGCAAAGATGGTGGTGATATCGCAGAGGTTTTCCTTCGCATGGTGCCCACCAACATTGTCAAAGCAGCCTCCGACGGGCAAATGTTGGGACTTATTTTCTTCGCAATTCTATTTGCAGTCTTTATGATGAAATTGGAAAAACAATATAGCGAGCCCATGAAAAACCTCTGGGAGGGACTATTCCAAACTATGATGGGTATCACCATGTTTGTCATGATGTTTGCACCTATCGGTGTATTTGGCTTGGTCGCAAAAACAGTTGCCAAGACAGGCTTAGAATCGATTTTACCGATGCTAACATTCTTTGCGACCGTGTTAGGCGCATTGATGATCCACGCGTTTATCACGCTTCCGGTGTTACTGAAAACCGTCGCAAAAGTAAATCCAATTAAACATATTAAAGCCATGTCACCCGCAATGCTCACCGCATTTTCAACTGCCTCCTCTTCCGCCACGTTACCTCTGTCACTCAAGTGTATCGAAGAAAACGCCGGCGTTTCTAATAGAACCAGTAGCTTTGTCTTACCCCTAGGCGCGACCATCAATATGGATGGTACGGCCCTCTACGAGTGTGTGGCCGCGATGTTTATCGCGCAAGCCTACGGGTTAGAGTTATCCCTCACCATTCAATTTACTATCGTTCTGGTTGCTCTACTCACCTCCATTGGTGTCGCAGGTATTCCATCCGCCAGCCTTGTCGCCATTACGATTATCCTGGGTTCCATCGGTCTACCTGCCGAAGGAATTGGCCTATTGCTAGTCACCGATAGAATATTGGATATGTGTAGAACCTCGGTTAACGTATTCAGTGACTCATGCGGCGCAGTGATGATTGCACGTACCGAAGGTGAAAAAACTCTCGTCACTTAACATTTATCCAGTACGACTTTGACGTAGGTTGTTGGAAGCTTCTTCTGGCAGCCTACTCACTCTTATGCCAGGAGGCACTATGTTCACAGCGTCATCATTAGCGCAACTGCTAACAAACAAGAATCGGTTATTTGCAATACTATCAATTGGAATCTGTTTAACCTTGATGGCTGGGTTGCCAAAATTAGGCTTCGACCCAAGTTACCGAGTATTCTTTTCCCCCAGTAATCCGCAACTAGTCGCATTTGACAACCTGAACGAAGAATACTCCAGCTCTGATAAAATCACCTTTGTAGTCGTCGCCGATAAAGGCAGCATCTATAGCCAAGAAAATCTTCATACTATAGTAGAACTCACAAAAAAAGCGTGGGAACTACCCTTTTCACACCAAGTCCAATCACTAGTAAACTTTCCCTATACCGAAGCCAGCGCAGATGATTTTATTGTTTACGATCTTATTGATCAGCAGGATTGGGAGGAGAATAAAACACAACCAAAAATCTACCTCGCTGACATAGAAAAGAAAGCGCTGTCAGAAAATTTACTGATCAACAGGCTCATCAGTGAGGACAAACAACTCGCCATTATTGATGTTTCCCTCATTCTCGATAATGCCTCTAATGAAGACAGACCGCTCATCATTAATGCCGCTAGAGAACTTCAGGCATCTTCCCAAAAAAATAGTAACCTCCGGACGCTAATTACCGGTAGTGTCATGTACGACAACACCGTCATGGAAACCTCTGCCAACGACGCGTCCGCACTACTCCCACTTATGCTGGTTTTTTCTCTATTATTTAGCTTCTTGATACTCCGATCCCTCGCAATGATGATTTCTTCCCAGGTCGTGGTTATTTTCTCGGTGTTAGCGGGCATGGGCTTGGCAGGATACTTACAGTATGATTTAAACGCCGTATCGGCTATGGCGGGATTACTCATTATCATTTTAGCGCTAGCAGACACCATACACATTGGTGCAACCTACTTAAAAGAGCTTCAAAAAGGTCACGTTCCTTTTGAGGCAATAAAAATCAGTATCGAGAAAAATGTAAAGGCTGTATTCCTTACCAGCACGACTACCGCCGCTGGTTTTTACAGTTTAAATTTCATGGACTCTAACGCCTTTTCTGACCTTGGAAATATTGCTATTTTCGGTGTCGCTTTTGCCTTTATCTTATCCCTAACATTATTTCCCTGCTGCCTACTGCTGCTGACCCCAAAAAAGCCCAGCACCGGAATACAGCAGGAAAAGCTATCCCAATGGATTTCGCACATCGCCATTAGGCACCGAAAACCACTCTTTATCGGTTTTTTTGTGGTAACCGCAGTCACTACACCGTTCCTCACGATCAACCACTTCAATGATGACTTCCTCAATAAGTTTCCCAAGGACACCGAAATCAATGTAGCAGCTACCGCCTATATGGACCACATGCCCACTAACCACAGTATCAATTACTCGTTAGATTCACACTCCCCAAACGGTATTAACAGCCCAGAATACTTACACAAAGTGGAGCGTTTTATTCAGTGGTACGAGCAACAACCAGAAGTAACCAATGTATATTCTTATGTGGATTTCGCTAAGCGCCTCAACCAAAACATGCATGGGGGTGACGAGGCCTGGTATAGAATACCGGATAGCCCACAACTCGCATCACAGTATCTATTAATTTATGAAATGTCTCTTGGCTATGGCCAATCATTAAGTGACGTCATTAACCACGACAAGTCCTCATTAAAAATGACCGTCACAACTAAGCGCCTCGACAATATCGGCCTAATGAACCTAGAGCACAGGGCAACGCAATGGCAGCTTGATAATGAACCGTCGATTCAGAGCTTAGGAACGAGTAAAGATCTAATGTTTGCACATCAAGGGGAAAGTGTTGTTGTAAACGCTCAAAAAGGTGCCGCGATAACCATACTACTCATAACCGCTGCGCTAATCCTCGGCTTAGGTTCGCTGAAATATGGCATCATCAGTATGATTCCCAACTTAGTACCAGCCGGTGTAATTTATGGTCTATGGGGGATCTTTGTTCAAGAAATGGATCAAGCCGTTGCCATCACCTACTCCATTAGCTTAGGGCTTGTCGTCGACGATACTGTCCATGTGCTATCCAAGTACATTCAAGAGCGTAAGCGAGGAATATCGCCACGTTTAGCCATAGAGTATACGCTTGAAAATACCGCCACAGCACTTATTGTGACGACCGTTATGATCGGTACTGGATTGGTTATAATGGCATGTGCTTCTTTTGAGCCCAATGCCATTGTCGGATTGATTATGGCCCCGATAATCGCCATCGCGGTATTGTTTGATCTATTTGTGTTGCCAGGAATACTTCTATTTATCGACGAAAAATTAACACAAACAACAGAAATTGAGGTCACCGCCGAAAGCGATGGACTAGGAAACCCAGGATAATCACCACCAAGATAATGTCTCGCCAACCCCTTCTAGGGGCAAGGCGAGTTGTAAGCTAGTCCATCAACAATAATTGTCGCTTCTCCATACAAATACAGCGTTTTTAAGAAACAGCCATACTGATGCTGTGCCGCTTCCCGCTGAAACATCGCATGATGCCCCGTCATAAATTCATCCTCAGGATAATACACAACACCAACTGTTCGGTTATTTCGGTTATTGGTAACATTCTCCCATCGCTGTGTTTGACCCGCAGGGGCTATCTGCGGCAATATTTGATGATCAACACCAATATCAGTCAAATCTGGCCCAATCAGATCAACTCCTGCTGCAATTAACAGTTGATCACGATTCCAAGGCCTTAACCATTCATCATAATACCCTTCCACCACCAGCATGTCGGGTGCGGATACTCCCACATCCGGCTCCCTTGTCCAACGGCTTAAGTGAATTGAAAAATCCGCTTGCGCCACTACCATTTGGGTTAACGCATACAAAGGATGAAAATTATCAGTAACCAATGACGCTGTAAGATCCTCCATAAAGATAGGTCCAATAAAAGTACCTGAAGTAATACGCACACCATTGAGATAAAGCGCGGTTTCTCTAGGAGAAATATTCATTACCGTACCCACATTAAAAGAGCCGGGGCCACCTGCGATAATACCTTGATAACCCATTGGATCCGTGGCGCCTTGTGCTAAGGCTACCATCGAGCCTTGCGATTGCCCCATCACCACTTGGTTCTCAGTGTCAAAGAAAAAACCATCCAACCCAGCGCTTGCTCCAGGGCAAAGGTCCCCATCAATGGTTAAGTTGTTAATCACTCGACGAAATGCAGCTTGCTCCGATACCATTTGAATAAACGTATCTCGCATAGCAGTAATATTTAAAAAGTTAAACGGACTCGAAAGCTTATCATGATCCATGCCCGCTAATGCCCACCCCCGCATAGAAGCAATGTGGGACGCACTCCGATGACGACTAATACCATTCTCATCAGTTACCCCCCGTTCAAATAATTGCTCAGAGGACCCCATAGAACCATGATGAAACAGTACCAACGGAAAACCTGAATCCGGCATATCTTGTTTAGGAATAACCACGCGAAACTCAGCCTCCCGCTGATGATGAAGCACCGGCTCCCCTTCAGTATTAAGGCGCATGAGACCCACTTCGGTATCACCCAGTATTAAATAAGGTGCACTACCTGTTTGATAGACCGGCACGTGAAACGCCGATTTCAGCACACAGTAACCTTCCTCCTCTACTTCTAACTCTAACGATTGACTGGGCTCATTCGGTGGTAACGTCGCAACATAAGATATGACCTGCCTCATTTTTTGACTCGGCTCTCCCGTTGTCCACACAATCGCACCGATGATTTGATCAACATCCAACCCTTCCAACAACCACTGTTCGCGTAACGGCGCATAAGTCAATAACGCTTTATGGCTTGCTGCTAGGGTAATATTACTATCCAACTCGCGAGGGTCGTTACTTTGTAATAGCGACGAAAGTATAGAATTTTTGGAGGTCAAGGGAGATACTGTCGGCATTACGCTACTCAATACAACTAAAGCATACGACGTGTTCTCTCTTAACATTTCTCCGGCGGGCAGGGCTTGCAATAAGTGGCCCCCAGGGCGATACAGGCTACCCTTTTCCTCGAACGTCACATAAACAGGAAAGCGACGACCTCGCTCGGGTGAATTTGGATCAACATCAACTAATTGAACAACAGCCGAACTATTTGCATATGCCACAGGATTATCTTCAAGTGCTAACATCGCGTTTAACACACCTGAACCGAATTGAATAAACAGCGGTATATTGGGTGCATAACCCATAATATCTCTGTTCATAACGTATTGGTAATTAGGCACCAATTGAGCAAAATTCCCAATCGGAAAAGCAGACACATCAACTTTATTTTGTTCATCTAGCTTAAAATTGGTAGGAAAACCTTGTGCGAAAAAATCATCCTGATTATCTAATTCCAATACCATTTGCATCGATCTGAGAGAATGGACTGGATCTACGTCAACCATAGGACTCTGCGGACTATCAAGGGTGTTTTCAGAAACACTTTCACTCCTAGGTCCATCACTCCCATTCCCGCCGCTCGCACTGCCCCCACCGCACCCAACAACTAATTGGGAGATCAATAACATAATCAACATGCACTTGTTTTTATTATTCACGATGATATCCGTCCTGGAAAAATATGACTCGAATAATACCATATCGACTCTAAATCACCGTTACTAACCGTAATCAGATAATGATCGAAAACCACATGTTTACCGAAGATAAATGCATGGGACTATCAGACTCTATGCTATACACTAAATACGAAACACACTTGTATGATAGAGAGACTCAATATGACAGCAAGACTAGCGCTAACGACCGCTGAGCAGCGTGTAATTGGCTGTTTATTGGAAAAAGAAATCACCACACCAGACCAGTACCCTCTTTCCCTTAACTCACTCACGAATGCCTGCAATCAAAAAAGCAATCGTGACCCCGTGATGAGCCTTACGGAAAGTGACGTTCAGGACGCGCTCGACGAGCTAAAGGAAAAACGCCTCATTACGACTGAAACAGGCTTCGGCAGTCGTGTCATTAAGTATCGCCATCGGTTTTGCAATACCGAGTTTGGCGAATTAAAACTCACAGAAAAGGAGCTCGGCATTATTTGTGTTCTATTCCTGCGAGGAGCACAAACCCCTGGGGAGCTAAGAACTCGTACTAGTCGGCTTTGTGAGTTTAGTGATGTTTCAGAAGTCGATAGTGCGCTAAGAGAATTAACGCAACGCAACGATGGACCGTTTGTTTCGATGTTAGAGCGAGAGCCTGGCAAACGAGAGTCACGATATACCCATTTATTGGGGCATGACAGTGACCCCACTCTCACACATATTGAAAATGTCATAACCCCAAACAACGAAACCCAACCAACCGGCAACCAGGACAATGACGAGCGCATCGCATACTTGGAGTTGCGAGTCGACGAACTCGAAAATACACTTGCCAAAATACTGGAACGCTTACATTAGCCGACGTACCAATGCGCGGATCATGCCACCTCCGCGTTAGTCCTGTTGAAAAAATGATAGCTATCTAATAACGTCGTGACCAACACATCTGGCATAGAGAAAAATGGAGAATGGCCTGAGTCCAATGAATATATTTTATCGCATGGTGTATCGTTACACATGCGTTTTTGTATATATGGCGTAACCGCTCTATCCTGCGAACATTCAATATAGACTTTGGGGACCTGATGATATTTTTCTTTTGTGAGCTTCAAAGGGGTAAACCCACTCCAGTTAGACTCTGCTTCCAAAAGTACATTGGCAAGATCGGTTATTTCATCCACACAATCATGATAGAGCGCTTCCTTATATATATGCTGCCTCAGCACATGGGTTTGCATGCGCTTAGATAACATTACCGATCCCAGCTTTCTAAAAATAGAATGCCTAAACAAACGAATCAGTAACAACAGCATATTTGTGTCCATTGTTGGCGCTACATTCTGAAATACAAGTGATTCCTTATCCTGAATCGCATACTCCATCATAGTTGCACCATGAGGCACCAAATAGGCCGCTAAATACACCAAACCACAAACTTTCTCCGGCCGGGCTTCTGCTGCTTGTGAAATCACAATACCGTTTCTACTATGACCCACCAAAATAACTTTCTCCTCCAATTCGTCCACACACTGCGTAACCTTACGCACACAGGACGAAAGTGAAACACCCCTGAATGACGTTGTATCTTGGCCATGGCCTGGCATATCCAACGATATACCCTTATGGCCAGCTGCATTAAGGATGGGGAGTACTTTGTGCCAGTTCCATGCAGCATGAAAAGAGCCATGTAAAAACAAAAATGTTGCCATAATCAGGTCCTACCCTTTAAGTTCAAAGGGATAATTTACCTGTATCGCAGTAACCCTACGACCCGATTATTGCTATTCCTTCGGGTAAATAATCATTTGGGTACATCTAAAAAGGGCAATCGTTTTACCCGTCATTTTATTTGTTACTACTGCATCCCAAACCTGGGTAGTTCTTCCTTTGTGAGCAACGGTGGCCACGCATTCAACGACACCTTCTCGAGCAGTACCTAAATGGTTCGATTTAAGCTCAATTGTAGTAAAGCCTGCAGCGCCTTCTGGTAAATTCGCTATGCAGCCATTACCACAGGCAGTATCAGCTAACGTCACAACGCTACCTGCATGTAAGAATCCATTGGGGGCCATGTGCCAGGGTTTTACTTCTATCTCCGCTCTGATTTCTACCGCGCTTACAGCAGTGACAACAATTCCAAGGTGTCCGGGCAAAGAGCCTGTGCATAGTTCATTAAAATATTCTGGGGTCTTCATAGTGTTACCTCACAAAAACAATCACCTATCATACGTCAAACGCAAGTTTTTCGATAACCCTTCGAACGTTATCAAGTTGATTCTGATCTGCCGTTAAATTTAGTAACAGACCGCCATCTCTTTCAGGCGTATTGGTAATCAATGCCCCTCGAAAAGGAAATGGCATCATCTCGTACCATATTGCTGTCCCACCACCAAAATCAACATCATAAATCGGAAATACGCTGTAATTGTTTATAAGAATGCCGTCAGCAAATACATCAAACATGCTCAATGGAACAACTTTATTGATAGTACCCTCTTCTAATCGATGCTCCAGATGAGCCATATATTCTATTGCATCACTACCGCTATCACCCAATGTCGACGCTCGCCATAGTTTTGAAAACCGAAGCACTGATAACTCAAGTGAATTTTCGAGCGCATTACACTCTTCCTTTTTCATAGAGCATTCACGATACGTTAGCGCATTCCCCGAGTAACTCTGTTGTATTGGGGAAGATGGGTCTACGCGCATATTCGCCAACGCTCCAACACTCTTTAACTTCATTCCATGAGCAATAATGCCAATCGCAATATCTTGCCGGCTGAGCTTTATATCCGGCACACGTTCCTTAAGCGCGCTTATCAGCTTGGCAGAGAGATGAACTATTTCATTGGGTTTTGGAAAAGCCACTTTTTGAAACAAACGAAGGGTAAAGATAGCCTTCTGTACCCGGTTAGTGTCAGCCAGCCTTGGCGAGTTGGGGCGACGACCATTGCTGCCAATATACCCATGCGCGATTTCCACCAACATATCTCGACTATGATTAGGTAAATCGTAGCTTTCTTTTCCCATGTTTCTCGCGATAGCGTCGATTATGGCCCACATCCCCCACCCATCAGCCACACTGTGGCAGCAAGTCAGCGAAAAGACCGTCCCATCCATATAATAATGCAACTGTACAACACAAGGCGCCTGCGCCTTATTCTCAACACGCCATGGTAATATGAGCGGATGGTATTTTCTCAAACCATTACGCAGAGGTTCCTCAACGCTCGGTCGTGGCATAGCGGTACTGTGCTCAAATACTTCAAAAACCAGCCCAGTATCATCACAATCAATGTATGCCCGCTTATCACTACCTGATCGAATCCTCCCTGCTAATACGTACCAATCTTCTACAACTTGTTGCAACGCGCTCTCGAACGCTCGGCGATCAATACGATAAGAAAAGAACAATATCATGGGGATACCCACATGGGACACTATGTAGTCCGAACCACACAGTGCTATTTGTTCAGGTTTATTATTTGCATGAATTAGTCTTTTGTATTGGGGCGTCATATCAACACTCTTCTCATCCAGGGTAGCCTCTGGCCCCCGTGTTTTTATTTTAGTGACACTTTATAGACTATGGAGTCACAACCCAACTAAAAATACCAACAGCTAAGTCGTTAGTTATCAATAAGATAAGCCTCCCCCGCCTAATCCCATATAGATACCGTTCACATTTTACGCAAAACCACTTGCAGTGGGATATTTTCCCACATACACTAAATTTACTCAGTGGGAATATATCCCACATAACGGGAGAATAATGATGAGATTCAAACTAACACCTCTAGCACTCGCAACGGCATCACTGATATCCGTCAGCGCATATAGCTCTCCATCGGTTATTCGCATCATTGGCGGTGCTGAATCTACCCCCGATACTTACCCCTGGATGGTTTCCCTGCAAAGCAAAAATGGGGATCACTTTTGTGGGGCTAGTCTTATTAATGAGCAATGGGTGCTAACAGCAGCGCATTGTGTAAACGAAGATGCCGCTAACAATATCCAAGTCGTCATAGGTGAGTTCGACTTAGATGCCAGTAGCTCCCAGGAAATACAGCGGGATATAAGCGAGATCCACTACCACAAGGACTACGGCGACGACGACGATATCGCAATACTTAAGCTAGCCTCCCCTGTTCCCAACACTCCCGTTTCGTTAGCAACCCCTGAGCTAATGGCTGAACTAGCAACAGGCAATACGTTGCGAGTCATGGGATGGGGTAATCGCTCTACAAGCGGCGAAGATTTCCCCAATAAATTACACGAGGTGTCAGTGCCCTTAGCAGACCATGAAAGCTGTAAGACAAACTACCAAAAAGAAAACATTGCCATAACCGACAACATGCTTTGTGCCGGTTTAGCTGATGGTGGAAAGGACTCTTGTCAGGGAGATAGTGGTGGCCCTCTACTGTTCCAAAAAGACAATCAATGGTTCCAGGCCGGAGTGGTTAGTTTTGGTGTAGGCTGTGCGCAAGCGGATTTTTATGGTGTATATACCAAAGTCTCACAATATCTATCTTGGATTGAGGCGGAAAAAACAGCCGAGCCTTCTCAACCAGCAGAGCCAATGGAACCTATGGAACCTATGGAACCTATGGAACCAATCGACCCTGACGAACCCTTCGATCCTGAGGAGCCAATCGATCCCGAATTCTCAGACGATGAAGTCAATAACTATGGGTTACCTGAATTTATCGACTTCCTCCGCTTCGATGGTGAAGTCGCATCTGATTTTTTGTTTCTCTTTAACGGTGATGAACAAGCGATATCAATCGAGAATTTTCACATAAGCAACGAAGCATTTAGCATTTCAAACAATGCATGTGGAAGTACACTGGAGCCAATGGATGACTGTATTTTTGATATGGAATTCAATAGTACAAGTGAAGGTGCAGAGTTTGGCTATCTGACAGTAACTATTGATAGCAAAGATTACAAAACAGCATTAATTGGATTCTCTCTTGGACTAATGAGCGGAGACAGTGATTACGATGATATGGATTGGTACCAAGAATCGGAAGAGCCTTGGACAGACATAGAGGATGAGCTAGGTTTCGAATTAGATTGCAGCAATGTTGATGAAAACGATAACGCCCCAATTGCAACTGATTTTGAGGGTCCCGGCACACTGGAATTCGACTTTGAACTTGAAGGTGATGCGGATGGAAACACGTTAGAGTACTCCGTTGATGGCGTAGTGGTGAAATCTATTAGCTCTAAGACTAAATCAACAAATCACTTTAGCACTCAAATATCCGAAGGCAAACATCGAGTATCCTGGACTTACAAAAAATCTTCTGCCAACACAAGTAACGCTAAGGCAAAAGTCAGCAACGTATCGTTCAAGTCTGGATCAAACAGTTCATCCAGTGAAAACAGCAATTCTAGTGGAGGCGGTGGCGGTTCGCAAACCCCTTTATTCCTACTATCGCTTGCGTCAATCTTTGGTCTTAGACGTTTTATGAAATAAACCTTTGAGCGGCTCCGTCGGTGCCGCTCAAGTGTCCAAAGGAGAAGCTACAATGAAAACTAGCAATACTAGCGTTATGTTATGCTTCATATTTTTTATCAGCACACTGAGTATCAGCTGCTCAACACACTCATCACCAAACCAGGAACCTATATACGCGGTGAAACTACAGCACAATACAATAAAGTTCTGGGTTAAAAGTTCTGGCTGTACGAAACCTGATGATTTTGATCTAACAACAGAGGATTCTGGTCAATACTATACGGTCGGTTTAGTGCGAAATAAAAAGGATCATTGTAGACGCATGCCTACTATGATTGCGATCAGCTACCCCCTACAGCAAGGGGATAGCAAACCGATGTATCTTAGCAACCCGCTTAAACATTGGCCACGCTAAGGGTTTTTACATTCAAACGGATTAAAACTCCTTAGCCGTGCCTTCTTCAACAGCTTTCAGCAATGATTCACGTACGCGTAATTTCGTTCCATGGTGCGCATTTAGATTCAATTCAGATAAACGCTTTGCTTCAGTCAGAGCCGCTCCCATCAACGCATCAGGGGACACAACAGCATCCAAAAACCCCGCTTCCACCGCAGATTCTGGCGAGAATATTTCAGCATTATTAACACTTCGACCAAAGGCCACTGGCGTCAATCGTCCTCGAGCCAATTCAACACCAAAATAAGGCATTGTCATACCAATCGCCACTTCATTGAGTCCAATCTTGAACGGACCTTCGACACCTATACGGTAATCAACTGAAAGCAGCATTAAAGCACCCATTGCCAACGTATGACCCGTTGCCGCTATAACGACAGGAGTCGGAAAGCTAAGTAATCTCGCAGATAGTTTTGCACCAGCACCGACGAGCTGCCCCACCGCTGCAGGCCCACCTTCTTTCATCACCGACAAATCAAATCCAGCAGAAAATTTCCCTTCTCTTCCTACCAATAGTACTACCGCATTCTCAGATTGAGCCTGATCTAAAGCTGCATTCAACTCATCTAGAAACTGATGCGACACCGCATTCGCTTTGCCATCATCCAACGTAATTATTGCTACATTCTCATCTTTCTCATAGGAAACAATAGTACTCATTATGTAGAAACTCCCTTAACTTTACCCAATTTAATATCCAACATCATATCAGTAACGTCCAATATCCACTACTCTACAAATTCCTCCATAAAATCTAGCGAGGCTTGCTGGTGAATACTTGTCTTATGATTTTCCCATAGCGCCTTAACTTTATCCTGATTAAACTGCTGCCTATCAACATGCACCTGCGTCTTAAGCTCACCACCACCAGAGGCTGATGGGCACTTGGCAAATACAAACTGATTATTCACTAGCTCCAAAAATGGACCCGATTTGCTTGACGGCATAACAAATACAAGTTGCAATCCAAGCTGATCAGTTAAATAATTAATAACTTCTTTTGAACGACTCTCATCCATTCGAGAAAACGCCTCATCCACCAACACCATCCGAAGATGACTGTTACCCTCTTTAAAACGAAATGCGGAAGTCACTGCCGCAGAGCGAATAATATAAAAAGGAGTTTCAGACTGCCCTCCGCTACCCGTGCCATATTGGCTCAGTGGAATATCTGCTTTATCCTTAGGCTTTTTGTATATTTCGTATTTTCGATAGTTACGGTAGTCCGATATGCGCTCCAACTCACGCATTGCTTTTTGCTCGTCTTCATCCAGCAACATAGACATTAAATCAGCCCTAACTCTAGCGCTTTTTTTAGACAAATCCAATTCATCCAAACTGACACCGTCGCCTAGTTGCGGTTGATCAATGATTTCCTTAAAAAACTGCCAATATTCTCTAAATTCAGGTACCCACTCACTACCAAAACGATAGGTTTCTTGATCCGCTCCGAACCGATGATTCTGTAGTTCATCATTCAGATCATCCAGTACACGGATACCATCGTTAATGGCCTGGTAAATTGAGTGGCACAGGTTTGTCACAAATGCCGTATTGAATGTAACCTTAAGCTCGATTAATTTATCATGCTTTTCGACGAGAATATTATTTTTCAAACGATTGTGTATATTGTCTAACTCTTGAATAAGCAAGCAAATTCTAGAGAACATTTTAACCGATATATCAGTATCATAATCCCGCTGAAACATAATACCGTCATTGGCCTGACAGCGAGTATTGTGCTCTCGAACCGCAAGCTCTAGATGCCCAATCATCTTACGCAGATCATTCTTATTTTCTTCTAGCAAATTTTCTAAGTGGGCTCGGTTTGCCGTTTTCGCAGATTCATCACAATAGCGTAACCGATCTTCAAGGGGGTAGGATGGCCAGGACGGAAGTATCTTATGTAACACTTCCTCTTTTTCATCAGCTTGACTAAGCGTCGCCTCTTTTCGGTCCGCGATTAACTTGATATTTTTGTCTACGGCTTCAATCTTATTCTGCAAGCCGCCGCTTCGCTTTATTGACGTCTTCTGTAACCCATTTAATTCCGCACGCTTTGCCTCCGCGGCATGCAACTCCTTTTCTAAGCCATCGAATTCGGTAAGATCTAACTGCTCAAGTTTAATCTCCGCTGACTTAAGCGCTCGCTGGGCTTCTACAGACGTTTGCACCAAATCACCGATCTGAACGTACCGAATGCCATCAATTGCATCCAACAGCAGACGAGTTTCGATTGCAGAATCACTTGATGACTGAACTTGCCCCCAAAGATCATCCAACTCATTTCGTTTCGCTAACAACGCCCTTTCCCGAGCACCCTGACCAAACACCAACTCACTATCTGGAATATCACAACGGTACATGCTGTAGTTACCTGAGCCCATACCTCCACTCGAGATCCCTCTTCGAGTATGGCGCAGAGTATCCGCGTCTTCGACGCGCTCTACTGTTCCATAGCTAGCGGCCACATAATATTCCGCCGTTTTATGGCTGAATTCCATGACATGGACTAGGGAGTTTTTCGGTAAATTCTGCCGTAATTTCTGGTAGTCTTTCTGCGCTTTAGTGCCCTGAATAACACGAGCTCTATTGTTCTTTCCTGAGAGAGATCGAACGATTGTTATCGCTTTCGCTTCAAACTCGGCCTCGACAATAATAGAAAACCGTGCTCCACCAATATACCCTTCTATGGCGGATTGCCATTCAGGATCCATTACATCCACATAATCACATAAAACCCGAGCATCAGCATTTGGGCACTCTTTTCTTATCGCTTGTAACGCAACAACAACATAAGGCGGATAATTCGCTTGTTTTGTCTCAAGAGAATCAATCTCTGTTTGCTTTCTCTCTGCCTGCTTTTGAAATGCTGATTTTTGGTTTGCTTGTCTATCCAATAACGATGCCACGCCATCACGAAGGCTACTACCACTCTCATTTATCTCTCTGCTACGCAGGGTGTTAACCAAAAGTTCGTGATACTGCTGTAACTTAACCACATCATCGAGTAGCTGCTCTGATTGAGACCCATCAACCCAATCAGCATTAAACAGATAGGTCATGTCAGGAAGTTCTTTACCGTTACTTGCTGCTACTTGTTTGAGCGATTTTTTCACCGAGGATTGACCAAATCCAATAAGATCAAGTGCCATAGACGATTTGGACAAATACTTTAACACAGCCTCCGCAGCTTGAGCATTACTCCTTAACTGCGCATCCTGAGAATAAACAGGGCCTTGCAATTGTTTCAATCTTGCATTGTTTTCTATTACCGCCTGCTCATAATGATCTTTGTCCCTTAGCGCTGGTACACCCAACCGCTTAGCGTTCAGCTCATCCACCACTAATTGGACATCCCGTAGCCGCCCCTCATTAATCGATATCTCTCGTTCTGTCTCTACAAGTTCATTACCTATGCTTTTTTGTTTTTGTTTCTCATTAAGGTAACGCGTTTGCTCATCGAAAAATGATGCCTTTGCATGAACATAGCTATGCTCCTGCCATTCAATCCAACGTTCGACATAAACTCTACCTTGAAGCTGTGCGTGCGCCAGTATATCGATGCTTTCTTTCAGCTTTCGAGCATCCTCTTCCATCGCATGCACATTTTTCATTAAACCAGAGACTGAACGAATAGCTTCACCCAGGTCTTTTTTCTCCAACACTTCTTGTGCTACAAAATGATGAATGCCTTTTTTATTTGGCTTGTACGCCATAAAACCAGAGAAAGCTTTCGCTGCATTCATCGCCTCTCGATCCGTAACCCGGCCATTAATCCCCCGTAAAGCTGCGTAGAATCTCGCGAGATACGGTTTTTTAGTATCGTATTTTTCTATTGCCCGTTTACCTAACTGCTTTTCCAGTAAAGAATATATTTCAGTGATGGGCACTACGTGCTTTCCATCATCATAGTTCCTTACAAAATCACCAATAGTTAATTGCTGATTCGGCGCAATCATAAACAACGTTGCATCTAATTTCGCCTGCCGTTGACCGCCCACGGTTTCCAAAAACGCTCGATTTCCAATCACTGCAGTAAAAGGTTCTGCGCTTTCACCTTCTGTCGGGTGAAATACCGCGGCAATATAGCCATCGGTTACCCAAGGCCTAGCATAGCTACCATCATCACAACCCAAAACATAGGATTCCAGTGTCCGCATCTGCTTTCCACTCCTCCCACGCTGACTCGTTTCTTCTTGACCAGGATTGTAAGAAAACAAGGTATCATGAGCTGCCGTCATTATGGTTTGCAACGCATCAGCGGCGGTCGTTTTACCCGAACCGTTACCACCAGAAAGTAAATTGACTGGCCCAAACTCAAATTCTTGATTCGGAATGCCACCCCAATTTACATATATAAACTTCTTTAGAAACATATCCGGCTAACTCTCAGTGTTTTCAGTATCTACGACGCTTTCAGGCGCGGCATCGATGCCCTTGGAATCTATCAATGGTTGCAACGCATCGAGTACTTGGTCTGTAACATAACTAACGATCATTGGTCGGACTCTAATCCATGCTTCGCCGCTCTCGACATCTTCTTCTTTACGGTACTGTATCAATCTCAATTGCTTCAAACTTCTGAACAGATCTTTACGCTGAGTCACATTCGCTGGCAAACTCTTCTTTAGTAGATTCTTCATCGCTATATTCAACGATTCAAGCGAAACCGTCGCACAGCCATTCTCATCGACTAAACCTTCCTTAAGCGCTTTCTCGTATTGACTCCGAAGAACAAGTACAAGCTCAACCTCATATTTTGATAATCGAGAGCGCAGTCCTGTCTTAAAGGGAGGATCGTTTTCATCCGCCATACCGGGTATCTCGCTACCCGGCGGATACAAACGAACAAATTGAAACCGAGTATCATGCTGTGTGCGTATGCATAAAACGCTGAGGTACTCATTCACGAGTTCTTCTAAGCGAAGGTAGCGGTCATAAAGTAATTGCTCTCGCTGACTTTCGTCTCGACACAACACGCCATAATCCATTAACCGCAATAACAACTCACTGAATTCATTATTCGTGATGCCATGCTTTTCCAATTGGTTATCAATTGACTTTAACACGCTCTATCCTCTCTCAATCAGTTCAATGAAATACTCGTCAGACTTCCTTAGGTATCCATTGTCTTCATTTTCCACGATCGCAATGGGCCCCTCCACTCTGAACTGAAATTCACTATCCAAGTTGTTGACACTACCCACTTCGATAGCATGAACCGCGCTCAAAAAATCATTAGCGGTAATAATAGGCAGGTGACGCGTGCTAACTCGAGCACCTTTCCCTAGTGCATCCATTAGGTATTTTCGTACCTCCTGATCATTAATCGTAAATGCTCTATCAACCGCTTGTTGCACAAAAATCTGCTTTCTAGCCTCTTTATCAAGCGCTTCAATTTCCATCACCGATGTGTTGACTACCCGCTTTTCCTTCGCTTCAGTTAACTTAATGTGCGCAGGATCAACAAATCCGATGGACACCGTTTCCATTCGCTGAGCGACCGCATCTAACCATGGTGACTGCTGGATATCTGGGAGTTCAGATAGCGCTTTACACAGCGATACAAGGTCGTCATTACGCTGCTGACTTAAGAAACTCATTTGTCTAATAATGATATCGGCCCTCTGCGTAAAGCTCTGTAGCGCTTTTCGTAGAGATGGCAGCATGATGTCGCATGCGTTCTTTAATCGGCTTTCAATAATATCCAATACAAAATAGAGATACGATTGATTTGCCGCTACAATTCCATCGGGAAATACTTGTCGCAGTTTTCGTTCTGCATCGGCTTTGAATTGTTTTCTTTTTCGTCTTATTTTTACGATAGTATCGGAAATTTCATCCCGATGTTTTTCGACACTATCTGCTGACAAACGTACGGCAATATCTGGCTGGAAACGTTTTTCCATAAAATCAAAAAAGTCGTCACTGGCTTTCTGAACTAAGACATGGGCCTCGACTTCTTTAACAAGCTGACGCTTACGCTCATCAAGTTCTGCAATGACATCGGTGAAGTCACTGATAATCCTCTCAGAATACTCATAGGCATCCAGTAGATCATTCACATCTCCTAATTCAACAAAGGCATGCAACGAATTACGTGTATTTCGAGTGTTACGATGTCTGGTACGAATTCTGGAAGTGTCTATGTCGATGAAAGGTTGAGTGAACATCCTCCCCTGCCGGGTAAAGCCAAATGTACTCTTTAGGGTTGCTTCATCCATTTGGCGCTCTATCCAACCAAACTCAATAAGACTATTAAGTATCCAAACGGCCAAATCCCTCTCACTACGAAAACGTCCGCCAGCATCGTCGTCATCATCACCTTCTAAGATTGGCGCCCGGGCAATTGCCTCCTGAAAAGTGTCAAGTAACTGTTGGCGATCAACCGCATGGCCGTAATCCGCCAAGGAGCTGTATAGACGCAGATAAAATAGCCGTAAGCACTCAATCACGACTTCTCTATATTTGCTGGTCAATGGCCTAAAAAACTGAGAATTATTATCTACAAAGAACATAATATTGGGAGGATAGTCCGCCTAATTGATGATATTTCACCCGCAGTGTACCCGGGGCCAAACGATCGATATTAGGGGGCTACCTCCCCATTGTCCAATGCAAACAAGTAAGAAGAGGGTAAATTCGTGCTTTATTTGCAATTTGACCAAGCAGCCATCTGCTTTGTACCGTCCACACCGCCACAACCGATCAATAACCAGCTGTTTTTACGGCATTTATAGCTTGATCTACTCAAGATAAGAGCTGTTATAAGAACTCATTCTTTGCGGGCTAATCTTTTGTTTGAAACTATAGGTTAATGAATAACGCCACTCCTTTCACTAAAGTGGTTAGGGCTTTCACAGGAGTTTCCCCATGCCTATACGAATAGCAATAAACGGTTTTGGGCGCATCGGTCGCAATACGCTTAGAGCACTTTATGAAAATGGATACAGAGATCGAATTCAAGTCGTCGCCATCAATGACTTAGGCAAAGGTGATGTCAATACTCATTTGTTTCGGTTCGACACGGTTCATGGGCGATTTAATGGCGTCGCAAGCTATGAAGCAGACGGCATGATCATTAATGGCGACACTATCGCCATATTCTCGGAAAAAGACCCCAAAAACCTTCCGTGGAAGGATTTATCGATTGATATCGTATTCGAATGTACCGGTTTATTTACCACAAGAGAATCATCAGAATCCCATATCAGCGCAGGTGCCTCAAAGGTGATTGTCTCTGCGCCTTGTGAGGACGCAGATGCAACGATAGTTTACGGTGTGAATGATGATACATTGAGTAGCGACCACCGTATTATTTCCAATGCTTCATGCACCACAAATTGCTTAGCGCCCATTGCAAAGCCATTACATGATTTCATCGGAATCAAACATGGCCTGATGACCACAATCCATTCAATCACCAATGACCAAGCCCTCACAGATGTTTATCACAGTGACCTCAGGCGCGCCAGATCTGCCACGCAGTCTATGATTCCAACCAAAACCGGCGCTGCATCGGCCGTAGGGCTAGTACTACCGGAGCTTGCGGGAAAACTCGATGGGATGGCAATACGCGTACCGGTTGTTAATGTATCCGTTATCGACTTCACCTTCACCGCCGCAAGGAAAACAAGCATCGGTGAGATCAACGATATGATGGTAAAGGCCGCTGCACGATCCAAAAGTAGCATCTTACAGATCAATCTTGACCCTTTGGTCTCTATCGATTTTAATCATTGTCCCGCGAGCGCCATTTTTGACTGCACCCAAACTCACGTTAGCGATAACTTAGTTAAAGTTATCGCTTGGTACGATAATGAGTGGGGGTTTTCGAACCGCATGTTAGATAATGCGATAGCGTTCATGGCTGCCAGTGGCGCCGAAAATAACGACAAAATGCATGCGGCATAACCTCAGGACAAAAGGAAGCTTCACGTTTACCAAACAATATACACTGTTAACCCGCTAAGATTATGGTGCTAGCGCTAAATGGGAGAGAGTATATCTCTCCCACTCTCTCGCTGAATCGAATGTTTTTTTGTCGTCTTTCGCCAATCTAAATGCTTGCAACGCTTGCGAATATTTTTCCAAATTAACCAATGCAAGCCCCAGTAAAAGATTGTTACGCCCAGGGTTTGTTATACCACCTTTTTTATTGGCTTCATTGGCAGAAGTCACACACAATTGATAGTCACCTGCATCGTAATATACAGCTGCTAAACGCGCATCTATTTCCCCATCATCTGACAATTTCGCCGCCTGTTGATAGGTATCAATCGCCTTTGAATTTTCTCCTGACAACGCCCAAATACTTGCTAGTAACCGCAAATTTTTGGTATTTCCTTCCACACTATTGTTCTTAATAGCGCCATCAATTAATTTCGCCGCCTTAAAGGGAACGCCCTGCTCCAAATACATGTTAGCAAGATTTCGCTGTTCGCTGCCCAAAGAAAGCAAACCATGCTCATATGCGGCATCAAACGTAGACAGCCTCTTCTTTTTTTGACCCAGCTCTCCATATAGGCCAGCAAGTTGTTTTAGATAACGAGCCTTTGGATATTGGACCAACAACATCTCATATACCGTCACCGTATTTTTCATATCATCAAGCGCAAAATACAGCGCTGCTTGTAACTGCAGCCAAGACTCTGGAACAAGGCTCTTTGTATTGTTTTTCTGTGCTATTGCTATCGCTAGCGGCGGTAACGCCAGGGAATATTTGCCCGTCAAATAGTAGCATTGTGCCAACATCATTAGCCCTGTCGAGCTAGGCTTCTTGGCCAAGCTCTTCCAACGCAATAAACTCTCAATCGAGTCGGCATACTGTTCAAGCTGAAGATATAATTGCCCCATAACA
This sequence comes from Gammaproteobacteria bacterium 45_16_T64, assembly GCA_002162955.1. Classification (GTDB taxonomy): domain Bacteria; phylum Pseudomonadota; class Gammaproteobacteria; order Pseudomonadales; family Ketobacteraceae; genus 42-54-T18. The sequence goes on from MABD01000057.1 coordinate 221,297, forward strand.
TAGTGTGCATTCAACACGAGTGCCTCAGGTACATCTTCTTGTTTCAAGACTTCTTGATAAGACGTTATCGCTTTTCTGTAGGACTGCTTTGAAGCATAGACATACCCTTGATAATTAAGCACCTGGGCCTTGGCATACCCCCTCACAGACTTTCGTTGCTGTAGCTTATCCAATACTTTCAAAGCATCATCGAAGTGTTCGTCAGCAACAAGATCTTTTGCTTTATTAAGCTGCCTAAACGTCTTGGCATCAATGGCACCCGTAGTGCCCGCCCACGCTAATGTTGATCCACCTAAGTTGAGCAACAACACCATAAGTAGGCCGATCACACACTGTTGCTGCATCAACCGAGAGGGAGCTCGTAATCGATTCAATTATTTCTCCATTTTAAAGACGATTTTTGTTCTAACACCAGAAACTTCAACAGGATTTCCATCTACTATTCTAGGTTGATATTTGTAACCTCTAGCAGAACGTTTCGCCGCCAAATTAAACGTATTACTTGGCTTTGCATCAATGACAACAATATCCCTCACAGTTCCGCTGGTAGTAACGATATATTCCAATACAACGTAACCCTCAATCCCTCGTCGTGCCGCCCTACTTGGATAGGCCGGTGCCACCTTGAATATCGGCAGGTACTCTCCATCAGACGCTTGCAAGCCCAACCCAATAGTCAAATCCATAGCCGAATTAGTCAGATCTGGAGCTGGAATATCTATTGCTAGATCCGTTTCCTGAGCATCTGTATTATTCTCAGGCTTGGGTTGATTCGGCTCCGGCAAAACTTCAGGTTTCTCTGGCTTCTCGATTAAGCGTCGAGTCTCAATTTGCACATCCGGCATCAATATATTGGGTAATACCACTCGCTTCTCTGACAGTAGGTCATCATTAGATGTTTTAATTAGTGTCGCCATCACTAACAACAATACTAACGTTACCAATACTGCTGCAGGCAACACGATAATTGATCGTTTAAGCGCATCCATTATGACCGAGTCGCCAGCGAGATTTTACTAGGGTCCACTACTTCTCGTGCAGAATCCAGTACACCAGCAAAAGTCTTGATCGATGCATGCTCGTCCGCTTGTATTACCAAACCGCCTTCTGGGCTTTCGGCATAAAGCCGCTCAATATTCGCCCGTACGGCTCTGATATCAACCTGCCGATTATCAATCCAAATACTGTTATCGGCACTGATTGCAACCAATATGGTTGCATTGTCCTTTTGCGATGCTGTTTGTGAATCTGGACGGCTAACTTCTACCCCCGACTCCTTGATAAAAGACGCTGTCACGATGAAAAAGATCAACATGATAAATACGACATCTAGCATTGGCGTTAAGTCGATTGCGCTGTCTTCATCGCCATCATTTTGATAAAGATAATTTCTTCTGCGACCCATTAGTGTTCCATCATTAATCGTTCTTCAATTATTTGATATTCTGCCTTGGCAGTACGGGTAATATAAATATTAACAAAGACCCCAGAAAGCGCGACCACCATCCCAGCCATTGTAGGAATGGTTGCTTTTGATACGCCCGCCGCCATCGATTTGGCATCACCGCCGCCAGAAACCGCTAACACAGTAAACACTTCAATCATTCCGGTAACGGTCCCTAGCAACCCTAACAAAGGGCATATCGCAATCACTGTTTTTATCAGCGATAGATTGTGATCAATAAGCACTCGGCTTTCTGATATCCACGATTGCCGCGTCACCGCCGCATCCCAAGATGAGCGTTCATTACGAGCTTGCCACAATGCCTCTACCTTCCGGCCCTGAGCTTGACAACCTCCGTGCAAATACCAAAGCCTTTCCAAAACCAGTGCCCATAACAACACCGCTGCTGATGCAATCAACAGCAGGACAGGACCACCTGTGACAAAAAAGCGCTCCAATGTATAAAATAAGTCCTGTAGGAACAATCCCATTATTATTCTCTCTTACTCCTGACCCACACGTTGAGCAATAATACCGGCGCTTTGTTCTTCAAGGACATGCAATATCTTTCTTGCCTTAGCTAACAACACCGTATGCAACAGTAAGATAGGAATTGCAACAATCAACCCTAATACCGTAGTCACCAGAGCGCTGGAAATACCACCAGCCATGGCCCTTGGATCTCCGGCTCCGTAAACCGTGATAGCCTGAAACACAATGATCATTCCCGTCACGGTACCCAGCAAGCCCAATAGCGGTGCCACCATCGAGATGATTTTGAGTAAAGGTAACCCTGCCTCAATTGCAGGCCTCTCTTTCAGGATTGCTTCATCCAGTTTCAAGTCCAAACCGTCTGTATCAAGCTCAGGATGATCATCAGCGACTTGCAATATCCTTCCCAATGCGTTCGTTGATTGTGCTGTCTTATCAGATAACTGCTGTTTTATAGACTTTCCTACAATAGCCAAACCGATAAACCGCCAAAGTGCAAGCAACAGCCCTATACACCCAATGACACTTATCACGTACCCGACCAAGTTGCCTTGATGCCATCGCTCTAACAACGTCGGCGTATTGATCAGTGCTCTTAACAAACCGCCACCCGCTGGTCCCGTAGGGTCGATTCCAACCTGATGAGTTCCGCTTTCACTTTGCAATGAACTTACTCCAGAAAAGAATCCACTGGGTTGACGAGGTAACACGTACACGCGCCCTGAATCAGAATCAAAACCTAGATATTCACCATTAGACAAAATATTAAACGTACCCACCCGAACAACTTCTCGTTGCTTTTCGGTACCAACAGCAGTAGTAAATCGTGTTACTTTCCCTGACTCCGTCATCTCTCGATGTAGCTCATACCAGAATGCCTCAATTTCTGCGACTGAGGGTAACTCTACACCCGCATTCATCTTCTTTATTAAGGTATCAAGAAAGGGTTTTCTATCGGCAAACTCAACGGTAGTAATTGACGTTGCTAAATGGCTTCGCATATCCCCTGCTGCACCTGTAAGGTGGCCAAATAGCTCTTTCAAAGAGCCTAGACGCTCATCTCTCAACGCCCGCTTCTCCTTCACCATCACTTCATTCTGATTAAACGTCACTTCAAGTTTTGCACTGTCCCGTTCCAAAGCGCTAATTCGAGACTGAGCCTGCTTAATCAACGCTTGTCGGTCTTTATTGTTTTGTACAAATTCAGCTTCACGCTGTTGATTAAGCCTACTATCTCTAACTCTACCTTGCTTAACTTCTTCGAGTAACCCATCAAGTGATAGCGCTCTCTCACTCTCCGCCCAAACGTTTCCGGTAAAAAAACCACTTAGAACTACACACGCAACCAATAGTCGACACATTAATCGGTACATTAGCGCTTACCTCCATCTGACATGATCGGTAGTCGCAACATACCTATCGGAGCTTGCTTATTGGCCATCTTCAATCCTTGCCGCACTGAATTCCGATAATTCCCACTATCTATGGCTAACCAGGATTGATTTTTTCGATCCCACATCGCAGTCACTGTTGTATCTTTAGATTGACAGACTAGCGCGATCCTGCCGACACGGAGTACATCAACCTCGTACGCAACCCCATCGACAATTGCAATATCTTGATAGCTATCCACTTTACGGCCATATTCATTTTCGATTTGATATGCTTCAATTATTTGTCGAAATTTTTCAGCAACATCAATATCAGCGGCTTCAACATTTTCTTCTATATTCGACAATCGCTCTCGACGCTCGGTCATATGAAAAGGTAAGTCTAGCTCGACAAAATCCCCAAGACTCTTCACCATTTTAACGACTAAAGGCATCATCTGGCGCTCAATCGTCGCAACTTCCAATATTGAGGCATCATATTTGCTGATAAGAATACTCTGTTGGTCTATCTGCTCAGACAATTGTTTGTTGTATGTTTCCAGCCCTTCGATTTGCTTTTGCAATAATCGATACTCACGTAACTGTTGCTGCCCTTTTTCCGATAATACATCCACTCGTTTTTGCGACGCCCTGGCTGAATTCACTTTCTTGATGCCCGTATCCTGCAGCTGAGAAAGCGAATCCGCATAACTTTGTGATACCCCAAAGACAGCAAACACCATCAGGCAGCATGACAAAAAAAGCCGACAAAGACTCGCCTCAAATGTACTATTTACATCCATAAATGCCTCACCACCAATTACCTAAAGTCGCTTTTGCAAAAAATCGCCCCCTACGGGGTTTAACGGGCGAAATAATAACAAATAAGAATGATAATTATAAGCATGCTGAAAAATTGTATCCGTAAAGCTGCGTAATATGACGATCATTTCGCTCATTCAACCAGCAAACCCTAGTCCATCTGCATCAGAAGGGAGATTATAAATGTCATATTACTGTTCCTCGCCCAAAGAGCTGGATACAATCCCATGCTAAAGGCACTTTAAGCCAAATCTAACAGGGGCAGTAACATGGCGGTTTACGACGTATTTAATGGTGATGCAGATGGCATATGCGCTTTAATTCAACTTCGCCTTGAATCACCGAAATCGGCAACGTTAATCACAGGCGTCAAGCGTGATATCTCTCTGCTCGAGAGAGTCGATGCAGGTGAAGGAGATCTCATCACCGTCCTAGATGTATCGATGCTTAAAAATGCTCAAGCGCTAGAAAAGAATTTAGTTGCTGGTGCACAGGTGTTTTACGCCGACCACCATCAGGCTGGAGACATTCCTAGCCACAGTAATCTCACTGCTCTCATTAATCCATCGTCAGACATTTGCACTGGCCTCATAATTAATGGGCACCTAAAAGGTAAGCACTACCTGTGGGCAATCACCGCCGCCTTCGGCGATAACCTAATAGCAACTGCAACTCGAGTAGCCAAACAACATGGGCTCACTGAGCACCAAACTGAACAACTAAGCCGATTGGGAACCTACATCAATTACAACGGCTATGGTGCTTCCTTAGACGATCTGTTTTTTCACCCCGCAACTTTGTACCAAGAGCTACTGGCCAGCGGCTCTCCATTGGACTTTATTAACGGCTACCACCCTGCCTATGCAACGTTAGAGCAAGGTTATCTTGAAGATCTAGAAAAAGCAGCTTCCGCACAAACTATCACTAACACAGAATCTTCAGCGGCTAAGATATTGCCCAACGAACGCTGGGCAAGAAGAGTCAGTGGTGTATATGGCAATGATCTCGCAAACCAAGCACCCAACAAAGCCCACGCGGTACTCACTGAGCAAGAAGTTGAAGGTGCAAAAGGTTATGTTGTCAGCATCAGAGCTCCGCTCAACAACAAAGTGGCTGCGGACACGCTAGCCAGCCAATTTCCAAGCGGTGGCGGGCGTAAAGGGGCGGCGGGTATCAACTTCTTACCTGAAAATAAGCTTTCTCATTTTCTTTCCTGCCTTGAATCAACCTACGCAAAGACCTAATTGCGCTGAGTGCCTTTCCCAATATCTCCACGAAAAGGAGAATTCGCTGGAGAATACAGGCTAAAAAACGATGGCTTAGCGGCAGTACCTGTCTTGTTGACAAAAAGATGACTTAACACGACACAAAACATACTTGTAATCAGAACCGCGATAAATCCAGATAACACAACGTGAGTCTTCATAGAACGCTCCCATTTTTCTAAAATCCAATCCATTGGTAGAAGATCAAAGACGCTCAGAGTAAATCTTATTACCAAACACCCAACGATTCATGCTCTACCTTGGCTGATAGTTTAGTTAATTGAACGAAAGTGTCAAGATAATGAAAGATAGGTACCCGATCACGACATTAACGAACCAAACAATCCTCCGATTACATCTCTATTAAGTGACTGTAGGTACGTAAGGGGGAGATCAATCACACTGACAAACCTATCAAACCCAAGAGATTACCGCCTTAAATATAGGTGAAGATATAAAATAGAAGCTATCAGGATACCGAGTTGTCGCTAGAAGATCTCAAATAGCGATCTAACACCGCATAAAGCAGTTCGGTTTTAATCGGTTTACCGACATAATCAACCATTCCTGCATTTACACATTCCTGCCTTCTTGCTTTGTCACTAAACCCTGTCATTGCTACTACGGGAAGAGCACTAAATTGAGTATTTTCCTTGATTAGCTTTGTTGCGGTGAGTCCGTCCATAACAGGCATTGTCATATCCATAAGCACCATGTCATAACGCTGGCCTTTCACCATATCCACAGCAAGCGACCCGTTATTCGCCACATCATAACTCACGCCATATTTCTCAAGCAATAACCCCACTAACATCTGATTACTGGCATCGTCGTCAACCAACAACAAATGCCCAGAGGACTCTGTCGATAAATATCGATCCAGTAATCCCACAAAATAATCTTTGTCAACAGGCTTTGAGAGCACTTCCTCCATGCCAACATCCATACATTTCTTTTGATCTGACGGAGTCGTATTCGCCGTCATAGCAACGACTGGCACATGACAAATCTCTTTTTCACTCTTAATGATCTCGGTTGCAGATATGCCATCCATCACCGGCATCTGCAAATCCATAAGAACAAGATCAAACTCGCTTTCCCTCAATATTTCTACAGCCTCTTTTCCGTCCCTCGCAACCGAATAGGATACCCCATACTCATCCAATAGCATTGTTGCCAGCAGCTCATTGTCGGGGTTATCTTCCACTAACAACACATGCTTTCTCTTCAGTAACGTAGTAGATATCGATACCTCCTCCTTCAATTGTATCGCTGGATACTCATCTATCGTGCAGTACCTGGGTAGATCAGCAGTACCATTCAAACTCCTAACAACATCGTCTAAGATTAGAGGTTTGGTGATTAGATAATTAGCTTCCTTAACTAGGGCTTCTGATACATTATCGATCGCTGTCATCGCAACCAGCTGGACACCTTCATGATCGCATTGTCCCAACAACCATTTCACCAACTTGATATCGTACTCAGCGAGAAAATAATCCAGGATAATATAATCGAAAGGTTTCCTCGTATTCTTAAGGCTAGATTCTAATAGGTCTACCGATGTAACTTGGTCAACATTTTCTTTCCCAAGCCAGGTAGCCAACTGCCTACCAACTTCAAGACATTCGTCAACAAGTAAATATCGTTGATTCGTAGGGTTAATCGATTGATAACGCGCAAAGGCAGCACTGTTTTCATCAGGAATCGGTACATTTTTTAAGACTCGTTGCACCACCGTAGCAGTAAATTTCGCACCGCTACCATCCTCACTGTCAAAGACAACCTCCCCTGCCATCAAGGTCGATATATTTCGAGCAATGGTCAGGCCTAATCCAGTTCCACCATACGATTTCGAAATAGAAGCGTCTGCTTGAGTAAACGGTTCGAATATACGTTTGCTCGCACTTTCAGACACTCCAATACCGGTATCCTGAATTACAAAAGATAACTCTATGTCCTCACTATTTAACATCGTCCAGTCAACCGTTAGCGAAACATATCCCGAGTGCGTAAATTTAACGCCGTTACTGAGCAAATTAAGAATAATCTGACTAGTTCTCATCCCGTCGCCAAAAAGCATGATTGGCAAGGGTTTATTCACGAAAAGCAGCAAATTGATATTATTCTCTTTTGCAGCCTCCGCGTTCATCATTATTAACTCAATAAGTTCTTTGTTTAGATCATATTCAGCCTCATCGAGTTCCATCTTGCCAGCTTCTATTTTCGATAGATCGAGGATCTGACTCACAATTCTCATAAGGTTGCGTGATGAACCATCGACTCTCTGAAGCAATGCATGCTGCTTGGCGGGTAATTTACTATCCATTAATATTTGGGTAAAACCCATAATGGAATTCATTGGCGTTCGAATCTCATGACTCATATTCGCAAGAAATTCATTCTTTACTGCCAACGCTTTCTCTATTTCTTCAAGGCTATATGAGAGCTTTTCATTTAACTGACGCCGCTCATCATTAATCTGAACATTCTCCTCATGCTCAGTCTGAACATTCAACGCCATCTCGTTAAAACCCAAAAACACCTCGTCAAAATCATCTATCCGTCGATCCGTAATACGATAACCATACTCTCCGTCACCGAATTTTTTACTCGCACTAAGTAATACCTTAAGTGGTCTTGTTGCGTAGACCGCGAACAATAAAGAAAACACTATTCCTGTTAGTAAACATATAGCGCCGATAAAAAAATACTGATTTCTAAGTACCAATAGCTCCTCAAAATAGAATCCGACAGTTCTATCCGCTTGTATGATACCCACAACCTCACCGTCCAAAAATAAGGGTGCAGCGGCTGAGATCCAATCTCCCTCCGAGTCACTATAAACTCCAGTAACAGAGGACTCACCTGAAAAAGCACGTATGTGAATCGGCTCCGCTTTTAATCTTGCGCCAGTATAAAAAAGACCCTTTGAATTTACGTCGCTCATCACTACAAATTCAACATGACCAGTTTCTTCAAAATCAAAAGGCTGACGCAACGTGTAAACCGGACTGCCGTTATCGTGCTCGAGGGAATTAATGTCTCGTATATTCCCTAGAATCGCCCTTATGTCATGAAATTCAGCTTCCCCTTCCAACCCTTCATCGGGGTCAAAGAATATCTCTTCATGAGCATTCACATTGAGTTGGGTAGAGGCTGTTTTAACAATAGAAATCAATTCGTTAGCAAGGCTTTTTTCTTTTCTAGCGGCCTCCGAGTGATAACTCTGATAACCGAAATAGAGCGCGGTTATTGTAATCAGACAAATGGATATGATCGAAATTTGAGCAGCAAAGCTTATATAGATATGGCGTTTCATGTAGGGCCAGTGGCATACTTAATCAAGGGTCAAATTAGCAAGGTTATTTGATTCAGTATAGCAGCCACTGGCAAGGGTCTTATAACGGTTACCTCTATCAAGAATCTTAATTGAAAGCCCTCGTTATTCTGGCGCTTTCGCAACAAACGCATCCCGTAATCGATCGAACTGGATAAGCTCAGAAATATCGTTAGAGAATTTTTCAGAACTTAAGCCCTGCAGTAAACGAAAAGCAGCCTGATAACTAACAGGCCCCCCATTTGATGTAATAACCCTTCCATCAACGACTACATTCTGATCAAACTGCACATCAATAGTAGGGTACGCCTTCGCAAGTTCCTTTTCGCCCCCAGCCCAAGTGGTAGCCTTCTTGCCATCAAGTACGCCAGCCTCGCCCAAAATCATTGCGCCAGAACAATTACTCGACATCCAAGCATTTCGTTTATGCTGCTTTTCGACATACTCAATGAGCGCTTTATTCGCTAGTACTGGTTTCATGTCATACGCACTAGCCACAATCACTACGTCAAGAGGCACATCATCATAGATTGTTTTTTCTGCAAGTATCGTCAAACCCTCTTCAGATTGAACTTTCCTATTTTTTGTCGCAGAAATCACAACGACATCATACTCAGAAAACCACGCTTGCTTACTAGCAGCGCCAAACACTTCAATTGGTGCAGTAACATCACTGGTTAGAACGCCATCAAATACAATCACACCGATCGTTGATTTCGCGGCAACGACATTATTGGCCCCTCCCAAAATCAGGGTAAACATCAGCATACCCAGTAGTATTTTTCGTATGTATTTTGATCGTCTCATAGTGTATTCCTTTATCGTCAGTAAGCCAAAAAATCTGAATTTATAATACGCTTCCTACTTATTTCTAGTAAGATCCACTTTTCATTTTTGTTACGGTCCACTTAATGATTACTCGCACCCTACAGAGATTCCAGTTCGATTCCTTGGTGATTAACGGTGACGATTCGACCCCCATTTTTCGCCAGCTAGAAGAACAGTTGAGAAACGCCATCACTCAACAAAGGCTGCTTGCGAATGAACGCTTGCCCTCTACACGAAAACTTTCACAACAACTCCGCATCTCTCGTAACACAGTGATCAATGCCTATGAACAGCTAACAAACGAAGGGTATATTGTGACAGCCCACGGTTCAGGGACACGAGTTAATCCCCACGCCCTCAATAATGCTACCGAGTGCTATTCAAATACAAACAACAACAAAAAGAAAATTGATATATCCCATACCGCGCTCATCGCGAGCCAAGCAGATAATATTGTCCCTAAAGCAGATGGCGGTTCTTCTCGTGCATTTCGAGCACACACACCAGCTTGTAAGGAGTTCCCTAGTACCCTTTGGGCGCAACTCATGAGCCAACGTTTACGTTCACAGGCGGATATTTGGTTAGAACGAAATCACCCTTGTGGATACACTCCCCTTCGACAAGCCATTAGCGGCTACTTAGGTGCGTCAAGGGGCATAAACGCTTCCTCAGATGAAGTCATCATCACGGCAGGCACTCAACAGAGCATTGACCTATTGGCGAAGCTGTTGATTAACGAAGGTGATATCGTGTGCTTTGAGGAGCCAGGTTACACGCCAGCCTCCACCGTTTTTGAAATGGCTGGAGCCTCTATCCGTTCTATTCCTGTAGACAACGAAGGGATTTCTATCGATTACCTTGAAAAGTATGTACCCGAGGCGAAAGTTATTTACGTCACCCCTTCAAGCCACTTCCCTCTTGGCATGTGCATGAGTTTAGAGCGACGTAACGCTCTGCTAAAGTGGGCGAAAAAAAATGATACGATTATCATCGAAGACGACTACAACGGCGAGTATCGCTACCAAGGTAACCCATTACCTTCTCTACAGACATTGGCAACCTCTCAACACGTTATTTACTTAGGCAGTTTTAGTAAACTGCTATTCCCCGCGCTACGTTTGGGCTACATGCTGGTTCCGGCAGAATTAATAAATGCTATCTCAACGCTGAGATGGCTCATCGACCGCCATTCCCCCACTTTAGAACAGGCTGTATTGACAGATTTCATCGACCTCGGACATTTTGCAAGGCACCTACGAAGAATGCGCCATCTCTATTCACAGAGGCAAAAAGCGCTAGTAGAGGCGGCAAATATCTACTTGACCGATATCATGCAAGTCCCACCACTCCCAACAGGGCTTCACCTCATCGGTTGGCTAAATCATGGGGTAGCTGAAAACGATGTCTTACTCGCCTGCGAAAAGGCAAGCATTGAAGTTATGGCCTGCTCCCGTTTTTCAGCTTTGCCAACAGAAAGACCAAGCGTAATACTGGGCTACGCCCCTTATACTGAAGAAGTCATACACGAGGGAATAAAAGCTATAGCCGATGCATGGGAAACACTTTCTGTTAAATAGACTACCTACTCCCCCCATTCACTTACAATACTTACAACTTATACCCACTAAGTAACACATGAATAGTAGAGAGTTTCCAGTGCTCGTCTAAACTAAGGCATACGCAATTGTCGCCATGGACCAGAGGCTTACCCTAAATTGTTTAGATCTTGCCTGTTATTATTCAGTCTTCTATGCATAGCCCTATGCAACATTACCGCTTCCAATGCCAGCTTGTTGGTCCCAGAAAATTCATTCTCCACACACACAACGCTCAAAGATGACATTCATAGCATTTCTCTATTTCCCACCTCATCCTATTTTATTGACCGATCAGAAACCTATAACATCAACACCATCGATCAACAGTCGAGCTGGGTTCACATAAAAAAAGACACTATCAACTTCGGCATTTTACCTACCCCATTGTGGGTCCACAGCATCATTGATGGTCGTGAATTGTCGGACTTATCCACATACTATTTAAGGTTCACCAATTCAGAGATATCAAAGATAGATGTATTCGTGAACGGAGCTCTTGCATCAAGTACTGGACAAAAGTCTCGCCAGCGTGACGCAAGCATATCAGGCACGGGATTTATCATTCCAATATCCATTCCTGCAAAACGTATTACACACGTATACTTTCGATTACAAACCACGGGGTCCTTGCGCACTGCATTAACCATTCACTCGGACACAGATATCATAGCGCTTGAAAGCGACCGAAAGTTGATTGTCGGGTTGTACTATGGCCTTGCAACTATTCTCTGCCTCTACTTCTTTGTATTCTGCCTGTATTCAAAGGAGAATATATATCTTTGGATTTCTATTTCCGTGGCGAGTCTCATTCTATTGCAACTAAACCTAGACGGATATCTTCAGCAGGTCATCTATCCAGAATCACCTCAACTGTTCTTTCTATTTGTGCTCATCCCAACACTGCTCGCCTACATATCAACATTCCTCGTGGCTATTGATTTCTTCTACTTAGAAGTTAGGCAGCCTATATTACATAAATTACTACAGTGGCATGTGTATTGGGGCATAATCTTGCTATGTCTCTGCCTACTGCTTACCGACAGCAGTATGCTATACCTCGTAACTCCCTATATTTTCTCTGGAGGAATTGTTTGCATCATTACCTGCCTCACTAATCTAGGAAAAGGCAACAGCAGTGCGGTCTACTACATTTTTGCAATGACCCTTGCCTCTATAGGGTCCATTTTGTACATAAGCCTATACATCGGCTTGCTCCCGTCTCATCCAATGCTCGAGAGTATATTTAAATCATCTTCCACTATCGAATTTGCACTAATAACTATATCGCTATTTAGACGTTACCAAGAATCGCAACTAACGTTAACAAAAGAGCGAAAACGCATTTTAGAATCGCTTATTACCGCAAACAAAATAAAAGACGAATTTCTAATGGTAGTTTCTCATGAACTGAGGACCCCAATGAACGGGATCGAAGGCGCACTAGAGTTAGTAAAAGATTATCAACTCCCGGAGCGGGCGAATAAGTATTTGAACATGGCACAACATTCTTCTGCTGACATGGTCGTCATGATTAATAACATTCTGGATTACATCGAGATCAACGACACTATCGAAGTGCGAAACGAGAACTTTAATTTGGTCAGCGACCTACGAAACCTTGTTGACACAATGCACCCGCGTCTCCTCAGCCAGGGGACAGTCATCAATATTAATTGCAGCGAAGATACGGCCTCGATCTATCAGGGGGATTCTAAATTGTTGTTCAAAATATTTCGACATATACTCAGTAACGCAATGAAATTTACCTCTAACGGAACCATTGACATCAACATCAACACTGTGAATAAAGGTGACTGTGATAACGTAGAAATAGCGTTTCAAGACACAGGGGTGGGCATCCCCCCTTCACATCTCGAAGATATATTCGAAGGCTTTCGACAACAGGATCTATCCATGGTTCGTGATTTCCAAGGCCTTGGACTAGGCCTATCGATATCGAAAGCATTCGCCACAGCCCTTTCCGCGTCCCTAGCCATAGAAAGCAAGATTGACAAAGGGACACTAGTAACATTAAGTCTCCCACTTAAGGTCATTGAAAGAAAACATGCAAAAAAAGACTTGCGTGAGGAAACGACAAATACACTTAACATGCTTGTCGTAGAAGACAACATTGTGAATAGCAAAATTCTAGTTGCCATACTAAAAAAGTTGGGATATCCATCCACAACCGCTGAAAATGGTTTGCTCGCTATAGAGAAGGCAAAATCGAGTCAATTTGATGTTATCTGGATGGATTGCCAAATGCCAGTAATGGACGGCTTAGAAGCGACCCGACAGATCCGACAACTCTCTAATTATCAGAAAACACCAATCATTGCGGTTACCGCAAACGCTTTCTCTCAAGATGAAGTCCGCTGCCTTGAATCAGGGATGTCCGGTTTTCTCGCAAAACCCGTTAACAAAATTGCAATCGAAAAAGCCGTGGAGCGATGGGGAGGCACCACGTAACTCACCTCTTACTACATCTCACATATTTATATATAATGTAGCTCCTTAGATTATCAGCGAAAGAGCAATTATGTGGAGTAATGTTTTCACCCTACCGGTTCAAATTTACTACGAAGATACAGACCATTCGGGCGTCGTGTACCACCCAAACTTTCTTAAATACTTTGAACGCGCACGAGAGCATGTTATCGACAGTGACCGTCTATCAAAACTTTGGAAAGAAAAAGGATTAGTGTTTGCAGTCTACAAGGCTAACCTTACTTTTCAAGAAGGCGTTGAATTTGCGGATATATGTGAAGTCCGCACGATGTATCGCTTAGACGGTAAGTTCAAGTCTGTATGGCAACAAGAACTGTGGCGCCCCGACGGGAAAAGAGCAGCGGTGATAGGTGAGATAGAGATGATCTGTCTAGATCAGAACAAACAGTTACAACCAATTCCAGAAGAAGCGCTAAACGCGGTTTAGCACTTCTTCTGAGAGCACATTAGGTCAGGGGCGTAGGTGTATAGATCGAAAATGTACTTGGCAAAATTACGCCTTGCGTTTTAATCGATTGAATTCGGCTAAAATAGGCTGCTCCTTGCATGACATGCGTCGTTACATCAACAGCCAACCGATTTTCTACCGGCTCTAAATACGACCCTTTCACCCAGGCATTAAATGCGCCTAGCGCTGCTCCTGCCCATATTTGGTAATCCATTTCTCGCCCTGGCTCACCGGTGTTAGCCCAGCGCGACGATAATCCAAGGTACCATCTGAATATAAGCGCCATTTTACGCTTAGGATTATCCATCGCATTGGCAATCAACTCAGGATCTCTCTGTTGGAAAAAATCAATCGTTCCTTGCCAAATATCTTCTAACGGTGAACGGAACACCTGCTTCTCTAGTTTTTGACGCTCATCCGCAGGAATATCGTCAATGGAGTCATACTCTCTATACAAGTCATACAACTTTTGAGCTCTCATAGGAAAGAGCGTGCCACGCTTAAGAACTTGCAACTTTACGCCCATTTCAAACATGTCAGCAGCAGGAGCCATCGTCACGTCAGCCATTTGCGCTTGAGCTAGCGCTTTTCTTACAGGATCAGACGAACCAGATTCTGGACAAGGCTGGTTAATACTTCCGGTAACAATAAAGTCTGCACCTAATGCAAACGTCGCCAACGCGGCTTGCGGAGTACCAATACCGCCGCCTGCACCAACACGTAGTGTCTGAGGATAATTATGCTTAGCCTGAATTTCATCCCGAAGCGCAATTATTGCAGGCAACAAGGTAACCAGTGGACGATTATCCGTATGACCACCAGAATCAGCTTCTGCAGTGATATCATCCGCCATCGGAACCATTGCAGCCATTTCTGCTTGTTCCACAGTGATCAGTCCCTTTTCAACCAAAGGTTTTAAGAACTTTTCAGGCGCAGGTTCCATAAAACGCTGGGCTACTTCCGTTCGAGATATCTTTGCAATAACACGGTTACCAATAACCACACTACCATCAGCAGCACGAGACAAACCCGCTGCACGGTATCGCACTACCTGCTCAGTCAAGCCTAAGAAAGCCGATGCCTCAACCGTGGTAACTTTGTATTTAAGAAACAAATCAACATTGCCACGCTCTAACGCGGGTTCCTTTGGACTATGAATCAAGTTAGCCGCATAAGGACCACTAGGTAGCGCTGCCTGAATTTTTTGCAATGACTTTTCTACATGGTCCGGTACACAACCACCGGCACCAAATGAACATAGAATGCCAGCTTTACCTAAGGCAATCACCAACTCTGCCGAGGCTATTCCATTTGCCATCGCACCCGCGTAAAAAGCATATCGAGTACCGTGAGCTTCACGAAAAGCCGGATCACCTAACTGATCGACGCTTAGCGCTCCTGCAAATGCATTCACCCGAAGGTTACCCGCTATCTCCGCTGGTTGAGCTTCGTGACTGACACCTACAACGCCATTTTTTTCCACGAAATAACAAGGTTTATTTAGACAGCCTATCTTTTCTTGAATTGATTTTTCATCGAAAGAAACCGATGCTTCTGGCACAGTCCAGCACCACTGCGTACTAAGGTTGCTTTCGGTAATTGTAATATTGTTACTCATAATTCTACACCCGTTGCCATTTCTGACGGCCCAAACATGTTACATGCTCAGGCCTTTGTTTTTGTCTTTGCTTTTTATGCTTCTTTAAGGCAAATCGCGATATCCGCTACTTCGTATATTCGAAGGCCATCTTTTGATAAGTTCGCATTACCAATTATCACAACTTCACCGTCATTATGTTGGATATCCGTTATGTGTACATCGAGTGACATCTTGATATTCAGCGGGTTAATTTGACCTCGATACTTCCACTTAACTTTGCTCAATATGGTTGAGAACATAGGGTTGGTTAATGCTGCGCCCAAATCATTTTCCAACGCATAAACCTGCATCGACTGAATAATGGCTTCAACACCAAGAGATCCAGGCATTACTGGATCACCATGGAAGTGGAATGGGAAGAACCAATCTGTCGGATCAATGGTCTTTTCTGCGAAAATATACCCTTTTCCAGCATCCCCACCGTTTTCCACTATTTCAACACGATCGATAAAGTCCAGCTGGCCGCCCGCTAAACGATAATGCGGTTTGCCGGAAGGCGCCTGATAAAAGCGATCTAGCATTGGCGCAGTGTGCAGCGCTATTTTCTTAACTTGATCTTCTGGCGTATCGTTAAGCAAGTGCCATGGCTGAGTTACCTGGCCCTTATCAAGTCCCAGCTGATCCTTAAGTGCACCTGCTTCGAAGTAACCAAAGACCGCGGTTCCTTCATAAAAAGGCTCGCCATCAGTACTCAGCGTGAAGTCAAACGACTGAACAATATTATTACCAACGATCGTGGTGGATAATAAATTCGAATCGTTAATAATCGTTTTACCTCGCAGGTCAACCTCTCGCAACAAGGTTCCAGATCCATCCAAATTACGGAAGAATAATTCCTTACCTGGGAACCTCAACGTTGTGCCTGCCCATGCAGAAACAAAACCGTTGGGCTGCAAAGAGATTTCCATTAGAACCGAGTAAGGCATCACCGCGGGGTGTGCATTACCAGAAAAATACCACGCGTCAGCAGGCACTTCATACTCACCTTTACAGTAAGCAGGGTTCTTTAGGTCGCCTCGAGTCCCTCTTACTTCAGTAACGCGCGTTGTAAGCTGTAAATCGCCACAAGGCGTTCTTGGTGGGGTAATCGTTCGATAGAAATCAAACTCACTACCAAAACACTTACTAATATCACCGGTAGCAAATTCAAACATATGATAAGGCTGATACGGCACAGTATCTGGCACACGGTTATCTGCAATGTCACCTTCAACAGTAATAAGTTCTGGGGCTTCAAAGTGTAAAATTGGGGTAACACCCTTATTCTTTTCTTTCGACAAATCAGGTTCGTTACGCATAAGTGGTGCTGTTAAACGAGACACAGTGGCTGCTGCATCGACCACTGCACTTTCAACAGGTTCCACCGGTGCGGACAACAAAGGTTCACTACCTTGCTCTTTAAGCATCACACTGATGTTCTTGAAATCCACAACCACTTTTCCGTTAAGCACGATATCAACATTCGCTTTCGCATAAGGGAAAGGAGACAAACCAATTTCTGTCACTTCCATCTTGTATACAAGCGTCCCATGCTGCGGTAATACCTGCCCGCGACAACGTACCTGCTGAGACTCACCAGGGATAGGTTGGAATCGAGCGTTTGTCACTTGCGTGTGTAGACCCAAATACATCATGTAGAACATGAGCAACTGACCACAACCTTCTGCCATTAGTGATCCTGCCATCACCTGGTCATCCTTAAAATGACAAGGGAAATACCAATGGTTTGGATCAAGTTGCTTGTGACCTTCAAGAACACCCAATCCCCAAGGTCCGTCGTTTGGCGCAATACTCGCGACTCTCTCAATCATTAAGAACTTTTCAGAGGCAAAACATAAAGAAGGGTTCAACCCCTGCTTATCGTAGTCAGCACCAAAACATGCCGCGGTATCACCCCGCACAAGATTCCGCATGTCCTCGAATTCATACACGCTCTTAGGCGTGTGCAAGAACGGACTAAACTGTTGCTTTATGGCCGTTTCGCGCTCTTTACGATCATCTTCATTCTTAATAACGCCTTTTCCGTCGGCAAGCTCTTCATCAGTGAAGAAACCGGCACAACCACCATCCATCTTAAGCACCAATTTATCGCCAACAAAACACTCATAGCTAAAGAAGAACAACAATGCGTCGCCGTTATTGGCATAGGAGTTTATGCTGATGTCATAACGAAGTGTTTCACCACCAAAAGCCAAATCATCCATAAACGTCAACGTACAGTCGAGAAGACGATAAACGCGATCTCCCTTATTCGTGAAGTCTATACCCAAATAGCTTATCAACAATAGATCGCACTGACCGGATTCTACCGCAACGGCCCAAGGAATCTGACCGTCGACTAAATAGGGTGCGTCAGTCGGCACATCATATTCCGTGGTCATGGTGCTCGGCTTATATTCATGAACCTTGCCATCGAGCTTGGTGACTCTCGATACTAACAAATAATCAGTGGTCGGGAGCCGAACGCGACGAGAGTAGTTGTCGATAACATCAAACTCTGGACCAAATACCTTACCAATTTTACCTTCAGCAAACTCAACAAGATCTGCGGTGTCCCAAATTATGTTCTCGGGAACAGAATAGTTCTCAGCTAACACTGAACTTGGCGCAGAAAAACCATTGCCTGATGCTATATCCGAAACAACCTCGCCATCGATGACGGCATGGGTTGGAGCTGTCGTTTGCGTCGTGACATTGACACCTTGGTGTGCGGCTGCCAATTGAATTTGCAACTCCATTAACTCCGCAACTTCACCTAGCGCATCTTGTCGAGACTGTAAAAAGTCCCGATGAGTATCATTAACTTTACGTAGGTTTTCTTTATAGGCTGCCATCTGGGCATTACTTTCAGTCATAATAGGTTCTGCTATTTTGTCTTTATTATAAATATTCTCGGCTGTCACACGAGAGGTCGACGGAGCAGCTACTGGTGCTGACTGACGGACTCTAGAGCGTTCATTTGTGGCAACCACCTTGTTTGATATTTTACGAGATACTTTTTTGGCTATTTTGTTCGGTACTGTATTCAATACTTGGGTTTTAGGCGCAATAGAAACCACAGGCGAAGCGGTAGGTTTACTTAGAACCTGAGCAGACTGTTGTGTCGGAATTTCTATCGCTTTGGGAGCCAACCGCGCAACTGGCTGAGCGACGACAACAGGCGGCTTATTTACGAGAACACGATCAGAAAAACGCTGAATGTTCTCAGAGGTCAATACGCTATCAGGTAATGATTTACGTCCAAGTTCAACTCGACGAACCATGCCTTTTTTAGGCTGTTCGTCCAACAGACTCAAATCAAACAACATAGACAGGTCTATATCGATATGGTGTGACGCTAATTTAGCCAACGCCCTAACAATTGCATTTTTATCATCTCGGCCTTTGGCATCTAACGCCACAGACAAATGCTCTTGCTCCCCCAACGCCTGACTAACATATTGTGAACAGCTATCACGAGGGCCAAGTTCCACAAACACTCTCGCACCGTCATCGTATGCGGCCTGAGCTAAACGTGGAAAATCTACAGGATTGCAATACATCTCAGCGATATTTTGAGCAATACCCGTTGAGTCTATAGCCACTGGTTTATAACCAACCGCGGAAAATAACTTAGCACTAACGGAATTATCTGTAGGCATTCGATGCAGTGTTGCTAATTCATCATAGTCGGCTCGGACAATATCACAGTGAATAACGTCACTCATAGGCGCTACGAAATGTTCACAATCCAACACGTTAACAACGTTAGCGCATGCGACTGGGTCCCCTGCAATGACACATTCTTCCGTGGCATTGATCAATAATAAGAAGGCTTTATCCTCTTGGCTTACCGCCTTCTTCACCAAATCAATCGGCGCTTTGATCGTATATCCTGCCCATATCTCGCTATCAGGTACTGAGGAGTCAATACCCCACGCTTCACGAACCGTATCCATAGGCCCCGCTAAGCGAGTTCGAAATACAGGTTGAGTATTGAGCAAGTGGCTCATTTCATCGGCCGAACCCCACACATCCATCGCATACATCATGGAAATCTCACCCATGCTATAACCGATGGCAGAGTGTGGCTTAACCTTAAACTTACCCTGGAAAATAGTCGTCAGCAGCTTCGCATAGCAAATACCACTCTCAAACATTGCTATCGGAGTATCCACTAGCTGTCTGGACAGTATTTTGATTTCCTGATCACTTAACGCAACGCTTGTTCTCGGGTGAAATAAATCATCACCGATCATCGTCTTTAAACGCTGCGTATGAGTTTCTAGTTCACTTAACACATCAGGGAACAATCGAAATACATCTTTCCCCAATCCTACATAGGACGCAAACCCTCCCGGATAGACAAAGCACACCTGGCTTTTTTCGCCTAAAGGTTTCGGTGAGAAATAACTGCCACTTGGCGTAAACCACTCACTGCCTGTAGAAAGTGACTTCACTACTCCGACTTCCGCAGCAGATACTTCTACCAATAACTGTTCTATAGTCGCCGCAATTAAAGCAACGCTATACTTCGCTGATTTGTTTCCTTGTAACACATAGTTAGCCGCCGCAATCTTTCGTATGCAGCCAACATCAGCCACCTGTTGCTTAACAGACTGAAGCGAATGAATCAAATCGTCTTTTGATGTGCCAGACACCAGAATCAACGTACTGGCGGCATCTTTATTGATGGCTGGCTTTGCAACCGACTGATCTGCACATTCTGACAATACAATGTGAGCTGCAGTAAAGTCAGCGCCCAACCCACTCACACTCGCGCTACGAGTTGAGTCAGACAACCACCCTTTTGATTTTCCCTGAACATAGAGTCCGTTGGTGGACCAACTTTCACTATTTTTTGGGGCTTTCCAATTAGGCACGCCTGGGATAAATTTATTTCGTAAACACAAGGCCGTTTTTATTACACTAGCAATACCTGATGCTGAATAGGTGTGACCTATATTGGCCTTAACGCTACCAATGGCTGTTACCTTTGACGCGTCGGACCCAGCATATATTGCACTAAGCCCTTCCAATTCCCGCTTATCTTCTTCCGCATTGCCGCTAGCATAGGCTTCTACATAACCAATATCCGCCGCGGCTTTTCCTGCCAAAGTTAAGGCACGTTCACAAGCTTGTTGGACCGAGGCCTCATCATTGCCTGCGCTAAAACCAATACCCTCTATGTGGCAATAGACTTGAGTATCAGAGTTCGCATCTAAAGTAACATCTCGAGCCCTCCTGAGAACAACCGCTCCAGCACCTTCACCGACGGACCAACCATTTACCGATTGCTCAAAGCTCATACTTTGATTGGCGTCGTTCAGTGGATTCATCTGCTTACGTAACGTTATATTCTCAAGGCTTCCACCAAGATCAACAGCGGCAACTACAACGGCATCTACATCAGACGTAGCTAAAAGATTCTGCGCTAGATCCAAACACTTAAACGTAGAGTTTTCTTCTGCTGAAACCGTAAATGCAGGCCCATTAAAGTCCCACAACGAGGAAATACGGGAGGCCATGATATTGCCGATAAAGCTCGTGTATTTATTAAGTTTAGCAACGTCATAAATACTATCCTTAGCTAGCTCCTCAAGTTCTACTACTTGGGCATCGGTTAGTGTTATACCGCTGCTTTGTAAACTATCGACAATCTGCGTTGTTAAATTTACACGACCACGGAACTGATGCAGTTCCAGTTCAGTACCCATCGCTACCAATACCGCAACGTTAGTGCCGGGTTCAATCGCCGCATCTTGCAAAGCACTATCAACGACTTTCATCGTTAACAATTGCTGAGGTATAAGGCTATCTTCATCTTTGGGAGGCACTTTAAAACGCATAAAGTCAAAGTCAAAGTTATCAATGTATGCACCTTCTGGTGCAGTACCGCCTATACCCTTCCAACGTTTTGTAGGTAGAGGCACAAAATGCTGACGACCGTCGTATATGGACTGCTCAAACTGAGATAGTCCTACGCAGTTGCCAAATATTGCATCCATTCCCACAATCGCCATCGCCTCTGGCGTGGCCAACGGGCTATTGGCAGTTTCAGATATTGGCGCTTCTTGGTTATGTTCTTCAAATATCATATGGGCATTACAACCACCAAACCCAAATACGCTGGATGCTGCGCGCTTAGGTTTGCCGGCCACTTCCGGCCAGGGTATGGTTGTCGTAGGGATTTGTGCGGCGCCTATAGTGCCGTTTTTAGATACCTGCGGATTATTGACGTTAATGGTTCCAGGGATTTTTCCCGCCTGCATACCCATGATAATCTTTGTCATGCCAGGCATGCCAGCAGCCGTCAACAGATGGCCCAAATTTGACTTAACGGAGCCAATCAATGGCGCTGCATTATTCGCGCCAAAAAAGGTTTCCATTGAGCCGATTTCAACCTTGTCACCCAATGGAGTACCTGTTGCGTGGCATTCGACGAAATCAATCGTAGCAGGGTCAATTTCTGCTGACTTATACGCTCTTTCGTAAGAAAGCACCTGCCCTTTAGAATTAGGACTTAATACGTGCTGTCCTTTACCATCATTGGACAAACCACCAGCGCAGACAGTCGCGTAGATCTTGTCATTATCTCGAAGCGCATCCTCATATCGCTTCAGCACCAACATTCCCGCGCCCTCACCCGCGAACAGCCCCTGGGAATCTACATCTAACGGCGCATGAATTCCATTTTCAGGGTAAGCCTGAAATATCGAGAATCCCATATTTACAAAAAACGGATCGCCCGCACTTACTGCACCGGCCAGCATGATATCGGACTTTCCTGTTTCTAAATAATCACAGGCAAGCTTCACAGAATAGAGAGACGAAGCGCAGGCCGCATCAAGAGCAAAGTGCATACCGCCAAGCCCGAGAGACTCTGCGATTAGTGCCGCAGGGTAACCGGATATCAAACCATTCTTGGGATCTACCGCTTGGCTACCTTGACCATCATTCAAATAGTCATTTAGCGAAAACTGATCCGTATTTAGCAGCTTCTTAAGCGCGGATTCCAGCGGTTGATGATAAAGAGGCAAAAATAATTGATTGGATTTTTTGGTCGGGAAAGACAAGTTCCCTAGCAATACTCCACAAGCCTTTAAGACGTCGCTATTTCCATGGTAACCACTATCCTTTAGGGCTTCTCGCGCAACGTAAAGTGACCATTTAAAGACATCATCAAGTCCTTCCAGGGTTTCTTGGGGTAAACCTAAACCGTCCGACGTCATCGAAAAATCATGAATGTACCCACCAGTTTGACAATAATATTTATCATCATTGCCTTTTCCTGGCTTATAGAATCTCTCAGGATCATCTCCCATCTGATAGAGAGTCGCACCCGTGCGGGTATCCACTTTCTCTAGCAAATTTTTCCAAAATCCCTGGGGTTCTTTTGAACCCGGGAACAAATTGGCCATGCCTATAATTGCGATTCTTTTCATTCTAATTCCGTGTTAAATCCGAATTTATTGACCGTATAACGAAGAAATGTCGATATTGACCCGATGGCTCACAAGTTTCGCGAGTGCCCTTACTATCGTAATATGATCGTCAGTGCCTCTTGCATTTACTGGGACACAAACGTGGGGTACCGCATCATCACCATGCTTAAGTATTTTATCGATCCATGTTGAACAAGAACGGTCTGCGCCCATCTCTACAAATACTCGCACGCCAGAATCCACCATCTCTTGGATTAAGCGTGGAAAATCAACCGGCTCAGTAAATGACTTGGCAATACTATTTGCAATGGCTTTAGTTCGGTGAGGAACGGCTTTGTATACACTGGTCGAATAATAACGAACTGAACTACGTTCATTAACATCGATGGAATATAGATCAACGATTCGATCATACTCCGCTTTCGCTGGCGCACTATGAATTGCAGACGCAAGTTCCAGGGACATCGCTCGCGTACCTAGCTTCTTAACCACACGTTGACAACCCTCTGGATCACCACCAATCAACATATTGTCGGGTGTATTAATAATGGTTAAGAATACCTTCTCTTCTCCAGCAACAACCTTTGACACTTCTTCTGGATTGCCCCGTAGACTATAGGTATTCCATAGTTTAGTGCCTGATTCATCCGTCTTGGCCAACCCCCAAAAATCTTTAAGTGCGTACAACTCACCCGTGATATTATGTTTAAACGTTGGGTGATCTGCCAAAGGCTCACTTAGACAACCTGGGTCTGTCCACGCATCTAAGGCAACATACATACTCACTTCACCCATGCTATAACCAACACCCGCGTTTGGCTCTAGCTTAAATTGATCTCGAAAGGCCTTTGTCAGTAGGTAACCCATACCGACACCACATTCACTGATCTTATGTAGGTTTACTTTTAGTTCTTTCTCGACCTGCTTTTTCTGTTTTGGGCTTAACTTGTGCCTCGCCCTGGGGTAAAGCAAATCCTGTTTAACTGACTTGCCTGAGTCCCGAGACATGCAATTCAGGCTTTCAGATGCCTTTGGAAAGAGGTGAAATAGATCTCGGCCAAAATCCACATAAGGAGCACCAATACCTGGATACACAAACGCTACTTCAGCGTCTGGGCCAACCGGTGTTGGGGTAAAGAAACTACCTTTCGGTGTTTTCCTTTCGACTCCAGTATCAAATGCTGCTTTTAGACCCGCAAGCATCAATTCAACTTCGTTATCGAGTACTTCTTGGGATTCACCCAATACTACAAGCGAATATTCTGACGTTGCTTGATCTTTTTTATGTTGACTGAAATAGTCTGCAGCCAAGCTCTTTAGGTTCTCTGCACCCGCAATATCAGATTGCAATTGGCGTAATTTTGAAGACAACTGGTCGAAGCTGTTCCCTGCCATTGGATAAAAGCACCAACTAGCACGAGAAAAATATTTATTGTCACGACCCACTAGCGCCCTATTTTCAGCCAGGACAATGTGACAAGACTCTTTCGAGCTTGTAATGTTGACAGCAGACTTGCGCCCACCCAGCGCTTTATTTTCAAACCAAGGAGTAGACTCTGTCGCCACATAAAACGGAGAGTTATCCCAAGCTTGCTGATCTGCAGGCGCCTCCCAGTTTGACACCATCGGTATATAATGATGACGCAAACTTAGCGACGTACTAACAACAGACACTAACGCCTGTACCGCACCGCACTCACCTACGTTATTGAGTGAAGAACCCAGCGCACAGGTTAACTCTTTATTAGCCTGACCATACACCTCAACTAACCCAAGTAATTCTGCCTTATTGACACTGGCAGTATCACTGCCAGTAACATCGACAAACTCGATATCACTAGCTTTAACACTCGCATCCGCAAAGGCTAAGGCACAGGCATCTGTCACTTCCTTACCACTTCCGTAACCTTCGACATACGAATGAGCCATACCATTTAGCGACACATCACCGGATAATACAATCGCGGCAGCAACAGACGCTTTCGGATGCACTTGCTCTGTCAAATTAACCCCGACATCAAAGGCAAGCGTTTCGATAAGGCTGCCTGCATTAACATCATCACGATTAACTGCACCCTGAAACGCTGCAATCATGACAGTGCTGCCCTTCGCAACGGAGAGCTTCGCGTTATCTAAGGCCAATGCTAGCGAATCAAATCGACGTATCGTTTTAAAACCATTGGTCGACGCTACATTTCCTTCACCTAGAAGATACAGCTCGACACTATCCTTATGTAGATCGGTCGTTGAAACAACTCCATCCAGAAAAGAAGCAAAAGTTTGCTCCGTAACAGCGATAGCTCCAGCATCATATTGCTCGCTAACCAAAGACTGACCTTCATAGATTGATTGATCAAAACGGTCCAAACCCGACTCGCCATTAATCAATACATCCATAGCAACAATGGCTAAAGGACGACTCATGCTATACCCACCTTTCCTTTTTCTTTAACACGTTGGTTATTCACTTCATTTTGCAGAAACAAAGGGTTCAACGCTTCGCTAATAGTCACTTCCGCACCCGTCAGTCGTGAATAAACCTCACCCTCAGCAGAGTGAAACGTCACATTCGCAGACATGTTAGTGGCCTGACTATTGACTACCTCAAGCGTTACATAAAACTCTGTATCTACAGGCACGTTACTGTACAGCTCACAGCGTACCGCACTCGTCGGCAAACTCCCCTTCCCTGAGGTTCTTCGCACCCAGACAAGCATCGCCTGATAGTACAAGTCATCTACAAACGGATTGGTTGATCCGATGGCAAATTGCCCCTGATCAAGCTTACCAACTACTGGCGCTTCACATCGAAGCTGAAGCGTTTTGTCATCTTGTAACACTATATTTTTGATACCTTGAAAACTGGCACCATGAAAAAGTGTTCCATCAACATATGGACTCTGCTGTTCAATCGGTGCTTTTCCGGTATCAACTGCCAAACGAGCATCAACGTCTACACTAGGCACCTTTTGTACCAGCGACAGCTCAGCTGCATAGTGATTAACACGAAACCCTTTGGGGTTTGTACTCCACACTTTTACAGACACCGAAACCGCATCATGTTGATACTGTGTTTCTTCCACATCCATGGTCACTTCATCATTTTGCTTTCCGTCAAAAACAATACCTTTAAAAAGCTTGTAATTGTCATAAGCAAAAAAACGATAACCAGGATAAAGGCTTTCGCACACGCTCACCATCCAGTTGGTGGCAGATACAGTGGGTAACACCGCGTTGCCACCAAAACAGTGATCCGCCAAGAATGCGTTAGCATCCTGACGGATCGTTCTGGTTACAGAGAGTGTGCCACTGGCTTTTTTCCTGCATTGCCCTCAGTGCTTGGTGTGTCACCACCATCAGCTCGCATGTCATTGCCAATCATGATCTGTAACCGATCATTCTTGGCCGCTGCCATTTCATTAGCAAAGAGTTCGGACCCTGCTTCTAGCGGAATAACAAATACGTTACGTTGTTGGAACATTTTCTTCAGTTCCGGTGTAACCATTCCGCCATCCCAAGGACCCCAGTTAAACGAAACTACGTGACAGTTAGGGTGCTGCTGCTTAAACCGTAGCGCTGTCTTGTTTAGGATTTCGTTTGCGACTGAGTAATCTGCTTGACCTTCGTTTCCGTAGAAACCAGCACCAGAAGAGAACAATGCTAGATGCTGGAGTTTCTTGACATCTACCGCATTCAGTAACGCCGTCATCCCCTGAACTTTAGTTGAATAAACAGCATCAAAGTCAGCGACTGTTTTCTGCTCAATGTACTTATCTGCAAGTACGCCTGCACCGTGAATAATCCCCGTCACTTCACCGAACACAGAGATCGCAGGAGCAATCCTTTCTGGCATTGCGTTAACATCTGTCACATCAGCGCTGATGTACATCGCCTTGCCGCCAACCCGCTCTATCGTTGCGAGCGCATTGGATATTTCACGGGTAGAAAGTACTGGGCGTAATAACGCATTAACTTTAACTGGCGTTGGCTTGTCGCCTTGCGCAATCAGTTCCTGCATGGCCAGCTTTTTAAGTTCGCCTTCATCTAAACAGTTTTGAACCCAAGTAGGCTCTTCGCCATCATAGACAGAACGACCTAACAAGATGAACTTGCACTTATAGCGAGCAGCAATTTTCTCTACGCACTTAGTCGTCACACCCTTCGCCCCGCCACTCACAAGGAATACAGAATCTTGAGTGATCGAATTACCGGATTCTACAGAGTAGCTATCGATATCTAAGGTTTCCAATGTCACTCGGCCTTTAGCACCGTGACCAACCTCAACCAACTGGCTGTTTACATCATGAAGCTCAGACACAATACACTTCGCAGCATCTTTAGCGGTCTTCTTAGACGCGATATCAATGGCGCGGCAGAACACATTTGGCCACTCAAGCTTTAGCGTCTTAGTTAGACCAAACAGGCCACCTTGAACAATATCCTCTCCAAGAGAGTTACCGTAGCCTAATGAACCATCCATTCTTGCAACCGTCACAAATGCGCTTCGACCCGTAGTCGCTGCACTGTTCAGGGTTGCTTTAAGGTGCTTCGCAAGTAAGAAGCTATTTAGCAACATTGCTTTGCTAGCTTCTGGATAGCTAATGCCTTCTTTCGTTGATGCCGCAGCAGGCTGAATGGCAAATACTGAACCAATAGCACCCACATTCGCTTGAATGGTATTCAGACTATCAACCAATGCTTCTTCAGAAACATCAGCCATCTGAACACACGTCGCATCTTTAACACTACTAGGCTTCACGATAGTAGTAGGTAACTGTAGTACCGCAGGCTTCCAACCTTTCGACACTAGCTCTTTCGCAAGTATGCCCGCGATTTTAGAACCATCATCTACGATCAGTGCAACATTTTCTGCTGGCACTTCAATAGCTAGAGCATCAGCTTCTGGAAGCACTATCACTTCAGCAATACTGCTCGGTGCCCAACCATCATCTGCGACTTCAACAGGTGTTGTTGCTACAGACGATGATGCAGACGCTACATTGGCGCTAGCGGAAAAAGCTGTTGCATTTAGATAGTCAATGATCTCGCCTAGCGTACGTAATTCCGATAACTCATTTGCATTCAAATCAGGCAACCCAGTCAGCGTGTCTTGTACGCCACCTAGGATTTCAACACGCTTGATAGAATCAATTCCCAAATCAGCCTCAAGGTCCATTTCGACCTCTAGCATTTCCTCGGGATAACCCGTCTTATCAGCCACCACTTGCATCATGACCTGGGTAATCTCTGCGATACCGGGTGCAGCACCAGCCGCTGGGACTGCCGCTATTGGCTCAGCTACTTGAGAACCAGAAACTTGGGCAGTCATATAATCGACGATTTCCCCTAGTGTTCTCAGCTCTGATAATTCATTCGCGTTTAGCTCAGGTAACTCAGGTAACTCATCCTGTACAGCACCTAGAATCTCAACTCTCTTGATTGAGTCAATGCCTAGATCTGCTTCCATATCCATTTCAAGCTCAAGCATTTCCTTCGGATAACCCGTCTTCTCTGCAACGGCAGCCATCATTACAACGTTTATCTGAGCAAGATCCAAAGAAGATGACGGCGCCGCAGCGACTGGCGCGGCAACCGCAGGGGCTGGAGCAGCACTGCTTGGCACTTGCTTCTGCATGTACTCAACGATCTCACCTAAGGTTCTCAACTCAGACAATTCGTTTGCATTAAGCTCCGGTAATTCAGGCAATTCATCCTGAACCGCACCCAATATCTCAACACGCTTGATTGAATCGATGCCGAGGTCGGCCTCCATATCCATTTCAAGCTCTAACATTTCTTCCGGGTAACCCGTCTTGTCAGCAACGGCAGCCATCATTACCTGATTGATCTTACCAAGGTCAAGTGAAGGGCCAGCAGCAACTGGCGAAGATGCCGTAGGTGCTTGTGCCTGCATATAGCTGACAATTTCACCCAAGGTTCTTAACTCTGACAAGTCATTAGCATTGAGCTCAGGCAAGCCAGGTAGTTCGTCCTGTACCGCTCCCAATATCTCAACACGCTTAATGGAATCAATGCCAAGGTCAGCTTCCATATCCATTTCTAATTCAAGCATTTCTACGGGGTAGCCAGTTTTATCAGCAACCGCCGCCATCATTACTCGGTTAATTT
The DNA here is from genome assembly GCA_002162955.1 of Gammaproteobacteria bacterium 45_16_T64. Classification (GTDB taxonomy): domain Bacteria; phylum Pseudomonadota; class Gammaproteobacteria; order Pseudomonadales; family Ketobacteraceae; genus 42-54-T18. The sequence continues at coordinate 250,625 of MABD01000057.1, forward strand.
CCGCTAGATCTAGTCCTGCAACAGGTGCAGCGGCCGACACAGCTGGAGCAGCCCCTCCAGCAGGAACTTGCGCTTTCATATAATCAACGATCTCACCCAACGTACGTAACTCGGATAGATCATTAGCATTAAGTTCGGGAAGATCAGGAAGTTCATCCTGAACCGCACCCAGAATTTCAACACGCTTGATTGAATCGATACCTAAATCGGCTTCCATATCCATTTCTAATTCAAGCATTTCTACAGGGTAGCCAGTCTTATCGGCAACCGCTGCAAGCATAACCTTGTTAATCTGTTCCAAATCCATGCTCGGCGCTGTACTCACCGCAGCGGGAGCTGAAGACGCTGCCGACGCTGTAGGGACCTGAGCTTTCATGTAATCAACGATCTCACCCAAGGTTCTCAACTCAGACAAATCGTTTGCATTCAGCTCTGGCAATTCTGGCAATTCATCTTGAACCGAACCCAGAATTTCAACACGCTTGATGGAGTCGATACCTAAATCGGCTTCCATATCCATTTCTAGCTCTAGCATCTCTTCAGGATACCCAGTCTTATCAGCAACCGCTGCCAACATGACTGAATTAATTTTAGCTAGATCTAAACTCGGAGCAGCAGCAACAGGAGCAGGAGCAGGAGCAGCTTGTTTAACAGGTGCAGTCTTAGCTACGACAGGCGCCGGAGCAACAGGAGGTTTCGCTACAGGCGCTGGAGCAACCGGCGCAGGTGCAACCGTCTTAGGTGCAACAGGAGCCTGCTGAACAACGTTCGCCGCTGGTTCAGATACTGCAGGAGCAGGAGCAGCAATAGATGCTGGTGCATTATATACAGGAGCCGAATCTAGCGCGCTTACACCGCTTTTAAACTGATTTTTCATCAATCGCAACGCGGCAGTAGAATTATCTGTTTGTCCCTGCAAATACTGTTCGTGCACACGCAAAGTGTCGGACTGATAAGAATGGAACATCATCATACTGCGCTGAACACTTTCTGGAATCTCTTTGCCTTGTGCTGCTAATTCGAGCTGCTGAGACATCAGATTTTCAAATGCGCTGGAGTATTGCTGTGGAGATTCTAAATACTTCTCATGAACATTAAGTATGTCATTTTGATTTTGATAGAAACTATTTAATCCACGCTCGATGCTATCCGCTAACCCAGCCGTGTTCTCCACTGACACTGAATTATCTGCTCTCGCAGGTGCTGCTTGTTGCACGGCCTTTTGTACGACAGCTGCAGCAGGCTTTGCGTTCGTTTGTGGCTTAGCCACAATTGCGACGGGCGCAACAGGCGGAGGAGTCACTGAAGCCGACACTGTTACCGGTTCCTTAACGACTGGCTTAGCAATCACTTTTGCCGCAGGCGCAGGTTCTTTTACAATAACTTCCTGAATAGGGCCTTTCACTTGGTGGCCATCAGTAAGCGCATCCTGATAGATCTTCTGTGTCTTATCACTCACATGGTGATTTCCGCTCAGACTTAACGTAAGCGGAGATTTCTTACGCAAGGTAATGTCTTCTCTTTCCATTTCATGGGGATCAACATCTGCCAAACTAATACCCACAACCGCAAGCTGTATGACCGCTTGTCTGAATTGCACATCAGAATCTTTCTTAGGATTCGCGTTCAACGCTATTGAAACGTGAGGCTGGTCACCCAGAATGTTCTCAACCAATTTCGAAAGTACATTTTTAGGACCGAATTCAACAAATACTCGACCGCCAGCATCGTAAATATTCTCAATTGAGTCCTTAAATTTAACGGGCTCAAGAATATGATTTTTTAGCGCTTTCTTAATAGACGCCGGCGCACTTGGATGCGCCACCCCTGTTCCGTTTGCAAACACAGGCACAGTAGGCTTGTTAAATTTGGTATTTTGAATCACATCAGCAAAAGGCTTTTGTGCATGACCTACGAGTGGCGTATGGAAAGCCGCAGAAACTGGCAACGAAACCACTTTATACCCTTTCGCTTCCAATTGCTCTTTCGCGGTGTTTATCGCTGCAGTCTCACCCGCGACAACCACTTGATTCTTTGAATTGAAGTTTGCGATCGAAATACCGTTGATTCCCGATATTTCTGATTCCAAAGAAGACACGTCTCCTACTACCGCAATCATCGATCCCGCATCAAATGAGGCATCATCAGGAGCAGCCATTGCCGCGCCTCTTGCCTGAGCTAGACGATAATAATCTTCTTCCGAAACCACACCCGCTGCCCACAACGCCGTTAGCTCACCAAAGCTATGGCCGGCAACAAAATCAGTAGAGAATCCTGCGTCGCTAAATAGCTTGAACAGGCCAGAACTGATCACACCGATGGCTGGCTGCGCGTTCTCTGTTCTTTGTAATTCAATATCAAGTTGACGACGAGCTTCTTCGGTAAATACTGGCTTAGGATACAACGCTTCCGCGATCGACTTCCCTTGCTCTGCAAACACAGCGTTCATACTTTCGACGCTATTCATCATCGTCGGATAGTTAATCGCTAACTTAGAACCCATGTTAACGTATTGAGAACCTTGACCCGAGAACAATGAAACCACTTTACCTTTCGCGTCCAGACCTTCTTCACGATAGTAAACACCCGTTGGCAGATCCCAAGAAGTCTTAGCTGGCTGAGCGGTTAACGTCTTTATAACAGACTCAAGCATCTTAACGGTTTCATCAAGAGATGTGGTCACAAAACCAACACGAGACTGACTCACGTTAAGCTCTCTTAAGCCATTCTCCTTTAACATGGAATAGTGAACCTTCTCACTTTCTGCACCCTTCAGCGCAGCAAGCAACGATTCACTTTGAGATTTCAATCCAGCCTGATTGTCAGCGGCGAGTAGTACGAATTGTGCTGTACTTTGTAATCGGAAAGCCCCTGTATTCTTTGGAGTATATTCTTCAAGCACATAGTGGAAGTTAGTACCACCAAATCCAAACGCACTAATTCCCGCTCGTCGCGGTGTGCCATCTTGACGGGAAACCCATGGGCGAGTATCTGCATTCACATAAAATGGAGAGTTCTCTATTTCCAATTTCGGGTTCGGCGTGTCTACATTTATAGTCGGTGGCAATACCTTATGATATAGGGCCAACGAGGCTTTGATAAACCCTGCAGTACCTGCTGCCGCTTTGGTATGACCAATTTGTGACTTAACACTACCCAGCGCTATATATTGCTTTTCATCACGTCCGTCATCAAACGCTTTCATCAAACCGCCAAACTCAGCAACATCACCCGCTGCTGTACCAGTACCATGAGCTTCGATCAAACCAACGGTTTGTGGATCAAAACCTGCATCTTCGTATGCTTGGTTAAGCGCTTTTGCTTGCCCTTGTGGTCGCGGAGCATAAATACTCTTAAACTTACCATCACTGGAAGCACCGACACCTTTTATAACACTATAGATTCGATCGCCATCTCTTTCTGCGTCTTCTAAACGCTTAAGGGCAACCATACCCAGACCTTCACCAACCAACATACCTCGAGATTTTTCATCGAAAGTCTGTACACACTCAGCGTCAGTGAATGCTGGAGTTTTACTAAAACTCATATACATTACGATTGAGTTATCACAGCAGACACCACCCGTGACCATTACCTCACTTCGACCGTCTAACAACTCAGTCAATGCCATCCGAGTTGCTGCAAGCGATCCAGCACACGCTGCATCAACAACACAGTTCATACCGCCAAAATCGAAACGATTAGCAATTCTGCCTGCAATAACATTACCTAGCATTCCGGGGAATGAATTCTCTTCCCAGCCAACATAGGCTTTCTTAAACTTATCGATAATGACATCAACATCTTCATCCGCAACGCCACTGCTCTTCAATACCTTCTGTAGAATCGGATACTGTAAACGAGATACCAATGGCGCCAACAATTTCTGACCACCACCTACACCCAAAGTAATACCTATTTTCTGAGAATCGTACCCGGAGTCTGGACCTATACCCGCGTCCTCTAGCACATCCTTCGCTACAATTAGCGACAATAACTGAGCAACATCTGTTATTTCCAGGATGTTAGGTGGCAATCCATATTCCATTGGGTTGAAATCAAGGTCTGGTATAAAGCCACCACGCTTACAGTAGGTCTTATCTTCTGCCCTTTTGTCCGCGTCATAGTAATCTTCGATTTTCCAGCGGCTCTCTGGAACATCGATGATGCAATCAATCTTATTGAGAATGTTATCCCAATACGATTGGAGGTTTTTTGCCTCGGCAAAAACACTGGCCATACCAACTATGGCTATTGGTGTTTCTTGTAGTCGAGAATTCAGTCGAGAGATATTTTCCTCGCTCATCGCATATTCCTTTTGTATAAGTTCAGACATAAATTGAGTTTTGACAATGCCTTTACAGCACTTCGATTATTTTCTTTAAAAACGGACACAGGCTTCCACCATATACATATGGCAAGAGCACTAAAAAAGGGAAAACTAGGTACTAAACTAAGTAACACTGAGGGGACAGAAGGTTGACTGGTAAGTTTCAAACAACGCATCAGCAACACGCCACCCATAGACCTAATAAGGTGCATGTTAGATTACGTGAATAGACTGTTAAGCGCCGAATACCAAAGCGCACATGTTTGGATATATGTCTTATTAGCATTTGTTAGGAAACTGTCGTTTATTGTTTTTCTTTTATTCCGTACCAAGCAAACCAAGTACGCTGGCTACCATTAGCGATATCAATCAGTGCTGTTAATTTATCAGCCCATCTTGACGACACTATGACGCATTGGGTTATCCACGCAGCATTTTACTTCGCTGATTACGGCCAATATTTACTGATAAACACCATACCTGAGTTAACCCAAAGGCATCAATCTATTATTGTCCCTATATGTAAACATTTGTTTATTTTTCCAAATTACGGGCATTTGCGCACAAAACACTAATCTTTAGATTAGCCATTTATTAACAATTTATGCTGCGAAACCCAAAAACAAAACACTAGTTCACTTTTTTCAAAAGACGAACAGCAGAGAACCAAATGGGACAAGATACCGGTAAGATACACAATCATCACGACTTATCGCCGCCAAATAGATTATTTTGCAGTCAATCGAGCGGTAAAGCTACCTCCAGACACACATTGCCCAACAGGAAGGGCTGAGTGTTGCCGCCTAGGAGAACCGTTCAGGAGAGTCCAAGGAGTGCTTTGGCCAGAAAACCTCACCATATGACCGATAAAGGCCAAATCGTAGTGATTCCGCATATTCCAGTAATGCCGGGCCAACAACAATGACCATTATGCGCCATACCTATACCGATTAAGCGTAGTTATTAGGATATTCGATGTGTCAATTATACGGCTCTAGTGATTAATGTTAACAAGATACCTGTAACTGTATACACGCTAGAAATGGTAGCCCAAATACAATCCAACACACGGAGAAGGCGCTCATCAAAGACCCTGACACAAATTGATTAGTGTTTTTCGCAAAAAATCAAGCTGCTTTTGCTTTCCCTTCAATTTTTCCGTAGCCCAATAACACCTTACCGACATTTTTGAGGGTATTTCGATACAAATAGAAGACAAAACGCGAAGATCCATCCAGTCCAACTTAGCAACCCTACCAGGAAGTACTGACACAACGTCTGCCCGATGGGTAACCCCTGCATTTATAGTGCTATCTGAATACACAACAACATTGCCCGTCACTTCTTTTTGAAAACACCGATAAAGCTGGCTAGGCACCGCGAAACATAGCTCACTTAACTCCGCTTCTGAAAATTGAGCCTTCATTATCGGGCTAACCGCCCCTACCCATTCATCCTTCATCAAATTACAACTCTGAACCAAGGGACTTTCATATTCAGGAGGCACAAACCGTGAAGTCACAAACAAATCTACCGTCCTTGAGGCAACTTTCTCAATTCCTTTTTCTACATCGCCTTCGTATTCGTAATCCAAAATAAAATCACTATTAGTCCCATTAATGAGCGATTCTGTTAATGATGGTTCTATAATTTTATGAAAGTAACCGTCGCCCGATATCTTAAATGCTGTTTTCTGCCCATTTTTGAAATGGCTAAATGAATCATCATAGAGCAGCCCCCCCAAAATACTTTCTATTTGCTTAAGGCTCTCATAGACTTTTTTGGCCATATCATTAGGATGCAAATTTTGCCCATCCCTTCGAAACAGCTGCTCGCCAAAAAGTTCTTCGAACTTTTTAAGTGTATATGTCATTGAGGTTTGATGTATTCCTAACCCTCGAGCTGCCTTAGTCTGGTTTTTGGCACGATAGAGGGCCAAAAATCTTTTTACATCCACAAGACTAACAGCTTGAAACGGATCATTATCTATCTTCTCCATGCCAAATTCCTTAATTTCAACCCGCTAGCTTCAGTAAAAGGCTTGGTCACATGGCTAGCGCCTAGTGCATATATTTTAGCCATTTGCATGGTCCGGCATTGACTCGAAGAAAAAACAAATACCGGCCTACCCTCCCACCCAGACCTAAGCTGATCGAACACATCAAATCCGTTTAAGCCCGGCATAACAATATCAAGCGAAATCACGTCTGGAGAAAAACCAATACAAACATCAAGAGATTTCTGCGGATCGGTAACAATTTTTAGGTCAAAATATAGCTCACAGTAGCAGGCTAATTCTGTCGCCATAATTTCGTTATCATCCACGATCAATAACTTCTTCTTCTCACCGACAGCATATCGCCCTCTCGATTGAGGTATAGCTAGGCTACTAATTACATTGTTAATGACTGATGAATGCACTGGTAATCTAAAGTATTCACAGATTCCACCTTCAAATATCGCTGGAGATCCATCACCAATACCAATTTCAGAATATGCAATCACATCACGCGCCACCGCCAGATGGCTCAATTCAAGCATCAATCTGTTGAGATTTTCTTGGCACCCAATATCAACCAAATAAATAGGGGCACAATCACGCCGAAATTTAGCAAGGAATTCACTGAAGGCAAAAAGTCTTGTATAGTTGCACTCTAGACTTTCAAGTATTCCTATATCCGTATCACCACCTATAAAGACGATCAGCTCTCTATCCAACGCCTTCTCCTCCAATTTTAGCAATTCGCTTAGCCGCTAGAAGCAAAGCGCCATACCAGTTACACACTTCTAACACCATATCCAGATTTGCGTCACCTGACCTAACTTCGTCTTCAAAACAAATAAATTTTGCCGACGAACCAGGTATGAAAATTTTCGAAAAATAGATGAGATCATGTATTCTATTTGCCAGTGCTTCATATTCGTTATTGTCGTACATTACCCTCAATGCTGTCTTGAAATCTTCTTTTTGATAAAAGTCCAAAGCAAGATTCGCTATATTTTTCTTTTCTCGTAATATTTTGGTGCTTTCCAATACGTCATAAACACACTCCTTCTGTAAAGGTTTATCGACAAAATCAACTGCTCCCGATAGCAACATCTCGTCTTTTCGTATGGGGTTTGAACTCATCCCAACAATTGGGATACTCCCCCCTTGCATTGCAAGTATCGTCTTAATCACGCTAAGCCCGTCGGAGCGATATAACGTGTAGTCAACGAAAATCAGATCGTAGCGTTTCTTGGATATAGCATTAAAATACTCCTCTTCATTACAAGCTATATCGGCAAATAAACCCTGACCAAAACCAGGTAAGTCCACCGGTGTCATACTGTCATCAATGAACAGGATGCTCGTAGTTGTGATCTGTGGCGCATCTTCAAACGTAAAGGACAAACCATCTATCAGGGACCCCGCCTTATCCAAGGCGTACCTAGGCAAAAACAAAATCCATTTTGACGCCGCTGATCTAAACGATTCATTGTCGGACAAAACAACTGCGCCAACCAAACGATGCTGATTCTCATATTTGTGTAAGATCGTTTCTACGTCGGTTAACTCATCATCTGTTGCAATTAATACAACCTTGCGAGACGTATTAATAAGATTGTTTTCCGTAATCGCTTTATACACCCATCCAAAAGACTCGCTATCGTTAATGCATTCGTTCAGGATAATGACGTCATACACTCCGAGTAGATTACCATGCCTCGCATCAGAAACGGGAAAAGTGAACTTAAAATGTGCGCCTACATCATTTTTTACACACTCCAAATTTGCCCCCATTGCTTGGGCGAACTCACGACAAGTTGCAAGCCCAACACCAGACCCTTTGTTTGACGTTGTAAAGTAATAGCCAAAAATATGATCTTGGAGAGCCTCGGATATCCCGAGCCCATTATCTTTGACATGTACCTCATACTTGGTCTGATGCTCAATGCAACTTATGTCTACCGAAGTCCCTTTTGAATGCCGTATAGCATTAGACAAAAGATTATGCACGATATGGGTAACATAGCCTTTGTCGGAATAGACATTCATGATCGACGACAAAGGACCACTAACGCCCAGGGATATACCACCATCAATTGCCTCATATTTGAAAACCGAGAGCAAATCAAAGCACAGCGAAACAGGCGAAAACTTCTTAAGCTGCATTGATTCTTTCTCGTAGGCTCGTCCCAAATGCATAACCTCATCCATTGCGTGCGTCATCCTTTCGATCAATTTTCCTTGCCTATAAAGAACCTCTCTCTGCTCCTCGCTATTGGTTTGATCAATCGCTTTTAAATTAAGCCCCATCACAGATTGCATGGGATTTTTGATTTCATGGCTTATACCTGAATATTTTTTTGCTTGATTGATCAACCTTTCGGCATAGATAGCGCGATTAATTTGATCCGAAATATCGACGATAGATCCATTGATATACTTGTTTTGGTGATTAACAATGCTAACGGATATATGCCTATTATTGCCTTCAACAAAACCAACTTCTTTAAAAAGGACATCAGGTTGACAGATTGCTTTCTCCACAAAACTAGAACAATCCAATCGAGTAACGTTTTCGAAAAGGTCTAATATATCCATCCGACCAACAGGTCCGTTTTTAACACCAAATATATTTAGCGCCTCTACATTTGCTCGATTGAGTCTTCCACTAATATCTGCGTTAAAAAGCCCAGAGGAGCTCAACTCATATGACTGTCGATATTTTTTCTCATCTTCTCTTAGAGAGAGCAGCCTAATTTGAGTTTCGTTATGATAGGAAATTAATTTAAAACAATTTCTAAGATCTGCAATGCTACTTTTAAGTTGCGTACTACGACCAGGGTGATCAAGAATAAACCGTAGAACCCCGCAATCCTTCCCGAAATTGGATGCATCGACATGCACGTCTGTTGCTCCTCTGAACTCGACATCGACTGAAATCGTCCGTTCTGGCTCATACTCCCATTGACTTGCAGACAAAATATTACCGAGAAATATCATGATTTTTTGCCTGTCCAGATACCCCATTTCACCGAGAGATTCAATCGCGCTTACTGTTAACGTATTTTCTTCCTCTGATAACTCACGAAGTAATCCTCGTGCCCCCCAAACCTCCAACACCCCCTTCAATCTAGACTTAGTAGGTATCGAATCGTCTCCTAAGAGTTTCAATACAAATATTTTTGCCTGAAGTGCAATGATCTGATCAACGGTATGGCCATGACGAACAGCTGTTTTTTCTGCGGAATTAAACAACTTCAACGCTTTGGACTTCGCACCCTTCAGCAAGTAGCAATAACCTTTTAGACACCGGACCTTTGAGACAACGCTGACAGAGCCTTGCTTCTCCAATTTTTGTAAATAGTTCAGCTCCTTAGATAAAGAAACCGAACAACTATTTTTGAGTCCAATCCGTGACTTTGCGACTCCGAAATGAAAAGCAAACAGTGCTTCACCATAGGTCCCCCGAATTCCATCTACATATTCCTTAGCTAAATCAAAATGCTTCAGTGCACTTTCATACCTTTCATACAAATTGCACCCTACACCGGCAAAATGGTTCGCAATAAAGACTGCAGAACGATCGTTGGCAATGCCTGATGGCGTAATATCTCGTTGAATATCAAATACATCACCTGCCATTAAAATTTTTGGCGATTTAGTTTCAAGGTCAATGACTAACTGACAAACCGACCTTATCCACAAGTCTGCATTTTCCTGCCTAAAACGACCAAGCTTATTCCTGTATAAACCCACCCTCTCTCGGATTTCACGCAAAGGTATCACTGAATCAAAACCATGAAAGACCGACAAGTGAGCAGCATATGCAGCAAAATCAAGGGAGCCTACAGATAATTGGGAATGAAATACACCATCCAGTTTTTCAGTACTTTCACTGATACTTTTTGAATGCGCACCATAGAACGCTTCAACCGAAAATACGCTCCTCTGCCTGTAGTAGCCCGTAGAAAGAACAAGTTCTATCTTTTTAGCTAGGCGAAGAAGAAAGGGCGTATAACGATAATCTCTGAATATACCGGAAGAAATCGCAGTAGCATATAGCGTGAGCGTGTAGCTGGTTTCCTCAGTTATGCCATATTTGACTGCATCGTTGATAATAACAAACACAAGATACCCAGCAAGAAAAAAATTAGTACTATAACAGGCTATCAGACACTTACTTAACAGAGCAGCCTTAGATTTTGCAACTGGATCATTGCAAACGGAAAAATGGCGATTCAGCTTGCTAATAGAAATAACAGTCCGAGAGAGCTCCGTCGCCACAAGCAAGGGTAGCGTTAAGGCGTCATCATGGGGCATATCCATACCCAATAATGCCAGCCCTTCCCGGGCAATCGCTACAGCCTTTAGCATTTCATTCTTCGACATGTACCCATCGACGAGGATTTGATACATGTTCATTTTATCTTCTAATGGGATATTTTGAGCCAGAACGAAGCTCAGAACCTCTTCCATTTGCACCAGATCATTTGCGAAATAACTGGAAATTGCAATTTCACGACAAGCATCGACGGCCCGACTTGACAGTTTTTTATCAGTCTTAATTAGCTGAAATAATCGACAACCTATTTTATAACGAAGCTCTGCTTTACTCTCCAAGGCCGCTTCCACGGCACCATTTAGATACAAATTGAAAAGAAAGGCTCTAGGGATTTCTATGCTCTCCGATGTGATTTTTAAAAGTATGGAAGCAATCAAAAAGTCCGTCACTTCTTTTCTCTTAGCCTGCCCCAGATATAAGGATAGAGACATTTCTTTAAGGACTTTTTTTTCAACCTCATGCGGGAACAACATCAAACACTCTGCATGATCCAGGTCATGTACAAAGCTAAAAGTATCTTCATCAATCTTCTCGAGGAACAATCCCTTTTGCAGACTTTCCAGCGTTGCAAATTCATAACCTGGAAACCCTACCTCCAATACCAACCGATTAAACGTAAAGCCTAGTAGAGCCGCACGAAACAACATTCGCCTCTCAATATCAGAAAGCATCTGAACACCCACCTGATTGTTTAGTTTTCGCACAATACTGCGCAAATTGCCGCCGCCATGCTCAGCAATACGTACCACTTGTGTACGTTCGATATTACTGGAAATTATTTTCTGAAAATTGAGAATAAACGAAATTGACTCTTGCATCGTAAGCAACGAGAGCTCCATTATTACGTTGCTTATAGAGTGGCGACGCAAGCGCATGTTAATTTCATCCAGGCTCTCTTGATAGCACCTCTCAGAACGGGACAAAAAAATCATTTTTGCATCAATTCGTTCATCCCTGATTAGCTCAAAAATAAACTCCATGTCTTCATGATCTGCCCACTGAACATCATCGAAAACAAAAAAAAGCAATCGATCAACATTATCTGAAATTACTCGACAAAGCTCTTTGATAGCAAGGTGTACAACCGCAAACTCCTGGATCGGCGAACCAATACTTTCTAAATTTACAATAAACTCGCTCAGCTTGGGTGCAAATGAAAGGAGGCAAGAAAAATCAGCAGGTGCATTATTAAGAATAGTGGCCCACTTAATACCAGAACCCTTTTCGTTTTCGACAATTAACTCAACTAAATACTCGACAAACTCATTAAAAATTCCCGTTGATCGATCTGCAGCGAACTTGATGTTAACAGAAAGAATATTATGCCGGCTGAGGCATTGTTGCATAAACGTGGTTTTTCCCGAACCTCCCAGTCCTGATATAAGTAACAGCCTGCCTTCACCAATAGCGTAATTGTCAAATGTACGGTGATCAACATCTCTAATTGGACCAACATAAGTACTTTCAATCATGCCTTTCATTTTATTGTCTCTTCAAGGTAAAACCAACCCTCAGATATTAGAACATTTCTTATGCGTTATGAATAGATTCAATTGGCCCATCAAACAATCTTCAATCAATATCTCCACATCCCTCTGATTCTATTCAGGAACAAGTGCAATGTATCGAGTCCACTCGCCTAGTAACAAAACTCAACCGATAACCCTTTTATTTATTCCGGGAGCTTTCCATGGAGACTGGAGCTTTACACACTTCGTGGAGTTCTTTACGAGCAACGGCTTTGAATGTGTCACCTTCAATTTCCCCACTCCTAACAAGTGGACGCCTATCAACGTGTATACCAATCACCTAACTCAATGCATAGCCTCCCTAAATAGGCGTATCGTCTGTATCGCACACAGCATGGGGAGTTACGTCCTCGCCAAATATACAGAAAAACATTTTATTGAAGGCGCCATATTACTTGCACCCATGCCCCTAACAGGATGGTTCTTTAGTTTCATCAAGGCAGGGTGGAAATTCCCAATTACCACCTTAGAAAGCTTGATCAGCTTCGACATTAACAGGTTCATACTCAACGACAGCGCGCTAAAGAACTACTTTTTCTCTGACAAATATAATGAACACCAACTTGTGAGATATAGGCAAAAACTAACCAAAGAATCCAGTTTCGCGCTATGCATTGAGACCACCACTAGGCCCGTGAACACATCAAAATCAAAAAATAATATTGGATTTATTTCGGTATTAGCATCCAATAACGACGGACTTTTTCCACTAAATTCAGCTCGAGATACCGCTAAAATATACCGAGCTAACCTACTTGTTTTAGATGATTTTTCCCACGATCTAATGTTAGATCCAAAATGGACCCTGCCTGCAAATATAGTGTTCGAAGAGATCATGAAAAACACGACCTGATATTAAATTAATTATAATCAGATATGAAGGTTTTCAATTGGAATGACAGTAAATTTTCTATCAATATAACAGCGTGTATTACGAAAGATCGTTTAGGTCAATTTCATTAAAGAAAAACAATATGCTGAAGAGAATCCTTACCCAAGCCATTTCAAGAAAGCCCAAACGAAGATCACCTAATCAGTTTCGGGCAAAAAAAGGCCAGCAGTTGCTATCAAGTGAAGATAGACAACGAAAGATTTCCCACCTCAGGCTGTTATATTCAGACTTAGCTACCAATATATGGGAACAAGATTACCTTTACGCGTTAGAACAATTTGCAGAACTCGCCCAAGAGATCACAACTAAGGGTATCGATGAACACACAAAGCCTCCAAGCTTTATTGATCACACTCTACAAATGCTTATTCTCAACGCAAAAGATACTCCAAGGTCGAAAGAGCATCACTCCTTAGAGAATTCTACGATTGCCTCAGATAGGCGAAAGTTTGGGGTTTTCACCATACTTCTTGCATCGAATATGCAAGAGATCATCTCCGGGGTAGAGGTATCTTTCCAAAAAAAAACGGGACGCTTTCAGCAGTGGCACCCCTGGCACGGTGCAATGCCTCTGGGCACGCTCTACACTTTTCAACACAAACAACATCTCTCTAACCATAAAACCCCTGAGCTCCTCAACCAAGCTGCAATCATCCCGATACTGCCTTATCTAATTAGGGGAAACTCTACGGTGTGGCTATTTGAAGATCACGCCTTACTAAATCAGCTATTCGACTGCCTAAAGCAGAAAGCCAACCCAAAGGATTACAGCAACCCAACAATGCTTCTTCACGAAGAAGTAATGGACTCCCTTAGAGAGCTCATCCATAAAAACGCTTTAATTACGAATAGACCAGGTGCAGATATTTGGGTAACCGAAGAAGAGACCTGGGTCCTATCAAAAACAGCTATAGAAACCGCAAGAACCCAACTGGCTATCGAAGGTCTCCAGTGCGCGCCAATAAATGTGGCAAAGATTTTCAAATCGCTACGCGCTAATCATCTGATTATTGAAAACCCAGAAGGTGGGAGCGTATGGACTGCTAAAGTTACCCATCACGCCACAAAATGGCAACAAAAGCAGACTTTTCTGAGGATTAAGAACGACATAATCGACCCACCTATAAGTGAGAATATATTTGACGGAAATATTGTTCCGATAGATCGAAGCGGCAATCCAATCACAACATGTATTCGTCACGAACACCTAATTTGAAGCTCTAGGATGGCATCTTGAATATCAGAAAGGAATTTGGTGCGAAGGTAAAAATTCCGCTATGGGGCGGGACCTTCTAGGAAAATCAAAGACTTCACAACTTGGCGGAGAGGGAGGGATTCGAACCCTCGATACCTTGCGGTATACACACTTTCCAGGCGTGCTCCTTCGGCCACTCGGACACCTCTCCAAGTTGTAAGGCGCGTAAGATATAGCTTTTCAAACAATAATTCAAATGAAATCCGCTATTTATCCCAAAATTCTACACATTCGCTCATTTCTTGTGGCTTTATCTCCTTTGGTTCCCCTACTGGCGTCCCCAAATAGAGGTAACCTACGATCTGATCTTCCGCTTCCAAATCAAAATGAGCGCGCACCACTTCACTATAGGCCATCCCCCCCGTTCTCCACATTGCACCATAGCCAAGGTCAATCGCTGCGAGTTGCATATTCTGGATGGCAGCGGCAGTTGCAGCAACCTGCTCAATAACAGGTACCTTGTGCTCTGCTGTCACCTTCGCGATAGCTACAATAATTAACGGAGCGCGCAAAGGCATTGACCGTGTTTTCGTTTTCTTGGCCTCACTTGCTTCTGGAGTACTACTAAGCAAGGATTTCTCAAATAGCGCCCCAAGCGCCTCCAGCCCTTCACCTTGAACAACAACAAATTTCCACGGCTTTAGTCGACCATGATCCGGGGCTCTTGTTGCACACTCAACAATCTTGAGGACTTCTGAACGAGCAGGTCCTGGAGAACATAATTTTGGGCTCGATACCCGGCGAAGTATTGAATCTGTAACTGAGCTCATTCGATTTCCTACAAAGCGACATTTAGTTAATGCCGCTAGCCTATTCCGTTTAAGAATCATTAACTAGTTATTTAACTGCTTTGATTCCTAACCTAATAAGGGTAATATGCAGCGCCTTTACGACTTCTTAGTTCCCTTTTACCGATGAATTTTGTAAGTTTCTTGTAAAACTATGAGGTTGTTATCATTTCTGCAACCTCCTTTGTGAGACTCTTGATGCTACTGGCTGTTTTTTAACCTAACATCCTTATCAGTTTGCTGATCCCTTCCCGAAAAGCGACAAAAAGAAACATGAAAACACACCAGCTACATAAATGGACAATTTCACCTGAAGAAGCCAGGTCTATACAGAAAAATCTCTGCGCCTGGGTTTCCACTCAAGAACGCTGCCAGTCTCCATCGCTAGTAGCAAGAATTGAGTTTAGCGGCAGCCAAGGCGATCAAGGGTCTAGCCAATCAACCGTCACAATCAAAAGCTTCCCTTCACTGGGTTTTTTAGAACGTAAAGTTGGCATCAAGAAAAGTGGCTTCCCTCGCGTACCGGGACTTATCTCTTTTCAGAAAGCTCCCTCTGCCATCTCCGCCCTGGAAAAGCTATCCCACACCCCTGACTTGATCATCTGTGACGGAAGGGGTATCACAGGGCCTGATAGTTTTGGCGTTGCATCGCACGTAGGTATCCTTGCAAACCTGCCGACGATAGGAATCCGCCCCCCTAAAGCACGCTTTAACTATTCTACACTGGGCGAGCAACGAGGTGACTGGTTACCTCTCGCCGATGAGACTGGCAACTCAGGGGTTCTCTTGAGAGTGCTCGATGGCCTAGACCCACTTCTTGTTTCACCCGCGCACAAGATCACCCAGGAAGATGCTATAAGGCTGCTATTACAATTTTTCCCAAGCACGATTCCAGCAAGAGAATACATTGAGATTCTCTACCCCGAATCAGATCATGACATTGAAAACGCAATGCAACCCCAATTAAAGGCTGCCGGTAACAATAACAGTTAGCGCTGGCCTCCCCCAAAAACGCTGTTGTATGACGAGTGCCTACCAAGTACACTCGATCATTCGAATACCAACTATACTATAACGGCCGGGATTGGAGACGCTTGCTGCGCCACACCTATTACAAGCCGAATTAACACAAAGCGATCAGATATATATGGGTCAAAACCTAACTTATGAATTCGCTCCATTAGACGAAGAGAACGACGATCTTCCACCACAGCTAGTACGTTTTTTAGCCTACTTTGTGGCCGCACTTATATTTGGCACTGGATTTCTTACCGAGTTTTTTAGCGCATCACTTTGGTGGGTCGCACCACTTGCTATCGCCTACCCGCTCATATCCCAACTGCTGAGCAAACCCTTCAGTGAAAAGTACACTCTAATAACCAACGCCACCCTCGTCATCATTGATTCGGCTATGTGTGGTGGTGCTTTTGTACTCATGGCATTCAACCCTGTGCCGACAGTGCTACTGTTTCTTGTGTTAAGCGCTAGCACTATGTCCCTTGGTGGCCTAAGAGGTTGGTTAATATGCCTAGGCGCCCTATTAATTGGCATCGCTGCTGCACTCATAATTTTTGGCGTTCCGGTTATTAATGCAGGGATGCCACCCATTTTCTTTATCGCACTAACCTCGGTTGTTTCAACAGTCTTTTTGACCGTTTTGTCCTATTACTCGTATAAACGCGCTAGATCGTTATTAGAAGCACAACACGAATTGCGATCTCGCCAAAAAGATTCCGCATCACTATCTCGCAAACTGGCAAAGTACCTACCACCACAAGTTTGGGGGTCGATCTTTTCAGGGCAAACGGAAGTACGCCTAGAAACACAGCGTAAAAAGTTGACAGTATTTTTCTCAGACATCAAAGGTTTCTCAGAAATATCGGAAGAACTCCAACCCGAAGCTCTGACAGATCTGCTAAATAGTTATTTTACCGAGATGTCGAGGATCGCTATGAAATATGGCGGCACTATCGATAAATTTGTCGGCGACGCCATATTGATATTTTTTGGTGACCCAACATCTAGAGGCCAGAAACAAGATGCAGTTGCCTGCGTAGCAATGGCAATTGAAATGCGCAAGAAGATGAAAATCATGCGTCAGAAATGGAGCAGCTATGGCATAAATAAGCCACTGCAAATTCGCATGGGCGTGAACACAGGGTACTGTACCGTCGGCAACTTTGGCGCTGAATCACGCATGGACTACACGATCATTGGAAAAGAAGTTAACCTTGCCAGTCGGTTAGAGAGCGTCGCTCAGCCCAACGAAATATTGATTTCTGAAAGCACTTACAACCTTGTCCGGGATACCATTATGTGCAGGGACAGAGGCCAAATCAATGTTAAGGGCTTTACCAAATCAGTGCCTATTTACGACATTGTCGACCACCGCAAGGAGCTCGGCGCAGCCCAAAGTTTTGTCGAATGCGAACTCGATGGCTTTTCCATGTACGTAGATATCGACAAAATCCGTAACTACGATAAAGACCGCGTAATCGAAGCACTGGAAAGTGCAAGTAAGCGAGTTAGAGATAAGCTTATCGTCTAACTCAACCCTGTCAGCTACTGCCTACCTAATTTTGTATTATCTACACAAGATTCAAAATTGGAGCGAAAGGGATTGATATCAATCCCTCCTCTCCTTGTATAACGAGCATAAACCGACAAGTCTGTAGGCCCACACGCCCTCATAACATCAACAAAAATTCTCTCGACACATTGCTCGTGAAAATCATTGTGATTACGATAAGAAATAATATATTTTAGAAACGATCCCCGACAGATCTTTTTGCCTCTGTAGTGAACAAACACCGTAGCCCAATCCGGCTGCCCCGTCACTGGACAATTAGACCGCAACAGGTGGCTTGATACACATTCATCAACCACTTCATCATCTGACTGATCCAAGCACAGCAATGCAGGCTCGATACTATAGTGTGTGATATCAACATCCAAATCATCCACGCAAACGGCATTACGCAGATCGAGTAAGCCTTCTACAGCAGCTGGACTGACCACCCTTGAAGGCTGACCAACCAACAACTCCATGTCTACAACCACATCCCCACGCACGATTGCCTGAACATCGCCTTTGATAATGTTAGCTACTTCATCCACAGAACGATAAACTGATTGGTTTAAAGATCCCAAATACAGCTTTAGAGATTTTGATTCTACAATATTCTCCGATAACGCTGATACGGCAAGCACTGCAATAGCTACCCGCGGCTTGCCCTTCGGGTCCAACCAAGAAACCTCATAGGCGTTCCAAATATCAACCCCGTTAAACGGCAAGCTTTCAATGTCATCCAATTCCCCCCGCCCTTGAGATCGCGGGATCGGGTACAACAGTGATGGATCATACTGATCTGGATAAGCACTATCTTTGCCAAGAGGCGAATGCTCTGGGCTACCAACTACATCTTTCATACGAATCTCACTCAACTTCTAATACCTGATCCACGATTCAGTAGGTATAAGGCCCAACTATAAAATACACCGATAAACATCAGGATCATTCCGTACGTTATCCAAAGACTAACATCCGTCACACCCAGTATCCCATACCTAAAGCCATTCACCATATACACAATGGGGTTCGCTAAAGATACGTAATACCAAAACTCCGGCAGCATTTTCAATGAATAGAAAATCCCTCCCAAGTACGTCAACGGCGTTAGCACGAACGTCGGCACAATGCTAATATCATCAAAACTCGTAGCAAACACAGCGTTAATAAAACCCGCCAGTGAAAACACAATAGCGGTTAAAAATACTATGCTCGTCATCACCAGCCAATTATGGATCGTCAGGTCAGAGAAGAAAAGGGATAAACCGGTCACTATCAACCCTACTGAAAGGCCTCGAGCCACCCCCCCCAATACATAACCAATCAATATGACATGATTCGGCGTCGGCGACACCAACAGCTCTTCAATACTACGTTGAAACTTTGTGCTGAAAAATGACGACACAACATTCGAATAGCTATTGGTAATCACTGACATCATGATGAGGCCAGGCACAATGAACTGCATATAATCAAAGCCACCCATCTCGCCTATTCGACTGCCGACCAAATTTCCAAAAATCACAAAATATAACGCCACCGTAATCGCAGGCGGCAACAATGTCTGAATCCAGATTCGAGTAAAACGTCGAACCTCTTTTACAACAATTGTTTCCAATGCAACAAATTGTTTTTGAATTTCCATAATATCCTTTCTATCTCGTCAGTAAACCAGTACAACTCGCTAGTCAGTTATGCTCTTTTCAACAATACTGACAAACAACTCTTCTAGACGGTTTGTCTTGTTGCGCATACTCTTAACCTCCACCCCACTATCGGAGAACACCGCAAATACCGGCGTTAACGTTTGCGATTTAGCGACATCAACTTCGACAGTGTGCGCGTCAACTAATCGAAACGCATAGCCCGCCAATTCAGGTAATTCTTCAATGTCTTTCGCTAAATCTAGCACAAACGTCTCGCTATCTAATTTTCTCAATAGCGATTTCATATCCGTATTTTCCACGATCTCGCCATTATCGATAATGGCAATATTGCGGCATAGCTGCTCTGCTTCTTCAAGATAATGCGTGGTAAGAATGATTGTTGTACCTTGCTTATTTATCTCGACCAAGAAATCCCACATTGACCGACGCAGCTCGATATCCACACCCGCAGTTGGCTCATCAAGAATCAGCAATGCCGGCTCATGCACCATCGCTCTTGCAATCATAAGCCGACGCTTCATACCACCCGAGAGGTTTCTGGACACCTCGTCTCGCTTCCCCCACAAACCCAGTAGCTTGAGATATTTTTCAGCTCTCTCGCTAGCAATATCCTTATCAATACCAAAGTACCCTGCCTGAGTTCGGACAATATCGGCAACTTTCTCAAATTGATTGAAATTGAACTCCTGCGGCACTACGCCCACAAATTTCTTTGCTAACGAAAAGTCCTTGTCTATATCAACGCCCATAATTTCCACAGAGCCGGAAGACTTATTGACCAAAGAACTGATAATACCGATAGTCGTAGACTTACCCGCACCATTTGGCCCGAGCAGCGCCATAAAATCGCCCTGCTCCACCTGAAAGCTAATGCCCTTTAGGGCTTGAAACCCGCCTTTGTAAACTTTATTCAGATCCTTTACTACCAACGCCGCTGTCATTATTTCCATCTCTAACCTAGGGGAAGCCCGCAATTATATAAAATATCTGCAGCAGATACATCGAACTTAGTGCATTGAAATAGTGTTTCCCAGCAAAGTAAACCAATTAGGCAAAAGCATTTACCTGTAGTCGATTTTGGAACAATACTTTCCCAAATATGACTATTGAACATTCAGGAACGCTAGAACATACTTTGACGGAGCGTCACAGAATGACAAAACGCCATGACACTCAACAAACACCACAACCACTTCTTATATATCAATAGGTTAGCATTAATGAACACGATAACTCGCAAGCAACGAGAATTACAGCAACGCGAAAAGCTCTTCTTAGACACTGCGCGGCAGGTTATTCGTGACAATGGGGTCTCGGCACTAACCATGGAAGTTATCGCTGAAATAACCGAATACTCCAAAGGCACCGTATATAAGCACTTTACCTGCAAAGAAGACATTATGTGCGCGCTATGCGCGGAAGGCGTCGAATACTTAATCAGCCTTTGCTCACAAATGACTGAATTCCCCGGCAGCCCAAGAGAGAAATCCATCATTATTGCACTCTCCTACTTGCTATATGCAGAACGCTACCCCGAAGAATTCGACCTACTTGTTGCCTCAAAAAATGCCAACATCCGTCAAAAGGCTAGCCCAGAAAGATTAGCAGTAACCGATGAAGCAGACCAAAAGATAACGCAGCTTATCAAGGACCAAATCCACGCAGCCATTCAGTGCGGTGACTTGACGCTAACACCCGATGCTACCGTAGATCAGCTTTGCCTTGGCCCATGGGCCATCAGCTTGGGTATCACTGCACTTTACGAAGCCCAAGACATGATTAGCAGCATTGAGTTTCCGCCCTTACAAGACACACTTTATCAACAACTTAATTTTCTACTCGACGGCTATCAATGGCGCCCGTTGAGCACTGAGTTTGATTACAAGAAAACGCTAGCAGACGCAGCATTACAGCTTGCAAAAAACACGGACGATTTTTCAATTAGCGACACCTTAGGAGTACAAGAATGAAAACAACACTAAGCCGCAGCATCGCAAACTGGCTGGTTGACCACCGCCTCTTCGCATTCCTGACCACCATGATTATTATTGGCGCCACGCTTCCTGGTATTGGAAAGCTCACATTCACCGCCGACTACAAGATTTTCTTTGACGAAGATAATCCGCAACTTGCCGCCCATGAATTTATCGAAACAACGTATTCGAAAATTGATAATGTGCTTTATATCCTAGCGCCCAAGAATGGCGACGCTTTCACTCAGGAAAATCTCGCGGCTGTTGAATGGCTAACCCAACAATCCTGGCTGCTGCCCTATTCTCAGCGTGTGGATTCCGTCACTAACTTCCAGCATACAATGGCGGATGGCGATGACCTACTTGTAGAAGATTTGGTCGAAGGTGCCATCGAAAAAACTGATGCAGAAATTCAGACGATAAAACGCATTGCCACTAGCGACCCACTACTCATACATAGGCTTATCTCTCCTACCGGTCACGTCACTGCTGTTGATGCAATGCTCGCTTTTCCCGATGACAAACCTACAGAGTCGCTTGCCGAGCTTATCCCTGCGGTGAGAGCACTTGCAGATCAATTTAGAACGCGCTACCCAGATTTTGATCTCTATATTTCTGGCATGGCTCCGTTTAATAACGCATTTGATGAAATCGCAAATCAAGATGCCGAACGTCTCATGCCCATAATGATAGTAGTTGTTCTGATCTTAGTTAGCTTCTTGCTCCGTTCTTTAGCATCCGCAGGCATTACGCTAATTATCGTTATCATCGGTGTTGCGGCGACTTTCGGTGTCGTGGGATTTTTTGAAGTTGAACTTAACAGTATCAATACAGCCGCCCCTACAATTATCCTCACCTTAGCAGTAGCAGACTGTGTACACCTACTGTCTCACTTTATTATTCAGAGACAAAAAGGTAACAGCAAAATCGAGTCGATGAAAACAAGCCTGGATGCAAACTTACTGCCTGTATTCCTCACTAGTTTCACTACCGCCATCGGCTTTTTAAGCATGAACTTTAGTGACTCCCCACCGTTCCGTACACTGGGAACCATTGCTGCGCTGGGCGTTGCATTAACGTTTATCTTTTCTATCACAGTACTTCCTCAACTCGCGATTTGGCTCACCAGAAAAGTACCCAAAACGGATATTGAACGCAGCAAAGGGTTCGGGCTACTCGCGGCATTTACAATCAAGCACCAGAATGCGCTATTTTGGGGAACTCTCGCGGTATCATTTGCCTGTATGTACTTTATTCCATACAACCAACTTAATGACGACAACATTGAATACTTCAGCAAAAATGTCGACATCCGCAAAGCGGCTGATTTTGCTGAACAAAACCTTACTGGCGTTAACATCATCGAACACTCACTATCCGCAGGGGAAACCAACGGCGTTAACAGTATTGAGTTTTTGTCCACGATCAGTGACTTTGTCGAATGGTATAGAGCGCAGCCGGAAGTACTTCACGTTTTCACCTACACCGACATCATCAAAAGGCTCAATAAAAACATGCACAATGATGATGAAACCTGGAACAAGCTACCGGAGTCCCGCGAGCTAGCAGCCCAGTACTCGCTGATGTATGAATTGTCCCTACCGTTTGGCATGGATCTCAACAATCAGATTAACCTGGATAAATCTGCCATTCGGATAACCGTTACCCTTAAGAATGTAAAAGCGGTAGAGATCATCGCATTGGAAAAACGCGCTCAACAATGGCTGGCGGAACACGCCCCACACATTGCCTCCCCGGGTGCGGGCCCGTCTGTCATGTTTGCCAACATTGGGCAACGTAACATTGAAAGCATGATCACTGGAACCATCATCGCGACACTATTGATATCACTCACCTTAATGCTATCCCTCGGCTCATGGAAGCTTGGACTTCTCAGCTTAATTCCTAACGCCTTCCCTGCCTTAATGATGTTCGGTATATGGGGCTATTTTGTGGGTGAAGTAAACCTAGGTGCCGCTGTGGTATTGAGTATTACGCTGGGTATCGTGGTAGACGACACCGTGCATTTCCTCAGT
Source organism: Gammaproteobacteria bacterium 45_16_T64 (assembly GCA_002162955.1). Lineage (GTDB taxonomy): Bacteria > Pseudomonadota > Gammaproteobacteria > Pseudomonadales > Ketobacteraceae > 42-54-T18. The sequence goes on from MABD01000057.1 coordinate 273,996, forward strand.
AAATTCTTACGAGCTAAGAGAGAACACAAACACACTACAGAGGAGGCGATACACTATGCATTCACCCATGTTGGTTCTTCGTTACTGATTACCACCTTCGTACTTGCACTTGGCTTTGCTACGCTATTCTGGTCTAACTTCACCGTAAACTCGACATTGGGTATTATGGTGGCGTTTACCATCATCATAGCCATTGTCTTTGATTTCCTTTTTCTTCCAGGCTTACTCATCAAGGTCAGTAACTTGTCGAGGGATACCTCCGACACAGCGCCTACTAATCCTCAGGCCTTACCCAAAGAAAAAGTAGACGAGCCTCACAAAAAAACATCAAAAGATAGCAAGACTAAGGAACCAGAGGAAGAAATGGCGCTCTAATATTGCAGATTGAATAGATTTCTAGATATACCGTGCTGACTCTCAGGCCTGCTTTGCAGGCCTTTTTTATTGGGTCCGAAAAGATTGCAGCCAACTACACGCCAGCCAGTACTTCTTCCATCCACAAATCCAGCGTGTCGCGCTGAAGATCAGCCTTATGCCCACCGACTATCGAAGGGTGTAATTTAAGGCAAAACGTTACACTTTCACCCCACTCTATAACCCCCGTTGACACTGGATACGAAGGACTCCCTGGGGCGCAGATTACCCACACCTCATTTTCAATAGCAGCAGCACTTCTAGGCCATTTCCCTAGAGCGCTGTATGAACCGGCGTAGACTCGTTTTGTTGACGCCTGTGAATACAAACGTCGCACTACACGATCGCCAAACAGCGTTCCTAAATGGCCTTGTATTAACAATCCCCAGTGCCTATTCTCACGCAGTTGATCCTTACAGCGCTCAGAAAACGCCGTCAAATCGATATCACTGTCGCTATTGATATACACGCCCGACGAGTGATTGCCATAGCGATTTGATTTTATAAATGGCCCCCGCATATTCGTCGGATAGAACCAAGTAAAATCACTGTTGCTTTTGATCAGGCTCGTTGCGACAACCTTATTCAGACACCAAAATAGATAGGCATTGGTAGACACACCCTGTTCTTTCGAATACCGATCAATCCCCGCCTTTTCTTTCGCTGACAACACCCGCCAAGCAGGATACATTACGCTATTATCCGCGACAGGCTCTTTCACCTTCCACTGAGTCGATAATGGCCTCTGTGAACCGAAAATATTCAAAGTGGACCCGATCAGCTTGTACCATGCAGGCCTTTGGTGACGAGAGATTGGCATTTCTTGTTGTGGATAGCCATTGGCTTCTAGCGCATGGGCCATCACACCCACCCCATCAAATTCTCGATGGGAATATTGCATCCAATCCACCAATCCACTATTCAGGTTTACCTTTCCGAGCATGATGGTATCGTCAACGCCTAGCTCAACTCTGGCTTTGAACCACTTTCCCAAATAATCAATATCAGATGAAAACAGCATACTCACCAGCGACCGGGCTCAAAATAAGTGGGTATAGTTAGATCCAACCGATCTCTCGGATCAAAATCATCGTATGTAGCGACAAAATGAGAAACCTCATTGGATCGATAGCGATAGCCCTTAAGCGATTCTTTGAGTGGGTCACCATCTGACAAACCACAAACGAAAGCATCACAACCGAGCTCTCTTAACACAGTATATATTTCCCTTATCACTATCGAAAAATACTCGGGGTTATTATCTTTAATCAAAATACTATGCAGCATTTGGTAATTTAACGTACTGCCCGCTGCAGGGAGAACTAAACCACCAAAAAGGCGGGAGTATGCGTTATACAAAGGCTTTAGAATCTTAAACACCCCCTTATATTCAAGGAATCGCGTTTGCCTAAATGCCTGTTGATCCCACACGCCAACAACCCCAAGTAGCTCATCATTTCTAAACAACAAAAAGTAATCTTCAATATCGATTCCTCGATAATAATCAGAGCACCCTATTTTTGAAAAATCATATACCGGAAAAAATTGCTTGCGAGGACCATGTAGGTCAAAATACGCTTGCATCGCAGCAACGTCCGCCTTTACAGCTCTTCGTACGGTATAGCCTTTTGACAGGCTTCTCTTGCCCTTTCCAACATAGATAAGATTGGAGGTCACTTTGTTCAGAAACCGATACTTTGGCAGACTGGCTCGGCCTTTGGAAATAGCATTAATCGACCTCTCGTTATCACTTAGTATTGCTGTGTGACACCATTCGCCGCTATCAAATAGTTTACTCGCTTCTTTGTACAATTTTATCAATGTACGCCCTGTCCGATAATCTTCGTGTAAATGCAGATCATTACCGTAACGAAGCCTTTGTGACTTTCCATTGATAAACACGCTCTTTCTGCCAAAACTAACTGAACCTACTATTTTCCCATTGAGCGAATCTTCAGCCAACAAGGTTAACGGCTCTTCTGAAATCACTCCAGCTCCCCAGAAAAAATTGGGAGATCGTTCAAAGTTAATAACAATTTGCCCTTGCTGTGGAGTACTTCTGAATAGCTCAACCAATCCAGCTGAATCACGCTCACCAGCCTCACGAATTATTATGCGGGAAGAGGACATATTTACACAACACTCACTATCGGCTTGGCCTTAGCACGCAGGCCCTCAACATTAGCAACCATAATTACCGCATTAGGTTCGCCAACACTATCCCCAGGCTCGATCATTGCAGGATCATAAAATGGCTCCCCCAACTCAACAAACCCCAGCCTCTTATGAAAAGATCGAATGGAATAGCGTGCCTCAATTATAAAATTATCAAGACCGTATCTGCCGCCGAGCTCCCAACATTCCGAATACGCTGAACGGTTCAAGGTTTTTCCACGATACGTTGGCAAAATAGCCATTCTGGATATTTCACCAACTTTGCCTAAGCCATCTAGCACATCGCCTTCAGTAACATCCTCCAGAGGTATTTGACTCCCCGAGCGCTTGATCACGATTCTTAGCGCACCGATGACCACTTTATCAATGTGAGCGTACATATAGACAGACTGCGGCTCATGAGCATCAGGAATAACAAGATCAAACCCATGCTCTATAACAAACACTTCCCGTAGGACATTTTGGCACTCAGATATCTCTGACTCACTATTCGCAACTGATATTTTCACACATCTACCTTGTTATTCTAAGTCGAACACCACAACCATGAAACATTCCCAAAACCAGGGAAAAGACGCACTTTAAGGGAATTAACGTTGCTTATCAAACAACCCCGCACATTCTTATCTATATCTTCGACCAATCGAAGATTGCCGCACCAATACCCTAAATTTATTTTTCTCACAACAATATCACTGTATAGTGATCTGCATTTTAACGCATAGGGAGACGGCAGTGAGGCCACAAGATATCGAGGGGCTATTTGCACTAGGCATGGTGGCGCTATTTGTCGCCGCAGAGAGAATGCGTCCACTCAGAGCAACAAACAAAAAACGAGACTTTAGATTAGATCTTGCTGGATTCATCTGTATTGTTCTGTTCGGGAAGTTTTCACGCCTCCTCCTTCATCATTGGGGTGTCGAAGTCGGGGACATTTACCAAGCCACCCTGTCAAGGGTTCATTCCGGCTACGAGATCCTCCCTTCAATATTGCGTGTATCCGTTGCAATTATTATTACCGACTTTATTCTTTATTGGATTCATCGCTTTATGCACAATCCTAAGTTTTGGCGCTTCCACATTTGGCACCATTCAACAGAAGAGCTCTACTGGTTCTCTGGATTTAGAGCGTCATTTTTCCATACCTTCCTCTTTTTGACGCCACAAGTCTTGCTCATCTATCTATTAGGTCTCGGCGTTTACGAAGTGTTATCCGCAATGTTATTCGGTATTTTTATTCAGTTTTGGCAACATACCAATATTACCTTTAGCTTTGGATTTCTCGATAAATGGCTCATGACCCCAAAATATCACTTCGTGCATCACGCTGTCGAAGAACAATATCGAGATAAAAATTTCGGCACGGTCCTAGTCATTTGGGATCGAATTTTCGGCACCTATATTGACCCAAAAAACGTCGACGCTGGCGTACAGCTCGGTCTTAAAAAGAAAAAGCCCGTGTGGCAAATGATTGCTGGAGTATAACGATGAAAATCCCTAATCCTTTCAGAATATTCAATCCCTTTTTTGATCTATGGGTGGGTGGAAAAAATCGACCTATATTCTTTGACGTAGACCAATCATTTCCTTCTTTGCGTTCTCTTGATGATCACGTCGACACCATCAAAGAAGAACTAATGGGAGTATTACAAAGCCCAACTACAATCCCTAAATACCATGAGCTGGATAAGTTCCAATACCCAATCTCTGGCGAAATTGACGCAGACAAAGACTGGAAAGTATTTTTGCTTTACGCCCTCGGTCAGCGACCTGACGCAAACAGAAAGCGATGCCCAAAAACCGTTGCGCTACTGGATGATATCCCCCATGTATTCCAAGCCTTCTTCTCAATACTCGAAGCGGGAAAGTCAATTCCAGCCCATGAAGGTCCTTATCGGGGGTATCTTAGATACCACCTCGGCGTTGACGTGCCTAAAGATAATCCTCCCTCCATTCGTATACATGATCAATGGTACACATGGAAACAAGATGATAGCGTATTCTTTGACGACAGCTGGAATCATGAAGTCGTCAATTCATGTAAAGAAGATCGCGTGGTTCTGATTGTTGATGTGTTCCGACCGATGCCCAAGTTCCCAAACAGAGTAAATCATTTTGTTCACGATGTTTTCGGCACTCTCTATGGCAAGTTGCTCACAAAAAATATCGACACGTAGCAAGAATGCACCATGAAAAAGACTCTACCCTTATTGACAAGCGCCATTATCGGACTGGCTTCAACTCACTGTATCGCCGACAGCTCAGGCCCTTACATCGGCGCGAAAACTGGCACCATGCAAGTTAACCTGTCAGCCTACGATGACGTTAGCGCCAACGGATTAGCTATCGGTTACAACATCAATAAGTGGCTAGGATTAGAGTTTGAACTAGTAAACTCATCTAGCGGTGATTACGATTTTTATTATTCCCAGGGCGAATATGAAATATCAACAAGAGCATTTTACACTACGTTCAGAACCCCTGGAGCGTTCTATTTCAAAGGTAAGGGTGGAATCATACAAGAAGAGCTTGAGATTAGTCGTGGATACGATGATGATGACGACAATGATGAAATCGGAGGCTCTGTAGCGGTAGCCCTTGGATACAATGCGGGCCCCGTTAGCTTCGAAGTGAGCTATACCTTGGTTGAAGAAGACGTCACTTACACAGCAGCTGGGCTGTACGTACACTTTTAATTTCAGCAGCATTAAATAATCGCTAGCTTGTAGAACTAACAACTCTCAGGCTAGCGATTTACACTGGAATTTTTAGCGAAAAAGTACATCCCTTATCGTCATTGTTTTTGACAGACAAGTTACCTTCCAATAACAAAGTCAAATTATAACTACTCGCCAATCCTAGCCCAATCCCCTCGTATGCTCTCGAAATAGACATATCCTGCTGAGTAAATACTGTAAATATCTGATCCATTTTTGTCTCGTCTATGCCAATACCTTCGTCCTTGATATCACATAAAAAATACGATTTACCTTCGTGTTTATGGATTCTACCGGTTACCAAGACACTGCCTTTTTGAGTATATTTAAGAGCGTTATCGACTATATTATCAATGATTTTCTTAATTTTTTCGCCATCGGTTACCACGGCCTGGCCTTTGATAAGCTCATACTCAAAATCCAGGAAATTTTCAGTCACAGCAACTCTTTTTGAAAAGGAGCTCTCTATTGCCATAAATAAATCATCAACGACAATCGATGCCCGAGAAATCTCAACCCTATCAAATACAATTTCTGTGAATTCCAATAGATCATTAATCTTTTTCAACAACTCTTCAGACGAGTGACCTATTTGCACAGTACATGCTTTCCCTCTATCAGGCAGATCGACGGCTTCCAACACTCTCGTAAATCCAATAATGCTATTTAGCGGAGTACGTAACTCATGACTTATGGCAGCCAAGAAGTTATTTTTTGCCGCCGCCGCCTCTTGCGCACGCCATTCAGCCTCAGTTCTTGCACACATCTCCACCTCCAACTTTCTCGTGTAGGCGCCTACTTCTTTCTCAGACAACCTCGACGATATCAACAAGCTATTGAAAGCCAAAAATGCAACCACGATAGATATACAAGTGAGCACTAACGCTAGCATTGGTTGGTTAGCTTGAGCAGTAATGTTGGCCGGATGGAAACCGTAAACCTGCAACCCAGTAGAAACTAGGCTGATTAGTAACACGTACCCAAAACTAAAGGCGGCGACTCTAACCCCAAGCAAAAGCGCACTAATCATTGGTACCACCGGTAACATAGCAGCTCCGTAGAATGCAATACCTCCGTTAGTCACCAGCCCACTCGTAACAATCACGTGCACGCCAAAAACCGCGACAACCGTGGGCCACTTTAGAGGGGCGCTATTCTTATATAAGATACAAAAACAGATCAACATGACAAGCGCGACCGTTGTATTAACGACTTGTCGTATTAATAAACCCTGCATAAATGCAATCACACTCACGAGCATTGCCGCTAGAATCATGACACCCAGGGTCATCAGCGTGTAACGCCGAGTTTTACGCAGACCTATTTCATCCAGAGCGCCAAATTGGCCATCTACCACTGAGTTTATCTCACTGTTTTCACTCGAAATCTTCTTCATCAATTAAAGTGTAGATGAACAACCTAAAGTACGCCGAGAGAGCGACTGCTTTTGACCTGTCCTATTTAAACCGTTGATCGTGATCACAGATTGATCAAAAATAACGCCTTAATGACCATTAAATTATATTGGTCATTAACTTACTTCCTAACTCACAAAGGCACAGCATGCACACCCAAGACAGAGAGAAACGAACCTATCCTTTTCCCGAATTTCCTAATGGATGGTACGTTCTGGCAAATAGTTCTGACATTAACGTAGGAGACGTTAAGTCGTACCATTACTTCGGCAAGGACATTGTTATCTACCGAAGCAGTAATTTAGCAGTGCATATTGTAGACGCCTATTGCCCACACCTTGGAGCCCACCTTGGAAAAGGAGGCACAGTCGTAGGGAACAACCTGCGCTGCCCGTTCCATCATTGGCAGTTTGACGAATCCGGTAAATGTGTCGATATACCCTACTCAGAACCACAGCCGAAAGCCTGCCTAAAGCACTGGGCAGCGATAGAAAGAAATGGACAAATCATCACGTATTTTTCCACCGATGGGTCAGCCCCTCACTGTGAGGTTCCAGAAGTTAACGAATTACAAGGGGATAAGTTTCCAGGATGGAGCCAATCTTATTTTAGTAAGTTTGAATATACAGCCCACGTGCAAGAAGTGGTTGAAAACATTGTAGACCTCGGCCACTTCATTCCAATACATCATGTTGAAGAAGTCCCGCACATAGATGAAATGACCTTTTCAGGTCCTAGAGCAACATTACGCTACAGCACAAAAAACAAAGTCCTGGGAAAAATATTCAAAGCCATGCTGCACTTTGAATATTATGGTCCAACCTATACCGTCGTTAAGGTAAAGACCATGACAGACATTGTCTTGATCGCATCCATGGCCCCTACTGCAAACGGCCAACTAAGGCACCGCTTTCATTTCCGAATGAAAAATATGATCCCACTACTTAATCCCATACTTCTGCGTATCATGGCAAAACAAATTGAACATGATTTTATGGGTGACCTCCCCATTTGGGAACACAAGATATACAGAGAGCACCCGATATTGTGCAAAGGAGAAGGAGCCATCATGAAAATGCGAAATTGGTTTAAACAATTTTATTCCAGTGAAACTCCCCCGACCAAAAACGCAATACCACTCAAAGAGGTCAGTTAAACCACAACGTTATCGCTACTTTATCGCGTTCAGTGCAGTGATGGTTAACCCTAGCGATTCAGGTTGCTGCGTAACATTGGCATTTAACCGGAAATAGCGACGCAAATTATCTTCTGTGAGTACCTGCTTCGGAACGCCATCTGCTTGCAGAGTGTTATTCGCGAGCAGTAAAATGCGATCACAAAAACGCGACGCCATAGAAAGATCGTGAATTGCCGCTATCACTAACTTACCACTATCCGCCAGTGCCTTAGCTAGCGCCAATATCTCTAACTGATAGCAAACATCTAGATTCGCGGTAACCTCATCCAATAATACAATCGGTGTTTGTTGAGCGATTGCCCGCGCAACAAACACACGTTGACGCTCCCCACCAGAAAGCTCATTGATAGGCTGCGTAGCAAATTGTGCTACGCCCACCTGCTCCATCGCAGTTTGGATTATTTTATCGTCATGACGAGACGGAGGATGAAACCTTCCAAGCCAAGGATTCCTTCCCATTGAAACTATATCCTCAACGGAAAAGCTATAACCAATATGGGTATCTTGTGGTACCAATGTAATATGCTTCGCCAGCTCACGCCTCTTAATCCTGTTAATACACCGATTATTGAGACGAATCTCCCCAAGTTCTGGCTTAACCAGTCCAATCAACGCATTTAACAATGTCGATTTTCCAGCGCCATTAGGGCCAATTAACCCAACCATTCCGCCCTTGGAGAATGAAAGATCCACCCCCGAAAACACCACATGATCGTCATAAGAAAATTGTAATTGCTTTACCTCTAGACCGGTGCTCATAAATTTACCTTATCTTTTTCGCCTGACACATCATCCACTAGCTTATCAAATCGATGCCGCCACTCTTTCAGCAATGACTGCTTTTCAGGATGCAAATACTCATATTGCCTGATTGCTACCCGCACAGCGGTGCGTAACAAACGGTTTTCACTGAGAGCAATGTCGCTAGGCAATGTATCTGCATCCAACCAGCCAAACACACCCTGCTTCTGTTGGTAGAACCCACCCACACTGAAGCGCTTCAGCCACTGTTGATATGTATGAAATTGGCGCTCATCAAACGCTTTGCCTTTCCCCAACAAATCCTTACACGGATTCGCCGCGTGCAAAGTAAACATTGGAAGCATTCTATCAGGTATAGGTATGTTGGCTGAAAAAGCACGGCCGCTCGCCATGAGTTTTGGGAGTACATGGGTGTGTGGACCTTCCGGTGATTTTTCAATACCTATCGATTGATACACTTCCAACCGCCCCAGTGCCGTAGTAAACACCCGATGAGGGCCAGTTTTGATGATTGCGCCCATTGCCGGATTACCAGGGGCCAATAAATCACTGCCACAAGCTAGCCGCAACAGTGTGATCAAGGCCTTATCATTAGTACGAATCGCAACATCAACAAAACCACGCTGCAGCCCCATATCAAACATTATATGGTCACGGTGTTCCACTTTTAACGCACCGTGATCTGGGCCGAGCTCAGTTACCACAGGGTGATTACTCATCATTGCTTTGTCTGCTTCCAAACAAAAGGCAACCCCCTGGTTCCAATGGCGCGGATCCTTAGTTAAGTACTCATACGCAACGGGCTGAATATCCTCCCGTAGCGTCACAGCCATAGCACCACGTTCCGTGATACAGCCAAACCTGTCGCCATCTGGAGCACAGCGCTCTTCATTGGCGTCCCACATAAACTCACCAATAGCACCAAAGCTTCCTATACTCCAACCATTAAGGGGGGAATCAAAGCTCTGCTTAATCAAATCTAACATGGATTTATACCTGCATTAGTTTGCGTTGTTTTATTAATAGGAAAAGAAAGAAAGGCGCCCCCAATGTTCCTGTGACAACCCCAAGCGGAATAGCAGCATAGCTAGCATCGCCTCGGACTAAACTGTCCGCCAGCACTAATGTTATTGCTCCCAAAAAAGCCGACATGGGTAACAAACTCTGATGCTTCGGACCAACAATGAGTCGCGTTATATGGGGTACCACAAGACCAACAAAACCAATACCACCCGCAATTGACACAGAACACCCTGTTAACAACGCCGTAACCAACAAAAGATGTAAACGCACCTTGGCTACATCAACGCCAACGGCATTGGCATGTACTTCTCCAACCAACAGGATATCCAAATCTCGCTGATAACTAAAAACAATAATAAGGCAGAATAAAAACACCGGTAGCAATAACATAACGTGGTACCAGTTGCGCCCGTCTAGCCCTCCCATGGTCCAGAAAATAATGGTCCGTCCCACCTCCCACTGCTGCATGGCCAACGCAACAATTAACGAACTCATGGCGATATTAAACGCACTTACCGCAACACCCGACAACAACAACGTCCCCATTGGCGCATTCCCTCTAAATGTTGCAATACGGTACACAAACAACAACGTTACACCAGCACCCACAAAAGCAAATAACGGCAAGGACCATACATTGGTTGCAGCGAAACCAAGGAATATTGCCACAATAGCGCCTAACGAAGCCCCAGAAGACACCCCTAGCACAGATGGCGACGCCAGCGGATTTCGAAACAACCCCTGCAACACGGCTCCGCTTAATGACAACGACGCTCCGACCAATGCTGCAATAATCACTCGCGGCAATCGTACTTGCGACACAACTATCTGCTGCCAGCGCTCAACCTCCATAATGACACCTGAAAAGTGGGCGTTGAATACAATATCTAACACTATTTGAATCAACGCGACAGGTTCTATACTTGACGGCCCGACTGTCAGCGCAACGAGCAGGACAAGGCCTAACACCAACAATGCAATGACATTGGTAATATTGATATACAGCGCTTTCACAATGGACTCTCCACATCAGCAATAGGTTCAAATACTGCTGGATGCAACCAACGGGCTAATTGATTCAACCCCAACACACGAGCAGGAGTAACAGAAAGCAGTAACGGATTGCGTTCACTATAAACACGGTTATTCTTGATCGCAGGGACTTCTGCCCAAGCATAATCATTCATTAACTGGTCACGCCCTACACCCTCATCTTGAGCCATACGATCATCCAGCAAAATCACATCAGGTAATAACGAGATAGCCATTTCTTTGGATATTTGTGTGTACCCCTTCAACCCCGTCTCTGCCACGACGTTATATCCGCCAGCATACACAATAGACTCGTCCATCAATGTCCCTGGTGCGCGCGTCGCTCCGCCCAAGCTATAATAAAGCACTCGGGGTCTTGTCTGATTTTTCACGGCCATTTGTACCCGATCGATTCGCCGATCCATTTCAGCAATCCATTGCTCCCCGCGACCTTCAACCCCAAGAACCCGTGATAGTAACCGCACATTATCACGAAGATCTTGGTGACTATGATAATTCGCGACACGCACAACCGGAACACCCGATGCCAACAAGAGTTCCACGCTAGCCGCATTACTGTATGCGGCGACTAACACAAGATCCGGCTCAACCGACAAGATCTCTTCTATATCACCATGATTTCTCAAAATAGAAGCATCATAGAATCCGTTAACATTCTTATTGGCAGGTTGATCAACCAAGTACGTCACGCTAACGACATTACGCTGATCAACCAATGCCATAAGCATTTCATCCCCCGCCAAAATAGCCGAAACAATGCGCCTCGGCTTTTCTGCAATAACCATCTCACGACCCACAGGATCAATGATAGTCAGCGGGTACCTGTCAGATTCATTTGAGTCGACTATAGTCGTCTCTCTTAGCTGCCCCCCCATCGCTAGCCATGGGTTTAACGGCATATCGACAAGGGACAACAGCACAACAACAGCACTAATGCACAAGGCAAAAAAAACTGACGTGTTATGGAAAACACCCATCACCCTGCCTATCACTGGATGCTTAGTATAAAGCCCGTGAAATACCCAACCCCTGGGGTTTGGTAACCGATGACTTCTTCGTAATCTTCATCAAGCACATTATCGACTCTGACAAATAACTGTAGATTTTCATTTACCTGAAAGTCTCCATTCAGGTTGATCACACGGTAGCTAGACAGCTCTGTTTTCTCCGCCACATATCCATTCGTGAAATAATTACGGTAATCACTATCAAGCATCTCACCGTTATAAATATAATTAAGCGCTACTTTTGCCTTATCGTTAAAAAATCGATACGCCGTACTTACACTGGCAATATGCAATGGCCTTCGCACTTCCCTATCACCATCTTCTGTTGAATGTGAATAGGTATAAGATCCGTCTATGCTTAGTCCAATATCTGACGCATAACTGGCAGACAACTCGACCCCCTCTCGCTTACTGTTATCTTCAGCATTAACCGACGTGCTCATTGAATCCGCCAGATCATAAAAATGGGTTATTTCATCCTCAAGGGTGGCCTGAAAATAGGTGATATCAACAATCACACTATCATCAAACAATCGTTGCTCCACACCCACATCCCAACCTCGTGATTTTTCCGGTTTAAGCTCAGAATTTCCTTTGAAAGAACCAGGGTCAAATCCAAATTGCTGAAAAAAAGAAGGGTTCGTGACACCAGTACCGTAACTCGTGTGCAGCCGAGTACCAGACTGCTTAATACGGTACGCGATACTCGTGGAATAGGTGATGACATCTTCGAATGCATCGTTATCATCATGGCGAACAATACTCGATAGAAATACGCTATCCAGAATCTCAGCCCGGTGCTCCAGCCCAAGCCCTGTTAGATTGCGCTCTTGTTCCGGTATTTGCGTAGGACTGCTAGGTTCAGTATTCCGGTAGGTCTCTTCCTCTCGTTGCGCAAATACCGTAGCACGGTTTTCCATCGCACTATTTGCACCAAATACCCAAGTAGTCTGAGCTGAATAAGCCACACGAGAGGATTCACTACCCGACATAGAATCATAGGTTGCATCAAAACCTTCGGTTTCATTTACCGTTGAGGCTAATGAGAATTTTGTAAGTGACTTTCCATCGAGCAACGCAATGTGCGTATTTAACCCAATAGAAAAGTCTGTATCTTTGGAATAACTCTTGTCATCAAATGGCAAGCCCTGTAGAGGACCTCCAGTAGAATCGTAGCCATCTGTCTCCGTATCATTGTCGCTATAACGGGCATTGGCATCAAAAGACACATACCTACTGGGGCTCCATTTTGCTGATGCAGTAATGGCTAATGCGCGGTCTTTGTCGTCTTCGTCATCAATAACAGAATCATCTGAAGAGGTATCGAACTCAGATTCTCGGTAACTCACATTGAGGCGTCCACTGGTGATATCATCTCCACCCGCCATAGACACTGCTAACTGACGACTGTCGCTAGAACCCACCTCCGAACTAAGGGTGAACTGCCCACCAGGTTTGGCACCCTTTGTGGTAATACTGATGACGCCCGCGGTTGCATTGGACCCATACAAGCCACTCTGCGGGCCACGTAACACTTCAATGCTTTCAATATCGGCAGAGAGCAAAGAGGCAAAATCAAATTCCCCACGCCCTGCCGCCGCCACTTCGATACCATCAATCAGTACCAGCACATGGTTACTCTCGGCGCCACGCATCCGTACTTGGGTTAATCCACCCTGCCCTCCTGAACGACTGACGGCAAGACCAGGGATATGCCTTAAAAGGTCTGCGGCGTATTTAATCCCCAAATTATCAATAGCCACTGTATCTAATACACTGATACTGCTTCCCAATGTAGATCTTTCTATTGGCGTGGCAGACCCAATCACCACGATATCTTCTGATTGATCAGAGGCAATGGCTAAGTGGGGAATAGACGTGGCAAGTACAACTGAAGCTGCTGATACAACAGTAAAAACGTTGCTTCTTCTCATGCTGAAATCCTAATAATAATGAAAAGGAGCCACAGCGAGATACGAAAAATATCAGCACACAGATCTAGTCGGCACAGTTATCAAGAACGGCGCGCACCAGAGCATGCTTACGATATACGGAGATTGATTGTGTCTCGTTGCAGCGATAAATGAACAATGATTTCATGTTCACGCCACTGCAACGGTGATCCGCCCACAAAGAGACCTCGCTCTATGGCACAGTAACGATTAGCAAAAGCAGGTCTCCTGACTTACACCTCATCGCTTATTTCCGCCTTCCCGCTTTATGAATAAATAAAACAGTGGCCTTATGGAAATTCGCTAAGTGCTTACAGTTGCGAGGACAGTTACGGATTCACACCGTATTCCCTTTTTCATTCCTAACGCGTCAAATATGACACGTGGAAACTTATTGCATGGGTGGGAATTGTATGTTTTTTGACGCATTTGTCAAACATGGATAAGAAAAATATTCCCTTACAATTCTCGTCATCGACGCTAAGTTGAGACATGCCTATACTCAGTGTCACGCTAATTTTTTGATTTGAGCCGATAGAGAATGCATTATTTTCTATCTCCATCACTATTCGCTCCGCAATAACCAATGCACTTTCAACATCAGTACACGGTAGTACAATGGCAAACTCCTCGCCGCCTATTCGAGAAAAAGTATCACCATACCGAATGTATTCGTTAATTCTTCTCGATAATTCAACTAGCACGACATTCCCTGCTTCATGACCATAGTTATCATTAATATTCTTAAATAAATCTATATCCAAAAGCAGTAAAATTAACGATCTGTCGTACCTCTTGCTGTCCATAAATTCCCTTTTTAGAACCTGATGAAAGTGCCGGCTATTATATATTTTGGTAAGCTCATCAATCAGCGTTAATTTTTCTAGCTTCTTGTTCTCACTCAACTTCTCCTGCAACGAACAGATAAGATGTTCACGCTCGCTGACATCCCGCATCACAATAATGATGTTAACGCCATACGCGGTATCCAGCATCCTCATCGCAACGTCAACCAACAGACAACGCTTGTCCTTTGAAAAAACGTTTAAGCCATTCTTACTTAACGACAATTCGTTGTCGGGATTTTCCGTATACTCTTTTACAACACCGCCGAGATCATCGGCCTCTGGCACCGACAAATCTCGCAAAGTCATTGATTCCAATTCATCTTTGGTAAAGATCAGAATTGATGTTGCCGCACTATTCACTTTCAGAATATTCCCCTCAACATCCACTTTAAATACCGCATCGGGGATCGTTTCAAATAAACGCTCGCTTTCCTCAAACGCCAATTTTGTGGTTGCGTAGGACTTATCAATCTCTCGAATAATGCGCTGAAACTTCAACTCCAATTCTTTTAATTTAGTAATATCATTATGGGCACCAATCATTCTAATTGGTTTGCCAGAATCATCTCTTATAGCCATCCCTCGACAACGTATCCAAACGATTGATCCATCTCTATGGGTGTAACGAACTATTTGATCATAAGGATGATTGGGATTCTTACAATGGCTTTCAAAATTATCCATAGCCATCGCTAAATCATCTTGATTGATAATACCCTGCCACTCCGATGAGAGGTGCTTTTTCTCCTTTGGGTCATAACCTAACACCTCCCAAAACCTATCGTTCATCCACTCATTGTCAGGGTTCTCGATATCCCAATACCAAAGACCATCCAGACTCGATTCCTGTAGAAAATCAAATATTTTGCCATCCGACTGGATCAGCGAATAAAGCTCTTCCTGCAAATAATTCTGACTGTCATTCATTGTCTTGTGGCCGCCTATTGAAGGGGATCACCCTGAATAGTAGTACAAAATATAAGCAAACTATATGCAAACAATAACCACCAACAAAACAACGACCTAGCTATACCAACGCACACTAAAGGCACTAGGACTCGAGGCTAGAGATTTGCAATTTTAGCCCTCCAACACTAAATTCAAATGTAGTCGTTTCGTGTACATTCTAATCTCAGGAAAGCCACCGCCATGCGCATAACCCTTTGTTATTTATTGCTATTTCTACCGTGCCAATGGGCGTTTGCGCAAAACATGCCGCCTCAGCGCGTCGTAGTTGAACATTGGCCACCCTGGGAGATTGCACTGGACGAGAAAAGAGAGGTGGTATCTGAAGGCATCGCCGTAACGCTAGTGACAGACATCATGAAGCGTATCGATGTGCCTATGGAGCTCGCCACCGTTCCTTGGAAGCGTGCACTCGCAGAAATTGAGCAAGGCAAAAGCGCCCTTATTCCCATGATCGCAAAAACCGCCGAGCGCTCACAATACATGCTCTTTACCGACCCAGTGTTTGAAGACCCACTGCTTCTTGCGTACTCCACTGACAACCTCCCCTCTTTTCAATGGAAAACCTGGAAAGACTTAACACCTTACACCTTTCAATTGGTCAGAGGGTACGCATACGGTAATGAATGGAACAAAGCACTCAAACAGCATCGCTATAACCATTCAATGTCCATATCTGATGAGCAAAGTTTAAAAATGTTAATGGGTGGGAGAATAGACCTTATTCCCCTGTTTTATGTCAATGGCACGCAATTAATATCAGACTTGCAGTTTGGCGACAAAATCAAGTTTGCTTCCAAACCGCTTAAAGAAACCACATTCTATTTAGGCATTTCAAAAAAATCACCGCTCGCTCAACGACTCGAGGACATGAACAACGCTATCGCTGCCATGAAAAAAGACGGTACATTTAAGAAAATATTGGGGCAACTCTATCGATAACTCCGTACAAGGGGGCGCAAATACATACCCCCAAACACTCACTTCCGCTAACCAAACAACGCTGCAGCAAAGAACCAATCACCTCTTCAACCCGCACTTGCTAATCATTCTATACCGGCATCTCTCAGTTTCTTTAACAAGGTAGCATTCTTTGCCATTTCTTCTTCTAACGCTACTTTCGATTCTGCGAGACGGAATTCAGACTCTCCCAATCTAAACTCTGACTCCCCTAATTTGGACTCAGATTCTTTCAATTGATACCTCGTTTTGTTCAACACATCTTCAACGAGAGGCCTTGCCTTGAGCTCATCAACATTCATTAATGGGTAATACAGGAGGTAATTCTGAGAATAGTTTTCTTCGGGCACAAATGAATCGATCGCCCTCAAACACTCTTCGTAAACCCAATGCTGAAACGCCTCAACACGCAGCATCAAGCGATCAATCTGCTCATCATTAACGTCATAGTGCTCTTTGTATCGCGCATCAATATAAGCATCACAAAAAAAGGAAAAATCCTTTTTGTCCTGCTTCTCCACTGAGGGAAATATCTCACTAATATGACGGTTAAGCTTTTTGGTCTCAGCCCGCAGCTCGAACAGGCGATGGGTCCTTGGCTTGTAGTGCGTCATTGTCGCCAAATAGCTGGCAAATAAATGCTCAGTCATTTGGTGCAGATTATAAATGCCACCTACTAACTGACCTCTTTGGAAATTAAACTCAAACATACTATGAAACTGCGAGGCTTTTCCAAAGAAACGCTCAAAATATCGAATGCTCAGCGCCCGCCTCTCTGGCAAGGTCAGCGTTTGAGGCTTAGCAAGTTCAAAGCTATTATCTAATAGCACCACACCTTCACTTACGACATCTTGATAAAAATACTCCCCCTTTCGCAAGGCAGAGTTAAAACGTGCTGCGCTTTCATAAATGCAGTGAAAAGGTGCAGATAATCCCTCTATATCTTGCAAATCTGCCAATAGCGGCGGCATCTTCCGCTGAGTTGCATTGGTACTTTTTCCCTGAATTACTACTAAGATATCCACATCTGATTGGTACTTAGATACCATTCCGTCTTTCGTCACACGAGATTCATTAATAAAATCGCCCCGCGCATAGCTACCAAAAAGCCAAATCATGGCAATATCAAAAGGGCAATTTTCAGTCAACCATTGGGTAGCGGTACGAATGTCACCTTGAATATTCTCAGGTACATGGTCCAAACTTGTCTGCAATGTTGTTTTATCGTACGCCATAGAGGTCTAGTGTGCTCGAAATGATCAGGTCGTGTGGTTTACTTATCAAATACTACCACCTATTCAAATGGATTTACTATGCTAGAAGCCCCCTCACACAAATATGCTCAATACGCACAACGAGAACACCGACATTAGTGCTAAATCGCGGGAAATTGCCCCGTTCACTCCAAGCTTTGGACACACTTAACCAATCAAACTACTTATATTTACAGCAGAAAGTACGAGTTACCCGACTACATTATGTCAATTTATTTGAGCATGGAGCTTCTAATTAGATCTCTTGATTTTAGGCTACCTTGAGTATTCATCCATAAAACCCTCAAACACATCAAATGCCGGCTTTTTGATGTACTCACCCTCTTCAAGCCTATACAGACCTGATTCCCAGTGGGCAGCCAGGGCACTTTCACTTTGTACCAGCTTAAAATAGTAAGCTTCTTTGATATCCATATCACTCAACGCATCCAAGTATTGCCCCAACCTTGTTGCTTGAAACTCATCAGAATAAGGCTGCTCCCATATCAAATTCGGGCCACCAAACTCACCAACCACAACGGGAACCGACTCGCCTACCGCTCGACGTATCGTGCTAAGGTAAGTATTCCAATTCTCAACATCATCATACAAATGCACATCCAAGTAATCGAACTCAGCGGACTCCAGCACTGCATTCAGCATATCTTGACTAGACAGCACCAATTCAGAATTACACACTGCTTCGCGCTGAGAGGCATCAACCAAATCACCGGTTTGTTCTTCAAAATACTGATCAATATCTCCAGCACAATACGAAATAATACTCAGGCTACCGCTGGCAAAACCACCCAACACAACCTTAGTACTAGGCGAGTACCGCTGAACAGATTGGTAAACAATATTGTTGTACTCGACAAAGTCCTGAGCAGTTCCTAAAAACCAATAAGACGCTAACCACTCATTCCCAAACTGAATCAATTCAATTTGATTCGGATAACGCTGTAGCAAGGTTTGTATGTAACCTTCGAATTTATCCGAATCGCTAAACACACAGGTTCTTTCATTTGATAACGTCGGCTCACACGCCCAATCCGGCCCATTGGATTGCACCGTTAGCATCACAGATATATTGTTATCCGCAAGCCATTGCATGCGCTCATCCAATGGCCCCCAATTAAATTCGCCCTCAACAGGCTCTCGATACATCCACGCTTCATCAAACCGAATCCGCGTCAAGGAGAGTGCCTGTAAATTGGTACGGGTAAACTCACGACCCTCAGCATCAGAGACACCAGGATAGGACAGGCCAAACTGCACAGGTTCATTTGACGCTCCACCAGGACCAACAGACGATTGAACTCCAGCACTACCTTCCGACCCACCACCAGAGCCGCCCCCACAATTGATGAGACATATCAAAACCAGGGGGATAAAACACTTCTTAACCATAAAAATAGACTACCTTACTTATTGCAGGTTGTTAGTGGAGGGACAATAACAAAGGTGGCTCTTTCTGTATATTGCTCCAGAAAGCGTTAGGTAATTCTGCTTACCCAACACAAAACACTGCTGAGCGTTCAGTATGTTGCGTCACGCTCGCCATATCCACTACCCTAAAACCACCATCTCGATCAAGTTTATCAAAATCGAAATCCTAGATCCCTTTGCAAAACTAGCTGACCCGACACCTTCGATCGATTGTATTTTCCTGTCGTTTCGATTTGAAACCAATCCTATACCACCTTCAGAGGAATCAAACCCGAGCAACAACCAATCAAAGTCCGCATCTTTTATTCTATGCGATCCAGGGACAACGCTTTATTTATATGATCGCGCCTCTTTACCAAAATAGATTTAAGCTGCCATAAGTTACGCTATGAGCAGCCAAAAAAAATGCAAAAAAAAGCCGTTATCTTTCGATAACGGCTTTTTTAATTTGGAGCGGGAAACGAGACTCGAACTCGCGACCCCAACCTTGGCAAGGTTGTGCTCTACCAACTGAGCTATTCCCGCTTTGGACTTCGTCCTTAAGTGGGGCGAATATTAAGGATTCCCCCCCCTGTCGTCAACTCTTTATTTCAAAAAACCGATAAAAACTTTTAAAAACAGCAAGTTACTGAACATTCAGGGCTACTGGGACGGCAAACTTACGGCAAATGGCCTTGTTTTTAATATAGCCGTTGGCAACAAACCACTGCACCGCGTCAAATAGCGTCTCCTCAATTGGCCTAGACGGCAAACCTAATTCATTTTTTGCCTTGCTCGCATCGGCGATAAGACCTGCCTGGGATATTTTCAACTCTACTGGCGTCATAAAGGGTGGCTGTCCTGTAATGTATTTGGCAACCGCTTCCGTTAGGTGGGCTAACGGCAGTAACGCGCCAGGTTTTACTGATACAACTGGACGACGTATGCCAACCACTTTTTGCAATACCTTCATAAGATCGGGGTGGGCCATATTCTCATTCCCCAAGATATAGCTCTCACCGGACCTTCCCTTTTCAAGAGCCAGCACATGCCCCATTGCGCAGTCGCGTACATCAATATAGTTTGATTCAGTGTGCACGCCGACAATAACAGGCAACTCAAATGCATCGGCAACAACCCTGCCAGTAGGCGTTGGACCATAATCCCCCGGCCCCAATGGGCACACTGGATTAACAATAACAATATCAAGCCCATTTTTGGCGTAGGCCTCTGCCATTCGATGGGATTCGTATTTGGTCTTGGAATAGTAGCTGTAATCTAATGCAAAGGGCGAGGTCTCATCACAGGTTGCATCCATTCCCTGCCCTGCGAATCGTGCAAATGAACTGGTATATATCACGCGCGTAACGCCCTGCGCGACACATTCATCAAATAGCTTCTTGGTGCCTTGCACGTTCACTTTGTCCATAACAGACATATCTGGCAACCAAAGCGCATAAACGGCAGCGAGATGAAATACAACATCACAACCTGCCACCGCTGCTTTCACGTCATCGGCATTGGTAATATCACCTGCAAACAACTCAACATCCAACCCCTCTAGATTGATCATATTATCTCGGGGTAAATGCATCACCCGAACTGGCACGCTATAGCGGTCCAGTAAAATTTTTACTACATGGGACCCAATAAAACCTGCCCCACCAGTGACCAATATTTTCTTTATATCTATTTGCTTGTCCAACCCTACTCCCCTCACACAAGAAACCAGCGAGTTCTCATTTTGGCACAGCATCGCCAAAAGCACTAGGCACCGAGCCGACAGCTTGATTTTTTTGTCACCGCTGAGTGTGAAATGACATGATCGCAATAGTGTTTTACCATTAGGGCTACTGTGAGGAGTAACTACGCCATGACCATAAAACGTAAAAAAACACTGTTATCGCTGGGCTTGATCTTTGTGATCTCAACCACTAGCTCTTGCGGGTATATGCTTCACCCAGACAGAGTGGGTCAAAAAGGCGGGGAGATAGACCCTGCGGTGATTATACTTGATGCCGCCGGGCTATTATTTGGCATATTGCCGGGTGTTGTTGCGTTTGCTGTTGATATCACCACTGGCGCGGTATACCTCGCACCTGGAGAACAGTCGGTTATCGACAAACATAAGAATCAACACAGCAGTATTACTGTTCCATCATTTTCTCCACTGCACATGGACACTCAACCGTTATCGGACACCGACCGTGCACTGAGTCGGATCAACATAACATATGTCGCCGAGCAACTCTCAAGTGTACTCGGGCAAACCGTCGACGCACATCAGCTATCGTTTTATCGGCCGCGGCTTCCTGTCATTGTTGCGGCTCGACCCAACACTACGACCAAAAGCTAACGGTTAGTCTTCCCTAGCCTTACCCGCTAGGGAAAGCTTGTCGAGATATTCCTGCCAGTAAACCGATTCGTTTTCAGCTAAATCCCACAGATAATTCCAGGTATAGACCCCAGTATTATGTTTATCATCAAAGGTTATTTGAATAGCATAGCTGCCTTGTAATTCAATGGTGCTAATATTGACGTGCCTCTTTCCTGTCTGCAATACAGCCTGCTCTGGGGTATGGCCTCGCACTTCAGCAGAAGGCGAATACACACGCAAATACTCGGCTCTTAAGCGCACAGCAGAGCCATCGGTATACAGTAATTCTAAGTCTTGGGATATCCGATGATAAACGATCTCCGTGGGCACTTTAGAACGTTGGATTTTCTTATGTTGCTGCGAAAGCTCTACGCTCATCTTTTTCCTCCGTCGATTAGTCGTTTACAAAACGAATATTGGGTAATGGGGTAATCAAATCAGGGTGTGCCACATTAACAGCCATTCGCAGAGCTATATCTCTATAGCGTAACGCTACGTCTGATTCCGGGTCTGCTAACACAACGGGCATCCCTGCATCGGCTTGCTCTCTTATGGACATCACTAATGGCATAGAACCCAATAATTCGGCATCACATTCAACTGCCATATTTGCGCCACCATGATCACCAAATATATGTTCTTCTTTGCCGCATTTAGAGCATATGTGTGTCGACATATTTTCTATTACACCAATCACCGGAACATCCACTTTGGCAAACATATCAATACCCCGCCTTACATCGAGCAACGCTAGATCTTGAGGGGTTGTAACGACGACGGCACCTGCGATGGATAAACTCTGCGACAGAGTGATATGAACATCCCCTGTACCCGGCGGCATATCGATAAGCAAATAATCCATATCTCCCCATAGCGTTTGTTGAATGAGCTGCTGTATGGTTTCGCTTGCCACAGGTCCCCGCCACATTAGCGGCGTTTTTTCCGATACCATCAGCCCCATCGACATGACTTTTATGCCATGAGCAACGACTGGCGCATAAAACCGCATATCACGGGTTTGCGGCGTCGTTCCTTCGGGGATTCCCATCAGTAGTGGCTGGCTCGGGCCATATAAATCTGCATCCAAGATACCTACGCTTGCACCTTGCTTCGCCAATGCTAACGCTAAATTAGCCGTTGTTGTTGATTTACCAACGCCGCCCTTTCCAGAAGACACGGCAACGATGTTTTTAATCCGACTGGCTTCTTCTCGCTGGCCTTTATGCGCAGGAATCTTCCAATTCACATCAATTTCGATACTGGAAAACTCTTCCAAAAATGCCAAGCCTTCAGATAGCGCTTCTATCATTTCTCCACTGACATTGCGACACGGATAACTTGTCTCGATATTTATCGTTAATAGATCACGCTGACGCCCAATAAAAACCACAGCACCCGCGTCAATTAAGTTACAACCAAGATAGGGATCCATATAGGAGCGCGCAACAATATCTTCAACCCGCTGTCGTAATGAATCATCTAGCGGAACACTTTTATTGCGTCGAAATAAAGAACTAAAAAAAGACATGCATAAGATCTCTCATTGGAATGCTCGCAGCTTACCCTTTAACAGGGCCTGCTGCCAGAAAACAGCACATTATTTAGTAAGGCTTAGCCAGCACGCACTGAGTGATGGAGAAACTCTTTAAGTAACTGCACGGACTCATCCATTCTCTCAACAAAACAAAAATGTCCACAACGCTCAATAATAGAAAAGCGGCCATTAGGTACCATATGTGATAGCTCTTCCAACCAATTCTCACTGCCCATAAAGTCACAATCGCCACTTATCAACAATACGGGCTGAGCCACCCCTCTAAGCTTGGACCTAAGTAGAGGCAGAGCGGCGACCTCCCTCTTCACTAGGTCAACAAAAACACCTTCGCTCATTGTTTTTTTAGAAGCCCTAAGCAAGTAGTACTTAATAACATTGGGGTACGCCGGAGGACTAAAATAAAGATTGTCCAGGTATTCGGTGACGTCATCGACTGTATCAAAACCTACAAGTAACCTCTCCCACGCAGGGATATTGCCAGTACGCAAGCGCTCAAAGTCTGGTGCACTAAACCAGGTTAGCGTCTTCACTCGGCGCGGATTTGCGTGCGCATAGTATGACGCGACTCCGCCGCCCGACCCTTGTCCGACCAAATGAACGCTTTCAATATCCAATGCATCACAAAAGGCGTCGAGCCATTTAATCGTATTGCCTCTATTAGCCTGCGCGCCGGACAGTTCAACGCTGAGATTCAACCCAGGGATATCAGGGGAGATGACTCTAAAGTCAGAGGAAAGTGCATGCATTAGTGAGCGCCATAGCACTTTCGAGTTGGCGATCCCGTGCAGGAACAGAACCACCTCGCCGGAACCGCCGTCTAAGTATTTCCACTTTCTCCCGTTAAAAGTGCAGCTGGTGGACTTGAGATCCCCCAGATATGCCGCACCTATTTGAGCAAGCCTTTTAAGCCTCTCTCTCCCCTTAGGCATAACGTTTCTTACCGGCCATCACCAACACCCACCTGATCAAATAACAGCCCAACAAAGATGCCAACAAGCTACCACACTTCAATAATCCAGTCACAATATTGGGAAACAATCTCACCCGCCCCCTTGACTCTCCACACCTAACCGTAATCGATTAGCAATCTATCGATGGCGATACGCCACACTATTGGGTAAAATGAGCGCCAATTTTTTGCAATGCTTTCTTGCAAGAGGGGTTTAAAATCCCCTCTCTCCCTACGCTACAACGGTGTAACCATTTGAATACTAAAGAAAAGAACAAAACAGTCGGGTTTATCTCATTAGGGTGCCCCAAGGCGCTAGTGGATTCAGAACGCATCCTTACCCAACTAAAAACAGACGGTTACGATATTGTCCCAACCTACGACGATGCAGATATCGTTGTTGTTAATACCTGTGGGTTTATTGATTCAGCGAAAGCCGAATCACTAGAAGCGATCGGTGAGGCAATTGCTGAAAATGGTAAGGTCATCGTCACCGGGTGCATGGGTAAAGATCAAAAAGTTATTACCGACTTGCACCCCAAGGTACTGGAAGTGACTGGGCCACAGGCCTATGAAGAAGTTGTTGGTGCCGTCCACAAATACGTGCCGCAGCCTAAAGAGCACAACCCTTACACCGATCTTGTTCCACCCCAAGGCATCAAGCTCACGCCTAAGCATTATGCCTACCTAAAAATATCGGAAGGTTGCAACCATAGCTGTTCTTTCTGCATCATCCCCTCACTTCGAGGCAAACTGGTTAGTCGCCCCATTGGTGACGTGATGGACGAAGCCGAGCGACTGGTCAATGCCGGCGTTAAAGAGCTTCTCGTGATATCCCAAGATACCAGTGCTTACGGCGTAGATACTAAATATCGCACCGGATTTTGGCAGGGGCGCCCAATTAAAACGAGAATGCAGGAGCTATGTGAAGCGCTAGGTGATTTAGGCGTATGGACTCGATTGCATTACGTATACCCCTACCCTCACGTCGACAAGATCATTCCGTTGATGGCTGACGGTAAGATCCTGCCTTATCTCGACATTCCATTTCAGCACGGCAGCCCTCGCATCCTTAAACTTATGAAGCGACCGGGTGCGATCGATAATACACTCGAGCGTATACACACCTGGAAGAGGACCTGCCCAGATATCACCTTACGCAGCACGTTTATTGTGGGCTTTCCTGGCGAAACCGATGACGATTTTGATCAGCTATTGGGCTTTCTGGATGAAGCACAACTGGATCGCGTCGGATGCTTCCAGTACTCTCCCGTGGAAGGCGCACCCGCCAACGAATTAGGCGACCACGTTCCTGATGAGATAAAGCAGGAGCGATTTGAACGCTTTATGCAGAAACAGCAGGAAATCAGCGCCAAGCGTTTATTGGCGAAAGTCGGCACACAACAGAAAGTCATTATTGATGAGGTTGACGAAGAAGGTGCCGTAGGCAGAAGCATGGCTGACGCTCCTGAAATTGATGGCATGGTATATTTGAACGGTGAGCAATCGGTTAAACCGGGAGATATTGTAGATACCACTATCACCCACTCTGACGAATATGACCTTTGGGCTGACCTTAAGAAATAACGGCTATAAAGGGCTGCATCGGTGTCGAATGGCGCCACAAACATGCAGCCCTTGTGCATTAATCATGCGTATAAAATCCCAAAAGTTGAAACAAAATGGGTCATTTCTAACAGTTCTATAACATTCTATAGAATTTTCATAACATCCCCTGCTTGGGGCTTTTCTCTTCTGCAAAATTTAGCCACACTGACCTTATCAGCGATTAAAACATCATTTAACGAGGTAAGTCATGAAAACATCTATCGGCGGATATCTACTAGGAGCACTACTGTTGGCTGGCTGCTCTCAGAATGCAGAAACCGCTTCTTCCCCAGCGCTAGCGGCGTCATCCACCCTTACTACTGCAACCTTTGCGGGCGGCTGCTTTTGGTGCGTAGAATCTGATTTCGAGAAAGTTGAGGGGGTTCACGCCGTCATTTCTGGATACACCGGTGGAAAGAGGGAAAACCCAACCTACAAACAAGTCGCGTCTGGGTCAACGCGACATGTTGAGGCTGTTGAAGTCAAATATGACCCAAGCATTGTCGCCTATAGTGAACTGCTTGATGTATTCTGGCGCCATATCGACCCCACAGATAGCGGAGGTCAATTTGTCGACAGAGGGTACCAATACCATTCAGTGATATACACTCATAATGACGAACAAAAGCTAGCCGCCCAGAAATCCAAGCAGGCACTAGATAGTTCTGGCCGCTTTGATAAGCCTGTTGTCACAGAAATCATCTCATCGTCTCGCTTTTACGTTGCCGAAGATTACCACCAGGATTATTACGAAAAGAACCCGATACGATACAACTTCTATCGCTTCAATTCTGGGCGGGACCAGTTCTTGGCCGAGCACTGGGAAAAGGATGACCGCAAAACGGTAGCCAAGGAACAAAAGTACATGAACAACGACACCTACAAAAAGCCGTCCGACAAAGAGCTCAGAATGCAGTTAAGCGAGCTAGAATACGACGTCACGCAAAATGACGCCACAGAGCGCCCGTTTAGCAACAAATATTGGGACGAGAAACGCGCGGGGATTTTTGTCGACGTAGTCAGTGGCGAACCACTTTTCTCCTCTAAGGACAAATATAAATCAGGCACCGGCTGGCCTAGTTTCAGTCGCCCCATTGAAGGCGGTCGTATTTCAGAGAACACCGACTTTAAACTTTTTGCCCCACGCACAGAGGTCCGCAGCAAAAGCGCAGACTCACACCTAGGCCACGTTTTTAATGATGGTCCAAAGCCAACGGGGTTACGCTACTGCATTAATTCAGCGTCTTTACGTTTCGTCCCGCTAGAAGCCATGGAGAAAGAAGGCTACAAAGCTTATATAGTAGCGGTAAAATAGCACTCTAAATACCCACACAAGACCGGAGCGCAAGGCAGAAACACAAAGCAGAAACACAAAGGGGTCTCGACAAATATCGAGGCCCCTTTACTTGAATTTCTTTCGCAAAATCGGATTCAGTAGGCAAAGATAAATGCAAGCACTGACTGAAAAAATAGACCACAAGAATGGCATTCCATTTACGCTCAAATCCAACGTCAAGCGTCCCGCAAAATACCACAACCCCGTCAACAATATCGGCGCTAGCCAGAACAAAGCCACCATAAACACCGTGAGCGTTTGCACCATTGTTGTCCCCGTCTTTTTCACCACACCTTCCATTGTTCTGCGTAAATCATAGTGCGTCGCGATCAAGATCACATCTTTCTTAAAATACGAAAGAGAACTATAGAAGCTAGCGATCACAAGCAAATGCATAAATGAAAATGTCTGATAATCGACATTGGCCAGAGGCCCAACCCCAAACAGCAAACCAAGTGAAACAAGGGCAAGAACAGCGCTTAGTAGTCTAAAAATTAACAGCAATTATCATTCTCCATGCTAACCCAAACATTATACAACTGCCGTAAACCCTTCAAATTCAGGATGACCAATATACACACCTTTACTTCCACCCGCGCCTGCATGCGCCTTTCTAAATGCCTCAGACTTCGTCCAATCTTCAAAGCTCTGGTGACTTTCCCAAACCGAATGGGAGGCAAAAAGCGTATGCTCTTCATTGGTCGCACTTTGCATTAAATTAAAACTCTTGAAACCAGGCACCTCATCAAGATAAGTCTTCCTTTGCTTCCAAATATTGATAAACTCGTCTTCCTTGCCCAATACGATTTTAAATCGGTTCATTGCTACGTACATAGTTTGCTCTCCAGTAAATATCAGTACTGGTGACGTTAGACTAGAAAAAACCGAATAGCAACCATCAAAGATCGAATCGAATACCCTGGGCCAATGGTATTTCTGAACCGTAATTGATCGTATTGGTCGAGCGCCGCATATATTGCTTCCACGCATCAGAGCCAGACTCTCGGCCTCCGCCAGTATCTTTTTCTCCGCCAAAGGCCCCGCCGATTTCCGCGCCAGAGGTGCCGATATTCACATTAGCAATACCGCAATCAGAACCGGAGGCCGACATAAACAACTCGGCTTCTTGCAAGTTTTGCGTGAATATCGCCGACGATAGACCCTGCCTGACATGATTTTGCCACGCGATGGCATCTTCCAATTCTGAATATCGAATCACAAACATCAATGGCGCAAAAGTCTCATCCTGCAAACACGGATCATCAAAGGATACCTCAACAATAGCCGGCGCAATATAAACACCGCCTTTTGCAACACCCTCCTTCAACCTTTCACCACCAACCAATAATTTACCGCCTCTCTCAACGACATCGGCTAACTTTTTCTTCATTTCATACCAGACATGCTCTCCAATAACCGGACCACATAAATTGCCTTCGCTTCTAGGATCTCCTACCGCGATAGTACTGTAGGTAGCAATTAACTTCTGAATAAAACCTTCTGCAATATCATCCTGTAAATATAAACGTCGCAAACTGGTGCAGCGCTGCCCACTCGTGCCTACCGCAGAAAAAACCACGCCCTTTAACGCCATATTGAGATCAGCCTGTGACGAAACGATAAGCGCATTATTACCCCCCAACTCCAGCAGTGATCGGCCCAACCTTCTGGCCACGCACTCTGCCACGTGACGCCCCATGGGTATTGAACCTGTTGCGGATACCAACGGCAAAAGATCGTGCTTAGATATCAGCTCTCCGACTTCATGATGCCCATTTAACACTACCGACACCCCTTTAAGATGACCCATATTCATGTCTTGCAAAGAAGCGATAAGCAGCCTGTGACAGGCCAATGCACAAAGTGGTGTTTTTTCAGAGGGCTTCCACACCAACGTATTCCCACACACCAGGGCAAGTGCCGCATTCCACGCCCACACCGCCATAGGAAAATTGAACGCAGAGATCACACCCACAACACCCAAAGGATGCCACTGCTCCATCATTCGATGTAACGGCCGTTCACTCACAATCGTCAGACCATGCAACTGCCTAGACAGGCCAACGGCAAACTCACATACATCAATGACTTCCTGAACCTCCCCGACAGACTCTTGCCATGTTTTTCCCGCCTCAATCGTGATTATCTTCGCTAACTCATATTTCTGCTGCCTTACCTTTTCACCAAACCGCCTAACCAATTCACCACGCTTGGGGGCTGGCACCACCCGCCATTCACGAAAGGTATCATGAGCAATAGATATCGCATTTTCCGCCAACAACTCATCCGCTACGCCACTGCAACCGAGCAACTTATTATCGATTGGAGAATGCAGCGTAAACAATGTCGGGTGTCCATCGGCGTCAGGGTAAATTTCATCGGCACCAACACACAACGCCGGGTATAACGGCTCGCCCCCTTTGCCCTTTAATGCCGTCTCAACAAGCGGCATTTTTTCCTCATCACTACTTAGCCATTTACCATTGTTTGATGTGAAAATTTGAGTAGATTCCATAACGCCCTTCTTTATACATGGCCTGACAAACACTGCACCTAGATATTACAATTCTGATACACGCGGCCAAATCGGTTGCTTTCAAATAAATGTAGCTCAACTTGCTCCTGGCGCACAAACCCAGAGCTCGGCAAGAGGTTTTCAAAATGTAAATCTAATACAGCACAAAGAGACGATGCCGTGGTTATTTGAATCGAACTCCAATGCTCGCCGAATAGATATTGGTGGTAAATTTTTCTCGCATCCGTACTTTGCTCTAATCGTCCATCCCTATACCCCTTAACCGAAACAAACGTAAGAACAACATCCTGCTTGGTAATCGGCACAGACGTTTCCATTATCTGCTTTAAAAGAGGCCGACGCTCCTCTGTATCCAGATGAAGATCCTGCATCAAGAATTGCATCAAATATTGATGCCCTTTATACCTCACCGTCTTATAGTTTAACTCATCCACTTGCCCTTCCATCGTTTCACACAATGTACCTAAGCCCCCAGAAGTATTAAACGCTTCATACTCCACGCCATCCAAAGAAAAACACTCGAGCCCCTCCAAAGGTACAAGCTTTATACGGCGTTTTTTCTCAATAGCTTCACACAGGTTACAATATTCATTGATCAGACCGTCGGTTGACCAGGTTAGGTTATACATCATCTTATTAGTGGGATATTTAGGCAGTGCGCCAACGCGCATATTTACGGAGACAACCTCTTCAAATTGCGCTGCTAAGTTATAAGCAAGAATACCAATAAACCCCGGCGCCAAACCGCACTGAGGCATAAACACTTGACCCTCTACCGCCTTACTAGCAATCCTCTGAATCTTTTCCGTTGTTCCTACATCTTCAGTTAAGTCGAAATAACTGCAACCATGCTCTAAGGCTGACTGAGCGATACAGGGATTAACATCATAGGAACACGCAGACACCACTGCATCTTGATTTTCAAGGGCTGATGATAAGCGCCCGGAGTCACTCACTTCAAATTGAAGAATGCTAACCCCTGCACTCGCCCGCAGCGCCTCTAACAACGAGAGATCACGATCTGCAACCGTCACTTGATAAGAACCACATTCCGCCAGTAACCGAACAATGGCAGCGCCAATTTTTCCGGCACCAACAACTAACACGCGGGAAAGAGTAGACATGAGCACCTCCATGGGCAACAACATCTACGCTACGCCGATTACCTAATAAAATAAAGCCACGAGCCTTTTTATTCGAACAACACCCTGCCTTATTCGACCTGGCTATATGCCTAACTTGATCAAAGTATGCACTGCGCGCAATACGCTAACTTAATGTTGTCAATCCACCTTTTTGTAAGGAAAAATTAATATTTAGGCAGAACATTCTAATTTGCGCCGCTAATATGCTTCCAAATTAAATGAAACGGCACATTATGAGGCTGCTTCCACCCACTGGGAATAACGAGGAATCAACAATGCAAGATAAAGTAAAAGCACAATTCGACCAGATTCAAGAGCAAGTAAACAAGCAACTAGACAGCGCTAAAGTTGAAGGGTACCGAATCCTAAAAGAACTAGGTGCAAACGTTGAATCTGAAGAATTGAACCTTTCTGACGTTGTTTCCGACCTTCGTGAAGCCAATCCTACTGTTAAAGAATTTGTTCGCAATCTAAATGTTGCTACATACGACAACCGCTTCCGTGCTAACTGGAATGCGACTATGGGTACTGCGCTTGCTAAACTAAATGTTGAAAAAGCATATGTTCGCAACGTAAAGCCACGCATTGCTGAAGCTCGCGACACTGTTAACGCACGTGTACGTGACATCCAAGAGCGCACTCAAGAATTAACTGAAAAAGCGCAAGACAAAGCACAAGAGCTTCGCTCTAAAATCGCCAGCTAATAAGCAGCGACTTTTTACCTTCTTCTTTTTGGGCTCCCTTCTATGGGGGCCTTTTTTTTGCATTGACGACAGCACCCGAAGCCAGTTAGCATCTCAAGGAGCCCTACGACCGGAACATAAAACCAAGGTCAAACAAATATGACCAACTCAACACGCCCGCTTCGCATCACAGCCCAAATCACCACAGAGCCATTGGCACTGGACCATGACTCTGTTTCTGTTTCAGAGACCCAAAGTGCATTTGCGACGCTGGTTGAACAACTTAATCGAGGCGAAACACTAAGAAGCTCCCCTAAAATCGCCTGCAAGGCCTGCCACTACACGATCACTTCACCGCTATGCCTTTACCCTATTCAGGGCAGCGCTCACCACGTATTTACCAACCCTTCGGGGATGACCTTCGATCTGCAAACATTCGACAACACTGAAGGCTGCATTATTAGCGGAACCCTACTCAAACAGTTTTCGTGGTTCCCAGGGTATTGCTGGCAATATGCGTACTGCAAAGGCTGCGGGGAACATCTTGGATGGCACTATGAAAGGACTGCCCGCGAAGAGGGCCATGGCGAACAAAAACACGAGATACCTAGGTTCTATGGCCTCGTAACCGACCACCTAGTTTTTATCGAATAAAAATAGAAACAAAAAAGGCCTAACAGAAACCTGTTAAGCCTTTTTGTAAAATTGGTAGCGGGGGCTGGATTTGAACCAACGGCCTTCGGGTTATGAGCCCGACGAGCTACCAAACTGCTCCACCCCGCATCAATGAGGATCGAATTATACAGAACATCCTATATAAATCAACAACTTACTGCACTTCAATGTATTCTAAAAAAGACTCGACATAAACTATCGTGTCTTTGCAAAATTGGTAGCGGGGGCTGGATTTGAACCAACGGCCTTCGGGTTATGAGCCCGACGAGCTACCAAACTGCTCCACCCCGCATCAAAGAGGAGCGTAATGTACAGCGATTACCTATATAGGTCAACAACTTAAGGGGTCATTTTAGATTTAACGTTGAAACCAACAAGACTAGTAAACATAGCTAACAAAGGTTCTGCAAAACACCGACTAAAAGGGCAATTAACTTAACTCATCCAGCGTTAATCGATAGCTGGGGACAAATTTTTCTAGGAAAAACTCAACCTCTGGCAACCCTGATGCATCAAGTAAATTCTGCACTCTATCTTTGGCCACGGTGAACTCACGATTACCGGCATCCACTTCTTGAATGCACTTCAAGTAAGCCGAGATAATATCGGCGCTCTTGATAATGCTACTCACCTCTGGACCTGCAAGCTTATAGTTTGTCAGCGGTAAAAAATCCTCTCGCATGGCCTCCGGCAACATCATAAGCAACTTGTCTTCCGCAGCCTGCTCCACCCCTTTGTAAGCTTCTGCAATGGATGGGTTAAAGTACTTAATTGGGCCCGGCAAGTCCCCTGTGAGCACCTCCGTCGCATCATGATATAACGCCATCAACGCAATACGCTCAGCATTCAATTCACCACCGAAATATCTATTTTTAATGATTGCCAAAGAATGAGCAATGATAGCCACGTCAAAGCTGTGCTCCTTTACATTTTCATCCTCAACATTACGCTTTAATCCCCAGCGCAATATATATTTCAATTTCGAAACATAAGCGAAAAAATGATACAAATAACACCTCTACAGTCATCAACTTCTTGGAGCGCCAGCTTAAACACTCACCTTACATTGACTATAGTTCATTTTTGAAAAGACAAGATGAGGCGATCCCGCTACAACTGACCAGACACTACCTGAAATAACTGGTCGAAATTTTCTATCAAATAATCAGGGCTTTTCTTGGCTAACATATCCGACTTACCATAGCCCCATGTCACCGAGGTCGACAATATTCCTGCATCCTTTGCAGCATCAATATCGCGTACCTCATCTCCGACGTATATTGTCCGTTGATTACCCGAGCGGCCAACATTACGAATGACTTTTCGTAATTTTTTGGATTTACCAAACAGCGATACACCGCATTCAAAACCCACCATGTGATTACTTAGCCCAGCACCCAACACCGAGCGTATATTGGGCTCTGAATTTGAACTCACAACAGCCAATGTGCAATCTATCTCAGCAAGCTGTTTAATCGCATCCTCTACACCAGGGAATAATGGAATCTCCTCAATACTCTCTGCCATTTTAATTCTCACATGGGCAGCTATCGCCGGGACTTTCCATTTAGGCACCGCTAGATAATTCAATATATCAGCAAAATTCATGGAGCGAAGCAACTCAACCTCTTCATCATTAAGCTGCTTAAAGCCATATACCAACGCAACATCATTAACAACGCTGCGTAACCAAGGCAATGAATTTCCTAGCGTCCCATCAAAATCAAAAATCACTAGCGGTGAAACCACTTTTACTCCCTAGTATGACAAATAGAATTTAAACAGAGCGCTTTGCCAGCCATTCTGCAAGCCGCGGCCAAATATGTATTGGCGCTTTACTACCTGATAATATGCCCATGTGCCCACCAGGCACATCCATTACCGTTCGATCTCGGCTGTTTACATGATCAAGAATAGCAACACTATTATCCCTCGTCACTATTGGATCCTTATCGCCACACACCAATAACAGATTTGCATTAATATTACTCACATCACCTTTATTCTCATCCCCAGATATCGGCAACTTCCCCTTCGTTAGAATATTTTCAGCACACAGGTAATGCACTATGTCCTGCATTGCGCCTCCAGGATAAGCAAGCATATCATCTAGAAACGCACTATTGGTCGCATGTGAAACCACATATTCTTCATCATGCAAATTCTTAAGCAAATCCACATACCCCTGAATACTACCAACAGGATTCGTTAACTTAAATGCCAATGCATTCATCCAACCAGGGGATCGCCACCAGCGCTTGGGGCTATCATGAACTTGCCAGCCAGTTGTCTTTTTCAACCACGTTAGCTGCTTATCTAAGCGCTGATATTGCTTACCAAGATCGCCATTTGAATGATAATCAAACGGCGCCCCTACCAGTGCTATATTCACAATATCCGGATCACCCAATGCCGCATAACAGGTACTAAATAGACCACCTAGACTCCAGCCATGGAGGCTTAGTTGCTGTTCACCGCTGTGCTTTCTTACTTCAGCCAGTAATTCCGGTAACTTCTCGGCAAAATAGGTCGATAAGGTAAAGTGATTGTGAGGCCACTGCGGTACTCCCCAATCAACAAGGTACAATTCAAAACCTTTGGCACGTAAATAACGTACCAAGCTGCGCTCTTGAAAAAGATCATAGATATACATATTCGCAGCCAATGGTGCAACAATGACAAGCGGGATTCGGAATGACTCTTTCTCAACCGTGACATCAGAATCACCCACTTTGATAGTGGACTCCTGAATAGGCGGGTAATAGCGTAGCTGAACAATATCATCTTCATAGACTACGTCATGCGGGGTCTTCCCTGCCTGCACTAAGGACTCAGCCTCCAGGAAACGTTTTCGTGCGTTTTTCACTACACGACCAACGACTTGACCAGGTCTTCGTTGAATACCCATATCTGCTATCTCTGACATACCTGCAATCCTTTCACTACTACCAATAAGAAAGCAGGCATTTTATTGCATTTATAACTCAATAACATTCACCGAGAATGACAACTAAGGTGCCGTTATGGCCAACTTTGCCACACTACTTATGGTTACCCTTTACAAAAAACTTCTGCGGCTTGATACACCTGGTCATTATTATCAAAAAAGACATTTTCTAAGGCACCTAGGATATTCATATATTCGGGGCTTTCATCATCAAAAAAACGAGCCAAATACGAACGCCTCTCACCCAAATCTTGCTGTGGAGCCCCCTCTGGGAACAAGGCTAAAATCTCTGCAAAATTATCGGCAAGGGTCTCCATTCCCACTTTTCGGTATGCTTCGACGAACCACTGATAATCGACATTTTCTTCAATATCATCTTCAAAAAAAGTAATAAACCCGCCCTTATCGATAATCCCTTGAGCACTGACACAAAGTATCACTGACTTATCAGGCTCCCCTATTGCACGCAAATCCACATCCTTGTCGTCATATTTTGCAAAAATTGCGTCTACTGCCTGATACGTGCCGCTCATAAGATTACCTTTTAATCCACAATCAATTTAGTACAAATCCAGTTCATTATGCACCGCTTGAATATGCAATGGCAACGGATAGATTATGCGCTTAGTTGTTCTAAGAGATTGTATTTCAAGGCAATCTGCCCAGTGGAGGGGTACACCCCGCCTCTAGGCAGATATCAGATATTACAGGTGGGATTCAGCGTATTCTGCCAATAGCGACCGGGGCACGCCATTTAGCTGAACACTCGCGCCATGAGGAAAACCCTTAAACCGCTCAGACATATAAGTGAGTCCTGAGCTTGTAGGGGATAAATAGGGCGTGTCTATTTGGGCCAAATTCCCTAAACAAACGACCTTGCTCCCCTCCCCGGCCCGCGTAATAATCGTTTTAATTTGATGTGGCGTTAGATTCTGGCATTCATCAATAAGGATCATGCTGCGCTGAAAGCTTCTTCCGCGAATATAATTTAGCGCTTTGAATTGAATGTTGGCTTTCGTTTTTACATACTCGATACTACCTTGAGGGCTTTCATCATTGGAGTGAAGCGCTTCGATATTATCTGTTATTGCCCCAAGCCAAGGGTCCATTTTTTCTTCTTCCGTACCTGGAAGAAAACCTTGGTCCTCTGCCAACGGAGGCGTACTTCTAGTCACGATTATTTTGTTATAGCGTTTGCTTTCGATCGTCATTTCAATCGCGGCCGCCAACGCCAAAATGGTTTTTCCCGAGCCGGCCGCACCGGTTAGGTTCACTAAGTGAATATCGGGATCCAGTAATTCATTTAGCGCCATTGCTTGGTAGATATTTCTTGGCACTAGGCCCCAAGCCTCTTGCTGCATTAATCCGTCTTTACGCAAATGCTGAACCAAAATATGTTCATCATTAATCTCTTTAATCTTGCCAACAAAATCTCGCTCATCCAATACAAACTGATTAAGAAAAACCTCTTCTTCAAACGTATCCCTCGGGATAGAATGATACGTTGCACTTCCTCTTTGTATGGTTTCTACCGTACTGACTTGATCCCAAAACTCCCCAACAAAAGAGATATACCCTTTAGTCAGCTGCTTCACGTCCGACACTAACTGATCATTGTGATAATCTTCTGCCTTTATATTGCAAGCTCGTGCTTTTAACCTCATATTAATGTCTTTGGTCACTAACGCATAAAGACAATCAGGGTTTTCCTGTTGCAACTGTACAACTCGATTGATAATGATATTGTCATTGGTATTGTTTGCTAAACACGTCTCTGGCGGCTCTCCAGGTTTATTCGTGACAACAGCAATACGCCCCTTGGTCGGTTCACCCTCTTCCCTATATATCGGTACCCCACCATCCAAACGTTCAGGTGGAACATCACCGATCAACTGATCAATAAGGCGCACAGCGGCACGACACTCAGCCGCAACAGATTTGTTTCCGGTTTTTAATTTATCCAGTTCTTCAAGAACTGTCATAGGAATAATAACGAGGTGTTCGGCAAAATTAAGAATGGAATTGGGATCGTGAATTAATACATTTGTATCGAGTACGTAGGCTTTTCGGGCGTAAACACAATTAGAGTCCATGGTTCATCCTCAAACAAGTCAGGTAAATTCAACATAGATCGTAGAAACTCTTTCTCTCTATTGAACGCCACCTCCTTATCCAACCTGGACGTCCCCTACTTACATCAGCAAGGGCTTGGTTCGAACACTTATTGGTTGTTCTTAAATGTTACTCTCAGCTTATGCCATAAATATAATTTGGCAAACTATTTTTACAGTTTGATGAAACTATACCCTAGATCGTTTTATTGATGCTCATCAAGCATTTGTTGCATTAACAGGGTGAGTTCCGTGTGCCATTTATCAACAGCCGCATTAAATTCATCTTCGCTCAATCCATCAACAACAGGTGGTTTTTGAGGCTCACTCAAGTAGTGAACTAAATTGACAGGCCTGGGCAATAACGATAGCCCCAATCCTCGAATCATCGTCGCTGGCAATTTAAATTGCCGGTAGATCATTTTGGTTAAGCGGTTCTCGTATACGGTATAGAGGTCATCCGCACCAGGGCAACAGGATAACACTATTGGCGTCTGGGTTTTGACTGCAAGGCGCACAAAACCCTTCCTTGATTCCCAGCGAACTTGATATTTCTCAGTAGATGGTCGCAAGGCTTCCCTCATTCCGCCAGGTGCAACCAATACCAATTGCTCCCTATCGGTCAGTAAGAACTCGGCGACCTTTGGGTTGGCAGGGACTGCACCCGCTTTCGATATCGCGCGGCCTATAGAGGGAACATAAAAAAGAGAATTGTCCGCTAAACTACGTACGATCCTTCCTGTTGTTTCATTCACTTTTTTGGATAACAGCGCGTTATCATAAGTCGCAAAGCTGTGATTAACCGCAATGATACACCGCCCTTCAAGCGGAATATTGTTGATCCCAATCACCTCATGGCGATGGTATCGAGATACCGGTCCATACAACTTATTTGAACGCTTAACCGCGCTTGCATCTGGCTCATGGTATCTTCGATCAACTTTCATACGTCACCCTTACTGCTTTCACTCTGTCACTTGGAGGGGCGAGATTCTCCCATATATTATCTACCACAACACAGACCAAAAACGACAGAATATGCATAGCATCCCACCAAAACAAATATTGTTAGGTAAATAAGCGTAAAAAACACCCCTTTTTAGCTCAGAATGGTCTATATAAAGAAGATATATAGGTACAACAGTACAGATCAGAACGATATACTCAAAGTACATTTTGTAAGCTGTATTGACCAGTTACTGGTCCATCCCAAGGAACAAGCAGAAGACGGAGTTTCGAATATGCAGCGACAACGCGCATATTCCAAAACAATAAAAATAATGGAACAACATCTATCTAGCCATACAGAAGCGACATCGTATTTTGATGATCACTCACCTAGCAACAGTATTCGCAAGTTATTGTCGCTCCCCCATGTGCTACTGCCGACCCTCAACCAAACAATGGAGGCACAGCAAAACCCTGTACCTCTATATAATCTACTTCGATACGACGCAGCATTGGTGGCTCGATCTCTTGAGATTCAGCGAAAATCCCATACCAGGCAACCAGCGCTACCAACAACCAATAGCGTACAACAACGCCTGTTAGATACCTCATCAAAAACGGTTAAAGGATTAGTACTTTCTACGTTTCATGATCGAAATGGCATCTACACTTGCGGCAGTGCACTGGCGCAGGAATACCTCAAGGAGCAGTGGCTAACAAGCCTACAGTGCGGGTTCTTGGCGCGCTCCCTCGCGCTTCAAGTGGATTACCATGACCCTGAAGAAGCCTATTTCGCGGGATTACTGCATAATATCGGGCAGTTAATTTTCCACGCAGAAGATAGCGACGAATACCTTAATAGTTGCGTATATAAAGCACCCAAAAATACCTCATCCAACACCGACAACAACACATTACTCGCGCTGGAGAGCAGGCGCTTTTATATCAACCACTGTGAACTGGGTGCAACAGTATGTAAGTCCTGGAATTTATCCAAACAATTGCAAGATGCTATTCGATTTCACCACGCAGATTCACACCAAATAGCAGACGCCCATATACTGACACGTATTGTCAATATCAGTAGAGCCATTACAGAGGGTGAGTTCACTCGGTTCAATCAGTGCACCGACTCGGTAACATCATTACTCGCGATGCCTCGAGACCATGTTGCACCAATAATCGAGTCTGCTATTGCCCAGGTAAGTGATGTCATACGAGCGCTGGCTATCCCATTATCTGACAATATCGTTCGGCAAAATCTTGTCCCTATCCACGACAACGATTGTGATCATGCCCCTCTCCAGGATGCCATCAAACTCAACCAGCTAACAAGAGAAATACATTTCTGCGGTATTCTAGAAACCGTCAAAGGGTCATTAGCCGACGCAAATAATGAAGCCGAGATACAACAGGAAGTTCAAACGGCTGCGGCAACATTATTCGACACTGAATCGGTATATTTTTTTGATATCGATCACGCGAAGAACAGCATCAGAGGAAACAATCGAATAGACAGCCATTGTCTTACTAACGAACTCTCAATTCGAATAGAAAAAGGCAGGAGCATTCTCGCCGACGCGTTAATACATAAGCAATGTGTCGACACATTTGAATATTCAAATGACGACATTTCTATTGTTGATCAGGAGATATTGCACCAAGCTTCATCGAAATACCTGGTCTGTTTTCCACTCTTCCTCAATGAACAGCCCTTCTCTCTCGTTGCCTTTGCCGTAAATGAGAACGATCTTTTGCGACTGCCATCAAACCGAAAACATGTAGAGTATTTTTCACATGCAATCGCTAAGTCACTACTCCATGTTAAAAACAAGTGCGAACAGTTTGATTCAGTACTTAACGCCGAACGCTCACTCTACCAGACAAAGCTAAAACGCATGACTCATGAAGTTAACAATCCACTAAGCATCGCACAAAACCACCTACACATCTTATCTGTCTCAGAATCAATGACACAACAACAACAAGAATCATTGCATATCGTTCAAGAAGAAATAAGCAGGGCCTCCAACTTACTAAAACTTCAAATAGACAATAGTTTGTCAAATAAAACAACCCAACACCCTGTCAATATCAACGAAACGCTAAGTGACCTACTGCTAATTTTCGAAGATGGCCTACCGCAGGACCATTCCATTGACACTGAAAGACACCTGGATAAGAACCTCCCCCCTATCCACCTGGATGACACTAAGCTAAAACAAGTCCTTACCAATTTGATCAAGAATGCATTTGAATCCCTCAACAATGACGGTTGGATTTGCGTTAAAACCCACGACAACGTCATTGTTAATGGCCGCCAATTTATTGAAATTCAAATTGCCGACGATGGTCCCGGCATACCTCCGAATATTATTGATCAATTATTTTCTCCAATCTCATCCTCAAAAGGCACTTGTCATAACGGGATCGGGCTTAGTATCGTTAAAGAATTAACCGATCAGCTAAAGGGTTTTGTGAGCTACCGCAGAGAATCTGATGGAATTACACAATTTAGCGTGTTTTTTCAGAGGAAAACAGAAATCTAATCTATAGTTGTAGGCAAATTTTTAGAAGTGTTAGCAAGCAGATAAAGCACAACACTATCCGCAGAAAAATAACACAGGGACAATTGCATGGCTATTTCAAACCCAGAGTTCTCATCATCCATTCCAAAAAAGAAGATACACACAATACTCGCCATTGATGACAAACCTGACCTATTGACAAGCATGCAATCTTTGCTGAGCCTTTATCGGTATCAAGTGCTCACTGCCTCGGGCGGACACTCCGCGATAAACACCATTCGCACCAACACTATAGACCTCATTATTCTTGATCTAAAAATGCCAGATCTTAATGGCCATCAGGTCATGGACTATCTTAACCAAAACAATATTGATATTCCTGTCGTGGTGGTGAGCGGAGAATCATCATTCGATGCTGTAACACGAGCATTAAAAAGTGGCGCTCATGATTTCATCCGTAAACCCTACGTTGCCGAAGAGCTACTCAATGCCGTAAAGCATGCCCTGCAAGAACGTATGCTGGTGAATGAAAACATCGCCATGCAAGAGCAAATTAAACACTCTGAACATCTACATCGCTTTATGGTGAATAACTCACCGGACATTATCTATATCTTGGATCAGCATGGGCACATCACCTATCTAAATGACAGCACACTGAACTTGATCAATTATGAGAAAACGGAACTCATAGGAAAGCACTTCAGTCAATTGACCAGCGAAGATGAATTGAGAAAACACCCCTATACCATCAATGAAAGAAGAAAAGGCAGTCGCAAAACCCGTAATTGTGAAATTCAAATGAAGCGCAAAGTTCAATATAGCAATATTGAAAAAACGGGTACGCTCTCAGTACCCTTCGAAATCAGCTCAATGGGCATCTATAACGAAGACCCCATTACCGGGGATAGTGTTTTCGC
Source organism: Gammaproteobacteria bacterium 45_16_T64 (assembly GCA_002162955.1). Classification (GTDB taxonomy): domain Bacteria; phylum Pseudomonadota; class Gammaproteobacteria; order Pseudomonadales; family Ketobacteraceae; genus 42-54-T18. The sequence continues at coordinate 315,485 of MABD01000057.1, forward strand.
TGGATCTTACGGTATTGCTAGAGATATTACTGCCCGTAAGCAAGCGGAGTCGGTCATTCGATTCCAAGCATATCATGATCTATTAACAGGGCTCCCTAACCGCTCCCTATTGAAAGACAGAACATCGCTTGCCATTTCACAGGGGCGTAGAAACAACCACAAGGTTGCGATGATATTTCTCGACTTAGACCGCTTTAAGATTGTGAACGATTCTCTTGGGCATGACATTGGAGATCAACTTCTACAGGCAGTCAGTCGCCGTTTGCAAAGCTGCCTCAGAGAGGGCGATACATTATCTAGACTCGGAGGCGATGAATTCGCGTTGCTTCTACCGAACATCGCAGAGCAGCAAGACGCGGTATCGGTTGCAGAAAAAATGCTCCACGTACTGGATTCAGCATTTCATGTCGATGGACATGACTTGCATCTCACCGGTAGTTTAGGCATCGCCCTCTACCCTGATCACGGCGACGATATGGAAACGCTGATCAAGAATGCTGACCTCGCGATGTACTCGATTAAGGGCAACGGTAAAAACGGACTGACAATCTATACCAGTGAAATGAGCAAAGCTCAGTTATCCCGCATCTCTCTTGAGCACGATATGCATACAGCGCTAGAAAAAGAGGAATTTGACGTCGTTTATCAACCCATGATTAACGCACACACCGATACTCTAAAAGGGTTTGAGGCCCTTGTACGCTGGCATCACCCAACCGATGGCATTCTCTACCCCAAAGATTTCCTGTCAATCGCAGAAGAAAATGGTTGCATCATCCCTATCGGTGAAAAAGTTCTGGATAGGGTGTGTTCCGATATAAAACGATGGAACAACCCTACTCTACAAATATCGATGAACATCTCTGCGTTACAGGTTAATCATCATGGTTTTGTGGACATGTTAACGTCCTACCTCGAACACTACGGAATAAAGGGAAGCCAAATAGAGCTGGACATCACTGAAAACACTATCATGTCTGACCATATCCAATCCATCGAAAAACTCAAACAGCTATCTGATTTAGGTATCACTATCGCTATTGATGACTTTGGCTCCGGCTACTCATCCCTTAGCCATTTACATAGCTTCCCGATTAACACACTTAAGTTAGATAAATCCTTTATTGAATCTATCGATGGCAAACCCAAAGAAGCCTGTATCATCAATGCAATTATCGCCATGGCAAACGGTTTAAATATGAACCTAATCGCTGAAGGGGTTGAAACTGAACAACAATACCATTATCTAAGAAATCTTGGCTGCCATCAAATGCAAGGACACCTGTTCAGTGAGCCTGTTAGTTACAACATGGCGGAATATATGATCCGCCATCCCGAAAGCTCCTTAAGCGCGATTTCTCTCGGAAGTGACATTCCTATTTTAGAGACCCCCCAATAATTTTGCCGCTTTCGTTAGTCTTACTACCCGCTTAAGACAACAGCAACATAATGAGCAGTTGCATGAATGGATCACCCTGCGGAAACCCAATGTTACATTACGCCATAAAAATGCGACAACATTGCGTGACTCCACAGTCTCTTTAGAATCTGTGCTTATTTACCATTTTTGTCTATTGAATGAACGTTATTCGCCTTGTATCATGCGCGCCAAAACATAAGACCCGAATTACACCGGGCGACGAGTAAATAACGTAGCAAGACGCTACTTACTTCTGTCGATAAAACGGCGCACCACATACGGGTCAAGAATATGATTGAGTTATTTCTTATTACTGCAGTAGCAAGCTTTATTAATATTTCGGGAGTTAAGGCATCCACCGACTTTGAAGGTCAAAGTGTACCGCCACGCCCAATAATCACCGTAGAGGACGTTAACAACAACGAACCTGAATCTCTACTAGAAGCGTTACGCGCGTCAAGCTAACGGTTGGTTAATGCGGAAATCTACATGTCCCTTAGGATTTCCGCTCTAATACAACCGATGATTTCGTAAGAGTAGTGACCTTCTAAGTCTTCGTATACTGGCGTCAGTTTTATCTTATTGTCTTCATCGGCATGAGCAAACAACGCATCTCTTACACGGTCAATATCTTCTTCAGGTAACTGCACCACGTCCTGTACTTCTATCTCACCTTCAACAATGCATTTTTCTAAGTGGATAAAAATAGTCTTCTCCTTGACCCCCCGTTGCTCTGCAATCATCGGAACATCCATACCCGCCTTCAGTAATGCAAGCGTCTCTAAATAGCTCTCTACCTTCGCCGCTTCCGGTGGTGGCGCAGACTCGACCTCACCATGATCTGCCAAAATCGCTAAGAAAACATCACCGTACTTATCAAGTTTGTGCTGGCCAATACCGGATATTTGTAACATATGCGCTGCAGAGCCTGGACGACGCTCCATCATCTCCATCAGCGTGACGTCGCCAAAAATAATATAGGGCGGCACACCTTGCTCATCAGCAAGGCGCTTACGCTCTGCCCGTAGCGCTTCCCAAAGAACCCTATCTTGTTCTTTCACTTGAGAGGCAACTTTACGCGTCTTACCCTTTAACTCGACTCGATCCTTACGCAACGAAATGGACTCATCTCCACGCAACAGTTGTCGACACTTATCAGTAAGCCTTAATGCGCCGAATGCTTCCATGTCTACATTGATATGTCCGCGCGCAATAAGTTGTCGATACACAGACTTCCACTGATCGACAGATAGATCTTTTCCAATACCGAACGTGCTGACTTTTTCATGTTCAAACTGCTTAACTTTTGCATTGTCCGCACCTCTTAGAACATCCACGAGATGACTAACACCAAATCGCTGACCGGTACGAAAAATACAACTGAGTGCTTTTCTTGATGCATCAGTAGCATCCCAGCTTTCCGCTGGGTTTAAACAATTGTCGCAGTTACCGCAGACAGAAGTCGAATCATCATCAAAGTAATTCAGTAACGCCTCACGCCGACAACTCGTAATCTCACATAACCCAAGCATCGATTCCAATCGTTGGTGCTCGATTCGTTTAAATTGTTCGCTGGCTTGTGAATCTGCCCGCATCTGCTTGAGCTTGATGACGTCTTGCAGGCCATACACCATCCACGCTGTCGAAGGTTCACCATCTCGCCCTGCACGCCCCGTTTCCTGGTAATACGACTCCACACTTTTGGGTAAATCCAAATGAGCAACAAAACGCACATCCGGTTTATCAATTCCCATACCAAATGCAATCGTAGCGACGACAATAACGCCATCGTTTCTCAAGAAGCGTTCCTGGTGACGCTTTCGCGTTTCCATGGGTAAACCCGCATGATAAGGAATCGCATCAAACCCCTGCCCTGACAACCATTCCGCGGTGGACTCTACTTTTTTACGTGACAAGCAATACACAATACCCGCATCGCTGGCATGTTCATTTTTTAAAAAACGTAATAACTGCTGATTACCATTTTCTCGGTGTGTAATACGGTATTGAATATTTGGCCGATCAAACCCGCTCACAAAGACATGGCCTTGCTCTAACCCGAGGCGCATCAATATTTCTTGTCGAGTCTGATTATCTGCGGTTGCCGTCAATGCTAACCGAGGAACGTGAGGGAATTGTTCTTGAAGAATACTTAACTGCAAATAATCTGCACGAAAATCGTGTCCCCATTGCGAAACACAATGGGCCTCATCAATGGCAAATAGACTAATGTTTGCTTGCTTTAATAACGCAATGGTCCTGGGTTGCAATAACCGCTCAGGGGCTACATACAACACATCTAAGTTACCTTCCAATACCGCCTGCTCAGTATGATATGCCTCTTCTCTGCTTAGCATACTATTAAGATACCGGGCCCTTACACCAAGCTGGGTAAGTGCAGACACCTGATCTTCCATTAGTGCAATAAGGGGTGATATCACGATACCAACACCCTGACGTAGTAACATTGGGATTTGATAACAAAGAGACTTACCGCCACCTGTTGGCATCAACACCAAGGCGTCGCCACCCTGTGTTACGGTATCGATAATGTCTTTTTGGTTGCCTCTAAAGGCAGAATACCCGAAGGTATTCTGTAAGATAGTTTCTGCGTTATTTTCCATGGGCAGAAGTATATAGAAAGGCTGAGGTGATACCAGCTTTAGATGACGTCAGTTTCCTTTAGTACCAAGATCTCTTCTTCACTAAGCCCCAATACGTCACCATAAACTTCAGTATTATATTCGCCTACTTCAGGACCTGGCCATTGCGTCTCTCCAGGCGTCCCTACCAACTTTGGCACAATTGCAGGAATTTTCAGCGGTTCGCCATTAATGTCAACTGACTCAAACATATCTCGCGCCTTATAATGTTCGTCCTCCATCATATCTTCTACATTAAAAATGGGCCCAGACGGCACTCTGGCGTCTTCAAGTACTGACAACGCTTCGTCAGACGTCATTCGATTTGTCCATTGTGACAATGCATCATCGATTTCTTGTTCATTATCGACCCTACCTTGATTAGTAGCGACACGCGGGTCCGTCGCGAGGTCTTCCCTTCCTATCGCTTTCATCAAGCGTACAAATATTGAGTCTCCATTACCGCCAATCACGATGTACTTACTGTCGCCACAACGATAGGTATTGGTGGGTACAATTCCGGTTACCGTTGTCCCTGATGGTTGTCGAACTGCGCCAGCGCCATCGTATTCAGGAACGACCCCTTCCATCATGTTATACATTGACTCATAAAGAGCCACATCGACGACCTGGCCACTGTTTTCCGGGGCTTTATTACGCTGAATTAACGCCAATACGATTCCAAAAGCAGCATGAAGGCCTGCTAGAGAATCGCCCATACTCAAATTGGGTCGAACAGGCGCTTCACCAGGGAACCCATTAACAGCGCGAAAACCACTAAATCCTTCACACACGGAGGCAAACCCTGGCTTCTGTGATAATGGGCCAGTTTGTCCATAACCGGAAATTCGCGTATAAACGAGATCAGGATGAACAGACTCAAATACCTCTGGGCCCAAGCCCCATTTTTCCATCGTGCCCGGTCGAAAGTTTTCTATTACAACATCAGATTTTAGGATAAGAGACTTAACAATTTCCCTCCCTTTCTCGCTTTTTAGATCCAATGTCACACATTTTTTATTGCGACCAAGACTTCGCCACCAAAGCGATGTGCCATCTTTTACTTCTCGCCATTGACGAATCGGGTCTCCTTTTCCCGGTGGTTCAACTTTGATAACTTCCGCACCGTAATACCCTAATAAAGTCCCTGCAAAGGGCCCCGCTAATAATTGTCCAAGCTCAAGAACCCGAACGCCCTCTAATGGTTTGTCGTTGCTCACCGAATTACCTTTTATTGTAGTCTTATAGGAAACTTTCACGGAGCTCTTTGTGAAGCTCTTACGAAGCACCGAACCGAATATGCATCGATCCTATCATTGGCTTTTAAGGAGAACAACCGGGTTGTACCGGATGGAAGTAAAAGTAATTATCTCTCTAACCCGTAAATTTTCGCTTTACCGCCCGCCCAATAAAACGTGCTTTTGTCCCCATATCAAATCGCTTCAAATTCGTCCCTACAATACCTTTAGTGAATCTTGTACGCTTAGAATAGTCGACGTTCACATCCACAACCACTGGCTTTCCTGTATCCGCAATCGTGATCGCTTTTTTTATCACACTCATAATGTCTGAGTTGGTATTCAGCGTAATGAACTCCGCCCCTGTCGCCTGGGCCACACCAGAAATGTCGAGATTTCCCAACACGGTACAAGTTTTACGATTGTATGGAATCTCCTGTGCTTGAGATATCTGAGATAACTCTCCATCATTAAATACAAAAAAAACACCACCGACCCGTAGACGCGATGCCGTCAGTATTTCCATGCAACTCATGGAGAAAGCACCGTCACCCACAATGCCAATGACCCTTTTATCTGGGTTAAGTAATTTCACGCCGATCACCGCAGGTACACAATACCCCATACAATTAAAATCGGAGGGGGATATAAAATGCTTGCTCTTGTGAATGGGCATTAATTCCGCCGTAAGAAACGTGTGATTTCCATCATCTGCCACAACATAATCATCATCGGCAATTTGCACACGTAGCCCCTTGAAAAATGACGAGGGGTTTACCTTATCTCCACTATCATGCTCTGCCCATTCTTCATCATATTGAAATTTATCCCGTTTAATTTGGGTAGAAATACCGATTCTTTCATTGGCCAAGTCAGTACGTTTTATCAACCCCTCTACAATTTTCTCGAGTACTTTAACCGCATCACCCTCAATAGAAACCGAGGCAGGATAATTTGCATTCAACACATTAGCATCTATATCGATATGAATTAGCTTCTCAGGAACCGTCACGCCAAAACTACCGGTAGGAATTTCAGCAAACCGAGTACCAACGGCTAACATACAATCACAGTGTTTAAATGCATTGGTCGCGGCAGGAACCGCCGCAGGACCAAATCCCATACCCGTATGCAGAGGATGCTCTGCAGGAAAAACACTCAACCCCTGCAATGTTGTAGACACAGGGGCATGTAGCAAGTCCGCAATTTTTATCAGTAGCTCAGTCGCATCTCTTGCACCCCATCCAACAAAAATTCCTGGAAGATTAGCCGCACACAATTGCTCCACTGCAACATCGACCAGGGATTGGTCCACATCAATGGGTTCCAAAATAGGTCTATAGACCGGCAACTCCACTACGTCACCTTTGTCTAATTGCACATTCACCGGCACCTCGACAAAAACCGGTCCCGGCAACCCTGCATTGGCTAATTCATAGGCAGCATAAATAGAAGGAATAATGTCTTGATGATCCTCTACCAAGTACGTCTTTTTTGTTATAGGCGCTAATAACGCGTGCTGATCCATATCGTGTAGCTGATACCGGTAATCACCATCGCCACGGATACCCCCAGCAATAACCAGCATTGGCACACCTGCCATATAAGCCTCCCCCATGCCTGCGCTAGCATAAGCCGCGCCAGCAGCAGGCACGATCATCATCGTGCCTATGGTATCTGATGTCCGACTTATTGCATCCGCAATGAAAGAACCAGATGATTCATGTACCACTAGAATCGGCTGAATTAAATCTGAATTATTAAGCTCATCATAAATTTCTGTGTTGTGAACTCCCGGAACCCCAAACGTATGTCTAACGCCAATTTGCTCCAAGGCATACTTTACTAACCATGCACCGGTTTTTTTCATCACTTTTCCTAACCCATTCCCTAACCTAGTTTGATTAAAGCTAATTAAGTATAGCTTCTCTACTGAGGCTAGCCCGGCGTCTTAAAACCAGGCAGTCACCCGAGACTAAGGACAGTGCAATGGAATTGTGATTTAATCCTGAGTGTAAACACACTAGCTACATCGATAGCAATAAGGGCATCTTAAGAATGTCCGAAAATAACAACACATCGTTTATTCCTAATGACATTGTAAGAAAGGGGCTTAGACCAATGAATGCAGCACAAAATATACCCTCACCGGGCACTACCGTCGCCTACAATCCCGCCACTGGCGAAGAAATAGGCCAAGTACCTAACACCGATATGACTCAAGTCCCCGATATGTTTGCACGAGCTCGCTCAGCTCAAGCCGCGTGGGAACAGATGAGTTTTACGCAACGAGCGGCATCAATTAAAAAAATGCGTGACTACCTTGTCGACAATGCAGCTCAAATTGCCGACATTGTCAGTAAAAGCAATGGTAAAACCCGTATAGACGCTATGGGTACAGAGGTATTGCCCTGCACACTAGCTTGTGATTGGTACGCTAAAAATGCCGGGAAAGTACTCAAAGAAAAGAAAATCCCCATAGACAGCTTACTTTTCTTTAACAAGAAAAGCTCAATGCAACATAAAGCCCTCGGTGTCGTGGGTATTATCAGCCCTTGGAACTATCCACTGTCAATTCCATTTGGCGAAATTATCATGGGGCTAATGGCAGGCAACGCCGTTATCCTAAAAGTCGCGGCCGCAACCCCTTTGGTTGGCCAAGTAATCAACGACATTATTGCGGCGGGCAATTTACCTGCTGGGCTATTTCAACAAATAGTCGGATCTGGTGGTGCAGTCTCGCGCGCATTCTTTGAAAACCGTATCGATAAAATATTCTTTACTGGCTCAGTAGGCGTTGGCAAGCAACTCATGTCAGAAGCCGCTGAGACTCTCACCCCGCTTTCGTTAGAACTCGGTGGCAATGATCCGATGATCGTCCTTAAGGACGCTGATATTGAGCGAGCCACAAACGGTGCAGCATGGGCGGGCTTCCAAAATGCTGGGCAATCCTGCGGTGGTGTAGAACGGGTCTATGTTCACGAATCTATCTTCGACGAGTTCGTTACCTTGCTCGCCAAAAAAACCAACTCACTACGACATGGCGCCGACAATAACCACAACGTCGACATTGGATGTTTAACAACCAAAAGCCAACTCAACACCGTTGAGCAACACCTAGAAGATGCTCTCACAAAAGGTGCAAAAATAGTCGCTCAATCCCAACCCATTGGGCCTCAAAATGGCTATTTTCATCCAGCAACATTATTAACGAATACGACCGATGACATGCTGTTTATCAAGGAAGAGACGTTCGGTCCGCTGATACCAGTCATTCCTTTCTCCACTGAGGATGAAGCCCTATCCCTTGCGAATGATTCTGACCTTGCATTAACAAGCTCTGTCTGGACAAAAGACCTGAAAAACGGTCGGAAACTTGCCGCCAAACTAGAATCAGGTGTTACCACCATCAACGACCACCTATATACACACGGCCTTTCTGAAATGCCTTGGGGTGGCTGGAAACATTCAGGGATTGGACGTACCCATGGACCAGAAGGGCTTAAGGAGATGACCCACACTAAAGCAGTTAACTGGGACATCCTTCCGGCAAAAAGAAATTTATGGTGGTATCCGTTTACTGAGTCTTCTTTTGATGCACTCATCAATGCGCAACGATTTGTCTATCCGCGATCGCCAAAGGAATTTGCGACCAGCGCCGTTAAACTCACCCCATTCCTCGTCGGCAAGATGTTTTCAAAATGGAAAGTTAAGTAACTCCCATAAAAAAGGGCTGCATTGCTGCAGCCCTTTTTTTGCTGGTGACATTACTTACCAGAACAAACTCTTCCTCTGACTCAATGGAATGTACTCATCTTTTACGATCAACTGATCTTGCGCCGCGACCCGCTGGTTAGATGACTTCATCTCATCCATTTGGGCGGCTAAGGTCTCTAGCTGTCTGCTTAGAGAGGTTCGTTCCTCTTCCAACGTTACCACTCTCCCCGCAAGTGCATCACTACCTTCAACCGCCTTATCTAGCACCCCTTCCGTTTCGATAACGGCTTGATCCGCTTCGGTTAACTTGTCTCCCTGACTTTTGGCGACTTTAGCGACCATCTCTAGCTGCGCAAGAAGCGAACGGTCCCTCACATCATCGGACCCTAATGCCTTGCCAGTCTCATTCAGTTTTTTCGTCAGTAAAAGCAACCAGCGCTCCATTTCACGTCGATCCATCTTGGATAATTTCAGCATATCCCCTGCCACCGCATGAGCAATTTCAAACGCAAATTCAGCCTCCACTTTGGCAGCTAAGATCGCAGCTTCATCACGAGTATTCTTAGCAATAACCGATTTGGCATGGTTGAGTGCTCCCAACGAACCGCCATAACTCAACGCTGCATAACGATCTAATGTATATCGGCCATCTCGCTCAACACGCTTACTGATATCCTGCAAATAAAATCGTTGGGCTGCCATAATTTCCAGTGCTTTTTGCTCTCTCAATAACTGAGGCAATGCACGCTGCGCTCGCTCAAAGCCCCCTCGAGACACCTGCTTTATTAACCCATTGTGCGCTCGTTCCAAATCACGAAACGCATAAGGAAAATAAGTCTGCGCTTGAAACTTCTTTATCCACTTAAAGTTCTCTACCGACCCTGCCAACAAACTATCTGAGCGACGCTTATTGTCCTCTGCACGACTCAATGCAGTGACGGCTTTAGATAATAACGTTAGCGTTTCTTTTCCCATACTATCGCCGAAAAACAGCGATGCTGACTTGTGGATCTTTTCTGGCTCAAGTTTGAACATATCATAATACCGGCGAGCACCAGAAAGCGCACTTAAGGCAGCACTCATATCATCAGGTGCAAAAGTCCCGACATCATTCGCCTGGGCTGCTGCCATTCGCTGCTCTACCGCTTCCAGTTGGGTAGAAATTTGCGACAATAGCGATTGTTCGTTAACTCGTTGCTCTGCTTGCTGCATCAATTTGTAACTACTCGTAGCGCACCCAGTTAAAAACAAAACTTGTCCCATGACTAATAGGAATGCGATACGGAAAATATGACTTGGACGATCCATTACTACACCTTCTGCCTTTGCGGCACGATAGAGGAAAAACTTGAGGTACAGTAGAAGCCTATGCAAAAATAGTCATGAGAGTCATAATATAAAGCACTTAAAATCACCATCGATATACAACGACAAAATATCTATACATTTCAATAGTTTATATCATTTATTATAGGATGAAGCCCTATAAAAACAAGCCCTCTAATAGCTTTTTTTGTGGGGATAATCCAAAGGCCATGGGTTAAATAGTCCATTATTTTATGACAAAAATATGCCACGTTTAGGCTCAGTGGCCCCCACAACAATTAACCTACTGTTTTTCCTATTATTAACCAAAAAGTGTTGTTGTTTCTGTAAAAGCAGTAGAATAAAACGTATTCACGCATCATTTCCACTACACGCGACCCATTCTAAAACATGACATCATCGACCAAAATACAACTCACTCAGCTGCTCCGTCGCCATCTACAGGATTTTGGTGCACCAGAGCCATTGGGCTCTATTGGTATATTCTATTGCCGCAACACCCAGCGGGTTCGAGAAGTCCCCCTACACCAACCCTGTATGATTATGGTACTTCAAGGGATGAAGCGCCTTACTTTCAAAGATAAATCCTACGACTGTCGGCCTGGTCAACTTTTACTCATACCGGGAAATAGCGTTGTGTATTTTGAGAATATACCCTTGGGTGAGCAGCAAGAGTTCTTATCGATGTGCACCTCGTTTCAACCCAATACCGTTGAACAATTTTGTCACCAGCATAAACAGATTATAAATAACATAGGTTCATCAGCCTCTCCCTTGGCCGACGCGCCTAGCGATATACAACTTGCGATGCTACAGAGAGTGCAATGGTGCCAGCAACAAGGCGTCGATGAACTGATGGATGAACATCGCCAACAAGAACTTCTTCTATTATTGGTTAATAGTGGGCTTGGAGAGTCCCTATTGCTGCCTCATGCATCATCCTGGCGGCAACGTGTATGCCATATGCTGTCGCTGAACATCGGTCATGATTGGCAGCTAAACCAGGTAAGTGACAAATTAGCCGTGAGTGACTCCACATTGCGCCGCCACTTAAGCAAAGAATCAACGTCATTTCGGTTGTTACTTGAAGAAACCCGACTCGTCTCCGGCTTGTGCTTATTACAAGAAACTAACTGGCCAATTGGCCAGATCGCGGAAACCGTCGGATACCAATCCCAATCCAGGTTTGGTGAGCGCTTTAAACGACGTTTTAGCATGACTCCCAGAGAACTTCGACAGACCCGCCAGCTCGGTTTGAGCGAATCGGGAGAAAGATTGACTGCTGAGAGCTAAAACCATTCCCTACGATTCATATACTGATACCCAACACATTGTGTTTTCATTCATCAGATAGGAATCTCAACATGTCTCAACAACGCGATAAAAAACTCTTTCGGGCCCTCGCAGCTGCATTTTTTGGATGTGTCATCGGAATAGCATCGGCAGGTACGCCCTCCGAACCAACATCATTCAACTTAAACAGCTCCGACATAAATGAAGGCCAAAGCCTATCTACAGATCAAGTGTTCAGCGGGTTTGGATGCACTGGTAACAATATATCACCTTCACTATCGTGGACTGGAGCTCCTGAAAGCACTAAAAGTTTCGCGTTAACCGTTTATGATCCCGATGCCCCCACTGGAAGTGGTTGGTGGCATTGGGTAGTATTTAATATTGATAGCTCAACCACAAGCATCTCAAGAAATGCCGGGGCTCTGGATAGCAAACTCGCACCGCAAGGTAGTGTACAAAGCCGCACCGACTTTGGATTGAAGGGGTTTGGTGGGGCGTGTCCACCAGAAGGTCATGGACGTCATCGATATCAATTCACACTACATGCACTGAATGTCGATACATTGCAGCTTTCTGATGATAGTTCTGCCGCATTGGTAGGCTATATGATCAACCAGCACCGTATCGCCAAAACAACGATAGAAGCCATTTATGAGCGTTAAGACAGTCTCATAATAAATTGCATTTAGGGACAATACGACAATGAGTAAACCAATCGTCATCGCTGTGACAGGCAATCCCCCAGACAAAACGCTGGAAACCCTTGGGAATTTTGGTGAGTGGATTATCGCCAGTCACGATGACGGTGGTTTTCTTATTGTTGATTGTACTCATTGTGTCGATGCCTCAGAGTTGCCTATAGCCGATGATATTGGCGGCGTCATTATCACCGGTTCGCCGTCCATGGTCACTGACCGAGAACCCTGGAGTTTACTTCTAGAGCAATGGGTTGTGGATTTGTCTATGACCGACACGCCGGTTTTAGGCATTTGCTACGGACATCAGCTTATTGCTCAGGCTCTTGGCGGCAGCGTAGGCCTTCATCCAAAAGGCAGAGAGATTGGTTCTGTCCCAATTGAACTTAGTAACGACTGCAAGAAAGACCCGCTTTTCAGTGCCAGCCCCTCCTTCTATTATGCTAACGTCACTCACGCTCAAAGCGTATTAACGCTTCCCCCCGGTGCTACTTTACTTGCCAGCAATGACTACGAGCCCCACCAAGCGTTTAGTATCGGCAATAACATGTGGGGAGTACAATACCATCCAGAATTTAGCGCGAACATCATGCGTTTCTATTTATTCGAACGTTACGATTCACTACAAGAACAAGGTCTAAATATACAAACACTATTTGAAGAGGTCCAAGAAACACCCTACTCACGAGGTTTGCTCGACAATTTCATTTCACTGTGCCAAAAAGTTACCGAGTAAATACCCAAGGAATATTACCCATTGACCTTTAACAAGTGAATAATAAATTCAGCGCCATCGTTAAGCTTACCTTTCGCCGTAATAGAGCCGCCGTGAGAATCAACAATTTTCTTCGTTGTCCCCATTCCAATCCCCGACCCCTCTACTCCTTTACTATTTGGCAATCGAGAGAAAGGTTGGAATATTCTTTCTGCATATTTCTCTTCGAATCCCAACCCATTATCTTTAACAATAATTTCGATAAAGGCACCCTCAAGCTCCTTTCCGGTCACATCAATTATTGGGGGAACATCCGGTCTACTATATTTTAGGGCATTGTTAATGATGTTCTGAAAAACCTGGTACAGTTGGTGAGAATCACCTTTCGCTAACGGCAAACTCCCAACATTGATTGTCGCTTTCTTCGCAACAGCTGCTTCTTCAAGGTCTTGCGTCACATGGGATAACACTTCATTAAGGTCCACCTTCGATAGTTGCATTGCCTTTATTTCATTGTCTAATTCGGCAAACGACAAAATACTATCTATCATACCCGCCATGCGCTCCCCAGATTTCACCGAAATCCCGAGCATTTCTTTGCCTCGATCAGTGAGGTTCTCCGCTTCATGCTTGAGTGTTCTCTTACAGAAGCCTATCAAGGTAGACAGTGGTTGCTTAAGATCATGGGACACCACGTGAGAAAAACTCTGCAACGATTGATTTGAGTCCTTAAGGGCTTTGTTTTTTTCAAACAGCGTACTATTCATCGACTCAAACAGCTCCTTGCTCTCTTGTAGCTGCAACTTCTGAATCCATAGACGCTGAAATACATCAATTTTACTCAGTAATATTTCAGGCACGATAGGTTTTTGTATATAATCCACCGCTCCAACATCATAGCCCTTAACGACGGCCTCATCCGTCTGGCTATAGGCTGTCAGAAAAATAATCGGGGTATTCCGGTCTTTTTTGCTTTCATGAATAATTTCTGCGGTCTCGAATCCATTCATATCAGGCATTTGAACATCGAGAAGAATAAGAAAAAAATCATTCTTCAGTATCGCCATCAAAGCTTCCTGCCCAGAGGCTGCTTCGATCATTTCAATCTCCAGCGTCCGAACAATATGCCTCATTGCATAAAGGTTGTTAGGCTCATCGTCTACTACGAGCAACTTGGGCAGATTATTACCCATGGCTCAGGCTCCCTAAAAATGGTCCAATTTCATCTAATGGCAATACGCATTCTACTTCCGCTAACTGCATCGCTGAACGAGGCATAACGGACGCGTAAGCCGTCTCTGGGTCCTCAACGACAACAAAGCCCCCTACGGACTTTATTTTTTTTAGCCCCACACTACCATCCGAACTGGCCCCGGTAAGGACAACACCCACTAAGCGATCAAAAAACACGTCCGCTGCAGACTCAAACAATACATCTATTGACGGTATAGAGCTGTTTACTGGTAGATCTACTGACAAACTCAGCACCTTCTCTTTTTCTATTAACACATGATAACCCGAGGGAGCCAACCACACATCACCCGCTTTCAATAAGCAGCCTTGTTGTGCTTCTTTCACTGCTAATTCACTACAATCATTTAAGTACTCTGTCAAAAAGGTATCCGAATCATCCGCTCGATGCTGCACAATAACAATAGGAAAAGACAAGTCTGCGGGAAGCACTGACAATATTTTATGCAATGCATCCAACCCGCCTGCAGATACGCCGATCACCGCGGCCTCGTATTTTTTATCTGACTCTGTATTCATGTTATCGAATTCAATACCGGTCGCTTACGATAAATCCTTTGCCTATCTACTTGCTCATCGAACTCATTGGCAATTGCACTAAAATCCAACGTTTCTTTATCACCCAAGACAAGAAAACCTCTATGAACCAAGCTGTTACTAAGCACCTTAAGCACCCTATTTTGCAAATTCTGATCAAAATAGATGAGTACATTCCGACACAACACCAAATGCATTTCTGCAAATACTCCATCTTTCATTAGATTATGATGTGCAAACGTTATTCTATCTTTAAGGTCACTATTCATTATTGCGTGTTCATATCTTGCTTGATAGTAGTCACTAAATGACCCCTTTCCGCCAGCGCAGAGGTAATTCTCAGTATAGCCCCGTATTTCTTTAAGCGGGTAAATTCCATGTTTGGCAAATTCCAACGATTGGTTATTATAGTCAGTGGCATATATTCGCGTGCGTTCTAAAAGCCCTTCTTCCTTCAAAAGAATAGCCATCGAGTAGACTTCTTCACCCGTAGCACAACCTGCGTGCCAAATATTGATTCTGGGGTATGTCCTCAAAAAAGAGACAATTTGATCTCTAATGCCTTTGAATACAACCGCATTCCTGAACATTGTCGTGACTGTGACTGACATATCTTTTAAAAAGCGCTGAAAGAAATCCTCATCGTATAACACAAGGGGTATCAACTCAGATACACGCTTTAACCCCTCAGACTGCAACCGATAATGCACTCGACGAATCAAGGAGGCTCTAGCATACTGCCTAAAATCATAGCCGTACCGAACCCACACAGCATCCAAAAACCAGTCGATCTCATGGGTTTCTAATTCAACTTTGCTACGAACTAACGCCGACTCATCATGTACTACCGGCTTACCTACCTCATTTTCCATGTTATTAACCTAATACGATCATAGACACGTACTTGTTATCGCTTACTATCAAACATCCATACTCTGAGCATGGAAAATAATTTATCAACATCCACGGGCTTCGTAAGGTATTCTGATGCTCCTGCATCGATGCATTTAGCACGATCTTCAGGCATAGCGTTGGCGGTTAACGCGATAATAGGGCGTTGCTTATAAGCCGTAATAAGGCGTATTTTTTCCATGGCTTCATAACCGTCCATAATAGGCATCATAATATCCATAAGGATAAGATCAAAAGGTTCATCTTGCTCTTCAATACAATCTAACGCCACTTGTCCATTCTCTGCAGCGGTCACCTCTATCCCTTCTCGCTCCAACTGACGCTTTAGCGCAAAGACGTTTCTCATGTCATCATCCACCAAGAGTATTTGTCGCCCCCTAAGCATCTCGTCTTCGTCATGGAGCATAGCGACTTCTTGGCTATTGCCACCGTCTTTTTCATTATCCATCTTATGGAGGAAAAGGGACACATCATCCACCAAACGATCCAAAGAGGCTTTGCCCTTTACGATTACAGAAGAGGTTCTTTCTGATATCTGAGTGAACTCTTTGTCCGTCATTTCCCTACCGGTATACACAACAATCGGCGTACCGTTTGCGTGTTCCTTTTCACTTATTTCAATGACAGCATCCAACCCTCCCTTATCCGGCAAACCAAGATCAAGAATAATGCAACTAAAGCGATGGGAATCTAATTGGTTTTCCGCTGCCGCCAGAGTCTCGGCAAATGTAATATCCACACCTTCATTTTCCAACAATCTGGATATCGCACGTTGGTTTGATAAATCGTCCTCAACAACAAGAATTGTCTTCTGGCTTCCCGATAAATCATTGCGAATCGTATCGAACACAGTATCTATGGAACTTTCATTGATCGGCTTTTGAAGAAAACTCATTGCCCCAAGATTTTTGGAGTCGCCACCCTCCCCACCGGAAATTATGTGTACAGGTATATGTCGGGTTTTAACATGATACTTAAGCTGCTCCAATACCTCATAGCCATGAATATCTGGCAAACCAAGATCGAGCAAAACACCGCTAGGTTGATATTGTTCCGCAAGTAATAAGCCATCCCTACCTAAGTTCGATGCCAAAACCTTGAAATTTCTTTGCCGCGCCAATCGCACGAGTATGTTCACGAAGTGTTTGTCATCTTCAATAATGAGTATTGAGTTATCCGATGGCAAGCAGCCATTCCTATCATCCGATATCCACACTGGCAAACTGCCCGCCCTGCTGACATTTGGCATTGGCTCAGTGGAAAGACTTGAAAACCCACCTGATTCATCTCCCACATCCATTGAATCAGGCCCACCAAAGTCGCTTTCCTCGCCAATGGGGAGATAAAGCGTAAAAGTGCTTCCTTGCCCTGGATCACTTTCAATTTGAATTTCACCACCCAACAATTTTGCAATTTCTCTGGAAATCGAGAGACCCAACCCTGTACCACCGTATTTTCGGCTCGTAGACCCATCAACTTGTTGAAATGCTTCGAAGATTGCTTGCTGCTTTTCTCGCGGTATTCCTATTCCACTATCAATAACAGAAAATGCAACTGTGTTCTCTACTGTCAACGTTCCATCTCGAAACTCGACACCTTCTGTGGGCTTTCCTGCACCCAGTTTGACGCCCCCATCTTCAGTAAACTTGAATGCATTGGAGAGAAAATTCTTAAGTACTTGCTCGATTCGTTTACTATCAGAGTACATCTTTTTCGGTATAGATTCAGATACATTCAAGTCAAACCCAAGCCCTTTATCAGATGCTAACCGACCGAACATAACATCCATATTGGTCACGGTTCTTGCTATATCAACTGGCTCATGATGAATATCCAGCATTCCCGCTTCGACCTTGGATAGATCCATGATGTCATTAATAAGCGCTAATAGCCCTTTCCCCCCATCATGAATAATCTCCGCGTCCTGTGCTTGCTCAATCGTCAGTGTTTTCTCTCTATTCTCAGATAAACTCTTAGACAGTATTAACATACTATTTAAGGGCGTTCGTAATTCGTGCGACATGTTCGCCAAGAATTCAGACTTGTACTTACTCGCCAACGCCAACTCATCAGCCTGAACTTGAAGATCCCTTTTTGCATCCAAGACTACAGCATTCTGTTTAGACAGCGACTCCTGCTTTTCTTCTAGTTCTTCATTTGATACACGCAACTCTTCTGATTGCTGTTTCAACTCCTCCTCTGACGCTCTTAGCTGCTCTGCTTGCTTTTTAAGATCTTCATTCACCGTTTCCAAAGCATCTTGTTGATTTTTTAGTACATGGGATTGTTGTTGCGTTTTCGATAGTAGAGCTTTGGTTTTCTGGTGGCCAAAATAGGTTTCTAAAGCTATTGCTATAGGTTCAGCAGAAATCTCCATGGATTTTTTAATGTCGTCAGAAAATACAGACGTAGTGCCTAATTCCACAACCCCGACAACCCTGCCATTCACGGCTAAAGGCACAATCAACACCGCGTTTGAGTCAATACTGCCAGATGAGGAGCTAACATCTAGAAACCCCACAGGCAAATCATCCACAAGAATCATTTCATTTTGCAGTGCTGCTTGTCCCGCTAACCCCTCACCCAATTGAATCGTTTGTTTTTCCAGTTTCGTTTTCTCAGCAGCGTAGCCTCCTATCCAAGACAATATTTCGTCGTCATCACCGGGTTTCACTATGTAGAATGCTACCACTCTAGCACCACTACGCTTTGCAAAAAATATCGACAAAAGGTTCGCTAGATCCTCTATATTCTTATCTCCGCGAAGAACAACCGCTAGCGAGGACTTCCACTCATTCATTTTGTTCTGTCGATCTGAGTCAGTTCGCGCTTCCTTTAAGCTGACAGTCATTCGCCGTAAAGCAACGCCTAGTGCATCATTCTCTGAGCGAATTCTAATTTGCGCATCGTAATCACCTTGAGCAATGCTACTGGCCTGACTCACCACATCTTTCATTGCCCGCTGCAAATTATTGATTGTTACCGCTAATTCATCCTCATCAGAGCGAGGCACAACTACTTTGGATAGGTCGCCCACAGACAAATAAGACAACATATTACTCACATCTTGAATGGAATCGACAAAACGAATGAATGTTTGATTTAATACCCCCAACTCATTATTTGGGGTTTCAATATTCATTTTAACTAACTGCCCCGCCGACAGTTTTTCAGCCCATACGGTCAAATCTAAAATAGGTAGAGTTATTGCTCTAACACTAAAAATAGACAGTAAAAGAACCAACCCAACGGTAACCACCACCACAACTATAATGCGCTCGGTAAGTCGTGTTATTGGCAAGAACGCTTCGCTTTCATCAATGCCCGCGACCATCAACATCGGAACACCACCAAACTCTACTGGGAGTGACACTCCTAGAACGCTAACCCCGCGATAGTCGTCGTAGATTTTTTCACCTAATCCAATCTCAGCCTCAGCCTCAGCCTCAGCCTCAAGCGCATTTAACCAATCGTTAGTTAATTCCGTATCAACTTTCGTTACTAACACACTGCTCTTATCATCAAAACGTGACTGTGAACGCATCAGTTGATCTACACCAACGAGATAAATCTCCCCTGTATCACCACCTTCATAACTTTCTACGACATGGGTAATCGCTTCACTTGCAAGATGAACCGCAATTGCACCTATTTTATCACCGTACTCATCAACGACAGCTCTGACCAAGAAACTCGCAATCTTATTCTCGTAAGGCGCGTAAAACTCAGAATCTGAATACACGGACTCCCCCGACTCAAGGGTGCTACGAACTGCCTGGGCGATCTTAGTACTCGAAAGATCTCCTGCAAAAAAATTAGCGCCAAGATCGCTATCTCGTCGAATACTATAGATAACATTACCCTTGCTATCCAATAGCAGCACATCAATATGAGAATATGTTGTTAAAAACTGATGGATATCGGACCCGTACTCATCCTCTATAACACTCCATTGATAACCCCCAGTAAATTTTTTCAATGGACGATTGGAAGCTTGGTAAGCCTCGATCAACGATTCAATAAATTTTGCCGTATTCTTTGATTCCGCAATAAGACTTAGATTTGTCTCCAAGACGGAGAAGTGACCCTTCAGATGTGCATGCTTGGCATAGGCAACAGACGACAATGTATTAATTTGATCGGCCTTAATAGTATCAACACCACTTTGGATACTAATCCAACCTAAAAAACACATGGGAATAACCGATAACAAAAAGAATCGGCTGAAGAGCGTCCGTCCTATACCTTGACTAAAAATACTATCGAAGTAGTTCTTTACGCTACGCTCTCTGACCCCATTATCGACGTTGCGATCTAGACGCTCTTCCATACTCACCCCTATTTCAGCGAATTTACTGTTCGGTAATCTTCGTTGCAAAACTCGCATCGGTGAACGCATCTATATCGATAGGTTCGCGGAGTATCCCTCCCTCAACCGCCAAGTCCATTATCATTTTCATGCCTGGCTTTTCAACATTCAAATTCTTATAATTAATCACATCCAAGTCTTTACGCAAACTTTGGATAATCGCCAATTCATTGTGTTCCGGGATATGCTTTCGTACCATAGCAGCGATATCTCGCATCGCGTCCCCCCCTTCCTCTCTTGCTGCTTCAATATCCAATCCTGCTTGATGGATGTAATGAATGACCTCCTTGATGGCTTCTTGCTTGTTTTTAATTGCGTCATCAGATGCTAGCGCGATACATTCGACATGACCTTTAGGCCAAGGCATGACATCTTTTGAATACCAAGCAACATGACCAAAATTTTGAGTTTCCACTACATCAGCCCAGGGCAGCGACTGCTCGAAAGACGCGGCAATCCCCTTACTGTTTTGCTTTTTGATAAATGCTGGTGCCTTAGGTGGTGCTACTGCGATAGCAATGACATCTTCTTGTGTTCCAGTGCCAATCCCCAGCGTCTTACCGTGCTCTTTTAGATATTTATAGAGAACCACCATATGAGTCGCAAATAAGGATGGCACCCCTACCTGACTCGGCTTTCCCATTTCCTTCTTAACGGTGCTATAGGCTTCTGCAACCTTAGAATCGGGTTTTCGGTCTATCCGCTTTTCTGCAAGATTTACATGCCTATTGATAAGGTCATTAATCGCCAATGCATTACCGTCTCTGTGCATTTGTCCCACCCACTTAAAGGTTGGACTCTCCCGATACATATCCATCGCCAATGGACTCATCACAAACGCCAGGTCTGATTGCCCATCCAAGAAGAAGCCTCGCAACAATGGCCAGCTCTTCATCCGCTGTATCGAAAAGTCCGCAAACTTCATATCGTTTCTGTATCTTTCATAAGCAACTATTCCAGCGTAATGATCTGCTAACGGAATATAGGCTGCCTTTACTGGTGTACGGTCCCCCGCCTTGCTCACGCTAGAACACACACTCAGCAGAATAAACAAAGAAAAAACAAAGAATTGCGGTTTCTTATGTAGCATTTCGAAGCTCCGTGCCCGTTAACCAAGTAAATTTAGTTAAGTGTAGGCCACCGAGACGATTGAGCAATTAATTGGGAGAATCCGTTACGTAGAAAATGCTATACCTTGATAGAGTCCAGTGCCGGTAACTCTGAAACAATAGATTCTAGCCATTTACACACCGCGCCCATCTTATCCAAATCAGCATATTCTTTTCTAAACACAACCCAGAATTTTGCCGAGGTGTTCCATGTCACGTCAAAAGGAATCATCAGTTTCCCCTCATTTATCCAGCGATTCGCATAGGGCAGTATGGCAACCGTAACGCCTAAACCTTCAGAAGCTGCCGTCATTGCATCTAGATAGGATTCACAGGGAATAATTTCTGCCGGTACAATGCCCGCTTTTTCTAGCTGCGCCAAAAATGGTCCAATGACTTTTTCCTGAGAATTTGGGTAAAAAAAGCAATGACGTTTTAGATCACTTAATACGCGTGCTGGTTTTTCGGTAAAGTACTGAGGATTACCCACCGGTGCCATCACCACATCGGTAAGTGCAAACGATTGCATGCCGTCCCAATCACCAGACCCAAATCGAATACCAGCATCTATATCCTCAAGACTAACCCCCGCCATTGATAAGCGTGTCTCTACCCTCAATTCAGTGCCTGGCAGTACGTCTTTAAATGACATCAAGTTTGGTATTAGCAACGTATGGGCAATATAGGGTTCAGTTGCCATATAGAAAGCACGCTGTCTGAATTGGCGATACAGCGCCTGACAGCCGTTATCGTAAACTTCAATGACCCGGCTTGCCGTCTTATAGAATTCAGTCCCCGCTGGGGTGAGCACCAAGGAGCGAGTGCGCCTTTCAAACAACAATAGATCCAAATGATGCTCCAACGCCTTGATCTGCTGGCTGATTGCGGGCGGCGTCACATGCAACTCTTCAGCCGCAAGCTTAAAACTGAGATGCCGAGCCGCTGCTTCAAATGGCAGCAGCCATTGGATCGATGGCTTTAGCATGCTCATCTTCACACTCCATGAAATAAGTTTTTCTTATCTATACGAAATTTATTCTACGTTGTCAAACCCGTCAATCATAGGCTAATTTACAATCAACAAGCACCATGGGACATATATTCTATGGCAAACCAAAATCCCTGTAGTGATCTACGCTTAACGAACACTCGGGACCCACTAGATATTAAGCAAGAAGACACATGCCAATGCATTACTCTCGACACGTAAGCTCAGCCCCTCAGTCTGTGGTCTCTGACGGCCAGTGCAATATGGGGACGTATAACTCCGCAATCCCCGACATCAACTTGCTAGACACCCTTAACCCATTAGGTAAAGTGTTACCTCGAAAGCTGAACGACCTTCGCCTAAAAGAGTGGCAGGCCTTCCAATATTCTGATGACAATTGGTTTATGTGCCTCGCGGTATACAACACAAAAACACTCGGCACCGCGATTATCATGGCGTTTAATAAACAAGAACAACGTATGTATCGCTACGAACACAAAGCACCCTTCTGGAAACTTAAGGTACCCAGTGGGCTCACGCATTCCCATTGTTACTATCACCACAAAAACTTATCTCTCGATTTCCACAATGATTTGACTCACAACAAAATATCCATTCGTTTTAGCGCGAAGAACTTCAAAGGTTGCCCAGATTTATCAGGAAACCTTATCGCGCACGCTGTTACCGAACCCATAGTCATCGTGCAACCTTTTGGTCATAACCGCCCCTTATACTCACATAAAGCGCTGATGCCAACCGAAGGTTCCATTACTGTTAACCGTTGTGAGACATTTGTTGAGCCCTCAAAAGCTTGTACTATTGTTGACGATCACAAAGGCTTTTACCCGTTAGAAATGAAGTACGATTGGGTCACCGCACTTGGATTTTCTCGAAATGGCTTGTTACAAGGTTTTAATCTTACGGACAATCAAATCCAAAACCCTGAGAAATATAACGAGAACTGTTTGTGGCTTGATGGTAAGATGCACCCGCTGCCGCCTGTTCGGATCGTTAGACCTAACGGAGTGCACAAGCCGTGGTTTATTAAAGACAAATATGGGCAAGTTGATATACAATTCACACCCTTGGCCGATGTACCCGTTAAAATCAATGTTGGTGTGTCGCTGATAGACTATCATGGTCCTACCGGACAGTTTTCTGGCTATATTCTAGACCACGATAACAAAGCCATTTCTTTCGACCACTTTATTGGTATGGGCGAACAAAAATCAATACGGATGTAAATCCACACTACAATCGTTTTCGGTAGCGATGAACATACGAAGGCATCAATGAATCTATGAATAGAATAAAAACAAAGATATTTTCCTATGCATCGTTATTCACCTTTATCACTTGCCTATCCATCTCCGCACAAGCACAGCAAGAAGTGGCATCATCACCAAAGGAGGCACTCCGACTGGTTGCAGACGCATGGTGCCCCTACAACTGTGAAATAAACAGTGACGCCCAAGGCTACATTATTGATATCGCCCGCGCGATATTTGAACCACTAGGACACCCCGTTGAATACCAAAATGTACCCTGGTCTCGGGCCGTAAGGCAGACCATGGCAGGAGAATATGACGGCGCCGTTGGTGCCACAAAAGACGAAATGAAGGGCGCCATTTTTCACGAACAACCCATCGGGTATTCTGGTAATTATTTTGTCGCACACGCCAACAGCAGCTGGAGCTACAATGGTTTGGCCTCACTTGAAGACGTGCATATTGCCGCCATTCAAGATTACGACTACGGCGACAATATCTCTGAGTACCTAACAAAAAACCGTAAAGCATATAACGTTTCCATCATGACGGGTGACAATATCACCCAGCGTAATTTAAAATTACTCGCCGCAGGCAGGATTGATGTTTACTTGGAGGATAAGAACGTCGCACTCTACGCCGCCAAAAAACAAGGGGCACTGAATGACATCAAATTCGTTGGTAAAAGCAATTCTATTCAGGCACTTTACATTGCTTTTAGCCCCAACAACCCCAATTCTCAACAATATGCCAAAACACTATCAAAGGGCGTAGCATCTCTGCGCAGCAGCGGTCAGCTATCAGAAATACTCGCTCGATATGGCCTAACCGACTGGCAAAAATAGCCTCCCGCTTAATACTGTCGCAGATAGACTTGCATCACACAAAATCAGCATTACAATAGCCAGCCGAGTTATTTGTTAATCCAGCTGAGTGCCTTACTGTGAACATGAAGTCCCTGCAACAGCGCTTTGAACGCATCCGCAGCAACAGAGCCTTTGAGCTCTTCGTCGTACTTATTATCATTTTTTCCGCCCTAACCGTCGGAGCCAAGACCTACGACATGCCAGACCCAATGGTGAGGGCACTCGCGTGGCTAGACACATTCATAACGCTGATTTTCTTGTTTGAGATTTCGGTACGCTTCATAGGTGAAGAGAACAAGCGGCACTTTTTCAAAAATGCATGGAACGTTTTTGACACACTCGTCGTTGTCGTCAGCCTAGTTCCTATTGAAGGCAGTGAAATGGCCATCGTGGGCCGCCTAATACGCATATTCCGCGTTTTACGCATGATATCCATCATTCCTGAACTGCGGCTTCTATTAAACTCTCTACTCAAGGCGATGCCGCAGCTTGGCTATGTTGTACTACTGATGTTCATCATATTCTATATCTACGCGGCTATCGGTAGCACCATCTTCTCCAACATAAACTCTGAATTATGGGGAGATATTTCCATCTCAATGCTTACCCTATTTAGAGTTATGACCTTTGAAGATTGGACCGATTATAGGACTGCGTACTTTATAGCATTTTTGTTGACAACCATGATATCTATACTAAATTGTCAATATAAACATAGAGCTATAATCATATGGAAATTGTTCTACAAAAGGTTCTTGGCCTCGAATGGGCCGGTGGTCGCCTCGATACCGTTGTTCTTGCCCATAAATGTGCCAGCTCCTCAGCTTTAGTTCCCCTGCTAGCGCCTTCACTCTGGCTATTATCTAAGTCAAAACACGGAAGAAGTTTCAACACAGTATCCAACTATGCTAATGCGCTAAAAATATTCTTTTCCATTATTGAAAAAAATGACTTGGGGGAAAATGACTGGAAGTGCATTGGTGACAGGGAAATGTCTACCTACTTATTTTCCTACCTCCAACAAACCCGTCAACTTTCAGACAAATCTATCTCAAGAGATATAACAGTACTAGATAGTTTTTATAACTGGGCATATAAAAAGGGCTTTGCAGTTTCCAGGCCTACCTTTAGTTTTACTTATGAGAAGAAAAATCGAAGAAATAGGCAGGGAGGAAGTTCTGCTCATAGTATTAAGAGAATGCACAAGGAATACATTGACCAGGAGTCATTTGAATTTTTACTAGAAAATGTAACAAACAAAAACCCCTTCATTAATGAAAGAAATTGCTTGACACTTGAACTCGGATATAAGCTAGGATTACGAGCTGCAGAAGTCACTCACCCAAAAAATCTTAATACAACAAAACTACGAAATCTTATCGAAAATGAACCAACGGGCAGTTCAATAGAAATAGATATTTTTGGAAAAAGAAACAAGTGGCGAACAGTTATAGTTCCCCCAGATCTCGTAGACAACATAGACCGATTCCTTAACAAAAGAAGAAAATACTACCCCGATGGCCCGTTAATTTGCAGTACAAAAGGCAAGATATTAAGCGCTTCGTTTGCCAGTAAAGTTTTTAGGAAATGTCGCATCCATACAAATAGCGAAGAATGGAAAGACCGCCGTTTCCATAGTCTGAGAAAGTCATTCGCAACAAACCTTGTTGCTTGGTGTTACCTACATGGAATTGACCCATGGCAAATGGTCCCTGAGCGAATGGGACATGAATCTTCTGAAACAACAAAAATCTATGTTTTTTTTGATGCTGTGTATAACATGAGGACTGATGTCATAAGAACCCTTTCCCTTGAAAATTATTCTTTCAACTTTAACAAGAAAAGGTTAAGAAAGAATGAAAAGAAATAGCCAACACCCCAAAAGGATCGCCATCGAATGTAAAAACGGAAAATACTATTTAACGAAGTTTTTTGAGGCCCCAACCGGATTCGAGTCCTGCATTCTAACACTAATGATCATACAATATTTCGAATCAACAAAATTCAAAAAACTTAGTAAAAGTTCAAAATACAACAAATACAATTTAGTCATGAAATTGTTTGATTTTGTTAAAATTAATTACCCTCCAAACAGTATACCAAAAACATTATTAAACCCAGATTATATGAGCCACCTTAGATCAAAGGGTTTTATCGACACTTACATTGGATACAGCATAAATAGTATTGCGTCAATATTCAAATGGGCCGAATCGGAACCAAACAACGAATCTTTTTGGAATACAAGACTTTCAAGAATATTATCGAACAAACCAAAATTCAAGGGAGGTCGAAAAGGCTCGAAACCTAGAGATACATTAAGTCTTATTTATGAAAACTGCCCATTTAATGACAGTGAACTAATTGAATCTTTAAGATTAGTTTCTTGCTGGTTACTGAATATATGTCAAAGCCAAAGATCCTATTTATTAGGAAATGAAAATGTAAAAATGTATCTAGACAAAATAATTGCACAGGATATATGCATTCTGGAACCACCATTCCGATCCCTACCGCATGATAGTTCAGCACCAGAAAAGAAACTACACCCTTCGCTTACAAGGTTATCAAGAGAGGCTTATGGATCCCTTATTAATTCAGTTCTTGAATCAGAAGATGACATACTAGTAGAAAGATTGTTTTATTCATCACCCAAACATTACAAAAACATTTCAAAAACCTTGTTTTCAGAAATCACTACTGAAGAAATGAAAAGTGAAATCAAAAAATGGATAACCAATGGAAAGGTTAGAACAATGTTTAAAGATGGAGACTATTCCAAAGGGAAAGCAGGCATGCATTCAATTCATTCGCTTGGATTTAGTCATCTTTTGTTGCCCTCTGATTCAGAGGTATTAGCAATGGTTTGGCTATTAGCGTCAGAAAGGATTCAAAGCGGAGGGCAAGAAAATTTAATTTTTGAAGATATCTCATTTACATCATCAAGCGTTCAAATACATTTCGGAAAAGATCGGAGCGCCGAAAAGCTATTTTCAACACCCATATATTATAAGACTTCTCCTGTCTATCATGCGTATAAAGACTGGATAAATTTAATGCAAAAATCTCAACATTTCCTGAAGAACAACCCAAGAAAAGGCTTCATTCTCGCCCCAAAGTCCTTATCCATACTCAACGGAGGAAGAAAAATCGTTGCGGGAGAAACTTTACAAGCGGGATTACTTGGGGTAAAAAATTCAGTAATATGGAATCGCTGTTTACAAGATGTTGATAATGCAAAACCATTCCTTTACCTATTTAATAAAGTCTTAGAAAACAATCTAAAAGTAAACGAACAAGAGGCCATGTATGAATCCTACTGCAAGAAAGCGAGAGATTCCAACAGCATCAAACCAAATCGCTCAAAATATGTAACTACGAGGAGATCTTATCTAGCCCCAGCATTTATAGCACAGAGCAGAGAAGCTATTGACAACACTTCCCTTGATTCCAACACAGACGAAACGGTTGAAGCAAGACTTACCGCACATTCCCTAGAAACTAAAAAACACACATACAAAGACAGATCACGATCACCTGAACGTATCGCAAGCGCAGCTAATTTCGCAGCTGACGTAGGTGAACTAATGGTTGAAGATGCACAAAAAATAATCTCCATGCTAAAAACAACGAAAATACTCAACCTAGACGAAGCAAAGAAAATATTAGGACTTAAACGTCCTTCTGAAGACATCAATGAACTTCTACAACAACTGGACAAAAACATATTAACGGGACTTTTTGGTGAGATCATTGAGGAAGAAAAAACCATAATCATCGCAGACAAACTCACAGCAGCCCTCATATATGGCTACATGGATCATATTGAAAAAGAGCTTCCAAAACTAAAAAATGACAACAGAAACAGGGCTATTCATTTCACTGTAAAGAAAGAGTATTTAAACCAAGTAATAAAATATTTCCCACCAGAAATACGGTCAAAGGGAAAACTCTTAAGCAACAAACACAACTTCCCATACCCAAATCTGGCATAAAAAACGCGATGAATACAGAATCCAGAAAAAAAAACAAACAGACTCAAGAAAAATCAAGTCCAACTTTAATCAACAACATTGGCGACAGAACATGGTATATAACTGACAGCAACACTGGAGAAGTCGAAAAGAAAGAGTGGAAATCACAGATAAAACATGCCCACACGGTATGGATTCAAACCTATCTTCTAAATGTTTTCGATGGATACAGCAGTGATCAGCAAGAAATTGTCTGTCGAACAGGGACTTTCAGAGGATATTTTCAACATTTAAACAATCTAATCATGATCACCTACAAATTAAACATTGAAAAGCCAATATCAAGTTGGGACAAAAAAGATCTAAAAAATATATTTATCGAAGTAATATCCTGGGATGAAAACGATAATAATTATTGTAAAACAAAGTCTAGAACTGACTTTCCAGACCTAAAAAGCAAAGGTTCAATAGAATATATAACTACTATTCTACGGTTATCATATCAACAATACACAAAGGGTATATTACCCGACGGATTGAGGTATTATATACCAGAAAAATTTGAAGAATTCGCATTAAAGGACTTTATTGAGTCCAAAGGCTATGACTACTACCTTTGGAAAAAAGGTGGTAGTGCAGGATCCATTCCACTTCATATATCAACCATAATACTATCTCACGCGATAAAAATTCTACATTCAAACAAAACAAAACTTCTCCTGGCCTATTTTGATTTCCAACGCACCGCTAATAAACTTTCCCACTGGTCAATATTTAGAGATAAAACTGTCAACAGGCTAATAACCAATAATTTTAAGATGGGCAAGGGCCATAGACAAATAAAAATTGATCGACACAAAGCTCTTGAATCAACACTCAGCAAGGCTAATGGGAAAAAAATATCCTCTATACCTTGGAGCGACCATAGCGACGTAAAAAAATCTTGCGATGAGGTGTACGATGCATCTATTATTATTTTTTTGTGCCTAACAGGAATAAGAATTAGCGAACTATCGACAATACAACCAGGGTGGTTCAACCGAAGAAATAATGGTGTATGGGAATTCAAAAGCGAAGATATAAAAACAAACCACGGATTAATTACAATCAGGAACATGGCAGGACTGGTTGCAGAAGCTGCAGACACAATAGAGCGACTATCATATATAGATAAAAACAAAGATAACTACCGACTATTTTCTCGAACATTTTCTCAACCTTTCCTTGACAAAAAAGGAACATACTTGACAATGACCGACAAAAAAAAGAAAAGTATTGCTTCCAACACATCAACACTACGCATGCGCGTTAAGAGTTTTTATGAAGAAATCATTAACATTCACGGAGACGAATTAAGACAAGAATTTCCAACTATACAGCCCATACAATTTCGTCACACATGGGCTGAATTTGCTATGCGAAGATTTGAAGGTAATGTACTTGAAGCCATCAGGCATCATTTTAGGCATTCAGCAAGTCATTCAACACGCTCATATACAAATCAGAAGCTAACTGAAGAAGAAAGAATATTGCTAGAGAAAGACTATATAGCAGAAATAATTCATAGAATGGGTAACGATGAACATAATGATTTCACTGGCCCGATTGCAAGTTATATTAAAAAACGCATAAAAGAAACACATGATATTTGTAGCGCTGAAGAAGCGGAGCAAGCCATAAACAAAGTCAATATGGAATTCGAATCTATAATCGCACACGAATGGGGCTATTGCCTTGTTCGCATCGAGAGTCGTTCATTAGCAAATTGCTATGATTCAAAGACTGGCATACCTAGAGTTGAAGATCGAGCCTGTTTTGAGACATGTTCAAATTGCATACACCGATTGTCTCACTCAAGTCAAAAAGAAGACATTCAACGTATTGGATTAAGCCATAAAAATTTCATCGATAATTATCCATTACAGAGAGTCACTGAGGAAAGCATAAAAATAGTTGAGAAATGCGAAGCAATACTTGATGAAATGGAGGCGTCATGAGAAGATTTTCACTTGAAGATTTTGAAATCGAACCAATTAAAAACTCCATTAAAGATTATCCAAAATGGGTGAAAGATGGAAATGAAAGCACATTAAGACTATATGAGTCTGCAGTTAATGAATTCAACGAAATCAGGAAAAAGATTATTTCTGGAAAAAAATTGAAGACAAAAGAACGGAAAATAGTTCTATTAAAGATTGCTAAACTTTCTGGTGTCGACAAAAGTTTACTAAATAAACGACGGAAGCCCAAACTTGTTAAATTTATCTCAGATCAAAACAAAAAACTTGTATCACTGTGGACACAAAAAGATACACTGAAAAATACTTCGGGAAAAAAACTACGCAAAACAGACCTTCAAGATCAAAATAACAAGCTAAAAGACGAATTAGAGGAATTACAGCAGACCAAAATGAAAGAATATCTCGAAGAAGCAATGAAAATGGAAATATTGAACGATCATGTGAAAATTGCAGGAGAACTAGCCGAATTTAAAGCTCTCTATAACGATTCTTTAGAAACCATAGCAAATCTAAGATCTCAATTAAGAAAACAAAACATTAAAGGGGTCTAAAAATACCAATCAAATTATTTCACATAGGATAATTATTGGCTAGATAGCGTCCACCCATCATCGGGGGCTATTAAACTATTCTATATTTAATAATTGATTGGGCTGACGGGACAAATCCTACGCCCTACTTTATAAATCACCATGCGTGCAGTGGCACAATGACTAGAAGGAGAAGGCCCAGTTTCAGCCCCGAATTTCGACTTGAGGCAGCTCAGCTCAAACCTAGATAAGTGAAGCCCCATAGACTGAGCGACCAGAGCCGCTTAAAGTAACAATAATGACTATCCATTTGCTGTTGTAGAATAATCGATCCCCATTACCAAAATCAATAGCTCTGGTCTCTCCTCCATGATTTCATTCGCGATCCCCTGAAGCCAAGCAACCGTTGTAATTAAATCCATACGCTCTTTTGTATCCGGGCATTCCCACCGGCGGGTCTCCCTCATACAAACGAGGAGACAGCCAACTTGGCAGCGTTCGTGATTTAAATACCGGCCAACCAATTGCTCGACCAAAGCTTCTCTCAATTGTGTCCCGCTCCACTTATTACGTGTGTCGTCGAGCTTCAGTTCAATCGAGGCGTATTTGTCCAAATTACTTGCATGTAGTCTAATGTCGGTTCTTTTTTCTGCTATAACCACTGCCTCCTGAGTAATGGTATATGATCCGCGACTATTTTGGCCCAACCAAAAAGAGATAAACCGGCGTAGCTCTGTTTCAGTGTCGACCCTTCTCAGTGTATCGACAGTGCTTTGCTCGTCATTAATGAGGTGATGTTCGAAGTCCCTCAGTCGATTACTCATGACTGCAAAAAGCGAGGGATCATCATACGGCAGGTAACTAAGCTCTTGATCGAACTTTCGGAAAGTTACGGCATTCATTGCTTCAGGTTCGGAAATTTGAGCGGCAAGCTCTTTTGCCATTTGTTTTAGACGGTCAGAAAGGAGTGCGAACTCCGGGAGGGACGACAGTTCGTAAAGGGAAGACAGTGTTCTAGGCGAATTAGTAGTGGCAAGGCATTGCAGGAGGTAGCTGCGAGCCTGTTCAGCGTGATCCCTTGTATTGGGTTCATCGCTGCCTTCATGGTTGAAGTCATCTTTAGGCTGAACTGCCTGGTACGAGCGAATTACAAGTTGCTGAAGTTGATTCAATCTGCGACCAGGTTCCAAGCCATCAAAAGTCAGTTGTCCCCCCATGTGGCGCTCTCCAAAAAGTGCGGCAAATAGTGATATGGCATCATCCCGCATTTCTTTAGTGGAGAGATCATTGGTATACCCAAGTACATATTCACAAGCACTTTCCAGATCAAGCTCCCCCAAAGTGAGAATCCAGAAATTTCGCTCTTCAGCACTTACGTGGTTCGAGCCGTCAAGAAGGGCCTGAATTGCACCTACGGCATCCTGCACAGCCTCGTCAGAGCCCTGCGATACGATAAGTCCGAAAGCGTACTTTATATCGGCTCGATTGCCTTCTGGCATTGCTGCGACAATCGTTGCCAGATTTGAGACAATAGAACTCGCGGCACATTCCTGTATATTCGGTGTACCATGGTAAAGAATGTCATGGAGGATTGGGGCGTTCCCAGCATCCAAAAGATTAACAACTTGCGCCTGCACTTCATCAAAAATAACTTCTTTGACGGCCTGCGGGTGGTGCTCTTCGATTTGGGAAAGAAAATTAGCAAATCCATTCAGTTCGATTGTGGAAATTCTGACCACTCGAATCGCTTCTTCATTGCTCAAAGCCTTCGCCCAGCCTGGGGTTTCTGCACTGCATTTCACAGCTGAGAGGGCAATCAAGTTGCTTGCTGGATAGCTGTTCCGCGAACCTTCGGGACGCTCACTGTACAGCTGAATATCTACTTGCCGCCAATACCGAGAAAACTCCTCCCGAACCCGATTAAGAAACTCATACGAAAACGCAGTTTCTACAAACGTTGAATTCCAGTGACCCCATGAGCCGTTGTTACCTTCTGCATTCTGTACAGCTTTGTGTAGATTGTATAGGGTGTTCTCACGACCGGCTTCATCCAACAGAAAATCTCCGTCGGCCAGAACCTCCTCGCGCCATCGTTTCCATCCGTCAATACGCGCAGCATCTTCTGCTTCAAGTTCTTTCTCCCGCTTACGACGCTCAATCTCATACTTATCTGGCTCACGGGATGGAGGGTTAAGAATTTTTTCGAATTCTTCACGCAAATCCGCTCGATCAGACAAAAATCCAGAAATCTGTTCCGCGAGCTCTGGATTATCTCCACCTCTAATAAACATTGAGAGCGTATAAAATGCAACACCTCTTCGTTCCTCGATTGCGTTCGGTGAAAGAGACAGAAGCAACCATGGAAAATCAGCCTGAGTGAAGGGACGTAGTAAATGATCATAGTCAGTTCGAACAAACCTTTGCCAATCATCTTCCTGCGTATCTAACATCTCTGCAATGTCAAAACACGCCCAGAAAAAAGCTTCCCGCAACGATACCTCTGTGGACAACAACTGCTGTAGTTTTTCCGTTTCATCCTTTGCTATGATGCTGGTTCGACGCTCTCCAAAGTGAAATGCAACAGCCAGACACCAAGCCCAACTTGGAGTTTTTTCTAAAGTAGTTGGCAATGTCGCGTTACATGCTGCAATCACAGCATCTACAAAATGATCGTATTGAGAGTGTGCTTGGTAGACTCGACTCTCTGAAGTTCGATTTCCCCAAATCGACTGAGTAAAGCTATTCCTAATAAGGGTCTTCTGATCACTGGCCACTGCATCAGATTTTATCGTTTGCAGCAAAGCATATCCTAGGCCATGAACCGAACGTGACAACTCGGTCAACGACCGGGCCAGTATGAGGAACTCTTCCAAGTTAATTGCTTCAGGAAGAAGTTCGGACAGAGCGTTTCGAACCATCCGTTCAGGCAAATCCCCTGCCACTATTCTCGCGCCGACATTACGTTTTTGCTGTATTGTTCCACATCTGAGAATGGCCCACACGGCAT
Organism: Gammaproteobacteria bacterium 45_16_T64; assembly: GCA_002162955.1. Classification (GTDB taxonomy): domain Bacteria; phylum Pseudomonadota; class Gammaproteobacteria; order Pseudomonadales; family Ketobacteraceae; genus 42-54-T18. The sequence goes on from MABD01000057.1 coordinate 349,363, forward strand.
ATGTTCGGTGATGGTATGGCAAGTTCTCGTCAAACGCCGCTTGAAAAGCTAAATCGGTGCACTCAGACATTGGAGTCAGATAAATGAGCTCTAGAAGGAGCTCTCGCGTGTCATGCCCTAGATAAGCCTGCTCCCAAAGTTCACGTACGACCGGAGCCAATTCGGGCGTAGCCACACGTTTCAGTTCTTGATGACCAATTCCAATCCCGCGCCATTTGCTGCCAGAAAATCTTTCGACGAATATTCGGATAAGCTCCGATCGAAGCTCGATATTTAGCGCGACAGGAATACCCTGGCGGAATAACAAAAGCGGATTCCGCCCTTTTACTTCTGCCAAAATGTCAGAGTTCCATAGTGCCATCCAAGCAACTACTGGCTCCATACTAGGGACGATCACCTTCTCATCTCCAATGTTGGCAAAAAGCAAGTTAAAGAGATCGGCGGTGGCAAGTCCAGATGCTCGAAGCTTATTCAATCGATGTGCCGCCAGAAACTCCTGCGTTGATCGATGATGGAAACGGACAGCACCAACACCCGTCTGATCAAAAATCGGTTTTCCGTGCAACTCGATTTGTTCTTCCGGAGACCAGTCTGCAAGAAGGTCAGCTACACCAACACCGTCGGCGTCACCACCAGTGCTATCCAGGTAGACCGATCTACGTTTCATCAAGAAAAGAGCCAAAGCAATGCGCTCAACTCCTTCTACCGCTCGGCCCTCGCTCAAAGAGTTTCGCTTCTTGTCTGACAATTCTCGAAGCTTCTGACCTATGCCAAAAGCTAGCTGTTCTTCGAGATTGCCTAATCGTCCTTCAGATACCAACTGATCCATGGCGGAAATGATATCGGCTGGCAATTGATAGAGGTGCAACAACTCTTTTTCTTCCAAGTACGTTTCGAAGGTCTTAGCTTGGTCCGGTGCATAGAGCTCCGCGAATTCCACCGTTTCATTGCGTGACAAAGGTAAAAGACCTAAAACCTTAACCGGTTCTTCAACGTCTTCCTTCTTTGCTTCTTGTTGCGAATTAGCGAACTCCTCACGCGTAATCACCGCGGAAAAAACTTCCTCACCATTAGGGCTTTCGGTAGTTTTTGCTATTCGCTCTCTCGGCGCTACAAGACTGGCTATGACCCCCAAGTCCAATTCTTCTTTCCAGTCATTTGGTCGGCATGAGACGAAAAATCGAGCACGGTGTAGCTGTGATCCTATCGCAGTCGTAATCTTGCGAAGTGCTTTTCGGAGCGTTCCTTTTCGAAGTTTCAGCTCATCCACAGCATCTAAGAAGAAGACTGCTTCGTTATCAGTCTCATCCAACCATTGTTCGAACTCATTTTCTTCTTCTTCAGAAATCACATCGAATAAATCACTATCCTGAAGTAACTCCAAAGGAACGAAAAATGAAAAACTATCTGCTGCTCTTAACTTTCGATTCTGCTGTTTAAACTCATGAGTTTTGCCGCATTTCCCTTCACCAAGTACAACAACGCACCTGTATTTATGAAGCTCGTCCCAGCTAAGGCATCCACTCTTTTGACTACCCCAGATGGACATATAATCAGGGTCTCTTAGTCGCTCATCTGAAAGGGAAGCAAACCGGCGTTCAAACGGTACGTTGGTATAGACCATAGGTTTCAGAGTTCCTAAAATTCAGCAATTGACAGTAATATCTCAGATGTGTCGTAGCGTTGGCGATTGGGTGATGGTTGGTTTATAAAATGATCGTCCTTCGATATGGATTTAAAAAGTTCAAGTAAAAGAGAGATTAACAATATCCTTGTATTATGCAACACCTTCGTTTTTCTCGGACATGCCAATGACTGATTGCTAATTTAATCTGCGCCTTGTGAAATATGGAGTGAACGCTTTTAAAAGTGCATTATGATATCCACTTCCCGATTTGCATTTCGAAACTCGGAAGTAATACCGAAAAGAGGATCAATGCTGAACTTATTAACATTCTAGTTCGAAGCGACGATAGGCCGTTCCCATCCTTGGCGAATACAGAATGCAGCCTTCATTCAAAGTTTGGAGGGGTTTCGTTGGCATATAGGAAAGCTCTTTCCTTAAATAATAAGTGGGGGGTAACGCTCTACATCCAATGTAGCTTCAGACATACTATACCAGTACTTTCTTTGCTAGGTGCGGGTCACCTATAGTGGTAACATGACATCCGCTTAGGATCGAGCGCAGACAAGGATTAAATTAGAAAGCTAAAGGCTGATGGTTACGAAACAATCGCCATAAAGCTCATTCGACTCGGGTACGAAGAACCCAAAAGATGTAGTTTGACGAAAGCCATGTAGGTGTATTAAGCTTTGTAAATACTGATGCGACAAATTCAATAGACCTATACAAACACAAGCCCATTGAACGACAGCATCTCGCTTTTAAACCGCCCCGGCATATTCAAAGTAGCGTCATAAGATCGCGCTAAAAGGGAATCAGCACAGGCTAAATTATCCGGGTTGTTCTCATGGCTTGTAATACCACTTAGCGATAATTCCAATGAGCTACCTGACTCAAGAGCCTTAGCTGATGATTCAGGTTCACCAGATTTTGAGTTAGGCATAGAATCAAAACTAACGACATTCTCTTTAGGGATATCTTCTGCAACGCGATGTGCAAATTCCGTCAATGTCGGCTCAGCTGGCATGTAGAGAAAGCCCTCGCCTGCAACCGGACCATTAACTCTCAAAATACGCCCCAACATTTGCCTAAAATGAAGTTCCGTTTTAACGCGAGTTAAGTGACAGCATACGCGCAGCCTTGGCAAATTCGTACCTTCGCTAATCATACCGACCGATATGATCCACTTCTTTGATGAGTTTTTGTAATTTTGGATAATGGATATCGCATCATCCTCTAAGTAGGTAGCAATATCGGCAACTTCATTAAATTGAGCCTCTAACAAATGATGTATCTGACGAGCATGGGCAACCGATGTTGCAACAATTAATCCACCCGCATCAGGAATTTGCTTTCTTAGCTGGTTCAGTTTTTGGTTAGCCTTGCCAATCATATAGATCACTAAAGCTTCATTTTCTACTAGATTTTGATAACTGCAGTCGGCCTGCTCCAACAATTCGCTAAATGAACTATAGAAACAGCGCTCATTTCCCTGTCTAAATACTATTTGATCGTTATCTATCAATGTTAGCCTAGGTGTTCTGCATACTCCGTCGGTTATTGCCTGGCTTAATCCATAACTATAATCACAATGGATGTACCTGCTCTCACAGTAGCGCGCTAAAACGATTGGGATACTGTCTGATCGCCAGGGTGTACCAGTAAGCGCCAATGTAAATGCTGCCTTACCTTGGATTTGAGAAATAATTCGCTCACCCCAAGCATTCGCATTCTGCGCGCCATTCCCTGCACAGTGATGAATCTCATCAAAAATAACAAATACACGAAACTCCGAAAGCAATGTCCAAAAGTCATTACCTAAGCTGAGCATAGCTTGATAGGTCAAAGAGCACCCACTAGACCCTAACTTACCGTCCAGCCTTTTTCCCGTTTGCAATTTAAGTTCAGACTTGAAATCCTCAGAGACAATTACCGAAGGTGACAAGCAAACCACAAGATCAATATCACCTTTCTCCAGCAATTTTTTGGCGAGCAGAGAAGCCATCATGGTTTTACCCGCTCCAGGCGTAGCAAGGCACATAAAATGCGTATTGCCTGATCGGTACTGCTCAAGTGCCTTATCTATACACTCAGCCTGCCATTGACGTAATTTCATGCGAGGTAAATCAACAATGTAAGATTAGTGACTCAAGAGCCCGTATACGACCAAGCGTTTTGGAGTAGTGGTCCCTTGCGTGATTATATAACTCTTGGATATGTTCACGCCGCTGAGGAGCTTCACTGCCAATAAGCTCATACTCTTCGATCTCTCCGACGGTGGAAAGCAGCTCTAACCTGTGAGCCTTAAGCTTTTCCTCAAGACCTATAGCAAAATCAACGGGAACGGTATCGATTGAGCTGACTATCGGACGATGAGGTTTACCGGTAATCACGCAATCTTTGCTAAAACTGTCATTCAGCCGATACCTTGTTGTTCGTGAACCCGAGCCCCCAATTTTGTCCAGAAACCCATTATCATCAAACCTCTGGATATTTCGCACTACAAACTGCCTAGCGGCTACTTTCTTTAGATCATGACAACTTGGCAACTTAAGATATGCATTAGTAAGCTCTATCACCGTAAAGGTATCGTGTTTGCTAGACACAAGCAGTGAAAGAAGCTCTGGTTTTATCCGGATTTTATTCATCGTACGATTTTACAGGCCTTGTCTCGAATTTCGCGACATTCTACCCTGTCTCTATCATCGTGACAATGAGACCATCCTCCTACTCAAAAGAATACAAAGACCTTCGCTCTTGGATGAAG
>MABD01000049.1 GCA_002162955.1 Gammaproteobacteria bacterium 45_16_T64
AATCTATTTGAACGTAAAACCCTATCCGAGATACTCAAACCAGATCCGCCGAGATGTAAAAAAAGCGAACCCCAAATGGGGCTCGCTTTATGATCTCTAACTGTGGGACAGCAGTGGCTTTAGCGGCCTTTTTTTTGGGGTATACCTTTTAGAAGCAACGCGTAGTATCTTTGATGGCCTGGTGATAGCTTGATCCATGCTGCACTTCGTCGTGGTGTGAAGCTTTGATTACCCAGCCCAAGTTTAGCGGCGAATTCTTTTGTACCTGGTGAGAATTGTAGTTAGCGTCAAACATATAGCTCATATTTGACGCTTTCGAACCTAGTTTATCATCCTTGTCCCAGAGTCCGGGCTGTGATGCATTTGTGCCTTTGAGCGTGTCGATAATATAGTAGGGCGAATCTGATTGATCGTAAATCAACACTTCTTTATCTGCATAGGTTAATACCGAGAACTGATGGTTTCCGCAAAAGGCGGGGAATTGGTAAGTACATTGGGTTAGAGTGCCTGATTCCTTACCCCAAAAACTCTGCTTTTGAGTGCTTATATTGAAAGACAAAGGGTTGCAATGTATGTTCGCAATCTTTGCGATTTTTTCAATGACACCACCATTCCCATAGCGTTGAACATGCCCGCCGGAAGAGGGCCCTGAGCTGGGTAGAGAGCCTTTAGGTATACCTCCCTCGTAGGAGAAGTCTCCCGACGCGGAAAACCCGCCCTCTGCATCTAAAGCAAACTCGGGGTCGGTAGTGAGCCCTTCTGGTGTGGATGGGTGAGGGTTGCGCGGGCTGCCACCTCCGATAGTGCGATAGGCACCGTCATCAACAATGGTATTGCTACTGCACCCACTGGTCAAAAAGATGAGTAGTGTGGCAATGATGCCTGTTACGATAAAAGGTCTTGGCTCTATTAGGGTCATTGCGTGAGTTCCTCTTAATTATTGGATTGTGCAACTTACTGCACATCATTGTGTGCGTAGGACATAGACACTTACGGAGGAAGTTTTTCGGATAAATCATACCTGGAAACTATTTTTCTTATATTCCTTTCCAAAATATCCATTTTTTTGCGCACCCCCTGTCTCTATATGCAAGAAGTTGCACACTTCGAACTATCTGGTTTAGGGGCCTCTTACAAAATGTCAGATCTTATTAGTCAATATGAATCGCTAGGAAGCGAGCCGATTGCGGGGGATAAGCCCGGCGGTGAAAATGTGCGCCTAGAAGAGCCTTTTGAAGCGATTGAGCGGGAAATCGCAAAATTGGATGCTTTAACTGGGGATGATTGGGTTCGTTGGGAAGACGTTATATCCATTGGTGAAGATATGCTTACCAATACCTCCAAGGACCTTCTTGTTGCCTGTTATATCACTAGAGCACGCTGTGAATCCGATATGCTGGGTGGTTTAGAAGCTGGCCTAACACTCATGCTCAAGATGGTGGAGAATTTTTGGGATGTATGTTTTCCCCCAAAAAAACGTATGCGAGGAAGAGCTGCTGCGTTTGACTGGATTGTAGAACGGGTGGCTCCGGTAGTGGAGGAACTCACCCCTGCTGCTGCTGAATTTGAACAAATCAAGAAGCTACAAACACTGGTCCTGTCTCTCGATAGCACACTTGTGGAATTGATGGGAGACAATGCACCTGCTCTGAACGAACTGTCTAGGGTATTCAAACGGCATATAGCTTCTCTTAATGCTGAACATAATGAAACACAGCGTAAAATCGAGGAAGCTAAGCCAAAGGCTGTTGCTCCAGTGCGTAGTTCCGCTAGTGCTAGTAGTAGTCCTGCCGGAGCTACTTTACCGACGTCCATATCAACGGAACGGGATTTGCAAAATCTATATCGGATGTGCCAGGAGAGTTTGCGCAGTGCAGGGCAGTATCTTAGAGGGCAGAAAATATCAGATGCAGAATCCTATCGCATTAATCGTTTTCTTACTTGGTTGGGTATCAATCAGTTGCCACCGGATGTGGCAGGAAAAACTCAACTACGTCCCTTGTCGAAGGAGAAGATGCAGGTATATGACGCTATGCTCGCTGAGAAGAAGTATGCGGAAGCAATACCTGAAATAGAGAATAGTTTGTCTAGAGCACCGTATTGGCTTGATGGTCATAAAATTGTTGTGGATGCTCTAGATGAGCTGGGAGCAGAGGATGCTGCGACAGCAGTTAAGTCTGGCTTGCGTGATTTCGTCAAGCGACTCCCTAACGTGGTAAATCTACACTTCGTTGACGATACGCCTTTTGCTAATGATGAGACGCGCGCGTGGATAAATATGAGCGTGATGGCGGAGGATACGAGTGGTGCAAATTTAGGTTTACCGATATCTGACACTAGTGAAGGTGAAAACTGGGAAGAAACTTATCATCAGGCATGTCTACTTATGAAAGAAAAGCAACAGCGTGAAGCGTTGCAGCTCTTTCAAGATGGATGTGCTCGTTCATTATCGGTGAGAGAACAATCATTATGGCGGTATTACCAGGCTCGTTTTTGTTTTGAACATCAGAAACTTGATTTTGCAATTCCGCTTTTGGAAAGCCTGGATCGACAGTTAGTGGAACAAGGCGTTGAAAACTGGGAGCCAGGGGTCAGTACTAAAGTAATCGAATTATTGCTGAGGTGTTATCAGGCCTTAGGGGAAAAAGAGGTACCCAAGGAGCGGGTGGAACGTTTGCATGCACGACTTTGTCAGTACGACCTGTCGCTTGCGTTTGATCTATCCAAATAAATAGATGGCTATGTGCCGCGAATATAGCGCAGGTCAAAAATTGAAAAACTCAAGTAACTTGGGTTTTTCCAACAATGAATATTCACAAAGAAGGGAATGTTATGTCTAAAGATGCAACCGTTGCACCACAGGAACGAATCAATATCAAATATAAATCGGAATCTGGTGGTGCGTCAGATTCGGTTGAGCTTCCTCTCAAGTCATTAGTGTTAGGCGATTTCACGTTGCAGGAAGATGACAGAACCATTGAAGAGCGAAAGCCGATTAATATCGATAAAGAGAATTTTAACGATGTTCTTCGTAATCATAAAGTAGGTGTTGATATGACAGTGCCTAACCATTTTTCTTCTGAAGAAGATGCGGAGTTAGGTGTAAGTTTGAAGTTTGAGACCATTAAAGATTTCGGGCCAGAATCAGTGGCAAGGCAAGTCCCGGAACTTAATAGTCTGATGGAACTACGCGACGCGCTGGTAGCGTTAAAAGGACCGCTGGGTAATGTGCCTGCTTTCAGAAAGGCAATCGAATCAATACTTACCGATGACGAGCAAAAAGAGAAGTTATTGGGTGAATTGAAGATTACTGAATAATAGCGCGAAAAATAATTGTTGAATACACGGAGATTAATATGAGTAGCCCAGAAAGAATGGTTCAAACGGGCGAGGCAGCACTAGAAGTTGAAGAAGGCTCCTTGCTAGACCAGATTGTTGCAAAAACAAAAATGCTACCATCTGACGATGGTTATGATGTCGCTAAGCGTGGTGTTGGTGCTTTTGTTGCTGAATTGTTACGTCCTGAAAATAAAGAAGAAAGAGTAAACAAAAATCTTGTTGATCGCATGATTGCTGAGTTAGATTCTCAGCTTGGCAAGCAGGTTGATGAGATTATGCATGATGATAATTTTCAAAAATTAGAATCGGCATGGCGTGGTCTTAAGTTATTTGTAGATCGAACTGACTTTGGTCAGAATATAAAAATTGAGATGATTAACGCATCTAAAGAAGATCTATATGATGACTTTGAAGATGCTCCAGATGTGACGAAGTCTGGTTTATACAAGTTGGCATATACTGCCGAATACGGTCAGTTCGGTGGTGAGCCTGTTGGCGCTATCATCGCTAACTATGATTTTGGTCCAAATTCTGTAGATATGAAAACGCTGCAAAACGTTGCCGCAATATCGTCAGTCTCTCATGCACCGTTTTTTGCGGCAGCGGGTCCGAAATTCTTCGGCCTAGATGAATTTGACGGTCTGCCCAATTTGAAAGAATTGAGCTCGATTTTTGAAGGGCCTCAGTTTGCCAAATGGCGCAGTTTTAGAGAATCAGAAGATGCCAAATATGTTGGTTTGACTATGCCAAGATTCCTTCTTAGAGCACCTTATGATCCAGAAGATAATCCAATCAAAGGGTTCGATTATCGTGAAGATGTTTCCGGTAGCCATGAAGAATATTTGTGGGGAAATACAGCGTTTGCTCTGGCAACACGCTTACATGAGAGTTTTGCTAAGTATCGTTGGTGTCCGAATATTATTGGACCTCAAAGTGGTGGTGCTGTAGAAGACTTACCCGTTCATCTGTTTGAATCAATGGGTGAAATCGAAGCTAAAGTTCCAACTGAAGTGCTTATCTCCGACCGTCGTGAATTTGAACTTGCAGAGGAAGGCTTTATTCCCTTAACGATGCGTAAAGGTAGTGATAATGCTGCGTTTTTCTCAGCAAACTCCGTTCAGAAGCCTAAGTTCTTTGGTAATAATGAAGAAGCTAAACAAAAAGAGCTGAATTCACGTTTAAGTACGCAGCTTCCTTATATGTTTATCATTAACCGACTTGCACACTATCTTAAAGTGCTACAAAGAGAAAATATTGGTACTTGGAAGGATCGTGTTGAGCTACAAAGAGAGTTGAATCAGTGGGTTTCTGGGTATGTAGCAGATCAGGAAAACCCGTCTGGTGAAGTAAGAAGTCGTCGACCATTACGTTCAGCGATGGTTACCGTGAGTGATGTGGACGGTCAGCCAGGTATTTATAAGGTGGGTTTGCAGGTTAAGCCACACTTCAAGTACATGGGAGCGGATTTCGAACTTTCTCTTGTAGGAAAGCTAGAGAAGTCTTGAAAGGAAATACAGGATTTGATCAAAGCTGGGTCATTAAATTGATTCAGCTTTACTCTGATGGCTGAGTGCAGGGACGCATTTTACGACGACAAGAAGTAGAAATCGATATTATGCATAGAGAGTTGAGTTTATTGGATCGTATTGAGCAGGAGGTGGTTCCAGGCAGCTACACAACTCAATTTGATCAAGATGCGCAATTGCGCAATGTGATTTCCAATGTTCAGCGCATGCTTAATGTTCGAGAGGGTAGCGTAATGGCTTTGCCTAATTACGGAATGCCCGATTTTAACGATATTGTGAAGGAATTTCCGGATGCAATTAGTCGAATCCAGTTTGCGATTAGCCGTTTTATTGATGCCTATGAGCCGAGATTGCATGCAGTCCAGGTCCACTATGTGCATGACTCAGATCAACCGCTATTACTGAAGTTCGTTATATCGGGAGAAATAAGAATAAATGATAGGGTGTCGAAAGTGTCTTTTGATACCGTTCTTACGGGAGCCGGACAGGCAACCGTACGTGTTTAAATTGATTGATAGCAGATAGGTACTATGGCGTTTAATAAGTATTTTCACGATGAATTGACTGCTATTCGCGAACTAGGAAAAGAGTTTGCGCAAAGGAATCCGAGAATAGCGCCGTTTTTGGCTGTTGAAGCGCAAGATCCAGATGTAGAGAGATTGTTAGAAGGCTTCGCATTTCTCACTGGACGTCTACGCCAAAAATTGGATGATGAACTTCCAGAGTTAACGCATTCTGTGATGAATCTTCTGTGGCCTAACTTTTTAAGGCCTATACCTTCCATGTCTATATTACAGTTCAAACCAATGCCTATTCTCACTGAAGGTCAGCGGATTGAAAAAAATGTAGAAATTGATTCTGTGCCTGTTGATGGAACGGTTTGTCGATTTAGAACTTGTTACGATGTTCCTATTTATCCCCTTGAGATTACTCACTTTGAAAGACAGGATCGTCCCTCCGGTACGTCTCTTAACTTGGTGTTAGGGCTGACATCAAATACTACGATCGATGAACTAACTATTGATTCATTACGTTTTTTTCTTCACGGCGAAGTCCATGTTGCTCAAGCTCTATACCTTTGGTTCAGCAGATATGTTGAGTCGGTTCGAATTAGTGGTATTGATGAACTCGATCAAGAAGTACCTTTGGCGGTATTGGGGCAAGAGGCAGTTGCCCCTGTGGGTTTTGCGGATGATGAAAGCCTCTTGCCTTATTCAGAACATACTTTCAAAGGTTATAGACTGATTCAAGAGTACTTTAGCTTGCCAGAAAAGTTCCATTTTATTGAATTAATCAACCTGGACGTCATACAGAAGACAATTGCTCAGCGGGATGATTTAGAGGGTATCAAAGGGCTTAAATTCGATTTTTCCTTTTCTAGAGTCCTCGATAAACATGTTTCACCCAGTATCGATAACTTTCGTTTGTTTTGTACACCGATTGTTAATCTGTTTTCCCATGACGCGAAGCCGATTAGATTAGATCACCGGCGGACGGAATATCGTGTGTTACCTGAGGGTAGTGATCATCAGCATTATGAGACTGTCTCAATTGATAAAGTAGAAGGGTGGGGGCATGAAGACCATCAGTGTCGTGAGTACAAACAGTTTGAGTCATTTGATCATGCGCATACGATAAATGAGGCAGCCCAGCGAATGTACTATCGGCAGCGGCTAAAGTCTTCTGTCTCTGGATATGGTATCGATACTTATTTGGCGTTTGTTAATGATAATGAGGATGCAGTAATACCTCAGGCTGAGAGTATTTCAGTAAGTCTAACGTGCTCCAACCGTCATCTGCCGACCATGTTAGGTGTGGGAGATATTGGAGTCGCGACAGGTGGAAGCCCTGAATACGCGGAATTTCATAATATTACCTACGTGACGCCTTCGTTTACGCCACCGCTCGATCAAGGCTTTCATTGGCGGCTCATTTCAAATATGTCACTGAACTATATGTCGTTATGTCACCTTGATACATTTAAGAGCATTCTTTCTACGTACGATTATCGTAGTTATTATGACCGCCAGCAGGCGCGCGCCAGCCAGCATCGACTAGATGGCGTTGATGCAATATCGGCAAGCAGTGAAGATCGTTTGTATCAAGGGGTCCCGATAAGAGGCATCAAAACTAAAGTTAAGATGAAAGAAAGCTGTTTTTCTAGTGAAGGGGATATGTATATTTTTGCTTCGATACTCAATGAATTTTTTTGTTTGTACGCGAGTATCAATTCATTTCATCATATGGAATTGACTGGCGTCGAAAATGGAGAAATATACCGATGGCAGCCACGATTGGGCCAGCAGCCGGTTATATAATCCATGAATATATTGGAAGGTATTATTACTGAAGAGGGTATTAGCGACATAGGGGCTTCTGATCAGAGCGCCGATCTGTCCGCGTTTCATGAAGCAAAGAAGTATTCTTTTTTTCAGATTAACCAACTACTACATCGCTACATCAGCAAGAGAAATGCACCCGGCCACAGCACTTCAAACCTAAATAGCCTTAATTTTAACCGGCAGCATACAATACGATATAAGGCTAATCCTTCTCTTAGTTTTCCGTCATCCGATATTCAGAACATTCGGTTATGGCATGAATCCGATAAAGAGTACGCAGAGGTTGTAGTTAATTTCATGGGCTTGTTTGGTCCTTCATCACCGCTACCCGCATTTTTTACTGAACGAATTCTTCATGCCGACCCAGGTGATACATCGGTACAAGATTTTTTGGATCTGTTTAATCATCGCGTATTGGATCTCCTGCAGAGAGTATGGGAGAAATATCGTTATTATCAATGTTATGAGAAAGGGCAGGATACCTTTAGCCAATGGATGTTCTCGTTGATTGGCATTTCTCATGTGGAGTTGAGTGAGTATAGCGATTTAAAGTGGGAGCGATTAATGCCCTATGCAGGACTTATCGCTATGAAAGTTACCAATGTCGAAAAAGTATCGAAAATAATAGAGGGGTATTTTGGCATTAGTAACGTACAAATCGAACAATGTGTTCTGCGAGAGGTAATGATTAGCGATGATCAGATTAATCGTATGGGCATTGTTAATTGCGCGATGGGAGATGATTTAGTACTGGGAGAAAGTGTATTGGATCGAATGGGTAAGATTAGGATTAACATACTTGATCTGAGTGTTCCCCAGTTTACTGATTTTCTTCCCTCTGGAGAATCCAATCAGCCTCTTCAGCAGTTGATCAAGTTTCTAATGACAGATCAATTTGATGTGGAGATACGTATACAAGCCAAAGGTGGGGCCCATATTGGTTCTACTATGGGGGATAATGCAATGATGGGCTGGAATACTTGTCTTGGGGAGCCGGAGGAAAATGAGAGTTACGATGCAATTATCTAGATCTTGCCATTCGAAAGTGGCATTTTCCTTACATGCTGGTTGTCTACGTAGTAGATGCAAATTAGTGTTAATGGCGGTGTGAGTACAATGATCCAAAGTGAAAATAATGAATTGGGGAAATTAGTAAAAACCCTAAAATTCGTGGAGGAATACGTTGAAACCATCACTGGTCTGGCATCCCTGCGCGATACTAATGAGTTACTTGGGTTGGTGCTGCGATCAGCTCGACGTTTTACAAATTCTGAAGCAGGCAGAGTGTATCTGCTTGATGTGACCAAAAGCAAATTAGAGCTAATTCTGTCCCAATGGGATGATCAACGTACATCGAGTGAATGGTATCAGACAAGGGAGTTAAGATCAGAAAACCCTTCGGATACCAGTGACCCCCTTTATTACGGTGTAGTCACAGGGTCAACTGTACTTATTGATCATGTGTATGGGCATGCTGGACTCAATTTGGATTATGTATTCAGACATGATCAGCAGCATGGTGTTAGGACTCGCTCAATGTTGGTTGTGCCATTACGTGATCATAATAATCAGACTATTGGTTTGTTGGAGCTAATTAACGCTAAGGACGCAGATGACAAGCGTTACGTTTCGTTCAAGCCCTTGGAAAACCTGGTCACCGCTTTTGCTGCTCAAGCTGCAGTATCGATCAATAATGCGCAACTTATCGATGCAAATACCAAACTTATCGATATTCTTGACAGAGACAACAAGGTTCTAGAGGAAGAAAATCAGCGTCTAAGAAATAATAAGAAAAGGCTTCATAACTACTCGATTATTGGTAAAAGTAAACCAATGACAGATGTCTTTTCATTGATGGATAAAGCAGTCGATTCTTTTGTGACTGTACTTCTTAGGGGGGAGACGGGGACCGGGAAGGAAATTTTCGCAAAAGCGATCCATGATCATGGCGCTCGATCGAATAAGGAATTTGTCACTCAAAACTGCGCAGCGTTGCCCGAGCAGTTATTGGAAAGTGAATTGTTCGGTTATAAGAAAGGAGCATTTACCGGTGCGACGGTTGAGAAGAAAGGGCTTTTTGATGTCGCCAATGGTGGGACGTTGTTTCTTGATGAAATCGGGGATATGCCTTTACAACTGCAAAGCAAGCTTTTAAGGGTATTACAGGAAAGCGAAATACGCCCTTTGGGAGCAACATCCTCCCACAAAGTGGACGTACGTATTATCGCAGCTACTCATTGTAATTTAGAGGACAAGATTCGCAAGGGTGAATTTCGTGAAGATCTTTATTTTCGTTTAAGTGTGTTTCCTATAGGGTTACCTCCTTTGCGAGATCGAGGCGCAGACATCAAAATGTTGGTACAACATTTCTTTGAGCTATACGCCAAACAATATGGAAAGGCTTTGTCTGGGTTATCGCCTATTGCGCTAGACATGATGTTGGCTTATCGATTTCCGGGAAATGTTCGAGAATTACAAAATGTCGTAGAGCGTGCTGTGCTGTTGGCAGATGATCAATGTGCAATTATGCCAGAGCACCTGACAGACCAGATAAAGAGTGCGTCCAAAGGTGTGTTATCGAGGCGAAATACCATTGGACGATCTACAGGGGTTAACGTGTTTGGGCAAGAAGATTCAAATGTTGCCTCATTGGTGGATATGGCCAGCCAATATTCTTCGCTTAAAGAAGCTGTGAGCTTTTATGAGGTTGCGGTGATAAAGCAGCATCTCAAGGCAAATAATTGGAATCAGACTCGAGCAGCTGAAACTTTGCAAATCCCGCGTCGGACGTTGATAGATAAAATGAATCGGCTAAGTATATCTGTTCCTGGAAAGAAGAAGCGTGTTGCTACCTAAGAGCACCTTCGTTGACCTTGCTTAACACCTACAACTAGAGTTATATCAATCCTAGTCATTTCAAGGCCCTCCCTTTCAGAGCGTTATCGTGCTACTTCCCTAATCCCCGCCTTCCCATATCCTACATTAGGATATATTCATTAATAGAAAACCTGCGGAACGTAACGTTTCATTGTAATGGATCGTTACGTTCAGCAGGTTTTCTATTAATGATTCGTTCAAATAGATCACCTCTTTCTCGTAAAAACCCAATAAAAACAATGAGTTAAAAGTTGGCATGGCTTTCGCAATAGATATAGTACGAAACTACTCGTAAACAACGTAAATATCTATAACGGAGCTAATGATGAAAAACCTTAAAGCCAACAATACTGTACTTTCCACGATCGGTTCTTTGATGATTTCTGGGCTAATGATGACTAATGTGGCTCAGGCCGAAACAAATCAGTTTGGTGTTTCTGAATTGAAGAGTGGGTACATGCAATTAGCAGAGGCAAGTTGCGGCGAAGGCAAATGTGGCGGAGACAAGAAGGCTTCAGCAGAAGCCAAGTGTGGTGAAGGTAAATGTGGTGGGGACAAGAAGGCCTCATCAGAAGCCAAGTGCGGTGAAGGCAAATGTGGTGGGGACAAGAAGGCCTCATCAGAAGCCAAGTGCGGTGAAGGCAAATGCGGTGGGGATAAGAAGGCCTCAGCAGAAGCTAAGTGTGGCGAAGGCAAATGTGGTGGGGATAAGAAGGCCTCAGTAGAAGCTAAGTGTGGTGAAGGAAAGTGTGGAGCATAAGGCATTCTAGTGTAGTCAGTTGGTATTAATAGAGAGAATTTAACCATGAATAAATTAACGTCGATTACTGGTGCTGGTCTGGGGTTACGTCGAGGCATGATGAATGAACTGCGTAAGTGCGATACGGGTGCTGTTGATTTTTTTGAGGTTGCTCCTGAAAATTGGATTGGCGTGGGCGGTAAGCTTAAGCGTCAATTACATGAGATTCGAGAGCATACTCCGATAATTTGTCATGGTTTATCTCTTTCTATTGGGGGGCCTTCAGCATTGAACGAAGGGCTGATATCCGACATAAAGGAGTTTCTTAATGAGCATGAAGTTGAGATCTATAGCGAACATCTGAGTTACAACGATGACTGTGGACAGATGTATGATTTACTACCGTTGCCATTTACGGAAGAAGCTGTTCATCATGTAGCCGCTAGGGTGCGTGAGACTCAGGATCGCTTAGGTCGACGTGTTGCACTGGAGAATATTTCCTACTATTTGGTTCCAGAACAGGATATGTCAGAGCTTGAATTTGTGAATGCGGTGGTGTCGGAGTCCGACTGCGAACTCCTATTGGATGTGAATAATATTTACGTAAATAGTAAGAATCATCAATATGATCCTCATAAATATTTGCAAGGGCTACCAGGTGACAAGATACGCTATGTTCATGTGGCGGGGCATTTCATTGAGCCAGATGGTGTCATTATCGATACCCATGGTGCTGCGGTCGTTGACCCTGTGTGGCAGTTGCTTGAGGAGACCTACCGACTTTATGGTAATAAGCCCACGCTGTTAGAGCGTGATTTCAACTATCCGCAATTTTCTGAGTTAGAGAGAGAGCTAGCGATTATCCATCAACAGCAATCAAAATGTCAGCGTACAATCGCTGCTTGAGGACATGACGATGACTTTATCACTTGGAGTATCCAGTAACCTCCGTCAACAGCAACTAGGTTTTTGTGCCAATATACGAGACCCAGAAAATGTACCTGTCCCAGGAGGCCTAGAGCTTAGGCGGGTAAGAATCTATCAGGAATTAGTTTTTAATAATATCGAATCGCTTTTGGCCAGTACTCTTCCTGTGACAGTGAGTATTCTCTCCGATGATCAGTGGTTAGGTTTGGTTCGTGAGTTCGTTAAAGAGCATAGTGCTCAAACACCTTATTTCAGTCAGTTGACGACAGAGTTTTTGCAATACTTATCAGAAATAACGCTACCTCCCGAATATCCCGGGTTTCTCTTGGAACTCATTCATTATGAGCAGATGGAGCTTGAGATATTTATGCGAGACAGTGACGACGGTGCCAAATTTTCGGCCCCAGCAGGCAAGGTTACTGCTGGAGCGCTAGGCAGTTTTACATTGGAATTATCTTCTCGTGTCCAGCTATTAGCATATGCCTACCCGGTACACCAAATAAGCCCAGCATACATACCGAACGAAGTGCCAGAGCAGCCAACGTGTCTGCTGGTATTTCAAGATAGTGAAGGGGACGTGCGTTTTCTTGATATGCAACCGCTTGGCTATCAGTTGGTAGAGTTTTTACAGAAAAAGCCGGGAAGTAGTGCTAACGAATTTTTTGGGCAATTTTCTATCGAAGATACACAGCAGTCTTTTCTACTAATGCAATGCGAACCGCTATTGCGGGAACTTACACAGCTACGTTTACTGACAGCAATTTAACAGATTGATTGTGAGTAACGCCTAGGAGAGCATCATGGTTAATACATTAAACAAACTTGTTAATTATCTAAATTTAACACAGCGCGGTGATTTTATTGCCCCTCTTTTATTACGGATATACTTAGTGCCCATTTTTTGGATGGCTGGTACTAGCAAGCTTAGTCATTTTGATAGTACGGTCAGCTGGTTTGAAACCAGTCTCGGCCTTCCATTCCCAACATTAATGGCTAGTTTAGCAATTGGTGCGGAATTAGGTGGCGCTATTTTGTTAGCTCTAGGGTTAGCGGTGCGGTGGGTCAGTGTGCCGCTTATGTTTACCATGATTGTTGCCGCGGTGAGTGTGCATTGGAAAAACGGTTGGTTGGCTATTGCTACAGGAGATGGAGTGTTTAGCACAGAACGAACTATAGGCGCAATTGATCGACTGGATCGTGTAAAGGGCATTTTGAACACACACGCTAACTATGACTGGCTGACGGAAAATGGATCTGTCGTGATTTTAAACAATGGTATAGAGTTCGCTGCCACCTATTTCATTATGTTAGTCGCGCTCTTTTTTGTTGGTGGTGGGCGTTATCTCAGCGTCGATTATTGGGTTGCAAAACGCTTCAAAGTGACGTAGATCTATAGTGAATTTCCCTTTTAATAGGGCTAAAACTGAAGAAATTGACGCTCTCAAGTTGTTCGCGCAGTATACTTCTGGAGAGCAACAGTCGAGTAAGGGTATTTTTATGAGTGATGAAGATTTCGTGCGGTTGTCCCCGTCAGACAAAGCGCTTACCGCGCTTGCAGGGCTGAGTTATCGAACGGGTGAACTTTCGTCCTATTTACAGAGCATTTGTCAGTCTGTATTGGATGTGCTCGGTGACGGGGCTGCTGCCATCACTCTATATAGGAACAATGAAAAGAAGGTGCTTGCGCGTGTTCCGATGACGGCATCTGTAGGTAAGACAATGGATGTTCATGGGCATTTGTCCACGTATGTCGTAGAAAACAGGGCGAGCTTGAGAGTTGATGATGCGATTGCCAATCCAGAATATGGAAACCCGCCGCAAGGCTTTTGTTCGTATCTGGGCATTCCACTCAAATTACCTAGTGGAGAGATTGTAGGTACGTTGTGTTATTTCGATAAGAATGCTCGGCAATATACGGATAGTAACGAACAAGTCGCGGAGCTTTTCGCGGAACGTATAGCCGTAGCGCTTGATAACTTCGAGCTATATCAACAACTGAAAGAGCATTCAGTAACGTTAGAGCAGATGGTTGAGGAGAGAACTCAAGATCTAATGGCTGCACAAGATGCGTTATTTCAAAAAGAGAAGTTGGCTGCTATAGGAGAGTTCGCGACTTTGATGACCCATGAGATTCGGAACCCTCTTGCGACAATTCGTTTGGCACTAGAATATGTTGAAAAAATGCAGGACACCCGTGCAGTAAGGCGCGCGACATTGGCTGCGTCGGAAGTCTCAAGAGTGGAGAGAATGTTGAATGAAGTTTTGATCTACGCTAAGCCGACGGCGTTGACTACTCGAACTGTTGATCTTGTGAAGTTTGTGGAAGATTTTTTAGGAACCAATGAATCGATTCTACAGCAGAAGCAACAGCAGTGTACGATTGATATTTCTGCGAATCCTGTAATCAATGCAGATCCCGATAAGTTACACCAGGTTTTCCTGAATTTGATGCGGAATGCGTCTGAAGCTGCTGAGGATAAATCCGTCATTGTATGTACTATTGGTGAGTTAAACGGGCGTGTGTTTTTCAGTATGCAAAATGGCGGAGCGGTGATACCCGTAGAAAAGCTCTTGAACATTACTGAGGCGTTTGTGAGCGGAAAACCTAATGGTACTGGATTGGGGTTGGCAATAGTGGAGTCGTTAGTCAAGGCACACAATGCTGAACTTGATATTTGCTCCAGTGTTGAAAAAGGTACCACCGTTACTATTTATTTTTCAGAGTCCTGCTGATAGGTTTAATGATGAATTCTCGTATTTTGATTATTGAAGATGATACTGCGCTGTCTCAAATATTGGCGATGAATTTTGAGGACCTAGGGCACGAGGTGGTAGAGGCGAGCACACTTGCTCGAGCGAGAGAGTTAGTGCTGCAAGAAAATCCTGACTTGATTTTGATGGATCAAGGTTTGCCTGATGGAAAGGGTTATGATTTGTTGTGTGAGTTTTCGGAGCAGCAAGTTTCAGCGGCAATGGTCATGATGACAGCAGAACATGATTTAGAGCTAGCGATTTCTGCGATCAAAGTCGGTGCATTTGATTTTATTCACAAACCGATCAAAACAGAAGAGCTTAACCATACCATTAGTCGTGCGCTTGAGCATCAAAAGCTGTCGAGACAGGTTGAGGCTTTGGGAGCGGTAGGAGAAGAGGTGCTAAGTCAGCCCAGATTACTTGGGCAGAGCCAGGCGATGCTTAATGTGAGTAAGGAAATAGCCTTGATCGCAGAAAGCCCTTCTCGTGTACTTATCACTGGTGAAAGTGGTACAGGAAAGGAGCTTATCGCTAGTGCGATACATTATCACAGCCATCGCTCTGGACCCTTTATCGCTCTTAACTGTGCAGCTTTAGTAGATAACCTATTGGAGAGCGAATTATTTGGCCATGAAAAAGGGGCTTTTACTGGTGCGGTTTCGCGTAAGCCCGGCAAGTTTGAAGTTGCTGTCGATGGCACATTGTTTTTGGACGAAATTGGAGAGATGGCGTTGCCCTTGCAGGCGAAATTATTGCGAGTGTTACAGGAGGGGACCTTCGAACGCATTGGTGGTCATCAGCAGCTGTATAGCAACGCTAGAATTATTGCGGCTACCAATCGAAATTTATTGGAGGAAGTCGCTCAGGGTCGTTTTCGTGAAGATCTATATTATAGGTTGAATGCACTCGGCATTCACTTGCCACCATTGCGAGAACGCAGTGAGGATATCCCGTTGTTGATCGACGGTTTGTTGGCGAGGATTTGCCGAGCTGAGGGCAAGACGTTGCTTTCTATTTCCAGCGTTGCTCAACGGATGTTACAGCGATATGAATGGCCTGGAAATATTAGAGAGTTAGAGAACATCCTCACCCAAGCGGTTATTCGTTCTCGTGGGGCAACGATCGAAGCGGATGCTCTGGTGTTACCCGGTCAAACAGTATCTGAGGTGATGGATGTGGCGGGTAAAAAGTGCTCGGTAGGTGCTGTAGGAAAACAAGATGGTGATTTTCTTACACTAGATCAAGTGGAAGCAATTCATATTCAAGATGTTCTGGACTATACCGAGGGCCATAAGGGTAATGCTTGTAAAATACTCGACATTTCCCGGCCTGCTTTGGACCGCAAAATTAACCGCTATGATCTGCTGGTGGCAAAAAAAATGGTAAAACAATAAAAGGGTAGAACACCTCGTTACGTACAGTATTGAATAGATACGTAACGTGGTGCTCTAGAGCTACACCGTAATTAATTGTTTGCGTGTAGTTCTTCGTTTAGCTGTACAGCGCTCTTGTTGGTGACGCATTGAACCGCACCACTGATGGAGTCTCTTCTAAAGAGAAGGTCTGTCTTACCAGCAAGGTCGCGGCCCTTCACTGTCTCTACTATGTTCTTCTCACTATCAAGTACTTGAATCTTAGTGCCTGCTGTGATGTAGAGTCCAGCTTCTACCGTGCAGCGATCACCTAGTGGGATGCCAATGCCCGCATTGGCGCCAAGCAAGCATTTTTCACCAACAGAGATAATAATGTTGCCACCACCAGAAAGCGTACCCATGGTGGAGCAACCGCCACCGAGATCAGATCCGTCTCCGATCACAACGCCAGCAGATATTCGGCCTTCAACCATGGATACACCGAGTGTACCAGCGTTAAAGTTTACAAAGCCTTCGTGCATTACTGTTGTGCCTTCGCCAATGTGGGCACCGAGTCGTACACGTGCCGTGTGGGCGATTCTAACACCGCTCGGTACAACGTAATCTGTCATGCGAGGGAATTTATCGATGCTATTAACACTTAACAATTCACCGCTTAGGCGAGCCTGCAATTGAGCGTTAGGGAGTTCCGTTAGGTCAATGGCTCCTTTGTTCGTCCAGGCAACGTTGGGTAGTAAGCCGAAAATTCCGGAAAGATCAATGCCATGGGGCTTAACCAGGCGATGGGAAAGCAAGTGTAGCTTTAGATAAACCTCTGGGGTGCTTTGTGATTGCTCGTCTGTTTCTAATATAGTAACAACCACAGGCTTTTGGCTTTCTACACACGCCTTGGCGATAGCAGCCTGTTCTTCGTCAACAGATTTCAATGCTGTTGCAAGCGCGGTTAGCGCGGCGCTATCTACTTCTATAGCCTGGTTGCCAGCAGTGTAATTGATACTAGCTTTTACTGCGTCAACTAAGCTATCCGAGGGTTGGTAGATGGGTTGCTGGTAAAATACCTCAAGCCATTCATTTTGACTATTTTGGGTGCCAACACCAATTGCAAATGCAGTGCTCATAATAACTTCTCCTAAAGTGGGCTTAACAGTGAGTCGAGTATTCGTCTGAAGAAAAACCGACTAATAATTTTTTTCCAGTATCCAATACTGGGCGTTTGATGACTGAGGTGTTTTCTAGCATTACCTCGATGGCGGACGCTTCGTCTATCGAATCCTTAATGTTGTCGGGTAGCTTTCTCCACGTAGTACCTCGCTTGTTAACGAGGATCTCCCAGCCGACCTGCGCGATCCATAGAGTCAACTGTTCGCGGCTTACGCCCTCTTTTTTATAGTCGTGGAATTGGTAGTCAATGTTTTCTGTTTCTAGCCATTTGCGAGCTTTCTTGATTGTGTCGCAGTTTTTTATGCCGTACATAGTTATCTGAGTCATAGATTCTGAATCTTTGTATGAGTGTGTTTGTTGGACGATATTTATAGGCTTCGCACAAATGTTCTGATGCGTTCGGCAGCCTCGATACAGTCTCTTAATGGAGCAACAAGAGCCATTCTGATTCTGTGGTCCCCCGGGTTTTTACCATCGATAGTTCTGGCGAGGTACTTTCCAGGTAATACAGTAACGTGTTGTTTGGCAAATAACTGTTGGCTGAATTGCTCGTCACAGATTGGGGTGGTGGGCCATAGGTAAAAACTGGCCTCTGGCGCAGTGACAGGTAGCGTGTCAGATAATATATCGATTACAGCAATATATTTTTCTCTATATAGCGTGCGGTTCTGTATGACGTGTTGTTCATCATCCCAGGCTGCAATGCTGGCAAGTTGGTGTTGAACCGGCATCGCGCAGCCATGATAGGTTCGGTATTGCAGGAAGCTTGCAAGAATAGATGCATCACCGGCAATAAACCCTGAACGTAATCCCGGTAGATTTGAGCGTTTAGATAAGCTATGAAAAACAGTGCAGTTCTTGAAGTCATCACGGCCTATTTGTTTACATACTTCGAGTAAACCAATAGGAGGGGAGCTTTCGTCTTGATATATTTCGGAATAACACTCATCTGACGCGATGACAAAATTAAATTTATCAGATAGCTCAATAAGCTTTTTCAAGGTGGATGCTGAAGTGACTGATCCCGTTGGGTTGCCTGGCGAGCATAGATAGACTAGTTGGCAGCGTTTCCATATTGAGTCAGGTACTGAGTCATAATCCGGTATAAAGCCATTGTTGTCTTCGCAGGGTAGGAAGTATGGCTCTGCACCGGACAGGAAAGCGGCCCCTTCATATATCTGATAAAAAGGGTTTGGCGAAATGACAATAGGAGAGCTTGTTCTGTCGATGATAGCTTGAGCAAAGGCAAACAACGCTTCTCTTGTGCCGTTGACGGGCAGCACCTGTTGCTCGGCATCTATATCGTTGGTATTGAAATTGAATCGACGTTCCAGCCAGCGAGCAATCGATTGTCTTAATTCAGGCAGTCCTTTTGTCGTCGGGTAGGCGGAAAGCTTGCCCATGTTGCTGGTAATAGTATCCAAAACGAATTGCGGACTTGGGTGTTTTGGTTCGCCTATCGATAACGGAATGTGTGTCAAGGATGTAGGCGGAGTCGCCCCTGCAAACAGTTGGCGTAATTTTTCAAAGGGGTAGGGCTGTAGTTGCTCGAGATCTTTATTCATTTTACGGTTGCTTAGGTGTTTTCGTCTAACTTGAATTTGATTGTGTGTTCAATTTTTTCACATAGAAAGGGGTCGGTAATGGCGCCGCCTTCAAGCGTAGTAACATAAAATACATCCTCCACCCGCTCTCCCAGCGTGGCGATGCGTGCACTCTGGAGTTCAATGGATAGCTCTGCAAATATGCCACCTATTTCAGCAAGCATTCCAGGGCGGTCTAAGGAAATAACTTCTATGGTTGTATGCTGGTGCTCTGGATTATTGGTGATGACGACTTCAGTTGGAATTTGAAAGTGTTTGAGTGCCCTAGGCATTCGTTTGTTGGTGGTTGAGTTGTATTGGTCGAGATTGATGATTGCCGTGCGTAGCTTATCTTCAATTTGCGCGATTCGTGCAGGGTCGTCACCGAGGGTTTGACCATTTTCATCCATGACGACGTAGGTATCAAGGCTGATGTCTTCAGCGGACGTCATGACTTTTGCATCAGCAATAGATAAGTTCAATTGATCAAGTGCAGTGACTGAAACGGCAAAAAGATTGGGCTTATCTTCGGTGTAAATAAAAATTTGTGCCGATCGCTCAAAATGACTTTCTTCGGTCTTACAAACAACAACAAGTGGGCCTAGCGTTGTATCGTGTTTGAGTATGGCCTCCGTATGTCTTGCGACCCCAGAAGGAGATTCTCGAAGAAAGTAGTCATCGCCAAATTGCTGCCAAAGAGCTTGAGTTTGAGTTGTATCTATATTCTTGGTGGATAGTATGCTGCTGGCTCGTTCCTTGGTTTCTAAAATCCAATCTAATTTGTTAACTGTCTTCTCAAGACCTCTGCGCAGTGCTCGTCGTGCTTCTGTATAAAGCTGCCTTAATAAAGAAGATCGCCACCCATTCCATAAGCTTGGGTTCGTTGCACATATGTCTGCGACCGTTAATGCGTAGAGGTAATCGAGATGAATTTGATCGCCGACAGCGGTGGCGAAAGAATGTATCACTTCAGGGTCGGAGACGTCTTTCTTTTGCGAGGTAAGAGACATAAGTAAGTGGTTCTTAACTAGCCAGGATACCAGTTGAGTATCCCACTTGCTCAATCGGTGGTGACTGCAAAAATTTTCTGCATCGATTGCCCCTGCGGTTGAGTGATCGCAACCTTTACCTTTGCCTACGTCGTGAAATAAGCCTGCGATATATAGCAGCTCTATTTTTGGTAAACGATGGAATATGTAGGCCGCAACAGGGAATTCTCGCTTAGCATCTCGATAGCGAAATCTACGCATATTTCTTAATACATGCAGTGTGTGTGCGTCTACGGTATAGATATGAAAGAGGTCGTATTGCATTTGGCCAATGACGCGGCCAAATTGTGGAATATAGTTGCCTAATATCCCATAGCGCTTCATTCGACTGAGTTGCGTATACAGCCGGTGGGGGGATCTCAGTAGCTGAATGAATAGTGCTGTGTTGCGGATGTCATTACGAAACGTGGTATCAATGAGTTGCTTGTCATCTTTTATCAGTCGAATAGTACTGGCTCGTATACCTTGTATATGTTCGTTCTGCGCTAAGATAACGAATATTTCTAAGAGGGCAGAAGGTGTTTGTTTAAAAACCTCATCATGGCTGGCTTCAATATAATCATTGTGAATCTGAAAGCGCTTGTTGTACGGTATGACTTGGTCGATTTCTCTAATTTTGATGATGGTTTCATCAAAATGTCGAAGCAACATATCGTTAAGTTGTGAAACTGCTAGTACGACTCGGTAATAGCGCTTCATAAACTTTTCTACTGCGAGATTGGTATCGGAGTCACGGTAACCTAACAGTTCAGCAACGGAGCGTTGATAATCGAATAGCAGGCGGTTCTCACTTCGTTTGGTAATAACATGTAGTGCGAATCGGACCTCCCATAGAAATTGTTGCGCAGCATCTAGCGTCGAATACTCATCTGCAGTGAGAAAATGATGGGTAACAAGTTCACTTAAGCGGTTGGCTTTGAAATAGCGTTTGGTCACCCATCCAATGGTCTGGATGTCTCTAAGAGCACCGGGGGCGCTTTTTACGTCGGGCTCTAGGCTTTGTTCAGTATCGTCATACTTGCGGTATCTGGCGATTTGCTCTGTCCACTTCGCACTAAAAAATTCATCAACAGGCCAGACGTGCTCCGGACCAGTGGCTTCTAGCATCATTTCACACAGCTCTGGAGCGCCACAAATTGTCCGTGCCTCCATCAAATTGGTCGCGATTGTGATGTCGTCTTTTGCAAGAGTGGCACATTCTGATAGTGAACGAACGGCGTGTCCCACTTCAAAACCTATGTCCCACAATTGGGTGATAAACCCCTCTAGGTCACAAGCAAACGGCTCGAGGTCGTCCTCTCGCAAAAGGATGAGGAGATCTATATCGGATTGTGGGTGCAGTTCTGCGCGTCCATAGCCACCGACAGCGAGCAAAGCAATGTCTTTTGAATGACTACATTCTAATTGCTGCCAGAGCCAAGTGAGTAATTGGTCAATGACCCAGGCTCGCTGTTTGATGATTAGCTTGATGTCCGATTGTTGACGGAATCGCTCGGTTAGAATGCTGTCGGCTACCTGTATTGCTTTCTTCACTGCGATGATTGGACTGGGTGCTTGCTCAACAAGCACAGAAAATCGTTGCAGATCAAATAACTCACTGTCTGGTTGCAACTCAGATATGGACGGCGTTTTCATCGAATAGGAAGGCCTAAAAAATTTCGTCGGAGCGCTTGGTGAGAACTTCGTGTCCATCTGGAGTGACCAGAATAGTATGCTCCCATTGTGCTGAATGTTTTCTGTCCTTGGTTAACACGGTCCAGCCATCGGGTAGTAACTTGGTATGCCGCTTACCCGCATTGAGCATCGGTTCAATGGTGAATATCATGCCTTCCTGTAAAATAACCCCCGTGCCTTCTTTCCCGTAGTGTAGTACTTGGGGTTCTTCATGAAACCCTTCTCCAATACCGTGGCCACAATACTCTCTAACGACGCTAAATCGCTGCGCCTCAGCATGTTTTTGAATAGCTGCGCCGATATCGCCAAGCCTGGCTCCAGGTTTAACCATTTCAATGCCTAGCATCAAACATTCATGGGATATTCGGCACAAACGTTGAGATTGAATAGAGGCACTATCCATTAAGAACATCATGCTGGTATCGCCATGATAGCCATCTTTTATGACGGTAATGTCGATGTTGATGATATCCCCTTTTTTTAGCGCTTTCTTTTCAGAAGGGATACCGTGGCAAATGACGTGGTTGACTGATGTACAAATTGACTTGGGGAAGCCGTGATAATTAAGGGGGGCGGGGATGGCATCTTGTACATTGACGATATAATCATGACAGATAGTATTCAACTCCTCTGTCGTGATACCGATTTTGACGTGCTCTTTGATCATTTCAAGTACATCGGCGGCAAGCTTGCCCGCAACGCGCATTTTCTCTATTTGCTCTGGCGTTTTAATAATGATGGCCATAAGGGATATCTCTTTCGTAAACAAAGTGTATCTGTAGCTGCCCAAAGCGCCCGTGAAAATCCTCTTCTAGAATAGTCTAATCATGAAGTGCTGCTAGAGTGTTGAATAGCAACAAGAAATCTACGTGTTTTTTGTCTAGGTGGCTGCTTTCTGCTGTTAATGCGCGTATTGTACACGGCAATGAGATTCAGTACGACTACCTTCGACAGAGGGCTGACCCTACTGAGACGTTGAGGAAAATACCAACTTATATTGTCGTGTATGGGTAAATATGGTATAAAGCGGCGCTCTCTAAGTGATAGATTAGAGAGGAAACCTAAATCCGCACATATACCGACACACCTTCATGGGTGCTCATATCGCATATATGGGTTTGATCGTGGGGTATATGGAGGCCTAACCCAATAAATTTAAGGAGTTATCATGGCTGAAGTCAGCATGAGAGATATGTTAAAAGCGGGCGTTCACTTTGGACACCAAACCCGTTATTGGAATCCAAAAATGGGTCAATACATTTTTGGAGCGCGTAACAAAATTCATATCATTAACCTAGAGCACACAGTGCCTGCGTTTAATGATGCGCTTAACTTCATTAATAAAGCTGCTTCAAACAAAAATAAAATTTTGTTTGTTGGCACCAAGCGTGCTGCTAGCAAGATTATTAAAGAAGAAGCAATCCGAGCGGGACAGTCTTACGTTAACCATCGCTGGTTAGGTGGAATGCTGACCAACTGGAAGACAATTCGTCAATCCATTCGTCGTCTAAAGGACTTAGAAGCTCAAGCAGCTGATGGAACTTTTGACAAGTTGACCAAGAAAGAAGCCTTGATGCGTACTCGTGAAGTAGAAAAGCTTGAGCGTAGCCTTGGTGGAATCAAGAATATGGGCGGTTTGCCTGACGCGCTGTTTGTTATTGATGTTGATCACGAGCGTATTGCTATTCAAGAAGCCAATAAGCTTGGAATTCCAGTTATCGGAATCGTCGACACTAATAGCAACCCTGATGGCGTAGATTACGTTATACCAGGTAATGATGATGCAATTCGTGCAATTCAGTTGTTTGTGTCTGCTGTAGGTGATGCTTGCGTTGAAGGTACAGAGTACGCAGCGACACAAGGTGGCGATAAAGACGGCTTTGTTGAAGTGGCTGAAGAACAAAAAGCTAGCTAATTGTTCGTAGTGTAAAAGTTAACTAGCATTGCTAGTTCTAAAAAGGGGGCATGGCCTCCTTTTTTAGAACTAGTGAAATTGATTTTGATGATATAGAGAATTTGAGAGGATAGAGATAATGGCTATCACAGCTGCATTGGTAAAAGAATTACGTGAGCGTACTGGCTTAGGCATGATGGAATGCAAAAAAGCGTTGGTTGCAACCGATGGCGATATCGAAAAAGCAATTGATGATATGCGCAAATCTGGTCAGGCAAAGGCGGCTAAAAAAGCCGGTCGAATTGCTGCTGAAGGTGCAGTTATTGCCTGCATTGCTGATGACGGCAAGTTAGGCGTACTGGTAGAGATCAACAGTGAAACAGATTTTTGTGCTCGCCACGAAGATTTTATCGGTTTTAGCCAAAAAGTTGCTGCTTGTGTTCTAGCAAACAAAGAAACTGATGTTGAAAAAATTAAAGAGTTAGAGTTAGAGGCTGGCGTGAGTGTTGAGACTGCTCGTTTGACTCTGGTTCAAAAAATCGGTGAAAATATTCAGGTTCGTCGCGCTGCGATTGTTGAGAGTGCAGAAGGCGTAGTTGGATCATATCTTCACGGTGCAAAAATTGGTGTGTTGGTAGCGCTTAAGGGTGGCGAAGATGCATTGGCTAAAGATGTTGCAATGCATGTTGCTGCTTCTAACCCTCAGGTGGTTAACCCTGATGAAGTTGATGCTGCAGTATTGGATAAAGAAAAAGAAATCTTTACTGCACAAGCGAAAGAAAGCGGTAAGCCAGATGAAATCATTGAAAAAATGATTGGTGGTCGAATCAAGAAGTTTTTGAAAGAGATCAGCTTGGTAGAACAGCCTTTTGTTAAGGACCCTGATGTAACAGTGGGAGCTTTGGCGAAGAAGGGCGGTGCTTCTGTAGTATCTTTTACACGATTTGAAGTGGGCGAAGGTATTGAAGTTGAAGTCGTTGATTTTGCTGCTGAAGTAATGGCGCAAGCGCGCGGCGACGCATAAAGTTTAGATATATCTGTTAACAGCTGAATGGAGAGGCCCTATGCCCGGAACTGAAACCACCCCTAGTTACAAGCGAATCCTTCTTAAATTAAGTGGGGAGGCTTTGACTGGCGATGCAGCTTTTGGCATTGATCCAAAAGTACTTGATCGCATGGCGTTAGAAATAGGCCAGCTACGTGGTATTGGTGTTCAGGTTGGTCTCGTTATTGGCGGTGGAAACCTTTTTAGGGGAGCCGCCTTACAGGAAGTTGGGTTGGATCGTGTAAGTGGCGATCACATGGGAATGCTCGCAACGGTCATGAATGGCCTTGCTATGCGTGATGCGTTGGAGCGTTCTAATATTAATACCGTGTTAATGTCAGCAATCCCCATGAGTGGTGTTGTCGAGCATTATGATCGACGACGCGCAATGCGTTTATTAAATGATGGTGATGTCGTTATTTTTGCCGCGGGGACGGGCAATCCATTTTTTACTACTGATTCGGCGGCGTGTTTGCGAGCAATCGAAATTAATGCGGATGTAGTATTCAAGGCGACGAAGGTCGACGGTGTTTATGATGATGACCCCGTTAAGAACCCTGACGCAGTTAAATATGATCGTCTTACTTTTGATGAAGCGTTGGAGCGGAAGCTTGGTGTGATGGATCTGACGGCTATTTGTTTGTGCAGAGATCATGATATGCCGATTCGCGTGTTCAATATGAACAAAGCGGGAGCCTTGTTAAACGTTACGTTGGGTGAGCCCGACGGCACTCTTGTAGAAAAAGGATAATTTGACCGTGATAAATGATATCCAGAAAGACGCAGAAGCTAGGATGCAGAAATCAATCGCTGCATTGGAAGTGGCCTTTAAGAAAGTCCGGACAGGAAGAGCGCATCCAAGCTTATTGGATACTGTAATGGTGCAGTATTATGGCTCGGACACCCCTCTTAATCAGGTTGGTAATGTTGGTGTAGAAGATGGTCGTACTTTGACAGTGACTTGTTGGGAGAAGCCAATGATACCTGAGATTGAAAAAGCGATTATGAAGGCCGATTTGGGGCTAAATCCCTCCAGCACTGGTGATATCATTAGAATACCACTACCAGCGCTAACGGAAGAGACTCGTCGGGATCTAATAAAGGTTGTGCGGAAAGAAGCCGAACAAGGGCGCGTGTCGATCCGAAATGTTCGTCGTGATGCAAACGGCGACATCAAAGAGTTGCTAAAAGAAAAAGAAATTAGTGAAGACGAAGAGCGCAAAGGTCAAGATGGCGTTCAAAAGCTTACTGATAAGTTTGTTGCCAGCGTAGAGACAATGCTCTCTAAGAAAGAAACAGAATTAATGGAAGTGTAGTTTAGTTGTTAATCGAGAGGCCAAGCTTGTGCCTCTCGATATAGAATTGCACCCTTTTCCTTCCTAAAACCTTGTATGAGGTTCATGTGTTACCAACGTCTTCGGCTCCTGATATAGATTCACATTCCACTCTAATACCTCGTCATGTTGCCATAATTATGGACGGTAATAATCGTTGGGCAAAAAAGCATGGGTTAGCGGGTAATCTTGGCCACAAAAAAGGGGCCAAGGCAGTACGAGATACTGTTGAAAACTGTGCTAAGGCTGGTGTTGAAGTGCTAACGGTATATGCGTTTAGCAGTGAAAACTGGCGGCGCCCTGAAGAGGAAGTTAATGGTTTAATGACTATCTTTTTGGAGTCGTTGGCTGCCGAAGTTCCCATGTTGCACAAGCATAATATTCGATTGCGGTTTATTGGCGACCTATCAGCGTTTTCACCCGAGTTGCAATCTAAAATGACCCAGTCAATGTTAGAGACTGAGTCGAACGATAAAATGACCTTTGCTGTTGCAGTGAACTATGGCGGGCAATGGGATATCGCTCAAGCAGCTCGAAAACTTGCGGAGCAAGTGGAAGTTGGAAAACTAAAAGCATCTGAGATAACGCCGGAAAAAATGCAAGAGCATATTAGTTTAGGTGATTTACCTCCGCCGGACTTGTGTATACGCACTAGTAATGAGCAGCGTGTAAGTAACTTCTTGTTATGGCAGATCGCTTACGCAGAATTCTATTTTCCAGATCTGTTATGGCCTGACTTTGATGAAGAAGCATTGCATGAGGCCTTTAGGGAGTTTGCTTCCAGACAAAGACGGTTTGGGCGAACGAGTGAGCAAGTTGAAGAGGTAAAAGACTAACATGTTGAAGCAACGTATTATCACCGCACTGGTTTTATTGCCCCTAGTACTCTGGTCTATATTTGGTCTTACGAATCACTGGTTTGCACTTGTAATGGCTGTCCCCGTGCTTATTGGAGCCTATGAATGGGCCAATATGATGGGGGTTGAGTCCATCAAGGCGAGAGCCCCTTTTGTTGCGTTAGTTGGTGTGGGGTTGACGATCGTCTTTTGGTTCGAGCTTAAATGGCTGTGTTCTGTTGCGGTCGTGTGGTGGGTCTTTGCTGCCTATCTAGTTAAACGGTTTCCAAATAGCGCTGATTTGTGGAGTGGGCGCGCGAGCATGAGTGTGATGGGATGGGTTACCCTGGTCCCTGCCTGGTTGGGAATTGTTATGTTGCAGGGGCAGGAAGACGGTGCCTGGTTGTTGTTGTATGTCTTGCTACTCGTGTGGGGAGCTGATACAGGTGCTTATTTCGCGGGAAGGCGTTGGGGAAAGCGTAAGATGGCTCCACGTGTGAGTCCTGGAAAGTCGGTCGCAGGGTTAGTTGGTGGTTTAGCGACGACAGCTTTGATTACGCTAGTTGTTGCGTTGACGACAAATATTTCGGCATCTACAGGGTTAGTGGTTTTCTTTCTTGTAAGTATGGTGACAGTTTTTGCTTCGGTGTTGGGCGACCTTGTTGAGAGCATGGTGAAACGGCAAAGAGGAATAAAAGACAGCGGTACGATCCTGCCTGGTCATGGGGGGATTCTTGATCGAATAGATAGTGTGACGGCAGCTGTGCCAGTGTATGTTGGTATGATGTATTTGATGGGTGGTATTGTTTAAACCGGTTAGTTTGGTGGAAAGTACATATGACTAATGTTGCTACTGAGAGGTGCGAGATGCAAGAAGAGCGAGAGTGTCTCGGGGTAACCATTCTAGGGTCAACGGGTTCGATAGGGGAGAGTACGTTGGATGTGCTTTCTCGTCATGAAGGCCGCTATCAAATTGTTGCTCTGACAGCGAATTCTAATTCAGCGAAGCTCTTCGAGCAAATACAACGCTACAAGCCTAAATATGCCGTACTTTGTAGTGACGCTGCGGCTAATGAACTACGATCTCAAGTAAAGAGCGCAGGTATTTCAACTGACGTGTTGGCAGGGGCGGGGGCTCTCTGTGAGGTAGCGGCGCTGGATGAGGTTGGTTGTGTAATGGCTGCTATTGTGGGTGGCGCAGGGCTGCTTCCAACGTTAGCTGCGGTCCATGCAGGTAAAAAAATTCTGTTGGCAAATAAAGAGTCTCTTGTGATGAGCGGTGGCTTGTTTATGGAGGCTGTTGAGAAATCAGGGGCGGAACTATTACCCATTGATAGCGAGCATAACGCCATATTTCAGTGTCTACCTGCCCAAGCGCAAGAGTTTTCCGCTAAAAGAAGTAGAAGTCAGAGAAAAACGTTAGATCAGCTAGGAATCGCCAGAATACTACTCACAGGGTCAGGAGGACCGTTTCGTCAGACGCCAATTTCTTCACTTGATAATGTGACACCTGACCAAGCTTGCGCTCATCCAAATTGGAGTATGGGACGGAAGATTTCGGTAGACTCTGCCACGATGATGAACAAGGGGCTTGAGTTTATTGAGGCTTGTTGGTTGTTTGACGCCAAGCCTAGTCAAGTTGAGATAGTGCTGCATCCACAGAGTGTGGTGCATTCAATGGTTGAATATATCGATGGCTCTGTCATTGCTCAAATGGGGCACCCTGATATGCGAACGCCTATCGCCTATGGTCTAGGCTGGCCCGATAGGATAGCATCGGGACTACCGTTATTGGATTTAGTCAAAGTCGGAGGCTTGCATTTTGAAGAGCCGGATTTTGTTAGATTCCCTGGTCTAAAATTGTCTCGATGGGCGATGGAGGCCGGAAAGAGTGCATCGATAGTGCTAAATGCGGCCAATGAAGTCGCAGTGGAAGCCTTTCTGAATGAACGAATTAGCTTTACGGCAATCACAGAAGTGATAGATCACGTGCTACAAGGGGCTGACTTAGTTAATCCGGTGGATATAGATACGGTGTTGGCTGAGGATCGAAGCGCAAGAGGCCTTGCAGAGCGGCGGGTGATTCAGCTAGCCCTAAATTAACGTGATTGTTATCCTGCTAAAACAACAATGTAGAGGTTGTTAAACTATGGATTTTTTGCAATATGTTGCAGCGTTTATCGGTGCACTAGGCGTACTCATAGCGGTTCATGAATACGGCCATTTCTGGGTAGCTCGGCGTTGCGGTGTTCGTGTTATAAAATTTTCCATTGGTTTTGGTAAAACGCTTTACTCTCGCAAAGATAAGCAGGGAACAGAGTTCGCCATATCTGCGATTCCTTTTGGTGGATACGTAAAAATGGTGGGCGAACCGGGCACTGAAGGTGAAGAGATAGACCCCGCAGAGTCTTTTGCGCATAAGACGGTGTGGCAGCGCATAGCAATTGTTGCCGCCGGCCCATTAGTTAATCTAGTCTTTGCTGTTTTGCTATATTGGCTCATATTTATTGCTGGTGTCACTCGGGTAGCTCCAGTTGTTGGGGATGTTTTTCCTGGCGGTGTTGCCGATAGAGCGGGTATTACATCCCAATCTGAAATTGTGTCGGTTGATGGTCGCGAGACGTTAAGTTGGTCCAATGTTAATTTTGCATTGGTTTCTCGGCTTGGTGATGACGGATTTATTGAAATAGAGACTAAGCGTACTGCTGATAGTGCACGTCAAACGCATCGGGTGGATGTCAGTCGCTGGATGATTGGTTTGGAGAAAGAGGGTCCGTTAGTGGCACTGGGTGTTGATGTTTTTCGCCCATTATTGCCGGTGCTCATTGGTGAGGTTATGCCAGGTAAAGCTGCGGAAAGAGGTGGTGTGCAGGCGGGTGATAAGATAGTTTCTGCAAACGGCGTTGCGCTGCCCAATTGGTTCACTTGGGCGCGAATGATTCGTCAAGCTCCTTTGGTTCCTATGGAGTTAGAGGTTGTCCGAAATGGAGATATTTTGGCATTGACAGTGTTGCCTGAATCTATAGTGGAAGATGGCAAGGCCGCTGTAGGGCGTCTTGGTGTAATGCCGGACCCAACCTCTGTTACG
This sequence comes from Gammaproteobacteria bacterium 45_16_T64, assembly GCA_002162955.1. Lineage (GTDB taxonomy): Bacteria > Pseudomonadota > Gammaproteobacteria > Pseudomonadales > Ketobacteraceae > 42-54-T18. The sequence goes on from MABD01000049.1 coordinate 29,542, forward strand.
TATAAAATTCCAGATGAGATGATACGGCATATTCAGTATGGGCCAGTTGAAGCGGTTGGCGAAGCTCTATTGAAGACTAAAGACTTTATCTCATTGACGTTGGCGGCAATGGGTAAAATGATTAAGGGTCAAATATCTTTGGATAATCTGAGTGGCCCAATTACAATTGCGAAGGTTGCTGGTGATACAGCAAGTTATGGGCTGGAACCATTTTTAAGTTTTGTTGCCTATTTAAGTATCAGCTTAGGAGTGTTAAATTTGCTACCCGTACCAATGCTTGATGGTGGCCATTTAATGTACTATTTGGTTGAGATGGTAAAAGGTAGTCCAGTTTCTGAGACACTTCAGGATATTGGTAATCGCATTGGTTTAGCGATGTTGCTCGCATTTATGGGAGTAGCCTTCTACAACGATATTGCGGGATTGTAGACCCCGTAGTAAATAATAAAAATTGCTTTGTAGATAGATTGCATAGCAGCACTCCTTTTGTGCAGTATTTGAGACACAAGATTATTAATGAATAAATTATCTACTGGGTTATTTGCCCTGCTGTTGATTTTAGCAAGCTCTGTCCGAGCTGAACCATTTGTTGTTAAAGACATTCGTATCGAGGGTCTCCAAAGGCTGTCGCTAGGGGCCGTTTTTAACGTTATGCCCATTGATGTCGGTGATGAGGTTGATGCCAATAGCTTAGCCCGTATCTCCCGTATTTTGTTCAAAACGGGTAACTTTCAAGATATTCAAATTGCTCGTGACGACGATGTGCTTGTCGTGAGTGTGAGTGAGCGCCCATCGATCACAACTATCGAAATAGATGGTAATAAATCGATTGAAACAGATAATCTGTTGGATGGTCTTTCTCAAGCAGGCCTTAGTGAAGGTAGTGTGTTTCAGCGGGCAACCTTGGATCGAATTAAGTTGGAACTAGAGCGCCAATATATATCTCAAGGCCGTTACGCCGCCCGTGTAACACCTGAGGTTACGCCGTTACCTCGAAACCGTGTCGCACTTAAGATTGAGATCAAGGAGGGCGATGTTGCGACAATAAGTGGGATTGATATCGTTGGGAATCATCTTTTTGAGGATGAAGAGTTAATTGATTTGTTCGAACTTAAAGAAACCCATTTTACATCTTTTTTTAAGGGCGATGATAAGTATTCCAAAGAGCGCTTGTCTGGAGATTTAGAGTCATTGCGGTCTTACTATTTGGATCGGGGGTATGTGAATTTTCGAATCGAGTCTACCCAGGTTTCAGTGACGCCAGATAAGACTGAAGTGTATATTGCGGTTAATGTTCATGAAGGCAAACAGTTTAAAGTAAGTGAAGTTAAGCTTTCAGGCGATTTGAAAGTCAAAGAGGAAGCGTTGAGCCGCTTATTGCTGGTAAAAGAAGGTCAGACGTTCTCTCGGCAATTAGTCACGTTAACCAATGAGCTTATTACTAAACGTTTAGGGAATGAAGGCTACATGTTTGCAAATGTAAACGGTGTACCTACAGCCAACGATGATGACGCTACTGTATCGATTACTTTTTATGTTGACCCTGGTAAGCGGGTTTATGTCCGCCGGGTTAACTTTTTTGGGAATACGAAAACACGGGACTCGGTGTTGAGGCGCGAAATGCGTCAAATGGAAGGTGCTTGGGCTAACGGCAGGCTGATAGAGCGATCTAAATCCCGCTTGGAAAGGCTTGGGTTCTTTAAAGGGGTGACCATTGATACGCCTAAGGTTGCTGGCGAGAATGACCAGGTAGATGTTAACTATACCGTTGAAGAACAGCCTTCGGGATCAATTGGTGCGAGTTTAGGGTTTCAGGAAAGCAGCGGCTTTGTGTTCGGAGCCAATGTTAGTCAAAGCAACTTTCTGGGTACTGGTAACAGAGTGTCTTTTGCGGTAAATAAGAGTGATACACGCACAAGCTATAATTTTTCCTTTGTAGATCCTTACTATACGATTGATGGTGTAAGTCGAGGTTATTCAGTTTACTTCCAAGAGACAGAAATCGATGAAGACAATAACTTGTCTTCATGGGCTACGGATCGGTTTGGTGGAAACCTGACGTTTGGGTATCCCATTAATGAGACGCAGCGGCTTAATTTTGGTATCGGCTACGAGAACACTAAAGTTTACGCTAGTGCTCGTTCGGCGTTAGATGTCCATGAATTCATAGGGTATGACTATGTAGATTACCTGGTTAATAATGCGAACACTCAAAATGAGAGCTTCAATACTGTGTCTCTTACAGGGAGCTGGACAAGCAGTACGCTGAATCGAGGGGTTTTTGCTACCCGTGGAGCTTCACAGTCAGTGTCAATGGAAGTTGCGGTGCCGGGTAGTGATTTGGAATTTTATAAAGTTAAATATAATGGCCAGATCTATTTTCCTATTGCTCAGTCGTGGGCGTTAAGGTTTAACACTGACTTAGGGTTTGGTGATGGTTATGGCGATGGCAACGGATACAATGAGGTGTCGCGCCTGCCGTTTTTTGAGAATTTTTATGCAGGTGGCTTTGGGTCCGTTAGAGGTTATGAAGATCGGACGCTGGGTCCGAAGGAGAATCAGTCGGTATATGATTTTGGTGACCCGAACCCGTTTGGTGGAAACCTGTTAATAGAGGGTAGCGTTGAGCTCATATTTCCTATACCTTTCGTGAAAGATAAGCGCTCTGTAAGAACGTTGTTTTATCTGGATGGCGGAAATGTATTTGATACTCATCGTGATGATGAAGAAAACTTAGATATTAATGCTGATCAGTTGCGTTATTCGGTTGGTGTAGGGTTGTCTTGGATCACGGGGATTGGGCCGCTGACATTTAGTTTGTCCAAGACCATTAATGACCAAGATGATGACGATACCAAAGCATTCCAATTTTCGTTGGGTAAGCCATTTTAATATTAATAAGAGGCCTGGGAAGTGAAAATCAATATTGTAATTAGTTCGTTGTTGTTAATGTTGGTCGCCAATTTTGCGTACGCAAAGGGAGACGTTGTCGTCGTCGATATGGGGGGCGCAATCTATAAGTCAGATAAAGGGCGCTTGGCTTTTGAAAAGTTAAAAGCGTCATTCGCCCATGAAGAGGCAGATTTAATGACCTTACAAGCTGAGCTGAAAGAGCTGCAAATGCGCAGAGATAAAGATTCTGCAATCATGAGTAACGAAGAACGTTTGAAAATTGAAAAGGAAGGCGCAGAAAAAGTTGCTGATTTTCAACATCAAGCGAAAAAGCTTAAGAAGAAAGGAAAGGATGCGGAGCAATCGTTGATACAGTCAATCCTCCCTGATGTGCAAAGAGCGATCAAAAGCCTGACTGAAGAAAACAAGTATGCATTGATCTTACGCAAGGAAATTGCTATCCATGTTGACGCAAGTCGGGATATCACTGATGAAGTTGTTGCTAAAATGAACCAGCAGTAATATTCAAACGCTCTACTAAGTACCAAGAAAAATGGAGGATTAAACCCCTCCATTTTTCTTGGTTTAGGCTGATCAAAATATAGATGTGTGAGTATGAAGATGAAAGAATCAGATTCACCCCATTTATCATGGGAATTAGGGGCGTTGGCTGAGTTGCTTGAGGCTGAACTTGTCGGTGATAAAAATGCGACTGTATCTGATCTGGCAACGCTTGGTACCGCAGCGCAAGGAGACCTGACTTTCCTTTCGAACCCTTCATATGAATCTCAATTAAGCACAACACAGGCTACTGCAGTGATTGTGCATCCGAAGCAAGCGAGCAAGTGCCTCGTGAATGCCCTTGTGGTTGCTAACCCCTACCTTGCTTATGCCAAGGTTTCCCATTTGTTTGATCGTGCAGCTAAGCCTCTTAAGCATATTCATTCTACAGCTGTGGTTGATAGTCTAGCGATTGTGGACCCAAGCGTTTCGATCGGCGCCAATGCGGTAATTGGTGCAGGGGCGGTGATTGGTGCTGAAGCTGTTATTGGCCCTGGGTGTGTTGTAGGGGCAAATAGCGTAATCGGTAAGGGTTCTTTGTTGCATGCGAACGTTACGCTATATCATGATGTAAGAGTTGGCGATGATTGTACGCTACATAGCGGTGCTGTTATTGGAGGGGATGGCTTTGGATTTGCGAATGAGGCAGGGCAGTGGCAAAAAATTGCTCAGCTAGGAGGGGTCTTCGTCGGTAACAATGTTGATATCGGTGTTAATACTACGATTGATAGGGGAGCTATCGAAGATACAAAGATCCATGACAATGTGATCTTAGATAACCAGATACAGATAGCACATAACGTGGAAATCGGAGAAGGTACAGCCGTTGCTGGTTGTACCGGCATAGCAGGAAGTACCAAAATTGGTAAACGATGTACGATTGCTGGTGCGGTTGGTATTGCAGGGCACTTGAGCATATGTGATGACGTGCATATTACTATGCGATCCGCGATTACCCGTTCAATAACTGAGGCCGGTTCTTATTCTTCGGGTACGGCGATGTCTAAGACTGGCGATTGGCGTAAGAATGCCGCGAGATTTCGGCAGCTGGATGGGTTGGCGAAGAGAATTCGAGCTTTGGAGCGTATGATACCTGGCAAATAGATGGGGTGGAGGCAGTGAGGTGGGTTGTCTTACCTTGTAACAAATCCCCACTTCCATTGCTGTTATTCTGTGACATGCTTGCCGCTTAATTGGCCCTCAGGCTTGGCCGCGGGCTGATCCAATTTATTATTGAGTATTGTAGTTATGATGGACGTGAATGAAATTCGCTTTTACCTGCCTCACCGTTACCCTTTTTTGTTTCTTGATCGTGTCACAGAAATTGAATTAGGCAAGTATATTGTTGCCATTAAAAATATTACCATTAACGAACCAATTTTTGACGGCCACTTCCCTGATAACCCTATTTTTCCTGGTGTGTGTATAATAGAAGCTATGGCACAGGCATCCGGGGTATTAGCGCTGAAAACCATCGGAAATGGCGCTCAGACAAATAAAGCCTATGTAATTGCGGGAGTAGATAAGACTCGCTTTAAGCGTTCATCTGTTCCTGGTGATCAGTTAATCATACGTTCCGAAATCATGAGTAGAAAACGCTCAATTTGGAAATTTAAAACAGAGGCACGGGTTGACGGAGAGCTGGTAGGCTCAGCTGAAATCTTGTGTGCAGAACGGGATTTAGACGATTGATACATCCACAAGCTATTGTTGATAGTTCTGCTGAAATAGCAGATGGCGTAGAAATAGGTCCATGGAGTTATATTGGGCCAAATGTATCCATAGATACTGGTACTGTTATCTCACCCCATGTGGTAATTAACGGGCCCACTCGCATTGGTAAGAATAACCGAATATTTCAATTTGCTTCGGTGGGTGAAGAGTGCCAAGACAAGAAATACAATGGTGAGCCTACACGACTTGAAATAGGCGACAACAATGTTATTAGGGAAAACTGTACGATTCATCGTGGGACTATTCAAGATGAAAGCCTAACTAAGATTGGTGACGGTAATTTGTTGATGGCCTATGTGCATATCGCTCACGACTGCCGGGTGGGGGATAATAATATCTTTGCAAACAACGCTTCATTGGCGGGGCACGTGCGAGTTGCACATGATGCGATTTTGGGTGGTTTTTCAGGTATTCATCAGTTTTGCCAAATAGGGCCATATAGTATGGCGAGCATGGGGTCTATGGTTGTTAAGGATATTCCTGCCTATGTCATGGTTAGTGGGGATACAGCCAACGCTCATGGTATGAATTTCGAGGGAATGAAGAGAAAAGGGTTTAGTAAGGAGACGATCGCGGTCCTGCGTAAGGCTTACAAAACGGTCTATAGGAAAGGGTTGACTATACGTGCAGCGATTGAAGAGCTGGAAGCGCAGCCTTCGTCGGAAGAATTGAAATTGTTTATTGATAGTCTGAAAGCCTCTAGCCGGGGTATAACCCGATAGTGAACAATAACAAACCGATTCGTATTGCTATTGTCGCAGGGGAAATGTCCGGTGACTTGTTAGGCAGTGGGTTGATGCAGGCCCTGAAAAAACAGCATGGAGATATCGAATTTATTGGTATCGGTGGACCCAAGATGATCGATGAGGGTTGTCGTTCACTATTTCCCATGGAACGCTTAGCGGTAATGGGTATTGTAGAGGTGCTTGGTCGGTTGCGGGAGTTATTGTCGATACGTAAATCTCTATACGATGAGTTTGTGAAGAACCCTCCTGATTTATTTGTGGGTATTGATGCGCCGGATTTTACTATCCCCCTGGAGCTCAAACTACGTGAACAGGGTATAAAAACTGCACATTATGTGAGTCCATCTATTTGGGCCTGGCGTCAAAAGAGAGTCTTTAAGATAAAGCGAGCAGTGGACCTAATGCTCACCTTGCTTCCTTTTGAAGCGGCTTTTTACAAAAAACACGACGTACCCGTAACCTTTGTTGGGCATCCGCTTGCGAATATCATTGACGTTGATTTGAGCACAGATGTCGCTAAACGACATTGGGGTTATCAGTTAAGTGATAAAGTGATAGCGGTATTGCCAGGTAGTCGCGGTGGTGAGTTAAAGCACATTGGTCCTCTGTTTATTGAAGTAATGAATCAAGTTCACCAGATTGACCCTCGCGTAAAATTTGTTGTTCCTCTCGCGAATGCTGCACGAAAAGAACAATTTGAGCGTCTCTTGTTGCTCAGCGAAGTTGAGCTACCGATTCAATTGATAGAGGGGCATGCACGGGAAGTAATGGCCGGTTCTGATGCTGTGCTGGTTGCCTCGGGGACAGCGACGCTAGAAGCCATGTTATTGAAACGGCCAATGGTGGTTGCCTATAAGTGGGGGGTTGTTACCCATAAAATAATCTCGCCGTTGGTGAAAAGTCCTTATATATCATTACCCAATCTATTATCGGACAGCCTGCTTGTGCCTGAGTTTGTGCAGGAGAAGGCTACACCGGATAATCTTGTACCCGCTATTCTGGATCAATTGAATAATGAGGCCAATAGAGCCGAATTGTTTGAGCGATTTAATGATATCCATTTACAGTTAAGGCAAAATGCCAGCGATGAGGCCGCAACGGCTTTGTTGAAATTGTTAGAATATAACGTGGATTGATTGTCTGTCAGTATTGTCGATAGGTTTTATCTTGTCATAGGGAGTCATCCGTACCGATTTAACCTAAATTTAGGGCCAGTCTATGAAGCAGCCAGAGTTTGATGCTTTAGAAATAATTGTTGATGAAAAGTTTACTGCCGGTGTTGATGAAGTTGGTCGGGGCCCTTTGGCGGGAGCTGTGGTTGCTGCTGCGGTAATACTGGATCCTGAGCAACCGATTGAAGGCTTAACAGATTCGAAAAAGCTGACAGAGAAAAAGCGCGACCTTCTGTTTGACGAAATCAAAGAAAAAGCACTGGCGTGGGCACTCGGTAGAGCTGAAGCGGAAGAGATTGATGAGATTAATATACTTCAAGCTAGCTTGCTTGCTATGAAGCGAGCTGTGGACGCGCTGCCCATAACAGCGAAACATGCGCTGGTAGATGGCAACCGTTGCCCTGACTTGACATGTACTAGTGAAGCGATAGTGAAAGGGGATCTTACAGTCCCTTGTATTTCAGCGGCCTCTATCATGGCTAAAGTGACTAGAGATCGAGAAATGGTAGAATTGGATAGCGTTTATCCTGGTTATGGTCTGGCGAAGCATAAAGGGTACCCCACGAAAGTGCATATGGAAGCGCTGCACAAACTAGGTCCAACAGAAATACACAGAAAGACTTTTGGGCCAGTCAAAAAGTTGCTTTAATTAACCGTAGTCCCCTTTTTTGTTCCTAATAGATATAGACACTTACACATGACACCTACTTCTTTTGTTCATCTCCGGCTGCATACCGAGTACTCCCTTGTTGATGGATTGGTTAGGCTTAAACCACTAATGAAATCTGCAGTATCGATGAATATGCCAGCGCTGGCTATCACCGATTATTGCAATATGTTCGCGTTGGTTAAATTCCAGAAAAGTGCAGCCGGCGCAGGTATCAAACCCATCTATGGGTCAGATGTTCTTGTTGAGAGCGGAGGGGCTGATGAAGAACCTTTCTTATTGGTATTGTTGGCCCAGAATTTAAAGGGGTACCGGAATCTTACACAGATAGTCTCTGAAGCCTATTTGACTGGGCAAGGTAGCGGCCGGCCTGTTGTAAAGCGAGAGTTCTTGGCGCAGCGTACCGAAGGGTTGATTGCTTTATCAGGAGGGAAGCAGGGGGAGATTGGTCGAGCTCTGTTGGCAGGTAAGCCTGAGCTTGCCGAGGAATATCTGGCGACAATGAAAGCGATGTTTCCTGACCGCTTTTATCTCGAGTTACAACGTACTGGTAGAAATGATGATGAGACTTATCTTCATCAGGCCGTAGACTTTGCAGTAACCCATCAAATACCCGTTGTTGCAACAAACGATGTGCGCTTTGTGGATAAAAGTGATTTTGATGCCCATGAGGTGCGGGTATGTATTAAAGAAGGGTGGACAGTAGACACCAAGGACCGGACGTATGCTTATAGTGAGGAGCAGTATTTACGCTCCCCTGAGGAAATGATTGAGCTTTTTGATGATATTCCAGAAGCGATACAAAATACGCTTGAGATTGCTAAACGCTGTACGGTAGAAATACCATTGGGCACCTATTATTTGCCTGATTTTCCGGTCCCTGAAGGTATGACAATTGATACGTTCTTGGAATCGGAATCTGAGAAGGGTCTTGAAGAGCGTTTGGATTTTTTGTTTGACAGAGATGCTCCAGATTTCGCTGAAATTCGCAAAGCCTATGATGAGCGATTGCGAATTGAGTTAGACGTTATTATCCAAATGGGCTTTCCCGGTTACTTTCTTATCGTTGCTGACTTTATTCAGTGGTCAAAAAATAATGGGGTTCCCGTTGGGCCTGGGCGGGGGTCTGGTGCAGGGTCCTTGGTTGCTTATGTATTAAAGATTACTGATTTGGATCCGTTAGAATATGATTTGCTGTTTGAGCGATTCTTGAATCCAGAGCGTGTATCAATGCCTGATTTCGACGTTGATTTCTGTATGGATGGTCGAGATCGAGTTATTGATTACGTCGCGCAAAAATATGGACGTAATGCAGTCTGCCAGATCATCACCTACGGTTCGATGGCTGCAAAGGCTGTCGTTCGAGATGTAGGCCGAGTGTATGGTAAGTCTTATGGTTTTGTTGACCGTATTGCAAAGCTGATTCCCTTTGAAGTCGGTATGACTCTGCCGCGCGCATTGGAAGAGGAACCTCAACTACAACAGCTATTTGATAATGACGAAGAAACCAAAGAGCTGCTGACAATGGCGCTAAAGCTGGAAGGTACTACGCGAAACGTAGGTAAGCACGCGGGGGGGGTAGTCATTGCGCCTTCTGCACTCACGGATTATGTGCCGCTCTATTGTGATGACGAGGGGAATAACCTCGTGACACAGTTCGATAAGGACGATGTAGAGGAAGCGGGCCTAGTAAAATTTGACTTCCTAGGTCTACGAACGTTAACGATTGTTGATTGGGCGCTTCAAACAATCAACCCTACTCTCATTAAACAAGGTAAAGAGCCGATCGATATCGACTCCATTCCGTTAGATGATAAGCCGTCATTTGATTTGTTAAAACGCGCAGATACTACAGCTGTTTTTCAGCTGGAATCTCGCGGTATGAAAGACCTTATTAAGAAGCTTCAACCTTCTGTATTTGAAGATATTATTGCATTGGTAGCATTGTTTAGGCCAGGGCCTCTAGGTTCAGGTATGGTTGATGACTTTATTGCGCGTAAACATGGGCGACAAAAAGTAGATTACCCCCATCCTGATCTAGAGCCAGTGTTGAATGCAACCTATGGAACTATCTTATATCAAGAACAGGTAATGCTAATACCACAGGTATTGGCAAACTTCTCATTGGGAGGCGCGGATTTACTGCGACGAGCAATGGGTAAGAAAAAGGCAGAGGTTATGGCTCAGCAGCGAGCTGTCTTCGCCGAAGGTTGTGCTAAAAACAGTATCGATGCGGCGTTGGCAACGAGTATTTTTGATACTATGGAGTTTTTTGCGGCCTATGGTTTCAACAAGTCACACTCGGCAGCATATGCATTAGTATCGTACCAAACCGCGTGGTTGAAAGCCCATTATCCAGCCGGTTTTATGGCTGCGGTAATGTCAGCAGATATGGATAATACCGACAAGATCGTTATATTGGTGGATGACTGTCGGCACATGAAGTTGAAAATCGTGCCTCCTGCGGTCAGTAATAGCCATTATAAATTCACCGTGGATGAGTCTGGAGCAATTGTTTACGGATTGGGTGCGATTAAGGGGCTTGGTGAAGGGCCGATTGATGCAATTCTCGAAGGTAGGCAAAGCGGGGGGGAATACCAAGACCTGTTTGAATTTTGCCGTCGTGTAAATATGAAAAAGCTTAACCGGCGCTCGATGGAGTCCCTGGTCAGGGCAGGAGCTTTTGATGAGTTTGGACAAGATAGAGCGACAGTGATGGCATCTTTGCCGGATGCAATCCTGGCAGCAGGGCAATTTGTCCAAAATCAGAATGCCGGAATGGCCGATCTTTTTGGTGGCGGTGAGGCTGCGGAAGAGTTGGGCGGTGAGTATACGATTGTTCGCGCATGGAGTGATGACGAGCGTTTGAATGGCGAGAAGACAACGCTAGGTATCTACCTAACGGGGCACCCAATTGATCAATATCAGAAAGAGTTATCGAACTTTGTTTCTAGCCGCATTAATGAGTTGAAACCTGGAGGAAGGGATAGCCGAAGTATTATCGCAGGTTTATCAATTGCCAGCCGGACCATGACAAATAAACGTGGTGCCAAGATGTCTTTTATCACGCTGGATGATAAAAGTGGAAGAATTGATGTATCGGTGTTTTCCGATGTTTATGAAGAGTATAAAGACCTTATTGTTAAGGACGCCATTTTGGTAGTGGAAGGCGAAGTTAGCATGGATGACTATTCTGGTGGTTTAAAGGTAGTTGTTCGAAAAATGTTCAGCATCGCCCAAGCGAGAGAGAACTACGCAAGAATGATTACTCTATCTGTTCATCAGAGCCAGGTGGATGAGCGCTTTACAAGTAGGCTGCACCAACTTTTGGAACCCTATCGGGATGCTTCAGGTTGCCGATTGAGGGTTGACTATGAGCGCTCTGAAGTTAAGGGGCGGGTGTACCTTGGTCAGGACTGGAATATTAAGCCTTCGCCAGAGCTACTCAACCAGCTGGAAGCGCTTTGCGGTGAGCGGTCTCTTTCCGTTCATTATCGCTAATGTCCGAATTTTACCGTATTTTCATAGAAACAATTTGCTACGATTTGCGCTCGACAGCTGCAAAGAGCTCCAGTACTGTAGCCTAATAATAATATTAATCCCTATCAAGCCTGTGAGATGTAACGATATGAATCCCAATTACCTGGATTTTGAGCAACCTATTGCTGAATTAGAGTCAAAAATTGATGAGCTACGGTTGGTGGTGGGGGATTCTGAGATTAATCTCACGGAAGAAATTGATCGCCTAAAGGGTAGAAGCCTATCTCTGACAGAGAGTATTTTTTCTGATTTGTCACCCTGGCAGGTAGCTCAAGTTGCTCGCCATCCTCAGCGCCCTTATACATTGGATTATATTAAGCGCATATTTACTGATTTCGAGGAGTTGCATGGCGATCGGGCCATAGGAGATGATAAGGCTATCGTCGGCGGCATAGCCAACCTTGATGGTAAGCCTGTGATGATTATTGGTCATGAGAAAGGCCGAACCGTTAAAGAAAAGGTGGCTAGAAATTTTGGTATGCCTAACCCTGAGGGGTATAGAAAAGCACTGCGCCTAATGGAGACGGCTGAGCGTTTCAAACTGCCAGTGCTCACGTTTATCGATACTCCTGGAGCGTACCCAGGAATCGAAGCGGAAGAGAGAGGGCAAAGTGAGGCTATCGCGAAGAACCTTTTGGTTATGTCGTCATTAAAAACCCCCATCATTTCAACCGTCATTGGAGAAGGTGGTTCCGGTGGTGCGCTTGCGATTGGTGTTTGTGATCACTTGATGATGATGCAATTTAGTACTTATTCAGTTATTTCTCCTGAAGGTTGCGCTTCAATCTTATGGAAGAGCGCTGAATATGCTTCGAAAGCGGCCGAAGCAATGGGGCTCAATGCATCGCGTTTATATGAGCTGGAATTAGTGGATCAAATTATCCCAGAACCTTTGGGTGGTGGGCATCGGGATTTGGATCAAACAGCTGACAGTTTAAAGGCCGGACTTATTGAAAATTTGGATAAATTATCGGCTAAGCCTGTGGATGTATTATTAGAGGATCGTTATCAGCGACTAATGTCATTCGGTGCTTTAGCTTAAAGATTCTCTCCTGTAAGCTGCTGTCAAAGCACACAAAAACAAACGCGTTTGGTGTGAGTATTTGTCAGCAGCTATAGGTTGTGTTGTTCATGGAATATTTGATTTACCCTGTATTGGGCGTTTTCGCTGGGTTAACGGGAGGGCTCCTTGGTGTTGGGGGTGGACTTGTTGTTGTCCCTGTTCTAATTTTTACCTTTAGTGTTCTTGGTTTTCATGATTCAGTACTCACCCATATGGCGGTTGGTACTTCTCTCGGAACAATTATTCTTACGTCCTACGGTTCCATTCTTCAGCACCATGCTAAAGGCGCGGTGCGCTGGGATATATTTGTCTGGCTTGCCATTGGTTTAGTGTGTGGCGGGTTGCTCGGTGCTGAAATTGCGGGTTTGCTTGAAGGGCGTGTCTTGCAGATAGTTTTTGGTGGGTTCGCTTTGGTAATGGCTGCACAGATGGGTTTTGGTTTAAAGGCAAACCCTCAGCGTGATATTCTAGGAAAAGCAGGCCTGATTGTATCGGGAACGTTTATTGGTGCGATATCTTCTTTGTTTGGTATTGGTGGCGGGTCGCTCACTGTCCCATTTTTGTCATGGTGCAATGTTAAAATGCAGGAAGCTGTCGGTACGTCTAGCGCGGGAGGGATGCCGATTGCAATTTCTGGCGTGATTGGGTTTATTGTTGCGGGTTGGTCTGTGCCGATGCGACCGGAGTGGAGTGTGGGTTTTGTCTATCTGCCGGCGTTAATTGGTATTGGTGTGACGAGCGTGGTATTTGCGCAGATTGGTGCGCGTTTTGCTCATAAGTTACCCGCTGAGACACTCAAAAAGTTGTTTTCGATTTTATTGGTTGTTGTTGGTGTTAAGTTAATAGTAGGTTGAATTCCTTATAGTTTGTATTTGATTAAGTGAGAAAGTTGTATGTCAGTTGTATTCAAAATAACAGGAAAGTTTCTTAAAGCGGCTTTTTTTATTGGAGCGAGTGGTCTTTTGGGTTGCAGTGGGTTGGCTGGTAAATATGCGTTATATGACGGTGTGGTTGCCGATGCGGCCACGATAAAGTCTTCAGGCACCATATTGTTTAACTATATCGATAATAGAGATATGGGCTTAAGTTTTGTCGGGCAAGAAAAAGAATACGGTGTGCTTCCCGGTGAACATTCATTGGTCATTGAATACGCGGATTTTTGGAGTTTGACCAGTGGCGATGATGAAAAGGTTTATTCTCGTCCTGTAAAAGTAACGTTTGTGGCGAAGCCCAGTCAGCACTATCAAATACGCCATGAAGAAGTTTCTACGTTTGAGCAGTCTGTGATATTTGCTAAGAAGCCAGTGTTCGCTGTTTGGAATACGGTGACCGGAAAAGTCGTGGATGCTAAGTATGAATTATCTGAACCTCGCAGTTTTCTTCCGAAAATGAAATTCGAATCGACCCCTGATTATGTGTTTACTAGACAAAAAGAAAACACGGAAATAGGTAGCGTAGAAAATAACCCCCCGAACCTTGCGCCGGCGGTAGTACAGGAACCAAAAGTTGGCAAGTTTGAGGTTGTGAATATATTGAAGCAACAGTGGGAGGCGGCTTCTGCTGAAGAGAGGGCGGTATTTTTGCAGTGGATTACGGCCAAGTAAATTGGGTGTGTGATTGAAGTTGCATCAATGTAGGAAGTTTTTGGTGGTTGAGATTAAAAAATGATCATCGTTATGGGTGTGTTTTAATGTGTTTTATCCTGGTGTGCGTAAAAAAGAATCATGTAAACAAGGCCATACAAAAAATCGTTGACGTAATAGGTTAAGTTTATATACTTACTTTGGCTGTCATGAAAAACGTAATGTGTGACGTGCATCTGCGCTAGGGGATTGCAGGGCATCCTGGGAATGGGGTGAAGAATAATAATGTGGATTAATTTGTTGGTAGCGGTATTGCAATCAATGAGAGTTTTTCAATATTTGTAGGACTTTTACATTTATTCTTTATGTTGGTTCAGTCTATTTTTGTGATATTAATTAGACCTTTTGGAGAGAACAAATGAAACGTAATTTACTCGCACTTGCAGTGGGTGCTGCTATCGTATTGCCTGGTGTTGCTTTGGCTGATGCAGCGACAGTTTATGGTCGTATGGATATGTCTTTGGATTTTGTATCAGCTGATATTGATGATGATACAGCAACTGAGGATTCTGGTTCTAATTGGGCGGTAACAAGTAATGCGTCTCGATTTGGTGTTAAAGGCGATGCAGAGTTAGGTCATGGTCTAACTGCTATCTATAAGATGGAATGGCAGGTTTCTGGAGATTCAGGTAGTGGGTCGACAACAGATTTAACTACTAGAAATCGTTATGTTGGATTGATGGGTGGTTTTGGTACAGTAAAATTAGGTGGAATGGATACTCCTCTTAAAGCGTCCCAAGGTAAGTTTGATTTGTTTGATAATCACGCTGCGGATATCGCAAGTATCTCCGAAGGTGAAAATAGAGAAGGCAACTTGATTCAGTATTCTTCGCCTAAAATAGCTGACATGCTTTCACTAAATGTTGCTTTTCAACCGGGTGAAGAAAATGAAGCTGGCGGTTCTTGTAGCGGTGGTGACGTGAACGACAGCGAAGATTGTTCTGATGGACTAACTGATGGAATATCTGCTTCTGCTGTGTTGAATACGGGAGCATTTTATGGTGCGTTGGCTGTCGATAGCAATATTGATAGCAGAGATACCTTGCGAGCTGTCGGTGTCCTGACGATTGGTAAAATTCAGCTTGGAGGGTTACTTCAAACCTCTGAGATGAACGATGACAGAATTGTAACGAATGCGGCAGAGCCGAAGGAAACAACAATTGCTGCCAATGGCGCTGTGAAAATCGGTAAGACTAAATTGAAAGGGCAGATAGGTCTACGAACTATTGATCATGATGTTGATGACGTTGATGACTCTAAGCAAACATTGATTGCTTTTGGTGCTGAGCATCACTTTACTAAGCAGACGCAGGTGTATGCAGAGTACACAAACTTTAGTGTGAAAGACAATGGTTCGACTACTCCTCAAAACGATCCTTCTATCGCGCAATTAGCTGTGGGTATACAGCACAAGTTCTAAGCATACCTAGGGCAATCAACAAATAAAAACACCAGCGTAAGCTGGTGTTTTTATTTGTGCCATAGAATCGCAACAGTATTGTCACGATCGTGTAATTTTCCGCCCACATACTCTCCCCATCCTCATAGACGTGAGGTATCAAATTCTAACGATCTCCAGGAGAGAATATAATGAAACGTAGTTTACTTACTGTTGCTGTCAGTGCATCCATTGTTGCGCCATCTTTTGCTTTGGCCGATGGCCCACAAGTATATGGTCGCATGGATATGTCGCTGGATTACGTTGCTATAGATGATGGCTCGGGTTCGGAGAATGATACGGGGTCTAATTGGGCAGTAGAAAGTAACGCTTCTCGATTTGGTGTAAAGGGCGATGCTGAACTTATGGATGGCTTAAAAGCGATCTATAAGATCGAGTGGCAAGTTGATGGCGACGGTTCGGATTCTGCTAATCGATTAAAGGAGCGTAATCGTTACGTTGGGTTGGTCTCAAATTTTGGCGGGGTGACATTGGGCTATTTTGATACACCGTTAAAGAAGGCCCAGGGAAAGGTCGATCTTTTTGGTGATCACGCGGGTGATGTCGCCTCAGTTGTTGAAGGTGAGCAGCGCGGTAAAAATACAATTCAGTTCCAGACACCTAAGATAGCAGATTCAATTATTGTGAAGTTGGCCTTGATTCAACAGGAAGAGAATGAGGTTGGCGCAACGTGCTCAAATATTCAAGAGGATCAGGATGGAACTGATTGTGAAGATGGTTTATTTGATGCCTATTCTGCATCCGTCACTTTTTCTCAAGGCGGTATTTATGCGGCGTTAGCAACAGATAGTAATGTGTCTGCTAAAATGCTGGATGGGAATTCAGGTCGTGTTGATAGCACTCGTGTTGTTGCTGGTTTTAAACTCGACGCTGTAAAGATCGGGGTTCTTTACAATTTGAGTGAAGAAGATAGCGAATACGCTGTATCTGGTGCTGATTTACGTGAGCAAACAGGGTACGTATTAAGTGGTGCATTTACCGTAGGTAAAACTGTGTTCAAGGGGCAGTATGGAGCATCTGTGACAGAGCTTGATAATGATGACGATGAAATTGAAATCAGCATGGTAGCACTTGGTGTTGAGCAGAAGTTTACTAAGCAAACCAAGGCTTACGCAGAATATGTTGCCTTAAATACAGAGAATGCTGGTTTTGTTGATGGTGTTGATGAGAAAGAGAATACGCTGTCAGTCGGGATTCAACACAATTTCTAAGCTTACTTTTGAATTTGCTAGGTGTGTAGTCAAGAGCATAGCAGAAGGGGAAATGGTTTCTGTTATGCTCTCAAAAGTGCTATTTACTGTATTTCTCAAATATTAAACTTGCATTGGTTCCGCCAAACCCAAAGCTGTTCGACATAACACGTTGCAGACCTGCATTTTCTACAGTTGTAACCGCGATAGGTGCGTTTTCTAATGCTGGGTCAAGATTTTCCACATTGGCCGACGCGGCAATAAAATCATTCTCCATCATAAGTAGGCTATAGATAGCTTCTTGAACACCCGCAGCACCTAGTGAGTGCCCGGTTAGCGACTTGGTTGAGCTGATCGGTGGAATGCTGTCCCCAAACACAGCTTTAGCGGCCTTTGCTTCAGCAATATCTCCGACAGGAGTGCTGGTGCCGTGGGCATTAATATAATCGACTGTGCCTGTGGGAACCGTTGATAATGCCATTTCCATACAACGTTGTGCGCCTTCGCCAGACGGTGCAACCATATCGTAGCCATCAGATGTTGCTCCGTAGCCAACGAGCTCCGCATAGATTTTTGCACCACGGGCTTTTGCATGCTCTAGCTCTTCAAGCACTAACATGCCACCGCCGCCTGCTATAACGAATCCATCGCGACTTTCGTCGAAGGCGCGCGCTGCTGTTTCAGGGGTGTCGTTGTATTTGCTAGATAAGGCACCCATTGCATCAAACAACATAGAGAGAGTCCAATGTAGTTCTTCGCCACCGCCTGCGAATACGATGTCTTGTTTGCCTAATTGGATCAATTCTCCCGCATGACCAATACAATGACTGCTGGTTGCACATGCCGACCCCATCGAGTAATTAACACCCTTGATTTTGAAAGGGGTTGCAAGACACGCTGAGACGGTACTTGTCATTGTGCGGGGCACCATATAAGGACCGACACGTTTTACTGCGCGTTCGCGTGCGATATCCGCTGCTTCAACCTGATTGCTGGAGCTGCCACCACCGGATCCGGCGACAATGCCCGTTCGGATATTGGAAATTTGATCTTCGGATAGGCCTGCGTCATCAATCGCTTGTTGCATGGCGATATAAGAAAATGCAGCGGCGTCACCCATGAATCGTAAGGTTTTGCGGTCAATGAATTCACTTTTGTCTATATCGACAGATCCCGCGACATGACTTCTAAAGCCGCGGGCCTTATAGTCTTCTTGAAACGAAATACCTGATTTACTTTCTCTCAACGACTGCACTACAGTATTCTTATCGTTGCCAATGCAAGATACAATCCCTAAACCGGTGACTACAACACGTTTCATTGTCTCGAATCCTTAAAAATTATCGGTAGATGTAAAGAGCCCAACGCGAAGGTCTTTTGCGGTATAGATAACTTTACCATCTACAGCAACAGTACCATCAGCGATCCCCATGACCAATTTTCGTTCGATGAGGCGTTTTAATTGAATGTGATAGGTGACTTTCTTGGCGGTAGGTAATATTTGTCCGGTAAATTTAACTTCGCCACACCCAAGTGCTCGACCTCGACCAGGGTTGCCTTTCCAGCCTAAAAAGAAGCCTACAATCTGCCACATGGCATCAAGGCCTAAACAGCCCGGCATGACAGGGTCTGTTTCGAAGTGACAGTCAAAAAACCATAGGTCTGGAGTGATATCAAGCTCGGCAATAATCTCGCCTTTACCGTGTTCACCCCCATCCGCGGTTATTGATGTGATTCGATCCATCATTAGCATATTAGGAAGAGGTAATCGGGCGTTACCCGGGCCAAAAAGGTCACCGTGACCACATGCAAGCAGGTCATCGCGGTTAAATGCGTTTTTTTCAATCATGAGTGAGGTTACTAACTGGTAGATACTTTGTGTAATTGGATTGAAAAAATCAATGGTTTCAATCCCCTAGGTGTCACTTATTACTTGCTTAAGAAGCGCTGACTGCGCTGTGGTTTTTTATTGTTTTTTCGTAAAGAATTCCACCATTTGATAGTATCCCTTTCGCGCGCCCATATCGACCCTAATCAGCGTTGATTTTGCAACAAAATACGACGAATGGTAGCTAAATATGAGGTTTGGCTAGTACTTGGTGAAGAGGTTGTGGCTTGTGGGCGTTTGATTGGCACGAAAGCAAATAGGTTCGAGTCGAATTGTGCTAAAGTACGCGCTGAATTTTGTCGACTTGCAGTATTATGTGCCTGCTTGTGGTCTTAGTATCGTTTATGGCTAGCTTAGGAGAATAATGTGATTCCAGAAATTGGACATTTTGCGATTGTGGTTGCTCTGATTATTGCCGTTATACAGGCGCTATTACCATTGGTGGGAGCTACTATCGGCAATATTCGCTGGATGAACGTTGCAAAACCGGCGGCGGTGACGCAATTCTTCTTCATGGCGCTGGCATTTGCGTGTTTGGCTTATTCGTTTGCCACCAATGACTTTACAGTCAAGTATGTCGCAGGTCATTCGAATACCTATTTGCCTTTGGGATTTAAGCTCTCGGCCGTGTGGGGCGGGCATGAAGGCTCCTTATTGCTGTGGGGATTGACCTTAAGCGGTTGGACCTTTGCTGTTGCGCTACGAAGTCAACAATTGCCAAGAGAAATGTTAGCGAGAGTGCTAGGTGTGTTGGGCTTGGTTGCCATTGGCTTTTATTCATTTCTATTGTTCACATCCAATCCATTTGAGCGCTTACTGCCCAATTTTCCTGTGGATGGGGCCGATCTCAACCCATTGCTGCAAGATTTCGGGTTAATAATACATCCACCGATGCTTTACATGGGCTATGTCGGTTTTGCTGTGGTGTTTGCGTTTGCAGTTGCAGGTTTAATGGGGGGGCGACTGGATAGCGCTTGGGCTCGATGGAGTCGACCCTGGACTACCGCGTCTTGGTGTTTCTTGACAGTAGGCATCTCCCTGGGTAGTTGGTGGGCATACTATGAATTAGGTTGGGGTGGCTGGTGGTTCTGGGACCCTGTAGAAAATGCTTCATTTATGCCTTGGTTATCTGGAACAGCGTTAATGCATTCTTTGGCGGTAACCGATAAACGTGGTGTGTTTAAGTCTTGGACTGTATTACTGGCGATTGTGACGTTCTCATTGAGCTTATTGGGAACCTTTTTAGTGCGTTCTGGGGTGCTAACATCGGTCCATGCGTTTGCGAGCGATCCTGAAAGAGGTTTTTTCATTCTGACCTTCTTATTCCTTGTTACGGGCGGTTCTTTACTGCTTTTTGCAATAAGAGCACCTGGACTAAAAACGGAAAGCGAGTTTACTGGCGTATCTCGTGAAATTTTCCTATTAGCAAATAATATTGCGTTGATATTGGCTACGGTTATTGTCTTGATGGGTACGCTATTTCCGATCTTTTTTGATGTGTTGGGATTGGAGAAGATTTCAGTAGGCGCGCCCTATTTTAATGCGATGTTCGCGCCCTTGGCGATCGGAGTTTTGATCTTGATGGGGGTGGGGCCTCTGGTAAATTGGAAGCGTTTTCAACTGTCCCGTATTGTCACGCCACTTTTGATCGGTGCATTGTCTTCTGTTGTTCTTGCGTTTATCGGACTGTCACTGGTGGATGCAACATTGTCGTTGTGGGTGTGTCTAGCCGCTATTGCCTCTGCATGGGTCGTTGTGCTTATTTTGCAGGACCTTTATCGCAAAGTAAAAACGGCAAAACAAGGGGTTTTGGCTGGATTTAGACGGTTATCACGAAGCTATAAGGGGATGGTAGTTGCTCATATTGGTCTAGTGACAACCATTGTTGGGATTACTATTGTGGCAACACAAGATGTTGAAAAAGATGTACGTATGCGTGCAGGCGATACCGTCTCAATTGGGGATTATGAATTTAGATTACAGGGTGTAGAAGAGGTACAAGGACCGAATTATACTGCTCAGCAGGGTACCGTCTTTGTATATGAAGATGGCGAGATGCTGACACAATTAAGGCCTGAAAAACGTCACTACTGGGTGCAACGAAATACGATGACAGAAGCGGCTATCGATCCCGGCTTTTCTCGTGATATTTATGTTGCCTTGGGTGAGCCTTTGGGAGATGGGAGCTGGGCTGTGAGAATATATTTTAAACCCCTTATTCGCTGGGTCTGGGGAGGCGGTGTGATTATGGCGCTGGGTGGTTTGTTGGCGATGAGTGATCGTCGTTATCGACTAAAGGTGAAGAATCGTATTGCAGTAGGTGTTGGCGCATTAAGCCGCGGATAAATATGACTATTAAGTTTAGCGGAGAAAAAGAATGAAATGGATGCGCTTTGGGTTGCCTCTGGGGCTGTTTGTTGTAATGGCTATTTTCTTATTGAAGGGGTTGGAACATGACCCTTCTCACCTTCCTTCGGCCCGATTGGACCAGGAGATTCCTGTTTTTTCACTTGGCACGTTGATTGACCCATCGGTTACCGTGACGGATGGTGATTTGCGTGGACCATTGTTACTCAATGTATGGGCTACATGGTGCCCATCTTGTCGAGTGGAGCACCCTACGCTTAATGAGCTTTCTAAGCAGGGGGTTACTATTGTTGGATTAAATTATAAAGATGAAAGACCTGCTGCAATTCAATACCTGGAACAATATCATAACCCATATTCATTGGTGATTTTTGATGAAAACGGTGATCTTGGATTAGATTTGGGCGTTTATGGGGCTCCTGAAACGTACTTTGTTGATGCAAAAGGGATCATACGGCATCGGCATGTTGGTGTTGTTACTGGGCAGGAGTGGGAGGGTGGTTTAAAAGACATCTGGAATTCATTGTCTGTAGAGTTGGTGTCTGGTGGTACGAAATGAAAAAATTGGTTCGAGTCTTACTGATTCTAGGGTGTTTTTCCATTGCTTCAATGGGCTATGCCTCGATTGATGTGTATGAGTTTGAAGATAAGCAGCAAGCGGAAGATTTTTCTATCTTGGAGCAAGAGTTACGCTGTCCAAAATGCCAAAATCAAAATATCGCAGATTCCAATGCGGGTTTAGCGAAAGATATTAAAGATCGAGCCTACAAGTTACTCAAAGAGGGTAAATCTAGGGAGGAGATAACGCAGTATATGGTCGATCGTTACGGTGATTTTATTACCTATCGCCCACCGGTCACCAGGAGCACTTGGGTGTTATGGTTTGGACCTTTCGTATTGTTAATAGTCGTGCTTACGATATTGCTCTTTTTTGTGAAGCGACACAAAAAATCTGGGAGTAGGCTACAAGCTGAATCATCCTCGGTTAGTGAGGAGGAGAAGCGAAAAATCGAGTCGCTCTTACAACGTTATGGTCAAGATGAAACCAAGAGTAAGGAAGAATAAACGATGCTATTACTGAGTCTTGTACTGTGTATTATGGCGATAGCGGCGACTGTCGTCTTGGTCCGACCATTATTTGTAAAAGATATTGCAAAATGCGAAGAGTTAGATGTTTCTAGAGACTCTGTTAATTCAGTAGTCTTTCAAGATAGATTAAAAGAACTCGACTGCGAAGTAGAGAATGGGACGTTGACGCTAGACGAATTTGAGTTACTCAAAATTGAGCTCTCAAAGGGGTTGTTGGGCGACGTTCCTAACCTTGAGGGAAGCGCGGTGCAGGGCGAAAACGGTAAGTTTTCTCGGCTTGCGAGTATTGTTGGCCTCATAGTGTTATTACCCTCGTTATCATTGGGTGTTTACACTCTTAATGCTGATACATCGACAGTGGGGGATTGGTTGCAACTTAGAGTAGAGATGGAGCCTGTCTTTAGTGCATTGCAAGCTGGAGAAAAGCCTCAGAGAACCAATGTTGATCGTTCTGTTGGTGATTTCGTGACAGCTTTACAGCGCAAAGCTCAAGAAAACCCTGAAGATGCGAGTCTTTGGCATATGCTTGGTATGGGGTATATGCAGATGAAGGCTGGTGAGGAGGCTGAGCAGGCGTTACGTCGAGCCTATCGTGTTGACCCAGAAAACCTCGTGTATCGGTTTGCGCTAGCGCAGTTGCTAATTAATCTTGATCAGGGCAGATTGGAAGCGGAAAGTGAAAGGTTATTACTGGGTGCTCTGAATAAGAATAGAGAAAACCCACAAGCGCTGGCAATGTTAGGTATGGGGTATTTTTTCAGTGAAAAGTATGAACCTTCGCTTGTTTATTGGCAGCGTTTGTTAACATTGTCGATAAAACAAAACGCTCCTCAAGAAAAAATAGACCTTATTAACAAGAGTATTGCTGCAGCGCGGAATCGTTTAGCCCAGGGCGAGTTGGCGGTGATTGAATACGAAAATGGTAATGCAGTAAGAGTTGATGTTACGGTTAATATTTCGTCGGAGCTTAGTGCTCAGTATAATCCGTCGGATACGCTATTTATTTATGCCCAACATGCCAAAGGGCCAAAAATGCCCCTGGCTGTTATTAGACAACCGGTGTCTGCTTTTCCAGTAAAAGTCTCATTATCCGATGAACAAGCGATGACGCCACAGTTTACATTGTCTAGTGCGAATAGCGTCATAGTGAAGGCAAGGATTTCCGCGACGAGTAATGCGATACCAACGTCAGGGGACTTACAAGGGGAAAGCGAAGTAATCGATATGATAGTGGTGAGGGAGAATGGGGGGGCATCTTTAGATGTGACGATCTCTAGCCGTCTACCTTAGAAGAATACTGATAACAAAAGGGCCATCTATAGCCGTGTAGATTGGCCCTTTTTATTATCAGTATGCAAAGTTATAAGTAACGCTGTATGGATTTAAGATTGTTATATTAAAATTGGGTTCAACCTAGTTAGGTTTGTGGAAACGAAATAAACTTTGCACAATGTCACACCAGTTGTTTGATCTACTCGTTACGTTGCCAGAAACATTATCAATTAGAAGGACAACATTGATTGATAGCGCTAATCTAAGGAAAGCAGGTGATGTTTTCATGGGGTGGTGTTATGACAATTGCAACGACGATAAAACGCTATTTGGCCACGGCGGGAGTTTCTTATAAGGAGCACCCTCATCGTAGGGAAGCTTGCCTTCTTACACTTGAGCGTGAACTGGGCTTGGATGCACGTTTTATTGCGGTGCCAACGCTACTAAGAAGTGATCGTAACGGCATCTTGATGGCGGTGACACCCCTAAGTCACGAGTTAGATTTAGCTCGTTTGAATGGCATGTTACGTCGCCATTTTAGTATTGTGGATGATACAGATGTGTTATCTGAGTGGTTTGATGACGTTGAGCCTGGTGCATACCCTCCATTGGGGAATGCCTATAAGATGCCACTTATCGTTGATCGAAATTTAATGACCGATCAGCGAATATTCTTTAAATGTGGAACGCATAATTGCCTTATCAGCGTTGAAGGTGAAGATTTTCAATACTTGTGCGCTTCCTCACCGAAAGCAGTTGTTGCAAACCAGAGGCAATCAGATAGTACGTTGAGTGGCCAAGTTGTGCCCGCAGGTACTCAGCACTCGTCTGCTGAAATCATAAAAGCCAAATTGGAAAAAATAAATCGTTTACCTGCAATGCCACCAATGGCTTATCAAATCGTTAAGTTGGTGAATGACGCGGAGACAACCGCAGAACAATTATCTGAAGTTGTCGAGTTGGACCCAAGCATCGCGCTACAGGTAATGAAATATGCAGGCTCATCATATTATGGTTACCGTGGAAAAATCGATTCGGTTCAAGATGCAATTACCCGGGTATTGGGTTTTGATTTGGTGAGTAATATCGCATTGGGAATTGCGTCGACTAAGGCTTTTACAATAGAAAAGGATGGCCCACTGGGGTTGCGAGCATTTTGGCGCCATGCTCTTTATACGGCGATGTTGTCACAGGCAATTGCGAGGAAGGTGGGGGACATTAGTACAATTAATCCCTCTATGGCGTACTTAGGAGGTTTATTGCATAACATGGGGTTGTTGTTGATAGGCCATTTGTTTCCACCTGAATTCAAAATGCTAAATAAGCTGGTGAAAAACCACCCCAATGATAGCCTGCACGCGTTGGAAAAGCGCGTAATTGGTATGGGGCAAGCACAGCAGGTAATTGCGTTGGGGCACGATCAAATTGGAAGCTGGTTGATGGAGAATTGGAACATGCCAGAGGAGGTTGTTGTGTGCTGTTCCGAGCATAATAATGTGGAATTCAGCGGTGAGCATTATCAATATGTGAAAATCATACAATTAAGTAATCAGTTGTTAGCACGAGAAGGGATTGGTGACCATGGAATAAGTGATAATGCTGATAATGAACTCCTGACTGATTTTGATACCTTATCTAAAGAAGAGTTAGAGTCACTATTTCTACAGGTAATGGAGATGTGTGGAGAAATAGATGAGTTAGCTGGTAGGATGGCTGCTTAGGCATGAGCGTTTTTGGATTTTTGATGCGGTGGCAAGCTAAAGGTTAAACCAATTGCCATTATCTTATTTTGATACAGAGTCATTAAGCTTTATAAAACAGTATATTAAAGTGGTCTGCTGTTTGACTATTTGATAGCAACCCGAAAGGGTTTCTAGTCCATTCGCAGGGGGAATAGCGTGTTTGGGCTTGTGCTCCGGTCCCTACCTGTGTATGTTTGCGCTCTTATCCTTATGGTAAAATCCCCTAAAGTTATTAGTTTTTGTTGTTGGTTTTATCATATCTGCGTATTTATGAGTTAAGCGGTACATAAAAATTAAGATAACCGCTATATATTGAATAAATATATAGCGGTTATCGCAAAGTTCTAAAACACTTATTGGAGTATTAATCAATGCGTATCATTCTTCTTGGAGCACCGGGTGCAGGAAAGGGCACTCAAGCACAATTTATTTGCGATAAGTTTCAAATACCACAAATTTCGACTGGCGATATGTTACGCGCAGCTGTTAAAGCGCAAACACCACTCGGAATTCAAGCGAAGACTGTAATGGATGCTGGAGAGTTGATTTCAGATGACATTATTATTGGGTTGGTAAAAGAGCGTATTAAAGAAAAAGATTGTGGCAACGGATTTTTGTTCGATGGATTTCCAAGAACAATTCCACAGGCAGAAGCACTGCTGGAATCTAACGTGGATATTGATCATGTTGTAGAAATTCATGTTGCAGATGAAGAAATAGTTAATCGTTTAGGTGGACGACGGGTACATGAGGAGTCTGGAAGGGTTTATCATGTTATTTATAACCCGCCTAAAGAAGAAGGTAAGGATGATGATACGGGTGACGCGCTAGTTCAGCGAGCAGATGATACTGAAGAAACGGTTCGTAATCGTTTGGATATTTATCACAGTCAAACCGAGCCTTTGGTTAGTTTTTATAAAGATAAGAGCACCAAAAGCGAAAATGCTGCGGTTTATTCCAAAGTGGCAGGAATAGGTACTGTTGATGATATAAAGAATGCTGTTTTTAGCGCATTAGACGCTTAATCTAAAGCACTAACAGGCACAAAAAAAGGGAGCGATTAGCTCCCTTTTTTTGTGCCTGTTATCTCTTTGTTTTGCTCTCAGATGAAAAGCTTTTGTACCGTTTTTTTTATTTCTAATAAGTGTTCAAAAAAGGGATGATTTTAGTGGTTGATAGGATAGATTTTCGCAAAGAAAACTATTCTTAGGTGAGTGAATTGTTGTGGTGGGATTTAGCAAATTGTCACTGCAAAATTCGATTTTTTATCGCTTGTCGTATTGGTTTTTCCCGCTCAGTTCATCGATCTACTCTTGATTTGGGCAAGGACGAACGAATAAATATTCAATCCCTAAAAATGAAAATGGGGGTGGTATTTTTTGAAATTGGTCCTTTTTTTAGAAAAAAGCCAAAAAAAACTAAATAAATTGATTAAATCAGCAAATAATTGGGTTATTGGGTGGAAATAAATAATTTATTAAATATTATTTGCAGGTGTACGTCACACATGTATTTTTTTTGTGCTACTTTTTTTAAAGGTGCGTAAATTTAGTGTGTTGTATGTTGCCATTAAATAACGCGCACCTTTATATGAGTTGCCATCGCTGAGGAGATATAAACCATGCCTAGAGCTAAGAAAGCTGCAGGTCGAAAACCAGCTGCCAAGAAAGCAGCTGCACCTGTTAAAAAAACGGTTGCGGTAACCAGTGCTGCTGTTTCAAAAGCACAGGAATCCGTAGATAAATTAACGAAAGAAGCAGCTGCATTAGCTAAGCAAGTTGCAGCCGGTAAAAAAGCTGCAGAAGCTGCTAAGAAAGCGGCTGTAAAAGCTGGCACTAAAGCTGCCGCTCGATCTGCTGATAAGGCGAAGAAAGACGTCGCTAAGGTAGCTGATAAGGCTAAAGCGAATCGTGAAAAGCTTCGAACGGCTAAAATCAGTCTATCTGTTTCATCTGCTTCTGCTGCTGTTAAAGCACTAGAAGAAAGTGCAGCAAAAGCGTCCAAAGACTTTACGGAAGCGCTAGGAGCTGCTGCTGAAGCGGATCTTAAGAAAGCTGTTGCTGCTTTTGAAGCTAAATGGCGTAAAAGCCGTGAAAAAGCAGATGCCAAGAAGGCCAAAGCGAAAGAGAAGTCTTCTTCTGCTAAGGTAAAAGCCGCTGCTAAGAAGTCTGCCGCTAAGATTAAGGGCATTGAAAAGAAAGAAGCTAAGCGTCAAAAGGCTGCTGCGGCACCTAAGAAAAAGCGTGTAGCTAAGAAAAAAGCTGCTCCTAAGGCCGCTGCTGCTGCAAAACCAGCCGCTAAAGCCGCTAAACCAGCTGCTAAAGCTGCTAAGGCTAAAGCTGCTAAGCCAGCTGCCAAGGCTGCTAAGAAGCGTGGTCGTCCTGCTGCTGCGAAGAAAGCCGCACCTAAGAAGGCCCCTGCGAAGAAAGCTGCTGCAAAGCCAGCCGCTAAAAAGCGTGGACGTCCTAAAAAGGCGTAATTAATAAAGAGATTATCTTTATTAAGTAAAAAACCCGGGATCTCCCGGGTTTTTTACTATCTATTGGAAGGTTTTAAAGACGACTCCAATGCAGATAGGTTTTCTTGGCTATTCAGATTGATAAAAGAAGATTGTAGTTGAGGGGCTTGGATAATATGTGGCGATTGTAGGCAGCACCATTCCATCAGGCGGCGATTACCGGCTTGGTAGTACTCTTCTAGGCTTCGCAGCAAGGATTGCTTGTACAGCCCAAAAAGGGGCTGTGTGCGCTCCCCATCGTTAATGAGTGTCAACGGTGAGACCGATGACTCCGGCATTGATAACGGCTCCAACAGTGTTTTGACGAGCGATTCAGGTAATAGCGGTGCATCGACAGGCACAATGACGGCGTGAGATGTTGTCACTTGTCTAAGAGCAGCAATTATTCCTGATATAGGACCTTGGAATGACGGGTTTATATTATTCTTGTTCCGAAACTCTTCATCAACGACAACAAGGGCCCCCAGTGATTTATAACGATCGAGTTCCCTGTTTGCGCTAATGATGACACGTGTTACTTGCGGAGAGAGACGAGACAATACATGAGTTATTAATGGCTGTTGGTTAAAGCTGATCCAGCCCTTATCTTTTCCACCCATACGATTGCCAGCACCTCCGGCTAAAATAATACCTGTGACACTCGAGGTCAGTCTTGTGTTGTCGATAGATGCGGGGGAAATGTGAGTCACCTTGTCTTGCTTTGGGTAATTATGGAACCGATCTAACGTGCATATTACACTATTAGGCAGATTTTTTAATCTGGTCCATAGGTATTGGCGACGAAACTTGCGATAATGGCCCAGATTAAAGCAGATCAATTATGTGGACTTATGAATAGCATTTACTTAGCTGTCGATACAACAACGGAAGCGTGTTCTGTTGCATTATGCAACGGAGCAGAGAGTATTTTCCGTTACACAGAAGAACCTCGCATGCATGCGAATTTAGTATTGCCGATGGTAGATCAATTGCTAGCGGAGGCTGAGTGCCAGCTGAATCAGTTAAAGGGAATAATATTCTGTCGAGGGCCGGGTGCTTTTACCGGGTTGCGAATTGGCGCTGGTGTTGTTCAAGGGTTGGCGTTCTCTGCGGACATACCTGTGATGGGAGTGTCAACTTTAGCGACAATAGCACAGCGTGCGTATCGGGAGCATGGAGCCCGCCGAGTATATGCGGCTATAGATGCGCGAATGGGGGAGGTTTATTGGGGGGCGTATTTATTGGACGAGAAACTCTCTTCCTCAGCAATGCAACTTGAAGGGGAAGAGTTGGTTGTGAGGCCTCAACAGCTGTCCATTGCTGCCTCCAGCAATAAAGACTGGGTAGGTTGTGGTACAGGGTGGAATTTTGCCAATGAGTTAGCGGTGGCAGGAGTTGAGGTTGATGTCGTTTATAGTGGGATGTTGCCTCATGCATTGGATGCCTTAACGCTAGGCATACCCGGGTTAAGTGCCGGTAAAGGTGTGGCGCCAGAACTAGCGATACCTCAATACCTTCGTAATAATGTTGCAAAGAAAAAAGCAGAGCAAGGCCCTGCTTCCTGAATGATTCGGAGATTGTTAAATGGATTGGTTTCAAGCGGTGTTTCTGGCAATTGTTCAGGGGTTAACAGAGTTTTTACCGGTGTCGAGTTCTGCACACTTAATTTTACCTTCACAATTATTCGGTTGGCCAGATCAGGGTATTGCATTCGATGTTGCGGTGCACCTTGGTACTTTGATAGCGGTAGTCGCTTATTTTCGTAGGGATGTAATCTCGATTACTCGAGGAAGTCTGAGCGCTGTTGTTGAGAGGAAAACGAATGAGTCTGCATTGCTTGGGCTTGCGGTTGTGGTCGCAACAGTGCCCGCGGTGGTTGTGGGTGGGTTGTTTCATGATTTTATCGGTGAGGAATTAAGGACGTCAGCGGTGATTGCGTGCACTACTATCATATTTGGAGTGCTTCTCTGGGTTGCTGATGCGAAGGGGAGTAGATTGCTAAAGCAGCATGAAATGACGCTGAAGTTTGCGTTGTTGATAGGTTGTGCGCAGGCTGTTGCGTTAATTCCGGGCACGTCACGAAGTGGTATCACCATCACGGCGGCTCTTTTTATTGGTTTTGATAGAATGAGTTCCGCGCGTTTTTCTATGCTATTGTCAATTCCCTTAATACTTGCGGCGGGTCTATTGGAAACGATCAAATTATTACAGGTAGAGGGGGCAGTGTGGTGGGATATGATTTTATTAGGTACCGCAGTGTCTGGGTTGAGCGCTTATTTGTGTATCCACTACTTCCTGCAATTGTTAGAACGAATCGGAATGCTCCCTTTCGTGATCTATCGTCTATTTCTTGGGGGCTTCTTGCTATTTTTCATAGTGTTAGGAGCGGGCGCATCGTATTAGGAACCATGACGCGCGCTTGCGGTGCTTCCTAAAGGGCTGGGCGTGAGGTTTTTTGTCGCTATACTTAACCATTGGGCGCTACCATTTTAGTGAGGATGATGTCATTGCAAGAGCAGATTGTTATTAGATGAATATTGTTGGAAACTCCTATCAATCGAGTTTTTATCCATTACCTTCCAGGGACGAGAAGGATAGTGAGAATGCGCTTGCACGTAGAAAACAGCAATTTGAAGCTGAAAAAGAACAGCAGCAGAAGGTTTCTCAGCCAGTTGGTCAAAGCGAACAGCTGCGGGAGGGGCGTGAAGTAACGCGCATTGCTGGATTACAGGCGACTAACAAGCAATACGAAGCAAAGCCTGTGGCAGATTCCTCAACGTTGCCTAATAGCCAGCAAAAAGCCCTGAAGGCCTATGCAGAAGTCGATGTTTTTAGTCGTATTGATGGTAATACTGATTTTTTGGGCTCAATCGATATTATCGTTTAGAGCGTATTCCTAATTCCTTACATTTTTCAAACCTCCCACCTAATGAAAATAGATTCTGTAATACAAAACATGCCATACACATATTTATGCGATGACCCCTTTTTGCAGAGGCTAGATACTTTAGGCTATGCGCGGTCAAACTTGACCGGAGTGGGTATTGAATCGGCTTCTGCACTTGTGCATGATTCGCCATATTTGTTGTCGTTGACGGATCAACGTATTCAGTTAGCAGCTCAAGCAAAGGGCGCAGGTAACCCTGTCGTTGTCGACTTTTCCTGTGGGGCAATTGGGTTTAGGGGAAGTCAAAATGTTCGTCAAGAGTTATTGGTTAAAGCGGTGCTTGGTAGAGACAAGCGCGCTGCGATGAGCGTTTTAGATATGACGGGAGGGCTAGGTCGAGACAGCTATATTTTAGCGTGTGCGGGTTGTAAGGTAACGACGACAGAACGTAACCCCGTCGTCTACTTACTACTTGCTGATGGTTTGTATCGAGCGTCCTTGGATTCAGAGTTGATGTCGATAGTGGGTAATATTTCACTTTTATTTGGTGACGCCAGATTAAGTGCGGAGAAAGTCTGTTCGTATGATGCAGTGTATTTGGACCCCATGTTTCCAGAAAGGAGCAAGTCAGCGTTGGTTAAGAAAGAAATGCGTGTATTTCGAGATGTGGTAGGGACGGATGCGGACGTGAATGAATTATTTACTTACGCCTTGGAAGTGGCAACGAAGAAGGTTGTGGTAAAGCGGCCCAGGAAATCGTCTTATGTCATGGATAAAAAGCCAACCTACAGTGTGGAGGGGCGGTCAAGTCGATTTGATGTTTATCAACGTGGGTAAAGCTCTCTAGGGGCTTAGCCCCTAGAGATTTGTTGCTATTTAACCGTGTGCGAGAGTTATCTGGCGAATGGTTTGCCTTACTTCTCTGCTCAATATCATTTTGGCATCTAGGTTGGCATCTTTTATTTGGTCGTCGTAAGTGAGTTTTTTGTTGTCATCTAGGGAGAGAACGTTGTTACTAAGCATTGCTTCAAAGAATCCTCTAAACAAGGCTTTATCTGAGTATTCAGGCGTATTGAACTCATGTAATAACGAAATGCGTTGAGCTAGTTGAGTACACAGTTCCTCTAGTTGTTTAATGTCTAGCGTACTTGAACCTGCTTGCTGCAAAATTTGCACCGCCATATAAAAGCGCTCTAAGGTTTGCTTTGTGGTGTTTGCTAGCACGGATAGGCTTAGAAACTCTGCGCTGCTGGTATCTGGTGTGGATATAACGCCATTATCCTCTGATAGTAGACCTGCCTCAGAGAGCAAATGAATGTGCTGATTAATCAGCTCAGGCAATTTCGATTGTGGACAGTAAATTGACAGCTCTGATTTGATAAACGGGAATATTTGCAAGCATACGCGGTGTAGCTCTGTTGCATCAATTTGTCTGTTGTTGATTAATAGACATGCAATCAATGATGGCAGCGCAAACATGTGTATGTTGTTATTCCTGAAATAGGTTAGCAATACTGCTTTTTCGTCGACCGCTAACAATATATCGCCAAAAGCATGTTTTTGACGGATGATGACTTCAAGCTTTTCACAGTACGCAATAATTTCTCCGCCGGACATTGTGGTCACTTCCATCGCGGTTGAGTAAGGGGCTTTCCTCAATAGCTTGAGGTAGAAATCCAACTGCCATTCGAGGGCGTTTTCGTCCATTGCGTGTTTATGAGTAGATAGAATGACAAGGCTCATCAAACTGACAGGGTTCACCACCGCAGCGTTGTTGATACTGTTAATGATTCGTTTACCTGTCGTATTTACCGCTTCTTCTAACCATTGAGGAGGGTTTTCTTCTAGGTATTCATCCTGAGACCACTGCGGAAATTTCTTGTCTAGAAGTTCCTCCAAGTGTATGGGTTCTCCAAAGTTAACATGAACTTTTCCAAATGTTCCCTTGATGCTCCTAAAAGCCTTTATGACGCCAAAAATTGACTCATTTTTCTTCTTCTTGCCGTGCATTTCACCTACATAGGTACCACCTTCTAGTAGGCGTTCGTAGCCGAAATATACTGGCACGAATACAAAAGAGCGCTTGCGTGTGCGCAAAAAGCTGCGAATCGTCATTGAGACCATACCGGGGCGAGGGGACAGCAAGCGACCTGTACGGCTTCTTCCGCCTTCGACAAAATATTCAACAGGGAAGCCGCGATCGAATACGGTGCTGAGATACTCATTAAATACAGCGGTGTACAAAGGGTTGCCTTTGAAGCTTCTACGGAGGAAAAAGGCACCACTCTTACGGAGAAAACTACCAATTAACGGCATGTTAAGGTTAATTCCTGCAGCAATGTGGGGAGGCACATGCCCGTTTTCGTGTAGTACGAAGGATAGTAAGAGGTAGTCCATGTGGCTGCGATGGCAGGGTACGTATATAACCTCATTGTCATTAGCAACTTTTTGAAGGCGGTCAATATTTGTTACGGATACGCCGTCATAAAGCTTGGTCCAGAGGCGGGTGAGCATGAGCTTGAAGGATCTGATTACCGGATATGAATAGTCCGCGGCAATCTCATTGCCGTATTTAATCGCCTTGGCCTCTGCTTGCTTTCGCGTTATTTTGGTAGACTCCGTTTCTTCTTTTATTGCTGATTTGACGCTATCAGTGCGTAATAACGAGTTGACTATGGTTCTCTTGTGGGACAAATCAGGTCCAGTAATCGTTTCCCGTTGGCGACGAAAGTGAATGCGAAGGATCCGCCCGATCTTTCTGACGGCTCTTTCATTCGATATGGATTTATCTTCGGATAGAACCGATTGAATTAACAATGGTTCATTGAAGTGGACCAATGTTTGGCGACCCTGAATTAGGATAATAAATAGCTTCCGTAGGAAACCGGGTACGGCCCAACTTTCAGAAAATAGAGCCTTAAAAATAGAATCTTCTTTATCTGGATGACGCCCCCACAGTATGGAAACAGGAACCAATTGTACATCGGTTTCGGGTTGTTGCTGCACCTGTTCAACAAGTTGGTGCAGCTTCTCTGGGTTTTGTGTTGTCGTTCGCCAGCCTTTCTTTTCGCTGAGGAATAGAATCGCATTGCTTTCATGATAACCTGCGACATTGAGACCATTGATCGGCCGGGGGAGTCCAAGATTCTTGCATTCTTGGTCCATCACCAGAAAATCAGATAACGATTTATCCCTAAGAACAAAGCACACAGGCTTTTCAGGGTCAATGTTGAGATTTGATAGATCGGTAGGTTGAGCTTTACTCCTAACCAGTAGAAAGAGTATGTTGCGAACAATATTGAGAAAAAACCGTTTCAAACCTGACATTAATTGATCCTGAAATAGAATAAATGGTGCACTAAGCACACAGTAAAGAGATTGCCCATTGGGCGGCACGTCGCGTCCTTGTCTCTGCCTTAGTAGGGCTTACCGTATAGATGACGGGTTAACCTTAACGAAGCGTATTAGGTTCGGGCCACAATTGCTGCTATGAGCCGACCAATCGCTTGGGCAGTAAGTGTACCTATTCTTCCCTCGATCAGCAAAGTATCCAAAACGGTCAGCCTGTAACAAACTATGAATAATAGATAAATACGCCTAATCTATTGAAAATTAATTAGTATGTCTTATATTTCGAGGTCACTTTCGCGTATAAAAAGACTGTGACCATTTGGTCTCCGCATGAGCTGAACTCTGTGTTAGTGTTTTGGTCAATAGTGGCTGGTGGTTTATAGATTTTAGATAGGAAACATAAAGTAAGCGATATGATTACAGTTGACAATTTAACAAAGCGATTTGGTCCTTTTACCGCCGTTGGCGGTTTGTCATTTACGGTGAAACCGGGTGAGGTTCTTGGTTTTTTGGGCCCCAATGGGGCAGGCAAGTCCACCACAATGAAGATGATTACGGGTTTTTTGGCACCGACTAGCGGTCAAGTGACAGTGTTTGGTCACAATGTTCAGGAAGATTCGTTGGCCGCAAGTACTGTCATGGGATACCTACCAGAGGGGGCGCCAAGTTACGGTGATATGTCGCCATTGAAGTTTCTTCGGTTTGTTGGTGAGGTCCGTGGATTCAAAGGGCGTGAGCTGTCTCAACGGGTGGATTCTGTTGTACAGGCGTTGCAATTATCAACGGTGTTGAATCAGCCTATTGATACTTTGTCCAAAGGCTTCAAGCGTAGAGTCGGCTTGGCTCAGGCGATTATTCATGATCCCAAAGTACTGGTATTAGATGAACCTACCGATGGCCTGGACCCGAATCAAAAGCATGAAGTTCGTAAGCTCATCCAAAACTTATCGAAGGATAAAATTGTTATTGTTTCCACTCATATCCTTGAAGAGGTGACGGCCGTTTGCACGCGGGCAATGATAATTGCCGGTGGTAAATTGCTGGTTGATGATACGCCGGACGCTTTGGCTGCGCGATCTCGATTGCATGGTGCGATTAGATTGCAACTTAGTCATGCAGACGATGCATATCAGCAGCTTTCTGGGCTGGCGGGCGTTGATGAAATCGAAAGGGGGGATCAGGCGGATAGTTTAACGGTATACCCTAAAAAGGGCGTGTCGTTGTTTCTACCTATTAATCAACTGCTTCAACAAAACAGTTGGGAGGTTCATGAATTTCATGTTGAGCGTGGGCGCTTGGATGATGTATTTCGGGATTTGACTCAAGGGGGATGTCTACATGGGTAACTTCAATGTTGTCCTCAAGCGTGAATTGGCCAGTTATTTTGCTACGCCACTGGCTTATGTTTTTATCGTAATATTTTTGATGCTTACAGGCGTTTTTACCTTCTTCTTGGGTGGTTTTTTCGAGAATGGTCAAGCAGATTTATGGGCGTTTTTTAACTTTCATCCTTGGTTATATTTGTTTTTAGTACCTGCGTTATCGATGCGTTTGTGGTCTGAAGAGAGAAAAAGTGGAACCATAGAGCTGTTGATGACGTTGCCCATTTCTCTCAAAGGTATGGTTGTAGGGAAGTTTCTGGCTGCCTGGTTGTTCACAGGAATTGCTTTGGTATTAACTTTCCCTTTGTGGTTGACGGTTAATTACTTGGGCGATCCAGATAATGGCGCCATTTTAGCGGGTTATTTGGGGAGCTGGATGATGTCCGGGGGGTTCTTAGCGATAGGTTCTTGCATATCTGCGACCACTAAAAATCAAGTGATAGCGTTTATTTTGACGGCCGTCGTGTCTTTCTTGTTTGTGATGAGTGGCTTTAACCTTGTTCAAGAGTGGATCACCGGCTGGGCTTGGGATTGGGTTGTTGATGCTGTTGCTGCATTGAGTTTTTTGACCCATTTTAACGCGATTGCAAAAGGTGTGTTAGACCTTAGGGATGTACTGTTCTTTTTGGTTATCATCGTCGGCTGGTTATTGGCAACAGCTATTGTTCTTGATATGAAAAAAGCAGACTAGGGGATAACAAATGAAGACGAATCGATTATTTTCTGGCGTAGGCCTGGCTGCTGTGGCAGTGGTGGTACTATTTTCAACCTTAATATTTGATAGAATATTCACCAATGCAAGGGTGGATTTAACAGAGAACAACTTATACACCTTGTCTGAAGGCAGCAAGAATGTCGTCTCCACTCTTGAGCGGCCTGTTCAATTGTTCTTTTTCTTCTCTCGCAGTTCGACTAAAGATGCGTTGGCATGGCGCAATTATGCGAAGCAAGTAAAGGAGTTGTTGGAGGAGTTCGAGTTAGCATCCGAAGGTAATGTACAGCTACATATTATTGATCCAGAACCATTTTCTGAGGAAGAGGATCAAGCTGCTGAATATGGGTTGGAAGCGGTAAATCTAGCAGCAGGTGTGGATCCCATCTATTTTGGTATGGCGATTGTGAGCGGTGAAGGTGATGCTCAATCCACTGAGATTGTTCCATTCTTTCAGCCGGATAGGCAGGAATTACTGGAATATGATATAGCGCGCATGATGTACCAAGCTAGCACAACAAAGAAACCCAAGGTTGGACTAATTAGCAGCTTAGACGTAAATGGTGGCTTTGATATGATGCGCCGGGCTCCCCGACAACCATGGTTTGTTATGAGTCAGTTGGAGCAACTGTTTGAAATCAACCCATTGACCATGGACGAAGAGGAGATTGATTCAGACATCGATTTACTCGTCATCATCCACCCTAAAGATCTACCGAAAACGACGTTGTTTGCTATCGATCAATTTGTGCTTAGAGGGGGGCGGGCGCTGGTGTTTGTAGATCCATTTGCAGAATTAGATGGTGCGGGAATGCAACAACCGCCAGGCGCCGACGTATCTTCTTCCATGCCGGAGTTATTTGATGCTTGGGGAGTGTCATTTACACCGGGTATGTTCGTTGCTGATTCGCGCCTTGCGCTACAGGTGAGCGGGGGACAGGGGCAGGTACCGTTTAAGCATTTGGCTATTCTGCAGTTAACGGATGCTAGTCATGGTGAGCAGGATGTAACAACAGGGCAATTAGAATCGATGAACTTTTCATCGGCGGGATATTTGACTGCTAAGGAAGGAGCAACCACTACGTTCAAACCTTTACTGCTTTCTTCTGAGTTTGCTATGACGATGGGAGTTGATAAAATCGCGGCCAGCCAAAACCCGAAGGACTTGATCAAAAGCTTTTCTGCGACAGGTGAACGCTACACGTTTGCCGCGCGTATATCTGGTCCGGTAAGCACTGCCTTTCCTGAAGGTGTGCCTGTTAGCGAAGGGAAGGCTGCGGCGGCTTCATTGGAGGGTGCTGTGGCATCCAGCCAAGACGAGTATTTAACCCAATCTGTGTCAGATGTACAGGTTATGATTGTTGCGGATACAGACGTGTTATCTGATCGGTTGTGGGTGCGAATGCAGGCATTTTTTGGCCAAAATATCCCACAACCTTTTGCAGATAATGGTGCTTTTTTTGTGAATAGTGTGGATGCCTTATCCGGAAGCTCTGATCTCATTAGTATTCGTAGCCGAGGAAGATTCATTCGGCCTTTTACCGTGGTTCAGGAGATGAAGCACAGAGCCGAAGCTTCATTTCGGGAGAAAGAAGAGCTATTACAGCAAGAATTGGCGTTAACGGAACAAAAGCTGGTTGAGTTGCAAGGTCAGCGAGATGATAGTGGCAACATGATGACATTGTCACCAGCACAAGCGGTCGAGTTAGAGAAGTTTCAAGACCAAAAGTTAGCTATTCGAAAGCAGTTGAGGGAAGTTCAGCATCAGTTGAACCAGGATATTGATGATCTAGACATGTGGCTAAAAGTTATCAATATAACATTTGTACCCGTTCTATTGACTCTGATAGCTATCTTTATGGCAGTGATTCGCCGCCGCCGATTGGGATAGATTTACCCAGCATGTCGATGGGTGGCTACACTTATCTTTAATTCTACTCCGTATAAATAGGTTGATCGCCTGCTTTTACGGGGTATTTTGGTGCTTCTCTGCGACGTTAATCTATGACCATATCTTCTGTTCAAACCGCTATTTTTAAACTGATCGATGCACAGCTGAAAGAGGCTCTTCGCATTAAGAGCGCGCCCAGTCTGCGCATAGTCGTTGGTTTTAGTGGTGGGCTGGATTCTACGGTACTGTTGCACACGTTATCGTTATATAGCAAAGCCAACACCCATGTTTCAATAGAAGCCTGCCATATCAATCATCAATTATCTCCGAATGCGAAGAGCTGGCAGAGTCATTGTCAAACTGTGTGCGAGGAGTTGGGTGTCCCTTTTCGGTCGCAGGTAGTAACGCTGGAGCCCAAAGGGCTTGGTATAGAGGCTGCTGCTCGTGAAGCCAGATATACTGCGTTTAAAGACATGTGTGGTGTTGATGGTGTGTTGTTACTGGGGCAGCATCTGGATGATCAAGCGGAAACGGTGTTGATTCGCCTCATGAGGGGCAGTGGGCCGCTTGGGATTTCTGCTATGCAGAGTATCGCCTTTCATGGAAACCTACCGGTAATACGTCCTTTGTTGGACGTGCCCCGAGAAAAGTTGGAGGTTGTTGCTGATGAGCTATCTTTACGATGGATCGAAGATGAATCTAATGCTTCTCTAACGTATGATCGAAATTTCCTGCGCCATCATATATTGCCCGCTTTGGATACTCGATGGCCCGCATTAAATCAACGATTGGCCCGCTCTGCACGGTTGTGTCGGGAGGCGGTTAATCTTGCGGATGAAGTGGCTGCCAATGATTTAGCCGAGGTGTTGCACAGCGAGGGCGGGTTGAGAATTGAGATGTTAAGGCAGCTCTCCGATTTGAGGCTTAAGAACGTTATTCGTTATCGACTTAGAAGGTTAAATCTACCCTTGCCTTCAGAAGTAGTGCTTCGCCGTGTGCTCTGTGACGTATTGGATGCAGGCCCAGATGCAAAACCTCGCGTGTGCTGGAAGGGGGCTGAAGCAAGGCGGTATAGAGGTTCATTGTATTTTATCAACGCTTTGCCTGCGGGGGAGCTTGAGAAAGCAGAACCGGTATTGCTGACGTCGTTATCGAAGACCACGCTGGAAGGAGGGGTTGACGCGTTGACGTTGCCTTGGGGAGGTGTGTTGTTTATTGCATCTTCTCGGCAATCATTAGTTTCCTTGTGGTCTGATATGGAAGGTAGAGGGGCTGGAACCCTAGCTATAGAGCTATTGCCAGCACCATTGCAAAAGTTATCCGTGGCCTTAGGTAAAGGGAAGTCGAGTGTAAGGCCCATTGGACGTTCGTCGAATCCGCTAAAATATTGGTGGCAGCAATATCACATACCCTTTTGGTTTCGAGACAAGCAACCGCTGCTATACTCTGATGGGGAGCTGATTGCTGCGCCTGGAATGTTTACTTGTGTAAACACAATTGAGTTAAAGGAGGGCGGAAGTGCTCAAGAAACTGAACAACTATCCCGTTGGGTTAGTTGGTGGCCATATAGTCTATAATCTGTTGCTTGGGTAGATTGAGCATTGGTCAGCAATACTGTAGAATTGGCCCCCATTCTGAGCCATTGGCTCCCCTCACATTTTCCCTAATTTCCGTCTCAGTGGATTGTAATGACACGATATATTTTTGTGACAGGTGGTGTTGTATCATCTCTTGGTAA
>MABD01000025.1 GCA_002162955.1 Gammaproteobacteria bacterium 45_16_T64
TAGTACGTGAATTTCCACTAGTGTCTCCTGAGTTATCATCACCGCCATCCCATAATTGATTTGGCGGTTATTTTGCCCCAGGTGGGTCAATTTTCGGTTGTCGTTAATGGGTCAGTTTTGCATTGCCGTTAACAGCTAAAGCAGGGATAACAATAGACCTACTGAATCTCGCAGCGAAAAACCTTAATCTAACCATCATATATCATCGCTACCCATGGTCTCGTTGCTTGCGGTTATTAGAGGACTCTAAGATAGATGGCGTCTTTCACGCATCTTACAATCCCGATAGAGAAAAAATTGCAGCGTACCCTATTCGTAATGGAAAGCTGAATGATAGTTTGCGCATTCACAGAAAATCCTATTCCTTATATACGCGTAAAGGCTCAAACATACAGTGGGATGGGCAATCCTTTGACAAAGTATCAGGGGAAATTGGTGCTGTCTTTAAGTACGCGGTTGTCGATGAATTACGGGGTAAGGGGGTAAAGGTATCGGAGAGTTGGGAGCGTGATATCTTGCTTAAGAAATTGATTGGCGGGCATCTTTCCGGCGTTGTTGATTTAGAAAATTTATTTGAACCCTTAGTCAGTAGGCTTAAAGATGAGGCTGTTGTAAGACATCCGATTCCTATTTCAACTAAGAATTACTATCTGATTTATTCTCGTGAATTTTTTAAGAATAATGGGAATGCTTCCCGCGCACTCTGGGATCAATTAAAGACCATTCGAGAAAGCGCGGAATATAGTGATATCGTAGAACGATACGTCGACTAATTTCAACGTACTTACGAGTACTTTTAAGACTTGCGTTGGCTGTTAGCCGTGAACTCGCGAATAATATCAGCGGTTTGTATTGGTACTTCAATCATTGGCGCATGGCCGGTATCTTCAAATATATGAATGTCAGAGTTTGGTATTAGGGATTTGAAGATCGGGGCATTGGAAGCGCTAAGTACCCGGTCTTGTCTGCCCCAAGCGACCAATGTGGGGGCTTTAATTTTAGTGAGTGCGTCCTTAAAGTCGTAATTATGCTCCGACTCAATCATATCTTTCCAGATCTTCTTATTGGCATCTGCTCGTCCTACCATTTTCTCGGCGGATACGGCGGCAATAGGGAATGGTGTGTAGGGTTTTTTCTCCATCACAAAATCCACAAGAGAAGGAAAGTCTTCTACTCTCTCTAAAATAAGGGGGTTTTTCCCTTCGCTTAAGTGGTGGTCGTATTCGCTTTTTACGTCGTTAATAAAACCGGGGTCCAATAACACGGTACTTAATATGTCGTCAGGGTAGGTTGCGGCATACAGTGCGGTAATTGCGCCGCCCATGGAGTTGCCTGACATATGAAATGGCTTACCGTTAACTTGCGCCATAAATTGGTGAATAGTTTCGACCTGTCGATCAATGTCGTGATTGTTATTGAGGTCAATGGTGCTTTCGCCGTGCCCCGGCAAATCCACGCTAATAATATGGAAGTCATTCTTAAGCAAGCCCGCCAACATGAGCCAGTTTTCCTTATAGGCCCCAAAACCATGAATCAGCAGTAGTGTTGGCTTTTTCCCCTGTTGATCATTTTCTAAATAGGAAATTTCAAACTGACCAACGGTGGTTTGTTTCTTGGTGGTATTGGCCTCTTTCGCTAGGTGGTTCATTGCCGCTTGATAAATATCATATCGGTAATACATGCCACCCATATACACGCTGGCTCCACCGATGGATAAGATAAGTGCGATTGCAATGATGAACTTTTTCATAACAAAGACCTGAAGGCGATTAGGCGCTGACGGGTGAAAGAGGGATGGAATTTTGTGCAACGGTATTGGAAATGTAGCCATTGCGAGTCAGGAGCGATAGCGCTTGCTGAAAGTGGCAGGGCGTTGCCTGGTGCTCTTTTGCGGAGGGCAGTTTACCGGTGGCGAGGTAAAATCGTAATAACTTACTGGCAAGTTGTTTGATTTTTAGCGAGTTGCCTTGGCTGACCATGTGCTATCTCCGGCTGACAAACAGTGTTCGTATGATCTTTATACGGTTTTTGAGTTCCCCACGCATACTCTAAATGGAGTATGGGATGCTTTGTGTTGTGCTATACGTCCCATAATCGGGCTGTTATGATCAAAATCAGTCGGTTTTATCCCGTTACAATGAGTTAGAGAGGTTGATGTGTTCGCAAAGCGTGTGAAGGAAATTGAGCCCTTTAGAGTGGTTGAGGTATTAGATCGAGCAAAAGCGCTGGAGGCAGAAGGGAGAGACATCATACACCTTGAGGCCGGTGAGCCGGATTTTACTACGGCACAGCCTATTATAGAGGCGGGACAAGCTGCATTAGGGCGGGGCGAAACGTATTACTCTCAGGCGGCGGGTATCCCCGAGCTGAGGCAAGCGATCTCTAATCACTACAAGCTAGATTACGGCTTATCGATTGCACCTGAACGTATTATGGTGACCCCTGGCGCTTCTGGAGCGTTGCTGTTGATTGCTGGTCTATTGACCAATCCCGGCGATGGTATGCTAATGGCGGACCCCGGTTATCCCTGTAATCGGCACTTCCTACGATTAGTGGAAGGAGAGGGCCAATTGGTGCCCGTGGGACCAGAGGATCGCTACCAACTAAAAGCGAGTATGGCGGCGGATCATTGGAAGCCGAATACGATAGGTGTAATGGTAGCGTCTCCGGCGAATCCTACCGGTGAAATCCTGACCCGAGAAGAACTGTCTGATCTGTATGATTTATGTGCGTCGAAAAATGGCCATTTGGTGGTGGATGAGATTTATCATGGCTTAACCTATGGAGAGGGTGCGCCTTCTATTCTAGAGATTACTGATCAAGCGTTTGTGATAAATAGCTTCTCAAAATACTTTGGTATGACTGGGTGGCGTTTGGGTTGGTTGGTGGCACCAGAGCACGCAGTGGCTGAAATGGAGAAACTAGCGCAGAACTTGTTTATCTCCATGTCAACGATGGGGCAGCATGCAGCGCTTGCAGCCTTCGAGCCAGAGACACGTAAAATACTGGACGCTCGTCGAGAAGAGTTTGCGGCGCGTCGAGATTATTTGTTACCGGAATTGCGCCGCTTAGGTTTTGATATTCCCAATGAACCGGCGGGTGCTTTGTATATCTACGCGGGAATTTCTAAATTCTCTAATGACGGTCAACAGTTTTGTATGGACATGTTAGAAAATCATGGTGTCGCCATAACCCCAGGGGTAGACTTTGGGCATCACAGAAGCCAAGAGTATGTTCGTTTTGCATACACCACCAGTATCGATCGTTTAAAAGAAGCGGTGCGGCGAATGGAAGCTGTGTTGTGCTAACCAATAGAACTGACAAAAGGGAAACGCTAGATATGCAGTGCAAAGGTCAATTGATGAGGGGAATGGTTGGATGCATTTTAATGGGAATGTTAAGCGTATCCAACCCGGTGAATGCAGCAACGATTACACCGTTATTAAAAACAGAAACCTCTTGGGATGGGGGGAAAATTGTTTACCCATCGGGTGATGCAGAAGTAACGTCAGTGAGGCTTCAGGTTAACGAAACGGATGACGCGAAGTTTCATTGCCATCCCATGCCGGGCTTAGGACATATTGTTAAAGGCACCATAGAAGTTGAAACCATTGATGGCAAAAAAATTCAGCTTCATGAAGGTCAGTCCATTGTTGAAGTGATGAATACAGTCCATAAAAGCCGGTCCATTGACGGGCCTGCCGAAGCGATTCTATTTTTCGCTGGGGCCAAAGGCTTACCGGTGACAGTGCTACCGGAAAATGACCCCAATAAAGTGTATTGTAAATAGTCTAATTTAAGGAGGCAGTTCATGATCACCGCAAATCATACGCTCACCATTAATGCACCAAAGGATGTTGTTTGGGATGTTATTGTTGATGGCGATAAATACAGTGAGTGGAATCCGTTTGTATTGGCGTGTCGCTCTACGTTTGAAGTGAAATCGCCCATCCGAATGAAGGTCAAAGTACTGCCTTACTTAA
Organism: Gammaproteobacteria bacterium 45_16_T64; assembly: GCA_002162955.1. GTDB lineage: Bacteria > Pseudomonadota > Gammaproteobacteria > Pseudomonadales > Ketobacteraceae > 42-54-T18. Next base: position 3,984 of record MABD01000025.1, read on the forward strand.
CGGTGCCACAAAAAGAGACTATTTTTGAGCATATCCCTGGTACTAAATTGAGTTACGGTATTACGATTCCCTTTGGTGCATTAAAGAGCTATCGGTCTCATGTATTAAAATCCATCAGTGACGATGAAACGGTGTATGAGTCTTCCTTTGAATTGTCTGGCTGGTTGTCTCCGTTGGTTGATGCAATGATGGGCAGCTCTCTAAAGAAGGGCTTTGATGGTATGTCGAATGGGATTTTACGACGTTCTTTGTCGTTGTTAGGAAAGTAGTGGGTTGATCATGCTTACTTTTATTCTGCGCTAGCCTTATAGTGTCTAAGGTAGATGGTTTTAATGGAAGTAAGGCGCAGGCTGGTTGAGATTAATATCTGGTCAGTGTTGCTGTAGCGCTTCGTTGTTGAGCAAATACTACACAGTACTCACAAGGAGAAGGAAATGACTCAATACGTTATTGTTTATCTAGGAGGTAATCCACCATCAACGCCAGAGGAAGGTAAGCAGCATATGGCGAAGTATATGGAGTGGTTGTCTTCATTAGGAGACTCAGCTGTTAGTCCAGCGAACCCACTTAAGAATACGAGCACCGTGAGTTCAGAAGGAACGGTTTCCAGTGGTAGTACAACATCAATGTCTGGCTATACCATCATCGAAGCTGATTCTATGGATGCAGCCCTGGTAATTGCTAAGGCATGCCCATTCCTCGAGGTTGGTGGGTCGCTTGAAGTGTCCGAATTGGTCAAAATGCCGGGCTAATAATTTATTATGTTGATTGCTTTAACCTCACGTAATAAAAATAATCCCAACCCAAATCTATCGTAAGACCCGTCATCGCCTACACTCTTCTTGAACCTCATCAAAAAAGGGAATAGGCGATGATTCAACGTATACTCATTAGTATTTTTTTATCGGTGATTTTGACAGCCTGCAAATCGACGTTAACGGTCGAGGTCGAAGGGGCAGGGAGTGTTGTGAGTGACAGCGGCACTATCTCATGCCCTGGCACTTGTTCAAGAGAAATACTTGATATTGAAACCATTACTTTAACCGTCGATGAAACCAATGAAAACTATCTGTTTCACCATTGGGAAGGTGCGTGCGAAGGGACAGATCCTATTTGCGTGCTTGCGGCAAGCCCTATTGCAAACTTCGATGTAAAGGCGCAGTTTCGATACACAGGGAAGACGCTAGGCGATATTTATTTTCCAGATGAAAATCTGCGTGCCTGTATCTTTGAGCAATATCCTGAATATCACGAAACATACCTGATGAGTTTGCTTTGTGATAACCGAAATATTGCATCAATTGAAGGGTTAGAGGAATTGAAACGAGTGGTATTTACATTGCGACTCAATGATAATCAGATTTCCGATCTTTCTCCTTTGGCGAATCTAGGGGTGTTTAAGACAATTACTGTATTCAATAATGATATTGTTGATCCATTGCCATTATTGGGCTTAGATCTTCTTCTTGTTCGTAGTGTTGACTTAACTGGAAATGAAAACGTAGATTGTGATTTGGCAACACAGCTACGAGATATTTTCATTGTAGCTCCAGTCCGAAAATTGGTGATTGCTCCTCAGTGTGATCTTCCTCTGGAAGGGGATGATCTTCTTTTGATAGATTTTGTCGAACGATAGAATACTTCCACGACTATGCAAATGTCATAGTACATTTGCATAGTCGTGGGGTGCAGAAAACACCGTTTCTATGATAATTGTCATATAGATCTTCTTAAATTGGTAGGGATACAATATTGCTCGCTATCCCTGTTGGGCTTTTACCTATACTTAACGAGTGAATCCGGGCAAAGGCTGGCCGTTTATCATTGCGCCTAACAAATTGTCTTATGTTATGGTGCGTTGCTCGTCGGAGGGCTATCCATGAAATTAACAAAAAAAACTATTCTTATTACGGGTGCATCGTCAGGTATTGGTCGGAAAATCGCGGAACTGTTGAGTTTGCGAGAGAACAATATCGTGGTGGTAGCCAGGCGAAAGGAATTGCTCGATGAGGTGAAAGGTATTGTCGAGAATAATGGTAGTAGCTGCTTGGTGATCGCAAGCGATGCATTAGATGAAGAGGCGGCCAGTGATGCCATATCAAAAGCTGTTCGTCATTTTGGTTGTATTGATGTTGCGTTGTTTAATATAGGTGATGGTCCGTCGTTTAATATGGCGACGGCGAGTGCAGGTTCGATCAAGCAGAATATGCAGGTTAACTACGATTCGATGGTGAACTATCTAGTACCGATTATTCAGCATATGAAGATTCAAGAGTCGGGCATTATTGCTCATACCAATTCTCTCGCAGGATTCTTAGGGCTTCCCATGCAAGGGCCGTATTCTGCTGCAAAAGCGGCGGGGCGAATTCTATTGGACAGCTGTCGAATTGAATTGGCGCCGTATGGTATTCGTGTGGTATCGCTTTACCCAGGTTTTGTAGCCACGGATCGGGTCGCGTCTGACGGTATCCCTGCTCCTTTTGAAATATCAGAAACGAAAGCGGCGCAGCATATGATTAAAGGTATTGAGCGAGAAAAATCTGATTACCTATTTCCACGAACGTTAAAAGGGTTAATTACGTTAGCGAGAATATTGCCGAAACCATTACTCGGCAGGATACTCACGTTGGCTACCCCTAGGGATTACTAGTTTGGCAGAAGAGTCCTTACGTTGCCCTAGTAACATTACAAGTGGCAAGAATAAGAATATATCGACAATCAATGCAATCGCCAATGTAACAGCACATAGAAAACCTAGGTCTGCATTCGGTTTAAAGTGAGAAAATGCCAGTGTTCCAAAGCATGCAACAAGAACGACTGTTGTAGTAAGCAGCGCTTTTCCCGTTGTATTTAGTGCATAGAGTGCAGATTCCCTCGCAGTGTAACCGAGGTTTCGCCTGGCGCGTTGGTATTTTGATAATAGATGGATGGTATCGTCGACTACGATACCCAGAGTGATGACCGTGACAATCGATACCGCCAATCCGACTTGTCCGTCTTTAAACCCCCAAATTCCGAATGCTACGATAGCCGGGACCATATTGGCAAAAATACTAAGAATACCTAATGGAATAGACCGCAGTGCGAAACAGAGTATTAGCGCTATCAGTATAAAGCCAAGAAATGTTCCGCTGATTAAGCTTCGGCTGTTTTCGATGTTTAACGCAGAGAAAGCCGTCTCTAATGATACCGCATGGGTTTGCATGTCCGCTGGCCAGTTATCCTGAATCCATACTTCCGAATCTTTTTCAAAAGCAAGCATCTCTCGAGAGCTGGAGGAATAGAGTATGACCTTTATGCGGGTAGCGGTCTTGTCGAAATTAACGATATGATCCAGGTTGCTACCAAAGGGCAATGAGAGCTCATAGAGTAAAAAATACTGTGAAATCAAATCTTGTTGGTTCGGTATGTGATAATAATTTTCATCGTTATCGTGCATTTGTTGGCTGATTGTTTTGATGACTTGATCGAAGCTGGATACATGGGCAACATTCGGTTGCTTCATTGCCCATTGACGAAAGTCTGACAGTGCATTTAAGTATGTGGGTGAGGTGATTGGTATCTTGTCAGAACCGTTGGCCCGATATTCCAATCGGTGTACACCGGTGAGTCGTTCATTCATCAGTGTATTTGTGCGCTTTACTTCCCAAGTATCATCAAAATAGGTATCAATTCTGTCATCTAGAAAGTTATTGGGTAGTTGAGTTGCGATAACTAAGATAAATCCAGTGATCGTTAACATCGATAGATAAGGTTTGTTAAGGGCTATCAAAAAGAATGCGGGAGGTTTTGCATGGGGTGTGCTAGATAGTTTAAAAAGAGTGATCCAATGTGGAAGCCAAAATACCGTCAAGGCGAAGGCGATGATTGACCCGGAGGCGGCTAAATTTCCTAAGTATTGGTAGGGTGGTGAGTCGGATAAATTAAGGCAGAGAAAACCAATTGCGGTAGTAATACTGGTAATGAGCATGGGTTGGAAATTCTCGGCCAAGCTTTGTTTTATGGCGTCATTCCGGCTGAGATTGTTTGACGTATGATATAGATAAGCCGTAATAAGGTGGACGGCATCCGCCAATACAATGGCAAATAGTGATAGAGGTACAAATGCAATAATAGGGGTGATAGGAACTCCCATCCACCCTGCAATTCCCAATGTGACTATATTAGTCATTACGATGACGTAAAGAGTCGCCAGTACCATGCCGATGTTGCGTAAGATTATTGTCAAAACAATTATCATCAAGCAAAGAACAATGGGTATTTTTGTGGAGAATTCGTTTTTTGTCGCCTGATTTATCGTGTTGGAATAGACAACGGTACCCGCTAGGTGCACTGACAGTTCGGGGTGTTTGGTGGTGATCTCCGCTGTTAGTTGGTTTGCCCATTGCATGACTTCTGCAACTTGAACTCGGTCAGATCGATTAATGTCTAACGTTGCGACGATGGCAGTGACACCTAGATCTTCTCCAAGAATGCTATGAATGAGTCGTGACTCGGAAGCTGCATAGCGTTTAATTTCTGATAGATCTATAGGGTTTTCTGGGTTAAAGAGTGCGTCGGTATCTAATGTATCATCAATAATTTGTGTGCGATTAAAATGGGTAAGTGAATCTACTTTTCTAACATGACTCTTGGTCCACAGAGTTTCAGTCAGTTGATGGATTGTTGTTAAGGTTGATTGGACGAATACATCCCCCTGGTCTTGTTTGATGACAAACATGATCGCGTTGTTAGCGGTAAACTCTTCCTCTAGGGCGACGACTTCTTGGTATTCAGTGCTTTTTTCATCGAAAAAAATGCGCGTATCAGCATTGGGTTTTAATGCCAGTACACCGGGGAAAAATGCCAGTAGCATCAGTAAACTTGGCACTACGAACCAGAGGATGCGCCGTGTCGTGTTATTGCGGGTGCTAGAGGGTTGCGTCACAGCCGTGAGACCTCGATATAGAGAGGTCGTGTGTGATCGAGGCTTTTTCTGGCATCTTCGCCAAATCCTGCTAAATAGTGATTACTTTTCATGGTTCGATAAATAAAGCCTTTAGTGGCTGCCTTAATAGGGTCGTTGTCCGCGATACCCAGTATCATAGTTTTATCACCAGAGGAAGACAATGATCGTCTAACATAACTCAATAAGCCGGAGAGTATATCTGGGCGATTATCTTGAGTGATGATTGAATGTAATGAGACATAATCAGCCACTGATTTCTTTAGCGGAAGGGGAAAGCCGCCAAAAAAAGTGCACCATATATTGTAAAATGGCCGAAGAAATATCATCCAAGGGGGATACTCTACGACCCGTGTTTGTTTGAAATCCTTTTGTCGCCACGTTCCAATAAACCCCACCAGCATATTGTTTTCAAAAGCAAGAAAGTAGTCGCTAATTGATAGACCGCGGTAATAACTATCTTTGCCGATACGTTGAAAATCGTAAACGGGATAAAATTGCTTGTTGGCCGCTTCTCTATTGAACAAGGTTTGTATTGCAGGGATATCAGCATTATCGGCACGGCGAATAGTCAATGATGACTTGGGTGCAAAGTCGTAGGTCGTTGACATAATGTAGGTAACCAGTTTCCCATAGGGGTGAAATGTCGCTAAGCCGGATCGGCCACTGGCAACAGCCGTTAATGATGCGGCATTCTCCTCTAGGATAACAATTTGGGAGTACTCATCGGGCTCCATGACTTTTTGACTTTCTTCGATAACATCTTGTATCAGATGTTTTCCTCGGTGGTTTTTCGCAATTCGTAGATCATGGGCATACCGAATAGCACGTCTCTTACCGTTAACAAAGACATCTCTTTTACCATTGCTATAGACCGCGACGGCATTTCCCGTTGACTCATCTTCCGCCAACGTAATAAACGGTTGTTGGGATGCTATTTCTGCGCCATGAAAGAAATTGGGTTGGCGCTCAAAGTTCAGTGTGACGATACCTTGTTGTGGAGTACTTTCCAATAATGCCAGTAACTTATTACTGTCGGATGCTTGTGCGGGTTTCAGTTGAATCATAGTGTCACCACATCTTCGGGGGAGAGCAGAGGAACGCTCTGGCATTGTTGTCGTAGAGCGTAGACAAACGCATCAGGCAAACCGGTATTCCAGAGCACTAAGGGTTCTATTTTAATATTGCCTTTCGCCATGCCGCGTTGTAGGCAGCGGTACATATAGAAGTCGCTAGCGTTGTTGCTGATAACGATTTTTGCGGGGGCTATTTGCTTGAGTTCTCGGGCGAGTTGGTAATGGAAGTTCTTTTGTAACTCTTGTTCTAGTGCCGTACTCAGTACCCTTTCATTAGGCATCTGATTATGGCTGGGTTCGCATAGTAATACGTAACACCCGCGAGAATCATTTGGAACAACTTGCTGCCAATGATTTCCGGGTATCGCGACTAAAGAGACTGGGGTGACTGAAAATTCTTTGGTGAACTGGGTAATGATGGATTGCGATGTCTCCGCAGATATTTTTTCTCCAGCAAGGTCTGTCCCATCTAAACGCCCTCTAAATTCAAAGCAAGGGCACTGATTGAGAAATCCATCCACTACCAATTTGTCATTGAGTTTGTAACGTAAAAAACCGCTACCGGTGGTGAGTAATGGGGATACCTCCATGCCTTTCTCTAGTTTCCAAGCGGGGACAACATCATTGCTAGATAAATCTAAGAATTCATAATAGTGACTGTTCACGGATAGCGGATAGCGATCGCCAAACGGAATGGTTACTACACCCTCTGTAGCCCAGAGCCCCTTGCCTTGAAAGGCGGCATTGGGAAAAAGATGCTGCAATTTATCGGCCCAAATTTTACTGCTGGCAGTATCCCAACTGCTAATAAGCGCGAGATCAGGCCAAAGGCGATTGAGGAACTCAGTGTCGACGGTGTTTCCTAGGCTTTTTAGCAGTGCTGCAGTGCTGGCTGATGAGGGGCAACGTGTTTTTTCTAGTGACGCGGAACGATCGAGCCAGTGTCCTCGATGAAGAACGTCTATCAGTTCATCTCGATGCTCAATAATTTGTTCAAATAACGACAATGCAAACGTAGGGCTCCATACCGATAACATCGTTAGATCTCTACGACTCAATAACCACGCGAGTGAGGCGAATAACGTATCTTCTGAGGACTTCGCTTGGGCGACGGTATCGGGTACTGCCATATATTGCCCGGCTATCCAGCGTTTCCACCAAGGAAGTACTTTCAGGTCGTCGTTAACATTTTCATCAACATCGCCTCTCAGTGACGTCGGAATCCAGGATACAGACCAATAATGATAGCCTCGGTTGATACCTGGAGTGGACTGATAGATATCACCAATCCATGCCATCAGTGCGCAGTTAATTTCAGCCAAAAAATCCTGGGAGTAGGGGATCCATTTAACGGCGGAGGTAGATCCGCTGGTGGGTTGGAATCGCTCGGTAGGGCTGGATGTAAGTGCTTGTAGACCATTATCTCGATCGGATGCGATCCAGGGTTTCCAGCTATCATAATTGGAAATAGGTATGTCGTTGGCAAAATCTTTCCAGTTCATTGTGGGTGACAATGATGAGCCCGTATGTGCGATGGCGTCGCCGGACTTGGAGAGTATTCGCTGCAACGCGTTCTTTTGAACAGTTTGTACGTCCTGTGTTGCTTTTACAAATCGCTGTTGATGACTGTTACACCAGAATTGTGTTGCGCGATGCAGGGCTCGATTTATGTTCGTCATTGTCGCCACTCAATTTATTGTGATTGCATGTCTTCGGAAAACGCGGGCTGTTTAGACTTAGCTGTCTTTTCGCGAATCACTTTTTTAATGAAATTGATGAGTGCGGGGATTTCCATTAATCCAACGCAAGGCAATTCTGTTCCCCGACGCCATTCTGGATTTTTTTCTTCGAAGAAGTGAATCTTAGGTTGGGTCGTTTTTAGGTCGTCGATAATCTCGGCGACACCATCTTTTAGGTTCTGATATTGATTCCCAAAATCCAGGATCTTATCTTCTTGATTGTAATACTCTGGATAGAGTTTATTACAATAAGCATCAACTAAGTTGGCTAGATCAGAATCCTCGTGATCTATTCGTGGGTAATAATTAACGAAATTGTTGGCAAGTAGTAGGTAGGTTTTATATCCCTTACTGATAAGCAACCAAAAGAAAGGCGTGAGTGGATTCTTTAACTTAATCCGTAAAAAGAACATTGCCCAGGTAAATTGCCAGCGCCGTGACCCCCAATATTTCTTCTCAAGAATAGTATCGCCGCTAAATATTCCATAGGCTTTTTTACCTTTATATTCTAAGTCGAATACGGCGAGAGTGCTGAATCCAACGATGCGGTTGGTTTCCCTATCGGTAATAAGTAATACGTGTTGTTTTTTGTATATGTCGCTAACGAATGTTTCAAAATCTGCATTGTTATAGTACTTAACGAAAACCTCGTGCATTTCATATACTTCAGTAACAGACAGTGCTTCGATACTCTTTACGACAGAATTAGGCTCAAGAGAACTCATGGGTTACTCCTTTTATTTTTTGTTTTTATTGAATAAAAGAAATATTGGGTTAACCTAAAAATATATTTCTTTTGGTCATTGCTTGGATGAGGTGATAGCGAGCAGAGGATAGAGTTTGCGAAGGCCAAAAAGAACCCTCCTATGGGAGGGGGAATAGCATTAGGGTAGTGGAAATTGATGATAACAATGGAATAATTGAACTTGTTCACATAACAAAAAAATTACGATTATTGTGATTATTCTATTTGTAACTCGGTGTTAAATAATACTGATACTATTTTTGAAAACTCCTCGATACGTAACGCATAAAAAAAGGCTAGTCGACAAAGTCAACTAGCCTTTTCATTACACTAATGAGAGGTGTGAATTACCCCTTTAGTTTACTGATTGTTAAACTTCGCCAAGTAGGCGGTAAACGAGCCATTATGCTGCGCGCTAGTGGCAACAAAAATTCCATCGCCGGATACGATCGCATCACCCGTAGTTGTGGTTGTGCCACTTGATATTGACAATGTACCAATGGACGAACCATTGTTATCAAATTTTTCGCCAGTGCCGTCACCGAAGATATAGATGTCATTAGATGAATCGATTGCTAGCGTTCTGACTACACCACCACTGGTAGACTTGCTCCAGGTTACACTTCCACTTTCCGAGTACTTTACGAGTTTTCGGCCGTAGTCATTGGACGCGACGATGACAACATTTCCATCACTATCAAGCGAGATAAGTGGTTTAGCGTCAAAGGTACCCGCGCTAGAAGACGGTTCACTAATAAATCGCTCCCATTCCAGGTTTCCATCTGCGCTGATTTTGACAAGTCGGTAGCGGTCATCGTCATAGCTGTGGTGTGCAACATAGACTTCGTCAAAGCGGTTGATCACCATGTCGGTCCAGTGTCCAACATTATCAGGATTGGCTACTTTCCATAGCAAGCTTCCTGCGCTGTCATGTTTTGCAACAAAAGCATGGCCGCTGGTATATATGTTGCCTAGCGCGTCAGGTTCAACGTCCCATACCGCTTCATTTTCTAGATTGATCTCAAGCTGAAGGGTTCCTTCTGTATCGAAGACACGGGTCATGTCGCCGCCAACGTAGACCAGACCATTTGAAAATTCCACATCCCAGGTCTTGTTCTCTTCGCTAAAGGTTTGTACCCACTGTTGTTCACCGTATTGGTTAATCTTGAGCAAGAACTCGGTGTAAGGGTAAGGCGCTCCCTCACGCTGATAGAGGTTGCCCGCAACGTAGATATTGCCGTCATTATCAACCACAGAGTCCTTAATGCTATCGTCGGTATCGAATGTACCGTCGTTGATGTCGTATTGGTTTTTCCATAGTAGGTTGCCAGCGCTGTCGTGTTTTGCGACATAGGCGTTCGCTTCTCGATTGGCTCCAGGGACGATGGTTTGTCCAGAGCTGATTAAGTCGCCATAGGAATCTTGGCTTAGGCTGTTGATCCAGTCGATTCGATCTTCTGTTTCGTCAGCGGAAAAAAACGTTTCCCATACCGGGCTGGCTGCATTATCACCACCACATCCGCTGAGAGAGAGTGAGGCGAGAGACACCAAGGCAAGAGAGGCTAGCGATTTTTTGTTCATTTCCATTTTCATGATTCCTTTGATTAACAATGTTGGCGGGATTCTATAACGGGTGGGTTATCCAATGTGTGTGTCTAAGGAAAAATACTGTTAGGTCAGGTAAACCGGGGCAGGGTTATGTAACGCAATGTATATGACTGGCGATTCACATTGCTGATGATTCGATAAATGCTTTATTTATGATCAATAGGTAATTTGATGGGAAAAAAATGGCCTTCGTGAATTATCGGTATATATTGTAGATAGCCAATGGCTGTAGTCGATAAATGCGCGAGTAAAGGTGTCAGGCGCAGAGGATAAGAACATAATTCCAAGGATAAGACTATGTCTCTGAGTATGGCCCTTTTTTTGACCATCGCATTAAGCACAATATTGGTTTTTATTGCATGGTATAAACGTAATGTGCCGATAACGCTTGCCATGATCGCTATCCTAGCGCTCATTATTGAATTTGAAATTGAGCGAGGTCTTAGGGAAGAAATCAAACAAAAGGACCAGTTTACTTTGGTTCAGAAAATGAGCTCAATCGGAGCTAAGCTCAAAGGAAACTTACAAACCAATCTATCCCTGTTGACTGGCTTCTCTGCTTATATTTCTGCAGAGCCAGATCTGAGCTATATCGATTTTTCCAATTACGCACGAGAAGTCTTCAAGAAAGACACGATGCTGATCAATTTTACAGCAGCAAAAGACCTTGTTGTGAACTATGTTTACCCCCTTGCGGGGAACGAAAAAGTCGTCGGGCTGAATTATCGAGAAAACCCCGAGCAGCGCGAGATGGTAATGCAAACGGTAAATACTGCACAGCTTCAAGTCGTAGGCCCCATCAATTTGATACAAGGTGGTGTTGCTTTTATCGGGCGGGTACCGATCTATACAGGCGAAGGTGCAACGCGCTCGTTGTGGGGCATTATCTCTGCGCCGTTAAGTGCTGAATTATTGTATCGGCAATCAGGTATCCTTCAGGTTGATCAGGGGGTCAGGTTAGCGTTACGTAGTGTTGATTCTCTCGGCAACAAGGGGCCAGCATTTTTGGGTGATCAAGCGATATACGATGATGTTAACGCTTACCAATATGACATTGAGGTTGGGGGGGGAGTGTGGCAATTGGCGGGGGTTACCGTAAGGTCCTCGACAGCGATTCCGACCAATATATTCTTATTGAGGGTGGTGAGCGTCGTCGCAACTCTCTTATTTTTTGCCTTTGTATTATTTCGATTTCGACAAGTTTACGAAAGAGCAAGCTTAGAAGCAACGATTCTTAATAATCAACAGTTACTCGAGAATGTTGGTAGTGTGGCGAAAATTGGTGGTTGGAAAGTGGATGAAAATTTACACTTTATTCGCTGGTCAGAACAGGCATCATTATTATTAAGTTATGCGAGTGTTTATGTACCGGATCGGTTGTCAGATTTAGCGGATCGTTTTTCTTCGGATGACTATAGTCTATTACAGCGGAGCATCAAGCGCGCGTTCAGTGAAGGCAAGCCGTTCGAAATAGAGCTCAAACTCAAACCGTTGAGCGGTGAAAATATATGGTTAAGGATGATCGCAAGCCCATCGATGAAGGATTTTGATGATTTCTCCGTAACGGGTACCATGCAGGATATTAGTGATCAGGTAAAAAGTGCACGTTTGATCGAGCATCAAGCTACCTATGACTCGTTAACGGACCTTCCGAATAGAAATCTATTTAATGAACGACTCAATTTATCCATTCTCGATGCGTATGAGAAATCCTACAAAATAGCTGTATTGTTTATTGATCTTGATCGTTTTAAATCCGTTAATGATAATCATGGGCACCTAGTAGGTGACCGTCTGTTAATGGACGCAGCTCGTAGAATCCAAGGCGGGGTGCGAGAAGGTGATGTTGTTGCACGTATTAGTGGCGATGAGTTTGGTGTGATTTTATCAAATATTGAGCGCTATGAAGATGTACTCAAAGTCACTGAGAACATATTGGTTGAAATGGATTCTGCCTTTATTATTGGTTCAATATCCGTTTATTGTAGTGCGAGTGTTGGTATCGCATTGTATCCAGATGATGGTTACGATGCAGAATCGTTGATTCGTAAATCGGATCAAGCGATGTATGAAGTGAAAGATAGCGGAAGAAATGGTTGGCAATTTTATACCAAAGAGATGCAAGTTAAATCAGAGCATCGACATGCGTTATTGAATGATCTTATTGTGGCGATTAATCGTAAAGAATTAACAGCCTACTATCAACCTATCGTCAATCTTTCCAATGGCCAACCTCAGAAGTGTGAGACGTTAGCGCGTTGGCCTAGGGGGGGGGGCATATTTGTACCTCCTGACGAATTTATCGCGTTGGCAGAAGAAACGGGTTTGATCAATAAAATAGACTTACAAATGTTAGAGCGATCCGCAGCGGTTCTCTTGTCAGTGAATGGTGATGATGAAGGCATCGGATTAACCATTAATGTTTCTCCTCGGTTGTTTCATACAAAAGATCGTGCGTTAGAAAAATGGTTGGCAAGTATTGAAAAGCTATCTTCTCAATTACAGATTACAGTAGAAATCACGGAGCGATTATTGACCGATGATTCTGATAAGGCTTTAGATGTATTGCAAAAATTAAAAAGCTATGGCGTGAAAATTGCCATTGATGACTTTGGTACTGGGTATTCTTCGCTAAGTTATTTGATTAAATTTCCGGTGGATATCATTAAAATTGATCGTACATTTATTTCTGAAATAGGCGTCTATAAATCAGCAGAAACCCTAATTGAAACGGTACTGTTAATGGCGAAGCGATTGGGGCTAGAGGTGGTTGCTGAGGGAATAGAAACACAGAAGCAATTAGATTTTTTAATCGATAATCAATGTGACTATGGTCAAGGGTATTTTCTGGCGAAACCGATGAATGCTGTAGACTTTGCTGCATTTAGTAATACCTGTGAGTATTCCTAAATATTTCTTTACTTGACTCAATTTTTCGCTGAGTAACGGATTGATTGCGAAAACTGTGCAGCGGGTGTCGTTTTTTTTTCAAAAAATCAGGTAAAACAAGGAGTGTACTTGCAGAATGTAAGATTATGTAACTGTCATAATAAAAATATAAGGAGAAAGTCATGAGATTTAAGGCAATAACTTCAATTGGGGTGTTAGTTGGGGCCATGGTTATGGCAGGTTGTAGCGATCAAAGCAGTGAAGATATTGCGAATCTAGGAAAGGCCTATGATACCATTGAGGCCTTAGCTGATATGGCTGATGCGATGGAGGAGGCTGAAGAGAGTCGGTCGGACGTGGATGGATTAACACCGGAAGATCGTATGCAAGCATTGGGAGATGAATGGGACGTATTGGTTGAGCAGTATGACAATCTAATGTTTCATCCGTTACAACAGAAAATTGTCGAGTTTGATAATGCGGGTAACGAAGTGTTAGCGACGCATAAGTTTGTGATGGATGTGGAAACGCATGAAAAATTGTTGTCTAAAATGAAAGAAGTTCATGCGTACAATGTTACAGAAATTGATCGAATAAAACCCTTGCTCGATGAAACAGATTTTGTAGAGAACCCGGCATTGAAAGAATCCTTGGATAGAAAATCCCTCGATATGGGAGAGGCGTTTATTGCACATTTTGCTAGTCTCGATGCTAAGCAGCAGGAAAATCAAAAAGACTTGCTCATGATGGTGCGGGGCTTGTATCCATCCAAGACGATGATCAGCCCGAATCATAAAAGTGCCGATATTTTTGTGACGGTATACAGTTATATGCAACTAAAATCGATGATGAACAGCCCTGAATTCAAAGCGCTTGAATCATTGAGTAAAGGTTAGTACGCGGGATCTTCTGCTGCTTTATACATAGCTTGTAACTTTCCAGATTTGTTGAGCTGTTCCATGCCGTCATCCCATATCTTGGCGAGAGCTTTTCCTTTTGGGGTGTCGGCAAAAATCATGTAGTATTTTGGCCCTTTGAGTACGTTAGAAAAAATATCGACTTTATCCCCAAGTTCTTCTTCTTTGATGATTTTTAAAATGGCTTTATCATAGTCGATCAAAAAATCTGTTCTGCCACTGGCAAGTTTTTTAATGCCTGATTTAATTTGATTGAGTTCTTGGCGTTTTACACTTTTGGGTACAATGCCATAGGTATCAAAGTCATAACCACGTAACCATGATACTCGTTTGTTTTCGAGTAGTGATGAATCTGTCCATTTATCGACGGAATTTTTGGTATAAGCGACACTTAATAGATCTACACCAATATGCCATTTTGGCGTGATGGTACCTGTAGAGCTGTAGCCTGCGGTTAATACATCATAATCAGCAGACTTTTTCTCATTCACAGCATTAGCACAGCGTTTAAACGGAGCGTACTTGATATCGAGTGTGATCCCAGCGGATTGGAATATTAGCCTCCATAAATCATGATATAAACCCGTGCCATCTTTTTGGGTGTAATATTCCCATACGGGTGTGCAGATCTTAATATTCTTAACGTCAGCCTGGACTATCTGAATACAGGAAAAGAAAAGCAGAATTATTGATAACGGAAAGAATTTCATAGGATACTCATTACAGGTTAATCGGTGGTTACTATCGATAGCTGTAATGAGTATAGAAGAAATGTGAGAAAGCATATTGCCGAATGGTGCAGCAGGAAAGGCCTGCTGCTACCGTAAAGCTAATGAGACCCCAAGACTTTTTTGTTTGCTAGTGTGCTAGCTTTAACTGGTGGATTTTACGCCAGGGCTGAGCTTCTTCTAATTCATAAGCAAGTTCCAATAGTGTTCGCTCTTCGCCATGGTTTGCTGATAGTTGGATTGAGATTGGGACATTGTTATCTGTTTCACCCATCGGTAAAGAGATGGCAGGCGCACCAGAGGTATTGGCCAATGGTGTAAAGCTGACATAACGCATTAAACGTTCGAATAGCGTGTCAAAAGGCACTGTTGGGCTAATATGTCCAAGTTTTGCCGGAGTGTGAGCTAAAACCGGTGTTAATACTGCATCATAGGTCGCAAAAACGTTGGCATATTGTTGGTAGGTTTTTCGTAAGCGGTAGAGAAACAATGGGGTCTTATAGAACTTCTTCTTGTACATATCGATTAAACCTAAGCTTAGCCCGTCCATCTGTGAGGCATCAAAGCTAGGGTCCATACTGAATCGTCCGGTTTTCTGGGTGAGAAAAGCTAACATCGACCAGTATAAACTGAAGTCTTCAATAAACGACGGGTTAACTGGCAAAGTCATTTCCTCAACGTGATGGCCCATTGAGGTGAGTAGGTCAGCGGTTTTCGACATGGTATGACGCGTCTCATTATCCGTGGGGTAACCCGTAATGGAGTCGATGACTAAGCCAATTCTCAGCCGTTTTTTTCCTGACCCTTCGACTAACCCTATGGGTTGTAATTTCTTGTTTTTATAATATTTCTCTGCCTCAGCATGGAAGCGTGCGGTATCCCTAACGGTGCGGCTGACGATGCCCTCACTGACAATGTTAATAGGGAGGGAGCGTGCCTGATCACCATTCACGTGACGGTTACGGGTTGGTTTCAGGCCGACAAGGCCGCAGCATGCGGCAGGGATACGAATCGAGCCACCACCGTCGTTTGCATGGGCAATGGGAACGACACCGGCAGCGACTAACGCCGCGGCTCCACCCGAGGATGCTCCGGTGGAGTAATCGGTATTCCAAGGGTTCTTGGTGGCAGGTCTATGATTTGGCTCGGTGGTTGCGTTAAAACCAAATTCGGGTAAGACACTTTTACCCAAAAGGGCAAATCCTTGGGCTAAATATTGATTGGCATAAGGGCCATTTTCGGTATTGGGTTGTGAGTTGATGGTAGCGGAGCCGTGGTTGGTGGGCATACCAATCACCGGAGTGTTATCTTTTATAAAAGAGGGTACACCTGCAAAAAAGCCTGGCCCTAGCGGTTTGTCTGAGCGCTTTATGGCTTCCAAATAGCAATTATGCTCGACCGCATTAATGGTGGGGTCTACGCTTTGCGCACGCTTAATGGATGCCTCAACCACCTCGTGAGGAGAAATCTCTTTAGATTTGAGCAGCTTGGCAAGTTCTACGCCATCGAAGTCTTGTAAAATATCGGTTGAAAAGGCGTGACAGGTTTTATTCTTATTCATGGTAGAGCATTCCGTCCAGTTGTCAGTGGCGTCGCAAATAACATTATCAGCCTAGACTACCCTCGAATGGATAAAAATGGAACTGTCGTGCACAAATATATAAATATCATGTATACATAAGAGGGTAGGATGTTTTCAATAAGGGAGTGTAAGTTAACGAGGCTTATCAATACTGTGTTGGTCTGCGTGTTGTTGATGGGGGCCATGATGAGCGTTGTGAATGCGGACATATACCGTTGGGTGGATGATAAAGGCCGGGTGCATTTTGGTGATAAAGCCGAGACGCAAAAACAACCCAATAAACCTGTTGAAAAGGTTGAGGTGAAGATTGCTGATTCCCAATGGCAACGTTTTGATATCAGTGTTACCAGCATTGACGTGAGTATTACTGCAGAGGAAACCCAGCGTATTATTCGAGACGTCAACAACGTATATGCGTTTTATGACGAAGTGATGTACTTTGATTTTTATAAAACAGTACCTGTTAGCATCACTATTCTTAAAGATAAGGCGGGGTACAACCGCTATCTGCAAAAAGTGATTGGTAAAACGTATGGCTCATCCCGCGGCGTCTATTTGTTGAAAACCAATGAAATAGTGGTGTATATGCGCAGTAACCGTAATGGCACCTTTGAGACAATAAAGCATGAAACGAGTCATGCCATTGTGGATTCCATCGCGGAATACACACCGGGTTGGTTAAATGAAGGACTCGCGGAACAGATGGAAAAAATTGAGAGGAATGAGGGCAGGCTTGTAATTCATCGACATCAAGAGAATCAGCAAATAATTAAGAATAAGTCGACGATGTTAGCGCTACGAAAGATGTTGGATTTGCATAACGCGCAATGGCGTAAAAATAACATATCCAGTAACTCTTATTTGCAGGCTCAGGCTGGAGAGTTGCTATTCTATTTGTTGTCGTCATCACCCCGAAAAAGTTTTGTGGTGAGAATTCTGCAAGAATATAAGCGCGGTAGTCGTACGCGCAGTCTGTACCTGGTTAGGGATAACTATATTGGCGATATTGGTGGTATGGAGACGGGTTGGGAAATATGGCTGCGGCAGAAAAATAGTGAGCCTATAGCGTTCTAACTAAGAGGGGGATTTATAGAGAATACGCTCTGCGCTATTGGATATAACATACTCGCGGCTTATTTCTAAATATCATATCAATCTTCCCTTACGGGTTCTGATGTGGTCAATACTTAACAATGCCTGCGCTTAAGGGAGTGAGGCAGTTATTTGACTCACATTGGGACTATATACATGAAGAAAGTAGTTACGATTATTGTTGTGCTCGGATTTGTAATAATGGGTGTTTATAGCGCTATTTCATTGCAAAAAGACGATGCTCTAGTCGTACTTAAGGTGTGGGGGGAGAAGGGGGCATCTCCTGGACAATTTAAATATATCGAAGATTTTGCATTTGATAGTCGCGGTAATCTATTGGTAACCGACGCACTTAATTCCAATGTCACGGTTTTCTCTACAGAGGGGAGCGTGATTACGACATTTGCTGGCAAGGGAAAAGACGATGGGCATATGGAGAAGCCAGAAGGGATTGCGGTCGCCAAGGATGGAACCATATTTGTGGCAGACTACCTATCTGGATTTATAAAGAAATACGATAAGGCCTATCAGCATGTACAGACATTCTCAGGGTTTGGTGAAAAACCGGGGTTAACATCCGAATCAGAATTTATGGATTTTTGCCCTAATGGATTGCTATATATGGCAGAGGCGGGGAATCATCGCGTCAGCGTGTTCAAACAAGACGGATCATTTGTCCGGTGGTTTGGTGGGTACGGGACGGGAGAAGGGCAGCTTAACCGTCCAGAAGCTGCAAAGTGTGATAGTGATGGTACTGTGTATGTGACCGACTTAGCGAATCATCGCATTCAGGTCTATTCACCTGAGGGAGAGTTTGTCCGCTCTTGGGGAAAGGAAGGTACTGCGGCGGGGGAATTTAGAAAGCCTGCTGGCATAGCCATAGACGGTAGCGACAATATTTATGTTACTGAGATAGGAAATAATAGAATTCAAAAATTCGATAAATATGGTGGCTTTATATACTCTTTTGGAAAAGAGGGACGTTTACCAGGAGAGTTTGGCAATTTACACGGTATTATTGTCAGTCAAAAAGGTGATATCTATGTGGCTGATACGGCGAATAATCGGGTGCAAAAACTTCGTGAAACCAAGCGCTAGTTAGATCGATGGAGAATGATAGAGCACGTAGCTCGGTTATAGGGAGTTTACACAACAGTGTACTCATTAACGTGTTCTTGGTGTTGTTACTCGCGGTATTTTTTATCGTTTCATCACTCAATGTAAAGGTCCACAGTAAAACCTTAGATAGCTATATCGACGATAAGTATACACTCGATAGGTTAAATACGCTGATAACAGAAACCGCTGAGAGTTTACTTCGTCTATTGGTTGTGGAGACTGATCGTAAATATACTCATAAAAATTTTCTTACTATTCTTAGTCAAAGTGAAGATTTTCAAGCAGCGTTTGATCAATTCTACGATGCCACTATTAAACGTAAAGGAATTAGTGAACAGTCATTGGCGCGGGAAATTGAACCTGTCATTACGGAATTACGAAGAGATATTGTTAAGTGCGTGTCCCTGTATAGGGCTGGGAATATTGTTGCTGCGAGAAATTACTATAATAAGCGTTTATATGGCCGTACAAAACAGGTACGACGTTTTACATAAGATGCGGTGTGTTCGGATTTCTCATTAACAGGCGCATAAGTCGATCTATCATTGATCCGTTACTGACACTGGATAATACAATGAAGGCCCTGACGATGGGAGATTACAAACATAGAGCAGAGGTGATACGGAATGATGAATCTGTCTGTTGATCATTAATAGGGTACTGTAAATAAACGTTTTTTCGATTATTTGTATGACAATCGGGCAGTTTGAAGTCATAAAAGAATAAGGGTTATTACAAAATATCATATAGATGATCGTTTTCTCACGTAGATGTGGTCAATACTTAAATGTACTGCCCGTACGTATACTTACGTGTGACATTGAGGCCCTAGAAAATAATTAGGTGTAAAATGGAGAACAAGAATCGTAGTTCAGTTATTGATGGATTGCATAGAAGTGTACTGGCCAACGGCTTATTGATGACAATGTTGGTCATACTATTTTCAGCGTCTTTGGTAAATATTCAATATCACAGTGATAGATTAGACCGTTATATCGAAGAAGAACAAACATTACGTGATCTTGAAGTGCTGATTAATGAAACGGGAGAGAGAATCCTAAAATTACTGATAGCGGAGGGTAAGAAGATCACTTTTGGGGGGGAAGAGAAGGATAATATTCTTAATATATTAGCTAGTAGCGAGAATTTTCAATCAGCGTTTGATAAATACTATGACGCGACGCTAAAGCGTAAGGGAATCAGCGAACAATCCCTTACCATCGAGATGGAACCCGTTATTACTGCATTACGAAGTGATATCGTAAAAACCGTATCACTTTACAACGATGGTGATGTGGGTTTGGCAAAGAACTACTATTTTGAACGATTATCCGGGAGGACGAATCAAGTAAAATTATTTACACGGGATGGATTGCATACCATAGAACGAATTATTAATCGCAGTAAGTCGGAGTTAGAGAATATTGCCATCTATACGCTGGCAGTAGTTGTCGTATTTTCTTTTGTTATCGTGATAATTGGATTTTTGTTTAATCGAAAATACAGTGATCAAATCATTGAACCGTTGTTTACTCTGAAGTCGACCATGAAGGCTATTGCAGAGGGTGACTATTCCTATAAAGCAAAGGTATTAAGAGAAGATGAATTTGGTGATCTTTCTGTCACGTTGAATAATTTGTCTGAGGAAATATGCAGGCAGAGAAAGTCGGTAGAATGTGCCAAGGATACGCTAGAGAAGAAAGTAGAAATACGTACCTTTGAATTGAATAAAGCGAAGGAGTATGCGGAGTCATCAAATATAGCGAATATCGCTAAGAGCAATTTTTTGGCAAATATGAGCCATGAAATACGAACGCCAATGAATGCGGTGTTGGGAATGTTAGGGCTTCTTGAACGTTCAGACATGTCGAAGAGTCAAATGAAGAAAGTAGTGTTGGCGAAAAATGGAGCAGAATCGTTACTCACAATACTCAATGACATTATCGATTTTTCGGCGATTGAGTCAGGGACAATGTCGTTGGAATGTACGCAGTTTAATCTGATAAAATTCCTTGAGGATTTTATTGAATCTATTGCAATAGAAGCAGAGACCAAAGGGTTGGAAATTGTTCTAGACGTAGTGGGGATAGATCAGTATTTAGTTAAAGGAGATCAAGTTCGGCTACGCCAAGTTATGGTGAATTTGGTAGGTAACGCCATAAAGTTCACGGAAAAAGGGGAGGTGGTTGTTAGAGCAGAGATGCTTCCAGGTAATGGCAATACGAGTATTTTTTGTTGTGTAATAAAGGACACAGGAATAGGGGTTTCGAAGGAGCATCAGCAAATATTATTTAGTGTGTTTAGTCAGGTGGATGGGTCGAGCTCTAGAAAATATGGAGGAACAGGCTTAGGGTTAGCTATTGTGAATAACCTATGTGATCTAATGGGAGGGGGCGTTGTTGTTGATAGTATTGAAGGTATTGGTAGTCGATTTGAATTTAGGGTTGAGCTAGAGCAATGCGCTGATAAGCCATCTATGACATCGGAGATTGATCTGGAAGGTTCATGTTTTATGATCGTTGATCAAAATGCAAGTGTGCGTAAAGTCTTGTGTCAACAAATCGAATATTGGGGGGGAGAGGTGGAACATGCTGATGATATAACGTCGGCACAGTCGATAATCGAGGAAAGGGCTCGTCATGGAAAGTCAGATATTGACTTAATGTTCGTTGAACTCGAACTACCCATGATTCAGGGAATTCATTTGGCGAAAATAATCCGTGATAGCCCTGCAACGGATAGTATAGCCCTTGTTGCATTGACAACCCTTAAAGAGAACAGAGATTCGGCCTATTTTCGTGAAAATGGGTTTAATTCCTATTTATCTAAGCCGATAATAAATTCCGAAATATTACGAGTGATTTCCCTACTCAAAATTTGTGCTGTGCCGAGATCGCTGAGTTGTGAATATACGGAGTTTAGTCCAATCGTATCGCCCAATGGATTGCAGACTTCAAGTGCACGCATTCTACTGGTAGATGATAGCGAAGAACACAAAGTGCTCATTTGCGAACTATTGGAGGAATCTCCATATTCTATTTCGATTGCAAATAATGGAAAAGCAGCAATCAAAACACTGCTACTGGCGGGCGATGAGCATCCTTTTGAGCTCATTATTATGGATTGTCAGATGCCTATCATGGATGGTTATGTCGCAACGCAAAAAATACGTGAGGGGGTTGCAACAGAGCGTTACAAGGATATTCCTATTGTTGCGCTAACGGCCAATGCCATCCTCGGTGATAAGGAAAAATGTTTGGAGGCCGGGATGAGTGATTATTTAACCAAACCAGTTCAGCCCGATGATCTAGTCTTGATGTTAGAAAAATGGATGCTAGTAAAAGAGAATCCTGTCGATCAGTCGTTATCCGAGACGAATAATCTGCATTAAAAAAGGTGAGTGGGTAAGGTTCTAGAACCTTACCCACTACACCGTAAACCGTGTTGATAATCGCTATGTTGACGTTGAAATGTTACCGTTTGGTTACAGCGGTGTGAAAATGATGAGAAATCTCATGGGAAATTCATATAGATTTCGTCTCGCAGATTACATTTCATTGTTGCAGCAGAGTAACCGTTAGGTTGTTATAACGTTAGTTGTGCTTCGGTAGAGCTCATCATGCTATTTTTCCCTGTCAACATCATTGCTTTGTGACTTAGTGCGCGGGGCAGGATACGATCAAAATAGAACTGGGCATGATTCACTTTAGCCTGCAAAAAATCTTGGTTGATTGTAGCGTCTATCGCTTCGCGTTTTCCATCCAATATATCTTGTGCAGTGACCGCCATCTTGGCCCAAAAATACCCCAATGTGACGTAACCAGAATACATCAAGAAGTCAAAGCTCGCGGCACCGACTTCATCGGCGTCACGCATGCCTTTGCTAGCAATCTTCATGGTTAGATCTGGCCATTCTTTTGAATAACGTGATAGCACCGAGAGGTAGGGGGCCATGACCAGATTGTCATTATGGGTTTTGCATAACGTATGAATAATCTTAGTAAAGCTCAATAAGCTTTTACCTTGAGTACCTAGTACTTTACGACCCAAAAGGTCGAGTGCTTGTATACCGGTAGTACCTTCATAAATTGTGGAAATACGACCGTCACGATAAAGTTGTTCAACGCCGGACTCTTTGACAAAACCATGACCGCCGTGAATTTGTATGGCATGACTGGCGGACTCAAGACCGGTTTCTGTGCAGAACCCTTTGGCAATAGGAGTCAGTAGATCCAGTAGCTGAATAGTGTCCTTATCAGGATTGTCTTGATGTGTTTCGTCCAATAGATTTGCACAAAATTGGCCGAGGGCGCGTCCACCTTCTGCGAACACTTTTTGGGTCAATAACATACGGCGTACATCCGGGTGAACAAGTAGGGGGTCGGCTTCTTTTTCTGGTGCCTTGATACCACTCAAGCTACGCATCTGGGTGCGTTCAATCGCATAGGCAATACTTTTTTGGTAACTGCGTTCACTTAATCCAACTCCCTGCATGGAAGCGCCGAGTCGCATCTCATTCATCATGGTGAACATGGCATTGATACCGCGATTTTCCTTGCCGATTAAGTAACCTTCGGACTGTTCAAAACTCATGGTGCACGTTGGGTTTGCGTGCATTCCCATTTTTTCCTCGATACCAATGCAATGGACGTTATTAGGGGCAGACCACTCGCCATTAGCGTTTTCTAATTTGGCAGGAACTAAGAATAGGGATAGGCCTTTAATGCCCTGTGGAGCACCTTTAAGACGGGCGAGGACAAGGTGAATAATATTGTCGCTGGCATCATGTTGGCCGGAAGAGATAAAGATTTTATTGCCTTTGATCTGATAGAGCCCTTCAGACGTTGGTGCTGCGGAACTGCGCACAAGGCCAAGGTCTGACCCGCAGTGGCTTTCCGTTAAACACATAGTGCCAGTCCACTGTCCACTAATCATTCTTTCTAAATAGGTTGATTTGAGTGCATCACTGCCGTGGCTGATCAGTGCGCGACATGCCGACATCGTTAGCGCGGGTGTCATGCTAAAGGCATGATTTGCCGAGGTCAGTATTTCACCAATACAAACCGACAGGCGTTCGGGGAGAGCTTGGCCACCCCATTGTTCAGGCATAGAAAGGCCCATCCAACCAGCGTCAGCATAACGTCGAAATGCCGCTTTTAGTGATGGGGGGATCGTTACTTGGCCATTATCGAACTGGCAGCCTTCACTGTCACCTTGGGCATTAATAGGCACGAGCTCATCTTCTGCAAATCGGGCTCCTTGTTCCAATATAAAGAATAAATCTTCATTGGTAACGGGGCTCGAAGCACTATCAGGCACCTCTGACATTTCGTTAAGTAGGAATTTCATGTCAGCGAGAGGAGCCTGGTATTCTGAGAGTAGATCAGCCATAAGGGGGCCTTTTAAGTGAATGCTGGGGTGGAATGCCGTAGGGAGTTGTCCCTCGTATAGAAACCATTGTAGAAACAATAGCCAGAAAAGCGCTTAACAAATGATAATCTGTCTGAAAGTTTTCTATCTATTTGAAAAGGTTATTTTATCCTTTGAGTCAGTGGCATTATTGAATGCTCAAGCTTGCGTGGCAATCCCTACGCATAGCGCGAGTTCAATCCTTCAATCAGGTCCTTCTGTTGTTCGATTAGATCAACTAAGAACTCTCGACATGCTCGTACCCTGGCGGTTGCCCGTAAATCCACATGGCTTAATACCCAAACCCCCCAGGTGGAAGGTGTGAGAGGAATATCAATGCGCCGTAGATTAGGAGTGGTATCAGCGATATAACAAGGCAAACGCGCGATACCCATATGATTGGCGGTGCAGGTGAGCATGGTAGTGACGTCACTGGCACGAATCGCAACGGAGGTGTCTGGAAAATGTGTTTTCACCCATTCGGGCGTTTCAGTCGCGCCATTCCACATGACGAGGTGTTTGGGTGTAGGATTTTTTTCCAGATACTTGGTGCTTGCGTAGATACCGTGGCGCAGGGGTAGTACCTTTTTTCCAATCAAGTAGTCCGGAGGTGATTCTGTTAATCGCAGCGCAATATCGGCTTGTCGTGCGGCAAGGTCAACCAGTGCGGCAGAGCTAGAGAGTTCGAGCTCAATGCAGGGGTAAGCTCGATTAAATAATCCCAGGTGTGGAATGACCAGTAGTGATAGCACGTCGTGTGCGGCAGTCAGTGTGAGCTTTCCCTGGAGCTGGGCATCCAACCCAAAGACTTGACGATCCACAGCTTGTGCTTGTTCTTCCATGATTAACGCGTGCTCATACAGGTTCTCACCTGCCTGGGTCATGGCGTAACCGTTGGGCAAGCGGTCAAACAGCCGGGTTCCCAAGCCTTCTTCAAAGGCCTGGATACGACGGGCGACGGTGGTGTGTTTTACCCCTAGCACCCGCCCTGCAGCACTAACAGTGCGGGCTCTGGATAATGCCAAGAAAAAACGTAGATCGTCCCAGTTCACGGGGCTTACCTCTAATGTGGAAACTTCTGTGCATTATTGCACATCGGTAGTGCTAAAACGAATGTGTCATATCCTTTGTGCACAACATAAGATAGCTCCATCGAATCAGCACAGTGGCTCTACAGACACACGACAACCGAGGTGACCCATGTCAAAACAACAACAGCAGTTCACATTAATCAGTCATACCTTATGCCCCTACGTTCAGAGGGCAGTGATTGCATTGGAGGAATTGGGACTGGAATATAAGAGAATTGACATTGATTTAGGCAATAAGCCTGAGTGGTTCAAGGAGTTGTCTCCCTTGGGTAAAGTGCCTGTACTCGTGGTGGACGATGATACTGTCTTGTTTGAATCCGCGGTGATCGCGGAATATATCAATGAGATTACTGAGGCTGAAATGTTAAGTGCAGAGCCGGTGGGTAGAGCACGCGAGCGAGCTTGGATAGAGTTTGCATCGGCGACAATCAATAACATCGGCCAGCTCTATAGCGCGAAAGATGAAACGCAATACCGCGAAGTCGGGCGCCAGCTAAATGCAAAGTGGTCTATGTTAGATGCTAACTTATCGGATGCCGCTTTTTTTGGAGGCGACAAATTTTCCCTAGTGGATGCAGCGTTTGCCCCTGCATTTAGATACCTCGATGTGTTTGAGAATTTTGCTGAGTTTAGCTGTTTGGCGCGATTACCAAAGGTGAGCCAATGGCGACAAGCGTTAAAACTAAAGCCTTCGGTAATAGGCGCTGTCAGCGAAGATTATCCCGCGCTCTTAACGCAATTTGTCGCAAAGCGTGATTCACACTTGGGCAGGCTTGCCGCAGCGTATCAACAAGACGCAGCGATGGTGTAGTTTGTTGACTCATCCATTTTAGGCACACACTTTTATCTAGATAATTTCAAATATAGTAAAGGAAAAATCATGAGCAATTTTAAAGAGAAGTACGGTCCCTGGGCAGTCGTCACTGGGGCGACAACAGGCATAGGAAAATCAATCAGTAAGCAGTTGGCAGCGGACGGCGTTAATATTATCGCGGTTGCAAGAAACGAAACGAATCTCAGCACTTTGAAGGCAGAGTTGGAAGTGGGTCACGGTGTTACGGTCGATACTATCTCAGCGGACTTGTCTTTGTCTGATGCTAGCAATGTGATTGCAGAAAAGACGGCGCATCGGGATGTGGGCTTGTTGGTGGCAAATGCAGGGATTGAAAACGATGGTTTCTTTATCGAGAATGATATTAATGCTGAAAGTAAATTACTTGCGTTAAATATTCAAAGCCCAATGCAATTGAGTCACATCTTTGCACAACGCCTGTCAGCACGTGGAAAGGGCGGGATACTATTTGTTTCTAGTCTATTTGGGTATCAGGGGGTTCCGCTTGTGGCAAATTATTCTGCCAGTAAAGCCTACATATTGTCGTTGGGTGAAGCACTGAATGTGGAGTTAAGGCCCCTTGGCGTCGACGTTACTGTTTTGTCTCCTGGGCTGACGAAGACGCCGATGGTTGATAATATGGCAATAGATTTTTCTAAAATGCCCATTACCACCCATGATCCCGCGATGGTTGCAAGAGTTGGGCTTAATGCGTTGGGGAAAAAAGCAACGGTGGTTCCAGGGTTGATTAACAAAATCTATGCTTGGGAAAACCGTTTAATCCCACGTTCATGGCCGGTGAAGCTGTTTGGTTTCCTCCTTTCTCGGGCGCGAACGAATAGTGACGCTGAGATCGAATTTCGACCGGAATAAAGCAATGAATCAGTGAGATGTCGTTAAGTATCGTCAGGAAATGTTGAGATTTTAATCAGCTCACATTTCCTGTTGTCCTATAGATGATCAATTGAAATTCAATGTAGATCATAATGTAATCGCAATATTCAGAATTTTTGCTTTTTCCGTTTGTATTTCGTTCAAATGTTGAGAATTTTTATACTGTAATATAACTGTCATATAAATTAAGGCAAACTGTCGCCACTCGTCATAAGTATAAAGCTGTCCTTAATGTTGGAGTTGCCGTAGTGGTTTGTAGAATTCTTAAGCGTTATTCGTGTCTTTTTTGTGTGCCTGTTTTAATCGTAAGCCTCATTTTATCATCACCCTCTTTTGCTCAAAATCAGAGCGATAGTCAGTTATCGTTGCCCATGTTGTTTACGCCCGTTGAGAAAGTTATCGCGCAACGAGCAGTAATTAAAAATATTCACCCCTCGGGAGAAAAAGAAAAGCGCTCGCGGCGTATGGGTGTGAATGTCGATATCTTGGGTGGATTAGAACGCCTATCAATTAATCTATTTTCAAATACTCTAATTGAAGTAAAAGTGAGTAGTGCCAAGAAAAACAGGTTCGGAAGGACGGTATGGCGAGGTGAGGTAGAAAACCAAGTCGTTGATGGAGTTAGGGAAGTTGTCACTGGTAAGGTAACGCTTATCATCAGTGACAATACTGTTATGGGCACTGTTCGCATGAACGGGCAACTATACAAAATAGAACCTGAGAATAATCAGGTGCATTCGATTAAAGAAATCGATACTACATCGTATCCGAGCGATCACCCCAATGCTCAGAGCGATGTTGATGTGCTGTCAACAATACCGAAAGCAATGTCTGGGGACACTGTTGCTAGCAGCGCTGACGCGGTAGTTAATGTGAGCGTACTGGTGTTGTACGCAGCATCGGTGTCTGGCAATGTCTCTGATGTCAATGCATTGGTTGATCTAGTGATTGATGAGACTAATCAAACTTATATAGATAGTGGGTTGAATCAGTCTTTGCAATTGAGTTTAGTAGGTACGGTCGCGGTCGATTTTGCTGAAATGACCTATCCTGAAATGTTATCGAGTTTGGCGTCGCGATCTGATGGTGTATTGGATGATGTACATCAATTGAGGTTGGATCATGAAGCCGATGTTGTCGTGTTGTTGTCCTCAGAATCGGATTACTGTGGTTATGGATATGTTGGTGCGGACTATGATACGGCTTTTGCCGTTGTAAACTATGCCTGTGCCAGTGGTAACTTCAGTTTCGCCCATGAAATTGGACATTTAGTGGGAGCGAGACACGATATTCAAAATGATAGTTCAAGCTACCCTTATGCCTACGGTCACGGCTTTCAATCTCCCAGTTTGGCATTTCGCACGATCATGTCCTACAACTGCGGCAACGGTGATTGCCCCCGAGTTGGTTTTTGGTCGAGTCCCGATAATCTCTTTGGTGATGAGGTCATGGGGCAAGCTGATACCAGTAATAATGTTCGCGTGTGGGAGGAAAATGCAAGCCACCTCGCGGGTTTGCATGAAGCCTATATTCCCCCTGATATTGATCGTGAATTATGGTTTTTTGATATCGGTGATTACGTATATTCAAGTCCAGTTGTTGATGACGAAGGTACGGCATATTTCGCAGGACGTGATGCTAACATCTATGCCTTATATTCCGATATGAGTATTAAATGGCAAACCTCGGTGAGCCAAGCTATTTCCTCTGCATTGGTATTGGAAAATGGCGTAATCTATTATCGAACTGCAGGGCCAGGGGCACGAGAGTATGGTGCGTTAAGTATCAATACCGGTGAGCTTCTGTGGAGTCAGTCGCTTAGTGGATCGGGAGATTCACCGGCTGTAACGAATGATGGTACTTCTTATGTGGTTGATGGTGGGTTACTAAAGCAGTTTTCATCGCAGGGTGAATTGTTGCTTTCGGTATCAGTATCCCCCACCGTTTACGCAGCACCTATTGTCGGTGAGAGTGGTGATGTCTATGCGATGTCAATCGACGGTTTATTACGACGGTTTAGCAGTAGCTTGGATGCGGTATGGTCTTTACAAATACCTGAATCCTATGCTCGTACCTGCTTAGCCATGGGAATTGATGGAACGGTTTATGTGCCAACAATTAACGGAATTCTTTACGCGGTAAGTCGTGATGGAGAATTGTTATGGGAATATACCTTTGATTCTGTTAACTATGATCGATGTCCTGTTGTTGATATGCAAGGAAATATTATTATAGGCGGCGGTACAAAAATTCATGCGATCTCTTCTGCAGGGAATAAACTATGGGAAAGTGAAGACTTAACGGAGGCAGTAACCTCTACGGCCGCTATAGTTGATGATGGTTCCATTCTTGTGGGAACTCGGACCCGGATGAATGCACTGTCCTCATCGGGTGTTCTATTATGGACATCGTTACTCTCCCTAAATAATCAATCTTCTGTTGCGATCGCCGATAATGGAATTGCATATATCGGTGGGGCTTTATATGGTGCGGGCGGCTTACATGCTTATAGTATAGATGGCCGAAAGCTTGCTAATACCGTGTGGCCTCGTCACCATGGCCGGGATGGAGGTAGCAGTTGTTTTGAATTGCCAGTGAATAATGAACCTTTCGTTTCGATTGAATCTCCTACTGATGGCATTCGCCTACTTGCTACTGATGGGCCTGTTGTGTTGCAAGCAACGGCCGAGGATAGTGAAGACGGCGATTTATCACGAACAGTACAATGGCAATCGGATGTTGATGGTCCTATCGAATCGCCGACCATGTTGAGTGTAGGTCAGCATAGATTGACGGTAACGGTCATAGACAGTGGAGAGCTAAGCGGTACCGACACTGTGGGTATTGAAATTATTGGGGAAGCTGACCTTTTGGTAACGCTAGTGGGGGCCCCAGGTAAAAATGAAGGTGGAGTGGTAACCTTTACTGCTACTATCAACAACATTGCTCTTGCTCCTTCCTTAGATAGCTCGATTGCGCTAGTGCTTCCTGAAGGTGTTAGCTTTGTAGCGGCAGATAATGTTGTTGCTTGTACTGAACTAGAAAAAATAGTGACCTGTGAGTTGCAGGATATTGACGTTGGTGAGGAATCGGCTATTACCTTCACCGTATCGACCGGCGAATATACTTATACTAAGCACAGTTACCAGGTTGGTGTGTCTGCGCTAAATGATGTGACGCTAGAGAATAATGTTGCGGTATCGATGTTTGGCGGCAGTATTAGCCCGTTTCAGTTACTACTTTTAGTCGGTATGATGTGGTTAAAGAGGCGGTGGTATTGATTAAGCCTGGCTTGCCATCTATCACCTGGCGGTTTCTTCTTATACAGAAGAATTAAACAGAACCACAACAAAAAAAGCCCTAAGGTAGGATACCTGAGGGCTTTTTTTTGCAGACAACTAGATTTTTAATGAATAACAACTAGCAGCTTAAATAGAGTTCATTACCGATAGGCACCTATAGATTCCAGAATACTCCATACCTGCCCTCCAATCAGCTCCGCTCCAGCAACATTCACATGTATATCATCATACAAATAGATGCTTGCATCATCAGGCCCCCACATAGGTGCCTGGGTTAAATCAACATAGGTACATTTTTCGGTAAGATCATCACTACATAAAGAACTTAGCTCCCCCACGGTCTTATCAATTAAGTTTTCACTAACAACTGATACCGGAAAATATTGAGGTCCAGTCCAAACAATATTTTCCACTGAATCTATAGCAGACAGTAGGCTAATAATCTCTTCGGCTTCTGTCACAGCGACAGTGAATGCATCAGTACAAGCAGTTGAGTAAGTACCTTCATCAACATTTATATTATTTTCCAGATCAACTTTACACGGCTCTTTTAAGTTGTTTGCTCCACCATTAACAATAATAGTTTTAACTGTAGGATCGGGGTCCAACCCCTGGCCATTATAATTGGGGATTTTGGGAATTTCGATATCCCGAATATAGTTAGTATGAGCACCTGAACGAGCAAGCTCTAAATAGGTTTTTTTTGATCGCTCTATAAGGTTTAATGGAATAGCACCATAAGGAGAGCCCAAATCCCACAATGAATCTCCCATTATAATAACGTCGTTCTCCATAGGGGATGATTCAGTACCCACCGCAGTATATAAATCACAAGACTCCGGTTGTTTATTTCCAGCCACACAGTCTATCTCAGATTGTTTGCAGCCAGACATAGAAAAAGCCACACCAAATATTCCCGCGGCTATAACTAACTTATCCGTAAATTCCAACATAAAAACAAACTCCTTTTTATCAATATAATAAAAACAGCATTCTTGCCGTTATATAAAGCGTGATCACAGTAACTAAAGGCCATAACTATGTCAAATTAGAAAGTACGGATTCCATCGCTTTAGCTATAACGATGCGAAGTTAATCGAGGAAAACAAATATTGGTTTTCTGGTTATGTCGAAATTATTCCCTAGGATAAATCCTGTGTGTAACTACGCCGCCAAAGCATGAAATTGTTAAACTGGTGTTACATGATTTTTAGAATGATTTTGTTGTTTCCGTTTTTTGCATTGCTACTAACTCTATTTCAATGTTGCTTGTGATAACCTGAAGTTTTTTAACCGTAACATCGAGTTGGTAATCCGTTTGATGTTACGATAATCTTGCTCGATTATCCCCTTTATCGACCGCCCGATAAAAGTAGCGTCACTGCCCATTGTTTTTATGGAAGGCTCTTCCAGCTTCGGCGTTTGCGACAAAGAAAAATATTGTCGTGAAATAGAATGTAATATTTTCTATAGTTAATGTAATAGATTATCTGAGGTATAAGCGATCCAGAAATACCATTTAGTGTAATCCCAGGCATCGTTAAAAATATTTAGCAATACGCCGAACTGTTCTCATTTTTGAAAGACTTAAATGATGGAATTCTAATGCAAAGTATATTTTCAAAAATGGAATCTGGATAAGTTAGGGTAATAAATAGAAATTGACTATGTTTCATTAAGTAAGAAACAGGGCAATGAGTCTTGATCGGTACCGTTCTAGAACGCTTATGTTAAAGTTATATAATGTCAAATTTATGACACAGCTTAATATTGTCTTGTGTATCGACGTACCTGATCTTCATGGTGTTTTCTGGTGATAGGACATCAGGCTGAATCTCCGATGTGCTGCTTTGTAACAGATCAAAGATGTAGTGGGATTCGTGTTCATTCGAGCCAATAACCTGGGCGTTTAGAGCCGCATGATTAGCTATCAGCGTTATAGATGACACACCCTTATTAAAATGGGCATCAACATCTAGTGAATGTTAGTTATGCGCTGTAGACAATAGGGCCCTTCCTTTTCCCATTAAAGCCGGTGTATCTGTAGCACTTGTGTAAATAGCCATGTTATTTGGTAACAAACCACGTTTTTACCCCAGAAACACCCCCTAAGTTATCAAATGATAACGACGAAATTGGCCTCTAGCAGGGATACTAATCCCAACACGCATTTGAAGAGAGATGAGACGAGATTCAAGTGCATACCTATATCATATAGGCGCGTGAGCGCTAGAGAGAGCAAATATGACATCAGCCAATCCACACTTCCCAAAACTGTTAGAGCCGCTAGACCTTGGATTTACTACTCTAAGAAATAGGGTGTTAATGGGGTCTATGCACACTGGTTTGGAAGAACTGCCTAACGGTATTGAGCGTATGGCGGCATTCTTTGCTGAGCGCGCTCGTGGAGGGGTTGGACTGATTGTGACGGGTGGGTTTGGACCGAATGCAGAAGGTGCGACGCATCCGATGACCAATTTGCTTAAGAGCGACGAGGATGCGCTGAAGCATAAGCCAATTACCGATGCGGTACATGCTGAAGATGGCAAAATTTGTATGCAGATTTTGCATACGGGTCGGTATGCCTTTAACCCAAATTCTGTGGCCCCCTCAGCAGTAAAAGCACCGATCAATCCTTTTAAGCCGAAAGAGCTCGATGAGGAAGGGATTGAGAAACAGATTAATGATATCGCACAGATGGCTCGTCTGGCCCAAGTGGGTGGTTATGATGGCGTAGAGATCATGGGGTCTGAAGGTTATTTCATTAACCAATTTTTGGCGAAGCGCACCAATCAGCGGGAAGATGAATGGGGTGGCGAGTATGAAAACCGTATGCGTGTTGCTATTGAAGTAGTGCGTCGTACCCGCGAACTGGTTGGTGCAAACTTTATTATTATCTATCGCCTATCAATGTTGGATTTGGTAGAAGGTGGAAGTACTTTTGATGAAGTGGTTCAACTGGGTAAAGCCATTGAAAAAGCCGGTGCGACTATTATCAATACAGGCATTGGCTGGCATGAAGCCCGTATCCCAACGATTGCCACTAAGGTTCCACGTGCGGCATTTACGTGGGTAACCGCTCGTTTCAAAGAAGAGTTGTCGATACCACTAATCACGTCGAACCGTATTAATACGCCTGAAGTGGCAGAAAATGTACTGGAGCGTGGTGATGCCGATATGGTGTCAATGGCACGGCCTTTCCTTGCAGATTCTTTCTTTGTACAGAAAGCGCAAGAAGGGAAAAGCGATGAGATCAATACCTGTATTGGTTGTAACCAAGCCTGCTTGGATCATGTCTTTAGCGGTAAGTTAACCAGTTGTCTGGTTAATCCTCGGGCTTGTCATGAGACTGAAGTAGTGATTCTACCCGCAGCAGCGAAAAAGAAGTTGGCGGTTGTGGGTGCAGGACCTGCTGGATTGGCCTTTGCGACAACGGCGGCTGAGCGTGGCCATGATGTGACATTATTTGATGCCAGTAGCGAAATTGGCGGGCAGTTTAATGTGGCGAAGCAAGTGCCAGGTAAAGAAGAGTTCTATGAAACGATTCGTTATTTTGCCAAGCAAATTGAACTAACGAACGTTAATTTGCAATTGAATACTCGAGTTAGTGCAGAAACCCTAAATGATGGTGACTATACGGATGTGATTATTGCTACCGGTATTGCACCTCGTACGCCTGAGATTGATGGTGTTGATCACCCTAAAGTGATGAACTACCTGGATGTGTTACGTGATAAGAAACCTGTCGGTAAAAAGGTCGCGGTTATCGGTGCTGGCGGCATCGGGTTTGATGTGTCTGAATACTTAACCCATGCAGGGGAAGCGACCAGCCAGAATATCGAAGCCTTTATGCAAGAGTGGGGCGTGGACATGTCTTTACAAGCCCGCGGTGGTATTGAAGGTGTTGAAGCTAAGGTTGAAGAGTCACCACGTGAGGTATTCTTATTACAACGTAAGACTTCGAAAGTGGGTAACGGTTTAGGTAAGACGACGGGTTGGATTCACCGTACGGGCTTGAAGAACAAGGGTGTAACGATGATGCCTGGCTGTTCTTATGACAAGATTGATGATCAAGGTATTCATATCAGTGTTGGCGACAAGACCGAAATATTAGCCGTAGATAACGTTATTATTTGTGCCGGACAAGATCCGTTGCGTGATTTGGTGGACGGCTTGAATAAACCACATCATCTAATCGGTGGTGCTGATGTTGCTGCAGAGCTCGATGCAAAGCGTGCCATTGATCAAGGTGTAAGGTTAGCGGCAGAAATGTAAGCGACATATAGATACCAATACGTACTAAAAGTACTACAAGAAAGTCCCTAACAGCCCTGCTGTTAGGGGCTTTCTTGTATGTATTACTCTTCCTATTTTCTAGACCCCTCAAATGGGGGTAGAGAGCTAAACCCTCCTCTTTATACACTGCAATAGAAGCTGAATCAGAAATATCAATTAAACCGGTTTTCTCGTGTTCTCGTTGATTCAGTTTGAGAGCATTAAGGGGAGTGTTGATGAAGTATACGTTGCTATGTTTGGCAGGGATTATGTGTCTGGGGTTGACGGCGTGTGGTGGGGGAGGCTCATCGGGCGATGGATCAGGGGATAGTTCTGGAGGTGCGGGATTAGACACGGTCTCAATCACGGGAGGGGTTATTGATGGCCCGATTGCTTATGCCAATATTGCAGTACATCACTTTACTGCAGGTGCTATCGGTGAGCAAGTCGGTACAGCGGGCACTGACGCCAACGGCGCGATTACGGGTCTTAATGTGGTGGCGGATGACGCGCCGTTTATTTTGATCGCAACGACCGATGGTGATTCCATTGATGTCACAACCGGTATTGCTCCTGTCATTAGTGAATTAAAAACGATACTGATGTCTGTGAACGATACGCCAATCTATGCGACTCCCTTAACGTCTATCGCGAGCGATATTGCACTGGCTAATAGTGATGCATCAACTGATGCCGCAGAGCTTGCGGCGTTACTTGAACAAGCTGCCGATCAAACCGTGGCGGCGCTAGGTTTTGGTCTAGATAGTAGCGTCGACATTTTCACAACCCCCCCTGTTATTACTGCAAATACCCGTGTTGATGATCTTTCTGATATTGCCGCGTATCGAGCTGCAATTGAAGCGTTGGTTGATGCGGTTGAAAGCGCCAGTGACAATACCGCGGGTCAATCAAATGTTGTGAACGAGAACGCGGTGTTAACGGCGCTTGCGAAAGATTTGGTGGATGGTCAAATCGACGGCCAGGAAAGTGCCACTGCGATTGAGAACTTAGCCAATACAAATATTGCTGTTGAAGTTGAAGAGACGCCAACGGTTGACGAGGCTGCGATTATTGAGCTGCTGGAGCAGGATGCAGAAGTCACCGGTGTAGTGAATACCGTGGTGATTGATGAGATCGATGGCATTGATGGCGTTGATATTACTATTGTCATTGTTGGCGGTACTACAACGCCCGATTCTGACGGAGATAGCGTAAGCGATATTAATGACAACTGTGTGCATCACAGCAATACCAATCAGCTTAATTTTGATCAGGCCGATGGTGACAACGCGGGTGATGTGTGTGATAGCGATGACGATAATGATGGTGTCGCCGATAGCGCTGATAGTTGTGCGACGGAAGATTTTGATTTGTCATCGGACATCGATAGTGATGGTTGTGATGATGCTAATGAGGACGCTGATGATGATAACGATGGGGTGTTAGACACGGCCCCGGATAACTGCCCCACGGTGGAAAATGCGGATCAAGATAATCTTGATGGCGATTCGTTAGGTGATGCGTGTGACGATGATAGGGATGGTGACGGTTCTCCAAACAGCATTGATAGCTGTCCAGATGATGCTACGGATACTTGTGCTGTACCTGCTGAAGGAGTGTATGGCACATCGTCCTGGGATGACGGCTCAACTTGGCAGTAAACAGAACATCAATATATACGCTAACAGAATATAGACATACAGATAGTAGAAATAGACAAAGGAAAAATTATGTTTAAGAAGACAATATTAGCAAGCAGTATTCTTTTGGGCTGTTCAATGAATATCATGGCGGCTGACGTGACCCACTCGTTTAGTGCCGGTGGTTCTATCGTTGCGTCGGAAATGAATCAAAATTTCTCTGACGTCGTGGCAGCGATTAATGCATTGGAAAGTCAGGTTGCCACGTTGGAGGCCGCTGCGGTAGGTGACGCATCATCATTAGAAGAGAAGATTGCGGGCGCGAGCTATCAATTTTCGTGGCTTCAAAATGGTTACTTTGGTGAAAATGCGTCAGGTGGCTTGAGTGATTATGTTCGCTTTGGTTTGGGGCGGGGTACAAGCACACTGGTATTTAATGAAAATGGTACCACCACGGATAGTGGGAGTGAGGCGTGGGTGGAAGGAAGTACTGTGCCAATCTGTCAAACGTTTGATAACGACGATAACTGTACCAGTGATCATAACCAGTTAGAAACAGATAACGATACTTGGGCTGATGATGCAGGTACCTGGTCAGTGAATAGCACGACTAATGTACTGACATTAACCTTTGAGAATGAAAGCCCTCAGTATTATCAGGTTTCTGAAGATGGTTCTACGATGATTTTAACGGGCTTGCAAAATAATGTTGAGGCATCCGATAGTGGTGGTGCAGACCAGCGTATTATCGAACTCACCATCGGTGTTGGTGTACGATTACCTGAGTAAGCTAACGGTAATTCGGTAATTTGATGACGCGGTAGACAGGCCTATTCAATGTATGGTTTGATTGTGCATATCTTGTATTAATAATGCACAATCAAACCATACATTGAATGGGGACAGAATGTCAGCCGACAATACGCAGAAATTTATCGGCACACAGGAAGCGATCGGTCAGATTTATCAAGCAACTCTAGAACCAGAGCTTTGGTTAGGTGTGTTGGAACAACTTGATTGTCAGCTGACAATGGCGCACGAACGAGACAGTGATAATGAAAATATCGCATTGTTATCTGAACATTGTCGTCGTGCAAAAGAGATTACACGAGAATTACACAGCCACCAGGAGCAAACCACCACGTGGAAACACATTGTTGATCATTTGCCTATGGCGGTGTTTTTTGTTGATCACAATTTACAAGCTATTACGAATAATGCTCGTGGTGATGTGTTATTACAGCAAGGGCAATACGTTAGCGTTAATCAGCAACAACAATTACGCTTATCGACTCCCGCTCTGTCTAAACAATTGGTCGACATGTTGTCGTCTGACAGTGTTGATCCGACACAGGGTATGCAGCTAGACGCCGATGCCAATGTATTATTGATGGCTGTTCCTGTTCAAAAAGTTGAAATTGATGCACCATTAATGGGTGCGAGTATGGCGCTTTTAATTTTCACCGCCGATGAAAAAATCACACCTGAATTAGATGTTATTCGTTCGTTGCATCAGCTTACGCATGCCGAAGCAAAGCTCACCCATGGGTTGTGTTTGACCCACTCGCTTGCGGAGGCGGCTAAACTCAGTGGTGTTAGTCAAAATACGGCCCGTTCTTATTTAAAGTCCATTTATAGTAAGACATCGTCTAATTCACAATTAGAATTAGTGCGTAAAGTGGTTGGCGCGTCCTTTGCCAGTATGGGGTTTGCCTGCGGGGTTAAGGATAATAGTGACCCGTATAAGTCACTGCAATTACCCGATCGTCGACGGTTAACGTGGTACGAATATGGTGATGTTACTGGGAAACCAGTCGTCGTATTTGAGAACGTGGGTGGCTCTCTACCACAACACCAGCAGCATATTGACTATTACAGCGAAAATAATCTGCGGGTTCTTGTTGTCATTCGCCCTGGATATGGCAGCTCAACCTTTAAGCAAAATATTGATTGTGGCAGCTTTGCGGATGACGTGGTGTTTTTACTGGATCATCTTCGTATTGCGCAATGCCACGTGATCGGGTATTCCGTGGGGGGGGCATATGCCACTGTCTTAGCGGGTCGATATCCAAATCGTGTTACCCGCCTTGGATTGTTATGTAGTGCATTGCCTTGGCGTTTCGTGCAACCCAAAAACTTGGCAATGCATCAACGATTACTGGTGAATTTACTTAACGTCGCTCCTGACGCATTTCGATTTATCATGTCATTGATGATGCGCTCAACCTTTCGAGATCCCACCAGTTTTTATCGCAAACTCGCAACCCAGGTATATAAACGGGATGCAGAGTTACTGAGCGATGTGAAATGGCAACAACAGCTAGGAGGTCAGCTTAAGCATCGACTTATGGGTGGTGTGAAGGTCTACGTGCAAGAATATCTATTGTTGAGTAAAGACTGGAGTCAGGACCTTGGAGAGATCACGCCTCCCACATTAATCTGGCATGGTGATGAAGATCGGTTGGTCGATTATACTGGTATCGAGGAATTCTCCAGCCAGTTCAGTGATCACTCATTGCAGATTCATTCAGGCCATGGACACTTTATGGTCTGTGATAAATGGGTAGAGTTTGTATCGGAGTGTGTTAAGTAAACGACTAACGGATGTAAGCAAATATTGGCCATGGAGAATACAAGTTTTGTTTGAATATAATTGGAGTTGTGCGGCCTGTAATAACGGAAATGATAAATCGTTATCTAAATGCTTTAACTGTGGTTGCCCCGGAGAATGTAATTTTCATACAGTTGAACTATATAAGGTATTGGTTCGCGAAAAATCAGGGAGTTGTGGGGTTAAGTGTAGTACATGCGGCGGCTCCTCTTTTGGCATTGTGTATAACGAAGATGTTAATGAATATTATTATTCTGGGGTTTCTAGGAAGTCTTGGATTTTTAGAATACTGGAAATTCATATAACATGTCGAGGTTGTAAAGAATTAGAAATTATTGAGCACGAAGTACCGACGCTTAGAAAGCTCTTCAGGGCTTTGCTAAGAAGGGATATTCAATCAAATACTCTTAAGCGAATTTAGGATAGCAGGAATGTTAAATGGAAATTAAAGTAGTAACAGCGGACTACACGAATCGGCGTCACGGAGAAGACATCGGGTTCCTCATTGATAGCTATGCAAGAGACCCAATGGGCGGTGCTACCCCACTTGCCGACAGTGTTCGAAATAATCTCTCTTTAGCGTTGGCTAAATTGCCTCATGCTTTTAGTATCCTCTGTTATGTTGATAATAAACCGGCAGGACTCATTAATTGTTTTGACGCGTTTTCCACATTTAAATGCAAACCCCTCGTCAATATCCATGACATCATTGTACTGGGTGACTTTCGTGGTCTTGGTTTAAGTCAATTAATGCTGCAAAAGGTTGAAGGAATCGCTAAAGATAAAGGGTGTTGCAAGCTCACGCTGGAAGTATTAGAAGGCAATAAGGTGGCACAAGGTTCTTATCGTAAATACGGTTTTTCTGGGTACGAACTGGATCCTAATGTGGGAAGGGCGTTATTTTGGGAAAAACACATCGGACCTTCAAATTAGAACGGTTAAAGTAGCGCCATTACATTAGCACGCTCATATCATTACCATACGGAATTTGGATTTCAATATGACAACACCCATAGAACTTTGCACGGATAGATTGCTACTACGACAATGGAAAGATGACGACTTTGCTGTTTTCGCAAAAATGAATGCCGATCCCCAAGTAATGGAATACTATCCTGAAACTTTAGGTACAGAAGCTAGCAATGCGATGGCCCAAAAGATTCAGGGCTTATTGTCGGAAAGGTCATGGGGATTTTGGGCGGTTGAAACGTTAAAGGATCATCAATTTATTGGGTTTGTGGGGTTACATAAACCGTCTTATGATTTACCGGTAACACCTTGCGTAGAAATCGGTTGGCGACTAGGTAAAGAATTCTGGGGGAATGGGTATGCGACGGAAGCGGGTAGCGAATGTTTGCGATTTGCCTTTGATGAACTTGATCTTAACGAAGTATTCTCTTTTACATCGATAACGAATACCAAATCTTCTGCGGTAATGGAGCGATTAGGTATGATAAATACTCAAGAGAACTTTGAGCATCCAATTATTCCAGAGAATCACCCACTTCGAGAGCATGTATTGTTTAAAATTACCCAAGCGCAATGGTCGAATAAAACGTAACGAGATACAGCATAAGGATACAGCTTGATGAAGATTGTCGCGGTTAAGGAAAAAGTTATCAGTGGGATGAGTGTACGCACCACAAACGAACGAGAAATGAACGTAAAGACGGCGAAAATTGGTGCCATAGTACAGCGGTTTGATAACGCGGTGTCTGTTGACTATAAACGTGGCGCGCGAGTACATAACGTGTATTTCAACTACGAATCTGATGCCTCGGGTGAATACACCATGATGGCCGGAGCGGATAGCGTCGAATCGACAAAAGAGAGATTAGAAACAGTGACTATTCAAGCCGGAAACTACATGGTTTTTTCGGCTGAAGGTGAGGTGCCGGAGATTGTTTATACTACTTGGTCAAAAATTTGGGACTATTTCTCTAATGAAGACGTGTCTCATCAGCGAGCGTATACAACGGATTTTGAATGTTATAAAAGTGAAACCGAGATAGAAATTCATATTGCGGTTGAATAACCTGACAGGATATAGGGTTTGCTGCAATGAGGGTATTTATCGATCTCATCGCAGTAAACCGTTATAGCAGAGAACCCAATCCATCTCTGCTATTGAGTAAGGAGGGATACGGCAGTCATAAGCTTGTCATTAAGAGCGCTGTCGGTAAGCTTCTGAGCTTCAGCATCAAACACATCATAGAAGCTTGGAACAGAAAGGTCGGCTCTTACATCCCCAGCGAAATAAGGGGCAGAGTTCTTAGCTGCAGCTAATACACTGCTGGCTCCACCAGGACCGGGGGAGGTCGATAACAATAACATAGGCTTATTCTGAAAGACTTTTTGATCAATACGTGAGGTCCAATCGAACAAGTTTTTGTAGGCGGCTGTGTATGATCCATTGTGCTCAGCAAAAGAGATAATTACCCCATCACTATTACCAATCTTATCGAAAAACGCACGTGCCTCAGCCGGGTGCCCTAACTCTTCTTCTCGCTCCATGCTGAAAAGCGGCATCTCGTAATCATTGATATCAAGGACTTCTACTTCAACATCACCAGCAAGACTGCCTGCATAGGTAGCGAGCTGCTTGTTAATAGAGTTTTTGCTGTTGCTGGCGGCGAATGCGATTAATTTCATTGGGTTGTCCTTGGGTGATTGCTAATGTTCAATAAAGCCAGTATATATTTGTTCCAAATAAAGATTAATAGGGTCATTGTGGAATGATTGTTTCCATATGGCTCTTAATCTGCTCTCTAGCCCAGTAAACACGGGATTGTTATGGCATTTGACTCAAAACTACTCGATGGCATTGTGGTATTTGTCGAGGTTGTACAAAGTGGCAGCCTAACCTTGGCAGCTCAAAATACAGGTCATTCTACGTCTTATATCAGTAAGGAAATCAAACAGTTGGAGGATCGAGTGGGGGTGAGGCTATTGCATCGAACCACTCGATCACAAAGCCTAACTCCAGAAGGGGAGTTGTACTTTGACCAGTGTTTACAGATTGTCAGTGACGCAGAACAAGCGGAAACGATGGTAGGTGGTAGGCAATTGGAACCCAAAGGGACCCTAAAAGTGAGCTGCCCGGTGAGTTTCGGCTTGTCACATATTCGGCCTATATTGGCGAAATTTACTGAGATGTACCCACAGATTGTATTGGACCTCGAACTCAATGATCGTAAGGTTGATATGATTGCAGAAGGTGTTGATGTGGTGATTCGAGCATCGGCACAAGCCGAGGATTCGTCGTTAATCAGTCGTCGGTTTATGCAATCTTACGGAATTACGCTTGCGTCGCCAGCTTATCTTGCGAGATATGGCACACCTACGCATCCTCTGGAATTGGCAAATCGCAGTA
Organism: Gammaproteobacteria bacterium 45_16_T64; assembly: GCA_002162955.1. GTDB lineage: Bacteria > Pseudomonadota > Gammaproteobacteria > Pseudomonadales > Ketobacteraceae > 42-54-T18. The sequence goes on from MABD01000025.1 coordinate 45,851, forward strand.
CGATTGTGTATAGCTATTTGAAAAAATTTGATACCTGGGTGTATAAGAAGGCGGGTGAAGAAGATATTCCCGTTAAGCTAAATAGCCGAGTGATTACCAATAGCCCAGAAATGATATTGGCATTATGTATTGCGGGGCAGGGAATTATCCGAACACCGATATTTAACATAGGAGATGCGCTGGAAACAGGGGAACTTGTTGAATTGCTTTCGGATTACGACCGGTTCCCCGTGGATGTTTGTTTGGTGTATCCAAGCAGAAAGCATATGTCGGCAAAAGTAAGGGGCTTTATTGATTTTATTGTGGAAGAATTAGGGGACTAACAGGCATCGACGTGAGTTAAGGGAGAGAAATTATGTTGAATATTGAGAGTGTAAACCATATTGGTATTCGTATTGGAGAGAAGGATCGTTCAGTAGCGTTTTATACATTATTGGGCTTTGAGTTAATGAGGGATGCAGGATATGAAAACGGGCATCCGTTGATATTGAAGCACCCTAGTGGTGTCGTGTTGAATTTGTTAGGCCCCGCAACGGTTGAGGATCACGATAATATCTTAATGGATATTGCGGATAAACATACCGGTGTTACCCATTTTGCGTTAACGGTGAGTTCGCTCGAGGATGCAAAGGTATACATGGAGACCCATGGCGTAACCATTACGGGTTCTTTCAGCATTGATAATATGTCCGCGATTTTTATTCGTGACCCGGATAGAAACGTGATTGAATTAGACGCCTATGGCCCCATTGAAAAAGTAGATATGGGCGATTATTCAAACCATGTATAGACGTAAATCATAAAATTCAATGACCTAGCATAAGGAAAGCAGCATGAGTGAACAGGCACCGTTAATAAAGGCACTGATGGAGAAGGCAGGGAAACCCGTACCCACATTCTTTACTGAATTATCTGAAGAGGATCTTCAGGCGTTACATCAGTACACCAATGATGTAGTGGAGCGGGCGACGGACGGGTTAGATGAGTTGTATTCTGGTATGAGCCAGACGATGAAATATGTGCCAGCCTTTATATTGGTAAAAATGACCACAAGTTTTATCAAACCTGCAATTTCAGCGGGTATCTCTGCCAAGTTACCGTTAAAAGATGCACTCAAGATCAATCCAAAATTCCCAGTCGATTATGCCTGTGCAGTGGCGAGCCACCTTGATAGTGAGCATGCTGCAGAAATGATGAGAGAGCTTAAGCATGCTAGGGCAGAAGAGCTAATCACCTATATGGTGGAGCATTACACGGTGAAGGCTCTTGATATTGGGCAGTTTTTGGATAAGAAACAGCTCAAGATTTTGAAGAAGTTCATCACAAAGGTTGAGGCAATGGATACTATGTTGCTTGAGCAATATGCCTCGGTGATTGCCAGTATCAAAGCGGCATAGGGTCAGTAAAGGAAGGTATAAGTGTTAGCGGGTAGTCGTGATTATTCTGAAATAGGTGTGTTACTTCACAATAATAGGACTAATTATGGCGTCTGATTAGTATTCAGGCGTCATAACCCTTAGCATGATTGTTGGCGCTCGAATGTATTCGGCGCACGTTAATAACACATGCACTAAAGGATTAGTAACAATGATAATAATAAAACCTAATCCCCGATTTCTTGGATTACTCACTCTTACCCTCTTGATTTCAGCCTGTGGCGCGTCGTATAAACTGCTTTGGGAAGAGCAGATAATAGAACGTTCCTTCGCTCTTGTTGTTACTGATGGCAACGTAAAAATGATCGGCCAGTTGGATGATCAAACCACTGTGACGACTTACGATACGGAAGGTGATGTGGTGAGTTCGCATCAATACCCTGTGGATCTTGGGCAGTGGTATAGCGATGCGAATACACTATTCAGGTTTCCTGATGGGGCTTTTTTTGTGGGTACCAGCTTGGAAAACTTGACGTTTGTTGATGACAACGAACAGACATATTGGCAAGGGTTGAGCTTAGCTGATCTCGGCGTGGGGGATAGTGGTAGCGTTAGTATTAACAGTGCGACGGTATTTGAAGACAGGCTCTATATTCTCGGGCGTTTCTTTATAGAAGATGATACTGGATCGTTCGGAAATACTGATGCCATATTTTTTGTGGTCGATCGAAATGGCGATGTTCATATGACCCATCGAGAAGATAAGATGAGTGTACTTGGTGGTCCAGTGGTTGGTGACTCAGGTGAAGCAGCATTTACTATTCGTTACTTTGGATCGCACATGGGAGACAATGGAGAAAAATCTGCGTTGGTCGTTTTTGATTCCGATCTTGCCCTAGCCTCTCGAACGGAGAGTACTGAATATGTTTACGTCCATTCAATTCAGGGGGATAACGTAAGCCTGCTAAATACCTCTGGATTGGAGAGCCTGCGGAATGACACCGGTAAGCGCTTTACGGTGTACGAACCGTATATGCTGTCTGATGGTGCCGGAAACACTTACCTGTGGGGAGCAAATGCAAACTATGATAATTGTGAGGCCGATCTGTGCTTCTATTACCCTTGGTTAGCCAAAATCAATAGTGCAGGTGACGTGCTTTTTGTGCGTGAAGATATCGCCGCATCCTCGGTGACGAATACGGGGCAGATTTTTCACGTATTGAATAATAAGGTAAAGCTGGCGGATAGCGGCGGGGTGCATTGGGCGTACTCATCACAAACCCTTGCAGGTATTGATAGTGTGTTGGAGCCAGGCGGTTTGGCGACGTACATTCGTTTTTCTGAAAACAGTGTTCATCGTCGCTTATCAGAAGACGGAATAGTAGAGAGTGAATTTAATGAACCGTCGAACTATGTGACAAGACGTTTAGCAGGGACTGTGGGTGGTGTCGATCCTCTTACAAATGTAGTAAGCCCAGGGTTTTGTGGTGTGAGGGATTTTGAAACGATTGGAGTAAACCTAGTGACGCTAAATCGTTACTGCGCAGAGCAATCGTCTCGATATCATTTGAGTTATTACGAATAAGATAGAAAAACATAGTTTATGTTTCATTTGTTTCGTGGAATGTAAGTTGGCTTCGCGGGGAGAGCGAGGAACTTTTGGTTGTCGGTTCCCCCCCGCCCCGATATCAATCGTCAGCCAAAATCCCTAGAGGTGATTTAACACCTCTTTGGGCTCTAGGCGCTTGATATAATCGGCGTCCACAAAGTGGTAATCAATAGTTCCATTCTGATTAATCACATAGGTGGCAGGTATCGGTAATTTAAAGGTATCTTCACCATTATGTGCAGGGATATCCAATCCAAAGTTTTTGTATACTGGGCGTAGGCGTTCATCCAGTTCAAATTCCAGGCCATAAGCTTTGGCGATACTGTTGCCTTCATCAAACAATATATCGTATCCGAGTTCATTCTTTTCGTGGGTTAGGCTTGCGAAGTCTGGGGTTTCCGGTGATATCGCTACTAAGGTTGCTCCCGTGGCTTCAATCTCCGCTTTTACCTGTTGTAGGCTCGACAGCTCTAAATTGCAGTATGGGCACCAGCCGCCACGATAAAAACTCAAAACGACTTTACCCTTGCTGAGTAAGTCTGTCAGTGAGATAACGTCTTCTATATGGCTTTTTAGTTGGAAAGTCGGCGCCTTGTCTCCTGTTTTTACACTGTGATTAACCACTCCCGTGGCGGCCAGATCTGCTGTTGCGGTCGACATTATTTCCAGTGTTTTTGAATCAGCAGCACGTTCAAATTCCACGCGGAGGTCAGCGATGGTCTCGGTAAGGTTTGTCATTTTATCTCCAAAGTTAAGTGTCAGTCATAGTACTTACTAGTTATTGAATGATCGTTCAATAATAGAGTAGGTGATTTTGAATGATCATTCAACTAAAATAATGAGAATGGCCAAAACCAGTACAGCCAATACATACAGGTCTACATTTGGGGTAAATATGGCGCGTCCACAGCAATATGATGAAACACAGGTGCTAGAATCTGCCACCGATGCTTTTTGGAAGAGAGGTTATGCTGCTACGAGCATGGCTGAACTTATTCAGGCTACTGGCCTCAAATCCGGCAGCATCTATGGGGGGTTTGGTTCAAAGCAGGGCTTGTTTGAAGCGTCCATCGATCATTATGCCGCACAGGGTCTTAAGGATATTGATCTACGGCTGAGCTCTGGTGAGGATTATTTGGAAAGCATACGATCGTGCTTTGCATGGTTGATCGAGAGCAGTCTTGATTGTAAGCCAGACGGTTGTTTCTTGGTGAATGCCCTGATTGAGTTAGCCCCACACGACACTGTTATTCGGCAGACGCTAAAAGACCATATTGGTAACGTAGAGCAAGCGTTTACGCGTGCACTGACGGCTGCAAAAAGTGCAGGCCAGTTGCAGGATGATGCAGACATAGCCGCCATGGCGAAAAAGATTATGGTGAGCCTTTGGGGAATTCGGGTGATACAGAGAACCGGCCTGAGTGTCGAAGAGGTTGAGACGTTTAAACACTATTACTGCAATATTGTGTAGCTGTCGAAATGCAGCAAACCCGAGAGCCGAGTTTGCTGCTGAATGTTACGCTGTGCGACGTTGGAGTGATCGCCTCTCATAGGCAACCGTGAGGTGTTCCCCTCTCCTTTCGTGATTGCGTCGGTCATGTGACATTACCATTGATAGTGGTTGCGTATTTCTTAGCTCCAAGCCTTCCCTCAAATAGTGTACTTCCGAACGCAGCTGTTCTATTTCAGCTTTATTGGCGACACCAAGACTGTTCCAAAACTTATGTTGTAAGCCTGTGAGTTTTAAACCAGCATTACGACGGGCGCTTTTCCACTTTTGGTGTAGGCTAGACTTCCCTAAATCACCTTGCTTTGATGTGCGTGTGACGTAGCTATGATAGTAGTGTTTATAGTAGCCTCGTATTGCCTGGTTCGAGACAACAACTAACCCACTCACAAAACGGCGAATCGTGATATATGCGCGAGTGGCTAGAATAATAAGTGAGTTTTTTTCTCCCATTTCACTGGTTGTACCGTATTCTTCTCTGATCAATGGCCCTTCTAAAGACATGCCTTTCATGGTTAGTCGTTCAAAAAAATTGGGGCCAGCATAGGTTTTTTTCGTCTTTACTGTTGGCTCATCATCGATGAGTGTTTCTTCACTATCGGTGATGCCAATAAAAGGGGGAGATTCGCTATCAGCCGCCGCCCTTTTGTGTTTTATGTTTTTCCAAGCCAGGGCTACTGCACTGACAATAGCAAGCCACATAGTATGAATTTTTTCTTGAGTACGAGACGATAGCGAACGACGTGGGGCATCACCGGTGTCCATCGTCTGATCCGTTTTTACATCGTGAGAAGCCTGAGATTCTCTCATTTCCGAAATGATCATAATGCCTCCTGATTAGCTGCTACAAGAGTATTGACAGTAATACAACTTAGCTAATAGATGGATCATAACGCCCTGATTTTTGCGAAACAAGTAGTCCGCTTTATGATATTTTTAACGGGCTTAGACGATAAATGAAGGTTATAGCGATCAAAAATCGCTATAAAACGCGGGTGATCTTTCCAAAGCCATTGAAAACCCAGGGAATATCGTTACTCGCAGGCAGGTCGACTATCGGCCATTAGTTTGTCCAGGGTTTTTTGGGCTTTTTTCGGGTTCTCAAGGTCCCTAATGTCTAACATCTCACAATCATCGTTAATCATTTGATCGATGGTGACAGGGTAGTATTTGCAATCGTCTGGGCGATCAAAGTAGATGTCACAAGTATACTTTTCTTGATTGGGTACTTTTCGCAGCCATGGGCAGAGTGTAAGTTGATTGCCCGTATCGGGGCTCATCCATATTTTACCATTGCGGACGTATTCGGATATCTCTGGGTTGAACAGTTCCCACATATGTATCTCGCTTTCCGTCGCGGACAATCCACCATCGCTATATTTTGTGCAGCATTTTCCACACTGGTTGCATTCTTTCATATTGTAAACGGCCCCTAATCTGCAGGGGCTACTATAGCGTATATTGGATTAAGGGTCCCTAATCCTTTTTTGAAGAGTCTTTTGTTGCTGTTGAACTCTGCTCATCCATAGGCCCCCGTTATCATTGTTTTTAATTTATTCTAGGTATTACAGACAGCAGCCCCTCTGCTAATGGAATAAGAAATATTTGCCCATCGTCAATTCTGGAGGTTGATACGCCAAGAAAATAATCATTGGCCAGGGTATACTCGTTATTAGAATCATAGCGATAAGAGTGGCGCCAAAAATACTCGCCCTTTCTATTTTGTCCTTGAACATCTAATACCAGTTGCGGTTTAACCGTTAGCTGTTGTGCATTAGCCTCTTCAGTTCCAATGTATAATGACGATGATTCGGTATAGTTTATATACGCTTGCATGTCTAAGGCTGGGCCATGTATATCTGGATAAGTAAACTCTATATCCGTGAGTTCGTCGGCATCGTTGTATACCATGTTGACATCAACTTGCTCCGGTGTAACCACGGGTAATCCGGTTGAACGACGAATGCCTGCGACAAGCGTGCTTTGAAAATCAAGCAGCTGTTTAAACAGACGCTCATTCTTATTGGGGTTAAGAAGGTCATCGATATTTTGTATTAGTCTTTGTGCTTGATTGATTAAGGCAAATACGTCCTCAGGGTCACCAGCCCTAGCATCCTTCATCGACTGAAAATTAACATATAGTGAGCGCACGTGAATACTGCCCTTATAATCGTGTGTTAACGGAATGTTCGACGCGCAGCTTGCTAACATCAAGGAACTGGTGATAAGCGCGTAGCGGAGTAAATTTTTCATAGGTTTTCCTGTCTGATACAGCGTTGCATTTTCGACATGTGTTAAGTGTCAGTTATCACCAGCGAATTTACTTAACATTAAAATGGAGTTCCCGACAGTATAGAGGAGTATTAATCTAACTGTATTGCCGGGGATTGCTAGCTAAAACGCATGTAAAATAACCCTGGGCACGTTACAGATCTGAGACATCCACACGCTGGTCTGAAAATTGAAGATATTCAATATCTATCAAGGTATTGATACCATCTCGGTCATCGATGCTATCTTGGGTGATGATGCCGTAGTGTGTGGCATCAATAATATATTCGGTTCGTGGGCCTCTGAATAGAGCGGTATCTATACCATTCATACCATCCAGTGTATTTACGCCACTATTACCCTTTAATATGTTGTTGTTTTCATCGCCGATAAGATTGGCATGATTATTACCGTGTAAATTGACATTGGTCACACCCGAAGTGTTTCTCAGACGATAGGTTCCATTAAAGTTACTGGCTAATGTACGGGTCTGTGGGTTGGATGTGAGTAATTGGTATTGTTGCATTTCAGCCACACTCATATAGTGCATGCCATCGGCGGGTGCCGCTTTCATAGTGAACCAATAAAAATCCACGGGGATCTTCATTAACGTGTAAAAATCTAGATAGGGCTGATGCTTTGGGCTGGTCTCGGGGTATGTAGATCCTGCGATGGAATTTCCCTGATCATCAGATTCAGCCCAGGAGTGAACCCCCACTCTTGCCCCGACGTCAATCGATCGTGTGAGACCAGACGTAAACATATCGGTGCCGCCAGAAGCGACATGACCATCGTTAGGTACATGGGTGCTTAACCTATATTTACGTACGAGTTTATCCGCTTCCAAGGCCTTTTCGTCATTCTCTGATCCGGGTACATTCTGCAGTATCAACGTAGTGACCGCCGGATGATTCCGGTGCAGGGTTTCAATTAGCGCGGGTGTTGTGGTTCCAAGAACGCCATACACAATCGCGCTATTGCCCCTTACTAGGATGCAAGCATTATCCTCGGGGATATCTGCGTTGTCAGGCCCCTCAATAGTGGGGGCCTTAATACAGCTGGCATGACTCTTGGCATTTAAGACTGTCTCACCGGTTGTCGCATCAATCATGCTGGAAACGGGTGTGAAGGTATTTGTTGGGGTGCTAGTACTTGCTGCTGGTGTGCTGCTACTTCCACCGCTGCTTCCACATGCCATGAGTGATGCGGATAACATGCTGAGTAGCGTTAATCGGGTAATTGTGTGCTGGTTCATAAAATCTCTTCTCCTATCAATTTACGATGACCCTATGTTATCGAGAAAACGTAAAAGCCTCTGTCAGAACAATGTCTAGGAGTGTCAGCGTATGTGGATAGAAGGGAAGGTTATGCTATCTGGTGGGCGCTAACGGCAGGCGTACTTGAAAGCGAGCGCCACCATAGGAGGACTCATGGATCTCAACACTGCCACCGTGATTGCGAACAATGCTACCTACGATGGCTAAGCCGAGCCCATAGCCGCCAGTTTTACGGTTGCGGCTGCTATCAAGTCGAGCGAAAGGGGCAAACACCCGTTCTCGCTGATGCTCAGGAATACCGGTACCGTCATCATCAACGGCGACTAATACGGTATCACTTTCTATCCATAGGGTAACGGCGATAAGGCTGCAGCTGTGTTTTCGAGCGTTATCCAGCAGATTGCTGAATACCTGTTGCATTTGAAAGCTGTCTCCGTGAACAATTGCCTTGAGCTCGGTTGATAGGCTTACCTTTAATTTACCGGGTTGAGTCTGAGCGGATGCAACTAGGCTACTTAGTAATTGACTCAGTTGGATTTTACCGTAGTTATGATGGGAAGCACCAAAATTTATTTTGGCTAATTCTAGTATCTTATTGATTAGCTCATCCAGTTCTTCAGCACTTTGATCGATGCTTTCAATCAGATCATAGAGCTCGTCCATAGACTCCTTGCCACGGGTCATATCTAAGGCAAAACGCATACGGTTTAACGGCGTACGTAATTCATGGGATATCGCGTGACTCATCACTTCCTGCTCGGTGATCGCCCTGCGAATATCATCAGCCATGGAATTGAAGTTAACCGCCAACGTTCCAAAGGGTTCGGGCATGTGCGTGTCCGCCCGAGACGCTAGGCTACCACGCCCAAATTCGCGATTAACCTGTATCAAGCGTTGGGCATAACCATTGAGTTGATAAACAAGAGCAAAAATGATGAGCCCCACCAAGCTAAAAACAAATAAAATGATGGCTTGGTCAAAATAATCCTCCTCCAGCAATAGAGGGGCCTCGGTGATACGTAATGCATACGATGAGTTATCTATGGGGTAGATAGCCTCAATTAGCCCTTCGTCATTAAGATCGGCATATACATGAAAGTCGTTGAATGCCTGATCGTAAAAAAATTCGGTGTCGGGTTGGGGAAGGTGAATTAACGCAAGCGCATAGGGGCTATAGATGTTCGCATGTGCAGCCAAATCATCCGTTGGTTGTAGGTCTAGCAGCCATTCCTGTTCTTGTAACCGCAAAAAGGTGGGGCTGCTCTGGTGCAAAAACGCCTCAATTTCTCGATTGAAATCATACTCATCAAGTAGCAGGATGGAGAGGGAGAAGCCCCCAACAATAGAGACTATTACCAATAGATAAAAGCGCACAAATAGGGAGTTCATGTTGATCCTGTTCTGTTTGGCCTGTCTTTAACGTTCAATCTTAACGGGTTATTCAATGTGAGGTTGTCTGGCCTTTGTCTTGAATTGTCAGAGATTGTGACGCCGTTACTCTGCTACAAACAGATAGCCGCGACCACGCATCGTCTTTAAGTAACGATAGGGAGGTTTGTCATCCTTCAATTTTTTGCGCAGCTGAGAGACTGCCGTATCAATGGAGCGATCTAGCCCATCGTATTCAATACCCCGTACTGTCTGGTAAAGGCTATCCCTATCGACAATTTCGCCCGCTTGCTGCATCAACGTGGTGAGTAATTTAAACTCCATATCGGTGAGTTCGAGCCAGTTCTCTTCTAGGTAAGCTTCGTGCTTTGTTAGATCTAACATCAAATCTTGACTGCGCAACTGTTTATCATCGGTTGGCGCGACATGCTGTGCCGGTCCCCGTCGCAATAAGGCATTGATACGTGCTTTGAGAATATGAGGGCGTACCGGTTTACGTAGGCAATCGTCAAAGCCTTCATTCAAAGCAGCCACCTCCAGCATATCTTCATCTTGAGCCGTTAGCATCATAATCGGGTTGTGATAACGCCCCCGTACGGATTGACAGATGTCAATGCCATTTATATCTGGAAGCATCATGTCAATAATTGCGAGATCTGGGTTTATCTCTGAGATGGCTTGCAGGCCCGCCTCCCCATTTTCTTTATGTACTACTCGAAACCCTTCACTTTCTAGAAAGGTTTTCATCAGGCTAGCAAAGCTAACATCATCTTCAATAATCAACAGTAGAGGACTTTCACTCATATTAAACTCGCTTACCAACCAATCTACACGTCAGTTGAGATCTTTAGCATCAATGTCGTTATAAAACCGCACTCTATCATGACTCGACTTTTCTCGATAGGGACCAAAAAATGTTAGGCCGAGAGGTCTCACTGAACCGATATAGCCGATGGTTTTAAATGTTGTTTTATTTTCTTGCTAGATGATCCACGACAGTTTGCAGTGCAATTTTTAACGCATCAATGGATACAGGTTTGGCAATGTGTTCATCCATACCCGCGTTTTTACTCTTTTCATAATGCTCCGCCATGGCGTGTGCACTTAACGCAAAAATCATGCAATGTTGGCCCTTGTCCATTTCGATCTGACGAATTTGGCGTGTGGCATCGTAGCCATCAAGCACCGGCATTTCACAGTCCATTAATACCAGATCAAAAGCTTGATCGGTGTCTCTAAAGCGTTCAACGGCCTCAAAGCCATTGTTGGCGGTGATGGGGGTGATGCCCATTCGTTTTAACATGCCGACAATAACGAGCATATTAACGCTATTATCATCGGCCACCAATACATGAAGGTCTTGGTATTTATCGCTGTCAGTATCATCATTCTCAAACCAGCGCCGTTGATCAGTGGCATTACCCGTAAGGGCTCTTGCCAATGTTTTTCGTAAATGGCTCGAGGGTATGGGTTTTTCCAACGCGATGGTGATGCCGGTGCCTTCCAGCTCCGCACGTTTGGGTAAGTTACGTGCAGAGGTCACCAATAAGTGGGGGAAGGGCTGATCTTGTGTTAATTTTTCTATCTCTTTAGACAGCTCTAGACCTTTCGTATCCGGTAGGTTCTGATCGATTAGTGCAACATCAATAGTGGAGCCAGCGTTTTGTAACGCCGTTATTTTGTCTATAGCACTCTTGCCATTATGCACGATATCAACGGTCATACCCCAGGAAGTTCCAAGAGTACCAACCACATGACAGAAATGTTCGTGATCATCGACAACAAGCATATGGTGCCCTTGCACCTCTTTAAGGACCTTCTTTTCTGCATCTGAGACGAGTTGTGTTGAAACATCGAGAGACGCAGTAAACCAAAATGTAGACCCTGTACCTGCCTCACTGATAACGCCAATGTCGCCATCCATTAATTCCGCTAGCTCTTTACAGATTGCTAAGCCTAATCCAGTGCCGCCATACTTTCGTGTTGTTGATGCGTCGGCTTGGGAGAAGGATTGGAATAGTTTGCTTTGTTGCTCTACGGTAATACCAACGCCGGAATCAATAATTTCGAAACGAACGATAATCCGTTGTTTATCCTGGCTTACCAATGCTGCGTTAAGTCTAATTTCGCCTTCTTCGGTAAACTTAAACGCGTTACCAAGAAGATTTATAATGACTTGGCGAAGGCGAGTAGGGTCACCACACAAAAAGCGAGGAACATCGATATCCATCAATGATAATATCGGTATATTCTGGTCTGTTGAACGCAAGGAGAATACGGATACACATTCATCCATTAATTCTTCAAGGTTAAAATCTACGGATTCTAGGTCTAGTTTTCCGGCCTCGATTTTTGAGTAATCAAGTATGTCATTGATGATGCCCAGCAGCGCTTGTCCTGAATTATAAATAGTCCTCACGTAGTGCATTTGATTGGTTTGTAATGGGGTTTCCTTGAGCAGTTCTGACATGCCCAGTACGCCATTCATTGGAGTACGAATCTCATGGCTCATTTTTGCCAAAAATTCACTTTTGGCATTGGCTTCTGCGACGGCTTGATTGGCCGTGGTTTTGGCTTTTTGTTCTGCGGATTTTAATGTGTTAATGCGATTGGCCAGTGCCAACGATAAGATAATCATTTCTCCTGCAACGCCTATTTTATGGAGATAGGGTGTCCATTCATGCAGTGAAAGAACATTGACAGCATTTAGTAAGCCAACAAAAATTGGCGCTAACATGACAAACCATGCCAATAGAAATAACTTGGCGGGAGCGAATCCTGCTCGCAGTCGCAAGTAGGCCGTCGTCATAATTCCAACAATAAAGTAGGCGATGGTGGCTAATATAATGATTGAAATTATCTTTCCGGGCCACACGAGAAGTACGAGGAACTCTACTAACGACAGGATAACAACGCTCGAAATAAAACGGTTGGACATCGGAGCTTCAACTTTGGTATGAAAATACGCACGACCGAATAGAGCGCCACAAATTAATGACATACAAATACTGGCGTAGATTGCGATGTTTTGCCAAAACACCCAGTCGGGAAATAACCGATAATTAAATCCGTCAAAACAGGAAGCGGAATACATATTGGTGGCAACAACACCAATGTAGTAGAAATACATTTTTTCTCGTGTGGCGATAAATAGAAATAGGTTATAGGCCAGTAGGCCAAAACAAATGCCGTAGAAAAAACCGATATAAGTCTGACTATCATGTAAGTGTTCGTAAAATGCTGGTTGCGTGTAGAGCATAATAGGCAGGGATATGGTGCTGCTACTTTGTACTTTGACGTAAAATGTTTTTGTTTCATTTGCTTGTAAAGGAACTCGAAAGACAAAGGTCCTAAGCTGAAACTCCCTTTCTGAATAACGTAGCGAGTCACCTAAGCTGGATATTTGAAAACCACTATCTGATGGAGTAAATAATTGGAGGGTATCAATGAGTGGATAGGCAAATTGCACCAAGAAATGATCCGTCATGGGCAGTGTGTTGTGTAAAGTGAAACGAAGCCAAAAGGTTGATGAGCTATAGCTAAACTGCAATTTTTTCTGTGGTGGTGTAAAGCTCTGGCTATGTCGAGTAGAGGCAATGTTTTCAATGGTGAGCTGATTGGTCGGATCTTCCAATACATGCACATACGGTGTCAGTGCCTGAGATCGTGTGTGCTGGTCAATCGTAAAGACAGTACTAGCGTGGCTTACTGTAATAGTTAGGCCGAAAATGATGAATAGTGTTGCTCTGAGAAGTGTATACCCTGACGCAATCCTCCCCATAAAAGGGTTCCTTGTCTTGCTTATTAATATGTGGCGTTAAGAATGAAGTTTAGCGGTTATCTGAGAAAGCACAGGTAGGATACATTTTTGCCGTCAATGTGCCTCTTTACTATGTGACATAGCAAAGTGTAATATTGGTTCGGTCGTTGATAGATGGCTGATGAATTCACTCGATGGGACTGTCCTATGCAAGAATATTGGATTAACAATGATGATGTTGCGCTTTATGCCAAGTCGTATGGCCAGCCTCATCACCCAACCCTTGTGTTCTTACACGGGTTTCCCGATTGCCATCAAAGCTGGATGTGCCAGGTTGAGGCCTTACAACACAGCTATCATGTTGTTGTATTTGATATGCGGGGTGTGGGGAGTTCCAGTTGTTCAGCTCGAGATGACGCATACAAGATTGAGTATCTATTGTCAGATATTCAAGCAGTCATCGATGCAGTTGTGGGCCACCATAAAAAGGTTCATTTGGTGGGGCATGACTGGGGGTCGGTCATTGGTTGGTCATTTGCCTCAGAGTCGCAGTATAGTCACCGCGTCTTATCCTATACCAGCATGTCTGGTCCGCATTTGGGCTTGGTGCCACGTTGGTTGGTTAATGGCATTAAGTCTGGTAATGCACGACGCATTCAGGGGGTACTTAAACAAATATTTTTCTCTTGGTATATCTATCTATTTAATGTACCCAGGCTGCCGGAATGGATACTGCGTATTAGGGGGCAAAAGATTTGGCCAAAGGTGTTGGCTGAGAACGGTGTGCCCCAGGGGGATCGATACCTGAAGGCAAGTGCCGATCAAGTGAAGCGGCGATGGCTTCATTCCATTAATTTATACCGTGATAATCCGTTGTCTTTACCTCCGGCTCCAGAGGATTCCGGCATTACTATGCCGGTACAATTGATTTTTCCTAAGCAGGATCGCTTTGTCTCAGAGGCATTATTCGTAGGCTATGAGCGTTATGTGATGGATCTGCGGCGTCATGAGATCGATGGCATGCATTGGGCTCATCATAGCCATGCGATGCAATTTAACGGCTTATTGATTCGTTTTATTGAAGAGATTGAATCCCTCGGAAAGGCGTGATCAGAGTTGATTAGGTAGTAGAAGATGCGTCAAGTTTTTTACGTAATCTCGACAGAGACACCGGCGTAATACCTAAAAACGAGGCCACATGATATTGAGGCAAACGCTCCAATAATTCTGGATACTCTTTGCGAAACCAACGAAACCGTTGTTCTGCATTTCCCATTAATAATTGGGCTTCATGTTTAGCGTTCTTAACAAACACTTCTTGTAGCATCTTAATTTCTAGCTTTAGCCAGCCAGGATTGTTGGACGCGACTTTGTGGAGTTCATTGTAGTCCGCAAGCATCAGCTTGGCGGGTTCGAGGACCTGTATGTAATATTGGCAGGGTTCGTTGCTGATGATGGCGCTAATAGGGGCAAACACTTCACCTTCTTGATAGAAGTGTTGATTGACCTCATTGCCGGATTGATCTACGTAATAGACTCTTAGTAACCCTTCTAGAATAATGCACATTTCAATACAGAAGTCGCCTGCTTTGATCCAATGTTCTTGTGCGGGTATTTCTCGGTAACAAAAGGTTTGTGCAATCTCTTCCCAACCCTCAATTGAAGTGAGGTGCGCTTCTTCAAATTGGCTGCGTAGTTGCTGTGGGGATCTGTCTGAAGGGGGGTGGGTCATATAAAGCTCTCACGGTTGCCAGTATTATAGGCAAAAAAGGGAGGGGATGTCTTTATATGACCGTCCTGGGTCAGGTTTATTTATGGTCTAGAGTCCATTCTTAGGAGGCTGCATCCGCTGTTGTAAGGACACTGGGCTCTTCGGTTACTTGTGTATCATCATATAACTTCAATAAAATAATCGGCAGAAGTATCAGGTCAACAAGAACAGCGCAGACGATGGTGATGATAGTGATCGCTGCTATATCTTGATTGGGGGTGAAGTTGGAAAATAACATAGAGCCAAATCCAACGCTCATCATGACGGTAGTGAGCATCATTGCTACCCCGACGGTATCCATGGCATAACGTACGGCTTGCTCATTACGATAGGCTAACTGTTCTTTGGCATACTTGTATTTGGATAGGAAGTGAATGGTATCATCTACCACAATGCCAAGGGTTAACGTGATACCGACAGACATACCAAACCCGACTTTGCCATCGATTAACGCCCATATCCCGAACGCCATTGCTGCAGGGAAAAGATTGGGAATAACGCTAACCGCACCTAAGGTTAGCGATCTAAACATAAAGATCAGTAGCACGGAGATTGCTAATAAGGCGGCGACAAACCCTTTCGATAGGTTATTCACGTTAGAGTATTGCATATGAGCAAAGGCTAGACCGGAGCTGCCGATAGTTGCTGCTTCGTCGGATAATTGTCTTGCATCGAGCCAAGTTTGTAAGTCTTGCTCAAGGTCTATTAGGTTTTTGTCGGAGAGTTTATTGTATACCGCAACAACACGGCTTTCGGAGCGGTCAAAATTCATTACGTTATTGAGGTCTTGTCCAAACGGCAGTGACATTTCGTACATCAGCAGATATTGAGAGGCAAGGTTTCGTGTCTCTGGCGCGCGATACCATGCGGGATCATCTTGATGCATATTTTTATTGAGGGTTTTCATGACTTCGAGTAACGAGGTGGTGAAGCGTAGCTCTTCTCGTTGACCAAGATAAATATCCAGATCTTCCAGTAGTTGTAAGTATGCAGGGTCCAAAATGCCACCAGGGTTTGCCGCAGGAATACTAATGTTAATTACAACCGAGCCACCGATGGTGTTCGTGAGAAAATCGATATCCTTACGGACCTCTAATCCCTCATCAAAGAACTCCACAAAGTTATCGTCCAGAATATTTTTGGGAATCATCGCGGATAGACTGACGATGATAATCGCAAAGAGTACAATGATTTTATTCCCATTTCGTTGATAGAAAGGAACCAACTGACCAATTTTAGGAATGTTGGAAACACCTTTGGCCTTCGATGGAAGGTAATAGACGACGGCGGGTAAAAACGTCAATGACGCTAACATAGCAAATACAATTCCGATGGCAGATGCAGTACCCATGTGAGCAAAAGGAGGAGAGTCGGCAAAATTTAATGCAAGAAAACTTAATGCGGTAGTTAAGCTGGTAAATATAATGGGAGTGAAATTGATCTCTATACTTTTTTGTAGGGCTGTTTTCTTATCAAGTCCTTCCGCGAGTCCTTGGGAGTAATTCACCATTAAGTGGATACAATCGGCCATTGCCAGAATAATGATAATGGCAGGGCTGTTTATCAATACGGGAGAGAGCTTTACCCCGGTCCACAATACGCCGCCCATGCCAGCGATAATAGATAGTACGCTGGTGGCCATGGCGGCAACGTTACCGACTAAGTCGCGTAAGATAAGTGTCAGGAATAGAAAAACAATAATGGTGGCAATGGGGAATGTAGTTTTTCCATCGGCCTGTACAATTTCGGGAATAGAGACTTCTAATACGACACCACCAAGGACACGAAAATCAATATCTGGATAGTTCGGACTGATGCTAGCAATGCCTTGTTTGACCTGGTTAACCACATCAATCGCGGCATTCGCACTATCGTCTGGCGGCAGATTGAGAGTGATGGAAACCAGCGATATATCGCCCTCATGGGTAAGTAGGTAGTCTTCTAATCCGGCTTTGTTTACGGCATAGTCTTTTCGCTGTATGACCTCAGCGGTGGATAACGCTGCGTCTTCCTCAAACAAGTACTCAACCACGAGTTCGTCATCGTTGACTTGGGTATAGAGATGGTTAGTGATGGACTCAACCCGTTGTGAGTAGGGAACTTGCCAGCCGAACTCGGTAATCTCTCGAATAGCCGCTAAGCTACTTGGGCTGAAGATATCCTTGTTTTTTGGTTCGATCATTACCAGTATGTTTTTATCACTGGCAAACTCGTCTTCAATTTGTATTAGGTTGGCGAGACTTGTGTCATCAGGGCGAAAAAAATCCCGCTGATTCGCAGAGAATTCGGTGTCGATAGCACCTAGGCCCAATAGGGCGGATGCGATAACAATAAATAGAATACTACTGATTCGGTGGTTCATGACCCACGCGGCAAAATGCTTAGCAATCATAGAAATGTCCTAACGTAAATAAAGTACAACATTCGTTATTGGCTTTATTGTTATTAGGCGTTGCCAGCAAATGGGTAGTCCGTACCATATCAATATATCTTGGGTATAAGAGGACAAAGGCTAGGGCAAAGACGACAGGTTGTGCGAAAGGTTAGTGATATCAGGGGACGTGTGACAGAAGGGTAAACGATGACAGCAACGTTTGTAGAGTGAAGGGCGGAGAGTTTAGGCGTTGGTTGGATGTAGGCGTATATACTCGCGAGGAGTTTGTCCGGTAAAACGCTTAAACGCCTTAGTGAAACTAGAGGCGTCTTGAAACCCAACTAAATAGGCAACCTGCTTCGGTGTTTGCTGTTTCTTTGTCATGAGGTAAATCGCGCGTTTGATTTTTGCTTCGTTTAATAACGCGCGAAAGTGGGTGTCTTCTGAGGCAAGTCGTCGTTGTAGTGTGCGGGGAGTGAGGTGAAGTGTATCTGCGACGGATTCCATTGTTGGAAAGCTCGTGTCGGATGAGGTAAGAATGTGTCGGATTTGAGTGGCGAGAGAGCGTTCGCTGTTAAGTTCCTGGCGAAGTTGATCGAGTTGTTCTTTGGCTTGGTTTTGAGCGTCGATACTACCAAAGGGAAAGGGGTCCAATACTGTGGGTAAAGGAATTCGAAAACGGTAGTGAGAACGGTTGAATCGGGTTGTGTTTGGTGTTTTTTCCAGTAACTGCAATATCTCTGGGCTTTGCGCACAGGCGAAATCCAGATGAATGATATCCCATTTATGCTCTGACATGCTTTTGCCAAACTTCCCACAAAATTGGAAGAAGGTGATGGCAATATTGGCAGCCATGTTGTGAGGAATCAGTGGTGATA
The DNA here is from genome assembly GCA_002162955.1 of Gammaproteobacteria bacterium 45_16_T64. GTDB lineage: Bacteria > Pseudomonadota > Gammaproteobacteria > Pseudomonadales > Ketobacteraceae > 42-54-T18. Next base: position 64,063 of record MABD01000025.1, read on the forward strand.
AGAGGATTTCAAGATTCAAAAAATGCGCGTCCTGATTCAGCGCAAAGCTCACTAGCGGGCTAACAACATCACTATATTTGATAACGTTTTCACAGGTCTGTTGAGTGTGATCTCCGCTAACCAATAGATAGCCAAACACACCCATGCTATTGGCGTTAGCAGCATCATTCAATGTGGACCAGGGTTTGTCAGTGATTGCTTGGTTTTCACAATATTGAATAAACTGCTGTAGCTCGCTGAGGGTAAAATAAAGATAATTACCTTTGCGGTGAAGGTGCGCCCATTGCGTGAGTACAAGTCGTTCTGCCTCTGTTCCTATATACGATGCCCAGCGCTCGGGAGAATCGAGAAACTGACCGAAAACAGGGTAGTAGAGGTAGAGTTGGTCGGATTCAGCCATGGGGTTGATTAGCGTAACGTGGGAAGTTGTATTAAGGATATTAACTCTATTGGGGCCAGTTTGCCGAAATTCAAGTTCCTCTGACAGATTCACCCTTTGTGGGCTAGGAGCATATCTGGACGGGTGGTTGATCCTGAGTTTATACTTCGCATTAGCACATTATTTTGATGATCATACTGGATGTACTGATGCCAAAGTCTGCACTCAAGAAAAAGATATACCGTACTGATGAATTTGAAGTAAAGAACTACAGTATGACGTTCTTAATGGTTGTTGCCATTGCGATACTGTATTCCAGCATTGCCATACTATCAGTGCCTTTGGTATGGCTGGAATCGGGAGCAACGGGCGCGAATATACAGACATACCATGATGCATTTTGGACATTGCAAATGTCAGCATCGACAATTGGATTCGGTGATTATTACCCAGTAACCCTTGGTGGGAGATCGATCGTAGCGGTCATGTTCTACGTGGGGGTGGGTATTGTTGGTTTTATTGGCGCTCAAATTGCCGATCGTGTACTTGGGTTTGCCGATACCAATGTTAAAAATAGAGAGCTTCGTAAGCAAAACGAAGATATATTGGAGCATAATAAAATCTTAGAACAAAAGCTGGATGCACTCTTGAAAGCGGTAGAGGCGCGTTCGGCTAACCAGGCATAGCGTTATGGTTTATTTTGCACATATTATTGGTGCTTTTCTTTTAGTGAATGGTATACCGCATTTTGTTCAAGGGGTGAGCGGTAATCGATTTCAAAGCCCGTTCGCAAGCCCACCAGGAATTGGCGAATCTTCTGCTATGATCAATGTACTTTGGGGGTTTACTAACCTGGTGGGTGGTTACACCCTATTGTTTCAGGTGGGTGAATTTCATGCGGGTGTTAACATTGATACGCTCATAACAGGTATTGCTGCATTAAGTTTTGCTTTGGTGCTTGCTTGGCATTTTGGTCGAGTGAGGCACTAATATTGTTGATGGAATTATCTAAGGAGTGACGTCTTATGGCGAGTAAGGACTTTATTTTGCAACGTATACACATTTATGCGGGCAAGGAGATAGACCCTAATGTGGATGATCAAGTGGTCGCGATGTTAAAAGAGCGATTTGAAATCTCTCTACCTCAGCGACGTTCGATGGCCGAATCGCTGGAAGATGCTATTAGCGATCATGAAATAGTTAATCTAATTGCTCAATATCGTTCAATGAAGTGATTCGCTAAGGAAAGTAAGTTAGGTTATCTGGTCATTCTCGATATCTTTTAGGGTATTTTTCAATCAAAGCGTAAAGCCGTTATAGGCATACTCAAAACTCTGTTACACTGCCGCCCATTATAGCTATGGGTCAGTGTTACCGAGGTGTTGGGGCGGATTATGTCGTTTTCTTTGTTAGGTCTTGATCAGCGCTTGGTGAGCGGGATAACTGCATTGGGCTATCGCGAGCCAACACCAATACAAAAAGAGGCTATCCCGGTCATTCTTGCCGGCCAGGATGTTATGGCTGGCGCCCAAACAGGCACAGGTAAAACGGCTGCTTTTGCGTTACCTATACTGCAATCGCTGATGGCGAGAGTTGATCGTGAGCGAGATCCCTCCGAGCGACATGTCGCAGGGTTAGTGCTAGTACCCACCCGAGAGTTAGCTCAACAAGTTCACCAAAGCTTTGAGCAATATGCTGTGGATTGTCCTGTTCGGGTGGCGATTGCTTATGGTGGAGTCAGTCTGAACCCACAAATCAGAAAGATGAAAGCGGGTGCCGATATTGTGATCGCGACGCCGGGTCGGCTATTGGATCTCTTGTATAAAGGTGCGCTTGACCTATCCTCATTGAACTACTTAGTGTTTGATGAAGCTGACAGAATGTTGGACATGGGGTTTATCGATGAGATCAAGCGGATTCTGAAACATGTTCCAAAACAGCGTCAGACGTTGCTGTTTTCTGCGACCTTCGATGATGCGATATTTTCCTTAAGTAAAACATTGCTACGTTCACCCAAGTTAATTGAGGTGGATGCAAGAAATACCGCCGCGATTGACGTCGAGCAAATGGTAGTGGAAGTTGATGAGGATCGAAAGAGGGAGCTAGTATCCCATCTTATCGGATCGAAGAACTGGCATCAGGTCCTTATCTTTACCCGAACAAAGCAGGGTGCAGATATCTTAGCCAGTGAAATGTGCAAAGATGGGGTCAATACGTTGGCCATCCACGGCGATAAATCTCAAGGCGCTCGCGAGCGAGGTTTGGAAGAGTTTGTCTCCGGTAAGGTCCGGGCGTTAGTGGCAACCGATGTGGCTGCGAGAGGGTTAGACATAGAGAATCTCAACTATGTCATTAACTACGAATTACCTCATATCCCAGAAGACTATATTCATCGAATTGGTCGTACGGGACGCGCTGGAAATACCGGTCTTGCTATTTCTTTGCTGAGCGCTGAAGAACGCTGGATGTTAGAAGAGATAGAGGTGATTCTAGACACCAAATTGCCAACCCAATGGTTGCCGGGCTATGAGCCGGATCTAACCAAAGAGGTGGTTGTGTCCCGCAAGAATAGTCGTGCTGCACAAAAGAAGCGCGCGAAGCAAAGAGCGCAAGGAAAAAGAACAGGTAATCGCCGCCGATAAGTGCTGTGATTATGATAGAGAATTTTACATTATTAACATTACCAATATTAAGAGAGTGCAATAACAGTGGCTAACGGTAAATACAACACACGTGTTGTTCAGGTGAACGATACCTGGACGGCAGAAATTACTCGAAAGATTAATGCTCGAAAAGTGGGTGTTTCAAAGAGTAAAGAGGGCTTTGCTTCTCAAGAAACTGCACAAGAATGGGCAGATAAAGAAATGGCTGTTTTCACCGATGGTCTTATTGAAAAGCGTAAGCTCCGGGCTGCTGAAAAACAAAAAGCAGAAGAACAGCAGGCAGGTGATGCGGAGATAAGCGATGACGAATAACGATATCTTAAGGCGTATTCGATACACTTTTAATCTCAACGATAGAAAAGTGATTGCTATTTTTGCCTCCGCAGATTGCGAAGTGACTCGTAAGGAAATTAGCGACTGGCTGAAGAAGGATGATGACCCAACGTTTACGAATTGTAGTGATAAACAGTTTGCGACTTTTTTGAATGGTTTTATTAATTTAAAACGTGGTAAGAAAGAGGGTGATCAACCTGTGCCAGAGTCGAAACTCAATAATAATATCGTGTTTAGAAAATTGAAAATCGCGCTGAACCTTCAGGCAGAAGACGTGTTAGAAATAATGGTGTTGGAAGGTTTGGAACTGAGTAAACATGAACTCAGCGCCTTTTTCCGCAAGCCAGGTCACAAACATTATCGTGAATGTAAAGATCAGATAATGCGAAACTTTTTAAACGGTTTACAGCGCAAGTACCGACCGAATACAGAAGGAAAGGTTGTGTATAAGTGGGATGATACCGAAGAAGAGTAAATGCTGTTCTATTATGAGGCCGTGGATAGAGTATGAAAGACTTGCCGATTGCCGCTCTGTTGTCACCATTGCTATTCGCCCAGGGTCGATGGGTGAGAGCAACGATTCCCGACCTTCCTGAGGCACAAGGAGTTAGGTCGGGTAGTTTTGGTAATGTGAAGAGCGGGAGTGTTGATAGCGATCTATCGATTCTCATCTTGGGTGATTCTGCGGCGGCAGGTGTGGGTGTCGTAGACCAAAAGCAGGCGCTAAGTGGTCAGTTAGTGCATCAACTGGCCCAAGCAATGGATAATAAGGCGTCTACTCGAGTAGATTGGACGTTGATTGCAAAAAAAGGCGCAACTACCGCCAATGTCCTGTCCTGGGTGCCAACGCTTGAGCGTCGTGTATATGATGTGATTGTGGTTTCTCTGGGAGTCAATGATGTGACGGGAGGGGTAACCAAAAAGCAATGGTTAAAACAGCAAAAAGTACTGGTTGCTGAGCTTACGTCTCGATTTTCACCCATTCAAATTATATTGTCTAAAGTGCCGCCCATGGGCACTGCTGTCCCACAGTGAGTGACTAAATAAGAAAGCCTGAATCTAAATAGATATAATGTGAGTGCGAACAAACGTTATAGCTATAAGGATTCAGG
>MABD01000036.1 GCA_002162955.1 Gammaproteobacteria bacterium 45_16_T64
GAAAGAAGCTTTAGGCGCTCCACCACCCACTCCCGGCGATGTTCATAACATCTCCCAGACCAATTGTCCTTGCCACACAAGAACGCACGACGGACGCAGCGGGAAACACAATGGTAATAAGGCGTCGCCTCTACACTCACTATATCTTTTCTTGCTCGGGTCATCCTTAACCTCTCAAAAACCATCAACTGTAATTACATACAGCACAAGGAGTTTAAGAGCTTACCAACAAGATTGTCAATAGTTTTGATTAAGGGGAGATTAGAAAAAAGTAAAAAGAGGAATGAAGAAGGACAGCCACAGTATATTCCGATATAAGAAGAATGAAGAAGGACAGTCACCCAATATTCCGATATCGGGAAATACTGGAATATAAAGTGACTGTCCTAGCTATTTAGTCCTAGCTATTCCAATACACAGTGACTGTCCTAGTTGTTTATAGCACCTCCATTCACCTCTAAAAATGCAGAACTACCTGGAGCAACTGGTATATCGGAAGCACCTCTAATCGGAAGATCGGGGCTTATATACAGAGGAAGGCCACCTTCATTAACAAGCGTATCAAATGCTTTTCGCTGCGCTAACCTATCGCCTGCATCAGACATGGCTTGATCCCATTGGGCCTGGCGCTTCCCTAAGATTTGATCGCTCATCACATCGTAATATGCATCACTACTAGACTGGCCAGAATGTAGATAATTCAGCGCTTCATCGCCTTGCGTAATTGCAGCACCTAATTTCGCTGATTGGTTTTGCGACCACTGCCTTTGCTCTGCAGATTCTCGATTACGCTGCGCTAACAATTCAGGAGATATTTGCGGCCCGTCATTTGGCCCCATTTGAGGGTAGGAGTTGCCGTTTGTACTATAAAGCCTCATTAGATTTCTCCAATAAGGCTTTATTATGAGGCTGATTTGTACTTCAAGTCACTCTTTATCAAGGCTACTTTATTGCTCTCAAAACGAGCGCAACTAAGTATTTAGATACCATACCTAACACGCACACAACTAACAGACAAAATACAAAAGCCAGCAAGAACACTCCCTTATTAAGAAAGATTACAACCATCCAACTCAACATCACCAAAAATACCAACCCTATGAAGAGCTGACCAATTAGATAGTTAACAGGAAGAACTTCTGATATCTTTATGATCTGCACACCTAAAGGGCGCCTTACTAATTGAACTTGTCGCGCGCCTTGTAAAAGCCTTCTTTTTTCAAAAAAAGCATATACGCACAAAAAACACGTGATTAAAAAAACGACTATTTCCATAGTTTCCGGGGAACCTTTTAATAATAAGCAGAACAGGGGTAGAGACATTACTCCCCCAAATATATGTGTTCTCGCTGTATTAAATCGTTCTTTTGATCCAGTGCTAGGAATATAGCCAAACTTCGACAACCCCATTAATTTAAAGACAAGACTGCTGTATCCTAGCTCCTGGCCTACAGCTCGATTAACCTGTTCTCCAAGTAAGCGAGCCTGCTGAACATAATCAGTCCCCTTAGACATGAATTAAAACACCCCCTTTAATTAACAACAAAGTAACCATCATCTATTTCTCCCCATTTGCCCCCGTGTCGTTGGAGTTTTCGCCTCAGGGAATAATGTCGTCAACTCTCTGTAACCATCAGTAGTCATATTATTCACCAGTGTCCCTAGAGTCACATTATCTCCATTATAACTAAATACATCGGCAAATTGGTACGCTATCGTTGTTGCGGCATAACCCACTCCATACCCAACCGGACCAGTTATCCATGAAGCAACGCCACCTCCCAAAGGAGCAGTAAATACAGCGGCTCCCAACCCAACGGTATGAGCTGCTGCATGCCCAATAGCTATTTCACTCCCACTCCCTACAACGCGAGTCGCAACATTTAACTCAGTTTCTCTTGCGCTCAAACCCTGTTCTTGAGAATCCAATAGCTCTTTACCTGCCGTCGACACTACATAAACCCCGTTAACAATATTACCAGCAGTTTTCAACGCGCTCAATTGTGGCTGTGCACTTCCAACTATTTTTGAAGTTTGTGTACCTGGTGTTTTCATCGTCTTATCTACTGCAGCAAGACCATCAAAACCATTTAAAGTGAATTTCGATGCTACAGAAATTTTATCTGCATAACGAGCTGCTATTCCAGTTGTTTTGGAGAGCACTTTCACTATTTTGTCTCGTGCCAATACTTCATTTATAATTGATGCACTTCCATATATTGCACCGAAATCACCTACACCAGTAGGCCCGTCTTTCGGATTTCCCCCCTCATATCCTAGCCCATATAAATCAACTTCGTTAACGTCAGACCTAAGCACACCAAAAGAAGATCCGTCGTTCTCAGATGGAAGAGCCCTTGATTGGTCGCCAGCCTTTTGCCATTTATCCGACTTTCTATTTTCTGATCTAGAGGACTTATACTCAAAATCAAATCGAGTACGAGCAATAGTCTCGTCTAACGTACCTCCAAACTTATAGGTGTAATCTAGGTCACTTGAACCAAACACGCCTTCCATAGAACGACCGAAATCTTCCATTGATTGCATGCGCTCATTAAATCCAGACAATGGTGAAGTGCTTTTTTGGAAGCCGGTATGTGCTGGCGAGTTACTGTTTGTACTATTTTTACCAGGCACAACCGGCGTACTAGCCACAATATTTTCTTGTGATTGTACAGCACCTCTACCATCAAATATATGCCCTAATAAGCCACTAGACTTCTCAGCACCAAATATTCCATCTCTATTCTTTCCATCCGACAAGCCAGGACCCACAATCGAATTTCCAATAGCCTGCCCAAAAGCATTTGCCAGTATCATTTCACCTGACTGTTTGCCACCTATACCCAGAGTTCTCTTAATCTCACGAGTAAGAAGCCCTTGAGCTGTTCCTACTGCCGTAGACTGAATAAGACCTCCAACTCCCGAAGTCGTCGAGTTCCCAATGCCATTCTTAACTATAGAAGCCGCTACAGCGCTAGCAGCAACGTTACCCCAGCTAAATGACACCTCGTTCCCAGCGGCTTTATTTGCCGCGTAATCAACAGCATAGGTAGCAGCCGAACGAACTAGATACTTCGCTGAGTTCATTGCAATTTGAGAAGCTGACAATGTTTCCTTGGTTCCCGCAGCCACTCCAGCCAATGCTTGTGAAGTACTTAACCCCGCTGTAAAAGCCCCAGTAACAGCACCAACCCCAACATCACCCCAGGAGAATTCATCCTGGATACCCAAGGCCATACCAGTTAGTTGGCCCACGATACTGCCTACAGCTCCAGCAACAAAACCAGCAACAATCGCTGAGCCTAACGACGCTGAGCCGACCGCTAGTCCCGCAGCGAACAGCCCTGAGGCACCCGCCCCAACGGTGACTCCAGTTGTTACTCCCAGAGCTCCTAGGCCAGCCAACGCTGCCCCAGCCGTAAATATACTTGCCACAATCACCACAATAATGACCAATATTTGCGCCACACCACAACCACCACCACTTTCTTTCGGTGGCGGTGCTAACGGCATTGTAGGTGTCGTATCACCAATTATTTCAGTCGCGCTATACGGTTTAAACGTTTCGCTAGTGTTATGTATATTGGTGACCTGATTAGGGATAATCAGCGTCTGACCCGCGGTAAGTGATGCCGCCGCACCAAAACCATTGGCATCCGCTATCAGGTACCATAGTGATGCGTCGCCCCACATCATTAAGGCAACATTATTCAGTGTTTCACCGTCCTGCTGAACAACGTACGTCCCAGGGGTTGGCGATGGGTAACTTTCATTGATTGGGGTGAAGTTGTAGTCCAAGTCCGTCGGGGCTTCTTCTCCTTTAGTCGCTACGCCTTTACCGTTGCTGTAATAGTAATATTGGATTTTCCCAAGGTCTGCTTCATTTCCCGTGTGTGAGTAACGTTTACGTACAATTTGTCCCTGCCCATTCAGGAATAAGTCTCGATCATTTTTATTTTCTTTATGATCTCGGATATTCACCACATTGCCGTTGGCGTCGTAGTACTGGCTTAATGTTCCTGGCAGGTACCCCGCAGCTGATCGACTGGCTTCTTTACGAATCAACTTATGGCTATCAAAAGCTCCGTAATAATGATTGATTGTATCGGTGTTACCACCCGAATTGGTTACCTGCTGTTGCAACTCACCAAAGTGGGTGTATTTCATTTCTACGGTGTACTTGGCATTTGATAGGCCTTCTATTTCCCCTTTAGCTGAAACATGCTCCCAAAGACTACCCTCAAGGCCGTTTGGATCGTGGCTGGCTTGAGTGGCCATTTTTCCGTTGCTGTAATATTCATAGGCCATCAACTCCCTTGCTGACCCTTGTTCTGGCTCAGCGTCATTTGGGTTGTAATAATAGTTCAGCTGATAAACGGCTCGGCCCATACGATCATAATATTTTTGGTTCACAAATTGCTGGTTTGCACCGGTTCCTGCATCCCCTGCTTGTGTTGCGACGTGGCGATTATCCGCATCGTATTGATAGAACTCAGTACTGTTATTACGCTCTGCTGTTATTCGATTGCCCGCTAAGTCATAGGTAATGATTGAGCTATCGTCCTGGCTAGTATTTTTACCTAATGTATAAACACCTTCACCGTCATCAACAGCACTTCCTTTCGCTACACGCAGTCGATCCATTTTGTCATAGCTATACCAAAGAGCCGTATCAGCATCATCTTCTTTGCCTGCTTCATAAACTCGGATACGGTTACCCATTGCATCGTATTCGTACTGAACGTTAATACCGTATTGATCCATTCCGGCACTTGTTGAAACGACATTAGTAACTCGACCTAAATCATCATAGTAAGTTCGCGTGTTACCAATGGCGTCATTTTTAACATCACGATAGTTCGTTTCTGTAAAAGTATAACTCGTTTTGGCATACTCATATTTTCCAACCTCATTTGCGACCCACGCCATCCCGAACCGCGTCACTGTATCTTCGTATGCCCCTAACTCATATATCTTGCCTGTAAAGGTCTCGTTGGTTTGACGCCCCAGTACATCATATTCAAAGCTAGTCTCTAAATTAGTACCAATATCATTACGTGTTTTCATTTGACCATTGATCAAATAGTCAAATCGTATATCTTGTTTCTCTACCTCGTACTTATACACATTATTAGCACCCACAAAGAAACGATCATCCGTTTGGTACTGGTGACGTAACTGCCCTGCTTGATCGTAATCAAAATAGGTAGTGATACCACCCAAATCAACCATCTCTTTCTTTCGACCAAAGTAGTCATTGGTGGTACGAGAATAACCACCACCCAGCAACCAGCTCCCTGCTTTATTACCCTGCTCGTCAAAATAGAATTTGGTTTTGCTAACCTCACCTATCCCGGCCTCAGCATCACCCACAACCGTTCGAACAACATTACCCAATCCATCAAAGGTATTTTTCGTTGTCTGCCATGTGTTTGTCTCGCCATTATCAATGCTTAAAATCAGCTGCTTCATTTCGACCTGATTGCCAGCCTCATCATAGGCGTAAGCCGTTTCACCACCGCTCGCGGTATAGTGATTGGTCATTTGGCCTGCTTGGTCATAACGATAATAATGACTATGGCCTAACGCATTGGTTGCTTCTCTTCGCTGGCCTAACGCATCATAACCGTTATGCAAAACGCCACCATCTGCTGCGACTTGCTTCGCTGCTAGCCCTTTGTTGTTAAAGCCCGTAGCCTTACGGTGATTGTTCGCGTCAACGGTACCGATGGTTCTGCCTTGTCGATCAAGGTAGTAGTGAGTATCTATGGTTAATGCATCGAGTTTTTGCAGTTTGTTATCGGTTTCATCACCAACCTGCTGCCAACCAGCAATAGTATCTCCAACCAATTTTTGTTCGTAGATCACTTTATTTTGATCGTTATAATGGTAGAGCGTTGTATTTTCTGCGGCATCCGTAGAGGTTAACACGTTGCCCCAGCGATCATAGGTCTGGTCGGTTGTCGGGTTAAAGGTTACCGGCGTCAATGGGTCCCCAGAAATAAACGCGGGGTATGCAACATGAGTGGTACGGCCCATAGAGTCGTATTCGTAGCGTGTCTTACGCAATAGATTGTCCGCTGTCGCGAATGTCTGCGCGTAGGATAACCCACCAATATCGGTATCCGTGGCTGCACCGTCTTGATATAACATGCCGCTATCGGATATTTCTTGGACCATATTGCCCAGTCGATCATAATAATAAGCCCGATCAACACCCGTATCTTGGTTAGTTTGAATTAACTGGCCAAGGTTGTTGTATTGGAAGTACTCCTGCAAGGAGGCTTCAGTTACGGGAGCTTCCGCATCATTCCCAAGGTAGGCGCTATTGACATGACCTTTCGCAATCATTTCACCAAAGCTGTTATAACGCATTTCAGTGACTGATAACTGTTGCTCATCCACTGCGGTGCCAAGAAGTTTATCTCCACTTAGCTGACGAAACTCCTCATCCATTTGTGGACGTAATTCAACCGCGTGAGTTTGTTGACCAACATTATCGTAGCGGAACACTTGCCCCTGAACTTGTCTACGCAATTGTCCAAACTCATCGGTTGTGGTGGTGGTTAGCCACTCTTTGCGCAACTTTCCTGCTTCGTCATATGCAAAGAAGGTATTATTTTGTTCTCCATTAATGTGCTGAGTCATATTGCCGGCTTGATCATAGCGCCAGCGGCTTATTTGATCCTTATTAACATCAGTATTTCCGACCACATCTCCATTTGCGAGCATCTCCCGATTCGCACCGCCACTGTAACGGGTTTCCTGAAGACGGTTTCCTACCGCGTCATACGCAAACGCCGTTAATGGTGAAACGATTTGACCGGTACCCGCGTCAATTTGTGATTGGCTATCCACACCATCGCCAATTGTCATCATTGCGGAGTCAGCTGCTTCACCTAACTCACTGGGAATTAACGTAAGTGCGCTTCCCACCGCATCACTCGTGACGTTGTTGGCTCCATCAAACAACTGGAACTGATAAATGCCTGCAGGGATTCCATCACGCCCACCCCAATATAGGCCGTCAGCTACACGCTCTACTTCAACCTCTTTCCATAATGGCTGATAACGGTTAATAATCACGCCATCTTGAGTTTCTATTGAATCTTCTAATGCGGATTGAGGCACGCGATAACGTAACGTTAGTGATTGAGGATTCTCTGGTAGATTAACGTTAAGTAATTCAATACGATTCACACTCGCATCACCGCTGCCAGACGAATTAGCGTTCTCACGTTGAGTATCAATGACTTTAAGCTTAGTATTTCCGACCTGCTTCCATACGGTAACACCAATTACGCCTTCAATTTTTGCACTACGGCCTTTAGAGGTTTTATCATGCGTATTGGTAAAGCTTAAGCCCTTCTGAGTATACGTTACCCGGCCATTGCCATGCCCCGGTGCTGACACCGTACCGGTAATACCTCCAGGCACTACCCAACCAAAACCACCTCCGACATTCACCTGCTCTGACGTAATGGTTTTAGTGTGTCTATCCCCATGAGCATTACTGGTTTCAATCGTAATGCTCCAGCTTACATCGCCGCCACCCAGTTGCTGAGTGGACGACCAATCGACAGAAAATGAATTATTGTGACGCCATTTATCTTTTTTATGGTCATACCACATTTGGCTTTTAACATCGCTATCAACACTGTAGTTCGAATTCAACAAGGAGAACGATGCTTGAGTTACGTCATTCGCCTGAGTGATTTGATAATTACCTTGCGTTAACACTTCATTGGTTGTGATGTCTTCTACTACAAACTGATACCCGCCACGCGCTAGCATATCTGCTGCAGCGCTGGTTACGGTATAGATGTGATATGAACCCGTACTGTCAAGAAGAATATCAGGCACTTCACTGCCATTTATTGTTAACCGTAAGTTCTCTCCTGTAACAGGGGTCACTACGTGTATTTCAACGTGGCCATCGCTTTGCTCTACCCAACTTGTCGTATTATCCGGTGAATTCATGTTTCCGGTAATAATGTCAATTTCACCACGAGAAACGCCGTAACGCTCTTCATCACCCATTCGGAAATAATTCACTCGATATTCATAACGATTAGTATCCAATCCACCAACTGCTACCGATGTGGTTACTGCATTAACTGTGGCAATTGACTTACTCCAAATCGATTCTCCAACAACACGGTACTGAAACTCCACGTTACCGGCATCAATACCTGCCAATTGGGGGCTACGCCATCTTAGCTCTGCCGAGCCTTTACCTTTATCGATATGTGTAATCACTAATTGTTCTGACGAGTCCTGAGTGGACGAAATCATTCCCGGCTCTACTATTGCCGTGACGCGGCCCAATACATCGTAAAACGTTTGCGTTGTTAGTTTGGTATCAACGGTGCCATCTTTGGTAGTGGACAGTTCAACAACGTTACCCAACACATCATAGGTCGTTTCACTCAGTAATACTTCCTCTGCATAGGTTCGGGTTAACTCGCTACTAACCGCATTATTCATGGGGTCTGTAAACTCGACCTGGTCGACAAAGGTGTGGCGTTGCGCTTCTGACGTCCGGCGATTTAATACGTCATAAGTGTAATGATATTCCCTGTCATAACCGATAGCGCTATTTAGCACATCATTTACAGCGTCAATTTCAGCTGCACTCGCGGTGGTCAAACTTTGTTTCGAAAAATCACCTGCAACAAAATCAGCCACACTGCCGTCGTATTGATTAGCATACTCAGTGCGTCCGGTTTGATTCCCTTCACTGTCATAACTCACGGACGTTAGGTAGTTCTCTGAATCTAAGGTGGCTATACGACGCCCTGCTTGGTCATACAAATGGAAAGTACTAACCGCTGCGTTATTCCCATCCAAACGCCACTCGCGAACAATCTGACCAAAATCATCATAATCTGTACCACTCACCGTCGATAGGTCTGATAGACCATTGTCCATCCCATTGGCAAGCATCGCGACACTTCCCTGCACAACCGTTGTTTGGCGATTAAGGGCGTCGTAACTGTTGGTAATGGTTCGGTCATTAACGCCGTCAACCGACAGTTGCGCTTCTAAGGCAGATAACGTCATACCAAAGCGCCCATTGGTTGGCACACGTAACATATCAACCGCATCAATATTCAACGCATTCGCATAACGCGTTAAGGTTTCAACATTGTTAAAGGCGTCATAGGTGTAACCCGTCACATAATGTTCGCCGTCAACTTCATAGGCTAAACGATTACCCGTATCATAGACTTTGAAGGTATCTACGCCACGCGTATCCAGGTGCGCCGTTTCGTTACCTAAACTATCAAAGTAGGTCGTTTCGGTTGGTGTACGTGTCACTTGCAACCGTGCTTCGTTGGAATAATCTTGTGTCGCGCGTGTATCCGACACCTCATCATAAATACCCACGGTAGGATGAATGGTGGTGGTCTGCCGGCCTAAATCATCGTACACAAAGCCCGTGACCCGCTCACCCAAGGTACCCTTACCCTCAACCATACGTGTAACATTACCCAAGCTATCGTATTCATACTCAGTAATAACCGGTTGTTGTGTATCGACGGAGCGTGTTGTTTCCGCCCATTCAGCCCAACGCACATCATCAACGAGGTTATCCATTTGATGAAGAATAATCGCTTGATCACTTTCACCTGCGACAGCCAATCGAATACCTGTCGAAGCCGTCGATTTAACATTTATGGATTGATCAACATCCCAGTCCGTTTGGACGCTAACAGAACCGACTTCATTACGCGTACTGCCATTAACGGTATACACCGTTGCAGTTAAAGTAGATGTTTCTTCACCGGAATAAGCACGCGCAAGGTGGAAACGAAATACATACGTTTTGCTCTTATCTAAAACGAGCTCATTATCACTGGCATCTTTTAAGGTACTTGTGATTTCTGAATTGCCGAAAACGTGAGTGACTTTAATAGTGGTTTCACTCAGCTCAAGTTCGACACCCCGATTACCACCAAGATCATTCGCCCCTGCATAATAAATAACAGGATTGGTTGCTAGTACATCCCCACTGAAACTTAGGGTAGTCTCCCAAATGTTATCCGATGCATCATTAAGTACCATTTCTGCAGTAGCAGCGATAGCATCCGTATTTTGCAAACGTAACCCATCGCCGGATGTATTCGGTATTGCCGTTAATGCACCATCAACAACCAGATCACCATTACCATCGGCAAAGTTCTCGGTGCTTAACACACCGACCAACTCCGTTTGTGCTACCTCTGGGGTGATCTTCTGAATAAGGCGATTGGCGGCATCATACACAGAGACCCACGTGTCTCCTTTCTTATTAATTAGCGCCGTTCGATTCCCTGCGGCATCGTATTCGTAACGTTCTCTATCCGTCGGATGGTTGCTCTTACTATTCGCCTCCTCATCAATAACCGCGATAACACGCCCTGCGTTATCGTACTCTGTGCTGGTTTGACGCAAGCTATTTACAAAATTAGTATTGGTTGTGCTGACATTACCTTTACTGATGTTATCTACCGCCAGATACCAATCTTGAACTGTTTTCTGTAAGTCACTACTCCATACATTCAATTTCAATGTCGCCGATGCTAATGTTGCCTCTTCTAGCTCAACCAATGACATACTATTAAGCGCATCGGTAATCTTCACTAAATTGGTATTAAAAGCACTGCTGGATAAGTTATTTAAGGGTTCATTGTTGGGATTAAGTGCATCACCCGCAAACAATAACTCTAGCGCATGGTGAACCGTATAGCGTCGACTATGAACCATTCTCCCTGCCGCATCGTATTCACTTTCACTCATATACCCCAAACTATTTAATTGGGTTTTCTGACGCCCTAATGCGTCATAAGTGAACCAAGTGTATCGGTTGGTTGTAATTTCCCCTGTATTTTGTACTTCGGCCCGGATTTGTGATGCGATGTCATCAATACGCTGCGCTTTGATAAACGCTTCAATACTTGCTTCAGTAGCACCGCCCGTATAATCACTTAGCGCATCATCATATTGCACTTGTAACACCAAACGCCCCGCTCGGTCGTATTGGCTCTCAGTGACCTGACCCAATGCGTTAACCTGAATCCAGGCACGGCCCAACACATCATACATCGTCTGTTGCTCATGAGAGCTACCAACGGGCGCTTGTGCATCAAAAATTGCATTATCAACCAAGGTAACAGCATCATTGCCATTATGGGTGTCCGCTATTAGTTGATTCTCAAGTCCAGTATCAATCGCATACTGTACCGTCTGTACAACTCGGTCCACAGGGTCGTAAATGTTCTTGCTAATAAGTCCCAATGCATCAATGGTATAAATTAAACGCCCAGCATCATCATAGACTCGCTGGCTTGTGGGGTGATCAGCCATAATATCCGCTTGGCTAACTGCACTTCCCCCAGCACCCTCTCCTAACCCAAGGCGAGCCATCACCTCATCACTATTGGCACCACCTGCTAACAAATAGGTGTTAATAGGAGCAGCATATTGCCGAACACCTACAACTTGATGCTGTGCATTGTAAATAGTTTCACTAACATCACCTTCTGCACTAACGCGGAATATTTCTCGGTCTGCCGCATCATAATAGAATAGCGTTCGGGCATCATTTGCTGCGATAGAAACGACAACATTGTTATTAGCATCATATTGGTACCGCGTTGTTAGATCCAAACCTTGATATAGCGTTTGCCCAGTTTCATCATCAGTAAAACTACTATCAACGATTTCTGCAACACGCCGACCCAAGGTATCGTATTCATAACGGGTACTAGATAATGGCGCGGAGTATATACGCACCAAATTGTCGTTATCATCCGTATCGTATTGTACGTTTGGCACACCACCGGTGCTAACGGTAAGTCGGTTACCTAAGTCATCATAAGTAAAACTGGTAACGACATCATTTTTCCCTTCAAGATCCATATCGTTATCAGGAATAGTGCCTTTCACAGTAATGTGTGAAACACGTCCCGCCACATCGTATTCCGTTGTGGTGATAATGGCATTGTTGGGATTTGCTTCAGTAACCTCTCCCGGTGTACCTAACCATTGGATATCCGATACCTGACGACCTTGTGCGTCATATTGATAATCGGTTACCAAATTAAGACCGACATGGTTGCTTGCACCTTCTTCGGTGTAATCAACCGTTTTGCGAATAAGTCGCTGTGCGGCATCATAGGTAAAATGCACCTTAGTACCTTTCACATCTTCCGATATTTTTAGCAAGCCGGATTGGTAGTACTCGTTAACAGAGTCCGCTTGTTGCTTAGCGTCGGCATTTACCGCGTCGATGTAACCTTGAATAGTACTCTCTGAAAATGAAGCAAGATCTCTCAGTGCTTCAGTGTTGTTATACACTGCCGTCAACTGCCCCTGATCGTTATAGTCATAGATTGTACGATCACCGTTGGCTTGTTCCACTAAACGGGTTTCACCAAAACGATTAGAGATTGTTGTTTCCGTCAAGGTGTCTGTACCAGTATTGATTTTTATGGCAACGTTACGATTGACGTCGTCATAAATATATTGCGTCGTTCCAACACCATCTTGTAACGTTAATACACGACCTAGTGCATCGTAGGTGGTATCACGCTGGCTAAGTATGTCACCGTCTTTATTGAATTGTAGCACCTGCGTTTGGCGACCAACTTTATCCAATTCAATGTTTAGATGGTTATTATTACCATCAAATTGATCCGTAATACGACCAAAAGCATCATAGACGATACTGGCGTTACGACGAACACCTAGCGCATCATCAGAAGTGCTGACAACACGGCCTCGTTTATCATAGAAGGTTTCATTGATAATCGTTTGGCCATCTAGATCACCACCTTTCGCATCACGAATGGTACGAGTACGCTCAGAAAAGGCGTTATATTCAAAACGTTGTTGATTACCCAATGCATCCGCAAGCAGGCGCACGGAACCACGACGATCATATCGTATATGATTTCGATTATCGCTTTCAGTCCGAAAGCTTCGGAAGTATTGCAATAACAACGCACTGGTTATGCCACCTTGCAATAGACTGGTATCTATCACATCACTTCTGATGTGCGCAGCGTAGGTTTGTGAACCAATAACTTCACCAAAACTGTTATACAGTGTTTCAGCGAGTTCATCATTGTTATTTAAGCTAAAGGTTAAACGGCCATTGGCATCGTAGAAGAATCGCGTTGTACGTGCATTATTGTTAATGGACTCATCCGCGGATGCCGTTGTTGTACTAATACGTAAACCATTAAGGTCATAAGCATGAGTAACCACTTGGTCGCCATTGGTTTCGCTCGTGACTCGACCTTTTACGTCGTACCCTTGAGAAGCTGTTCGGCTATTACTCACGGCATTGTCGTAATTAACAATAGTGGATACCACACGCCCCATATTATCGTAATTAAATTGGCTAATGGTGTCATCAACGGCGGTGGTCTGATTAACCTCACCACGTAGCGTGTAATTAACCTGGGTTAACTGATCTACGCTTGCCCCCGTTGCCGCAGGTTTGAAGATCAAAGCACCATTATCGTCAGTACTGGTATAAGACAACAATTTATCCACGGTCATTAACGCTGGGTTAGCAAATACAACATCCTTAAGGTAGCTATCCGTTAACTGACGTTGTAGTACTTTGGTGGCCACTTGTTGCTTATTTTGATTGTATTCGAATAGGGTAACGATACCTTCAGCATTAATGGTTGCGACAACAGAACCACGTTCATTGTATAGGGATACATTGTGCAAGGTGGTGTCTGAGCTCGCTTGCGAGTTTTCCAACACGTCAGTTAATGAACCGTTTGCACGTAGTGATTCTGAGACTAGCGCACTGTATCGAACCGTATCTATCAACTGGTTAAACCCGTTGTAGATAAACTCTGTCACAGCGCCGTCAGCAGACAATGTCGCTTGAATTTGGCCATTTACGTCATAAAAGGTGCGTGCTTCTCGCCCATTAATATCGCGAGTGAACTGGATATCTAATACAGTGGGAGTATCGCTGTTATAGGCGATATCAAAGCTGCCCGTTGCTCCGCTGATTTCTTTATGGGTGAGTGAGTCTACGTAGAGAATTTCAAAATCATGGAGGCCGGTGGTTTGGTTTTCAGATATTTTAGTTGTTTCTAGGGAAAGCCCCGTTAACGAGACATTAAATTGTCCATTAGCACCCAGTTTCACATCAACATTTTTCCAGCCATTATTATCAACCGCATAATCAAGGTCGGTAGCTGCTTTATAACGAATCCATACGTCCGTTGATGCCGGAACATTACCAGCATTCCATGTTAATGTGGGGGTAGTTGCAGGGACACCCACCGCACCAACAGTATAAGGCACCATTCGATATTCAAATAATTCTGAGCCATTTTTATCAACCAAGGTAAATCGAACCAGATAGTGACCTTCTGGCAATGCTTCAGAGGTATCACTTCTAAAATTGACTGATCCACTCCAGTTTTGAATTTCTGAAACATTTGTAACTACATTGCGGCTATTTTCTGGGTTAAGGGCTGATTCTAGTTGTGACAGGGATGATGAATTGAACCATTCACCTACGGTTTTTCCAGCGTAGATTTCGTCGAACGAAAAAATATCGACTTCAACTGAATCTAATGTTGACAGTTCATATTTCGTCAATATTTTATTTGGCAATTTCACTATTGAACCACTTTCAGACTCCGACAGCTCATCCGAATACATATCTAGCGCTATATTGCTCACAGTGCTTAACTTATAATTTAGTTCTTTAGGTGATGTTTTCCAATCAATATAATTACCATTCATCTCCGCTGTTATAGTCTGTGTCGAGGTAGTACCGACAAACTTGCTCTCTTTATAAAAATCGAGCCTATATTTCAACCCCGAAACTGAAGGCAAGGATGTAATTCCATTAAACATCAAGCTTACA
This sequence comes from Gammaproteobacteria bacterium 45_16_T64, assembly GCA_002162955.1. GTDB lineage: Bacteria > Pseudomonadota > Gammaproteobacteria > Pseudomonadales > Ketobacteraceae > 42-54-T18. The sequence continues at coordinate 14,894 of MABD01000036.1, forward strand.
CTAGATTTATCATTATCCAACTCACCAACAACATGTGACTCGGACATTAAGTCATCCCCCCCCTCTCCAACAAGAACAACATCAAATGTTGTAATATCCGCAGGTAAATCAGGGAGTACGATTTCAAACGCAACCGAATCAGCCAGTTTAATCGAACCCTCTTGAAATGATATTGAATCTATTTTTTGCAAACCACTAAAATCTGTAACATAAGTATGATGAGTATCCTTTATATCTGTATGAATTCTATGAGTCGCATAATATAAACTATAGCTACCGGGATTAATTCCATTTATCTCTGAATTCAAGTCACTAGAAAACATCGACACCGCCTTTGACCAGTCTCCCTGTAAATCTATACTGTGTCCTTGAACACCTGTATCTAAATTCTTACTCCAGGCTCCCGAATTAGTGTCCTCTCGTCTCTCCGCATACGCACCAATGTACCCTTCAGTGGTTTTCCAATAGTCAACATACGCTCCAGGCTGGTATCCAAGAAGATCTATATTTGATCTTTGAGTATTCTGGATAATCTCATTAGACTCATATAAGAAATAACTTCGTGTGGAATATGCAGGCCCTTCATTCCACTGACTTGTCCAAAAATGCGCCGCATATTCAAAACCTGCATCACCATTAAAATCAGGAACGTCAATAACGGGTTTTCCATCCTTAAAGTAAAGGTTATCTGGCACCCTATTATCCGCAATCACATCGACCGATGCAGCAATTATTGTTTCCGCATTATTAGTGGTTTTATATATTCTATTCGGCATCACATCTAAAACAGCATAGATATTATTTTCAGATGCAGGGTATATCAAGGAGGAATTAGATTCGCTCGCTTGGTATGCAAGCGTATCAAAGTCATCAGAAATATTAGAAACAATAGTTTGAATCCCAGTACCACCCACAATTTCACTTTCATTACGATAATCTATACGGTATTGCAGCCCATACTTTGTTGGAAACTCCGTCATTCCATCAACAGTAATTTGAATGCTTCCATCTTCTTCTAAATCGCCAACACTGTACATATTGGCAACAAGATCATTCCCTTCTTCATCTAAAACAACAAAATCGAATGACATAACTTCATCAGGCATATCTTTGAGCGTAATTTCGAATTCCACTGAATCACCTAACTGAAACGATCCCGAGTCTATTTTTTGCAATCCACCAAAGTCTGTGAGCGCAACATGTTCAGTGCCTTCCTCATCTGTGCGAACAAAATGAGAGGCATAATACAAGTCATAAGTACCGGAGCTAGCTGGATCTATTGGTAAATTTAATTGGTGACCATAAAGTCCTTTACGCCGATTAAACCCCCACTCCCCATCCATAGTCTTTTTCTCAATATATGCCCCTGCATATCCAGGTGTATCGACTTCCACGTCAGCCCAAATAAACGCCTTAAACTCCATCTCACTTTGATCCATACCATCGCTAAACCAATCGGGCTTATTGAGGTCTGGTAACGCCTCTCCTTCTTTAAAGACAAAATAACTGCGAGTTGAATATCCTAATCCGTTCCAATAACCACTAGGGATGAATGTATCAACATACTCAAAACCCAAGTCACCATTGAGGTCTGACACCGATAAAACTGGGGTACCATTTTTAAAAGATATATTTTCAGGTATTCGGTTATCCTTAGTGACCGTGACTGTGGAGCTAACATAACCACCGGAGATATCAGCTGCTCCCACCTCAACCCCAGCAACAACATCTACCTCAACACTCTGTCCATAAAACCACCCCAACTCATCCGCCGTCGGCGTTCCCACCTGCTCAGCAATAAACGATCCATCTAACTGCGAATACAACTGCCCTTGCGCATCTTTATACGCAATACCATACGCATATTGGCTATCGTTCAATTCTTCAATCGTTAACGTATTTTCATCTAGCCCTTTTGCTATTTCAATGGTGTTGGTTGCATTGCTCGCAGGATCAAGGTATTGAACAATGTAATGAGTGCCAATATCTTGAACAGTCACTAAGCTTGTATTTTCATTAACAACCGAACTACCAACTAAGCTTCTGTCGTCTCCTACTTGATAAACCACAGGGGCTCCAGTTCGAATCAGAGCATCACTTTCGTCATAATACGATAGTGTAACGGTGTAATTTCCATCCGCTAATGCTTCTCCATTACTCAGGTACACTTGCCCTGCATAACCCGCAATACTGCTAACGTTAGTGTCAACATCAAATGTTCCGGCATCACCCACTACCGTTGCATGAATTCGTGTCACATTAGGATTATCACTACTTGTAGTTTCACCAATAGCGACATATTGCTCCAACACTGTACCCGTTATTTCACCTAAGGTGACATTACCTTTTCGGGCACTCATGATAGTTTCTTGCTCACTGTGCTTTTCGAGTATTACAAATTCCCATTCGCTGTTCGGTGCGCCAACAATGGTGCTTTGGTATTGGCCGTTAAGCTCTGTAACAAGCAATTTTTGATACTCTTCTTCACTGCCTTTTGGTCTGATATGAAGCGCTAATTCGTGAGCTGCATTAATTGCATCGCCATCAACAGCCCAGGTAATTAGTTGCGTTACGGTATGCTGGTTATTACGTTGGTATTCAGCGTTCAGCGTTTCGGTTACCGCACCGTCCTCAACAAGGTCTACCGATAGAGAATAGAGCCCTTCTGCAAGTCTGTTGTCCGCAGATATATTGAGATAACCAGTATAATTTTTATCAAGGCTTGCCCATGTCGTAACGGTATCAACCAATTCACCGTCACTGTTGGTAATGGTGGTTACTGCATAATCCAGGTTTTGTTGCTGCGTACTGGTTAGGAAACCTTGAATACTGGTGCCTTGGCTTTGGCTGAGTTGTTGTGTTTTTACCGTAGCGGTAACGGAGTTAGCCTGAACAATATTGACACCACCAGCCACTGCTGCGATGGACTCCAATACATCAGAAAATTGACGTAAGGTGGCTCCGTTTTGTTGTTCACTAACACGGTATTCCCACTGATCAACACGATCACCATCAATGGCTTGTGATCCTAGGCTAACACTGTATTTTCCGTCAGATTGGGCAACCGAGGCATTCTGCCATTCAGTTTGGCCTTCTCGTCGATACTCTAACACTACGGTGGAATCAGTATGTTCTCCAGATTCCATTAGGCTATTAATAAGCAAGCTATTACCAAACTGCCCGCCATCACCTTTGACTGCCATATAACTATGACTGGTTAAAAGAGATGTCGCGGTCGGATCACTATAACTCGCGTTAACCGTTTCATCGCCGGCTTTATGCAGTTCAATCGATGCGTAAGTGCCTTTTAGCGTAACCGTGACAACATAATCCGTATTAGCATCCAGATTCATTAACTGGCTGCCTGCACTTAAACTCTGAGTCGTGCTGTAAGCTTTATTGTCTTGAATATAAAGTCCGAGGTACGTAGTCGTGTTACTTGAACTCGTACCTTCCATTCCCAAAAAGCCAGAGTAGTCCAATCGCCCACTGTTAAAGTGGTAAGTCATCTGGGTTTGCTTGGCCTTTGTTGCCGTTGGCAAACTGTTGTCATAATTCAGTGAGCCTGACACATTCACCCAGTTATCCGGCTGGTCAGGGTCATTATGAATAAGCCGAATACCGTTATCATCGGTAATTACTCGCTTGTTTGCTGTTTCACTATCAATACCGTCAATACTATCGTTGATGACAAAGCCATGATTCGCCGTTAGTGCATCACTACCCAGCTCACTGAGATCTGCGAAATCAACCGTACGCGAAAACTGTTCCCATTCCAGTGTATGACTTGCCTGATGACTAGCGTTTAGCGTTCCTGTGTGCGTTACATTAACCGGTTGCTGTGCGTAAGCTTGAGTGATGCTGTCTTCTAACCCAGCATTCACTACGCCGGTTACCGAAGTACTGGTTGGATTCGTGGTTAAACCGGCAATCGATAACACACTGTATTGACCCAACAATCCCGTTAGGCTGGCACCAAGGTTACTGATTGCGGGTATATTCGTGTTAGGTTTAACATCAAACACGCTCACTTTCGGCAATGGTTCACCATCAACCTGTTCGATCAATACTTCGGTGTAATTTGGCTGTACACCATCAACGGTACCCGCTTGTCCAAAACGTAATTCTAGCTGCTCTGCGTTGATACCTTCCCATGTTAACTGTGCACCTTGTGACTGCGTACTGCTTGCATCAAGCTGATCGCTAACCTGTAGTGTAAAGCCCTTCAAATCAACAACTGAGCTGTCCGCCAGTGTTGCTGTCACACTAACATCGTATTCACCCGACGTTAATGGTGTACCGTCGGTAAGTAATAATATGTTCTCGTACTTATCATCCGCAGGCCACGCTGTGCGATCCGTTGTTGTTGTACTGACAACAATATCCGTACCGGCATAACGAACTGTTGCCACAAGTAAAGTAATGCTTTCTTTGTAGGCTTGAACAATGCTGTCTTTATTGGCTTGATCATCACTAGGCTCAATGCCTAGATTTATCTCTGAAAATGCGAGTGGAATGTCGCCAGTGCTAATGTAACCTAAATAGTTACCCACTGAGCGTCCGTTATCACTGGCGTCAGCACCACTTAGCGTAAACTGATGTTCGTCAGCAAAAATATCATTTTGTTGTTGCCAGTCATTAACGACAGAAAGAACCGGATCGCTAACAAATCGTCCTACGATACTGGATTGTTCCGTGGTATTTTCTTGTTGGTACGTTAAACGATAACCGTACTCCCCTTCCACAAGGTTATACAAGGTGGCAATAAAGGCGTTATTGGTAGCAGCACTTTTACGGGCCAACGCAGAAGTATTTGTAACGGATGGGTCATACTCAATCACTTGAGTTTCACCAATGCCACCATCTTCTTTCCAGTAGGTCAGTTTAATCGAGTCTTGATCCACTGCGCCATAAATGGCATCACTTTCTACACCATCGACTCCTTCAGCAATCATTGCATCAAAATCAAACGTCAGCTCATGATCATAGGTGTAACGATCGCCTTGCTGGATAGTAAAAGGGGATGCATCAATCTCTTTTGTTTCAACCTCTCCCGTTTCAGGGTTCAGTTTCGACACTGAAACCACAACATCATAGACACCATCCGCCAATGGTGCCTCTGATAGACTTAAATAGCCGTTGTAGTGGTTTTTATAGGTTAGGTCAGTCACAGTGTTAGCAACCACCTCACCGGTGAAATAATTGCTAACCGTAGCAACAATTTGTTGGGTGTTATCAATGTCTAGATAATCTACATGCTCAGAATCCGTCAGATTAAAGAACCCATCAATCGCGACACCTGCGGTTTGTGTTCGTACTTGATAGTCACCGTTAATCACTACGTCAGTATAGGTTTGCGACGCTAAACCGGATTCTGCACTGTAAATAACCTCTGTATTGATTTGGTATTTACCATCCGCCAACGTGCCGTCGGCTAATAGGGTTAAATGCCCATCATAGTGATCGGGGTTAAAAATGGTAGCAACCTCTTCTTGATATGAGGTATCCGCTATTGCTCTGCCTTCAACATCCAATCGAGTGAGTGTCGTTTTAATACTTTCGATATCCTGCAGATTAGCAAGATATTTATCTGCAGTGTTATCATCAAGATCAAAGAACTGGTTATACGACAACCCACCTTCGGTGATGACATTTCCATCTTCTAGGGTTTGTGCACTCCACTGCCCTTCGGTCCCCCACTCTTCCATTTTCGTAATGTAAAAACGCTTATCACTGTAGTACCAGCTATCATCACCATAAGCTTGAACATAACTGCTTAGACGGCTCCCCATATTGTCAGGTAGCTCGCCGTGATCAACGAGAACACGCTGGCTTTTATTATCGAGACTCGAATCAGTGGAGGCACCTTCAATGGTTTTAGGGTAGTAATAGATATGGTATTCACCACCTGACATTTCGATTTCGGCGACATAAATGGTGCCTATGTCGGTTGAACGATTTGAGGAAATTTGCCCATGATCATAGCCACGTACACTTATGGAGCTATAGACATCATTACGGAGTAGTTTTATACCAATGCGGTTTCCTAGCTCATCGGTAATCCCCATAAAACCACGAAAGGTATTACTGTTAACGCCGCCAGTAAACTCGTAGCGAATCACCGTACGCGTGCTATCATCCAACAAATAGCGTTTACTACCAATCAATTCTCGGTAGGCTACGTTTTCGGTGGAATCTACCGTGGTCACTCGCATGACATTGGCACCATTAAGCTCGCCTAACTGGGTAATGTTAAAACTTTCAGCAGCCCCAACATTAAAATAGATACCGGTATCGCTGTTAATCGCGGCGTTATCTACATCACCAATTGTATAGCCGCTAAACCCGTAGTTATTGTCTTCATCGCTGAAATCGTTGTGATAATAGGTTGCTGCAGGTGGGCCATCAATGGCAACACCGGTTTCTGTCCAATCGGTAATGGCGAGTTGCTGCGTACTTGTACCATCCATTTCGAGGGTGGTATGCAGTACATCAAAATCCCCCCACGTACTAAGATCCAATTGCGCAGCTTGGCTAATATCAGGGCGAGATGCTCCTTCTGCGTACACCCACAAGTAAGCAACATTATCTTTTACTTCTAGGTCTACTTGTGAAGTACTACCCAAACTTCGAACGCCAAAAGAGTGCAAGCCCATTTCGCCATGAGCAGTCGTTGCTGCAAAAGTATACACCCCGGAAAAGCGCACTCCCCATTGATTGCCATTACCGTCACTGATACCCACGAAGTCATGTTTGGTATCAGACACTCCGGCAAGATCTTGAGCCTTAAAACTAAAATTAAAATCACGATTCGCGGCGTAATACTGATTACGGTGATAGGTAATTTCATCCCATGAATTGTACGATGAGTCACCCACCAACACCTGATTTACAGGACGCAAAAGTAGCTGATTATCGCTTGTTTCTAAATACTGAAGTGTGCTGCCCTCAAAACCAATGACATCAGAAGCAACACCATAGAAGCCGAGAGCTTCAATACTTTGGGTGAAATCTAACGTTCGCGAAGACGGTATATCAATCGCACTAACCACCGACTGAGTAAGTGCATCACTTGTCGTACCCACGGTTTGATAGGTGTAATTGTAACCGGTTAAATCCGATCGCCCGATCTCATTACCCACTTCTTTACGTGAAGACAAGCCGATAGCAACATTATAATCCGTTGTTTGATGAAGTCCTTGCACCCACGTATGGTTATCTACTGTAAAATGTTCTGCCGTTGCATAATTGTATTGTGCAAACGCACCCACGTCCGCAAGTGAGGGTCGGGAGATGGTGATATCACTGTCATTTAGCGGTGTAAAGCCTGGGTACGGTGTGGAGTGTTTTAACGTATTGGTAATTTGACCTTTACCGTCGTACTGGATTTCGCTGACATAACCTTCACCATCAATGCTGTAAATTAAACGATTGGCATCGTCATATAAATTATGGGTAATACGGTCATCATTGCTAAACGAGGGACGTAGCGATTCTAGCGGTACATCTAACGCGCGCACATTATCATCGCTGTTGGCAGAAAGGCGAGATAGCTGACTAACCGTGAGATAGTTGGCGTACTGAATAACACGGGTCACTTGCCCGGCATCATCGTAAGACAGTTCCGTTAATGCTCCATTACCATCGATGGTGGCGACCACTTGATTACGATCGTTATAAACGCTGTGTGCTAACACCCCTTCGGCATCTTGTGTGATACGTAAGCGACCTTGGGCATCGTAAATATATTCTGTGGTGCCAAGGTCAATATCATCGGCTGAATCTACCGTAAACTTACCATCGGCCTCATGCTGAGAAACCAGTCGCCCTGCTCGATCAAACACTTGCTCTTGAATAAAGCCGTTAGCAAATTCTGTGCGGGTATGTTGCCCACCCGTTTTCGTATCCTGCGTGTAGGTGGTAACTTGATTAAACCCTGGCAACGAGGTGGCCTGTTCAATACTTAAGGTATCGTTATTAATCAGGTCCGCAGATCCATCATCTTGCACATTTTCTACTAGTGCGGTGGCGACCAAGCGGCCTAAACCGTCATACACATAATGGGTGGCCTGTGTGCTGTCATTACTATCCGCATTGGGGGCAGCTTGCTGCACTAAACGACCACGGTGGTCATATATAAAATGTGTGGTGCTGGTGGTGCTATTCGCACTGTTATCATCAAGATTTAATGCGGTGTAAGTGGTAACGCTCTGACTTATTTGGCCACGATAATCGAGGTGGGAAATGCTGTGTTGTGTGTTGCCGCCTTCGTTATTGGCCCACGTACTTAATAAGGCAACATCAATTGTCTCTGATACGGCGCTAATCGCATTTTGAGCACTTATAGCTTCAGGGGATGTGTCTGTGAGTAGGTTGGTGCTATAAAGCGTTTGAGTGACACTACGGGTATTATCCACCGCATTCATCGCGCTGTATGCTGTACCACTCACTTGACCCGCAGGGTTAATGCTAAAGGCTAAGCGTTTGCCCGAGTCATAGACAAAACGGGTAACCTCGTCGCCGCTAGCGGCAAATATGGCATCACTAGGGTTTAGATCTGGATCGGTATAACGCACCTCAGAGATAACTTGGCTATCGCTGTTGTAATACCAGCGTATTGCATTACCCTCACCATCCATTTGCCACAGACGAAGCCCTTCGCTACTGGCAACCACACTGTCGCTGTCATAATCGTAGCCGTAGCGAGTCACATTGCCTTCGGCATCTTGTACAAAACGTACGTCACCTTGATCCGTATAACCAAATACCGTCACCGCTCGAAACCCACTGTCGTTTGCGGCAGACTCCACTTTACTGATCATCCGTTGGTTGGTGCCATTTTCAACGGTGCGCTCAATGTAATGGTACGTTGTTGTGCTGGTGCGCTCAGCAATATAACGCTGCCCCAAAGGTACGGCAGCATCCGCCTCAACACGGAAGCGCTGATAGGTGATAACGTCCGTTTTGTTGTCACCGTACACATATTCGGTGACGCTGGCTTTTTCCCCTTCGCCTTGGATGAGCTGTGCAATCCGAGGCTCGGTGTTGGAATCATCGACACCACTGTCATAGACAAAACTGACAACACTACCTTTGTCGTTGCCTAAGGTTTTATCTGCATTATTACTTTCACCTTGGCGTACGCTAACCAGTAACGGGTTGCCGTTACGTGTTTCATAAGTGTATTGGGTGACGTAATAACGATTGTCTGCGGGATTTTGCGGGGTAGCGTTTTGCGGGGTAAGATCGACCGCAACGCTTGTTATTACTTCTGGATGGTTGGTATCGGTGTATTCGTAATCGATGCTGGATAACACAATACCGTCTTTATCGATGTGTTTAATCGCTGTTACTTTACCTGCACTCAGTGTGATCAGCGTACTTTGACCGGCAGGATCGGTAATTGTGACGCTGGTATCGGTATGAGTATAGGTAAGCGCGAGTCCTTCACCATTAACCATCCGTGAAAGCTTGCCAAGGTTGGCACCTTGAGCGTTAAACTCATAGCTGACTTGGTTTTCTGGGTTACGGTACACCCATTGATCACCGATTTTGGTGATGCTGTCATCCACACCAATGTCATCACTGATGTAGGTATCGGTGGTTCCTGATTTTAGGGTAAATGTTTGCTCTGAACCTGTTTCTGTCCAGCGGGTAAGTTGGTTCCCGGATTGAACGACTTTTTGTTGAAAGTTAAACCGAGAGCTATCACCGTCGTTGCCATTAAAATTCGCCTGACTGTTATAAGTGCGAACAACCGATGCATCAACACCATGACCGACTACTATTTGATCTTGGCGTTGCACTACCAAGTTACCATTTACCGCGTTAACGTGAAGCTGATCCCCTGCTCCACCAAAGCCCATCCCTGCACTACCCAGTGCTTGCTTTGAACTGTTAAATAATCCTAATCCTTCGGTGGCGATAATAGCGGCCATGTTTTTGCTCCTACTGCAAAATATCTACTGCTCACCATTCGATCAATAAAAGATCGAACGACAACGTGTTAATACGTGAAATACATTCTTTTGTTCGCGTCATTGCGAAAGCTATATAGGTATATCCACAAAAAAATCGCGATCGTTTCGTTTTTTATGAAAAAAAGTGAAATAAATTTGAAATAGGGTATTTAATGTGCAATATAGAAAAGCCCACTGACATAACTTATGTCAGTGGGCTTTTTGTGGGAGGTATTACTTGTCTGTTAGCTCACGATCATGACTAGTTATTAGCTGGAACTAACGTTACATCAATGTCAAAGCCCTCATCTGCGACAGCGCTACGAGACATTAATTGAGGGTTCTCATCAAATCCCACTAATTGCTTTTCAACTTCTGCCCAGTCATTAAAATCATGGATTTCCGTTAACCGGTTGTCTTTGCATCTCTCGGTTGAGAATGCCCGCTGACGAAAAGGGATTTTCTCTAACGGCAAAAATTCAATCAAGTCACTGAAAAACTGAATGGGGATAATATGGTTAATATTCGCTGCCACAGTGTCACTATCAATAATATTATTCTCATTCCAATCAATAGGCCCTTTACCTATTCCCTCTTCTTCTAACAGATGGTTTTCATTTAAGGTAGGATTGCCCCCGTGAGAATAATCAAAAGACAGTGCTAATATGGGGTTGTAGTTCATCACACTTGGATAATTCGGCTTACATACCACATTATCATCTCCCCCATGCAGCAAACCTAAGTTATGCCCTAGCTCGTGCTGTAGAACGCCCGCTTCCAGCAAACCATCGAACCAACTTACCCCGGTATAAACCGAGGTAATTACATGGCTACGACCAATTTTAACGGCTAATGTATGAAAGAAATAAGGGTAGCGATCTGGATCCATGAACTGCTCTCACTTCGATGCAAGGCTTTCTCCATATATCCACTCATCACTAATGGGCAGAGCTTCACCCCCACCAAGATCACCATTATCGATATCCGGGTTGCTCACTGGCTCACGGCTATCGGTGATACCGACTTCTGTTCATTAGACGCAATCCAATCGATTTCTAGCAAAATATCTTTATGTAACGGCGTCACCCCAAGCCCGACTAAAGCCAAAGGCCCCACAACCTTACTTTCAATACCATCGGGAATGCTGTCACCATCAGTATCCCTAATGATTGGCGACGTCCCGTAATAACGCTCCTCTGAATTATTCAATCCATCACCACGACAGAATGCTCATTGCAGCCGACTAAAGTAACAATAAGGCAATATAGGATGATATAGAAAGGGGGATTAAGATTAGCAATGTGTTGTATACGCATACGGCCAGCTCCTTGTTATTGTTATAAAATCCATTTCATACCGCTAAATCGATCTTATACTAGATGTCATCCATGGGATAGAGCGCTCTGTGGTAGAAAAACAGCCGACACTAATTCAAGTTTTTTTCCATCAGTCTGTAAGAAAAATGCCCCACCAACGACAGAAGCGGTATCATCCTGCTTTCCACGCCCAACTTTGGGTACTTTGGGGTCTATTTTGCATCTATGAAACAGCTTCTACTTATTGGCGGTGGCCACGCACATCTCGCGGTCATGCGCGACCTCGCGGAGCGTCCAATCCCTGACACCAAGGTCACCTTGATCACACCTCAGCCATTCCAATGGTATTCCGGTATGATCCCTGGATTTATGGCGGGTCATTATTCTGCTGAGGAATGCCGCATAGATTTACGGTCCTTGATCAAACAATCGGGTGTTGACCTTATTCTAGAGCCCATTATTGGCTTTGATGCGAACCGACAATGCGTTTGCCTACCCGATGGCACCCATATTGACTACGACATCCTGTCCCTTGACGTAGGTGGCGCAACCGACACCTCTTGGTTATCGGTCGGTAGGACACCCACTGTTCCTATCAAGCCGTTAGATGCTTTTATTCATCATTGGGGCCAAATCAAGGAACAAGCCAAAGTGAGAGCTGAACAAAAATCTAGCTACCATTTAGCCGTGGTCGGTGCTGGAGCGGCAGGCATTGAGCTGGTTCTGGCGGCACAATATGCCTTAGCCCAATACCCATCAGTGCGGATTAGTCTGGTGGGAACACCTGGAGGCTTACTCCTCGGCCACGGTGCAAAGGTAAAACAACGTATTCAGCGAGTTCTCGCCGATAAAAACGTCACCTTCCACCCTTATCGAGCAGTCGCAACAGAAGAGGGGTTGCTGTTGTCTTCGGGCGATCAACTCACTGTTGACTGCGTACTTGCCTCCACCGGTGCCATTGCTCATGAATGGTTGCAGCTAAGCCACCTTGCATTGGATGACAGTGGCTTTGTATCTGTGGATGAATACCATCGCTGCCTGTCTCATGACAATGTCTTTGCCGTGGGGGATGTTTGCTCGCGAGTGGATGGTACCGTTGTACGATCTGGTGTGCATGCGGTCAAGGTGGGTCCAGTCCTTGCTAAAAATCTGCGTGCTGCCGCATCAAACCACCCCTTATTGCCTTATACTGCAAAAAGAAATTCGCTGTACCTTTTATCCTGTGGTGATCGCTATGGTGTTATGTCATGGGGTAATATGAGCGCCTCTGGAGGCTGGGTTTGGCGCTGGAAAGACTATATTGACCGACGGTTTGTGGCATACCACTCGTAAACGGGCTTGTATTAATGAAGAATGAACAAGGACACTCTATGACGGTCAACACCACACCTGGTGACGCATCACAACTCAATGATGCAGGCTATTTGGAAGAACTCCGCGAGCAAATGCTCAAATTCGCTAATTTACAGATTAGTGACACGCATTTAGCAGAAGATGCGGTACAAGAAGCCTTAATTGGCGCAATGAAAAAAGCAGACTCCTTCGCTGGCCGCTCTGCCTTCAAGACCTGGGTGTTCGCCATCTTAAAAAATAAGATCGCCGACATTTTGCGTAAAAGACAGCGGCTTGCAGAAGTAAGTGAACTGATGGGCAGTGATGAAGAAGATGAAGCCCTCGGATCGCTATTTGATAAACGTGGGCACTGGAACACTGAAGATAAACCTAACCATTGGGGTGACCCAGAGCTTGCCTTTAAACAACAGCAATTTTGGGTGGTGTTTGAAGCCTGCTTAAATAATCTGCCCGGTAATCAAGCCAAGGTCTTTATGATGCGTGAGTATATTGGACTGGATAGCGAAGAAATCTGCAAAGAAGTCGACCTCTCTATCAGCAACCTTCACGTCACACTGCACCGGGCTCGATTACGCCTGCAAAAATGCTTAGAACTAAAGTGGTACGAGGGCCAAGCGCATGCTTAATTGCGAGCGAGCCACTCGCCTAATATCTGAATCACAAGAACGCCCACTCAGTAAACGAGAACGATTTGGCCTTAAGATTCACACCGTTATCTGCTCTGGATGCCGTAATTTCGAACATAGAATGGTTTCGATAAGACAGGCAATGCAGAGCTTTGCCAGTGGCGAATATGAAGATCATAAAACCCAAGATAAAAAGAAAAAGGACACCAAGTAACGACAATGCAGACAACTAATTGACCCGAAGTGGCCACCCGCATTGATTGTAGGTTATGATTCCTTTATCGAAATTCATTGAGAAGTGCATAATAATGATTTCCCACCGTATCGCTTTTCCTATGCTGGCGCTGCTAATGCTAGGCGCTAATGCTCAGGCAAGTACAACGGAAGCGTTTTCCCACGCAACCTGGAATGAACTGGTTAGTTCTCACGTGACCCTCCTGCATCAAGGCGTCGCTTCTCAAGTCGACTATCGGGGGATGATGGTTGAACGCAAAAAACTCAAACGCTATCTACTCAGCCTCGAACAGGTTTCACGCAAAACCTTTGATCGATGGCACAAAAATGATCAATTAGCATTCCTATTGAATGCTTATAATGCCTGGACGGTAGAGCTTATCCTTACGAAGTACCCTAAATTAACCTCTATTAAAGATCTAGGATCTTTCTTTCGATCACCCTGGAAAAAAAGTTTTATCCCCCTCTTGGAAGAAACACGATCATTGGATGATATTGAGCATTATCTAATTCGCGGGTCTGGTCGTTACAATGAACCCCGCATACATTTCGCCGCCAACTGCGCCAGCATCGGCTGCCCTGCATTACTGAAGGAAGCCTTTGTCGGCAAACGCCTTGAGCACCAGCTAGACTCAGCCGCCCGTAAGTTCCTGCAGGACAGAAGCCGTAATCGTCTGAAAGGGGACGAATTACAGGTTTCGAGTATCTTCCGCTGGTATCGAAGCGACTTTGAGCAAACGGGCCATAGCAAACATTCTCTCGCCCAATACCTCGCAAGCTACCGCGAGGCGCTCGGGCTGACTGAACAGCAAACCGTCCAGCTAACCAACGGTAATATTGACATTGAGTTCTTAGATTACGACTGGCATCTCAATAGTGTCCCATAACCAGCAATCCTTCAGCTCCCTTGCTTGCCCTTTATGTTTGGAAGCACATTCTAAAATCTATTTTGAAGACAAGCACCGAGAGTATTGGCAATGCCAACACTGCCACCTTGTATTTGTACCTAAGCAATTTTGGCTATCATCAAGCGATGAAAAAGCCCTCTATGACCTTCATGACAATAACCCTCAAGACCTAGGCTATCGACGCTTTTTATCACGGCTAAGTACTCCCATGTTCGATTTGCTCCCCGAAACTCGACGAGGCCTTGATTTTGGCTGTGGACCAGGACCTACTTTATCCGTGATGTTTGAAGAACAAGGTCATACAATGGATGTGTATGACCTGTTCTACTACCAGAATCGAAGCGTCTTTGAGCGCTCCTATGATTTCATTTGCACCACCGAGGTAGTGGAACATTTACAGTCTCCTCAGAAAGAAATTGATCGCTTGTTCAACCTACTACGGCCCACCGGTCTTCTCGGCATAATGACTAAACTGGTTATTGATAAATCCGCATTTGCCCGTTGGCATTACATTCAAGATTTATCGCATATTTGTTTTTTTAGTCAGGACACCTTTCGATTTCTAGCGACAAAATATCATGCTGAAGTGCAGTTTATTGGCAACGATGTCATCATCTTACGCAAGAACTAAACCTGCTAGACACCCTCATTCCGTGCTACCATCCCAACTTGCCTTTGAACGTCCCACATTAAAAACGTTATATAGATTACATGACCAGCAACACAGCAGCACCGCCACCCTTTCTTCTGCCTATTGAGCCAAACACGCTAATTCAGCTGATTGAGGCCCAAACTAGCAACTTGCCACTAGCAGATATCTTTAACGCCTGTAACGCCGTTGAACTTGCCGCGCTGTGTACGCTTTACAGCGCAATCACAAGCGCAAAGAAGGCAGGAAAAGAGATCATAAGCCCGCTAAAACTAGAGCGCGCTTTGGGTGTGCTTGCGGAAGACATACAAGAGCAAGGGGATCATTCACGACTGAGCATTATTCGTCGGTTGCACAATGCCAATTGGAGTGAGTTACAGGAACAATTGTCGTCCTACAACCTTAGCCTAATGGAAACCGGCGACGCACGCGCGAGCTCCACCCTGAATCAACAAGGTATCTGGGATAGCTCCCAGCAGGATAAGCTCAGCAGCAACCGTCCCACGGACCCCACCTATCACTTTAATATCCAAGGTATTCGGGCCCATGACGAGCAAGACGTGTTGCTACATGAATTAGCACGCAATCCCGAAGAGTCCCTCACGCTGCAAGGTTTTGCAGGCTGTGGAAAAACAGTGCTAGTAACACGACTATCGCACCTATTTAATCAACGATCGACTTTATACCTCACCAAAAACATGGGGCAGATAACTGCGCTAGCACCCAAGCTGGGCAAATCAATTAAAGCCTGGTCCTTTCGTTATCTTGCGTACTATATGCTGTATTACAAAATGAACGGCGAAGCTTACTGGGGAAAACGCACCAAGCTTAAACGACTGAGTTATCGACAGCTTGCAAACTATATCAATGCCAGACCGATGAACGGTTTTACTACGGACACTGTTATCAATATTGTGGATCACATTGTCAGTAACTATTGCCAATCTGCTGACTTTGATATTGGACCTCAACATTGTCCATGGCAACTTGATGGCATATCCCCGACCCTTTACATTGAACTCGCTAATGCTCTTTGGAATACCATAAAAGACCCCACACCTAATTCTGCGATGCCAATTCTTGCGCTTCATCAAATCAAAATGGTGGACGAAATGGAGTTGCCCGTACCGAATAATTTTCGTTATGTCATTGTCGACGAATCCCACGATTTACCTGGCTCCATGGCCAACATTCTCAAACGCAGTCCGCAGGCCGTAGTGGCGTTGGGAGATAAGTTTCAAATCACCGATGGTAAAAAGCAATCGCCATTAACACTCTCCAATGTCCGAGAACGCCACCTATTTCAATCTGTTCGCACCGGTAGCAATGTCGACACCCTTTTCAACCGTGTCATTGATGAGCACGCAGGTATCGCATTACCGGGCAATTTTGAAGGGGCCACATCAAAGGACACAGCCATCTCCACTTACACCACATTTTCATTACCAGACCAACCAAGCGCCATGCTAAGTCGTGAATATTGGTTCGCGTTTGTGGCCATCGTTAAACTTGCTAATGCTAATCGTCCCTTTAGCATCATGCCGACGACTTTTTCCATGTTACGCTCGTTGATCCCACAAGCGATACGCTTTTATCATGGCCACCCCACAGAGCATGCCCACTCTCAATTGATGGGATATAATCAGTGGCGTGAGCTCGTACAATACAAAGGCGCCACTAACGGTTTACGGGATGTGGATGCGATCTTTCGAACGGGATTAACGGAAGACCAGTTTCATCAAATATTGTCATTAAATAAAGGTACTAGTCCCGCCGCTTCAGACGGGTCACAGAATACTTATTTCATCGGATTGGTCACCGAACTAAAATCCATGGAAATGCCCTACGTGATGTTGGCACCGGATATATTCGATAGCTATATCTTAAATTTAGAAAATCAACGCACGCGCATACTCAACTTAATTTACACAGGTATGTCCAGAGCGTTAGATGGCATAATACTACCCAAAATAGAAAGCGAATGGTTATTGGATGCCTAGTTGCAGTTCAATTTCTATCGCCGTATTATTCTCAACCAATCTCACCACGGTTCGACTCTCCCCTGTCACCTTCAACCCCTTGAGATACGCTGTGGTATATAATTGTTTCCAAGCGTCCTTACTGACGTTACCTTTATCGATGGAGTCATCTTCTTTCTTGTATACCTTTCGACGACTCAAATAGCGAAATGGTGGTAGATTTTCAAATCGATACCCGCTAGCACCTCGCACCGAGTTCCTTACAGGGAACCCTATCTTAGCCGTCACACTACTCTCATCCATAGTATTAAGATCTTTGTATACATAGGTAAGTGGACCAGTAATTTCAGTACGCGCTTTTTTTACCACAGCAATCGCCAGTGACTTGGCAATGGATTCACTTCTTTGTTGCATCTCCTCACTGGATAATGTGTATTTACGATAAAAATACTTTATCTTCCCTGTTTCTTGAATATCGACATCTATTTCTTCAGCGTACGTGTTTATAAAAAATAACGGTGATAAACCGATTAGAAATAAAACACTCGCCACTGCTCGTTTAATCATTCAAGCCTCCTATTAAATTGTTACGCCTTTCTCAAATCAACAACATAGTTATCATTTCACTCCGCAAACCATTGATCAATAACCTAAATGGCTCAAAAAGGTCTCCAGAAATGACACATTTACCTTATAATAGTCCTTCAAAAGTATACTTACCGTCCAATTAAAGTAGTCTTCCATACATTTATGAGCACTCCCACCTTTGAAATTCCCGGTTATACCATCCACGGCACACTAGGCCAAGGAGGAATGGCCACCGTGTATTTAGCCACACAGCATTCGCTACAACGAAAAGTGGCTATCAAGGTGTTGGATGACACACTAGACCACGGGGATAATGATTTTAATGCACGCTTTATCAATGAAGCGCTGTTAATTGCGAGCCTAAATCACCCTAGAATCATCACCATTTATGATGTAGCGACCATTGATGACTGCCGCCCCTATATCGTCATGGAATTTCTCGCTGGCGGTGATCTTAAACAATATTTAACCACCCCGCTCTCCGTGGCCAAAGCCACTACCATCGTACAGCACATTATCGAAGGCCTTGAGACCCTTCATGCAAAGGGAGTGATTCATCGAGATATTAAGCCTGCTAATATCTTATTTAGAGAGGATGGCTCGGCAGTCATTACGGATTTTGGTATTGCCAAAGGATTAGATAACGACACAGATCTCACCCAGGTGGGGGTCAGCGTTGGTAGTCCATCTTACAGTAGCCCGGAACAGACCCAATGCAAAGAGCTGGATCAGCGATCCGACATTTATAGTCTTGGTGTGGTATTACTAGAAATGCTGCAAGGAACCAACCCATTTAAGGGACCAAGCCATACGGATACGGCGGTAAACCACCTACAAATGGCCCTACCAACACTACAAGAAGACCTGCTCTATCTTCAGCCATTGCTTGAACAGATGTTGGCAAAAGACCCTAATGAACGATTTTCCTCTTGCAAGGAGCTTTCAGCTGCGCTCTCAGCAAGCATGTCACGAGAGGCGACGACTCCGGCGATTGTTACGCCCGCGTTAGAACATACAAGTGACCAAGAAAGTACGCAGATTCGCCCTGCGCTTAGAATACCAAAGAATCTGCCTTTTTCGATTCCCTCTTCTACCTATTATACAATCGGCTTCATTATATTATTGATCGTCGGTTATTGTGGATTGATCTACCAATCTCCTTTGGACCAAAAAATCGAAGCCTATCTTGAACAAGCAAATACCCATTTCGATAATGGCCAGCTCATTGCTCCTCCTGAAGAAAATGCCCGCTACTTCTATCGCCAAGTCTTATTATTGGACGAAGAAAACGATGACGCAAACGAAGGCTTAGATGACATTATACAGCGACAGGTTGAAGATTTTAACGCATTGGCCATTACACGTTTTGAAGAGCAGCAATTAATGCAGCCACGTAAGGATAATGCAGTGTTTTATTATCGAGAAGCGCTCGCGTTAGATCCTAACAATAAACAAGCAGTAGAAGGATTAGAGCATATTGTAGAGGAATATGTTCACCTCGCACAATCCGCGTTTTTGCAAAAACAATACGACCAAGGGTTTCGTTATGTTAATCGCGGATTGTCGATAAACTCAAAACAAACAGAACTCTTGCAGCTTAGAATTCAGTACCGAAAATATTCCAATTCAGTGAAGAGACTTTTTAATAGTATATTTGATTAAGAAGTACCGAAAGCCCCCTAGCAGGTTTCAGTAATAGTCCCAAGCCTAAAATACCCACTGCCTGATCAATTTTTCGCCTCAATCTAATTGCCGAATAAGGGATATATACCTTTTGATAGAGTGACGCATGTTTTTGTTTTGTTAGGATTTCATCGGCGCAAGTAAAACGCGGCCAAACAATAATAAGTTCACCCAACGAACAGCATGTATGAGGGATTACTATGGCGAATAACACACGAATTGTCGGCCTGCTTACACTTAGCGGTATGCTACTAGCCTGCGGACCTACCGTAACGCCCTTCCTATGGCAATCATCAGTAATAGAGGAAGAGCGAACGTTCAATACCCTTATCGATACTGGCAACGGCCAAATAAGCCACTTTGTCAGTGACTCATCAGGTAACAATCGCATTGATAGTGTTGATTGGCAGGGTAATAGCACTGACACATACCCTATTGAGCACCGTCAAGCAGTCAATGAACTCGTTTCACTAAACAATGGTAACTATCTCGCCATATCGAATAGCCAAGGGAATATTACTACCATATCCCTACTCTCTTCTAGCTTAAGTACTCTTTGGGAAGTTGACCTGTCCAGTAATAACGCCAACGAAAGGTATCGACAATTCACCCTTGATGCTCAACACAACTACATCGCCATTAGCGGAATTAGAGAACCCACAAACACAAACTCTACGGAACTTGATGAAGAATTTATTGAGCTACGCCAACTCGACACTGGCAACCTCATCAAAGAGCAGGTCATTGATAGTCAGTTGGATATCAAGGATATTGCAATCACAGCGCAAGGCACCGTGTACTATTCTGTCGATACTGAACAAGAAGACATGGAGGCAATTTCCTTTTTTACGTCAGACTCTGAATACAGCAACTACTTTGGCACATACTACGAAATTGAGAGCATTGCGGTACTCAATGAAGACATTGTATTCACATCCCACATCAAGATAGGTGAGCTATCATTCGACGTACTCGGAGGAATACCCGTTTTTAGCGGCGGATTATCTTGGATGAAAACATTTTCAACCAATCGATATGGTCATTCATTACATGTTCGGGGCGATAATATCTTTTTTCTTGGAAAGAGCGCACTCAACAGCGTCAACATTTCAAACCTGGATGCCCAAGGCAACACACAATGGAGTCAGAAATTCGCGACGTCCGGCACGCCCCAGCAACTATCAATACGCTTCGACAACAACAATAACAGCCTGGTGAGCTATCTAGACTCTACATTATTTCTCACACCCAACGACGAAGGTTTATACGAATATACTGAAAACTTAATCCATCAACAGATAAGCCATGACGGTGATCTCATACGAAAGATTGTCCAAGAAACCTATACCGAAAAAAATATCCAACTCATTGGCCCAACAATATCCACCATAGCTGGGCCTACTAAACACTTAGGGATGCTTATCAACACAAATAACGAAATTGTTCTACTGAGTGATATTGAAGGTGAAGATATCGAAAACGAGTATGCTCTCACCCTTTATTAGTCAGCGCTTTCCTTTTTGTGAAATACATCATCGTAGGGCATCTGCTATCAACCCCACATGCCCGGCCATCACCGCGCTTCCCATCGTCAGGTTGACGATGGAAGTGCCCGCCTGCTGGCATATTTCATCACGCCGCTCTGGTTCCTCAATATAGTCCATCGACAGTTGAAACATTTCTCGGCTAATCACTTCTGCCACTGACAATAGGCTCTCTTGGGACAATGTGGGTAGCAACCCCAGCACCTCAATATCCTCAGCCATATCTTGAGCAAAACCTTTCATCAATTGCCTAAGGGCTTTACGCAATACCGGTGACGAACCATGCAGTTCCCTAACACCTAGAATAAATGCCTTCGGATTAGACTCCACAAACTCGAAAAATAGTTTCACCGTGACATTACTGACTTGTATTGAACGCACAAAATTCAGCCTAGGGTTTTCTTGCCAGCTGATAGCAGGTGACCCTGGTGGCACCACCGACTCCGCCGCTTCACGACGTAAATCTCGTAACGGCTGACGAATTTGATTCATCATCTCCTCAATAATTGTCAGCCCAAGATCATCAAAATCTTTGAAGTGTCGGTAGAACGTGTTCGGATTAAGGCCTGCACTCCTTGCTAGTTCTCTTAGGCTGAACGCGCTTAAGCTGCGGGTATTCGCCGTCAGATTAAGTGCAGCCCCCATTAATAGGCGCTTCCCCTCGGCTAACACACTCTTTGTTTGGCTCATAAATAACTTCTTCTATACAAACTGGACTTCAATGTATCGAATTCTAACGGCTCTTGACTTCGTTGTATACAATCGTATACCTTATTATCAAGCGTAGACACTTGTATACTAATCAACTTATTCGATGGAAGGGCAACGCAATGGCTCAAGCAGTAGAACATCATAAAATTGCCATTATAGGCAGTGGATTCTCTGGCCTCGGTATGGCAATTAAACTGAAACAGTCTGGGGAAAACGACTTTGTTGTGTTTGAAAAGGAAGGCGGCGTTGGCGGAACCTGGCGAGTAAACCATTACCCAGGATGTGCCTGTGACGTCCCCTCTCACCTCTATTCGTTTTCTTTTGCGTCCAACCCAACCTGGACGCGCATGTTTGCCCCACAACCAGAAATCAAAAACTACCTGGAGCATTGCGCAGAAAAATTTACGCTAATGCCCCATGTGCGATTAAATAACGCCGTCACTAGCGCTCGTTGGGATGAAGACAATACCGTATGGCGCATCCAAGATCAGCATGGAAAGCAGCACACTGCTACGATGATCGTTGCAGGCACGGGAGGCTTGTCCACGCCTTCCTATCCAAACCTTAACGGTGTCGAAAGATTTGAAGGCACTATTTTTCATTCCCAAGATTGGAATCACGAATACGACTTGACAGGCAAGCGCGTTGCGGTGATTGGTACCGGGGCATCTGCCATTCAATTTGTTCCCCATGTTCAGAAACAGGCTAAAAAAGTAGATCTTTATCAGCGTACTGCTCCCTGGGTTATGTCCAAACCCGATCGCGCAATGTCCTGGGCCGAGCGAAATCTATTTAAGCGTTTGCCCGCCGCGCAAAATGCGTTACGTAAAAGTATTTACTGGATGCTAGAAAGCCGCGTATTGGGCTTCACCGTTAACCCGCGCTTGATGGTCATTGCAAAACGTTGGGCACTCAATCACATTCGCGCCCAAATCACCGATCCAGAATTACGTAAAAAAGTAACCCCCGACTACACCATTGGTTGTAAGCGCATCCTGATGTCAGATGATTACTACCCAGCATTAGATCAACCCAATGCAGAGGTAGTAACAACCGGTATTCAGGAAATAAAAGCCAACAGTATTGTCACCGTTGACGGTGAAGAACGCGAAGTAGACGCTATTATTTATGGCACAGGATTCGCTGCAACAAGCCCAGTACCCAAAGGCGTTATTCATGGACGAGATGGTGTCGACTTGGTGGATTCGTGGAAGGATGGACCCGAGGCGTACAAAGGCACCACTATATCCGGCTTTCCAAATTTATTCATGCTAATGGGCCCCAATACTGGTCTAGGCCATAATTCCATGGTCTATATGATTGAATCGCAAATTACTTATGTACTAGACGCCATGAAAAAAATGCGTAAAGAGAATATCGGCTACGTGGACGTACTTCCTGAAGTACAAGCAACTTACAACGAAGCGATTCAACGTAAAACCTCTGGATCTGTATGGAACTCCGGTGGTTGCCAAAGTTGGTACCTACACCCTGAGACCGGGAAAAATGTCACGCTATGGCCGGACTTTACGTGGAAGTTTCGACTTCAGACCCGTCAATTCGACACTAAAGCCTATTACCTGCAACCTGCAATTACATCTCATTCCAATATAACAACACCCAACACTACTGAGGCAACTGCATGAAAAACGTTACCGATAAAGTCGCTGCAATTACTGGCGCAGCATCCGGCATAGGACGCGCACTCGCCCTCGAATTAGCACAACAGGGTTGTCATATCGCGTTAAGTGATGTTGATGAAACAGGCCTAGCAGAGACAGCTTCCCAAGCAGCGGCTTACGGCATTAAAGTAACCACTCAGAAACTAGACGTTGCCGACAGAGAGGCTGTACATGCGTGGGCAGATACCGTGGTTAACGATCATGGCAAAGTGAATATGATATTCAATAATGCCGGTGTTGCGCTGGGTGGGACGGTAGCAAAAACAGATTACAGTGACTACGAATGGATTATGAATATTAATATGTGGGGAGTTGTCTACGGTACGAAGGCATTCCTACCCTATATTCAAGAATCCGGTGAAGGTCACATCGTTAATATATCCAGTATCTTTGGCATATTCGCACAGCCCACACAAAGCGCGTATAACATGTCAAAGTTTGCTGTTAGAGGGTTTACCGAATCATTACGTCAAGAATTAGACATCAGCAAAGATAACGTTTCCGCCACCTGCGTACACCCAGGTGGCATTAAAACCAATATCGCCAAAAATGCTCGTATGAACAGCAGTGTGAGTGAACTAACCGGTGGTGATGCAGAAACAGCACGCGCGCAATTTGATGCTATGTTTATGACTACGCCAGAGAAAGCCGCTAAGGTTATTCTCAACGCAGTGTCGAAAAACAAGCGTCGCGTGCTGATTGGACCTGACGCAAAAGTATTGGATATTATGCAGCGCAGTTTGCCGATGGCCTATCAGCGCTTAGTAACCTCTTCCATGAAGTTAGCCAAACGCTAGCGTAGATTCCGACCTTGCCTGATATTTCCTTACACAGAAAAAGCCAAGGGAATATCAGGTAAATTATCATAAGCCTCTTTGATATCGGTAAAACTCGTTAACACTTGCACTACCACCGGTAACGGTTCAGGCCAAATCTCTGGAAAGTCAGCCTCTAATTTCCCATCCGTTGGGAACGCTAATTGCTCCACCGGAGGAACAAACTGAGCATCCACCCCATCTTTATTCCCTCTTGGGTCTATTCGATACCAGCCATAGTCCTGTAGATAGACAGCATTAAGACCGTGCAAGCAATAAGGTGCGCCATTGTCTTCTAAGCTTAACCGTTGGTAGCAAAAACCTGCTGGAATATTATTGGCCCGTAATAACGCGGCCAATAAATGGCTCTTGCTATAGCAATAACCGGTCGTGTGTTTAAGAACCGAAGACGCCATACAGGTTACCGGATTTGATTGAAAGTCCCAGCTATGTCGAATGTTATCTCGTACCCATTCAAAACAGCGTTTTGCAATAACATAGTCTCTCCCCTGAGTTGCACTAATATCTTCTGAACCTTCAGCAAGTAAAGCAGCAAGTTCAAGAATAGCAGGCGAAGCAAAATCAATGATACTTGACGCCTGAAGGTAAGCCGTCAGCGCCTTACTTTGGGTGTTTACATCAATATCATTAGGCATTGGCTAGCAACCTTTCTCCGAAGAATGACAACAATTTCTCATAGGCTAGTTGTGTTGGATGCCCAGGGGTGTCGTTATACTCAATGGTATGAACGGCATGGGCAAAGGGCCGTATTTTATGCTTATTGAATAACGAGCTGTCGATTTCATATCGAATGAAATTCTCTCCCAGCATCTCTTCCACTGCATCAAATCGATATTTTGTACAAATCGGATCATTGGTAAACCGAAAACCCAGCACGGAAATATTATCTCGCTTAGCCCGAGCAACCCCTTGCGCGACCTCCTCCTTAGGTAAGCCTAGTGCAGCTTTACCTTTCTTCGTTAACATACCCCCCGCATATCCCGGTTGAGACATCACAGGGGCAGCTATGGATTCATCAATCATCAATGAAAGTACGAAACCACCCGTAAAACACATACCAATCGCGCCAACCGGCCCTCCCGAGGCTGTTTGCATATCACGGCTTAGCGCTCGCAACCACTCTGTCACAAAGCTTGGTTTCTGATGGGCTAAGAGGTTAAATTCTTTTTGGATACACATCCTCACGATGTTCTTTCCCGGCTCAAAGGGGCTATTCGCCGTACCAAACAGCAAAGGCAGGTAAACTGTATACCCATCGCGATGTAGGCGGCGCGCAAAATCAACTGTATGTTCCGTCATGCCAGGCAGTTCGAGGAGAAGTAGTACCGCTGGTTTATCATCTCCACCCAATTTATAGACTTCCCGTGTTAAATCTCCGTAAGAAAATTCAAATGTCTGAAACCCTTGCATACCCTTTTCTCCTTATAATCACTACATCGATTTCCGAGTGTACCTTTCCCGTTAACCATCCGCCATAGCTCTTCATTCAATGCTTGGGCTAATCCACCATTTTTTTGCTCTCTATAAGAATTGCGCGTAATCGAAAATACTGAAGATTTTATCCACCTCATGGGCTAATCTTGCTTTCCATTACTTTCACATTATGGAGATTTACGTGCAATGAGACGCACTCCCCTGCCAATAGATCTAAAAGCGTTTGCCAATGATATTGACGACTTACGCCAGCAGTTAAAACACGATACGGGCCCAAAGGATCTGGCACACTTTAAGAAAATAGAGATCACAGTGTGGTTATTAGCCTTTATTGGGCTCTCTACTGCATGGCTTGGGCCTAACCCCATTGCGATTTTTGCATTGGCTGCCGCTAGCTTCGCCCGTTGGACCATTCTTTCTCATCATATCAGTCACCGAGGATACGAGAATATTCCTGGAGCCCCTGCCCGGTACCAAAGCAAGACATACGCAAGAGGCTGGCGTCGACTCATCCACTGGATGGATTGGGTACACCCCGATGCCTGGCATCACGAACATGATGTAATGCACCATTATAATTTGGGTGAAACAGGCGACCCTGACGTACCTCAAAATAATGCGGGATGGATTCGAGACTCCCGACTACCTGCCCCCATTAAACTCCTTATTGTTACGCTTATCGCTATTGTATGGAAACCCATTTACTACGCGCCAAACACGTTAAATTCGTTGCTTAACAAACA
Organism: Gammaproteobacteria bacterium 45_16_T64; assembly: GCA_002162955.1. Taxonomy (GTDB): domain Bacteria; phylum Pseudomonadota; class Gammaproteobacteria; order Pseudomonadales; family Ketobacteraceae; genus 42-54-T18. The sequence continues at coordinate 41,139 of MABD01000036.1, forward strand.
AGAGAAAACCTCATATGAACTCGGTTCTTGGGATTTATGGTCGCCTTTTAAAAAACGATTTTGGTTAATCATTTGGCGCTGTTGGTTGCCTTATATTAGCTTTCGATTTGTCTTCTTACCGGGGCTATTCTTATTGATCAGCCCAGAAGCCGCATTATATGCATTAGTTAATTTGCTGATTGCTGAAGTTGTTATCAATCTTTGGAGCTATATTGTTATCGTTCCAAACCATGCGGGTTCCGATATTTATGTGTTTGATCAACACCCTTCTGATCGCGCCAATTTCTATCTCAATCAGATTTTGGGATCGGTGGATTATCACTGCGGCGGAAACACCCGAGACTTTATGCATGGCTGGCTCAACTACCAAGTAGAGCATCATCTATTTCCTGACATGACGGCAAGACAGTATCAAATGGCACACAAACGCATTCGAGAGATATGTGAGAAACACAATGTACCTGTGGTATCTGAATCCGTTTTTAAACGCGTGGGGAAACTCACGAAAATACTGATTGGCACAGAAACGCAACCGTTATGGCCGGGCATTGTTGATACCAGCATCACCGCGCCACAACCATTAGCCAATGCATAACTCTGTCTTTGTAGTAAGCATAGTAACGAAGGCTAGAGGTATAGTTACTATACCTCTAGCCTCTGACATCCATTAGTCCGAAGCGTTGACGGTATTCGTTCATCGTCATCCCGGTACTGCGCTTAAATAAACGCCTAAAGGAACTTAAGTCTTCATAACCTGCGTCCCAGATAATGGCATTGGCCGCCTCTTTACTACTTTCCAAGCTACGCTTCACGTGCTCTAACCTAAGCCTCTGGATATAAGAGCTTGGCGTTTCCCCCGTTGCTTTCTTAAAGCGCCGCCCAAGTTGTCGTTCGCTCATATGGCTTTGTTCAGCCAAATCACCCACAAATACCGAGCCTTTATAATTTTCTTCCAACCAACGTTGAAGGTTAATGACTGCAGTATCTCCGTGCCGCTTATTCGGTTGAAACATCGCAAATGATGACTGCTCTTTGTGCTCTAAATCAATGAGCATCATTTTTGCCGTTAGTACCGCTAGCTCTCTACCCATCATTCGCTCGATGATAAATAGTACCATTTGATTAATTGCCGCAGCGCCACCACTACTAATAAGCATTCCATGATCCAGCAGCATTTTATCAGTATCAAAATTCTCCTGTGGAAAAAGGGAGGCAGCCATGTCTTTCATTATCCAGTGGCAGGTGAGGTCACGGCCCCGAGCAAGACCCGCAGCAGCCAGCAATAGGCTACCACTACAGGATGCCGCAATAAGGGTGCCCTGCGCCTGCCACTCCTGCATTGTCTCAAACCACGGCTCATATTTCCCCAACACCTCCAGGATACGTCGCTTTGTGTTTACTGCCTCAATGATTCCAGGAACAATCAACACATCCGGCCTCTCGATCGTATCTATACCCACCAATGGCCCAATAGAATAGCCGTTAAAGGCTTGTTGTTGTTCATCCAAGCCAATCAGCGTCGTCTCAAATACTTCATAGTTCTTGTTCATGAAATGACCGTGGCAATAGTTTGCTGAAATCAATAGATCCAGGGTCGCCATTACCCCCGATGCCTGGCAACGCTCCGACACCACTACCGCTACTTTGATCATCTCTCACTCCGTATTGATGGTTACCTTCTCAGTGTATCCCGCCAGACATGGCTTGATAATGCCTGATACGACATTATAGATGCCATTTCAGTCAAATGTCCGATTTAACACCCAAATGGCTGTTTACGCCCCTCCGCAACGCATTCTCTGAGCTTATTCTGCAACTGTCCATATCCAATATGCATGACAAATAAACAATGAATAGGAACACAGACAATGAGTCGAACGTACGCCCATTGGGTCTTGAAACACCGTGTATTAGTGACTGCGATCACCCTGCTGATGATCGCGGCAATGGCAAGCGGCCTGCCCCGCTTACGCTTCAGTATTGATTACGAATACTTTTTTGGGCCTGACAATCCAGAGCTACAAGCCTATGAGAAAATAAAAGAGGCCTATACAGACACCGACAACTTGGTGTTTATCGTCACCCCAACCCAGGGTAGCGATGTGTTTACGCAAGATGTATTGCTGGTAGTAGAGAAACTAACAGAGCAAGCATGGACGCTGCCTTACGCGAATCGCGTCGATTCGATTACTAATTTCCAGCATAGCTATGCCGGGTTGGACAGCGATGAATTGATCGTCGAGCCCCTAGTGGATAATGCCCAACGCTTGGATGTTGCCACAATCCAACGCGTAAGGCAGGTCGCCCTATCTGAACCCAGCCTACTTAATTTCATTCAAGCCTCTGACGGTTCCGCCACCAGTGTTTTCGCAACATTTAATTTACCGAATCAAAGCCCACAAGAAATTGCAGAACTGATTGGCGCTGCAAAAGTTATCATCAACGATCTCCAACAAGCTCACCCAGAGGTAACCATCAGACCCATTGGCCTCACCATGCTTAGCTATACCTACGGCCAAGCCAGTCGCCAAGATATTAAACAACTCACCCCGTTGATGTTCTTTTTTGTGTTAATTCTGGTAGCGGTATTTACCCGGTCTGCATGGGGAACCTTCCTCTCCATGATCATCATCATAGTAACGAATATTGCAGCATTCGGCGTATTTGGCTGGCTAAACATTCCTATCACTACCGTTACCGCCGTTGCGCCCAGCATCATTATGGCCATTGTGATTGCCCACTGCGTACATTTTATCGAAACCTTTATGCAACAGTGGCAAGGCCAGGGTCAAGGTCAAGCAAATAAACTCAGCGCCCTTACAACATCCATCGAGATGAATACGATGCCTATTTTTATTACCAGCCTCACTACGCTGATTGGCTTTCTATCGATGAATTTTAATGACGTACCACCTTACCGCGACCTCGGAAATCTCGTTGGTATTGCCGTCGTGATTGCGTTTACATTGAGCTTAAGCCTACTACCCATTTTCTTATCGATATTACCTACACGACAACGATCCATACGACAACATCAGACGTGGTTTGGAAAATTCGGTTTGTCTGTTATTCAGCGACGCGTGCCCGTGATGATGATTAGCCTATTAATGGTTATCGGCGCCATCGGGCTAATTCCTAGCAACACACTGAACGAAAAATTCGTTGAGCAATTTGATGAACGTTTCGAATTTCGTCGAGACAGTGATTTTTTCACTGATCATATCAGCGGCATCTATAGCATTGAATATTCAATCACCGCACCCGGTGACACAGAATTAAAGGCGGTATCTCCTGAGGCGTTATTGCAGGTTGACCACTTTGTACAATGGCTTAGAGATCAACCCGAAACCCGTCATGTATATAGCATCACTGACACGTTCAAACGACTTAATAAGAATATGCACGGCGATAATAGCAAATGGTACAAGTTGCCCCATGATCCTCAGCTCGCCGCTCAATACTTATTACTCTACGAAATGTCATTACCCTTTGGGTTAGATGTGAACAACCAATTAACGCTCAATAAAGATGCTACTCGTGTGCAAGTGCGTTTTGACGACCTGCCTTCGTCTGAACTCCTGCTAATGGAAAAGAAAATAGCACAATGGTGGAAACAGCAGGCACCAAACTATGACGTTACCGGTGCTAGTACTACGATGATGTTCACTCATATTGTTAAGCGTGCTGTCGATAGCATGGTGGTCGGTACGTTGATCGCCTTCGGATTAATTTCCATCGTAATGGTTATTAGTCTCCGCTCCATCAAGCTTGGCATCATAAGCCTATTACCGAATGTCATTCCCATCGTACTTAGCCTTGGTGCATGGGCGCTGATAGATGGTGAGATAGGCATGTCATTTGCAGTGGTTATTGTATTAACGCTAGGCATTATTGTGGATGATACTGTGCACTTCCTGAGTAAATATCAGTTCGCCCGCAAGCGTTTACACCTTAATCCCACAGCCGCTCTTCAACAGACATTTTCAACTGTGGGCATTGCCCTTTGTATTACCAGTGCGGCATTAGTCAGCGGATTTTTCGTATTGAGTTTATCCGGTTTCGCTCGCAACAGTGATATGGGCCTTATGGCCGCCATTACGGTAGGTATTGCATTACTTGTTGACCTATTACTGCTACCGGCCCTTCTATTCACCATCGACAAAACAACGCATACCTCAACGCTGACGACCCAAACAAGCACCGGCACTACATCAACAAATATCACTGGAGAAATCGCATGAACGCACCCGTAGAATGGTCCACATTAATCGATGCGCAGCAGGCTCAGGTAAAACAGCATCCTATTTTTAATGGTATTGCCAAAGTTCTATCCATTGCAGGGAGAATATCCCCCACACTCACGGGTAAATGGTTAAACTCATTGTGGTTTACGCCTCAACCGATGCCCCTTAAAAAAGATGACAAAGCGTGGATAGATAAAGCCAATACCGAATGGATACAATATAAAGGTCAGCGGGTTCCGATCTATCGCTGGGGCACTGGCCCCGCGATACTTTGCGTACACGGTTGGGGTGGTCACAGTGGACAATTTACACCGCTTATGCAGAAACTCGTCGATGAAGGGTATCAAGTCATCGCCTTTGATGCGCCTGCCCACGGTCAGTCCGAAGGAAAACGTACGGATCTTACGGAGTTTTCTGATCTAGTCTCACTTATTATTCAAGGGGAAAATAACCCAATACATATTGTCGCTCACAGTATGGGGGGCGTTGCCAGCATCGATGCGATAAGTAAAGGGTCCCCTGTATTATCGCTCACGTTAATTGGAACACCGTTAAGTTTGAACTACATTATTCAAGTCACTCAGTCACAAATGCGCTTGGACACAAAAATCATTGATGCTCATAAGCATTTGATGAGTAAAAAATACGGCGATAATGTATGGGATCGCTTTGATTTATTACAAACCCCTAACGATTTTACAGCACCGTTGTTATTAATTTATGACAAAGATGATACGCAAATTTTATTTGAAGTCTCTCAATCACTTCAACAACATTGGCCACACGCAACATCCATTGAGACAGAGGGGCTAGGTCATAATCGCCTGCTACGCAATGATAACGTGATAGCAGACTTGCATCATTTCCTTAAGCACTCAACGTAAAAACCTATTGATACGCACGACGTAGATTCACAAAATTCTCATGCACATAACATTGTGCATGAGAAAACACCGATGACCCAAAAGTCACACCGTTAATCTTTGGTATCCCACAGAAAACGTTTTGAACAAATTACATTCATTATTTTTCCAACTCTCGTAAAAACACCAATCATTCTGTATGACTCAAAAAAAGAACATAAAAATATTACCTAAATACACTAGGATAGTTGAGTTTCTCTTAGTAGTATTCTGCGCTTCAAAATAGACCACCGCAGGACAATGTCGTATGAAAATACAACAACGCTCATCTCACCTGATGCGTTTACCCACTTTATTATTACTACTTTCTCACTCTTTTATCTCCTCTGCTTTTGCAGATGACAACACTCAAACACAAAATTCAGCACAAGATACCGTGGTTGTCACCGGCACCTATCTTCCTGTTCGGCAAAGCGATATCGCCTCCCCTGTGGAAGTGATTGATCGAGAGACTATTGAGTCAAGCGGTGCGCCAACCCTCAACGATTTTATTAAAAATATCGAGAGCAATGTCGGTGCAGAGTTCAATGCAGACGTTTTTTCGCAAGGTACTAGCGGTGGCACAAGTCAAATAAATTTGCGGGGGCTCGGGCTATCATCAACATTGGTCCTATTGAACGGTCGACGAACAACACTTAGCGGAGCCTACGCAAATGATGGCAGTACCTATGTCGATATAAACACCGTCCCGATGATTGCGCTTGATCGTGTTGACGTAGTAAAAGATGGCGCAAGCGCACTCTACGGTTCCGATGCGGTTGCCGGTGTCGTGGATTTTATTACCCGAGATGATTTTGAAGGCATTGAGTTCAGCACTGGCTACCAAGAAACCACCGATGGCAATCAAAGCGATACTGACTTCAGCCTGTTATGGGGATGGCATGGGGATAAACTTAAGACGCTCATTGCGTTGGCATATTTTGAACGCACACCGATGGCAGCGACAGAAAGAGACTTCACGGAAGGTACCGCAACTAACACGGCAGGGTTTCCTGCGTCGTTTATTCCATTGGGAGCAATAGACCCCGCTAGCCCATACTTCGCTTTAAATGGTTTGGCTCCTGCTGGCACGCCCATTCGAGACGCGGGGTGTGTAGCCGGTGGAGGCATCATCGCGGAAGGAGCGAACCCTTTTTTCGGTACCTGTGACAGTGATTCAATCCCCTTTTTCGAGCTAGTGTCCGAAGAAGACCGCCAACAAGGGTTGGTAACTATCGATTTCGAGCTTAATCAACACTGGAATATTTTTGGTGAAGCCCTCTATTCAAAAACCGAACAGAGTCAAACATCTTCCCCATCCTTACCGAATCTATCATTTCCCGTGGTACCTGCTGATAATATCGGCAACCTACCTATAAACGGTGGCTTTGGCGTTCCGGTTGTATTTATTGGCACCACCTTAAGTAATGACTCTCCCCCCAGTATTAACGAGAGAATATCAGAAACAGCACGTGCCTTGATTGGTGTTCAACACCAAATCAATGAGCACTGGCGATGGGAATCTGCTTATCAGTACAGCTATAACAATTATTACCTGGGTGGTCCTGATACGTTAACAGACCGTTTCAATGCTGCCTTAAATGGTAACGGAGGCTCCAACAATAATGAATATTTCAATCCATTTTCTTCAGCACTCACAGTATCAGACCTGGGAAATAGCCAAGCAGTCATTGATGACTTTACATCGATTTCTTATCGAAGAATTCGAACAGAACTACAGACCTGGGATGCGGTAGTCATTGGCCCTTTATTCGACTTACCCTCCGGTTCGATAGAAAGTGCATTTGGAGTACAGTATAGAAACGAAACGAATAGGCAGGAATTGGATGAAAACTCTAACGCATTTAATTACGATTTTGTGGTTGGTGCCAGCGATTCTTCAGACTCGCGAGATGTCTACGCCGTTTTCTCTGAGCTTATGATTCCCGTGACAGATAACCTCAATATCCAACTGGCCGGACGGTTTGAAGAATACAGTCAGAATAAAGAAAACAGCTTCGATCCTAAATTAGGTATACGCTGGAATGCCACACCGACATGGTCCTTTCGAAGCTCTGTAAGTACTGCATTCCGTGCCCCAAGCCTCCACCAAACATCCACCTACTCCATTGCGATTGATCAAATCGGTGGTAGTTTTGTCCCCGTTGTGACCGAAGGCAATGCTGACTTAACACCCGAAAAAGCATTTATCAGTAATCTAGGGGTTGTGTTTGAACCAACCAACAACCTCCGAGCGAGCCTAGATTATTGGCGCTACGAATATAAAGACATTATTATTAAAGAAAGTGCTGAAGGTATTTTTGCTGCAAATCCGAACGACCCCAAAATTGTGTATGATGCAACCACAGGGGGAATATCTCAGCTAAACCTCGACTTTATCAATGCCTCTTCGGTAATTACCGACGGGATCGATCTTACCTTCAAGTATATGATGCCAACAGAATACGGAAGCTTCAAAATCACAAATAACACCGCATATATACACCGATACAATCTACAGGTAGAAGAAGATGACGCAACCATCCATGCAGTGGGAAGCCGAAATTTTCTTAACATTGCTCGCCCACTTCCCCGTTGGCGTTCAAGCTTAGGGTTAAGCTGGCTCTATGGACAGCATGGATTTTCTACCACCACACGATACACCCACTCTTACCGTAACGATGAAATAGATGAGAACAACCCAAGTGACGATTCTGACATTGACTCTCACCTAACCCAAGATGTGCAATACAATTATAGCATTCCGATCAATGATGAATTTGAATCCCAAGTAACACTTGGTGTAATCAATCTGTTCGATCAAGACCCGCCAGAGGTATCAACAAACTTTGGATATGATAGCAAGCTGCATGATCCTCGCGGGCGACTAGTCTATGGGCGGGTCACCCTGCGCTATTAATGCCGCCCCCTCCAATCCACCATCAAAACTAAAAAACCTCGCGGTCTCTTATGATCGCGAGGTTTTTTAGTTCATCACACGACGGTAGTTATCTACTCAGCCTTAGCAGTAATCTTAACCATCATTTTGGTATACCCTTTTACGAAATTTGATTGCACATACTCCGGTTCATCGAGTACTTCAATATTATCAAAACGCTTTAACAACTCTTCCCAAAGAATACGCAGTTGCATTTCCGCTAATCGATTTCCCATGCAGCGATGCACGCCAAAACCAAACGACAGGTGATTCCTCGCTCTTTTACGATCAATCATAAATTCGTCAGGTTGTTCTATCTGTCGCTCATCCCGGTTCCCCGAAACATACCACATAACGACCTTATCACCCTTTTTGATCGTTTTACCATTTACTTCAACATCTTCTTTCGCCACTCGACGCATGTACGCCAAAGGTGTTTGCCAACGAATTATTTCAGACACCATATTAGGAATTAACGTGGGGTCTTTCTTAAGCTTAACAAACTCATCAGGGAATTGATTTAACGCTAATATCCCACCCGTCATCGAATTACGTGTGGTGTCATTTCCACCCACAATCAACAACGCCAAATTCCCCATGAACTCCATGGGTCTATCAATCATGTTCTTTGTTTTTTCATTGGTCAGTAGCAAGCTAATAAGGTCATAACCCATCTCTTCGCCTGCTGCTTTTTTTGCTTCCTTTTCACGCCATAGTTTCGTGAAATATGTCGCCATTTCCGCGGCGCCAAGAAACATTTCGTCTGCTGAGCATTCTCCGCCAGTCGTCTCGGGACTCGCGGCAATCACATCAGACCAGTAGGCCAATTTACGTCGATCCTCATACGGAAAATCAAATAACGTCGCGAGCATCCTCGATGTTAATTCAACTGATACTTTCTCGACCCAATCAAACGGTTCGTCAATCGGTAAATTATCCAACACGTCCACTGCACGGCTTCGAATAAGCCCCTCCATTTCTACAAGATTCTTAGGCGCAACAACGTTTTGCACTGCTTGACGTTGTACGTCGTGCTTAGGAGGGTCCATAGCGATAAAAGTTTCGATAGCCATTCCTTCAGGACGGTCACCAATAACGATAATCGGTTCTGCTGAGAATAGATCGTGTCGTTTGTCTACGAATACAATATCCTCATAACGTGTAATGGACCAAAACGGGCCAAAAGGACTATTCTTCTGGTAGTGCACGGGACATTCATCACGCAAGCGTTTGAAATAGGAGCCCCACATATTCTGTTTAAAAAGGAATGGATTACTAACATCGATATCTTCTATCGCAAGTGTCGACACGTCAGGTATCGGAGATTCATTAAATACAGGTACAGGCTTACCTTTCCATACTTTCCCTTTGGCTTTTAAAAAAAGATGGACACCTTTTATTTGCAGAGGCATTGGAATAACTTTTGCGGTTTTTTCAACAACAAAAGGTATGGATACAAGTGACGTACTTTTCTCTACAATCGAAGATAGAATATTCATATTATTTTCCAGTCTGTAAATGTGATTTTTTTACTATCTATAAGCGTATTGTTCAATTAACGTATAAATCGAATATCACATTTGAAATTCTGGTAGACGAACAACCATTCCATCCATCGCTTCTGTCACTTTTACTTGGCAAGACAAACGAGAAGTCGCCGCTTTTTCCGGTGTCATATCTAACATTTGGTTTTCGACTTCAGTCGCGATTCCGGCAACCGATGCCCATTTCTTATCAACAATCACATGGCAAGTTCCGCAAGCGCATTCTCCACCACAGTCAGCATCGACACCGGGAACACTATTGTCCAACGCTGCTTGCATTAACGAACTTCCCTCTTCAATATCGACTTCGTGTCGGTTTCCATCATGCTCAATAAAAGTAATACTACCCATAAATACCTCGGCTAAACAATTAGTTACGTTGTTGTCAGGTTGCTGTCAGGTTCTAGCTACGTTGGGTCTGGATTTCTATGTAACCAAGCCTGCTCATAACTCGTTCAATCTAGATTACGCAGTTGGGCCTGTGGATGGCAGGTCATTTCTTGACATTAGGGGGTTATTTCAAGACACTCAAAGAGCGTTTTGAGGCAAAGTAACTTAAGTTCTACTGTTATTAGGGCAATTTTGGGAAATTATAAGTGTGACAAAATCTGTTGAAGTAGCCAAAAAAATAGGCTCTAGTGCCGCATCTATCCCGTCAAACTACTCTCGTCTGATTGCCCGCGAGCTCGATCTGCAGGTTTCTGACTTACCCTCGCTGTTAACAATGACAGACCTTTCTATTGACGAATTTATGCAGGAAGATACTCGCCTAACCTCTCAACAGCAGATACAGATTTTACAAAATGGCTTACGATTATCTACCGATGAGGCATTTGGGTTACGATTAGGCATTCGCTTTACGCCTCCCACTCATGGTGCCATGGGTTTTTTGGCAAGTAGTAGTCCTAACCTGCTCACAGCCTTAGAAGCCCTTCAAACATACTTGCCCCTACGATTGAATTTTGCCAGGGCAGAAATTGTCATCAATGACACCTGGCTCGAAGGTCATTGCTATTTTGATGCCGACATAAACCACGAGGTTCATCGCTGCCTATCCGAGATCTTAGCAAAGATATTTTTTGACTTTGCCGAATTTATCGTGGGAAGACCCATACATGAAGGTGTCTCTTATTTTTCTCATGACTATCCCAATAATAGTAGTCTGCAATATTCCGATTACCTTCCTGGAAAAATCGAATTTTCAGCTAAGCAATTAATGGTTAAAATTCCCATTGAATTGACGCAAGTTGCCAATACATCAACCAATCCTGAAAACTATCTCTTCGCCATGCGCCAATGTGAAATGATGCAGGCCAAGTTATTGTCAAATAGAGATACTACCACCTACAAAATTCAAAGAATGATGCTCACACATCCGCCGGGAGTATTGTCCGAAGATGAGGCCGCTGCCACATTATTTGTCAGCAAACGTACATTGGCCCGACGACTTCAAAAAGAAGGCACAGGATTTAGAAAAATTCGTGATGAGATATTGTCGCAACAAGCTGCCGATTATCTTAGAGACAGCAAGATGTCAGTAGATGCTATCGCTGCAGTACTTAACTATCATGACAGTACGAATTTTCGACGGGCTTTTAAACGCTGGTTTAATCTAACGCCAGACCAGTACCGAAAACAACAGTAAACGTTCTCAACATCCTTCTTCCTAATCTTTACTATTATCAAAGATAGTCAACACCCACTCAAAAAGATTATCTGTCTCATCGATTAGCGCGTTGTCCTCATTCTGCACAAAATAGAACCCCCTTCCCGGCACATCAAAAGATTGAGGAAAGAGAGTCACTAACCTCCCATCAACAATGCGACCATGGGTGATGGGCATTAGTGCAATCACCAGCCCCACACCTTGTTCCGCTAATGCAATCGCGGAAAGATAATTATCCAAATAGATGTGTTTATTGTTTGAAAAATCCATACCAATAATGCTGCCTAATTCAGCCCAGTCATCCACATTAGTTCGAGCATGGATAAGCGTGTAACCTTTCAGCTCCGCAATATCTTGAAGCCCTCTTTCAGGAATCAAGGAACCCTTGCCTACTATATTCATTTGAAGGGGAGCAAGCAGTCGACTTTTCATCCCATCCCATTGCCCTCCCCCAATCCGTATCGCAATGGAATACTTATCATGAAATAGATCAATAACGTTCTCAGTGGTTTCTATCCGTAAATCCAACCCTTGATGCACACTGTTATATGAATGCATCGCAGGAATCAGCAAATCGTGTGCGACAAAAGGCACTGTGGATAATCGAATATGGGGATCAATCATATCTCGACGAAACTTATCAAATTCGGACTGATAGTGATCCAACGTGCTTCGGACAACCTCATAGAATGTAACGCCAACGTCCGTCAATTCAACTTTTCTCGTTGTTCGATTAAACAATTTTGTATCAAGACTGGATTCCAGCTGTTTTATTTGTTGGCTAATGGCAGATGGCGTTACACACAACTCATCTGCCGCCAATTTAAAACTGGATAGACGCCCAGATGCCTCAAAGGCTGGTAGCATATTCAGTAGCGGGGGCTTAGCACTCATAATATCGTCACACGTATTCAGGCTGTATTGCTATCAAGACTAGCAGTTTATCCCTTTAATACCACAACCCCCGCCGTAAACGTAGACATAGGCATAGAGATATACTTCATGCCCTTCGTGGTTTAAATGCAGCGGATCCCATCCGAAAAAAATTGTTGATAACGGCGGCCCAAGCAGAAAAATTCACATTCGGTTCCTTGCCCTTACCCATCAAATGTATCTGCTCCTCCCACCACGCTAAGTCAACCATCATCGCCACATCAAGAGCTCTAAAACCTGTGGTAGGACGCTTAATATCAAATGTGCTATCTTCATTTTGACCCGCAACGGTGGGTAAGTCCGGATACAACATCATCGGTCTCGCCAACCCCACAAAATCCGTTGCATCCGATTGAATCGCTCCTTTCATTCCTCTAGCAGAACGAAAACCACCTGTCACCGCTAATGGGGTATCAACCTTTTGCCTCACACTTTCGGCATAATGTAGAAAGTAAGCCTCACGCTTTTTCGTGCTGGCCTTCATCGGGGCCTCACTGGGATCGATCATTGCTTGGCTTTCATAAGTACCACCAGAAATTTCGATAAGATCGATACCGGCATCGGACAGACTCTTAGCAACGACCATTGACTCATCTTCGGTAAAACCCCCATGAATAAAATCACCCGAATTTAATTTCACTGCGACGGGAAATTTATTGCCTACTTCTGCTCGAACGGCCCGATACACTTCATGCACAAAGCGCATTCTATTTTCAATACTCCCACCCCATTTATCCGTTCGTTGATTATGTTTCGAAGAATGGAATTGACTAATAAGGTATCCGTGAGCAGCGTGAATCTGAACCCCGGTAAAACCGACCTCTTTTGCTAACCGCGCTGATCGCGCGAACTTTTCAATCAGACCATAAATCTCATGTTCAGTTAGCGCTTTTGGTTTAGCAAACGCGCCTTTCATATTCATTTCTAACGGGATAGCCGATGGCGCTACAGGAGCGCGCGATAGGGTCACCGGACTTTGCTTTCCAGGGTGATTCAGTTGAGCCCAAAGGTGCGTGCCATGCTGAGTTCCCTTCTTAGTCCATTGACGAAAATTCTTCAGGTCACTTTTTTCATCTAACACCACATTCTTAGGTTCACCTAGCGCGGTACGATCAATCATAATGTTTCCAGTGATCGCGATTCCAACGCCACCATTCGCCCATCGCTCATAAGCCTTTGCAAGCGCTGGACGAGGATTACGCTTTCTATCACCCAACTGTTCACTGGTTGCTGACTTGATAAAGCGGTTTTTGATAGTAATGCCGTTCTTCAATATAAAAGGCGTATTCAACTGGATATCGTTCATGAGAACCCTCTTAGTTCGTAGTAATGATGACCTGCTAACTAAGAACCACTCTACGGTGTTGGTCCACTTGCAACAAACGATACATTCTAATCAATTAGTTAATATTTCTAATCTATAACACTAGAATACGCTATATAACGGTGCATTTGGATTAGATAAATTAATTACTTACACCACGCAGAATAGGGGCCAGCTTACCCGTGAGCCTCCGCCAAACGCCTTTGATTATTCATAATTAGCTCCTGAGTCCAGGCGGTCCTATTCTGCTGGTATAGGTTCCAGTAGATTCCACCCTGATTGTTAGAAGAAGCATCGTCATTCCCCATCACTACATGTGAAACATGAATCCCGTGAGGCCCAAACTCCCTGGCAAGCGACTGTGAAAGCATTCTCACACCGGCACCTTGCGAACCAATGGACGCCCTGCCTATACCAGGATCTAGGACATCAGCTACGCTCGTAAAAATAACTGTGCCACGCTTATTGGGTTGCATTCTGGTGACCGCAGCCTGTCCAATATAAAAACACGACAAACAGGTTTGCTGCCACTCGGAAAATAGTTCGTCCACATCGATATCTAGAAATGACTGTTCTTGACCCACACTACCAACGACGATAACAGCATCGATTGAAAAATTATCCTTTTGAATCTGATCGTAAATCCCTGAAATTGCATCCACTGATATATCTGTAGCAGGCAAGGTTTTATGATACGTTTGCAACCCTTCTCGACGAAAACGCTCGACAATAGAATCCCCTGAAGGCTCTCTTTCACCTAGCTCAAATACAATCGCCGCTTTGTCCCTCTTATCGACCTTTGCTGGTCGCAAACTATTTATGTTCTCTCTTAGTGCATTCTTCAGAATCTTTTGAATAATCATACCTACCCCCTGATTAAAATACTTCCTTGAACGGCCTTACATCCAGTTCCGAAATGACCGTATGAGGATACTCAGAATGAATCATCCAGTATGCCTTAGCGACTTCATCGGGTAGTAACGCGCCATCTTTACCCTTACTTTTTATTAAGTAATGGCCAAGACTGCCCACGCTCTTCACTAACCCTCCATCAACGACACCATCAACAATGACATTCGCGACATTAATACCTTGAGGTGAAAATTCCTTTGACATCGATTGTGCGATGGCTCTAATACCAGCCTTAGCAGCAGAGAATCCTGAGAAGAGCGGTTTACCTCTCAACGAAGCGCTGGCACCGGTATAGATAATAGTACCGCGGTGTCCGTTATCCGCGTTATTATTTAACATCGTCCTGACTGAGCCCTGCCCGACAAGAGTGCCCCCTTTCACACAACGCTTCCAGTGATCTTCAATAATACGGGTTGAATGCTCGAGAAAAGGCGCAGGCATATTTCTACCCGTGTTATAAACCACTAATCGCAAATCTGCATTCAAGTTGCTCACTTGAGTGAAGATTTCTTTCACGTTACTTTGTTTCGTACAATCGGCAATAACGACACTCGACGCGCCCCCGGCGGCTTTAATTTCATCACTAACAAGCTTTAGCTTTTGTTGCGTACGCCCCACCATAACAACATGCATACCTTCAGACGCCGCTTTGGCGGATATTGCCGCACCTATACCCTTTCTATCGCCCACCCCGACGATAAGTGCAATCGGCTTATTCATACATACTCCATAATAATCTCCAAAGAATTTCGTTTCGATAACCAACCCTACTGCGTCGATACCTTATACCGTAACGAAGCTTTCTCTGTTATACAAAGTAGCATTTCTTAATCACTCGTTAGCCTGTCTAATCTATTCTTCCAGGTCAATTCCTACTATTTGCAAGGGTACATAACTATTTTCATTAGCACCGCTACTAGCATCCACTAGTGATCAATTGAGTAAGAAATACAGAAGGTATGGGATTAGTCGACGTTGGTTAGGGTGGACTGATAGATAAGCAATACGTCAGTCGCTTTATTAACGCTCCCTATATCCGCGACAATTGTAATCAAATGGATATCTGACACATAAAGCTTCAGCGCTTACCTTTGCTATGTCGAATATTAGTAAGTCCTATGCAATCTTTTCATTATCCTACTAGCGATTAAACCTCTATTATTCGACATCTACCAAAATTATTGTGAAACCCTATCATGGCAAAGATTATAAGAATGATGTGCACTATCCATGATAACTCATTAACAAACAATGAGTTACGGCGCATAGAAAAGCAGACACAACAACTTTATACCCAACACTTTGGTCGTCACTTTACGATCATGCCAATATGGGTCCGTATCCCTCCAGGGCAAGCCTATTTAGCAGGAAAGCCCTCTTCAGCTTCTGCTGTAGTTATTCCTGTCGCTGACGACCTAGACAATACGTCCAGGCATAAATTCATGAAAGCGTTTTGCGACAATTGGATTGCAATTACCGGTTGCAATAAGAATGATATTATTTTTAACGCAGCTGACTCGCGCTATGTCAATAAGCTAAATCGGCAGATGCTTTCCAGAATCAGGCCATCAATTCGGCCCTTGGTTGCAGGAAAGCTCGCATTTACATTGCTAATGTCAAAGGTATCTAAAGGGTATCTATCAACATCAATAAACCTCTAGCTCTCATTCCAGGAAAACGACAATGCCAATGTACACTGTATCAAGCCACTCTCCTCTTCCTAGCGACACTCGAGAAGAAATCGCTAACCTAATAATGAACGTACATTGCAGGCTAACAGGCGCGCCTGAAACCTTTGTGAATGTCGTTTTCTCCCACAACGTACCGCACCGGCGAGGGGTCAAAATGAACATATTCGGCAATGTACGCAAAGGCAGAACACCTGAAATGAATCGCCAACTTGTTGATGCGTTGCGTGAAGAGATTCTAGCAAGCACCAAATATCCTAGTCGTTCACTGGAACTGACTTTATTCGAAGTACCTGCATCATGGGTAATGGAAGGCGGAGAAGTATTACCAGAACCAGGGGAAGAAGAGAGCTGTGAGTGGTTAAATACGGCAGAAGATTAGCTAAATTGTAGCGCTAAATCACGTAGGAAATCCGGCCGTTCGGAATATCAAAATTCGATATCCTTTAAGGACATATTGTCATGCATTATACTCCTTCAAAGTTAGGTACTTGTTATCACCCTACTAGACTCATAATCGTTTGAACCCAGCCTCTATCGTTCGGCTGCACTATAGTATATTCGCTCCCCTGTTGGTTACACTCCAACCCAACCCCCTCTAAACCATCAATCAAAAGATCTATCGAAAACAACTTTAGGGCCCTTATGTAACGAGAATACCGTTGATTATTCTTTACAGTATTCATGTGCACAGTTTGATTCACAAAACCTTGTATTTTTACTCCTAAGAACCAGAACCATGCATTGACGTAGAATTCAGAACGTAGACTTGTTGCATATATCCGTATCTCGTGATGAACGTTTAGCTTTCTGAGTAGATCAACTGTACCGATGCATAGTGATTCCTTGAAAAATATATTCTATGGGAAACGTGCATTACTACTATCAATAGAGAATTCCTTAGTCGTCGGTATCAAAGTATCGTCTAGATCAAATGCTATACGCATAATTATCAACATAGTTATAACGTTTACAGCTTACGTGTGTTTTTCGCATTGCTAGCCTGTCATATTGTTAATGGGTACCGAGTTATAAAATATATTCATCTCAGCGCCCTTATAGATATCACATAACGAACGTTGAGCGACTAAGCGCACAGCAAGCAACGAAATTGGCAGCTACGGGCATTAATACATTCACCACAAGCGAGCGCTTTATATAAGCCTGATAGTCTCCCTTAACGAAAATCAGGTATAAAACGCAGTCCAAATTAATCGCCATAGAGAATGCGATAGACACAAACTAGAACACGATCAGTGATCTAGCCATTAGGTACCAGTCTTACCCATGAAAAGTAGACATCAGTTATAGCTAGATTCTGGTCTAACAGTGAGGTGTCAGATGGCTAGGCACAGCAAACCAGCCTACACCGAAGAGTTCCGTAAGGAAGCAGTCTTATGAGCCATAAAATTCTCAGCCAATGGCTATTTTTACAATTGCATCCTAACCCCGATTTTACAGCGATACACTAGCTACTGTATCTGGTACATCTGCTTGGCCATAATTATTAAGTCCCCAACATGTAACACCATTGTCGTCTAAAGCACAGGTGTGGCTGCCACCTGCATCTATAGCGACAGGATTGGCCAAGTCCGGTGTGTCAACATTTCCATTATTGTTGGACCCCCAACAGGTAACACCGTTGTCATCTAGGGCGCAGCTGTGGATCCACCCCCCACTAATAGCGACAGGATTAACCAAACTTTCTGGCACATCAGTTTGTCCATTTACGTTATACCCCCAGCAAGTAACCCCATTGTCATCAAGGGCGCAGGTGTGGCTACCGCCAGCGCTAATGGCAACTGGGTTCACCAAGTCCGGCACGTCAGTTCTTCCAGCAAAATTATACCCCCAGCAGGTAACACCATTGTCATCTAGAGCGCAGGTGTGGAATCGACCCGCCGCAATAGCGATAGGATTGACCAAGTTATCTGGTACCTCAATTTCTCCATTTATGTTGTATCCCCAGCAAATAACCCCATGGTCATCTATCGCACAGCTGTGATCATCACCCAAACCGATAGCGCTAGGATTGACCAAACTATCTGGCACATCAGTTTGCCCATAATTATTAAGCCCCCAACACGTAACACCATTGTCGTCTATCACGCAAGTGTGATCATCACCCAAACTGATGGCGACAGGGTCGCCCAATTCTGGCACGTCAGCTTGTCCCTGACGGTTATACCCCCAACAGGTAACCTGACTGTCGACTAACGCGCAGGTGTAACTCCTGCCCAATGAAATTTTCAGTGAAGAAGCTGGCGAAAATACAGCGATTACTGATTTGTCACCAGACACGGCTCCTATACTTACCACACATTCTTCTATACCAGCACACCTTCCTTCCCAACCCGTAAACTCATAACCAGCATCTGGCATGGCTGTGAGCGTAACTGGCTCATTAGATGTGTTGCTGTAGCTAGCGCTACAAGTCTCACCGCACTCAATACGCTCATCGCTAGAAGTCACAATACCGCCGCCGGCGTTCTCAACAGTGAGATTGCAACCGCTTAGAACCGAAATAAAACCAAATACACAAATGAATTTCATGTTAGACATTAACACTTCCCTGGTTAGTTATTATTTTCATTATCAATAAAGTCCATCATTATATTATGTTGTAAAATGCGATTACGCCTAACGCCTAGAAAAAATACTTCGCGTGTTTTGCAGACATATTGACTTCGCTTGTTATGTGAAGATTATACATGATCACTACCTTGCCCTAACTGTTCATTTTCTACAAATTCGTTATGAATATTGACAACATCTAGCGACCATCTGTTTTTAGCCAAATTATATCTACTCTCTGACCACTACAAACAAGGGCCCAAGTCGCCTTTAAAAAATGATTCGCATTCGCCTTCAAGCTCCTCCACTGTTTCAAACTCACCCATACAAGGAGACAACCCATACATGCAATCAAAGACATGAAAAAGTTTAACAATGAAGTTTTCAGAATCTTTCGATAAGGATAAATATTCAAACGTCTTAAGCTCGAAAAACCCTCCAACCTTTAAAAATTGAGCCACCTCTCTTCCAAGCTTCAAGTATAGATTAAATTTATTTCCTGCTAAATACTCCATATCTGATACCTATTATACCAGAGTAATGTCACATAACGTTTTATGTTTCAATATACTCAAGCTACCGATAAAATCAACACGGTTCAGGCCCATCAAAGTTCTTACACCGCCTTTTCATAAGACCCCCGGTGTTTTTCAAGATAGTTGGCACTGTTTATTAAGTTTTATGCAGCATTTATTTCTACTTGTTTCTTTTTTTCTGGATTCAATGATACCGGACCTATCGGATCGCAGTTTCTAACATTCCCAGTCCATCGTCTTGGATTAGATTTCTTTGCCAATTTGAGCACCTCCTTACGTTTTCCCAAGATATATCCATCTAACCCCTCATGTCGCTGTGATGGCGTAACGAAGTTAAGCTTACTATGCCTGTGTTTTTCGTTATACCATTCTACGAATAACTGAACCCAATCTCTCGCCC
>MABD01000053.1:0-8385 GCA_002162955.1 Gammaproteobacteria bacterium 45_16_T64
TCTCCACAAAGATGCCGGAAGTGGCACTAGATAAGTGTGACTCGTCGTGGGATGCCTAGGCTAGGTTAGCGATGGAGATGCGGGAAAGCTCCGCGAAGCGGTTTAGTTCAACAGTTGATTCAGTAGTCTCGACTATATATAACCAAACGGCATATTACCACCCAGCTTTACGGACCTCACCCCATTACCCCTTCAGAATCAATGGTTTATCTAACTACCTTAACACCCCAAACAACATAGATTGTGTACGCGACTATATATAACACAAATTACTAGTCACCATTAAACGGATAATATCTTGCAAATTCAATAACTTACAAACACACCAGCGCGCAGGCCGTATTTATATTACTCGCTTACACAAAAGTACGTGTAATTTTTGCGCAACATTCAACGCATACCGCTATCTCGATGACAGGGTGCGATCACGCTTCTTAGTTTTCTGGGTAACTACCGATCAATTGCGGACCATAAAAAAAGGCTGAGAACAATTCCTCAGCCTTTTTTATGGTATTTCTACTGGATAACTAGTATCGATATTTGCCTTCTGCAATCCCTTTCACAACGGATTCATCAACAGTTACATAGTGCTTATTGCCCGGCAACGCTGCATAAACACCATCTATTTCATAGGATTCTTTCTTCAGTGTCGTTCGCTGATACTTGAAAGTACCCGTGGAATCTACCTTTGATAGGATTCGTATAAACAAAGGTACGGCATAACCTGGCAACTCACTCTTCAAGTGGTCATACAAACTTTGCAGATCAAGCTCAGTCACATCAGGCTGCAATGTTATCGCAACCATACCCGCCCTACCATTCGTATTCGGAATTTCAACACCATACGCAATAGCTTCTGCAATAGACTCATGTTGATTAACAATCATCTCTACTTCCGTAGTGGATACGTTCTCCCCTTTCCAACGATAAGTATCACCGGTGCGGTCTACAAATTGAAGGTGACGGAATCCAATATCTTTAACTAGATCTCCAGTGTTGAACCAAGCATCGCCTTTCTTAAACACATCCTTGAAGATCTTGCCTTGGTTCTTCGAGGGATCTGTATACCCTTCGAACGGAGTAACCTTAGTGATTCTTCCTAGCAATAAACCTGCCTGGCCTCGTTTCGTTTTTTTCAGGAAGCCCTCCCCGTCCATAATCGGTTCTTCAGTTTCATTGTCGAACTGAACCGTGGCATAGGAGCCAATTGTCATACCCACCGTTTGATCCTGGTTAAGCAGGTTATAGCAAACAATGTTGCCTTCACTGGAACCGTAAAATTCTCTTACATCGTCTATACCAAAACGGTTCTTAAACTCCTTCCAGAGGTCGGGACGCAGCCCGTTCCCCGTCACCATCTTCACGTTATGTTGCTTATCCAGTTCACCGGGAGGTTGATTCATTAGATAACGGCATAACTCCCCAACATAACCAAACGCAGTCGCATCGTATTTACGAATATCGCTCCAAAACTCTGATACGCTGAATTTTTTTCGAATCGCGATACTGCCGCCATTAGCAAGTGCAGGCAACCAACACAAATACAGTGCGGTTGCATGATAAAGGGGCAGACTAGAGTAGATCGTATCACTTGTTTCAACACGACCCATCAACATCCCTAATCCAAAATAGATACCCATAATCTTTTTGTGTTTCTGGATGGAGGCCTTCGGCAACCCAGTAGTACCTGATGTATAGACATACAAACAAGGTGCATCAGGAGTAATTTCTGTAGTCTGTGATGGGTTTGTGGTTGGAAATTCAGCACGAAGCTTATCTAAGTTCTTGTAGCCAATGTCGCGATGCTCTGTCTTCCATGGCGTATCATCGTCAGGATCCATCAAAATATCTGTCAGGGATTCAACATCGCCTTCAACATCTTTTAGTGCAGCAACCAGTTCTTCACCAACAATAACCGTTTTTGCGCTCACAAGATTTAGTGAGTGAGCCAGCACTTTACCCGTTTGCGAGTTATTGATTAGCGCCGCAACAGCTCCCGCCTTGGCAATAGCGGCCATATTTATAAGAAATTCAGGTCTATTCTCTAGAAATAGAGCAACCACATCGCCTGACTTTACGCCACGAGAAATAAGGCAATGTGAAACCTGATTGGCTCTTTCATTAAATTCACGATAGGTGATTGTCTGATTTTCGTATTTTATCAGTACATTGTTCGGATAAAGATTGGCAGCATGCTCCACCGCGAATGCATAGTTTAGGTTACCCTTACCTCTAACTTTAGACGTGAACTTGAGGGTGTTCTTTAAGCCCCATAATGGCCGAAGTAATTTGGGGGCCTGCTTCCCTATCGATCTAAAATCAACTGCATTCGATTGTGGCATATGCTCTTTCCTATTTCAGTAAATTACGCGTTTACGTTTATTGAGACTAGACCTTCTTAACAACTATATGTCGAAAAGGCATCCCAATATTATCTTTTACAATCTCAAAACCATGGTCACTAAACCACTGGCTGAGATTTCTCTTGTGCCAAGCATCAACAAAAGGTTCAAACACTTTAAGCGCTAATAGCTTAAAGTATAACCCTCTCCAGCCATATTTTTTGACCAAAGCAAAGCTACTCTCATTGATCTGCAATGGAGAGGGTTCAGCGATGGATATCAACCCATTGGGCTTAAGCACCCGATGGAACTCGCTCAACGCAATGGAGGCGTATTTAGGTGGGATTTCGTGTAACAGGAAGCAGATGCCTATACCCGCAAAACGCTCATCTGGAAACGCGAGTTTCTCTGCGGCCCCTTGGATAAACTTAACCCCAGGAAATGATACAGCGGCCTGTTTTAAGAGGTAGGGAGAAGGGTCAACACCCCACACATCCTCAACCCCCTGCTCCATCAGGCCGTTGGCAACGCGACCGCCGCCACAACCAACATCAAGAGCACTATCAACCCCTTCTAACGCCTTAGTCACCACTAGCTTCGCCTGATCCATTAAACCTAACATTACTACATCAAAGGAGGTTACATATCCCTTGGTTAAGTTGGATGAATAATAGCCATTGGGTAGGTGATGAAACTCTTGGAGCATGTAGTTAGGTACAATGTCTGCGCCGGGCATGCCTTCAGGCAAGGAAACACGGGCTCTTCTTCCGAACACTTTTGAGAATAAGAAGCAAAGATCCGACAATGTATTTAGCTTGAGTTGATCAGGCCAAGCAGGTGGAAGCTCTATATTTTCCCAATCGGGAACTATTGGATCAGTATTCAGCCGACTTTCGGTAAACATAACAGTCATATATCATTTAGGTAGTAGAGCGAATAAAATACGTTCCTGCCAAACTAGCGAGGTATATTTGCGATTTGCACTATATAGGCGGCATTCCTTGTCGTCAATATACAACTATAGTGAAGGTAAGATTACGGACAGTGAGTCGAAATGAAATTACGTGACACCAATATCAATAAACTTTCCAAAACGACCTATGATGTCCTTATTTTAGGGGGTGGTATTAACGGAGCGGTATCGGCGGCAGCACTATCAGCAAGGGGGGTAAAAGTTGCGCTAATAGATAAAGGAGACTTTGCCGGGTGCACTAGCTCAAACTCATCCAATCTCGCCTGGGGAGGTATTAAATATCTAGAGAACATGGAGCTCTTATTGGTCAATAAGCTCTGTAAAAGTCGTAACCATCTAATGAAGCACTACCCCTCGACAGTGCAGGAAATTCGGTTTTTCACAACAATCCAAAAGGGATTTAGAATGCCCGTATTCTTTGTCTTTATGGGCACTATTTTCTATTGGATAATGGGGCGTCTCTTTACCAAATCCCCGCGCTACCTAACCAAGCAGCAGATCAATCAACAAGAGCCTGTTGTTAATACTGACAATGCAAAAGCTGGCTTTGAATATTCGGACAGTTACCTGTATGACAACGACGCTCGATTCGTATTTAACTTTATCCGCTCAAGTTTGGATTTCGGTTGTATTGCCGCAAACTATGTAGAGTCCACGAATGCAACCAGAAAAAACGGGCAATGGGAGGTCCAGTGTGTCGATCATGTAGGTCAACAAGAGATTACCATCAAAGCAAAAACCATGATTAACGCCTGCGGGCCGTATGTTGACGAACAAAACGCCAAAACCCAGCAGACCACCCAACATCACCATGTTTTCTCAAAGGGAATCCACCTTATTGTCGATAGGATTACTGAGAACAAGAAAGTACTGACTTTTTTCGCTAGCGATGGCCGTCTGTTCTTCGTTATCCCCATGGGACCAAAAACATGCATCGGCACCACTGACACCCAAGTCACCAGTCCAGAAACATCTGTCACGGATGAGGATAGGCAATTTGTTCTTGATAATGTTAATAGCCTATTGAACCTTAAGACGCCTCTTACCACTGAGAGTATCATTGCCGAACGGTGCGGTGTGCGGCCATTAGCCATCGAAGGCAGCGGAGGCAAAGCGGACTGGGTGAAATTATCCCGTAAACATGCCATCGACATGGATCGATCAAATATGCACCTTAGTATATTTGGCGGTAAGTTAACTGATTGCCTCAATGTGGGTGACGAGGTAGTAGAAAAGATAAGTTCAATGGGTATCGACATACCTTACCCCAATAAAAAATGGTACGGGGAACCTCATGAAGCGGTTCGCGATGAATTTCTACATCAAGCGAAACTCATGCAACTTGACAATTTAACGGATCCTAGCTCATCAGAGCCCTTGAGCCAACGCCTATGGCGACGGTATGGCGCTAATGCGATGAATCTGTTGGAGAAGATACGAATTGACCCTACCAGTGCAGATCTACTGATCGAGAATGCTGAATACACGCGCTGTGAGATTGAGCAAACTGCCCATCGCGAGATGATTACCAAATTAGAGGACTTTCTACGGCGTCGCTCAAAAATATCACTGGTCGTAAACACGCAACAACTCAAAGAGTCGTCAGGGTTGATGGATGCATGTGAAATACTCTTTGGTGAGCAAGCGAAAGAAAAATACGACGAATATTTTAACAATATCGGATAGTGAATAGCCATCTCAGCCCAACCTGTCACTGATTGATGGCTCTCACCGAAGCGTAGCCTGGGTCTTAATGGGCCACTTTATCAAGAATTTCCTGGGGATCTGTTGTGTCCTTCAAAACGTCACGAATCTTATTAAACGCAGCCGCGGCTTTTTGTGAATGTGTCCCGTAGGAGGTCAATTTCCCGTGATTCCAACCCGCGGCTTTTAGAACTTGCGTTTTGTACTCGATCCCTTTGTTACCGTTCCCCCCCATCTCGATCAGGCTTTGCTCTATCGCAACATGCGGCGGCTGTTCACGAGAAAACGTCAAAAAGTCATTAGGGTCCACTTCTCTTAGATTCATACACTCATTTCCACTGAAAGTTTTAGGGCCAAACCTAAGTATAGACTTAGAAATAATCAGTGAATGGAGCGAATAATCATATATCCCAAGTATAATAGTGCTGCTTGGAATTAGACCAAGAGCAGCTCAACTGCTCCTGGTTAAACTAACAACCCCACCAATCTCAACTAGCAGTGGCCATTTTTGCATCCAGTTGTTGAAAGATATCCTCAAATGAAGCTCGTAATTTCACCCTTTCATCGGTCTCCCAAGGGTGGAAATTAGGCTTTGTATAAGTCAGCACATAAGGTATTAACTGCGTTGCAATGCCTTTTCGGCCCCAGATTAAGTTCATAGCCTTAACTCTGTTGGACAAATTCCACAGGCCGTCTTTCTTTAGTAAATAGATATGTCGCTCAGAAACATGCTTCATAATATCAACAGACGATATGAGTAAACCCAGCATACGCAATCGATAACCACCCTTTGATTCCTGGTAGAGATCAAAGCACACCGCCTTGTGCTCAACCTCTTCAAGAGCATGATAGAGCAATAGTTGTTGGAAAGGCTCTGAAGCGCCTCGAATTAAATCAGGTCGCTTATAAATAAAAAAATGTGCCATCGACGCTGTAAAATGCTCTGACGCTGACGTCATAGAAAGACGAGTTTCTGCTGGGACGTTTTCCTTCGCCCACAATCTCATCTTTTTGAGTTCGTCAGAAAAAGCATCCATTCGGCCATAACCGGCATCGATCAGCGCTTGAGTCCAGTGCTCATGGTGTTGACCATGAAAGGCTTCCTGGCGTATAAAGACATCAATATGCCTTTTCAGTACTTCAGGTAAATTTTCTTTTCCGATCTTATCCCGTACATCCCGCGCAGAATCAATAAAAAATCGCTCGCCCTCAGGGAAGGTAGATTGCAGTGCATTGAAAAAATGCGTCACTACAGGGTCATTACTGTGCCAGTAACGGTTTTTTGCCATATCTTCTGCCAGTGGGAACTCCACTTTACGTGCATCAATAGTAAGATCCGTTGGTGCGCTCTGTTTCTTTTTTACCTTCATACCAAACATATTGGATACTCCCTTGTCGTGTATACATCCAGTTTAGTTCAGCAAAAATAAAATTACCGTTGGAATACACGTCATCCTCTTGTGCTGTTACGACAAAAGAAACGCAAAATGGCAATATCTACCCTTTCGCACCAGATACGTAGGCTGCGGTGAGAGAATTTTGCGGCGAATCGAAAAGCGGTTGGCAACGGCCAAACTCAATCAGCTGCCCTACACTCTCCTGCATCCAAAAGAATGCCGCGTAATTGGCTATTCGTCTTGCCTGGGCAAGATTATGGGTCACGATAATGATCGTATATTTTCCCGCTAGTTTCTGAATCATGTCCTCTACAATCCCAGAAGAGATCGGATCAAGGGCGCTACAGGGCTCATCCATCAGTAACACTGACGGTTCCAAAATCAGTGCGCGGGCGATGCATAAGCGTTGCTGCTGGCCACCAGAGAGCGCCAAAGCGGAGCTATCAAGCCTACCCTTTACTTCATCCCATAAACCAACACTTTCTAAAGCCTGCTGGATTTTCTCCGCCTGAATTTTTTTATCGCGTACGCCATGCTCTTTCAAGGGGAGCAAAAGATTTTTGTAGATAGAAAGCGGAAAGGGATTGGGTTTTTGAAAAATCATTCCAATATTTGTACGCAGTGCTCTGACGTCAATATTGTTTGTTAGAATATCTTGCCCTTCAAACGTTATATTACCGCTAACGTGTTCCCCAGGGATCAGATCAGAGAGTCGATTAAGTACAGAGAGGAAACTCGACTTCCCGCATCCTGAGGGGCCAATAAGCGCAGTTATGCATCCCTTATATACGTCTAGAGACACATCTGATAACACGACCTCTCCATGATAAGAAACCGATAGGTCTCTAATAGAAAAATGTGGAACCGCTTCACAGCAATGTTCACCTTTTTCAATGGAACCCAATGTATACGTCTTGCCTTCAAATGGACGCGGTTTATTCATTCACTTCACCATACCTTTCTTGACACACACTTAGATTAGCGTCGAGCCACCTTCTTTTCCAACCAAACCTCAGACAACAGATTGGCACTAAAATTAATCTGGACAACAATAATAATTAGCACTAGCGCAGAACCATAAGCCGCTTTATCGCCACCCACTACATTCATCGAAAGATCATATATATGCACTGATAGCGCTCTGCCAGAATCACTGAGAGACTCTGGCATTCGATCAACATAACCGCTAGTGAATATGAGTGCCGCCGTCTCTGCGGTCGCGCGGCCAATCGACAACAATAATCCCGCAGTAATGGCAGGAGCGGAATAAGGAATAAGCACCTGTATTATCAACGTTGTTTTACGCATACCCAACGCTGCACCCGCTTTACGCCAGTCATTGGGAACCATCGCTAGACCCGCCTCTGTTGTGCGTATAAGAATAGGCAAAATCATGCAGGCCAACGTGAGACCACCAGACAAGATAGAAAAACCCAACTGCAAGAAACCGCAGAAAAAAGCGTAACCAAACAAACCAAACACAATAGAGGGCACACCCGCAAGCATATCCAGCGTCATTCGAATCACCGAAAACAAACGTGATTCTTTATTCGCGAACTCTGCCAGCCAAATCGCGCCACCGAGTCCGAGTGGCACCGCAACGCCCAGCGCAACAACAAGAATCAACGCGGTGGAAACGATGATAGGGAGCACCCCACCTTCCCTTCCTGAACGCAAAGGTTCTGACGATAGAAACTCCCACGACAACGCAGGTATACCTTGAATCAATACATCCGCTATTAGCCAAGAAAACATACAGAGTACGACAGTGGCGGCGGCCCACATACACAGCGAAAACACCTTATCTATCATGCAGCCTCCAATGCAGGCGGGTTAATCCTCGCGCTAATCCATGCAATAAAGAACACCAACAGCATCAGTAGCAACCCAGAGACAAAAAGCGCCGCCCGATGATTATCGGTAGCATAGGCCATTTCCAGCGCAATATTGGCGGTTAACACTCTTACTG
>MABD01000053.1:8419-63230 GCA_002162955.1 Gammaproteobacteria bacterium 45_16_T64
GTTCAAACAGTCCCGAAGGGATCTGTACAACATTTCCCGCCACCATCAATACTGCCATCGTCTCCCCGAGAGCCCTCACGATTGAGAGTAACAACCCACCGGCAATACCTCTCCAGGCGGCTGGCACGAGTACTTTAGTGATCGTAGTTTTTTTCGAAAGCGCCAATGCTGCAGCATTATGAGATAACTCTAACGGTAATGCCAATAAAGCAGACTTACTGGTAAGTACCACGGTAGGTAATATCATTAAACTCAACACAATCATGCCAGTGAACAAGCTCGCTCCTGGCGCTTGCCATTGATTCACCAATGGAACCAATTCCGTCAACCCCCATAACCCGAACACCACCGACGGAATACCCGCTAAAAGAGCCACAATCGCAAGAAAGGGTTTGGTAATTATACTGGGGGAATAGTACGAAACAAATATGCCACAAGCTAACCCCAGCGGGAAAGCAATCAATACAGCGCCTACAGTTATCGCTAACGACGCCCATAACATCGGCAACAAACCCAGCTTGCCTTCTAGAGGAAACCAACCATCAGCATTAAAAAAACTGGTGAGGCCGTTATTTGATAGCGCAGGCCACGATTCGACAAATAAGAAGATTATTATCAACAATAATATTAGTGCCGATACCGCCAACAATAGAAAAAGAAACCGTCCCACCCAGTGGTCAATGTCTAACACAGGGGGTTGCCTATTCACTTGGCTTGCCCACCACCAAGGCCATTCTCTGCGACGGTTTGTGCTGGGATTGCAACAAAGTAATTGTCAGTAATAAGGTCATGCACTGAGTCAGATTGAGCAAACGCGATAAATTTTTTCACCAATCCAACTGGGTCCTGTTTTGTCACTAAATTTAATGGTCTAGCCAAAGGGAATCGTCGATTCTTAACACTATCCACAGAAGCGGCAACACCCCCCATCGGCAGAAGCTTAATCGGCGTCCCGTACCCAGCCTCAAATTCCGCTGCACCTATAGAGACGTACCCTATTGCATGCTCATTGCCAGCAACCGTTTTAATACCTTGCTGATTGTCTCCAATAATAATACTAGCCGCTACCTCACTGTTCTTTAACTTCATATATTGTAGAAACAGTTCCAGCGTTGATCGGCCCTCTGCTTTATTCACCACCGTGATAGCCCTGTCGCTCCCCCCTAGCACCTTCCAGTTACCGATATCCCCCGTAAATACCAAACGTATTTGTTCATCTGTCAGTGTATTCAGAGGGTTATTCTTATTAACAATGATTGCTATACCATCCAGGGCGACGGTATGAAAGAGCAATTCAAATTCAGATGATTTTTTCGCCCTAGAAGCCATACCAATATCGGCTCTACCAGAGCGCGCATCAGCGATACCCCGCGATGAACCTCCTGTTTGAACATCCACTCGAGTACCTGGGTGTTGACGCTCAAACCGCTTGGCGATCTCTGACATTAACGGGGCAACGGTACTAGAACCCGTAATCACCAAACGATTATCATCATTTCCCTGGGCCCATAGGGTGGGGCTCAGGGAAAACAACGTCACCGCTAACAATACCGCGCTGAGAACGTTCATTGCACTACGCTGAAGCATTCAGTCCTCTCTGTTGCTTTGCATCGATAGGTTCAAATCGTTTCGCGATATGACTCATCGCGCTATAAACATCGAGATTTTCAGCATTATCTAACTCCGTAACCAAGTCAGTGATCGCTTCCTTAAAAAACAGGAAGCAATTGGAAAATGCAGCATGTTTTACGCTGTCTTCGCCCGTAACCGCAGCAGGATCCGGCAACCCCCAGTGAACATGCTTGGGTTGCCCTGGAAATACAGGACAGGTTTCATTTGCTGCATTACCACACACAGTCACCACAACATCAATCGCGTCGGTTTCTGACGTAGAAAACTCGTCCCAGCTTTTGCTTCTTGGGACTAGATCACCCGATAATTTTTCTATTTGAGCAATAGCAAATGGATTAACTTTACCGGTCGGCTGGCTACCCGCACTGACTGCATCAAAATAACCCTTGCCGATGGTTGAGAACAACATCTCAGCCATAATGCTGCGGGCAGAATTACCGGTACATAACACCAACACTCTGGTTTTAGAGGAAGCCTCTAACAACATGGTGCTGCTCCTTCCGACAGATTATCTCTATCAAAAGGAAGTGCTTTTCCGCATCCTTCAAACAACCCGAAGTGTCGTGAAAAGTCACCGACGAATTCGAAGTGTTGATTAAAACGCGTATCAGACAACATTTTCCATGTATTACCACAAACGGGAAACACTCTACCGGTTTCAATATAATGATGTTTATCTAGCACAAACGCTTCAGGATGCTCAGGGATCGTGCCTTTATAAATCACTGCTTGTCCATAATCTTCACAATCAGGCTCCAACTCCTCCAGCTTGAACAACCGATAGGTCGCCGAAAAGAATTCTATATTGCCCACTCGTGATGATAGTTTCGGGTCTGTGATGGCTAACGGCCTATCTTCTACTAAGCGTGGGTCGGTAAAACCCTGTCTTTTAGCAAGTGCAACAAAGTCGTTCCAATATAAAGCGCCACCTAAACATTCCCCATAAAGAACAGGGTCATTTACCACAGAATCAGGTACACGACGATCAGCATAGACGTCGGAGAAATAGAATTCACCGCCAGGCTTTAATAAGCGTTGTACGCTGGCAAGTACAGCATCTTTATCCGGTGATAAATTAATAACGCAATTAGACACAATAACATCAAAGTATCCATCCTCGAAATCCAACTCATCGAGCTTTTCGATGTACCCTTTCAAGAAAGTTACATTGTCAAAACCAAACACCTCAACATGATGTTCCTTATACTTATTAGCAACCTCTAGCTGCTCATCCGTCATATCTACGCCAACGACTTCACCGCTAGCACCCACAAGCTGCGCTAACGCGTACACATCACGACCAGACCCGCTGCCTAAGTCCAGAATACGACATCCTTCTAACAACGGTGGACAAACCAATCCACAACCATAATATTTAGACAAGACATCGCCATGAATATTGGAGAGCAGCGGCTTTAGCCATGAAGGCACCATACTCACATCACAGCACGCGGTGGTTTTTAGGTCTTCTGAGCTCTGTAATTGACGTCCATAATAATCTTGTACAACTTCATGCATATTCTGATTTTCCTATGCTGTCTACTGACTTTTTATGAGAGAGGCCCCGCAGGCCTACCCTCGTTTCCAGGCGTGAAATTTTTCTAACCAAGCCAACACCTTCTCCGGCGCATGTGCCCGCTTCCATTCTCCCGCCGCATACTTGTTTGCCTCAGCAAGGGTCGGATAAGTATGGATAGTACCGAGTATTTTATTAAGACCCAGCTTGTGCTTCATTGCCAGTACAAACTCAGCTAACAAATCACCCGCATGTGTTCCCACAATGGTCACCCCCAATATGATATCTTTTCCTGGAACCGTCAGTACTTTCACAAAACCTTCTGCACTGCTATCGGCAATCGCCCGGTCAAGATCATCAATACCATAACGCGTCACTTCATAAGGTATATCCTTTTCGATGGCCTCTTGCTCATTCAACCCTACTCTAGCTACTTCAGGATCGATAAACGTGGCCCAAGGAATGACTGAATAATCTGCCTTAAACCGCTTAAAGTCTCCAAATAACGCGTTGACCGCAGCGTACCAAGCTTGGTGAGCTGCGGTATGGGTGAATTGAAAGGGCCCTGCCACATCACCCGCCGCATAGATATTAGGATAAATCGTTTCGAGATAATCATTGGTCACGACGGTTCGCTCCGTAGAAACACCAATATCTTCTAAACCATAACCTGACAATCGAGCCACACGTCCAACGGCACAAATTAAGACATCAAACGCAATTCGATGTTCCTTGCCTTCATGTTCAACGACGATTATTTTTTCATCACCGTCCAATTCACACCGAAGCGCCTTATGCTCGGTCAACACAGACACGCCACTTTTTTCCAATGCTTGCTTTGCCAACTCAGAGACTTCTATATCTTCACGAATCATTATTCGCGGTAACATTTCAACTTGTGTCACCGCGGATCCCAAGCGCGCAAAGCTTTGCGCTAATTCACACCCGATGGGCCCGCCGCCTAACACTATCATTCTTTTCGGCGGCTCATCATGCTTGGCTAATTCATCCCATAAGGTATCGCTGGTGAGGTAACCTACATCATCCAATCCTGGGATAGGGGGAACAAAAGGTTGTGCACCCGCAGCAATAACAATTGAGCGCGCAGTTAACCGTTGAGTACTGCCATCATTAAGCTTGACTTCCACAGTCCAAGGATCAATAACTTTACCGTAGCCTTGAAGTACTTCGACACCCAGTCCTGTATATCTCTCTACACTATCATGAGGCTCAACCGCAGCAATTATATCGTGTACCCGCGCCATGACCTTCTTGAAGCTAAAGTCTGGCGTAGTCGCATCTAGTCCGTATTTATCGCCATCGCGCATTTGTTGTGCGACTTTTGCACTTTTGATCAGTGCTTTACTCGGAACACAACCGTAATTGAGGCAATCGCCACCCATCTTGTGCGCTTCTATTAGGGTAACCTTAGCTTTTACCGCCGCGGCAATATAAGAACTTACCAATCCAGCCGCACCACCGCCAATTACGATCAAATTTCTATCGAACTTTTTAGGCTTGTTCCACTTGGCATACACTTTTCTTTTTTGTATTGATGCGATAACTTTCTTGGCAATCAATGGGAACACCCCCAGCAATGTAAACGAGGCAAGTATATTAAACGTTAAGATATCCGATGGATTAGTGATTGTTGCGAGCTGAGTCCCTGCAAGTACAAACACAACAGTTCCCGCCAACATGCCTATCTGACTGACAAAATAGAAGGTCGCTGTCTTTATCGGTGTCAGACCCATGAGTACATTAATTAGAAAGAATGGGAAGGCAGGTACAAGGCGTAAGGTAAAAAGATAAAATGCGCCCTCTTTCGCAATCCCGTCGTTAATCGCTTTCAACCGATCACCGAATTTTGCTTGTACGCTATCTTTAAGAATGAATCGCGCCGCTAAAAATGCACAGGTAGCACCGATAGTTGATGCGAAAGAAACAATCACTGTACCCCAGAGCAGGCCAAAAAAGGCACCGGCGGCAAGCGTCATTATTGCAGCGCCCGGTAAAGATAACGCAGTGACAGCAACATACACGGAGAAAAATACGCCTACCACCAATACTGGCTGGGCATTTTTCCATTGCTCAATCTGACCCTGGCTGGCTTTGATACTTTCTAACGTAAGGTATTGCCCAAGATCAAATGCAAAAAATGTCGCTAGGAGGGCTGCTGCGACAACAAGGATTACAGTCTTTTTCATGAGATTTACAAGATTCCTTAATGTGTTTGCAGCTCTGTCGCTGTACACCGCGGGTTTCTTACAACTCTTTTTACTTTGTTTAACGCACCATCATTTTGGTGGAACCAACTCAGGCAATTATAGTGTAGGAAGACACTATCTGCGTATAAAAGGAACAAACTGCGCACCAAATGGCCTCGCGGTGCGTGGACTAGTGTACCAAAGCAACGGCTTTTATTTGGGCATACACAGTAGAGTTTACCGATATGCCCAAATGACGGTAAGAATAGCGAGAAATACGAGCAAGTAAACTCTGATTGCCCACATTAAGCTTAACCATGCAAACACCCTGTAGTGGGTACTCTCTAATATCAACCACCTTCGCTTGATGTACGTTTAAGATGCTTGTGCGATCCGGCTTATCCAAGCATATACTGACATCCTTTGCGACGACACGAATTCTCGCACTGGTATTGATTTCAATCTTATTCGTGGCAATACGAAAGGCCACCCCTCCTACATCCAGTGAGGCAAGCCGAAAATCATCGTCATAGGCCGTTATCTTGCCCTCTAGTATCCCGAAAGCATTGGCCTGAGACGCGAGCCTGCTATCCATATCTGCCACGGTCTCCAGCAAGGGGCCATATTTACTCGTTTTTCCATCTTCTATGAGTACCACGTGATCCGCTAGCCTTGTCACCTCTTCCGTCGAATGGCTTACATATAGCATAGGGATAGACAGTGTGAGGTGCAGCCTTTCTAAATAGGGCAATATTTCTGATTTACTATCATTATCCAGTGCCGCCATAGGCTCATCTAGCAGCAATAGCTGTGGACTGGATAATAGGGCCCTGCCAATGGACACCCTCTGACGCTCCCCCCCCGATAGCTGGACCACAGCCTTGTCTAGCAAGCTATCGATTCCAAGTAACGTCACCACTTCATCAAATATTATTCTACGCTGCGCCCTAGCAGTCCGATTAAAACCATACAGCAAATTCTTACGTACATTGAGATGCGTAAACAGGTGGCTGTCTTGAAACACATAACCCACTGATCGCTGATGGGTAGCCACGGTAGAGCCACTACTAGAAAGCCAAGACTCATCACCAACCTCAATATCCCCAATCACATTAGGTTCCAGACCTGCTATCGCCCTCAGCAAAGTGGTCTTACCAGACCCCGACGATCCAAAAATCGCGGTAATACCCTCTTTAGGCACAGAAAATTGGGCTTCTAAGCAAAACTCTTGCTTCAACAGCGAAATATCAACCTTAATGGACATGAGACACCTCACGTTTCTTATGCTGTGTCACGTAGGTGATCAACAGCAATAGAAAGGAGATAACCAACAATGTCGCTGACAGATAATGCGCCTGACTATACTGCATGCTCTCCACATGATCATAGATAGCAATGGAAGCCACGCGTGTCTCCCCCGGTATATTGCCCCCTATCATTAACACCACACCAAATTCACCAAGGGTATGGGCAAAACCCAACACCCCTGCAGTGAGATAACCCTTCTTGGCCTGAGGAATAGCGATACTAAAGAAACGATCGGCATTACTAGCCCCTAGTGTCGCTGCGGCCTCTAGCTGTTTATCATCTAACTGAGAGAATGCATGCTGTAACGGCTGCACAACAAAGGGAAGTGAATAGATAACTGACCCTAACACCAGACCCGCAAAAGAAAAGTTAATAGAGCCAATGCCCAAAAATGCCGTAAGTACCCCTATCGGCCCCTCGCTGCCTAGCGCCAAGAGTAAGTAGAAGCCAATCACTGTAGGCGGCAATACGATGGGCAACGCAACCATCGCCTCGATAATGCTACGCCCCTTCCACGGAGTACGTGCCAACCACCAAGAAAGTGGTGTACCAAGCACTAACAGTATCAGGGTCGATACGACCGCTAGCTGCAGGGTTAAATACAGCGCGGTAATACTCGAGGGATCAATCATGTGTAGGTACTTCGTAGCCAGAATGGGTAATCATCTGTTGTACCTTAGCACTGTTAAAAAAATCTAAAAAGCGACTCACCTTATCGCTAGCGCGTATCACCACGGCTTGTTGCACTATTGGCGAATACAGTTTTTTGGGCAACACGATATAACCGCCAACACGCTCCTCAGTGGAGGTCTGGAGTAAGTGCTTTATTTGAGATAACGCTACAAACCCCAGATCTGCGCTACCTGAGCGCACAAACTGTAATGTTTGAGAGACATTTTCACCACGAACTACCTTCACATCTCGCCAATGACCCCACGAAAATATTTGATCCAACACCTCCTGAGCAGCAAAGCCATAAGGGGCAATGGCTGCATTGGGTAATGCGAGTACCTTTGGAGTAAGTGTTGCTAGCGAGATGGAAAGCGCCTGAGTATCACCGGTACCAGTCTTTTCTAACAACTCACTGGGTAGCCCTTCTCCCCATAGAACCAGGCTCCCAATAGCATAGCTAAACCGACTACCTGCGACCGCTATGCCGTTTTGCTCTAATGCCAGTGGCCGAGCTTTATCGGCTGCAAAAAATAGGTCATAGGGGGCACCTCTGGATATCTGCGCAAAATGTTTACCCGTTGAGCCCGCCGACAATGCCACCTGTCCGTGCTGAGTCTTCTCATACAACTGAACAATCTGCTTCATTGTCGGCAGGAAATTAGAGGACACGGCGATAGTAATGGGTTTACCGTTGTCATCCATAGCGAACACAGGACTCGCGACAAAAACGGTAAGTAGCCATAACCCACGAAAAATAATAAGCAAACCTGACAGCTCCCTAGGGTCAGTTTAAGAATCCGCAGTATAGATTGAACACAAAGGCCAAATCCATCCCTAACGCTTACATAATATGGGTTTATCAACGCTATATTTCGCTTACCGCCTTTAAGGATGCTATCCTTACGCACTTACAAGAACCCCTCACTCCCCGGAGAACATTCAATGTCTGACGAACAAAAAGATGGCTTAGAAAGTAGCGTAGAAGAAGGACTTACCCTTTATATTGATACGTTGCTACGCAATATACAGTCACCTGTAAAACGCGGCTACGCAAAGCAATTGTTATTGAATGACTTCAACAACACATTACCTCGCGGCATCTATATGGATAATGAAATTATCTTAGATGGCGATGATATAGAAGAAGAATAGAACCGGCCCTAGTGGGTTATGATGCGATTCTAAATCAAACGTTAACTACTCAATCGTCCTGATTTGAATTGCATCCACGCCACTACCCGCGATAACGTCAGAAATCACTACGACCTTATCACCCTCTGATAAGTTTTCTCTCGCTTTTAACGCCACAAATGCATTATAAAGCGTCTTTTCCGGTTCATTACTGAAGGTGAGTCTATTAGGTACC
This sequence comes from Gammaproteobacteria bacterium 45_16_T64, assembly GCA_002162955.1. GTDB lineage: Bacteria > Pseudomonadota > Gammaproteobacteria > Pseudomonadales > Ketobacteraceae > 42-54-T18. Next base: position 17,121 of record MABD01000053.1, read on the forward strand.
ACATTCCTATTTAGCGACAATACCCGCCGCGTACGACTATCATTGGTAAATGCGTAAATGGGCGTATGAAAAGGACGACAGTTAGACACATAGTTAGCCATATAACCCCGCCGAGTAATAACAACAATCCCCGCCGCCGAGATACTTTCCGCTAGCTGCACCGCTGAATATGCTAGATTTTGCTTGTCCGATTCCTTTACTAGATACTTAAATAGGTTTAAACCCTCTTCTTTTTCCGAGGTGCGTGCAATCTTATCGAGATACTCAACACACTTAATCGGGTATTTTCCGACAGTAGTCTCCCCAGAAAGCATAATCGCATCGACTTCCTCATAGATTGCATTGGCAACATCCGTTACCTCTGCACGCGTCGGAATAGGATTTTCTATCATCGACTCCAGCAGATGAGTCGCAACGATACAACGCTTACCACGCTCATGGCATTTCCTCACCAATTGGCGCTGCACGTTAGGTAGCTCCTCGACCCGAATCTCCACTCCAAGGTCACCACGCGCGACCATAATACCGTCTACCTCATACAGTATCTGATCAATATTTTTTACACCTTCCTGATCCTCTATTTTCGCAATGATCTTGATCTTATCTCGCTTATCCCCCAGTAATTTCTGTAACTCGCGAACATCCGCAGCTTGGCGAACAAATGACAACGCAATAAAATCGACCTCCTGCATAATGCCAAACAGAATATCTTCCTTGTCTTTTTTCGTGATAGCGGGCAAGTTGACATGAATACCTGGAAGGTTCACGTGACGTCGGCTTTTGAGGGTGCCACCATCAATTACACGACAACTCATGCTTTGGTCTTTTTTCGATAACACCTGCAGGTTAATAAGCCCATTGTCCACCGTGATAATGTCATCTACCTCAACAGCGTCAACAATTTCATCATAGTTAATGGGGATAGAGGATTCTTCTACGTTAATATTACGTGCAACTACGGACACCACGTCACCATCTTTCAGCTCTATGTCCTTTTTCAAATTGCCTGTGCGAATTTCAGGGCCTTGCGTATCCAAAATAAGCGGAATGGGATACTTGATCTTTTGGTTCAAGGTTTTGATCGATTTAATCACTTTGCGATGGGAGTCATGGTCACCATGGGACATATTCAAACGAACCGCATTCATACCAGCATCGGCCAATTGAGATAACATCTCAAAGCTATTGGTGGTGGGTCCGATAGTACATATTATTTTGGTCTTTCTCATGGGGGCATCCCACTCCTTTGGCGCACTTTTATTCTTCTGTCTTCTTATATATACCTCAGTATAGGACAGCCCAACGCCTCCACTGTGAAGTTGCCTTAAAAAACCCAATTTATGATGAAAATCACCTACTTGTGATCAAAATCTGTACATTGACTCAACAGTGCTAATAGGGTAATTTACGGCACATTACGGTACCCAATTGATACGCTACTCTTAGTAGACATCAGCACCAATGCTGCCCTAACCACGCTATCACCCACTCACCGAGTCAGTTGAATGCAATCCATCTTCCCGTTCACCGCCATTGTCGGACAAGAACACCTAAAAATTGCATTAATACTCTCGGTCATCGATACCAAATTAGGTGGTTTGTTGATCAGCGGCCCCCGTGGATGCGGCAAATCGACTGCAGCACGAAGCTTAAGCGCCCTCATAGAAAACACAGATCACTTCGTAAACTTGCCTTTAGGTGCGTCAGAAGATCGGGTCATTGGGACTATCAATGCGCAAGCAGTTTTACAATCTAATGCAGTGGAGTTTTCGCCAGGTTTACTCCATAAAGCCCATAACGGTATGCTGTATATGGATGAGGTCAATTTATTACCTGATCATCTCGTTGATATACTGTTAGATGCGTCAGCCAGCGGTATTAACTATGTCGAACGAGACGGCTTGTCACATCAGCACCCAGCGCATTTTATTCTGATCGGTACCATGAACCCTGATGAAGGTGAGTTACGCCCTCAAATATTGGATAGATTCGGCCTGATGGTGTCGTTGGATGGGCCAACCACACTGGAAGAGCGCATCAAAATAACGTCCCAGCGCCTTCATTTTGATGAAGACCCTAATACTTTTTGTAACAATCATGCAGCCGATCAACAAGCGCTCAAACATCAAATAGAGCACGCGGCAAACATCAAAAATACTATTGCGCTGCCTGAGACTATCCAAGCCTACATCGCCACTATTTGCCATGAGGCAAAAGTTGATGGTGTACGAGCGGACATCACGCTCACAAGAGCCGCCAAAGCTTACGCTGCTTTCAACAATCAAACCGTTGTGGGTACCGTCTGCGTTGATGCTGTGAAAGAGCTAGTACTTTGCCATCGACGAAACTCGGATACACCTCCTTCAACTGAAGGTGGGTCTACACGCGACGCGCCAAACAATTCACAGAACAATGCACAAAACAATGCTACGAACGATACGTCTAACAGCCAGAGCAACGCCACTCAGCACTCGGGGCAATGGGGTACGTTAGACCCGCAACAAGTCGACATTACAAACGCCAAAGACTACAAGCTATCGTCAAAGCACCCGCAGATATCAGCGCTTAAAAAAAAACGCAAAATCTAGCTGCCCTTCAGCGTAAAGGCGGCCAACACCGAGGTAAACGGCAACAAACCCATGGGTCTGACACTCATCAAATAGACTGGTTAACGACCATTCTCCGGCATTACAACCATACCCAATCCTCAACAAACAACGTAAAGCGGTTTTCGCAATTGGCATTTAAGCGCCAATCACATGCATCGACGGGTTTACATGTTTTACTGATTGACACCTCGTCGTCGTCAATTGGCGGTAACGGCTTAAGTAATACCAAGGGGTTGATGAGAGAGTTGGCAAAACAAGCCTATCTTGAACGCCAATTATTGTGCGTCATAGGTTTTGGAAACGATACCATCGACTTAATACATGGGCCTAAACGCCCACCCAAACATTACCTGCCCACACTGAATACAATAACCGCAGGTGGGGGCACACCGTTGCGTAAAGCCCTAAAATACACCGAAGTGCTATTTCAGCGCTGGGACAGTGCACAGCGCTTCCCCGAGAGAACCATTTATTTGTTCACAGACGGCAGGACCAATGACGACATTGAGGGTATATCGCTCAACTACCCCATTAACGTTATCGATACAGAAAGCACAAGCATTAAGTTGGGTAGATCAAAACACATCGCCAACAGCCTGGGTGGGCACTACACTCATATCAGCCAATATGTCGCCGGTAATAGCATGCCCGCTGGCCTATAAAACGTTTACCAAGACCGAGAGACTTTATGAGTAACGAACAAGAAAAACACCAGTTAAAAATGCAAAAGCGAAAAGAAGTACTCGACGCTAAAATCGCAAAAGCAACAGAGGAACGCGGTGTTCTCATTCTAATGAAAGGTAATGGTAAAGGTAAATCCAGCTCTGCGTTTGGCACCCTTGCACGTGCGATTGGTCACGGGCAAAAAGGCGGCGTGATTCAATTTATTAAGGGGCGCAAACACACCGGCGAATTTCTATTTTTTAAGAATCACCCCCAGATAGATTTTAATGTCATGGGCCATGGGTTTACTTGGGAGACCCAAGACAAGCAGAAAGATATAGAAGCCGCCCAGAAGGCCTGGGAGAAAGCGCAACTCATGCTAAAAGACCCTGACCTGAACATCCTGATTTTCGATGAGTTAAGCTATATGTTTAAGTATGGCTACTTGGACGTAGTACCGGTTGTCGAAGCCCTGCGGAACCGCCCTGCCCATCAAAACGTCATTATTACGGGTCGTACAATGGCTATCGAGCTACAAGATATCGCCGATACCATCAGCATCGTTCAAGACGAAAAGCATGCCTTTAGACAAGGCGTAAAAGCACAAGCAGGCATTGAGTGGTAATGATGACGCACTCCTGCCCCGCCCTTTTTATCGGTGCGCCTGCTTCAGGCGAAGGTAAAACCACATTCACCGCCGCCCTTGCACGATACCATCGCAATCAAGGTCGCCGAGTCACCGTGTTCAAGACTGGCCCTGATTATCTCGACCCGTTGATACTCGAGCACGCGAGTGGCAGACCCGCAATTCAGTTAGATATCTGGATGGCCGGTGAAGAGGCTTGCCGTCAATTATTGTTTGAGGCTGCCGAAAATTCGGACCTAATTTTAGTCGAAGGCGTAATGGGATTATTTGATGGCAAACCCAGCGGTGCAGACCATGCGGCGCTATTTAATATTCCCGTTGCCGTGCTGATTAAAGCGGGCAAGATGGCGCAAACCTTTGGCGCCGTTGCCTATGGTTTATGCCATTACAAATCCGATATCAATATTTACGGCGTTATCGCCAATGGCGTCGCCAGCGAGCGCCATAAAGATCTTATTACCGGCAGTATGCCCGACAACATCAATTTGCTCGGTTGTGTTCCTAAGCAAACCGAAGTGGCATTGCCAGAGCGTCATCTTGGTCTGATTAACCCCGCCGAGATAGACGATATTGATCACCGTTTGGATGCCCTGGCAAACAGCCTAGCAGGCACCGAATTAGTGACGCTGCCCCCCAGTGTTGACTTTACCCCGGGGAACATTGCTACGGTGCCGACACTGCTCCAGGATAAAACTATCGCCATCGCAAAAGATGATGCCTTTAGCTTTATTTATGAAGCCAATATCCAGACGCTAGAAGCGATGGGCGCAACCATTGCTTACTTTTCACCCATCATCGACAGTGCGCCACCCAACGCAGATGCCATCTGGTTTCCCGGCGGCTACCCAGAGTTATATCTACCGCAACTTGCCGCCAATACATCCATGATTCACGGTCTGCAACAAATGATCGACGACAACATTCCAATGTTGGCCGAATGCGGTGGCATGCTGTACTTACAACAAACCTTCACCAATATCGCCGGTGAACAAATCACAATGGCAGGTCTATTTCCCGGCAACGGCTACATGAAAAAAACCGGGGGCTGTCACGGTATGCAAACTGCGCCTTTACCCGAAGGTGATATCAAAGGTCATGCCCATCATCGTACTGCCAGTGACTGTGAGCTAACACCCATTGCATACGGTCGGCGTATCACTCACCCATCACCAGGTGAGCCCATTTATCGTTATAAAAACCTCACTGCGTCTTACCTGCATTTGTATTTTTCATCTAATATCGCGGCGATCGCAGTACTGTTCACCACCCCAAGGGATACTCACCCATGCTAGATGCGTTATCTACCCCAATACTCGTCACTGGATTAGGGCTTGGCTTACTGCATGCCTTTGATGCAGATCACGTCATGGCTGTCTCTAGTTTAGCCAGCGGCAAACAAAAAACCAAAACCATTGCACGTTATGCGTCACTATGGGCAGTAGGCCACGGCAGCGTACTACTTATGATGGGTTTTATCGCCATACTCTTTGGCCTGACCTTCCCCAGCATTGTTTCCCACTGGGCGGAATTATTTGTGGGGGTAATGTTGATAGGGTTAGGGGCAATGTCACTACGTTCGCTATACAAAGAGCGGTTACACCTTAAGGCACACAGTCACGGTGATATTCACCACGCGCACTTTGTTCAACACAGCCATGTGAATGCGACAAACAGCCATGATCATCGCCCGCTGTTAGTCGGCATCGCTCATGGTGCCGCGGGCAGTGCTCCTGCACTCGCCTTATTGCCCGCTATCAACCAGAGCAGCGCCCTATCCACTATCCTATACTTGGTTATTTTTTCATTTGGATTACTCGTTAGCATGTCGCTATTTGGGATTCTATTAGGCTATAGTCAAAAAGGGCTAAAGAAGATTCACGAAAAGTCTTTTGACCTATTTCGCGGCATCGCCTCCCTCTCCACCATGGGCCTTGGTGTCTACTGGATTGCTGGATAGCCCCCAACCATGAAAGAAGAGAGCCCAGAAAAGCCAGCGCCACTGCGCAGTGGGTACACCACAGGTGCTTGCGCCACGGCAACCGCCGTCGCAGCAGCCCACCTTCTGGTCACGGGCGACTCGCTACAGTGCTGCACGATTACCTTGCCTAAAGGGCAGCATGTTGAATTTGCTTTTGAGCAATGCACGTTAACAGGTGACGGAGACAAAGCTATCGCATCCACTATCAAGGATGCCGGTGATGACCCTGATGTTACCCATGGTGCCTTGGTGTTCAGTGAAGTTGAGCTCTGTAATTCTCCTGGAGTGACGTTTAAAGCGGCCGATGGTGTTGGCACAGTAACCAAGTCAGGGTTACCGATACCGGTAGGCCAACCTGCGATAAACCCCGTACCACGTAAAATGATCGACGAGCATTTACGAAATTTTGCATCGACCCACCGTTATACTGGAGGGTTTGTCGTCAGCGTCGGCGTTGAAAACGGTGAGCATTTAGCCACAAAAACCATGAACCCCCGCCTTGGTATAGTCAATGGACTCTCTATCCTTGGTACTACTGGCATCGTGCGCCCTTTCTCCTGTTCTGCCTATATCGCATCAATACAACAAGGTATTGACGTTGCTTTAAGTAACCAGGAAAGTCATTTGTTTGCCTGTACCGGTAATCGAAGTGAAGAAGCGGCTATTCAGCTATTTTCCACCGACGAAAAACCCATGAACGATGGTAGATTGATCGAAATGGGGGATTTTGTCGGTGCTGTGCTTAAGCATGTGAGAAAACTTGGGGACCGTCGATTAAAGCGATTGACCATCATTGGCGGGTTTGGGAAATTATCGAAGTTTGCCCAACAAAACCTCGACCTACACAGCAAGTCATCCTCTATCGATTTTGGTTTTTTGAGCGAACTTGCCGCTAAACAGGGTGCAAACGCAGACACACAAGAGCGAATACTACAGGCCAACACCAGTATCGAGGCATTACAGCTTTTTGACAATCAAGATGCCAACACCCATCAAGCCACCCTTGCCAATGCTATCTGCGCACTAGGGGTAGAGTTTACCCGTAAGTATTGCCCATCTGAGATGGCGATTGATGTCATCGCCATAGATAAACAATCCCAAGTCGTCGGTAGCTTTTCAAGCTTGGGCATACCCCGATGAATAAGATACTGTTATTGGGCGGAATCAGCGAAGCAAAGCAATTGGCTCACAGCTTATGGCTGAATAAAATAGCGTTCACTTACAGTATTCAGGGCAATGTTAGAATCCCAGAAGAACCCTATGATGTGCACACAGGAGGGTTCGCCCAATACGCACCACCAGATTCTGTAGAAAACCCTGGCATTGCAGGCTTAGTGCACTATATCCGCAACAATCACATTACAATGATTGCTGACTGCACTCACCCCTATGCCAAAGACATTAGTCACAATGCAAAGACTGTCGCAAACCTTACCGATATAACCTATCGACAGTACTATCGACCATCATGGGATGTTGAAGCGCTTCCCCGCTCAACCCAAGAACTCGCGGCGTTACAGATTCAGGAATTCAATACAATTGAATCAATAGTCGATGCCGTTCAACCCTATTCCCACACCTTTTGGGCGATGGGGCTTAAAAGTCTTCCTGCGCTTGTTGAGGAAAAACTGACACGCCAAAATAAGCAGCAATGGACCATAAGAACAGCAGCCAAAGGTAAAAGTGATACTCTACTTGAAAAAACAGCATCAATACAAAGTTTGCAACAAATAGGCCCTTTCTCTTTTGATCACGAAGTAGCATTATTCACAAAACTGGGGGTGGATGCCCTGGTATGTAAAAACAGTGGCTCACCTGCCAACGAATCCAAGCTCCACGCAGCAGCAATTCTCGGTATTCCCGTGCTTTTGTTGAAGCGACCTGACAAACCCGCAGGAATTCACACTTTTTCTTCGATTGAATCGCTGTTAGGTGAGATAATGACCTGCACAGAAACACAGTTAATCACAAAGGCACACACGTAATGACAGAAGCAACAAACAAGCCCGCAATCCTCGTCGTTGGTCACGGCTCTCGAGACGTAGACGGTGTTGGTGAATTTATGAAGTTAGCAGAGCACTTCACCCAGCAACACCCCGACCGACTATGTACCACTGGCTTCTTAGAGTTTGCCCGTCCCGTGATTGCTGATGGCGTTGAAAAACTCGTGGCACAAGGCGCAACAGAAATTATTGCGGTGCCAGGCATGTTGATGGCCGCAGGCCATGCCAAAAATGACATTCCGAGTGAATTGAATACACTCATGCAAGAATTTGAAGGTGTTAACATAACCTACGGCACTGAACTGGGCGTTGACCCTAAAATGATTCAAGCCGCGTCAGAACGTATTGTTGATTCCGAAAAACAGTTTGGCGACGACTACGACCGTAAAGATACGTTGTTAGTTGTCGTCGGTCGCGGTGCATCCGACCCTGATGCAAACTCCAATATCACTAAAATCACCCGTGTACTTGAAGAAGGTCTTGGCTTTGGTTGGGCCTTTACCTGTTTTAGCGGCGTGACTACACCGTTGGTACCCGAAGCACTCGAGCGCGCCCATGGCTTGGGCTTTAAACGCGTTATCATCTTCCCGTATTTCTTATTTACCGGGCGCCTAGTGAAGAAGATCTATCAATGGGCCGATGAATATCAAGCTGCGCACCCGGATGTACAGGTGGTTAAAGCGGACTATCTCAATGACCATCCCCTAGTAATGCAAACCTTTGATGATAAGTTCAACGAAGCTGAGGCTGGTACTGGCAATATGAATTGCCAGATGTGTCAGTATCGTGTGCAAATTCTAGGCAACGAACAGAAAGTGGGGTTACCTCAAGAAGGTCACCACCATCATGTACGCGGTTCCGGAACCGATGCTGACGATGGCCATGACCATGGTCATAGCCACGGACACACCCATGACCACTAGTTCTGATACCACATCAGAATTTACAGAGGCGTCTCGAGAGAATTATATTCGGGACCCTCACAAGATCGAGCAAGAATCCTTTCAACGGATTCGCCAGCTATCCGATCTCAGTGCATTTGATCAGGATCAAGCGCAAATCGCCATGCGCCTGATCCATACCTGCGGTGAACCCAGCATTAGTTCTCGCATCAACATCAGCCACAGCGCTATCAAATCAGGCATTGCGGCCATTAACGCTAATGCCCCCGTTCTCTGTGATGTTGAAATGGTTAAACATGGGCTTACCAAGCGCATGATTGAGCAAGAGGTACACTGTTTTCTTAACGATAGCCGCGTGCCAGATATTGCTAAAGCGGAAGGTGAAACCAGAACCATGGCAGCCTTACGTTTTTGGGAACCTCTTGTAGAGGGTTCCATTGTGCTTATTGGTAACGCACCCACCGCGCTATTTCGTTTGATGGAAATGATTGAGAATGGCTCACCTAAGCCAGCGTTGATTATTGGTATACCTGTAGGCTTTGTCGGGGCAGCAGAATCAAAAGATGCATTGATCACGTTTTGCCAACAGCACGATATCGCTTGCATCACCGTCACAGGTTATGTGGGTGGTAGTGCGATGACCGCCGCCGCATTTAATGCACTACTTAGGCTAAATAAAGGTATACGGTTTTAATGACGGTTCAGATTCAAGCATTACATATGGTGAGTTTAGGTGTGGGGGATACTCTCTCGCTGCCTGCTTCCGCGTTGCGTGCGATCGAACACGCCGATGTACTTCTTGGCGCTGAGCACCATTTTGACACCATCAAAGGCATTCCTACGCAGGCAGAGCAACACCTGTATGCATCGCCATTTTCCACGGTAAAAGATCAGCTGCTCTCCTTTAGCGGAAACGTGGTTATCTTGGCCTCTGGTGACGGCTTGTTTTTTGGTATTGGTCAGTGGATGGGTAAACACTTTTCCGAGCTAACACCGGTATTTCACCCAAATGTCTCCAGTATTCAGGCTGCCTGTCATCTGATTGGCAAGCCTTGGCAACACTTAACGGTGCTATCCGCGCACGGCCGCCCCCTGGCGAATATCTGTAGCGAACTGCAAAACAACCAGCTCTACGGCGTTTTTACTGACCAACAAAGCCAACCGCAAGACATTGCGGCGTTACTTGACCGCAATGGGTTTGAAGATTCGAGCCTATGGGTGTGCGAAGCTATCGGCACACCACAGCAACACGTGACTCAGTACAGTGTTGCGCAACTGTGTGATATCAGCGCGCAAGAGACAGCACTGTCGGTTAACCCGTTGCATGTAACGATTATCGAAACCGCTGGGCGTGGCAACAAATTGCCAGAATTTCCCGGCATTCCCGATACCTGGTTTTCTACCGATGGGGAAAGCAAAGGATCAGGGCTGCTAACCAAACGTGAAGTTAGAATCAATATTCTGAGCCTATTACAACCCACCGCAAATGATGTTGGCTGGGATATCGGCGCAGGCTGTGGTGGCGTGGCCGTTGAATGGGCACGCTGGAACGCTAAAGGTAGCGTTTATGCCGTGGAATACCATGAGAAACGCCTACCTCATCTACGTGAAAACCAACAACGATTTGGCGTGGGGAATAATCTACGCATTATCGAAGGCAAAGCGCCTGACGCATTGCATGATCTACCGCCACCCAATAAAATCTTTGTTGGCGGTAGTGGCGGCTCCCTCGACGCTATCCTAGCCACCTGCTGGGATCAACTGCTTGCGAATGGCACGCTTGTAATCGCCTGTGTCACCGAGAATAACAAAGCCCGCAGTTTACGCTTTCTGGAAACCTTATCCGCAGACAGCTATTCCGTGCAGGTATCGCAATTATCGGTATCCCGAGGGGACAGCATTGCCAATCAACTTATCTTGCGTCCACTGCTACCGGTGTTACTGATAGCCTTGACCAAAACCGATCGATCGAGTTAACCCTGAATGAACCCAAGCAATACAATAGACAGCGCTTTTTACGGCGTCGGCGTTGGTCCTGGTGATCCAGAGCTAATCACCCTTAAAGCCGCAAGAATAATTCAACAGGCAGACGTTGTTGCTTATGTCACCAATACCGAGGGACATTCACTCGCGAAAACTATCGCATCCACTGTGTTAGATAATTCAAAGCCATCACAAGTACTATTACCTGTCCCTTTTGCCATGTCAAAAGACAGGAACAAGATCAATAGTGCTTACGACACTGCCGCAATTGATATTCAGCAACACCTCACTGAAGGGCGCAGTGTTGCCTTTCTCTGTGAAGGTGACCCGCTATTTTTCGGTTCCTTTATTTATCTAATGGATCGTATTCGAACTGACTATAGATCCAACAACACATCCAACAACAATTGCATCGTGATACCTGGCATTACCTCTATCAATGCGGCCAGCGCTCAACTAACGACACCATTAACGGTATTAACGGAAGATATGGCGGTAGTGTCCTCTCGTTCAAGTGACGAAAAAATTGTCGACACGTTAAACCACTACGATACCGTTGCAATTCTTAAGGCAGGGCCTCAAATGCCTCGTCTCGCGTCGCTTTTAGACACGGCTGGACGCAGCGGCGAATGCCAATATATTGAATATGCTACCCACAGCAATCAACGTATCGTTCAAGACATTAGCAATATCGAGGGTACCAAAGGCCCCTACTTTTCTTTGCTACTGATCACCCGCAGCACAAGGGAATTTCGTTGTGACTAACCCCACTGAAACTAATTCCACAACGCCTGGGGCGCGCCCTTCTCTTCAAGCTTCAGTGGTCATTATATCGCTGACTGACGAAGGCAAAGCGGTAGCAGAAAAAATATTACATTCCGGCCTACGTTTACCGGATCAAACGGTACATCATCATAAGCCCAAACCGTTTACTGACGTAGTCACTCATGCCTTTCAAGCAGGCAGCCGCTTAATATTTATTTGCTCCACCGGCATCGTCATCCGCACATTAGCCCCTGTACTTGCTGGCAAGACCAAAGACCCCGCGGTATTGGTTATCGACCAAGACTGTCAGCATGTGATCTCGTTGTTATCCGGCCATGAAGGCGGCGCTAACCAATGGGCCCGTGATGTTGCACTTGCCCTAAACGCCACCCCAGTGATCACCAGCGCAGAAAACTATCTACGCCCGGTGTACACCCTTGGCTTAGGTTGTGACAGAGGCTGTCCCAAAGACATTATTGAACAACTAGTCGACGAATGCCTAAGCCAAGTGGCACTAAAGTATCCCGATTTTTTGCGTGACGACTTACGTGACAACATTGCCCATATCGCGAGTATTGATTTAAAAGCCGACGAAGTGGGTTTGCTTCAGTACTGTGAAGAACAACAGAATTCCTTGCAGGTATTTCCCGCCAGTCAATTACGAACGGTCGAAGACCAACTCAGTTACAAATCAGAGATCGTATTTAAAGAAGTTGGTTGTTACGGTGTCGCCGAAGCGGCAGCGCTATTGGCAGCCAGCGCAAGCACGGGAAAACCGGCAGAACTTGTATTAGAAAAACAGAAATCCAAAAGAGCAACGTGCGCTGTTGCCAGAAGTTATCAGTAGAGGTATAGACTTGAGTAAATTATATGTAATCGGTACCGGCCCCGGTGACCTACAGTGGTTAACCCCCGCCGCCAAACAAGCCATCGAGAATTCATCGGATCTTGTCGCTTATGGTCTGTACCTAGAGTTATTGGGTGAACTTACCGAAGGTAAGCAATGCCACGAGCAGGCCCTCGGGGAAGAAATTCAACGTGCAAAAAATGCATTAGATATCGCTGCTTCGGGCAACACCACCAGCCTTATTTCCAGTGGTGACATCGGCATTTTTGCCATGGCGACCTTAGTGTTTGAATTGCTCGACAAACAACCCTGCGCCGAATGGCACAATGTCGACATCGAAGTGCTACCGGGTATCTCTGCTATGCAAGCCGCCGCTAGCCGTGTTGGTGCGCCCCTAGGTCATGATTTCTGTGCTATATCATTATCTGATTTGTTAACACCCTGGGAAACCATCGAAAAGCGCATTACCTGTGCCGCCGAAGGCGACTTTGTCATCTCCTTCTACAACCCTGTATCGAAGAAACGCGATTGGCAACTAGGTAAAGCAAAAGACATAATCCTGACAAGTCGACCCGCAACCACGCCAGTGATTCTAGGGCGCAATCTAACACGGGAAACTGAAGCCATCACCATCACCACATTGGGTGAGCTAGATCCAACACACGTGGATATGCTAACCCTTGTCATGATTGGCAATAGCGAAAGCAGAGTGGTTAACACCCCATCCAAGCAGTGGGTCTATACTCCCCGCGGTTACAGTAAAAAACTCAGCTAAGAGGCCTCCCTATGAAAGTCTATTTTATTGGTGCGGGTCCTGGCGACCCAGATCTCATTACGGTAAAAGCTAAACGCCTGATCGAGCAAAGCCAAGTAATTCTGTATGCAGGATCATTAGTGCCTGAAGAAATCCTTGCAGATGCACCCAGTACCGCAAAGATACTGGATACTGCATCGATGAGCCTTCCTGAAATTATTGAGGAAATTAAACTCGCAGCGGCTGACGGACTGGACGTTGCACGGGTTCATTCAGGCGACCCTTCGATTTACGGTGCAATTGGTGAGCAGATTCGCCAGTTAGATGAATTGAATATCGAATACGAAGTGATCCCAGGGGTTACCGCAACCAGCGCTTCCGCGGCATGGTTAAACAGCGAGCTAACACTCTCCGGTGTATCACAAACCGTAATAATGACACGCTACGCCGGTAAAACGCCGATGCCAGAGCGTGAAAGCCTAAAAGAGCTGGCGTCTCACGGCGCAACCTTGGTTATTCACTTGGGGGTGACGCGCATCCACAAGATCGTCGATGACCTTATTCCTTTTTATGGCAAAGAATGCCCCGTTGCCGTGTGTTACCGCACCAGCTGGCCCGATGCCGACAAAGTGGAAGGTACACTGGAAACCATCGTTGATTTAGTACGGGAGAAAAAATTCACCCGCACCTCACTAATTATTGTGGGGCACGTATTAAAACCAGAGTCATTTAACGATTCATGGTTATATAACGAAGACAAAGCACACGTCTATCGGCCCAAAGTAAAACCAGAAACACCTCGTACCGTTAAACGCCCGAAGACCCTATCGGAATAACCATTGACGAATAAGGAACATGTTCAAATGAGCGCAGCAGATTCAGTGAACCTAAATAAGATACCCGCTACGATTGTTACCGGTTTTTTGGGTAGCGGTAAAACCACCCTACTGTCTAATATTTTGAAGAACGCTAACGGCAAGCGTATCGCGGTTATTGTTAACGAATTCGGCGAGCTTGATATCGACGCTGATCTACTACGTACCTGTCCGCTAGATTGTGATGAAGAAGAAGCCTCCGAAGCGCAGGAAGAGACACAAAGTGGCGTCTACGAATTAGCCAATGGCTGCATCTGTTGCACCGTGGAAGAAGAATTCCTTCCTGTCATGAAAACCCTAGTCGAACGCAAAGACGAAATCGATTATATCCTTATCGAAACCAGCGGCCTTGCTTTACCTAAGCCCTTAGTACAAGCCTTCAACTGGCCGGGCATCAAAGCCCATTGTACCGTTGACTCGGTTATTACCGTCATTGACGGGCCTGCTGTTGCAGCCGGTCGCTTTGCTGATAGCCCAGAAAAAATCGAAGCCCTACGCTTAGCAGATGAAAACTTAGATCACGACCCGTCTCTTGAGGAGCTACTAGCAGACCAGCTTAGCGCCGCGGATCTCGTGGTTGTAACGAAAGCCGACTTGATCACTGAAGACAAACAGGACACTGTCCTCGATATAGTTAAATCCCGCGTAGACAGCAAAGTAAAGACCCTGCTTATTGAGAACGGCGATATTGCCAGTGAACTCATCATGGGCCTTGAAAAAGCATCTGAGGACGGCATTGACCATATCCATACGCACCACGACCATCACCACGATCACGGTGCGCATCACAAACATGCTCACGATGATTTTGACTCTTTTGTGGTTAAACTGGGTGAAGTCGATAACGCTAAGCTAGTAAAGGTACTCAATACCTTGATCGAAGAATTACCCATTTACCGCGCCAAAGGTTTTGCAGCTATTCCGGGTAAACCCATGCGCCGAGTAATTCAAGGTGTCGGCACTCGCATTGATCAATACTTTGATCGTCTTTGGAAACCTGAAGAAGCACGTGAAACCAACATTGTAGTGATCGGTAAAGATCTTGATGAAAGCTACGTCAAAGATACGTTGGCCACTGCCCAAGTCTAAAAAGAGTCTAAAAAGGACACACAATGCATTTACTCGCGGCTAAGCCTGGTGGTTTCTCTGACGAAGAAGGAATTATTGATCTGCAACAATCACCTGCAGATGTGATTATTCTCACCGCTCAAGATACCCTGATTAATATTTTAGCTGACACCGCGAGTAAGCGTAAAGACGACCCCAAGGACGGGGACTTTACATTACGCTTAGCCAATATTCTTCATCTCACCAAACCTGCCGCGTTCGATTTATATTATGAAAGCGTGCTCAAACACGCAAAAGTCATTATCGTCTCATTATTAGGTGGGGAGAATTACTGGCCCTATGGCGTAGAACAGCTCCGTCTTCATGCCGATATGTCTGATTGCACCGTCATTTTTGTACCAGGCGATGATGCCATCGACAAACAATTGATGGAATACTCCACAGCAGCACTAGAGGTTACCCATGATTTGTGGCGTTATCTGCGCGAAGCTGGCCGCTCCAACATTATAAATTTCTATCGCTGCATTGATGCTCATTGGTTTGGTAGCAAAGAAGGTAGTAAAGAAACACTTGAAGCACCGGTGGCTATCCCTAACGCTCTACTGCACGATGCAGAACTTGGTACCATCTCACTGGCACAGTGGAAAAAAAAGCACCAAGACAATCAGCAGGTCGTCGCGTTACTGTTCTACAAGAGCCATTTACAAAGTGGAAATACCGAGGCGTTTGAAGCCTTCGCTGATACATTGGCTTCCATTGGATTAGCGCCCATTACCATTGTCATCAACAGCCTCAAAGACAACAGTACGCTAGAAACCGTCTCCTTGATACTGCAACAAAGCGCTGCACAGCTGGTCATCAACACCACCGGATTTTCAGTACGCTCACAAGAAAATGCCTCACTAAGCTCACTACCCACCGCAGACTGCGAGCCTTATCACGGTGACTTGCCCATCATTCAGGCCATTGCCGCTAGCTCATCCAAAGATGACTGGCTTGAATACGATCAAGGGCTTAGAGCACGGGACGTTGCGATGAATATCGCACTACCGGAATTAGACGGTCGCATCATTAGTCGAGCCATCACGTTTAAAGAAAGCAAAGCGTTTTCTGAAACCTGCGAAGTCGAACAAGTCGTATATTCGCTACACTATGAGCGTGCCTTATTCGTCGCCCAACTGGCACAAGGCTGGATAACACTTCGCCTAAAAGACAATCAACATAAACGCATCGCCCTGATATTAGCCAACTACCCCACCAAAGAAGGCCGTATCGGTAACGGCGTCGGGTTAGATACCCCCGCCTCTGTCATCCGTATTTTGCAGTCGATGAAAGAACACGATTATTCCATCGACAATATCCCAAGCTCCGGCGATGCCCTGATCAAACGACTACTTGAAAGCGTGACGAATGACTTAGACACCTTATCACTTCGGCCCTGCAACCAGAGCATCGCCGTTGATGAGTACCTGCGGTTCTTTCATACATTGCCGCAACCTAATCAAGACGCCGTCATCGAGCGTTGGGGACAGCCACAGCAATCCCCCAAATACCGCGCGGGTCGTTTAATGGTATCCGGTATACGTTTAGGCGATGTATTTGTCGGCATTCAACCGGCCCGTGGGTATAACATTGATGCCGCCGCCTCTTATCACGATCCAGATCTTGTTCCTCCCCATGATTACTTGGCCTTTTATTACTGGCTACGTAAAGAGTTTAAGGTCGATGCTGTCAGTCATATTGGCAAACACGGCAACCTTGAATGGCTACCCGGCAAAGGTATTGCACTGAGTGAATCCTGCTGGCCAGACGCCATTTTTGGCCCCATGCCCCACTTATACCCTTTTATCGTTAACGATCCCGGTGAAGGCGCCCAGGCTAAGCGACGCATCCAAGCAGTCATCATTGACCATTTGATGCCACCGATGGCACGTGCAGAAACTTACGGCGATTTAGTTGAACTAGAAAATCTCGTCGACGAGTTCTACCAAGCATTAGGACTAGATCCGCAACGAGAGTTATTTCTTCGCGACAAAATTCTTACCTGTTTGCGCAACAGCGAAATTCTCAAAGAGTTGCCATCCTACCACTCTACAGAAAAAGACAGCGAAGACACTGAGGTATCCGAAGTATTACTGGGTGAGCTAGACGCGTACCTATGTGAATTAAAAGAAGCACAAATCAGAAATGGCTTACACCGCTTTGGTTTATTACCCAAAGACAACGAATGGGATGAAACGCTATTATCCCTATTGCGCCTGCCCCGTGGCCAAGAGCCTAATGATCAAGGATTATTGCACGCATTATCGTTAGATCTACGCCTATACAATCACGAGCAAGCGTTTGACCCGTTAGGTCTAGACCCCGCAAGACAGTGGACCGGAGAGAAGCCTGCCTTATTACAAGACCTCCCCCAGTTAGCCGATAGCCATTGGCGCAATGAGGCAGATACACGAGAACGACTCGAACACCTGGCGTTACAACTCATCACAACACACCTATGCGAAGATAAAACACAACGCGTTAGCCTATCGCGAATGGACAATGCAACACTGCCAATCACACACCAATTATTACTGACCGTAGAGTCCACCCTACTACCGGCATTTGAATCCTGCGGGCCCAACGAACTTAACAGCATGCTCGATGGCTTTGCAGGCAAATTCGTACAACCAGGCCCTAGTGGCGCACCTACACGGGGGCGACTTGACGTATTGCCCACAGGGAGAAACTTCTTCTCAGTCGATAATCGATCCATACCCACTCCCGCTGCGTGTGAGTTAGGCAAAAAGTCCGCCGCAGAGTTAATTGATCGCCACCTGCAAGAGCATGGCGAATACCCAACACAACTTGGCCTATCCGTATGGGGTACGTCTACCATGCGCACCGGTGGCGATGACATCGCCCAGGCCTTCGCATTAATGGGTATAGAGCTCGTCAGATCCCCTGGAACCAACCGTGTTGCCGACTTTCACATTACCCCTAGCTTCCTAATGAACCACCCTAGAGTAGACGTGACACTGCGTATCTCTGGTTTTTTTAGAGATGCCTTTCCTCAGGTAATTAATCTGTTTGATGCCGCTGTTAAGGCCTTGTACGAATACGAAGAGCCTGGTGACGCTAATACCATTCGCAACAGCATTCAGGCCGAGATAGATGACCTTGTCGAGAACGGTCACACACCTGAAGACGCCACAGAGCAGGCACAGTGGCGCGTATTTGGCTCCAAACCTGGATCGTATGGGGCAGGCTTGCAAGGTCTAATCGATGAACGTGTATGGGATACCAAAGAGGATTTAGCCCAAGCGTATATCAATTGGGGCGGCTACGCGTATAGCCAAGAAAACAAAGGTAAAGTGGCATTTCAAGCATTTGCCAGCAGGTTATCAGAAATCGACATTGTGGTACAAAACCAAGATAACCGAGAACACGACTTACTCGACTCCGATGACTACTACCAGTTCCAGGGTGGCCTTGCCAACGCGGTACAAGTCATGTCGGACAAAGCCCCCACCATTTATCATGGTGACCACTCGAACCCCGCAGCCCCCAAAATAAAAACGTTGAAAGAAGAACTCAATAAAGTCGTTCGCTCTCGAGCGTTAAATCCCAAATGGATTAACGCAATGCAACAGCATGGTTACAAAGGCGCCTTCGAGATGGCCGCAACTGTGGATTATTTGTTTGCCTACGATGCAACAACCGACCTTGTTGATGACTACCAATACAAAGCCATTACCGAGCAATACCTGTTTGAAGAGCAGAACCGGGAGTTTTTAGAAGAGCACAACCCAAATGCGATGAAAGAAATGGCAGAAAGGCTCTACGAAGCCATCCAAAGAGGTATGTGGGAAAACCCAGGTGAGATGAAAGAAGCATTGGAGAATACAATTGTGGGTATTGAGAATACGTTAGAAGGGTCATAACCGGAAGGAGAATAAACATGGAGCTACTTACCTTAATAATTGTTATCACCGTATTTCTTTGTGTTTTTACATTAGAAGTTATAGCCCCCGCATCGAAAAACCATTGCGATAAACGATGGATGCTTTTGGCTTCAGGCATTAGCCTTTTTCAGTCGATCACCACAATTGGCGCGGGAATTATTTTTGTAGAAACATTCAAAAATAATTCACTATTTCGATTCAACGAGCTAAATGTCATCATGCAAGGCGTAAGTGGCTTCCTGCTAACGAGCTTTGTAGCTTATTGGTGGCATAGAGCTATGCATAAGTTTGATATTTTATGGCGAGTTTTTCATCAATTGCATCATAGCCCTCGACGTATTGAGGCTTTAACTTCCTTTTATTTGCACCCATTTGACGGAATAGCGGCTACATTTTTAAACGCTTTATGTTGCTATTTAATCTTGGGGCTAAACGCTTACGGTACAGCGTTAAGTCTTATTCTAGCTGCGCTGTATAATATTTTCATACATGCTGATTTAAAAACACCTCGTTGGTTGGGTTTTGTTATACAGCGTCCTGAAATGCACAGAGTTCACCATAAATACATGCACCATGCTCAAAATTACGGCCTTTCAGTTTGGGATTTTATGTTTGGTACGTTTAACAACCCCAAAGAATATGTTCAAGACGTGGGGTTCGACGAAATTCGAGAGAATCGTATATATGATATGCTTCGGACTAGGGATGTATACAAAATAAAGGGGGCTGAAGGTTAGATACCCTCGACTACCCGATTATGTGTTTTGTACGAGATAGTATAAATTGCCATATTCTCTCGATTCTGATTTCTTTATTTCATTCGCATCAATTGCTTCTTAAAACCAATCGTTAATATGTGCTTGACTCATCATCTGTGATTGGCTCGCTATTTTCTGGATTAAATGACGTTTGAACATCTAAAGTACTATCAGGAAAATAACCTTCAAAGCGCGATGAAATTTCAACTCCGGTCACAACACCAAGTTTACGTATATATTCAATTTCCTTTAGGCGCCAGACAACATCATTGCCTGAATCATTTTTATACGTTTGTTCTTGTTGTTTTCCAATTACTAGAGCGTTCGAAAAAGCCTCTTCATAGTCCTTTGCCTCTACAATATGGACTTGGACATCAAGTGTATACCCATCTTCTGGAATCACCTCATCATCCACGACACAAATCACCGAAATCCGAACACCGTAATAATTCATAAATTCACATAACGCTTGCCTCAATTGAGGCGTTTTAGTTTACGCCTTCAAAGGCAGCCACTTGTTATGCCTTATAATCCAATTATGCCGAAAATCATAAGAAATAATGCGATCAAAAGCCAGGAAATCAGGGAAATGAAACTGAAATAACCGGGCTTTGGATAATTTAGTATTTTCCTTACAACTACCCAGAATTTGTTTGCCTCCCTAATCTTCCAAAATGGTGACGGAGAATACCATGAGGCCCAACACGCCAGCCCCCACAAAAAAGTAGACAAACCCGCCATCAGAATAATGACGCCCTTAATATGTAATGATAAATACTCGCTCTTTCCCGTCTCCGCGACAAGAAGTACACACGGCAGTGTTAACCAAATCAACAAGCTGTATACAGTGAATCGCCAGAGGTGTGTTCGAAGTATTTCCGATACCCCTACAATTCTATCCATTATCATCTATCTCACCAACGGATATAACGCTTTGATCTTCTCCCACAGGGCGGTAGAATCATCTTGTTAAGCCTCCCACTCTACTGAGCGACAGGCATCTATAAAGTTCAGTTCAGCTACAATTTCACCAATTTTTTTAAATGGATCTTCTCATTCTTGGTACCACTGAACGTTAAGTCGGTTGGTACTAAACTTTCCATCATTAAACTTGTTACCCGTTGAAATTTCCGCCAGCCAAAGCTCTCTTAATGGTAATTGATCGCAGTCTCTCTTAAGTGTTTCCACTTCTTTCTCTAGTAGCTCAATACCACTGAAAAACTGTCCTGCCCCATTCATATACTTTTTGGCAGAAAATACACGCATTTTTCTAATCATATATGGCGAGCCTTCTAGAATTCCAGCAAGCGCATCCACGCCTTCGATTTTATTCAGACGGAGTTCCTTTCCTGTTATATCGGTTAAAATTCTCATTCTCACTCCTTACAATCGGCTGAACGCCAGGCTCAACTGCGTGGAAAGTTGGTGCTTTTTGTGCAGTTTTTCCACAAAAAATGACAGGTTGCGGAGTCAGATTGCAGCCCCTCGCTATGCCTTGAACTTTGATACGGCGCTTTCATAAATTGGTCTATATCTATCAAATATTTCCGATACTAACTTAATTGCTTCTTTCTCTGGTAGATCATGCCAGCCAAATAAATCATCGGCAAGGTACATTTTCTGATTATCTTCTTTAGATAAATTTGCATCTAAATCATACAGGATCCTACCTATTGCTTCATTTATAGTAATTTCATCATTGTGATATTTGCTAACGATTTCACCTATAAGAAAGCTTTCTTCAGGTTCTCCACTGACTTGATAAGCGTCACTAATTAGTTGATATATTTCACCTAGGTCAGTAGCTAAGGTAATTTTCTCAATGAACGGATCAATGCCCTCATTCGTATATTGTGAGTAAGCCCAATCAATAACTCCTTCATATGAAATTGTATTTCTAGAAAGAAGGTAATTTAATATGTTGTATTCGTTAGAGCGATATTTCATGACATATGGGCATAACGTTGCTAGCAAGTGGCTCTTGGGAATGTAGCCACAGGCGTAATGGAAAAGCGGTCGTCTTGGTGAGCTTTGTTATAACCTCATTAGCTGGGTTTATAATTTTCAAACTCCCAATCAAAATACCGGGTTAACCACTCACCACATGCGATCCAAGTTCTAGCATCACACTTCGAAACTTTGTTTTCTATATTATTCCAGATTAACTTCCAATCATACTCATTAACTACTAACAAATGACCATCAACAACTACGCCCTCTGTCTCTTCCATTTCTGCCAAACCTGAAGGTGTTGCAACATACATATGAAAGTCATCACTTCCTTGGCTTTTACTTTTCCCCTTATCTCCCAAAGCGATCACAAGCGATACGACAAACTTGCTCGTATCCATGGGCTGCCATGATCTAATGTTGTGACTTAAACTATCCCAACCCTCCATCGGATCGTATCCGATGGCACTTATCGAATGTATAACTACTTTCATATAACCTTCATAGAGTACAACGTCCGTAGTTACAGCGAAATGGGGTGGCTGCTGCTTTGCGGGTATTTTGCAAAGCGGATGACGCGACATTTTGCCTGCAACCTACGTTTTTGTTAGGCACGCTCACACCAAACCTCTATCGAATCTTCACAGAGTTCGCGATCTCTGATACGGCTGACATGACCCGGTTAAGCTGAGCCGTTTCACCAAACGCGACAAGTCGAATGTAGCGGCCATCGGATGGTATTCGCACTAACTGGACAATTTTTCGATCCGCTGTAATCGCCTCAAGATAAGCCGCCCGGCCGCCGGCAAATGTAGTTTCTTTTTTGGTGATTATTTTGGCGGTTTCGAAGCCCTGAGTACCTCTCAACAACTGTTGTGACACGAGATCGATGCTTGATTCGGGAGGGACAGGTGCTAGAGCTCTGACAACTAGCACCGCAGGCTTAAACCCTGTTGGGTCAGCACCTTCGAATGTCGGTAATAGTACGCCTGAACCACCTAATACATTTCCAATATGAAATGGAGTAACAACCGAAAATGAGAAAGGTAGTTGTTCAATTTTCTGCGCGAGCGTCGGTGCAGGAGCGAGGCGCACAGAGCCGATAGTGGCTTTGACAATCGAAGGACTCAAGACGTTCGAGTTAAAAACGTTGAAGGTCATCAATACAGTTAGATCGCCGCGGAAAAGAGCCATGTATTTCCCAATTTCACCGTTAGGGATTGGCTGCCTACCGATTAAAATAGGGATCCGTTGCCCCTCAACAGTATAGGTATCAGCTCTTTCAATCACAATACCCTGCTTTTCGAAACCTTTCTTTGCCTTATTGAGATCAGAGAAGACTGCATTGAACTGATCGAATGCATCGATAGGAAGCTCCGTTATTGTGATACTTGAGCCATCATGGATATTTTCCAACCCGGAAAAAGAACTTGATACTGTGAAGCCATTAGGGGAATTCAATGAAATGCTAGTGCCAGCTATCGATAGCTCATCAGAAAATGACGAAACAGCTACCAAGCATAGTAGGAAAAAGGTAACTTCCCGAAGGCGATTCAGCGAAGCTATCGCCCGATGATTACTTTTCATTCTATTTCCTTTTCTACCTTGAAAGGCAGTTTGATATGTTCAGAATTCTTACATAAAGACATAATTTCACGGCACTCCTGCCTAACGCCTGCAGTTGAGGGGAATTTGTAGTGAGGTAAGAACGAACAATTGCTCCTTCAACCTACACTTGTTAAATTGAATATGCACAATATCACCCTAGACCGAATAAGTTCGGAACCCACTCAATCACACCAGTTCGTAACCAAAGAGGATAACCTAAAACTCCGATTAATAGCCCCCAAAATAAGCCAAACCATATCTTATTTTCCGGCAACTCGGATTTTGGCCAGACTACATTTTTGCCAGGTATTTGCGTAACAGCCATGAAAGCTACAATCTCAAAGATCACCCAGCTAGAAAGCAATGCGCTTACGATAGCAATAACTGCCGCCGTAACTATGGAAGAACCTCTAGGTTTCACAATCATCCTTTATATTTAACGTCACCATCACGGGTTTATCCTGTGCATAGTCTTGTTGAATTCAATAACCTTCTGGGTGCTTCGAAAGCCATTGCACGATTTTTAGCTTTAGCTCATCCCTTATTTTGATTGACGGGAGAATTATATCAGCGCCTCCATCATAAGGGTGATATACGCTGTTCCCCGCCAGTACAACTATTAGGATATTAGCTACCTCATCATTGGCTACTAGCCGAAAAAGTTTATTGAGTTTTCCAGACCCCGAACTAACCCTAGCAACGTGCAAGTGCCAGTAAACACCACACTCCTCAAATTGATCAAGGGTACGCCAATATTCATATACAGGGAATACTTTTTCTAGCTCAGACTCAAGCTTACCTGGGATTTTACTCTCCTTATATTCGGGCAAAATTACCAACAGATCATCAGCAGACCTATTCAACTCATTAAGAACCGAATTATGTCGCGAAAATATTTCCTGATATTCATTTTCGGTACTTGGATATCGCTTTGAATCAGGAAGAGCGTGAAAGCGCACCCACCTTTCATTGAACGTGTTCTTTAGTTCATGAGCAAGGGCCTCACACCCATCAAGATGACCACCCCAATACTTATTTAGTTCATCTATCATGCCCGACTCAATTCAACGCTTTGCGCTGTGGAATTTATAGGTGGTAGCCAGTCTTTTTCGGCCAGACCTATCAAATTCCCAACAGACGCAACTTGTTATATCTTGTTTATGTAAGAGCGACATAATGTTTACACACCGGGCAAATTGAATGGGCACAAAAGCCACGAACCTCTGACTTGCATCTGGGGCATGTGCCAACATCAGCAGCAGGAGACAGCCAAATGCCGCCATCTCGTGGCCTACCTATAAATGAGAAAATTGGTTCAGCTATAACTTCTTCATCCTCCATATCATAAGTCGTGGAGGCCAACAAATATTGTCTAGTAATACGCTCAAGAGGTATAACACCAGTGTGTGCCCCGCCGCCGGGTGCCGGCACGACCCAGTTGCGTACGCCCAGCATGGGCATAAACTAATGAGGTGAAAGTCCGCTGCAGGAAGAACACCGTCGAAAACCGTGCTGTGATTAGACGATAACTACTAGCGAATGGCAAGGGCTATCCCGCGAGGGCTGAACTGGAGGAAGCCGGACAAAAAACTGCGAGCTGATAAGCCAGCCCTTCGCGTAGATCTACTCGAACCGAACATAGTTCATGAGCGAAGCATCGCCCAATGCCAGAAACGCCGCCCGTTACGATGATGGCCCTTTCTTTAAAATAATCATCACGAAATACTGATTTAGACATCATTGCATCACCTAGTAGCCCTAAGAACGCTTGACATGCCCATTAGCAGGTCCAGCGTTTGCGCTAGACATAATCTTTAGTACATCAAGATAAGTTGGTGGTTCACCTACTAAGCCTTTTTCGCGAAGCAATTTATGGACTCTGGGCAAATGAACGAAAGAGCAAGAGGCGATAATGTGATGTTCTTGGTGGAAGTTCACATTTAGAGGGGCAACGGTTAGCTTTGCTAGTAGCCCTGCTTTAGTTGTACGTGTGTTTCTAAACATATCAGGTACGTGTTCGAGGGCGGCGTGTTCAGCCATGGATCTTATTCTTACAAATAGCATGAAGAAAGTCATATGTGCAATGATCCAAAACATGTATAGCCACCCATAATTAAACGCATCCAATACAAGAAATAGCGATACGTTACAGATAAGCATAGGAAGAGCATTTTTAAAGAACTTGGTCGGGTATGACAATAAGGTTCGATCTTTTCTATCCCTCCAACTGATTTCACCTGTCACGGTCCAATCTACGAGCTCAAGATCTACCAACACTCTTAATACAAGGTATTGAATGCCAATAAAACCTGATATATCCCTAAGTATTTTTTTAATCATTGAGCGCTTAGTGGTTGGGTACCCCTTAGACAAAATCAAGTCAGGGTCATACTTGGTCGCTGTTTTTGTATGGTGCTTAAAGTGATACACACGGTAATTTTCTAAGTCGTTCCATAGCGGTTTAGCGAACAACCAATCAGCTAACGTATTGTTTAGCCATTTAGTTTTGAATAGAGTGCCATGGGACGCATCGTGAACCGCGATAGACATTGCAAGGTGCCTACCAGCAAGCATTGCAATGAAAAATAGGTATAGAGGGAGAGCCAGGAGCCATTCTAGCTGAGATGCCAAAACCAAACCTAAGAAACAAATTGCCACGCCACCCCAAGTTACCAAAATGGCATACACCCCATAGAAATCAGACCTCTTGGTCAGCGATTTGATCTCCTCTTTGGTAAGTAAGTCAGTGACTTTTTGCCGAGTTTCCGGATTGTTCTTCAGAATCGCCTCAGCATAAGTTTCACTGGATCGAGAGTCATTGATATCAATGTTACTCATTTTCTAGATAACCTCTTTTTTGAAAGTCATAGAAGTATCCAGGACCATTCAACGCAAAGAAACGTTGAAATCGCTCAACAACTTGTCAAAATCGCTCAACATTACGTTAACTGACCTATAATTTTGTTATTATCACTCCCTCAGATCTATTAAACATTTGAATATGCGGGAATTTCTTAAGCCATGAATCAAAAGAATCTTTCTAAACCAACAATTAAAGCACTATTTGCCAAGCAGCTGATAGACATTGTCGGAAAGGAGGAATCTAAATACCTTGAACTAAGCAACACTACTTTTTCGAAACTTGAGTCGCTTGAATACTTGAGTGTTGAAGAACTAAAGGAGTTAATACACTCAATACAAAATCATTTAAATGATGAGATGCTTGGCCTGTTCTCAAAATCCATCCCTCTTAATTCATTTCCCACAATATATAGAGCATTGCATTTCATGCCAAATGCGGATCACGCGATTCAGTGGCTAAATGACTATTATGGGTTATATAGTGACGCCCCTCCGTATGTCATATTTAAAAATAACGAGGAAGTAACCATTAAACTAGATGACCGAGCCAATGCAAACTCAGCGCTCCCCGTCTATAGCGAAATTCTATTAATATGTTTATATAAAATTGTATGTAGACTTTGCCGGGTTAATTTCCCATTAAAAGAGGTTGGTTTGTCATTTCCAATAGAAGGAATAGAGAGCGAACTTTCTTATCTTTTTGGGAATAAAAACATCGTAACATCTGAAGTGGCTTACATACGTTTTTCCAAAGGGATTTTAAAACTACCAATATATCCAGATGGTGTACCTGATAACAGTTCACTTTATTCCTATTTCCTAACATGGATAGAGGGGGACAATATTGCATTACAAGTCAGAAATATGATCACAAGCAGAGTTCCGTTGACTTTTCCTACCTTGGAAGAACTGGCCAAAGAATTTGACACATCATCACAGACATTGAGACGAAAACTTTCGGAAGAAGGCAATAGCTATCAAGCCATTAAAGATACTATAAGAAAAGATAGAGCCATTTCATTGTTAATGAATCCTGCAATACCGATTAAAAATATTGCTCTCGAGTTAGGGTTTTCTGACCCTGCAGCATTCAACAAATCTTTCAAAAACTGGTTTATGACTACACCTTCTAGCTATAGAAAAAAATACTTAAAGAATGGCTAGCAGGCAAAATCATTAAAAATCAGACAGGATGAGGACTCTCTAGAATTATCTGTAGAACTCCTTATATTAGACGTCAACTATTTTAGACGGTTGGTATCAATTAACTTGGCCGGCCGAAAATAGCCGAAAACGACATGCTTAAGAGCATGTTAGCGTCATTTAGGCTAGCTGAACTAGTGTTGGCTATCTAGTTTACAAAACGGGCATGGGAAGTGCTAATGCCGCTCTCATCTAAGTACCATTGGTACGTTTTATTGTATTGAAGTATTTCGCGGGATAATAAAACAACGCTGTAATTAGCGCTAAAACTATAAGAACAAATGACCATGGAAGCAATGAATACACGCGATAATCAATAAAGGCGACGACTAACAAAAGCACCAACATTAATGAAATTAAATTGACCATAAATCCAGTTATCATCACCCACTTTTTCAATGGCTTTCTTTTCTTGAATAATCGCCACGTAAGGTAACCTTGAATCGACAAGGCAAGGAGCAACCACAATTCCACGACCGCAGATAACCCTTCCAAACCATAGCCGCTTGCATAAGCCACGGAAGGAAAAATCAGGATAACTAAGAATGCATATCGCGTACAGGCTAAGCCTGTCTTGCAGAGATCTACTCGACAGCTATTGTTGCTTTGAACAAGTAGCTTATACAACCAGTTCATAACCAACCTTCTCTAAACTATTACTTAGTTCATTTTTAAAATCTTCATAAATAGATTTTGTTTTTATCGCATTGACTACTGCTTCATTGACAATTGATGAGAGTTGCCGATGCTGTTCTTCAATATCTGATGCGTTAATCCGCTTATAGGCTTTAAGTATTGACTCATCGGAGTCGTTTATCTGAACGGTTACCGAAGAAAGGCGAATTTCATAACGCTCTTTAATTTCCTGAATAAGATCGCTTTCGAGATTAATGGGGGAAGCATGCAAGCTCATTGTGGACGTACTATAGATGACAGGATAGATCAACGTTCCGGTACGGACAATCATCGGTTCCGCTGCTAACGTGTTTAAGATTAAGACCTCTCCAGGATTCACCTTTGTGTAAAAAGCCTTCAACATCGCTGCAAAGCCCAGAATCACAAAGAACATTGTCCCGCTCATAACTACCATTGGCATTAACACACTCAAATCTTCCAATTACTCTCTCCCTTGCGTACGCACCGTATTCATAATGAATCCCTCAATCAACCAAAGCTTCTGCCTCGAACACTATATATCAACATCTTACATCTACACAAAAGCTAACGTACCATAGGTATATTTCTACCTATTAATCATAAACTTATCAAATTTTTATGGGTAAAAAACAGGCTACATGCATAGGAACACGCATCAATTTTCTTGCATCCCCCCAATAAGTGCATTAATGTGCACATATGAACAAATCAAAAGCCATCGATACCGCCCTCGCAAACATAGACAGTGGCTTTGTTAAAGCACTGGCCGAACCCGCACGCCTTGAGATTATAAAGCTCTTAATTTTACACGGTGCCAGCGATGTTAAGAGCCTTGCAGAGCACATGCCTCAAGATCGTTCAGTCATATCACGGCACCTTACAATGATGAAACAAGCCGGAATCGTGAGCGCTCATAAGGAAGGCCGACATGTTGTTTATAGCATTGATGGTTCTGCGACACTGGAAAAATCAGAGCGGCTAGTCAATACCATCAGGCTGTGCTTATCGTTCGGCTGTTGCTGATATTTTTTAAATACTTTACATGCATACATGTGCACATCCACACTCATTAATGGAGAATCTCATGCCAAACTATGATGAAATTATTGTCGCCTCAGCGTTCTTTGCCCTGTTACTTGGTGAATTCGCGGCCGGTATGTACAAAAACAACAATCGCCAACCGGGTGAGTGGCTTGTGGACGGTATTAGCTTTATTCAACTTGGCCTTATCAAGCCAACTATCCTCCTAATTACTTTCTTTATGGCGCAATTACTATTCCCAGACGCAAAAGATAGCTTGCAAGGCCTCCCCTTCTGGGTTGGATTTCTAATCGTTTTTCTACCGGACGATCTATCGCATTACTGGATACATCGCCTCGCACACAACTTTCCGTGGCTGTGGGGGTTACATCGAACGCATCACACTCCAAACGTCTATCACGTGTCAATCGCCTTCAGAGAGAACTGGTTGTGGTTTTGGGTTATGCCTGGGCTGTGGTGGGCTGGAGTGATGGTGTATTTAGGACTAATAGAACAAGTCATTCTGTCTGCAGCGATAATCGGAACCCATAATGTTTGGCTACACCATGGGTCAACAAAAGATCAAGCGCTCTACCAACACCGGTTTATTGGTCCTTTTATGCAGCGCTTGGAATATATTATCAACACACCCGGCTTGCATCGTGGTCACCATGGATTAGGTAAAAATAGTGTTCCTTATGGCAACTTTTCCCAAACCCTATCCCTGTGGGATGTGATATTTGGAACCGCGACCTTTAACAAAGGAGCGCCACCGGAGTACTACGGCACCACAAATCCAGAATCAATGAAGCAACGCTGGTACTATCAACTTTGGTGGCCGCTATTTAAAAAACAAACAAGCATTCTGCCAAACGATAAACCTGCGTCATGGCCATTCAAAAAATCAATATGCAAATGTTTGTCAACCTAAAGATACATGTTCATCAGAAGGTCACTATTGTGAATTAACAAGAAGATCCACAGTTTGGGAGCTTACGAGCTCCCCATATTTAATATCTCATCTAATATTTTAGGTGGGTCGTTCAATTTGAGGGCCAGTAATTCTTGCATAAGGACGTTGAAACACGAGAGCGTGATTGCCAGTGCAACGCTGAACAAATACCATCTCCCGACGAGGGTTTAATGAAACGTCAACCCCACCACCAAAGCTTCCTGTATCAATGAAGAGCGAGTTAATACACCCTACACGAGCAATAATGTCCTGTACCACATTGCGATTTCCAATAAATTCGTTTTCCCAATTGGCATCACCGACCATTAGCAGCGTATTGACCTGTGCATTACCTACGCGCTGCATCATCTGATTACAAATCTGCATGGCGTTCCCATGGGGATCAAGGTTTGCTGCGGTTGGCATTTGCATACCAACATGACCGCCAATCATACTGCCATCGTTTAAAATAAATGCTATTGCGATGCAACTATCCACGTGAGGAAATAGTAACTCGTCATTAGCTGCGACGCTGACTAGATAATCATTAGGCCCGCCAAGTGCTTCGGCTGGTTCAACACATCGAACAGTCATAAAACATCCTTTTATTATTGTTATTTTGAGGAGCCACTATACCTCTAATCCCTCATTAAAAACCAGTCAACTCTGTTAACAAACGCTCGATTCAATTTTAGTTCTGTCCTACAGCTACATTCCTTAGCCATACTAGCAGCGCAAACATAGAGAGAACCCAAAAGCTAATAGCACCACCAAACATTTCGGTTGACTGATTATTCGCAGTATCGCTATCTAGTGTATTCGAGCTAACAGAGGCTGAGAATTCCATTTTTTTCGTGGTAGTTGTTGCAACAATAATATTCACAATGACGGTTGTATTGGCTGTTACTACGCCTAACTCGCAAATCAACGTAACGTTATCACAGCTTCCCTGGTCCGCTATCATTGATAAAACCATAACCTCTGATGGCAAGGTATGAATCAGAGTTGTATTAGAGGCGGAGGCTGATGCAATATTACTTACCTCGACCTGATAAGAGATAGTTTCAGATTCCTTATTATATTTTCCATCACCAGATTTTAGTATAACCACAAGATCACTATCTTCCGGTTCCGCTAAATCAACACTGCCCGCTAACTGATGGAAATACTTTTCAATATTCGTGTAGCCGTCCGCAGTGACATTAGCGGAATCATCTATGGCGGTATCTAAATGATTAGCTCGCTCCCACTCGTCTGCCATCCCATCATTATCACTATCCACCGGTGGCATTGGTGAGGAAAATACCGGAAAGTCCTCGGGGAATCTAACATCGTCAATAATGCTTCCAGTGCCATACACAAATTCTTCAACAACACGCGCATCGACACTATCCCTAACCGGTTTGGTTGCACCTACTGTTGTTAGTATCTCTAATGCATAAGCCTCTGACATTGTGCTTGTTGTAATGACCGGCGTATCCCACGGTGTTAATTTACGATAGGATTCATCCAGCAATATATTTCGCCAATGAGCACCGACATTCCACTGAGGCTCAGATTGACTTAACCGTGTAGAGCCGATATTACCAAAAACATATATTTGCGGAACTGCCGGTAAAAATGGAATTGAATGCTGAACTTCAAACGAATAATCATTGGAGTTCACCCCCTGCTTTGCATAATTGTTATCCCAGTTTATTTTTGTTGACCCTTCACTCTGAGGGGATGACCCACCATTCCAATTATACATTACGTTATTTACGGCGCTCACGGTCATATCGACATCTTCTGGAGAAGATATCAGCGGGCTTCTCGCATTGTTGTGTGCAATATAGTTATGGTGCAACGAAATAGTTGTGCCTGGATAAGTACCTTGGCCTTTTCCCGAAACCATTAACCCTTTACTATGCTCGCCTTTAGGATGACCAGCATGGCTTAACCCTTCTGAGATAATCGACCATTGAATCGTGGTGCTCTTCACTCCGCCTGATACGGTAAAGGTTTCATCCACACCCCAGCTAAAAGAGGAATGATCGATAATCACATTGTAAACTTCATCATTTCCATTCCAGCCAACACCAAGAATATCGAATGAGTCGAGTTTTTCTGGATCTGCCCCATCGGCAATCCTGTGAGAGCCGACTCTGTACCTCATATGCCGCATAATGACATCATGTGTTCGAATTGTGGTTTGGTACCCTGTAACCAAAATACCACCCGGTGAAGTGTGGCCCGCGATCGTTATAAACGGATACGAAATACTCAGACTGGATTCAAGATTGATAATACCCGACACGTCAAACACAACAATCTTATGGCCAGAGACTTCAAGCCTCGCGTGATAATCATCGAGTGATTCATATTGGTAAGTTCCATAGCGCCAATGTCGATACGGCGCTTCGACGGCCTGTCTGAAACTCCCAGGCCCACTATCATTCAAATTTGTGACCTTAACAACATCACCACCCCTGCCCCCCACCGTTTCAGCACCATAACCTTCCGCACCTGGGAACGCAGGAATAGAGTGAACATTCACAGGGTAACTAATAGCCAGAATAAACAGATAAGAAAAAGCCAGATAGTGTCGTTTCATAGTAGACGCTCCTTGTTTTACGATAGCTTGAGGATACTATATCGCTACGCAAAGAAAAGTGCTGCACTACTCAACCTAACTATTCTTGTGCATCTGGTTCAGCAATCAGATTGGTCATTAATCATCCTCTATAGAAAATACGCAGCATCACTCATCTCTAATAAGTATTTCGCCTCCTAATGTACCGATTTCCAATGATAACGCTCTCTTTTCTGAGAAATCAGCAGGCGTGTATTCATTTGACGGTTTAACTTCTGTTAGCAGCCCCAACCTTTGGTAGGCCTCAGCCACCAACTCACTACAAAACAAACTGGATAGATCTTCAGAATTCCTTCCTAATGGACCATCATATGCAGCTTTAAATAGCTCGATAACGCTTTCTTCATATTTTCTACCCGCAATCTCCTTACGCAGTTGCATAAGTGCCCCGATGTCCATCGCATCTTGGTTGACACCAATGAGTTTCCTCACCGCTATGTCGCCTTTATATCCGTTAACTCTTGCACTCAAGGGTACAAGCTGTACGCCTTTTCTAGGAATAGCAGTATCTAGATCAATGGTATTGTCCAAGTTAGTCGACTCCCAAACGGTAACGAAATCATATTCAGGAAAATTTAGGATCATACCCACATGAGACCACTTACTCAATGTACCCCATTTAATACCAGCACTTATACCGCCTTTTCCAGAAAACAATACAATATCGCCGGTATTCAGATCACCTCTAATTTCTTGATATGCAGTCACCATAATAGAAACCTTTTAGACTTTGCCCTCTGTACCTTCACGCCAACCATGCGGGGCAATCCTAATAGATAGTAGACTACTCCCGACAATAAACAAAAAACAAAAAAACAGTTGTTATATTTAGGGTGTACTGGCGAATTGCGACCCTCCATTTATTTCTATCGCTTTACATGTAAAGCGAATTTCACCTCTTCTCTTTTCTATAAACTCCAAACACACGGGAAAAACCTTAAGCAAGCTCTTTCGAAATCGATACACTTGAATGTTTATATAATTCTCATCTAAGCCAGACATTCGTGAAAGTAACTCTTTCCTTATCCACCCTTGCTCTCGATCATCGATTCCAGCAGCTTGATCAGCGATCCTTTTACGTGCCAATAATAGGATCAAATAATGGGGAATGCGCTGACCAAAATTCTTTTCTTGATCATCAATTTTGATCGTTAACGACACATGCTCTTCGTTCTGACTCACGTCAAATACAGACTGAACATGTGTGGAGCTAGCAGAAATACCAACCTCTACAGATTTGGTCTTTACACTGGACAGCCCCTCATGAAAACGCCAAACACAGTCTTGCGTCCCCACCAGATCTCCTGATTTAATTGCCGATAATCCAGCTTCACTTTCACAGACCCAGCCTCCATCCATAGCCATATAGATTGTAATATCCGGATTTTCTTCCGAAGGCAGTACGACGATATCATCGACAAATATCGGTAAAAGCCCGCTGGTAACTGGCAACAAGATATTCCGAGGTGCAGCTATATCAATAATTTTCCAACTTTCCTTGTTGTAGCCGCCAAAATTAATCACATCGTCTTGGTATAGTCTTTTTTCCGCCCTACTAGCGACACGCACCTCGTTCACAAACGTACCGTTTGTACTGCTATCCAGCAAGGTCCATTCATCTCCGTCCCATGCGATCATAGCGTGCGAACGAGACGCCTCGGAATAATTGAGCGCTGTATTACCCGACGCCTCACTATTTTCTTGAAACGGCCTGCCAAATGTATGCTGTACATGGAGAAGTACGCGCTCTTCTGTTCGAGTGTTCAATAACGTTGCCATATTTTTTCCCAATATTCTGACTCAACGATGCTTATAGAACAAAGCGAAGCCGAAGTATATTACACCCTATTACAACACTAATTATCGACAGCAACGACACCATCAACACAAGGAATAATTGTAATTGATTGTAATACTACCAAAATATTCCCTTTGTTAGATTCAAACCCTGATCAAACGTCAAAACAAGGATTGGGGTAAACATTATGAAAAAGAAAATTCTTATCATTGGTGGTACGGGAACCATTGGGACGACTGTGGCAACTCTGGCCCATCAGCAAGGTCATCATGTGACGACAATCTCAATAGATGAAAATAACAACCTACCTGCACACATTACACATATTGTCGCCGACAAGCGTGCTGGAAATTATTTCTCTATTATTAGCGACTTGCCCCAATTCGACGTTGTCTACGATATCGTGGAATATTCAGTGACAGACGCCTTTCAGACGTACACGTTATTTAAGAACAAAACAGACCATATCGTTGTACTTAGTACATCCTTAATCTACGATCGAAGCATATACCCCACTACCGCCATATCGGAAAACACCGCGAGTGCAAGTATGGGATGTTATGGCGGTTACGTTGACTCTAAACTCGAAATTGAAGAATTTTGGTCATCAAAGAAAGACATAAACGTCACCCTATTACGTCCATATCATATTTTGGGGAAACGTTCCTTACTGGGAAACCTACCCCTCCATAATCGTGACCCACTCATCGTCGACAGAATTCAACGCCAGGAGCGCTTAACACTATTTAATGGCGGAGACTCTGATTTCAATTTTCTACACCCATTAGATTTAGCAGAAACATTCCTTAGAGTGGCCAATAAGGCACAGTGCTTTCATCAAGCCTATAACGTAATGAACCCCACAGTTTATTCAGCCAGAGAATATATTACCCGCCTGGGTGAGCTATTGACGGAAACCGTTCATATCGACACCATCACTTATGAAGAAGCGTATGGCAAGGGCTGGGAGATGACTTTACTCCCTCATTGTTACGATGTATCTAAATTACAGCGAGATATAGATTTCGTCCCAACAATTCCTTTGGAAGAAGGGATTCGTGACGCACTCACCTCTTATCCCATCGATATTGTAGATACAAAAAAAATCCCGGTATTTCTTGCAATGAATAAAGGAGAGAAACCCCAAAAGATTGATTGGATGACAAACAACGCCTTTGAAGAACGATCCAGGGACACCTGGAATAGTGTTTACACAAGTGGTGATTCATCGCTACTACCTTGGTACGGACATGAAATACACGACACCGTTAAATCGTACCTAAAGGGACTCAACAACAACACTGACACCATTGTCGTCGGCTGCGGTATTGGTGATACATTACAGAAACTAGAAGAAATAGGGTTCCCTTCAGATAATCTTGTTGGCACAGACATATCGGACTCCGCCATTTCTAAAGCACGTAATCGACACCCTCAATTTACCTTCGAAGCAATAGCAACTCAGCATCTAATCGGAATCCCAGACAACACCGACATATTTGATTGGTTAAACCTGCACCAGATTTCTCCAGCAGACTTGCCCGCCTACCTAGATTCTATTCGTAAGACAGCATCAAACTATCTACTGTGCTATATATACGATCCTGATGCTAAGGAGAGAATTTCCTCCTATTCAAAAAATACAGGCTATATCTATATGCATGCCCCCGCAGATATAAAATCATATATGAATGACTTCGAAGTCATAAGAGACTCATCATTTGAGATAAGCAGCAACAAGAATGCCGCAACGCAAAAAAACAATATGGTCAAAGTTATTTGGCTAAGAAAACGAGAAGACTACAAAGATATAGTTCAACAACTTCTTGTAAACCAACATTTCATAAACACGCTTTAACGGCAAGTCGGACCCTCCTATACCTCCGAGCATCAACAGTATAGCCTATCCCTGGTAACGATTTATTACACCACATTACACGCCAGCCAAAAATCACATGTTGTTTATAAATTCATTAAAAGGTTTTTGTAAACAGAAAATATTGTAACTACACTAACATTGTGTCGAATTTTGAAGCCCCATAAAACCATGCTCTAGATGTTTTTCGACAATATCAATATCAGTGAACAACACGCAGCGGAGCAGTCTTGTTTCACTCTGACAAAAACACCATAAAAACTAGGCTCATTAAAATTATGTACAACGTAACTGCAGAATATTTAACCGGATTAGCAGACAAATTGGCAAACGTAATTACCGCCCCCACATTTCTCTCCCACATAGAAAAAATACAAAAGTCGAGCGGGCCCGACGAACAATACGCGCTCGCCGAAAAGATCACTCCAGACAGGCTTCGCCAAGAGGGCATAGAAACACCTGAAGGATTTCGAGTCGTCCCCCGAACTTTTGAAGAACCAGAATACTCATTACAAAACGGCGCACAGTTGCCAGGAAAGGAACCAGGATCTGATCGAAATAGTTTTATCAACGAGAGTTATGACCGCTCCTCTTTCCCTGATGAGCCGATCCCTGGTCAACCCGAAGAGATGGCTGCACCAGAAACCATCGCGAAACACCTGAAAGACGGGCTCTACGACATCGCCGAATTTGTATCAGAAGTACCCTTTCGTAACCTATTGAACGAATTAGCGGAAGTGTCTCCAGAAGATCGACCTGACTTTATTTTGGACGTTGTGATGAACAACCGGGAACTCGCCAAGAGAGATATTACGGTGCCCGACAACATGACAATCCAACGATCCACGTTTCACGATGGTCGACCTACCCTGTTCTGTGTATCCGCGATCACAGCACTTGGATATCCTTGGCGAAAAGTGACATTCACGTTTGACAATGAAATCCTAGAAGACAACAAAGCAGCGTAATATTATTACACTTGATTACATCGAGATAAGGAGCGCCGGTCTTAGATCCAAGAACGGCGTTTCCTATTTATTTCTTTAAGTAAGTCAACGCCTTGCTTAGACACGAGCTCACTTACCACTTCCAGTGCATCCGACTCACCTTCAAGCGTCTTTACATCAAGCCATTGATCATACAAATACAGTGTTCGATCCGTCACGATATTGGATTTAATCAATGTTTTAGCCAAACTTCTAAAAACATTCCCTTGCTGTTGCAGCTGAGCTTTCTTATCTTCAACACTCGAATCGGTCTCATAGCTTTTTTTGACTTCCCGCCAATCTAAACCAATCGAAGAAAACACTAGATGACGCTGCTCAATATCCACGAGATTATTCATTAGCTTTTTGAAACAGAGAGCCGCCCAATCTTCAATCTGCAGGTGCTCTTCTTGTGTAATATTTGGGACGGTTTTTTCAGCCCATGTTTTACCGAATTTATGATGAAAACTTTCATCCGTCATCACTAGCTGTGATATTCGTTTAAGCAAGGGATCTGCACTCATGCTATATATAACGGCAAGCAGCCCCATAGCCAAACCCTCCACGAGTATCTGCATACCGATCAGTTTTTTATAGACAAGAGGGGTATCTATCAGTTCATTTAGCAATCCGCCTAACACATCCCCCACTGGATAAGGGCTACCCCAGCGCGTATTAACGTAGCGACTGAATGCCGTTACATGCCTTGCCTCTTCTCGTGCTTGATTAGCGGCATATTCTTGCGCACCAGGGTCGAGCAGACTCATGCTCATTTGTGAGCAAAGCATTAACGCTGCCTGTTCACCGTGCAATAATCCAGAAATCATCCAGCGCGTATTTTCGTTAATTAGCTTAAGTCTCATCTCATCGGAAAGAGACTGTACCTGCACTGTATTTATTTCAGGGAATAATTCAGGAGGCAGTACAAAATCTGATTGGATATCGAACTCTTCTGAATAATCGACGTAACGTACATCCATCGGATCCCAAAAGTGATCATTGGTTTTTGCGATTAAGTCGTCAAAAATATCCGATCGATTCGCGTACCGGTCAGTGGCTATCATATCGTCTAAGTTTGTGGTGTCGGAGGTCTTGTATGCGGAATTAGGCGCTATATCGCCACTACTTTTCATTGGCATCCTTCTTATTATGAGGAATTTGTGGACGGTACAAACAAAAAACAGCCCCGAAGGGCCGTTCTAATACATCAACCCACTGACGCACAGGCCACGCAACCGACAGAAGCGCAGGCGCCATGAGTTGCCCCTTCCGCTACGGTTGTTTTGTGAATTTTTAGATCACCGGTATCTACACCGGCCTTACCTAAGGTACCCACTGGATCGTCCATAAAGTCTTTTGTTAAACCTGCATCTCTAACTTTTTTAAGCGCATCTGATCCTGAGTTATTACTCATAATGTTCTCCATGAAATATTAAATAAAGTATTTATCGCCATAGGTTTTTCGACGATTTTTCCAGTATTAGTCAGCACATATACTTTGTCAAATTAACAAATGCTTTTAACGATAAACTAATTAATACGATTAATATTAAATCTACATCCATTTATCTTTATCTGTTTCAAATAAAAGATCGAAAATAATTGTCGTGATATCTATTGCTAGCTTTATTATGTACTACCATTATTTCAATTCTCGTTTCACCAGAATCGTAACGGCTCCTCTACACGGCCGAATTAGAATTAGTCTTAAGGATAACACCAATAAAAAAGGATACTAATCATGAGATATACTCGCGAGTATTTTACAAAGTTAGCAGAAGATTTATCTAACACTGGAAGCCACCCTACTGTCGTAGACAAGATGGTCAAAGTTCGGGAAGCCCCCGATGAAGAGCGAATCTCTCTTTCCGATGCAGTACACCCCGACGCGCTGAAAGAACTTGGCGTTCCTGTCCCTGATTCTTTTCGTGTTTCTCCACGAACGTTTGAAAAACCCACATTTGTTCAAAGCAACGGTGTACAAAACCCAGGGCTAGAGCCCGGTTCTGATGCAGAGTCTTCCTGGAAATCCTATGGCTCCATGCCGAATTCTGCTTATGACACCTCCGCTTGGGGAGCAGGTAGCGATGCTTTACCGGAAACGCCGCAAAGCCCAGAGATCATTCGCAAAACTATATACCGAGCCGTTTTGGATATTGCAGACCTCGTATTGGGATCACAATTTAGTCAGGCAATCACTGAGATGTATGATCTTCCATTAGAAAGTCGTCCTCAGTTTGTGATGGACGTCTTCCTTAATAGCGAAGAACTCAATCGCAGAGGCATTGTGATACCAGAGACAATGAACATTCAGCGCTCTACATTTTACGATGGTCGCCCCACGCTGTTCTGCATATCAAAAAGAGAACAACTCAGTTACCCTTGGCGAAAAATCACGATCACTTTCGATAGCGAGACTGAAGAAGACGCTCACAATACGCTCGAAGAAATGGAAAGTTGTTAAATATAACCCACCCTCTATTGTGCAAACAATAGCGAGCATCTGTGTCGCCATTGTTTGCAGTCTCAGAATAATAAACTAAAGCACCAGGGCTTCGGTGAACACTATACTTGGTGCAAAATGGATCACCATGGAAAAACAACTTTTAGCACACTTCCAGCGCCTAGTAGAACAACGGCGCGCCGATGCTCTTGGGTCTACGCTTCGTCACCCTAAAAGCACTACGCCTATTCCCAGAACATTGTTATTAAGTGGCTATTGTGGGTCTGGCAACGTCGGTGCGGATATTCGGATGAATGAAATCATCCGTCAAATCCAGCATATTTTTCAACCCAAACAAGTTAAGCTCGCCTACACCAGTCCACAGGCACTACATTACGGTGCTTACAACACCCTTCCGTGGGAAGCCAGCACCAACGATCCCGACGCCCTCTTTGCGCCATACGATGGCGTCATTGTATGCGAAGGCTCATTGTTTAAATCCCAATTCTCTAATGTCATGGCGATTTCCTTAATCGGTGCGCTGGGGTTAGCAGCATCAGAAAACAAAGTCAGTGTCGCCTATGGTGCGGAAGCGGGTAAAATGGACAAGTTTGTCGCTGAATTTGCTTCCGATCTCTGCAAAGACAGTCTACTCATTGCCAGAAGTGAACCCTCAAAGCGGTTAATTGAAAAGGACCTCAACTTGCCGGCTGAACTTGGTGCAGATACCGCATGGACATTTTCCCCATCCTCACCCGAAAAATCCAGAAAATTATTGATGAAGGTGGGATGGAATGGAAAAGACCCGATAATTTGTGTTGCCCCCATTAATCCATTTTGGTGGCCCGTCCGCCCAGATTTAGAAAAGGCCGCAGCGCTATCTACCTCCGGGGAGTTCAAGGATATTCACCATCGCTCCATTTTTTTTCATCACGATTCGGAAGAATCTCGGGGGCAGTACCAACATTATATCCAATCCATCGCTCAGGCGTTAAACACTTTTCAGCGTGAGAGCGGCGGTTTTATCGTCATTGCTGGTATGGAGTCACTTGATAGAACCGCCTGCAAAGACTTGAATAGTTTATTGAAATCACCAGCACCGATATTTATGAGCGGTGACTATTCAATGTACGATATAGTTAGCGTGCTGCGCCAAGCACATATCATGGTTAGTTCCCGCTACCATGCGCTAGTCACAAGCATACCAGGAGGGGTTCCTGGCATTGGCATTACCATGGACGAACGTATCCGTAATCTGCAGGCAGAACGTCATGCGCCAGAATGCGTACTAGAAACCGATGCACCCGATTTGCAGGATAAGCTTATCACCCTGCTACGCCAGGTTCACCAGCACCATCACCAATACACCGCAAACCTTCCTGAATTTATCGAATCCCAGCTTAACCGCATGAGTAAAATGGGCCAACTTCTGGCGAAGGACGTTACTGAAAAATATCCAGAAATCAACACACCTAACGGACACGAACTTGAAGATTTCTTACCGCCACTACCCTCAACAATATTGGATCTTCTTTATCAGGGCGTTGCGTCATGAATCAAGCACTTACGACCGAAAATCCTAAAGAACAGCCGTCAGCACTAGCACAAGATAGCCAGTTTCTTCGAACCACTTTCAAAAATCGTAACAGTATTTGGTGCCGAGTGTTGGTTCAACAACTGCAGACCATAGGTGTCAAGCATGCGGTGCTTTGTATTGGCGGTCGATCTGCTGCACTGGCGACTGTTTTCGATACACACCCCGATATTGACAACATGGTGTTTAATGACGAACGATCGGGCGCATTTTATGCACTAGGCCTCGCAAAAATGTCCAAGCAACCCGTCGCGATATGCACAACATCTGGCAGTGCAGTTGCCAATCTCCTACCGGCTCTTGTTGAAGCGTATGCCTGCAAAGTGCCTCTTATTCTATTGACCTGCGACCGACCGACGCTGATTCGACATTCCGGTGCCCCGCAATGCACAGATCATCTGGGTCTTTGTGGGGCGAGTGTAGAAGCCGCTATCGACTTGCCCGATCCTGATGTGTCTGTTGCCGGACTCATTAGCCTTAAAGCGACATTGACGACGCTCTTCAAATACCTAAGCTCGCCTGACACAGTGGGGCCGTTGCACATTAATATTCCCCAACATGGCCAAGCGACGAGCACTGACCCAGAACTTGACTGGACTGCGCCTGATCTTGAATTGAGTTGGTTTCTGCCGCCAGTCACACCGCAATATACAACCTACCAACAGCCGGCAAACAAAAACGACAAAAACAGCCAATGGCTTCGCCCATTAGATCTGCGTGGTGGTATGAAGGGGCTAATCGTCATTGGCCCAGATGCCATGATAGAACCCGACCACATAAAACTATTAGCGGAACAATCCAACTTCCCTGTTGTAGCCGATGTATCATCTGAATTAAGGCGGCCCAACACCCTCTCTACCCTCATATGGAACGGGGATATTGTGGTTTCATCTCCAGGCATAATTAGCCTAGCACCCGATATTATTATCCGTGTAGGTGAAGCACCGATCTCTCAATTGATGCAGCGTTATCTAGAATCTCGTCGTTGTCCCGTCGTGTTATTAGGTAGAAAAAAAGACACCACGGACTATTTGAATCCAGAAGCCGTTCACTGCCCTACTGCATCCCATGCAATTGAAGACCTCGCTAACGCTCTAGCCACTGGCGATCAATCCTGGACAAACCATTGGTTAACGGCGGCAGATTCCGCACAAAAAACAAAAGAAGATTTCCTATCCAGTTTATCGTGGAGCGAATGCCTGGCCGCCCGGAAGGTTTGTATGGCGACAGGATTCAGTGTCTTTCACGCAGCGAATTCCATGTCGATTCGTCATGCCAACGTATTCTGTGATGCCAACAATCAGCCACAACGCTTCCTCGTTAACCGAGGTGTGAGTGGTATAGATGGCACCATCAGCACTTTTCTAGGGGCACTACAATCTTGTTCGGGTCATGGCTTGCTCCTAATGGGCGACCAGGCCGCAGCTCACGACATTGCTGCCTTACATATCGCGACAGGAACCAAACTGCGGGGCACTATATGCATCATGAATAATGAAGGCAGCGCAATTTTCGATTTACTGTCATGTCACACCGTAAGCAATTACACACACACCATTCGCAACAAGCCAAATATGAATTTCGAACGTATCAGCGCTGCTTTTGACATTGCGTATCGGCGCTGCACAAATGAAGAAGAACTGATTTCTGGTCTTGACCAAAGCCTAGGGCTTGACGCACTGACAGTATTAGAGATTTGCGTACCGCCCGGCTCCCTTCAAAACGACTTGCCCTGGCTCTATGCTGCCATGAGGATGACACAATGAACGAAATAGCCGACCCGATAAAATCCCTGCCCGACATTCAAAGTCTTTCACCTGAATCTGCGTTAACGTCATCCATCTGGATTCGCAGCAATCTTCGGCCAAAATTACTGAAAGACTTCACGGCACAATTTGACGCTACGCCAACATCAAAAATTAGAAGCACTCAATTGGATAGAATCACATCTCAGATTGATCAGCTTGATCACTATGCCGCGACACTTGATCAACGCATTTTTGACAACTCACCACCAACACCTGCACAACACTGGAAAGCAGAATATAGCGTACTGCAAAAACAAGGCAATGATTTTATCTCAGCAGAATCCCCGCTCTTCTTTTCTGCTGAATCCTTGACTAATGTTCACGGCCCAGTGATGTTATTTCATTTGGCCACACTGGCTGAAGAATTATTGCTCACGGGAGAGCACATCATTAGCTTGCGAAAAGCAATCTTCAAAAAACTGGTCACCAACGAAATGTCTCTATTCGTGTGTGACGCCGCCAAGGGATTTCCAGATTCTATTGCCGATAAAATCAAACAATCCTCGATCTCAGGAAAGTTCGCTCTTAATAGTGGCCGAGTATTGAATTTT
Organism: Gammaproteobacteria bacterium 45_16_T64; assembly: GCA_002162955.1. GTDB lineage: Bacteria > Pseudomonadota > Gammaproteobacteria > Pseudomonadales > Ketobacteraceae > 42-54-T18. Next base: position 60,859 of record MABD01000053.1, read on the forward strand.
ATCGGTGTTGCCATTCCCAATAAACCCGTAACACGTTTTGCTCATTTCAATTCATTTACCATGAACCTAATGCCACCTGGGTTAGAGGTAACACAACAACATCACCTTTTTCGATTACAACTCGAGTCAAAAGTCACCGCACTGGATATTCCCCGCGGTGGTTTCAGCCCAGCTTCCAGCTTAATGACGATGCTTGATATCTGGATGATTATGATATTAAGCACCCCGACTGAATCCAAGACGCGACTACTCCTAAGCATCAATAAGCTCGATATTCTACCCGACCCTGAACGTCAATTAATCTCCGGAGTCTCCGCGGAAGTTATTATGGACACCAGTAGATCCCGTGCATTACCCGGGGGATTACACATGGTACCCACCAAAATGCGCTTTTCTCCTATTGACGATAACTGGTCGCTCGCACAAATTGCGGCTGGGGGACAGCCCTACTACCACTTTGCCAATCGGTAGGGCAGCCCCCCTAGCGTCCTGTATTTTCAGGTCGACTTAGGCAACCCATCACCTTGCTCTATCACACTAAACCCTAGGGAGTCGCTAGACTCCTGAAGCAGGGTTGCCATCGTATCTGAGCGCTGACGATTTCTCTCTGCTTTGTTCACCGCCGCATCTCCTGCCAAAATAGATGCCATACAGCCGGACACCACTGGGCAAGCCATCGATGTACCACTCAGCTGACCATATAGATTGTCGGGAATCGTGGAGATAACACCCACACCAGGCCCGATATAATCCACCTGCTTCCCCACAGACGTAAAGGTTGCAAGACGGTTATTCGCATCAGACCCTTCGTCACTGGAGAGATCCACTTCCGGTTGCGAGCCAGTCGGCACAGTACCCACTCGCCCCATCGCAGAAATAGCCACGGTATTGGGAAAAGCCGCCGGGTAACCAACCTCTCCGCCATAATTATTATTGCCAGCGGCAATGACAAGCGTACCGCTATTTCTCGCATGCTCGATAGCTTCCTCCAGCAACATATCGTTATCACTGACACCAAGACTTAAATTAAGAACATCGCACTGATCACTAACCCCAACGCTCACGGCCTTGGCAATATCAAAGCCCGCCGCATCAGAACTTCCTTTTCCAAATACGCGATAAGATCGCAGTGCCACTCCAGGGGCGATGCCATCAATTTTCCCATACGCGCCAGTGATACCCGCAACATGAGTACCGTGAGGATCACCATTGCTACCATAATCACCCGGGGACTCACCCTTAACAAGGTTCTCACCACCAATGAGGTTTAAGCCCTCATGTTGACTGACACCGGTATCCACTATGCCGACAACAATCCCCAAACTAGTATCAAAGCTAGGGTCTGGGTACAGAGTTCGTACGCTATCACAGTAATCGGTATTTACCGCATCCATCGTAATATTCATCTGCGCTTGCGTCGCCACGTTAAGTTCATTGACGCCCCAATAAATAGGTAGATCACTGGAAGGAATCACCAACAACTGAGGTATTTTTGGCAATTTTTTAGACCACGTTAACGTTGCTCCCCCCTGTGAGTCCGTCGTTCCGGTTGATCCTTTTTTATTGGCGAAATCAAAATAAGCAATAACAGAAGCATCCGGTATACCCTCTCCCGTCGTAGCATCCGTTACCGTAATCGACAATTTAATAAAATCAGAATCGACACTTTCTGACAATGTGTCGCTTAATGCCTGCTTTGGTTGCATGTTGCTGGCACCAACTCCACAAGTTCTATAACGACCCGCCTTAACAAGACGAAAATCAGACGTCATTTCACTCGCGGCATACTTATCACCCAATATTTTTTCCATTTCGATAAGTTTTGGACCACCCTCACATACAGAATCGATCACTTTAATAAGGTGCCGGTTCCCCTCAATTTCAATATGCATTTCATGATGACCTGACTCGAGTTCTTGATGGGGAAAGTCGTGCATGCTCCCGCCAGCGTTATCATCCGTTTTTTCAATAAATCCACTTTTTGGTAGTAACACATAATGATCCGTATCGAGCATAATTATTGAACTCCTTTTGCGCTGTAAAAAATTGGCAGAGCATGGCTCTCAAAATTAACCATAGCACACTGAATTGAATCGCTAAGGTAGTGCTACGTTTTTCAGTGATCGCTTACCTTTTATGCACGTTGTAATAGAAAGTAATAATTTTGTTTAACAATATAGCTAGCCTTTCTTATGACGAGGAAAAAACTCAACTCCCTCCTTTTTTGTTTACTCAACGCTTACAACCGAGGCAAGACCTATGTGTACAAATTTTTCGATAACAGCAGAACCAACTGACACAAAATCCCCCAAAGTGGTCTGGCTACACTAACCCGGACACTCAATTTCATTTAAACTATGAATAGAAATTGA
>MABD01000054.1:0-33033 GCA_002162955.1 Gammaproteobacteria bacterium 45_16_T64
TGAATGTGGACGACGCAGCAACAGTTCTTGAAGTTCAACAGCAGTTGGGTGATGGAGTTGTTCGTACTATCGCAATGGGTAGTACTGAAGGTTTACGTCGTGGACTAAACGTGCAAACAACTGGCGCACCAATCAATGTACCTGTTGGTGTTGAAACTCTTGGTCGTATTATGGATGTGTTAGGTAATCCAATCGACGAAAGAGGCGATATTGGCGAGCAGAAGCGCATGTCAATTCACCGCAAGCCACCATCGTATGCAGAGCAATCCGCAAGTGATGAATTGCTTGAAACCGGTATCAAGGTAATCGACTTGGTTTGCCCGTTCGCTAAGGGTGGTAAAGTTGGATTATTCGGTGGAGCCGGTGTTGGTAAAACAGTTAACATGATGGAATTAATCAACAACATCGCAACACAGCACAGTGGTTTGTCTGTATTTGCGGGTGTTGGTGAGCGTACTCGTGAAGGAAACGATTTCTACCACGAGATGCAAGAAGCAGGTGTTGTAAATCTAGCTAAGCCTGAAGATTCAAAAGTGGCCATGGTATATGGTCAGATGAATGAGCCTCCAGGAAACAGACTACGTGTTGCATTGACTGGTCTTACTATGGCTGAGTCATTCCGTGATGACGGTATGGATGTATTGTTGTTTGTTGATAACATCTATCGTTACACCTTGGCGGGAACCGAAGTATCTGCATTGCTTGGCCGTATGCCATCAGCAGTAGGTTACCAGCCAACACTAGCAGAAGAAATGGGAGCTCTACAGGAGCGAATCACTTCTACTAAGACGGGTTCCATCACGTCTATCCAAGCGGTATACGTACCTGCGGATGATTTGACTGATCCATCGCCAGCAACAACATTTGCTCACTTGGATGCGACCGTTGTACTTAGCCGTGATATCGCTGCTAAAGGTATTTACCCAGCAATCGATCCATTGGATTCTACCTCACGTCAGCTTGATCCATTAGTGATTGGTCAAGAGCATTATGACGTTGCTCGTGGTGTTCAAACCGTACTTCAGCGTTATAAAGAACTGAAAGATATCATCGCAATTTTGGGTATGGACGAGCTTTCTGAAGAAGATAAGCAAGTGGTATATCGCGCACGTAAAATTGAACGATTCTTATCTCAGCCTTTCTTCGTAGCCGAAATATTTACCGGTTCTCCTGGTAAGTACGTTTCGCTGAAAGACACCATCTCTAGCTTTAAGGCTATTTTGGCGGGTGAGTATGATCACATGCCAGAACAAGCTTTCTACATGGTTGGTGGAATCGAAGAAGCAGTACAAAAAGCGAAGGATATGTAATTATCCATATCGGGAGATAGCGAATGGCCATTACCGTACAATGCGAGATAGTCAGTGCTGAAAAAGAGATATTCTCTGGATTAGTTGAGATGTTGATCGCTCACGGCGCATTGGGTGACTTGGGCGTAGGCCCGGGTCACGCTCCCCTTCTGACTCGCTTGAATCCAGGTCCTGTAAGAGTGATCCGGCAGAATGGTGAAGAAGAAGTGTATTACGTGTCCGGTGGTATGTTAGAGGTTCAGCCCAACGTTGTTACTGTACTGGCAGATACTGCAGTACGAGCAGACGATGTTGATGAAGCTGCAGCCGAACAAGCCGCTGAAGATGCACGTAAAGCGTTAGAAAATCAAAGCTCTGAGATTAATTATTCAGCAGCTGCATCTCAACTGGCGGAAGCTGTGGCGCAATTGCGTACAATTCGTCAGATGAAGAACAAACTGGGCAAGTAATTCATTATTTATTAATGTGAAAATTTACCTGCGTAGAATGAAAAAGGGTGGCCACGGCCACCCTTTTTTTGTTTTATAATTAGGGTTCTTTAGATAATTACTCTTTTCGCGACCATACCCCGAAGGAACACCATGATGGATCTCAACGTAGTCATATTAGCGGCAGGCAAAGGCACACGTATGAAGTCGAATTTGCCAAAGGTATTACAACCGCTAGCAAAAAAACCGCTGATCTCCCATGTTGTGGATACTTCCTTCTTAGTAGAAGCCAGTAATGTTGTTATTGTTTATGGCCATGGTGGGTCACTCGTAAAAGCCACTATCGATTACCTACATCCTAATAAGCCCATTCGATGGGTAGAGCAAGCGGAGCAATTGGGTACGGGTCATGCGGTAAAAGTGGCACTGCCAGAGTTAAAGAGCGATTCAAGAACATTAATACTTTACGGTGATGTGCCTTTGGTTTCGAAAGAGACATTACAAGGTTTTATTGCGGCAACAGGCGAGCAAGATTGTGGTCTACTTACCGTTGATCTCGATAACCCAACGGGTTATGGACGAATCATCCGAGATGCTAGTGATAATGTTACGGCTATTGTTGAAGAAAAAGATGCGTCAGAAGAACAGAAAAAAGTGACTGAAGCTAACACTGGGATTATGTTGGTTAATTCCGAACACTTACAGCGTTGGCTGCCAGCGTTGGGAAGTGCGAATTCTCAGGGTGAATATTATTTAACTGATATCGTTAAGATGGCGTCAGACGAAGCGGTAAATGTGAAAGCAACCATGGTCAAGGACCCTATGGAAGTAGAAGGGGTCAATGATAAGCTACAATTAGCTAAGCTTGAGCGGGCATATCAATTGAGACAAGCTTACCGCCTTATGCAAGCGGGTGCTACTATCGTGGATCCTGAACGAGTGGATATTCGAGGTAGTGTATCAATCGGCCAAGATTGTTTTATTGATGTTAATGCAGTCTTTGAAGGTACGGTTACGCTTGGGGATAACTGTCAAATTGGTCCCAACTGCTTTATTACGAACAGCAAGATTGGGAACAACGCGGTTATTAAAGCGAACACTGTCATTGAAGATGCTGTTATTGGTTCTGAGGCAGATATTGGGCCGTTTGCCCGAATACGACCAGGTACTGTGACTGAAGCTGGAGTTAAGATCGGAAACTTCGTAGAAACTAAAAAAGCGCATATTCAAGAAGGCAGTAAAGTGAATCATTTAACCTATATTGGCGATGCTGAAATAGGTAAATCCGTGAATATTGGTGCAGGTACCATTACTTGTAACTATGATGGTGTTAATAAGCATAAAACCATTATTGGTGATGGCGCATTTATTGGTTCTAATACCTCCTTGGTAGCGCCGATTACTGTGGGGGTTGGTGCTACTGTAGGTGCAGGATCAACGGTTTCTCGATCAGCAAAAGAGCATGCGTTAACCGTGACCCGTGCTAAGCAGTTAACGCTTGCCGATTGGCAGCGTCCAACGAAAAAAAGCTAAATTTACGAAAGCCAATTTTTGAAGATAGGATAATCATATGTGTGGAATTGTTGGTGCCGTATCAACACGTCAAATAGCTCCAATTCTTGTCGAAGGTTTGAAGCGACTGGAATATCGCGGTTACGATTCTGCCGGTATTGCGCAGCTTGCCGCGGATCAAGAAATTGAACGTATTCGCTGTCAAGGTAAAGTCAAAGGCCTTGAAGAAGCGGTAGCAGGAAGTACATACCCTGGTGTCGTGGGCATCGCTCATACTCGATGGGCTACTCACGGAGTGCCCAGCGTAGAAAATGCCCATCCTCATATGTCTAATAATGAGGTGGCCGTTGTACATAATGGTATCATTGAAAATCACGAGTCATTACGTAAAGAGTTGCAAGCAGAGGGCTATCAATTTACGTCAGAGACCGATACAGAAGTGGTTGCACACCTTTTTCATCGCGAGTATCAGAAGGAGCCTGATCTGTTAATCGCGTTGCGTGCCACGGTCGCTCTATTAGAAGGAGCGTACGCGTTAGGTGTTATCCACAAGAATGAACCGAGTCGTTTGGTATGCTCTCGTGCTGGCAGTCCTTTGGTTTTAGGTGTTGGCATCGGAGAGAACTTTATTGCCTCAGATCAGCTTGCGTTATTGCCGGTAACGAATCGATTTATCTTTTTGGAAGAAGGCGACTTTGCTGATTTACAGTTAGATTCTTTGGTTATTGAGGACATTGATGGACAGATTGTTAAACGTCCAATCAGAGATAATGTAGGCAGTGCGGGTACCGCAGAAAAAGGTGAATATCGCCACTTTATGATGAAGGAGATCTTTGAGCAGCCGACCTCAGTTAGAGGTACGTTAGACGGTCGTATTCAGGATGGAAAAGTGCAGCTGGATGAATTTGGACCAAATGCCGAGACGTTATTTAGCCGGGTTGAAGGGATACAGATCATTGCCTGTGGCACGAGCTTCCATGCCGGTATGGTGGCTAAGTATTGGTTTGAATCTATTGCGGGTGTTCAGTGCAATGTTGAGGTTGCATCTGAGTTTCGCTATAGGAAAACTGTCGTTCGACCCAATACGTTGTTTGTCACGATTTCCCAATCAGGGGAAACAGCAGATACTTTAGCCGCGCTCAGGGATGCTAAAGGGTATTTGGGATCGCTAACTATTTGTAATGTACCTGATAGTTCGCTCGTACGTGAATCTGATATGGCATTTATGACAAAAGCGGGCACGGAGATTGGGGTAGCATCGACTAAAGCGTTTACCACACAACTGGTATCGCTGTTCTTGTTTATGGTTGCTGTTGCTCGTTTTAATAAAGTCGATGAGGCTGAAGAAGCATCCTTACTTTCAAAGCTGACCCAGCTCCCTGAACTTATTCAAAATGCGTTGAGACTGAATACGGCGATTAAAGAAATGGCTCCGTTATTTAGTGAAAAAAACCATGCACTCTTTCTTGGTCGGGGAATACAGTATCCAATCGCAATGGAAGGGGCATTAAAACTCAAAGAAATTTCTTATATCCACGCGGAAGCATACCCTGCTGGAGAGCTAAAACACGGCCCATTAGCGCTTGTGGACAAAGACATGCCTATTGTGGCGGTTGCACCTTCTGACAATATGTTGGAAAAGCTTAAGTCAAATCTTCAGGAAGTGCGTGCGAGAGGTGGTGAATTATTTATCTTTCAAGACGCCAAAGCGGGTGTTGAAGAGGATGATGATGTGCATGTTATGGATTTGCCTTACGTTGATGAGGTAATTGCCCCTATTCTCTATACCATACCGCTACAGCTACTGTCTTATCATGTGGCTATTATTAAAGGTACTGATGTGGATCAACCTCGTAATTTGGCAAAATCGGTTACGGTAGAGTAATGTTAAGAAGAGTTATATGAGCCCTCCTAGGATTGAACGACATATAGAACGTGTATTTTACGCCAGTCGGTGGTTAGCAGCGCCCTTGTATTTAGGTTTAAGCTTGGCGTTGTTACTACTTGGTATCAAATTCTTTGAAGAATTGATCCATACCTTCCCCCTCATTTTTGAAATGAAGGAAACACAACTAGTGCTGCTAACACTCTCACTGGTGGATCTCGCGTTGGTCGGGGGTCTCATTGTCATGGTGATGTTTTCTGGGTATGAGAATTTTGTATCTAAAATAGATATCGATGATAGCTCAGACAAATTGTCATGGCTGGGAAAGCTTGATTCGGGTTCTTTGAAACAAAAAGTAGCGGCTTCTATTGTCGCAATATCGTCCATTCATTTACTAAAAATGTTTATGGCAGCAGAAGATATCGCAGATGGAAAAATCATGTGGTACGTGATCGTTCATCTCGCGTTTGTTGTGTCTGCATTAGGAATGGCATGGGTAGATAAGCTCAATAGAGAGTAGATACGAAAATAGAGATTTATAACGCTATTAATCAGTGGTGATTAATAGCGTTCAAAGTTGTAGGTATGATCAACTCCTTCTTGCGACAAAATTAAAATTAGTCGCTTTTGATCAATATACTTTATGGTAAAGTGACGCTTCTCTCGAGTTTTCTTATCTTTAATCGTTAACTTACGGTTTGATAGTGTAAAGTAAGAACGTTTTAGAGGGGCTTCGCCTTCTCTAAGCTCAATAAACCCGTTACGCTTAAAAATCCAATAGTCACTTTGAGCAGTATTGTTTGAAAGGTTTTGGCCTTTTTCATAAACTGCAAGAAGAGCCCAGCGCCCAATTAACTGGGAGGTATAACCTTGCGGGTTATTGGATCCCCAGCTCGTCACATTAGCAGCGTTAGTGTGCATTGTTACAGTTACGAAAAATATACTTATTAGCAGAAAGGGTATTTTCATGCCTAATCACCCATTATTAGTAAATTATAGCTGCAGGATTGATGTCATCCTGCTTTAATTCAGAAGTTGGAAATCCCTTTTATACTTGGTATTAAAACAGGAATTTGTTTCAAAGAAAATTGGTTAGCCCTAATGATCTATGGGAAAGGGTAACAAATTATACAATATGGCTGAATAGCGAAAGTAGGTTTTATTTCGGGGTGCTATCAGGCCATCTAATTGCGAATAGCTCATCAAGATAATAAGAAGACGAATATGAAATCTATTGTACTAAATATAACTCAGACCGCCGCTGGTTTGGTGGGGGCCTTAGCATTGCTGTTCAGCGTTTCAAGTCAGGCAAGCCTAAAACCGCTTACTGATATTGCAGCATTTCAAACCATAGCAGTAGAAGGTGAAGATATCCCGGCGGCGTTGGGGGAGGCCATAGATACGCTATCGTTAGCAGCAGTGATTGATGACGAAATGGAACCCATACCATTCCAGATAGATGAATATAATGAGGGTGGTGCTGTATATTTTGAAGGTTGGTCTGTGCCTATTGCAGGTGCGCAACACATCTTGGATAAGACAGACAAATTACTCTTTTTACAAAAAGATGCGGGTACTAGACGGCTGGCGGAACACCGGTTTGATGGGCAGTTTGTGGCTGAAGTTGCTTTGATGGGGGGCGATGGTGTTACACGTTATGTGTATCTGTTAAAGGATTCTCGTTTACGATCTGATGAACAATATGTGCGTTACAGTGCAGAAGATGGGTTAGTAGAAACGGATTTCTATTCTTTAGCCTATAACCAAGAGAATCACGTTGTCTGGGATGATTTTACGATCATGAACTACAGTGGTGATGAAAATCCGTTAGATTCCCTTAAGCTACGTTTGGATGCAGGTCTATTGACATCTTTTTCTACAACCACGCTTAACAATGATCAGATAGTTGCTCAGCCGGCGGGAGAAAATATTGGGCCGATAAGAACAACGACTCAACTGGATCTAACACTTTGGCTATTCAAAGTACCAATGTTGCAGGTCAGTTTGCAGATCCATCACTACCCTAAGTCCGTTATTTACGATGCGCGTATGGTGATTCCTGCGGTTCGTAGAAAGCTTTTAGTAAATCCAACGTTATCGATGAGTTTAGATGGCAATAACCTGCTTGGTACCACGGTAAGAACCGCACTCGGCCCTAAGCAAGCGGGTATCGTTGATGGTGAAATTAATGATATTGAACATCAGATGATTGAAGCCAGCGCTTCTGCTGTAAATAATTGGATATGGGCATCGACTCATCGGAATCTGGATATTTTGGCATTCTTCGAATTTCTTGGAGAGACGATGGAGCCGATATCGACACAATATTTGGATGACAAGTTGATGGTAGATGAACCTGAGCGTTTTGTCGGTCAACTACCTAATATGGGCTATCGAATTGAGAACTTACCAGACGATGGTTTTTTTGGATTCGCGACGAGTATCTATATCAGTAATGGTTTTAAAGGTGAGCCTGAAGACTTTACTCAAGCAATTCGCACAATGCCGGAACTTAGGGTAACGCAGGTGAAGAAAGGCTAACGTTTACGATAATTATTTGAAGGTGAACCTATTCTGTCTCACCTTCAAATAATTTGACGTCTACTAACTGAAACGTACAGGATGGTGTTTTATCTTTTTTGCTCTTGCTCTTGGTGTGGATAGTGAGGGTTTCACCATTTGACTTAATTGAAAACGTAAAGCGTCGCTTAACTACTTTGATCTCAACACCATCATCACTCAATATCAATTTCTGAAAGAGAATGGGTTTAAAGGATTGTGTTGGGTGATCAATGTAGAATTCTTTATAAGTGTCGTTCGCTCTGATATCGATGGACAAAAATGTACTATCTTCATGGGTATAAAAGTTTGCAGTACAATCCTTATTGCCTGACTTGCCGGGTAAATTAATTCTACCTATGCCATTTTCAAACTGAGAAATTTGCTCATGCATCAGGTTTTTAAACTCCTGGTGTAGTGCACCGTTCTCTCTTGGGATATTAACGACTGTTTCAGCAAATGATGTCTGGCTCAAACTGAGCCCTATCAGTGGTATAAGTAACAGTAGTCTGTGTAGATACAATGGGCGCCGCGTAGGGTCTGCTGCCACTGAATGTTCTCCTTAACGTAAATGTTTTACCAGTAGCTTCGGTAATGTCTTAGAAGCCTGTGCCAGCAATGCTCTATGGGCATTCTTGCCTGCGCCTATAAATACACGTTTTTGATCGGACTCAATAGTTGCTGAGGTGTCAAAACGACCGGTTGCTGTAGGCACATCAATATTTGTTCCGTCGTTAGCCACTATAGCAATTCGACGCTGATAATCCAGCGGGCCTTTATTGTCTTTTTGCCAGCGATTATAAAAATGTTTGATATTGGATGTAATTTCACGGCGTTGCGCGTCTTTAATGCAATTGCTGTATTCCGTGTTGATGATGCGATCGTTGACGGTGGGTACAGTGCAGTGCATGTTTGAATCATTATAGACAATGTTGGCCCGCAGGTTGTCGCTACCGATTGGATCAATAACCGCCAAGAACTCAATGCCTCGGCCAAGTGTAGAGGCAACCTCTGTGGCTGCTTCAATGGCAGCACCACCGCCGCGACCGTGTCCAATTAGGATAATATTGGCATCTTTATGGATCGCTTTGAGTTTTGCTTCAAACTCAGATTTAAATAAGGCCGTTGACTCTGAACCACTGTTACCTTCGAATCCGTTCCAATTGGCTTGTATATACTTTGCTTCGTAAGATTCGACCCAGTCTTTGAGTTGTAAGGTATCTTCGATGTTGGGTTCGTATTCACCGGAGATGGCAAATACATAGGAGGCAAATTCTGGCTTGGAGGCTCTCTGCTGAATCCGTTTCTGAATGTTCTTTGGGGTAATGGCTGCGGGTGCCGGTGCACTATTCGCGAATTTTATATGTTCTGCGAGCTCCAGGCGGTTGCTTCTTGTTTTGGAGAGTAGGCCTTTGTTACGCTTGACTTGTTTTCTGAGGCTGATTATTAATGACGCCTGGGTTTCGCGTTGGGCTAATATCGATTGCAGTTTAGGGTCCATCTCAAATGAGGCACTATTCTGAGAGTTACCTAGCGCTAGTAATTGTTGTTCAGCACTACTGACTACCGCAAGAACGGCTTTTAGTTCGGCTTCGAGGGTTAACTTGTCGGCGTGTAGTTGATTGCTGCGCTGCTGGTTGCTGTCGATTTTCTTTTTGTGGTTCTCTGCTTCTAACTGGCGCTTAAAAGGATTGAGGGACTGGTAATAATCGGTTGAGCGCTGAGTGTCCCGTTGTAGCAACTGGATATCTTTATCTAATAATCGAATGGCAGTTTCGATGCGCTTCTTTTCAAACGATTGTCGTTTTACTTCACGTTTTGCTTCATGGGAGGCGGTTCGATTGCTGCTGCGTTCTTGTCGTAGTTGTTTGCGGTGTGAAAGAATTTTGGTGTCTAATGCCCACAATGTACGCTCAATAACTTTTATTTGGTTATCGTCTGCGCCAAGGCTGTTAGTCAGTTGGGATATTTGTTTATCGTAGGAGGTTAGGCTTGGAGCTGCATGACTAAGTGTGGGTAGCGTCAGTAACCCAGCAAACATTACGCCAGCAAAGCTTAACGCCTTGAACGTGTTTGCACGGGGGGAGCCTGTTGCCCCAGTGATCTGAGTAAATAGATTGTTAGTCATGGCAGTTCTCGATCGTTATTAGAATTATTTTCCCTAGTCTACCTAGGTGACGATGTAGTAAAGTCGTGCCTCTTGAAATACATTTGTTATATTCATGCTATACAAAATTACTATTCCAATATAGAGCATAAATGGCAATACCTCACAGTTCAAGTTTCCGACATAATTAGTGTTATTGGTTTAACCAATGCGGATCGAATCTGTGCCCCAAGTGTTACCACGTTGTAATAATCCCATACATCCTTGTTACATAATGTTCAAATCATGTCTTTTATTGTATGAAAAACAGCCAGTAACGATGATGCTTTTGTACAATTAGCAGGCAATAAAAAAGGGACCATACTAGGTCCCTTTTTTATTGCCTTATGATGTAATTATCTTACACCAGCCTGACGTAGCGCTGCAGGCTTGTATTCAATTTTTGAGTATCGCTTATCAAATTGAATGCCGACAGGCTCTTCGTTGTCTAACCCTAAAGCAAGATAACGTTTCGCGTTCAGGTCATACAGAGCTTCCATCGCGTACCAAGGTACTTTTGAATGGTAGTACTGCATTTGATAGGCTTGACCGACGCGCCATAAGTTACCTCGACCATCATAGTGATCGATAATACCTGCTTGCCAGGTATCTTCATCTATATAGAAGTGGCGAGCACCATATACGTGGCGGGTACGAGGCTTAAGCTTGGACTCAACAACCCAAACACGGTGTAACTCATGTCGTGTATATTCAGGGTTGAGGTGACCGGGCTTGATGATGTCCTTATACTTCAAACCTTTTTCGTCCAATTTGAAGTTGTTATAAGGAATATACATCTCTTTCTTGCCCACTAACTTCCACTCGTAGCGATCGGGGGTACCATTGTACATGTCGAAGTTATCGGCAGTACGTAGGCCATCCGCTGCTGTTCCTGGACCGTCGTACGCAACCTGAGGTGCGCGACGTACACGACGTTGACCGGCGTTATAGATCCAGGCTTTACGTGGCTCTTTTACTTGGTCAATGGTTTCGTGTACTAGCAGAACGTTACCGGCTAGACGTGCGGGGGATTTTACTTTTTGTTTAAAGTAAAACAGAACGTTTTCATCTTCACCGGGTTTAATATCGGTGAGACCAAAGCGGAATGCTACTTGATCTTCAAAGATAACCACGTTGAACGCACCGTTTACTTGTGGTGTTGCTTGACCCGTCAATCGGGTTGCTGCCTCACCTCGGTAACGTACGATATGGTTCCAAATCGCTTCTACCCCATCATTTGGGATTGGGAAAGGGTATCCACGAACCGTATAGTCTTTTAAACCGTTCCCGCCTTCTGCCAAAAATGTTTTTGAGGCATTTTCCTTGGAGGCAGAATTAACACTATCCGGTAATGCTGCCGTTCGTCGCGTTTGATACACAGGCATCTTGTAGGTGTCTGGGTAAGTGTTAAACATCGCGATTTGGCCTGGGGATAACTTATCTTTGTACTGATCTAAATTAGCCGCAGTAATTTCAAAGAGAGGTTTATCATCAGGAAACGGATTACACAGGAAGGTACCACCGTCATAGCAGGCTGGCGCATCTTTTAGGCCACCCGTATAAGCAGGAATAGTACCGTCTGCGTTACCAGCGGTTTCTGCCCCAACATCGGTTAATTCGCCACCAAGCTTAGCTGCTTGTGCGCCATCAACTTTTGCCATCAGAGGTGAAGTTGCTATTGATGCTGCCAGTAGACCAGAAGCTATCAAGGTTTTTTGAAATAATTTTTTTCGCATTTTCATGTCCTTAGCCCTCCAACTTAGAATGATACGCTTGCACTAAGGGTAAAATAATCCCTATCGGCGAGCTGGTTGTAGGGTTCGGCGCCGAAGAAATCGGTATAACTTGCGGCGACGCTGTAGGTGTTCTGGTAAACGGCTTCAACACTTGCGCTAAATGACATTCTATCTTCTAGGAAGTTAGAAATGGGGCTAGGTGTTACACCCTCCACATCGTGGCTAAAGCTAATGGTGGGTATAAGGTTAATACCGGCAAAGACGTTACTGTATTGCCCACTGGCTCTGAGCTTATAGCCCCATGCGAAGTCGGTGGGGTAAAATTCGTCTTCCGATGCCAACGCGGCGGAAAGTGCAGCTTTAAACGTTGCATCAGGAAAATCTGGCGTTAAAAGAGCAGCGTTATACCCACTATTTAAAGTTAGCTCATCTTCATCAGGCATTCCTGGTATATAGGAGAAGGCCATATCAGCGACGAAGGTCCACCGTTCTGCGCCCAGCAATCGATCGAAGAAGTGGATCATAGAAAATTCTGCTTGATAGTAGTCTTCTTCTATATAGCCCTTGACATAATCTCCCGTTCCATACTCTGAGAAACAATCATTGGCAACTGGGGAATCAGCACATAGTGCACTGGGGAACCCGAGCATACCCCCTAGTAAAACACCATCTTCAATTTGTAGGGGTTGATCTTGGCGCATACTGATTTCACCCGCGACGGATGAAGCGCCGCCGGGTAGGCCTAAATCTAAGGTTGTGCTGAAAGAGAATCCATATAGTTGGATATCTTCAGGGTATTCCACGAAATACTCTGAGTATGGCAAGAATAAAGCCATCGCGGTAGGCTGCCCTGCAACATTAAATAACCAATCTCGAATTCCTGTGAGATCATTAGATAAGATTGATGTTTGAGTTGTAGCCTGTGCTACTAAACCTGCACCTGCACCAGCGGCTGCAGCGATAGAGCCACCGATAACTGCAGCGATTTCGTCAGCATCGCCTGTTGGTGTACGTCCACTTAATAAAGGTAATTTTGAGTGATAGTTAATGAAGTAAAAAGCGACTTCTGTTTCGATTGCCTCAATGAAATAACGAGTTGCGAAGCCATATTGCCCATCTTCGCTTGCTTCCTCATCTGCTCCTCGTGGGAGTCTGGTAAGTGCTGATGGAGCGTCGCTTACTGGCGGCAGTGTGCCGGCTTCAGCTTGAATATAGAACCCACCATCACATCCATCTCCAATTAAGTCTGTGGTCGAAAAATAGGTGCCACATGCAGGAACTCTTGTTTCTTCCCAGCTAAATTGCACAAAAGCTTCAAAAGATAAATTTTCGGTAACACCAATTGATGCAAAAAGTGCTTCTGCTGGAAGCAGTGCTTCTTTGAGTTCAGCCCCTGGTGATAAAAGTGCATTAACATCAATAGCGTTAATGGTGTTGATACCGTTAGGGAAAAATACACCTTCTCCCCAACTGATTACCTGACGACCGTATCGTACGTTCAGCGGCATTTCCCCAATCCACCAATCGCCCCAAATAAAGGCATCGAGTATTTCTGTTGCATGACCGTCGGATTCCCTAGGCTCGGATGGAGAGCCATCTGGATCCGTTGGGTAATAAGCAGGTAGATCCGATCCGCCATCCCCAGTAGCTAGTCGATAATCATACCAACCTTTGGCACGGAAGAATGCGCCAAAGTTCTTGTAGTTTATCTCTAGGTCAATAATCGCTTTAGCTATTTCGGTGTAAGTATCACCTTGCTCATAGCGAAGGTTACTGTTGTCTTGCGAGGTGGTGTCATGCTTGTGGCTATCGGACTCACCTGCCGCTGCTGCGTTATGAGGCCCCACACCTTCATAATCAATGTCCGATATCCGCCAGCCTGCGCCGACAGAAAGAGTGGTATCGAGTGTGACCTCAAATTCGCCATCGGTGAAATCGAGGGCTTGGGCTCCCCCGGCCATCAGACTGCCGATGGAGACGGCAGCCGCGAGTGATGTAATCTTAAAAGGGTTTCGTTTTCTCATCTGAGCAAAACTCCGTACTGGTTTTAGTTGTTATCTGACCACCCTAGGGTTGGAATTCGAGATAAAAACCATGTTTACAACGTCAATAACCCATGTTGAAGCTAGGTAAAGGGGTATTTCCCATGTTAAAGGCGTTGCTACGCACTATGGTTAATGTAGAAGAATAATCGTATTTTCTTATAAGTGTTAACTTTGACGCCAAAAAAGTGTAAAAAATTTACGCGACGAACGCTATTCGCACAAAGACATAGATAAAATAGATCAATGGGTTAGCGAACTATTGGAGAAAGGCGCTAAGTTGTGGTGAACTCTGGTACACTGCGCTCATGACACATGACCCTCTGCTCTCAATTTTAAATCAAGCACAGCATCAAGCGGTAACCTCTGATGCGAATCGTTTGCTTGTTCTCGCCGGTGCCGGTAGTGGCAAAACCCGTGTATTGGTTCACCGTATTGTCTGGTTAATTCGTGATCGACAATTGTCGCCAGCGAATATTTTAGCGGTAACTTTTACCAATAAAGCGGCGGCAGAAATGCGTCATCGTATTGGTTCCTTATTGCGGGTTCCTGCTGGTGCGATGTGGGTGGGTACTTTTCATGGCATTGCACATCGGTTGTTACGTACACACTGGCGTGATGCTGGCTTGCCTGAGAATTTTCAAATTCTGGATTCTGATGATCAATTGCGGGTGATAAAACGCACATTAAAATCGTTAAATGTCGATGAAGAGCGTTGGCCGGCTAAACAGGTGCAGTGGTTTATTAATCATCAAAAAGATGAAGGACGCCGACCAGAGCACCTTGAGCATCATGGGGATTTGCAACAAAAGACCCTGATCGAGTTGTATCAATATTACCAACAAGCCTGTACTCGTGGCGGCATGGTAGATTTTGCGGAGTTGTTGTTGCGCTCTCACGAACTATGGCTGAAAAAGCCAGAAATTTTAGCACACTATCAGAGTCGCTTTAGTCACGTATTGGTCGATGAGTTTCAAGATACCAACACCGTGCAATATGCCTGGTTGCAGGTATTAACGGGTAAACAAGGGCATATGACGATTGTGGGGGACGATGATCAGTCCATATACGGTTGGCGTGGCGCTAAGATTGAGAATATCCAGCACTTTGGCAAAGACGTAGGCGGTGCTGAAGTGGTACGGTTGGAGCAGAATTATCGCTCGACGTCAGTGATCCTTGCGGCGGCAAATGGTGTGATTACGCGCAATAGCGATCGCCTGGGTAAAGAGCTATGGACGGAAGGTGAGAAGGGTGATGCGATCACTCTGTATGCCGGTTTTAATGAAGTAGATGAAGCACGGTTTATCAGTGATCGTATTGAATCGGTCTTGCGCAATGGTTTGCAGCGTAAAGATGTTGCCATTTTGTATCGATCCAATGCGCAATCACGGGTATTGGAAGAGTCATTGCTGCGATCGGCGATACCTTACCGGATTTATGGTGGTCATCGATTCTTCGATCGTGCAGAAATTAAAAATGCGTTAGCCTATTTGCGCTTGTTGTGTCACCGGGATGATGATGCTGCGTTTGAACGGGTGGTGAATGTACCGGCGAGAAGTCTTGGGGATAAGTCTGTCGAAAAAATTCGCGAGACTGCGCGAGCGATGAACCACTCAATGTGGGAAGCTGCGTTATATTTAGTGAATAATAAAGGACTGGCGGCAAGAGCGTTAAATGCACTACGCCAATTCTTAGGATTAGTTGAGACATTAGCGCAAGAAACGCTTGATATTAGTTTGGCAGAGCAGTCAGAAATTGTGGTGCAGCGCAGTGGGTTAATGGATCTCTATAAAAAGGAAAAAGGCGAAAAAGGCCAAGCTCGTGTGGAGAATCTACAAGAATTGGTGACCGCGGTACGTCAGTTTGAAATCGAGGGTGAGCAAGCCCCGACGTTGGCAAATTTCTTGGATCATGCGGCGCTGGAGTCCGGCGATACACAGGCGGAAGAACAAGAAAATGCTGTGCAGCTGATGACATTACATTCTGCTAAAGGCTTGGAATTCCCTGTGGTGTTTCTTTGCGGTATGGAAGAGGGTATGTTTCCTTCTAATCAGTCATTGGATGAACCTGGTCGTTTACAAGAAGAGCGGCGTTTGTGTTATGTCGGTATTACCCGGGCGATGAAAAAATTGTTTATTAGTTATGCCGAAAGTCGGCGGTTGTATGGGACAGAAAAAATTAATGCTCCGTCTCGATTTATTCGAGAGATACCCAATAATCTATTGGAAGAAGTACGACTTAAATCCACGATTACCCGCCCGATGCCTTCTTCTCGCTCCGCAGTGGCGGGGGCAAAAATACCACGTAAAAAGCGTTTGCAAGCAGATGTGGCGGATGCACCGTATCGTCTAGGTCAACGGGTAAGACACAAAAAATTCGGTGAGGGTGTGGTGTTGGATTGTGAAGGCAGTGGTGCTAATGCACAGATTCATATTAATTTTGCTGATGTCGGTGAAAAACGCTTAGTGATGCAGTACGCCAAATTAGAAGAATTATAAATATTAAAATAAGGAGCACAGTAATGCTTAAGAAAATGGGTGCGGTAGGTTTATCGCTGGCGATAGTATTTATGCTGGGTTGCGGAAAAGACGAAGCTGCAACGTCGAGTTCGGCAGTAGAAGTACAACAAAAATTTACCTGGCGATTGGTGACGACTTGGCCGAAGAATTTTCCTGGGCTGGGCTCTGCCCCTGAGAATTTTGCTAAAGCCGTTACTGAAATGAGTGCGGGCCGCCTCACTGTTAAAGTGTATGGTGCGAATGAATTGGTACCGGCAATGGAAGTGTTTGATACTGTAGCCCGAGGCGCTGCAGAGATGGGACACGGAGCTGCGTATTATTGGAAAGGTAAAAGCCCGGCAAGCCAATTTTTCACTGCAGTGCCGTTCGGCCTAAATGCGCAAGAGATGAATGGTTGGCTACATTACGGTGGCGGCTTGGATTTATGGCGTGACCTCTATAGTGATTTTAATTTAATACCTTTCGCCGGCGGTAGCACTGGGGTGCAGATGGCTGGTTGGTTTAATAAAGAAATTAATAGTGTCGCTGATCTCAAAGGGTTAAAAATGCGTATCCCTGGATTGGCAGGAGAAGTACTGCAGCGCTTAGGTGGTATTCCTGTCACATTGCCGGGTGGTGAGCTTTTTACCGCGTTACAGACGGGCTCTATTGATGCAACAGAGTGGGTGGGGCCGTACAACGACTTAACCTTTGGATTACATAAGGCGGCGAAATATTATTATTATCCCGGTTGGCATGAGCCTGGTGCAATGCTTGAATTTATTGTGAATAAAGACGCTTGGAATTCGTTACCGAAAGATTTACAGGCGATTGTGAGTTATGCCACCCGAGCCATGAACCAAGACATGCTTGATGAATATACCGCACGGAATAATGCTGCACTTAAGGAATTGGTAGAAACTCACGGGGTACAGGTAAAACAATTACCGGAAGAAGTACTTGTAGCTCTTAAGCAGGCATCAGATGAGGTAATAGCGGAAGTGATTGCGAAGGATGATAATGCAAAGACAGTCTATGAATCCTTTAAAGCGTTTCGTGATGATGTAATGCCTTATACGGCAATTTCAGAAAAAGCGTTTATTGATGCCAGGGAATAGATGATAAGTAGCCCCCATGTATGGGGGCTACTGCGTTGGCCCCTGGTATTAAGCGCTAGGAATTTGGCGAGTCCGTTTATCTTCATTGATGGCAACAAAAGTAAATTTACCTTCGGTTACCTTGCGTATATCTTGTGTTCTAGGGTGTTTCGCCCACACTTCAATGTTCATTGAAATAGAGCTACGGCCAATATTTATGACGTGGGTATAGCAGCTTACCACCGAGCCGATGGCCACGGGTGAAACGAATACCATTGAATCAACGGCAACTGTGGCAACACGTCCCTGCGCAATTTGGTCCGCGGTGATCGCACCGGCCAAATCCATTTGAGATACCAGCCAGCCACCAAATATATCGCCGTTAAAGTTAGCATCTTTTGGCATTGCAATGGTTTGTAATGCCAGTTCGCCTTTGGGTTGGATTATCTCTTCTAGATCTTCGTTCATGTTACTGCCTATGTAAAACAACGATTTATTACCTTGTCTCCCCAGTGTAGACGACAAAAATAGAATACAAACCCTAATACTGAAGGCTTAGTACACTACGCTGGGCAACCAAGTGGCCAACTCTGGCCAAAATGCCAATATTACCATCATCAGTATTTGTATGCCGATAAAGGGAATGACGCCACGATAAATGGTCGAGGTTGGAATGCTCTCTGGGGCTACTCCGCGTAAATAAAACAATGCAAAGCCAAAAGGAGGGGTCAGGAATGATGTTTGTAGGTTGAGAGCAATCATAACGCCCAACCAGATAGGGTCTAGCCCCATCGCCAGTAGGATTGGGCCGACAATGGGCACCACAACAAAGGTAATCTCGATAAAGTCGAGGATAAACCCGAGCAAAAAGATCACTACCATGACCAGCAGCGTTGCTCCAACCACACCGCCAGGCATGTGGCTAAAGAGAGACTGGATTAGTTCATCGCCGCCGTAGCCACGGAAAATCAGTGAAAATATTGAGGCTCCAATCAATATAGCAAACACCATCGCCGTGACTTTAGTCGTCGAGGTTACGATGTCCATTATTTTCTGGCGGCAGAGTTGACGTTGAATGAGCGCCAATAATGTTGCACCTATGGCTCCAACCGCAGCGGCCTCGGTGGGGGTGGCGGTACCTGAAAGAATAGAGCCAAGTACCGCAAAAATGAGCAGAATAGGAGGCAGTAAACCGCGTAGGACTTTTCCCAACACGGGTTGAGTGTTTTGCTCTGGGGGGTGAGACGGTGCAGATTCTGGTTGCAAGAAGGCGCGTCCGATCACATAGAGTGCGTAGAGTGCTACCAGTAATAACCCTGGTATCAACGAGCCGACAAATAAGTCTCCCACAGAGACGGTTTTCGTTGAGAAGATGCCCTGGCTTAATTGTGCCTGCTGATAGGCATTTGATAGCACATCACCGAGCAGTACTAAGGCAATGGAAGGGGGAATGATCTGCCCCAGTGTGCCTGTAGCACAAATGACGCCTGTGGATAATGCAGGGTCGTAATTGCGTTTCATCATTGTTGGCAGTGCCATCAGTCCCATCGTGACGACGGTGGCACCGACGATACCAGTGCTGGCGGCGAGTAGCATACCCACTAATACTACGGATATGCCAAGACCGCCGGGGAAGCGACCAAAGAGCATGGACATGGATTCCAACAAATTCTCGGCGATCTTTGATTTTTCTAAAGTGACTCCCATTAGCACAAACAGCGGTACGGCCAACAAGGTTTGATTGGTCATAATGCCATACAGGCGATTAGGCAAGGCTTGAGTAATGGTGAAGTCGAAGATGCCCATGAGATCACCGGCAAAAGCAAACAGCAAGGCGACCCCCGCAAGGGTAAAGGCAACAGGGTAGCCCAGCATCAAGATGATACAGACGGCGGCAAACATAAAGAGTGGAATAAACTCGATCATTTATCGGGTCTCCTCGTTAGATGTTGAACGGGGATAGATACCCAATAAAAAACCAGCGTTTTTGGCGATTTCGAGACTGCCTTGAAATAAGAGAATACATGCCATTGTAGGAATCAGCGTTTTTAACAGCCAGACATAGGGCAAGCCTTTTGCTTCTTGTGATTTCTCATTAATCCGCCAGGCAAACTCTACATAATCGAGACTCGTGACTAAAATAAAAATAGACACGGGAAACAACAGTAGCAAAGTGCCAAAGATATCCACAATCGATTGCGTTGTCGTGGAGAACTTACGGTAAAACACATCAACACGAACATGTTCATTGTGCTTGAGGGTATAACCACTGGCTAGCATAAACAGTGCAGCGTGCAGGTAGATAACCGATTCTTGTAATGCAATAGAGCTGATGTCCAACCCAAATACCGGCAAATAAGCGGCTTCAAATCCATAACGCATGACCACAATAATAAAGGTAATCAGCATGAGCAAGATGGACAAGAGCGCAGCGGTGCGCCCTATGGTTTCTGTGATTTTCTCAAGAAAATCAATAATCGTCTTATATTTCATGGGGTTAATGGTGTCTTTTGGTTCTGCACTAACTATTTATAGGGGATATACAATGCTATGGGCGGGATTATATCGCAGCAAACTCAGATTACACTAGGAATCAGTGTTTATACGCAAAGTTCAGCGGCGATTATTTCAATCAGCGACAAAGTCATTTGAATGTAATGTCGCTGTCATAAATCGACCCTATAGTGAGCAGCCATGGACAGGGGACAAGGGGTCTGCCTGAACTAACTGATCACTTACAGAAGGGAAAATCTCATGAAAATAAAGACAATCATTGCTTCCGTAGTATTAACAGCGAGTGCTTCGATAGGCTCATCAGTAGTTTTAGCAGAAGCCAAAGTGGATGCGGCATTACCGGAATATGTAAAGGCAACGGGTATCGCGGGTAACCTATCCAGTGTGGGCTCGGATACGTTAGCTAACCTTATGACATTTTGGGCAGAAGATTTCAAAAAACAGTATCCGAATGTTGCTGTACAGATTCAAGCCGCAGGTTCCTCAACAGCACCCCCTGCATTGACTGAAGGTACCTCCAATTTTGGCCCTATGAGCCGTAAGATGAAAGACAAAGAAGTTGAGGCATTTGAGAAGAAACACGGTTATAAGCCAACGGGCATTCCCGTTGCAATTGATGCTTTGGCTGTTTATGTAAACAAAGATAATCCAATTAAAGGTATAAGTATTGCTGACGTTGATGCGATATTTTCAACGACGTTGAAGTGTGGTGCTGATAAGAGTGTGGAGCGCTGGGGAGACTTGGGTCTAACGGGGCGTTGGGTTGATCGTGATATTCAGATTTTTGGTCGTAATTCTGTATCCGGTACTTACGGTTACTTTAAGAAAAAAGGACTATGTAAAGGGGACTATAAGAATACTGTTAATGAGCAGCCAGGTTCAGCCTCTGTGGTTCAATCGGTAGCGACCTCCATTAACGGCGTTGGATATTCTGGCATAGGATATATTACGTCTAGTGTTAGAGCCGTGCCTTTGACTAAAAAAGCCGGAGGGAAATTTGTTGGTGCCTCACCAGAGACCGCCTTAGACGGTTCGTATCCTTTGGCAAGAGCGCTTTACGTGTATGTTAATAAAGCGCCAAATAAACCGGTTTCTCCTTTAGAGAGGGAATTTATAAAATTAGTACTCTCAAAAACTGGACAGGAGATTGTTGTGAAGGATGGATATATTCCAGTACCTGCTAAAATGGTTGCAAAGACGCTCAACTCGCTGGGTATTAATAACAACATTGCATCCAACTAATTAATACACATTGCCCAGGGATGGGCAATGTAAGTGAATAGCAGAATGACGTATTGCACTGTTCTGTTATTCACGTTTGGGTATCAAGGTATCCTTGCGGAATTTTTGAAGAATGCCAGTTCTTCGTTGGTAGATTCACGTAATTGTAGTAAGAGACATCATCATGGAAAACACATTCGAAAGCAGGTTTGGCGTGTCCGAGGCTTCTATGTCTCGTCTTCGAAAAATAAGAAAGGCGAAAGATCGTGCGGCAACTGTTGGTATTACAATAGGGGGGCTGAGTGTTGTTTTTTCTATTTGCCTAATATTTTTCTACTTGCTGTATGAGGTTATACCCTTATTGATGCCAGCAAGCATCGTTAAAGAACATTCACTACAAGAGAATGTTTCTACAGACAGTTTGTTCTCAGTAATGGAAGAGCAGGCTGAGATCGGGTTGAGTATTCACCGTGATGGGCAAGTCAGATTTTATTCTACTCATGATGGGAATCCACTATATATTGAGAGAATATTTGGGAAAGATATTACCGCTGTATCGGCGGACTCACCTGGAAAGCGTGTACTCTCACTCGCTAATTCCACGGGGGAGGTGATCATTGTTCAACATGATTACCATTCTCGCTACGCAGACAACGGCATAAGAACGATTGTACCATCTGTTCACTATCCATATGGCGAAGAACCCATTGAGT
The DNA here is from genome assembly GCA_002162955.1 of Gammaproteobacteria bacterium 45_16_T64. Classification (GTDB taxonomy): domain Bacteria; phylum Pseudomonadota; class Gammaproteobacteria; order Pseudomonadales; family Ketobacteraceae; genus 42-54-T18. Next base: position 21,662 of record MABD01000054.1, read on the forward strand.
TAGTGCCGGGTGAAAGTATTAAATCGCTGGCGTTTAGAGATGGAGATACCAATGTAGTTATTGCCGCAGTAAGTGAAAAAAACAGAATATTTCTAAAGCGATTCGAAAAAATAACGAGTTTTCTTTCTGATAGTGTTGAATTGGAAGAATCACCAATCATTGAGTTGCCGATACCGTCAGAGCGGGTTGATAATGTTCTCATCAGTTCAGATCAACGTTGGCTGTTTTTGGTGGAAGCGAGTAAACAAGTCGAAATATTTGATTTGAGAAACAGTGTAGAGGCCATGCGTGTGGGTGTTGTTCCACTCGTTCAGCAGGCTGCAAATATTACTGTGAGTACTTTTTTACTGGGCGGAATATCCCTGCTATTGGGTGATGACCAAGGCAATATCAGTCAATGGTTTATGGTAAAAAATGGTGAGGGACATAGCTCATTGGAGAAAGTACGAGAATTCTCTTTAGGAGAATCACCGATTACTCAAATTGTTTCGGAGCATCGTCGCAAAGGATTTGTCGCAGGAGACTCTGACGGAAATATCGGTCTATTTAATACTACCGCCGAGCATGTAAGCCTCACGCAAAGGGTATCGCACACTGGAATTAGTCAAATTGTTATGTCTCCACGAGGGGATAATATTGTCATTCAATCAGATGATAATAAGGCAGACTTTTGGAAAGTGAATAACGAACATCCAGAGGTATCATTTATGTCATTGTGGCGTGAGGTATGGTATGAAAACTATAATGCGCCAGGATATGTATGGCAGTCTTCGTCTGCAAGTAATGATTTTGAACCAAAATTTAGTGTAGTACCGCTGACTTTCGGTACGTTAAAAGCTGCGTTCTATGCGATGTTATTAGCGACGCCTTTAGCGATAGGAGGTGCAATCTTTACTGCGTACTTTATGGCACCAAGCCTCCGTCAAAAAGTTAAGCCCACCATTGAATTGATGGAGGCTATGCCAACGGTAATCTTGGGATTTCTTGCTGGCTTATGGTTAGCACCTCTGATCGAGTCAAACTTACCGGGTATTGTATCGATACTGGTGCTGACGCCAATATTCATCTTACTGACGGCATACGGATGGTCTCGATTACCGCAGGATGTGCGTTTGCGAATACCGTCCGGTTGGGAGCCGGTTATTCTCATCCCGGTGGTGGTTGGTTCCGGTGCATTGAGCATGGGTATCAGTGGCTCGATTGAGGAGTTATTGTTTGGTGGTGATATGCGTCAGTGGTTGACGAATGATCTGGGGGTTGATTTTGATCAGCGTAATTCCATGGTGGTTGGCTTGGCGATGGGGTTTGCCGTTATTCCCACAATATTTTCCATTACTGAAGATGCGATATTTGCGGTACCTAAAAATCTTACGTTTGGATCCCTGGCCCTAGGGGCTTCTCCTTGGCAGACGTTAGTACGAGTGATTTTACCAACGGCAAGCCCGGGTATATTTTCTGCCTTAATGATAGGTTTAGGTCGTGCGGTAGGTGAAACCATGATTGTATTAATGGCTACGGGTAATACACCGATTATGGATATGAATATATTCGAAGGATTGAGAACGTTGTCAGCGAATATTTCAGTGGAAATGCCGGAAGCTGAGGTTGATAGCAGTCATTTTCGCATACTGTTTTTGTCGGGTTTAGTACTATTTATATTTACGTTTATTGTGAACACAATAGGTGAAACGGTCCGTCAACGTTTACGTGAAAAATACGGATCACTCTAACGGAAATTTCAATGATTGAAGAGGCCTTAGTGATGAAACGTATTGAGAATAGAGTAGTAAAATTATGAAACAAAGTACAAAAATATGGTTTCGACAGGGAGACCCTTGGATTTGGCTAAATGCGGGTGCAGTTGCTATCAGCGTTGTTATGGTGCTGGGTTTGTTATTTATGTTAGCAGTGCGAGGCTTAGGTCACTTCTGGCCCCATGCCGTGATGGATGCGACTTATACCCCACCGAACGGTCAGTCCTATAGAATAGTCGGCGAGTGGGTTGAGGACGAGAGGGTTTCTGCTATTCGCTTGCGTGAAGCTGGAATGGACATAGCGGAAGAGGTTGATTCGGTTCAACGAATATTGATAAAAACGGGGAATCGAGATATATCTGGCCTTGATTTTCGGTGGATACTCCAGGCACGTATTAGCGACATTCACTATCCTGAAAACGTTATGACGGTTGAACGTAGAGAGTGGGGAAATTTCTATGGATATTTAGAGGGTCTAAAGGAAAAAGGGGTTTCTGTTCGTGTTGAAGATATTTATGCAGAACTTGATAGTAGAATAGAGCGAGTGCTTTCGCTGCAAGAGAAAATTGTTCAGATAGAGAAGAGAGATATTGGTGTTATTAATTATCAATTGGAGCGTATTCGATTAAAGGAGCGCTCGTTAGAAATTAATGAAAAATTGACTGCCAGCGCTCAGGCAGAATTTCAAGTGGAGCGAGCCGAGCTTGATGCGCAATATCAATACTATAAAGGTCAATTGGATAATCTTTACCAAGAGGTCTCCAGGGATTCGCTAATTGCGACGAGCATGGATGGTACAGTTTCCGAGATTAGGCTATCAAATATTGTGAAGGCCTATAGAACTAACAACATGGGAATATTGCAGAAGTTAACGTTTTATGTTGTTCAGTTTTATGGTTTTCTGACCGAGGATCCTAGGGAAGCGAATACAGAAGGCGGGATATTTCCAGCAATTTTTGGCACAGTGTTGATGGTGATACTTATGTCGATTATTGTGACCCCGTTTGGGGTTGTTGCCGCTATATACTTGCGTGAATATGCCAAGCAAGGCTGGTTAACCAAATTGATTCGAATTGCTGTGAATAATCTCGCAGGTGTACCATCGATTGTTTATGGTGTTTTTGGTCTAGGGTTTTTTGTCTATTTTTTGGGTGGGTCCATTGATGAACTATTCTACCCTGAAGCATCTCCTTCTCCGGTCTTTGGAACACCTGGCCTGTTATGGTCATCGATTACGTTAGCACTACTTACTCTGCCGGTGGTTATTGTGGCGACGGAAGAAGGTTTGTCCCGTATTCCCAAATCTGTTCGAGAAGGTAGTTTAGCGTTAGGGGCTACAAAATTTGAGACATTATGGAAAGTTGTATTACCAATGTCGACCCCAGCAATGATGACGGGGCTTATTCTAGCGATTGCCAGAGCGGCGGGGGAAGTCGCCCCGTTGATGTTAGTGGGCGTTGTGAAATTGGCTCCAACATTACCCTTGGATGGTAATGCGCCTTTTTTACATCTAGATCGTAAATTTATGCATTTGGGGTTTCATATCTATGATGTCGGCTTTCAAAGTCCAAATGTTGAGGCGGCAAGACCGCTAGTCTACGCAACGGCCTTTTTATTAGTCGCGGTGATTGCTTTGCTCAATATCACTGCGGTACTCGTACGAAATCGCTTAAGAGAAAGGTATCGTGCATTAGAGACTTAACCAATCGTATTCTTAGAAATAAAAATCACGTACACCAATTGATTGCATAACGGTTATTGTATTATGAAAAACGTAGAATTAGCTATTTCAAATACCGAAGCAGAAATCGGAAAAGAAAAACAGGATCCTAATCAATTCTCAAAGGATCTAATATGCATGAAAACGAAGGATTTTAAGTTGTTTTACGGTGAAAAACAGGCGCTAAACGGCATTAATATGTCTATCCCTAAAAAGAAGGTGACAGCGTTTATTGGTCCCAGTGGATGTGGGAAGTCGACGTTGTTGCGTAGCTTTAATCGTATGAATGACTTAGTCGATAGTTGCCGTACCGAGGGTGAGATTATCTACGATGAAAAAAATATATTTCATCGCTCGGTTGACGTGACAGATCTTCGGCGACGGATTGGCATGGTGTTTCAAAAACCGAACCCATTCCCAAAATCTATCTACGAAAATGTCGCCTATGGACTACGTATTCAAGGGATACGTAAGAAACGTGTGATTGATGAACGGGTTGAATGGGCGCTAAAAGGTGCTGCATTGTGGGATGAGGTAAAAGATCGCCTTAATGATAACGCACTAGGTATGTCGGGTGGCCAACAACAACGTTTGGTAATCGCCCGAACAATTGCTGTGGAACCTGAGGTATTGCTCTTAGATGAGCCCTGTTCTGCTTTAGATCCTATTTCTACGCTAAAAGTTGAAGAACTCATAAATGACTTAAAAGAACACTATACTATTGTGATTGTGACACACAATATGCAGCAAGCAGCCCGTGTGTCTGACTATACTGCGTTCATGTACTTAGGGAACATGGTGGAATATTCCGATACCGATTCGATTTTTACAAATCCAGGTAAAAAACAAACAGAAGATTATATTACTGGACGTTATGGTTAAGGGGTTAACAAATGAGTAAAGATGAATTTACCCAGCATATTTCTCGCCAATTTAATGAAGAGTTAGAAGAAGTACGCAGTCATCTATTAACGATGGGCGGGTTGGTTGAGAAACAAGTGATCGAAGCTGTCGATGCATTGGTGAATGCGGATAGTGCGAAAGCAATGGATGTATTATCTGTTGAGAAAAAAATAAATGCTATGGAGTTGGCTATTGATGAAGAGTGCACGCGCATAATCGCATTGCGCCAACCCGCCGCCAGTGATTTACGACTATTAGTGGCGGCGACGAAAGTCAATATTGATTTGGAGCGGGTGGGTGACGAAGCCAGTAAAGTGGCAAAAATGTCCATTGAGTTAGCGGAAGATAGTGTCTTGCCGAAAGGGTATGTTGAGGTCCGGCATATTGGTGCGCACGTTTGCAGTATGTTACGGGATGCGTTGGATGCTTTTGCTCGCTCTGATGTTGACGCGGCTATGGATGTTGTGCGAGAGGACAGCATTGTTGATATGGAATATGAATCAGCGATGCGTCAATTGGCTACATTCATGATGGAAGACCCGCGATATATCACACGGGTACTGAATATTATGTGGAGTCTACGCTCTTTGGAGCGTATTGGTGATCATGCCCGCAACATTGCGGAGCAGGTCATTTACTTGGTTAGGGGAAAAGATGTGAGGCATCGATCTCTGAATGAACTCTCTGATTAGTGCTTTCTGGGTTTGGGTTTATAAGCCCTGTACTATCTTATCCCGTTGATTGGAAATATCCTGTATTGCTTTGGCTTGTTCGATTAGCTGAGGAACCTGCTCAATAGGTATTGTTGATGGAAAAGGAATACCTCCCTCGGAGATACTTTCAAGAGATAGTGGGTTCTTTATCTCACTTTTACCAATGCCACCGAGGGCTAGAGTTGGTTCTTTAACTCGACCAAACGCTTTGTCGATACTTTCTTGTGATAGTGACTGAACGATATTTGCATTTGGATCTATTTTCATCAAAAAATTCTCCGCATTAGGATTGGGCTGCTTGGTAAATTGCCAAACCCCCTCAGAGTCTTTCCAACGGTAATAAGTATTTTTGGCTGCTTGGATTGATTTGCCTTCGGCATCAATGGTGGATTGTAAGGGTTTTGGTGCGCCTTTTTTTCCTGACCCCCATTGAATCCAGGCATTCTGATCCTCTCCCGTTAAGGTTTCTACTGGTCCCGAAACTTTAGAAGAGACATTGAAGGATGGAAGGTTGAGATCGCTTAAGGTCATAAGGGGACGACCACTCGGACCTTTCAGGAAAAAAGGGGCTGCTAATGCGGCGACGAGCATAAACATCATAAGTTTGCTAAAAAGCTTCATTCTCAAGCCCTCAAAAATAACCAGCGGATATAGTTTAAGTATAGGTTATCACTCGTTAAAGTGATACGTATTCGCCTGCTTTGGGCTATTCATTGTTTTGGGAATTCAGTACACTGCGAGCATTACTTATGCCTACTAAGGACCTCTATTATGCCTTCTTTTGATGTTGTTTCTGAGCTTGATCTCCACGAAGTGTCCAATGCGGTGGATCAGGCAACACGTGAAGTATCCACACGTTTTGATTTTAAAGGGACCAAAGCGCGGTTTGAATTAAACGAATCGGTGGTTACGCTATATGCTGAAGCCGAATTTCAGCTACAGCAATTAATGGATATTCTCGAAGGGAAGCTGATTAAGCGCGGTGTTGATATCGCTTGTATGGAAAAAAGCGACCCAGATGTGAATGTGAGTGAGGCAAGGCAAACGGCAACTTTACGTCAAGGTCTTGAATCATTGCAGGCTAAGCAGCTTGTTAAAATGATTAAGGAAGCCAAACTTAAGGTACAGGCGGCTATACAGGGTGAAAAGGTGCGTATCACGGGGAAAAAACGTGATGATTTGCAGGCCGCCATTGCCGTGTTAAAGGATGCTGAGTTTGAGATGCCGCTGCAATACAATAACTTTAGAGATTAATGAGATTCAATGGGTGGTTTAATGGTTCGGCGTTTGGGGAAGTGGCAGGAAAAGTGGCTGCCCTCTCCGAGCCCACTTTGAATATCCAAGACCCCTTCGTGGTGCCTAAGGCTGTGTTTAACAATCGCCAGCCCCAGGCCTGTGCCCCCAGATGCTGTCTGGCGACTGGGGTCTGCGCGGTAAAATCGCTCGGTGAGCCGTGGTATATGGATTGGGTCGATACCAACGCCATTATCAATAACTGATAGGTGGGCACCATCACTGTCTTTCCACCAGCGTATTTCTATAATACCACCCGCATCGGTATATTTGATGGCATTAAAGATGATATTAGAAAACGCATTTTGTAGTTCTTTCATGTCACCCAGAAGCCCTACTGGATGATCAATAACTAGCTGTATTGTATGGTTTTTTTCGGTATTCAGTGCCTTTGCGTCTTGCTGTATGCGTTGTAATAAGCCAACAACGTTGATGGGCTCATGAGGCGTCTTTGAGGCGTCTGTTTCCAGACGAGAGAGCAGCAAGAGGTCGTTAACCAGTATTTCCATACGCCGTGTTTGTTGGTCAATTTGTGTCAGCCCTCGGTGTAGAGCAGGGTGTTCATTTGATCCAAATAAGTCTAAGAATGTTTCTATATAACCTTTGATCACGGTTAGCGGGGTACGCAGCTCATGGGATACGTTACCGACGAAGTCTTTGCGCATCTGCTCTAAATGAATTAATCGAGTGACATCTCTGGCAATTAGGATGCGATTAGTCCGGCTAAAGTAAGACAATGTTACATGCAGAGTCACGGCCGGGTTGACGGGTGAGGGCATGTGTATGCCATCACGATATTCACCGCGTTCGTAATAGGTAATAAAAGCCGGGTCTCGTAATAGGTTAATGATCGGTTGACTGCGGTCTGTATTACGCATCAAGCCTAGATGTTTCTTTGCGGCTTTATTCCACCATTCGAGCAAATCGTCTTCGTTGATAAGCACAACAGCATCTTGAATGGCATTGGTGGATAAACGGGACTTTTCAATCGTTTTCTTGAGCTTCTTGGTTTTGGTCTTGTGTTTTTTCCGTTGTCGGTAAAGCTTGTCGAAGACAAAGCCCCATAACCCAGAAGCTTCAGGTAGCTCTTCAGACTGAGGGTCTTCAAGCCATGAAGCAAGTTCCTTTAAGTAGAGAAGTAGCCAGGAAATATAGAGGAACAAACAAAGAAAAGCGCCAGCCCACGGCTCTCCCACAAGCCAGCCTACACTACCACCAATAATACAAATCAACAGAAATTTATTGAGCTCTAGTTGCCAATGCTTGTACACAATCTATTAACAACCTTTGCCCGAAAATCGATAGCCAGTACCACGTACGGTTTGTACTAAATGATCTAGCTGATGTGGTGTTAGGGCTTTTCTAAGTCGGCGAATGTGAACATCAACCGTGCGGTCTTCCACATAAACGTTTCCTCCCCACACTTGGTCAAGCAATTGCGCACGGGTATATGCACGGTCTTGATGAGACATGAAGAACTCAAGTAAGCGGTATTCTGTTGGCCCCATATCCACAGTGGTGTCATTTGCGGTAATGCGATGGCTAATGGTATCTAGAGATAGCCCTGAAAGCTCTAGTGGTTTCCCCTGAGTGCCTTTTGAGCGTCGCAACACGGCGTTGATTCTGGAAATGAGCTCTCGGGTAGAGAAGGGTTTGGTTATGTAGTCATCACTACCTGCATCCAACCCTTGTATCTTATTATCTTCTTCGCCTTTGGCGGTTAGCATGATGATGGGTATTTCTGAGGTTGCGTCATCGCGCTTTAGACGTCTAGCAAGCTCAACGCCGCTGATTCCCGGTAACATCCAGTCGAGCAGTATAAGATCCGGACGTTTATCTACGACCATTTCATGGGCACTTTGGCCATTATTCGCTTGGATCCAAGAAAAACCTGCAAGCTCGAGGGAGACAGCAATCATTTCACGAATCGCTTCTTCGTCATCGACAATGAGAACAGTATTACCGGACATGAGGGACTCCTTTGTAATGGTTAAAACAATGTGCCCCATATTAAAGGGTGTGACTGTTACATTTACATGACAGGTCTATGACGGGTTAAGCCTTCTGTATATATTATATGCGAAGTTGGCAAAAAGGGTTTTAGGACAAACTATAGTGCAAGAAGATTCCGGTAAATATGACGGCGCCGACCCAGTGATTGTGTAGAAAAGAAGCAAAGCAGCGATCGCTGTCCCTATGGCGAGCTTGCCATAATTGCCAACTCCACAATATACATGCCATCAGTAAACCTGCGTAATACCAATGGCTTAGTCCTAGTTGCTGGCCAACTAACCAAAGTGCTAATAAGGCGAGCATTTCCAGGATAGCAATCATGACTAGATCAGCATCCCCGAATAAAATGGCGGTGGAACGAACACCAATCTTGAGATCATCTTCGCGATCCACCATGGCATAAAAAGTATCGTAGGCGACGGTCCATAACAGTGTTGCGGTATAGATAAGCCACGCATAGGTCGGTACTGTTTCGTTGGTGGCAGTGAAAGCCATTGGTATGGACCAGGCGAATGCTGCCCCTAACACCACCTGTGGAAAGTAGGTGTAACGTTTCATATAGGGGTAGCCACACGCCAGCGCGAGGGCACCAAAGGACCACAGGATTGTGCTGAGATTAGTGAACAATACTAGGATGAAACACAGCAGGCCAATGATCGCAGCGCATATTAGTGCTTCTTTGGGGCTGATGCGTCCAGTGGCTAGTGGTCTATTTTGAGTGCGTTGTACATCCCCGTCAAAATCCCTGTCGGCGTAGTCGTTGATGATACAGCCACCAGTACGGGTGAGAATAACACCGGCGATAAAGATAAAGAGGTTTTTTGCGGATGGCTGGCCTTCTGCTGCAATCCACAGTGCCCATAACGCGGGCCACATTAGTAGATAGATGCCAATAGGCCTATCTAAGCGCCCCAATTGAATAAAATCAGGTAAACGTCGAAATCGAGAGTTAGATAATTGTAAGTCTTGTAGAGACACCTGAATTCACACCTATGATCTAGATTGATTAGGTATTATAGCCCTAACACGCTGATTTACAGTGAATAAAAAGGACAGTTAGGTAAGAAAATTTCATTCACCAGTAATGGTGCTCGATTAACATAGAATACGGAATGACGCCCCCATAGCCACTGTGGGGCTATCGGTTGGGAGAGAGGGAGCTGACTGCTATGAATGCGTTTTACGGTGATTGGGCCCCGGGATACATGGGGAGAACTAAACAGTGCAGCGCCGAGAGGTTTAGTACCCAATCGCGTGAGTAGCTTCGCTTCTCCCATCAATGTTGGCATTGGTATCAGGGTGCGGGCAAATACCCAGGGTTCATCATGACATAATAATTCCACTTCGCGGATAAATGGCTGTGAACGCGTGCGTAACGATAATGCAAATTGTTCTATCGCAGTGGCTTTGCCTTGGTATTGCCGTAACAGGTTGACACAAAAATGATTATTTGAGATTTGTTGCAACCTTTTGGTGAGGGATCCAGGGTCAAACAGCCAGCTTCGGCAATGTTGTGGAACCTGAAACAACGCCATTCCATGGGCGTTAGTGGTTTGAGTGGCGATGGAACATCGTGTTTTTAAAGGAAAATTTAGCAAAATGCGGTCACTCCAATCCAGATTCGGATATTCTAGCGGATATCAGTAGGCAGCAACAGTCATCTGCGGTAGAGGACAATTTGTGACTTTAAACTGTCATACTGCTACGAAATAATGCGGGGATCTGTCATTTTTCCTAGGATAAACTGACGCCAGGGCCTTCTGTAGCTTGATTTTTGCCATTGGGACACGTAATTTAGCCGTGCAAAATTGCCCCGGTCTTTTTAGCAGTATGAAGAGACAGAATTGAAGAGAGAGTAAGTCATGAAAAAGTATGAATGTATTGTCTGTGGTTATATTTATGATGAAGCGTTAGGTGATCCAGAAAATGGCGTGGCACCTGGGACCTTATGGGCCGATGTAGATGAAGATTGGTTATGCCCTGATTGTGGCGTAGGCAAAGAAGACTTCGAAGAAGTTGAAGACTAGTTGATTTAGGGCTTTAATGCTCCCGGTGATAGGGCCAGGTAGGATATTTCTATGATAAAAACAGACCTCGAAGCGCAGTTAGCGGAACAATTATCCATATCTAAGGATGATGCACGGGATGTGCTGAATGTGATGTTAGATGAAATAACCTTGGCCCTAAGTCGTAATGATCGAGTGAGCTTTATTGGTTTTGGCTCCTTTGATGTTCGACCCAGAGCTGCTCGTAACGGACGCAATCCGCAAACGGGTGAGCCAATCGTGATACCTGCAAGTAATGGGGTACATTTTAAACCAGGAAAAGCCCTTAAAGATGCAGTCATTGCATCTTAATCACTTACTAGAGAATAGAAGATATGAAATTTTGGATTATGTTATTGGTATTGGGCTGGCGTATGAGCTGGTTAAGCCGAAACAGTGAAGGTTTTCAAAAGCAATTAGAAGGTAAAGACTTCATCTTGCAATTTCGTACTGCGGATGGCGGTATTGCGCGGCACTATCATGTTGCCAATGGCCGTGTGCAAGCATCTCCCGGCGTGCATCAGCAACCGGCAATGACGTTGGCATTTAAGGACTCTACCTACGCGTTTGAGACGATTATGGCGGCGGGTAAAGACCCTGCGGTATTTATGAAAGGCATGCAGGCACAAGATATCAAAACTGAAGGCGATGTCAGTTTGATGATGTGGTTTATGGGCGTAAGTAAATACTTAGGGCCAAAGAAAAAGAAGAAGTCATAACATAATTCGAGCAAAATCCGAATGTAAAAGGCCGCAACTGTATGCGGCTTTTTTGTTGGTTGCCGAGCGAAGGCCCCAACTGATATGCTTCTTAGCGATATTTGAGCATTTACTACTTTGGTATAAGCTTATAGATAAACGATAGTATTTGCAGGATTAGGGGGCGTAATGCAGGACGCACGACAAAGTAGTCGAATAGTGATCAATACAGG
>MABD01000054.1:33042-86985 GCA_002162955.1 Gammaproteobacteria bacterium 45_16_T64
TGGCGATGCTGTGTCTTAGTATAAGCGGGTCTGTGTTTGCATCATCGACTCAAGAATCGATATCTTCTCCTTTTATTAGTGAAAAGACTGAGGCAAATCAGCAGCTTATTATTAAGTATGTATTGCATGAGGCTGGTGTGTATGACTTGCTGCGGCAGATGCCGGATTTGATTACTCAGGAGATCGTGAACCTTAAAGCGTCTGCAATGCCCTTGACTGAGGCAGAGCTCGCCCAGCTTCGATTGAATCTAAAAGGCCGGTTGCAGACCTCGGAGATGAAGCAAAGTATTGTGAGTTACCTGCAGTCGCGTATGTCGGAGTCAGAACTTCTGGCAGTAAAACGGATGTTGCAGGCGCCAAATGTTATGCAATTTAAGCAGTTGCAAGAGGATGCTGACAATGAGGTTGCTCATGGGCATATGCGAAGTTATAAGGTGCAATTGCAGGAAAATGCCCCTAATAAATCACGTGTGGCCTTGGTGGAGCGACTGGATACTTCGCTGGGTCAGACGCGATTAGAGACAGGAATTAAGGTTGAGCTAAGAAAAAACCTACTGGCGAATGTCTCGTGGATGAAGTCTAGTCAAGTGCTGCCGGAAAACGTGTTGGAAAAGGAATTGGCAGAGTATCGAGAGCGGGTGGGTGGACATATTAATGAAAATGCCCGTGTATTTTATCTATATCTGTTCAAGAAAACACCCAGTAAAGATATCAGAGGCCTTATCAGCCGTTACTCCAACCCAGAGTTTGAAACCTTTATGGAAAACTGCGAGGGTGCCATTCTGAATAGCTTCAAAAAAGCCCGTCGAGACGCCTATAGTGAGACGACCTTAGCGGGTAACTAAGGTCGTTCATAGTGGTCATGGTTCATTCATAGTCTATATGTTATTTCTCGAGACAGCGGGCCATCGACATTAGGTCATCTTTGCCGTCTATAATCCGCTGTACGATGGCGTTAATATCTTCGGGTTCCAGTGTTAACTCTGCCAGTAGTTCTTCATCAATGGGTTTCTTGGGGCCTTGCGCTAGCCCATGATTAATCATGGCTTGAGTACCTACATAGAGCAGTTGGCTGTACACTTTATTCTCGCCATTATATTCAGGAGAGTGTTGGCATCGGAGCGCATATACAACTTCCTCGGGCATATTCCAACATTCCATTAATGCACTGCCAATTTGATCTCTCGTCACCCCCAATAAATGGTGCTCAATGTAGATATGGCATATATGTGGATTGGCTTCGATATAGCGATTGATCAGCGAAAAGTAGGGTGGAAAGATGTGGGCAAGCACAAGATAACCGTAATTGTGCAGTAGACCACTCAAATAGGCCAATCCCATAGAAGGGCGTTTACTGGGCGACATCGCTTTTACCAAGCCCTCCATCATAGCGGCACTGCACACTGCTTGATGCCAATAAGGCGTGATTCCGTGGGGCCCATCGGTGGGAATCTCTACGGTTTTACCCAGTGATAAACCTAAGGCTAGGTTGATAACCAAATCAAACCCGAGCACTCTCACAACTGCATCGTGAACAGACTTTATAGTACCCGGTGCTGCGTAATAGGGAGAGCTGGCCCAGCTGACGACTTGAGCGGCTAAACTCGGGTCTTTTTCAACCACTTCAGCAAGCTCGCCGACACCCGCTTCTGGGTTAATACGCAGTTGAATAATACGCTCAGCGGTTTCTGGTAGGGGGGGCATCTCCAAGGTTTGTTCTAAGCGTTGTTGTATTCGCAGGGTGGTAAACTGCTCCACCGCCTGGTTGATTTGTGAAACCGAGCTGTCTTCTATATCAAGTGCAACTGCGGGAACACAATAATTGCCAGATTCAGCAGATTCCACTAGTTTCAAAAATTGCTGTTGGCTGAGTTCAAGGTAGGATTCAGAGTCACCCACTTCTAAGTAGAGTTGAGTGCAGGCTAATAGTGAGCTATCTACCACTGTAGGAATGTCGTTTAAGAGCGGAATTGCGGGGATACGCTCCGTTCCATGCTTTTCTGCAAGCTTACTGCTGGCCTCTTCTGTAAGCCCTTGAAAGTTCCTCCCCAGCGCCTCACATATGCGTGTAAGGTCTAGAAAGGTGTTTGCGGCCATCAATAATTGGATTTTTCCGATACAGTCTTCCAGTATCACCATGGTGACGATAGAGCTTGCGCTAATTTCGCTAGCGCTACGCAATTGGTGCAGAGGTACTACAGTTTCGCTGCTAATCACTTTGAATTCTATGCCTTGTTCGGTTAGGCAGTTTTCTACTTGGCTTGAAATCGACATATCGCCTCCTGAAATACTGTCTATTCAGGATAGACGGGAATTGTATGTAATGACAATAGGCCGACAGATAACCTAACCTTAGTTGGTATTGGGGGTGATGAAAAATCGTCGATTTTCTTACGATGGACGGGTCTTTGTAATAATCCCCGTCCTCCAATAGAAAGGAAAGTCCACGATGAACGCCCCCGCTAATGTTACGCGTTTAGTTTTTGAGTTGATCGGATGTGACACAGAAATCCGAGTTATTGGTTTTACGGGAGAAGAGGAAATCTCGGGGCTTTTTTCTTTTACACTGAATTTGGTGTGTGAAAACGATGTTCTCGACGTTGGTGCATTTTTATCAAAACCGGGATTGTTGACGTTTATTGATAGTCATAACTCACGGGTGTTACACGGGGAAATTATTCAAGCAAGCTACGTTAATCGCGGGCGACGCTTTACCCAATTCAGTGTGATGCTGGCGCCAAAACCGTGGTTTCTACTGAGTCGCAGTGGAAATAGAATTTTTCAGCAGCAGTCCGTCCCGGATATTATTAGCACATTATTGAGCGAAGCCGATATTCGTGGAAGTGATGTAAGATTGGATTTGCGGCATAGCTACCCTGCTCGTGATTACACCGTGCAGTACCAAGAAAATGAGTGGGATTTTATTTGCCGCTTGATGGAAGAAGAAGGTATTTTCTATTTCTTTGAGCATAATCTGGATAAACACACGTTGGTGTTAGGTGATCATAATGCGTGTTTTGCTCCGTTGCCGGGTTCTCGTTCGATTGCTTATCACCCCATCACGGGTTTAGTGGCGGGGCAGGAATCTATTCATGCGATGACTCTAGAGGAAACCATCGCAGCAGGGAAAGTGAGCTTACAGGACTTCTTTTTCGAAAAACCGTCTCTTTCGCTAATGACCAATGCCACAGTAAATAATCCTGGGGCAAGAGCTGATTTGGAGCAGTACTATTATCCAGGGAATTATCAGCACCCAACGGAAGGAAAACGTTATGCGTCGCTGCGTGCTGAGGCATTAAATACGTTTACGGTATTGGCTGAAGCGAGCACTAGTAGTCAGCGTTTTATGCCGGGTTATGTGATTGGTGTTGAGGGACACCCAAGGGTAAGTATTAATCGCGATTATCTTATTACGAAGGTGACACATGAGGGACGTCAACCACAATCGTTAGAGGAGGGGGCGTCGACGGAAGCGTATTCTTACCTGGCCAAATTAACCTTTATTCCCAACGATGTAATCTATCGCCCCGCTCGAGTGCATCCGATTCCTTATATTGCAGGTACAGAGACTGCGGTAGTCACAGGGCCGGCAGGTGAGGAGATTTATACGGATGCCCATGGCCGTATTAAACTGCATTTTCATTGGGATCGAAAGGGAGGGTACGATGAAAAAAGCAGTTGTTGGGTTCGGGTGTCCCAAGGAGCCGCAGGAGGGCAGTGGGGCAGTATGTCGATCCCTCGTGTTGGAGAGGAAGTCATTGTCGCCTATGAGTCCGGGCACCCCGATCGTCCCGTAGTCATTGGGCGAACCTATCATGGGCAGCATCCATCGCCTTACCCTCTTCCCGCGAATAAAACTCGATCTACGCTAAAAACTCTCAGTACGCCAAATGGTGGTGGGTTTAATGAAGTGCGCATTGAAGATAAAAAAAGCAGTGAGCAGATCTTTATTCACGCAGAAAAAGACGTGGATGTAAAAGTTAAAAACCACTGGCGAGAAACCATCGAAAACGATGAGCATACTAAAGTCGAAAAAGAGAGTTTTACTAAAGTCGAAAAAGACCATCATAAAACAGTGGATGGTCAACACAATGTGAGTGTAGGTAAGTCGCAATCTCTACAAGTAGGCAAAGATAGTCAGATTAAAACCACCAAAAATTATAATATGCAGGCCCAAGAAATTCACTTGAAAGCCGGTATGCAGTTAGTGATTGAAGCCGGTAGCGAAGTGGTCATGAAAGCGGGGAGCGGATTGATCACACTTAATCCTTCAGGAGTGACCATAAAAGGTGCGATGGTGAAAATCAATAGTGGTGGCGGTGGCGGTGGCGCAAAGTCGGCATCCCCTCAGGCGCCGACAGCACCTGAGCCGCCAGCCTAGCAGTGTTGGTAAAGTACAATATGCTTGGTCGATTGACTCTTGTCTTTCACGAGCTGCCATTGCTCGGGTAACGTTGATAGATCAATATCAATCTCTGCTTCCACATAGATATAGGTGCCCGGTTGGCTATACCCGTTACGAATCAATTGTTCACAGCAAGGTTGTAATAATTGTTGATTAAAGGGAGGGTCAAGAAAGATGAGCTGAAAAGGTTCGCTTACCGAGGCAGATAAATATTGCAGTGCATCAATCTGATGTACATTACCACGAGTACATTCTAGGGTAGCCAAATGTTGCCGTATTTGATCGGCAGCCATTGCAGACTTTTCTATAAACTGAACGTTTTTTGCACCTCGGGATAGCGCTTCTAGACCCAGAGCGCCACTGCCAGCGAATGCATCCAATATGTTCACGCCTTCAATGTCATACATCAGCCAGTTAAACAGCGTTTCTCTGACTCGGTCTTGTGTCGGGCGTAAGCCGTCCATTGGCGTGAAGCTTAATTTTCTACTGCGCCACTCACCACCAATAATGCGTAATTGGTGGTGGCTTGTTGAGTTGCTCTGGTTTTGTGACGACTTGCGTTTTCGGCCCATCTTACTTTTTGCTTTCCGTTGTGATGTCTTGTTTGCCAAGTGCAATGGTGATGAGTTTTTCGCTATCGAGGGTTTTGGTGAAAGCAGCTTTGATACTCTCAACGGTGACCTTTTCGAGCTGTTTAGGATAGTTTTCTAAATAGGTAAGCGGTAAGTTGTAGAAGCCGATTAATCCGAGGTAATTAACGATGCGACTATTGCTGGCGATATTAAGAGGGAAGTTGCCAAGCAAATGTTTTCGTGCGTCTTGTAGCTCTTGTTCTGTTGGCCCTTTGGTGGCAAATTCAGTCAAGATCGAATGCATAAGAGTTGTGGCTTCATCTCTGGATTCATTCTTAGTTTGTAGGCCCATCATAAATGGCCCCGTAACGGCCATAGGGGAGAAATAACTGTACACACTGTAGACGAGCCCCTTCTCTTGTCGAATGGTTTGGTTTAAACGAGAGGTAAAACCTCCCCCCCCCAGTATTTCATTACCCAATACAAGTGAATACCAACGATCATCGCCGCGTTGGATACCGAGGGCTCCCATTAATACGTGGGATTGGCTTGAGGGGAACTCAATAAAATGTTGTTGATCTTTAGTGAGCGTGGGTGGTGTCGGTAAGCGTGGTGCAGGGCTACCTTGTTGAAGTCGCTCATCAATAATGTTTGCAATACTCTCTGCATCAGCACGTTGTATATCGCCAGTAATGGCAATGACCAGATTACTGGAAACATAGTAGTTAGCATAGAAGGCTTGTAGGTCTTTGATGGTAATTTCTTTTAGGCTAGCGGCTGTACCTTGTATGCGGTGGCCGTAGGGATGGGTGGCGTATAGTTGTTGGTAAAATTCACGGCTGACCAATTTTTTCGGATTTTGTTTTTCATGTTCAAGACCGAGGGTGAGTTGCTTGATTAAGCGTTGAAAACTGCCCTCAGGAAAACTGGGTGCAGATACAACACCGTAAAAAACATCTAGCGCCTGTTGTCTTAATTGTGGATCCGATAAGGTACGTAACGAGATAGTGGCCATATCGCGATAGGACCCATTGTCCAATACTGCACCTAGACTTTCAAAGTGTGCGGCTAGCTCGTCTACGTTATGGGTCGTTGAGCCTTCGGTAATCATACCATTGGTTAGCAGTGCCAAACCGGGTAATGTTTTGGGGTCGCGTGCGCCACCGGCATTAAATACAAGCCTAACATCAAGCATTGGTACTTCGGGTGCTTCAACAAAGAGTACCTGCGCCCCTTTTGTTGTGTTCCAGGATTGTATGTCGATATTGTGGGATTTAGCCGTGGCTTTTTCAATTATTTTTAGGGATGACAATTGTGTTTTAGGATCAAAACTTGGCGTGGTATCTGAGATTTCCGCGATGGTGTCGCTTACTTCTACTTGAGTTTCGGTATTCTCGACATTCTCAGTTGTGCTCGGTTTTATACCTCCAGGCATGTTGTAGAAAAGCACGATCATAATTGAGACTGTGATGATCATTATGTTGAGGGTTTTTCGGCTAAAGCGCTGGCGTTGTTCGGTAGTTTTAAAAGGAGATTTGTTGGTCATGTTAACGGTCCATTTCTTGTACGAGCAGCGTGTGAGATTCGAGTTATTGCTTTGGCGTTAAAGTAGCAACGGTTTTATTGTCGCGAATGAGATACTTTTGAGCGACGGATCGAATCTGTTCAGCAGTGACGGCTTTGAGGTGCTCCGCAAACGTATCCATTTCTTGCCAGGAGCGTCCTATGCTTTCCATACGTCCAATTTGATTGGCCTGACTTGAAATGGAATCTTGCTGATAGACAATGCCGGAAATAACTTGGGCTTGTACTCGCGCCATTTCTTCTGGGCTGGCAAGATCGGTTTTTAAGCGTTCGAGTTGTTCTGTCAGTGCGGCTTCGACATCTTCAACGGTATGGTTCTGGGTGGGAACACCACTGAGAAGAAATAAGGTATCTCCACGAGAGAAACCACCGTAGTTGGCACCCGCGCTAGCGGTAATCTGTTTGTTTCGTACCAATTCGGTTTCTATTCTGGCGCTGTAGCCGCCATCGAGTACGCCAGCCAACATGCGTAACGCATAGATTTCCCATTCTTCTTTCACGGTGTTTATGCCTGGTACGTTGTAACCGATATAAATTGAGGGAACATTGGCGGTGAGCTCGACATTAATACGACGCTCGCCAAGACCAGCCACTTCTGTTGGCGGAGCAACAGTGGGTAACGTTTTGGCGGCTATGGGGCCAAAGTATTGCTTTGCGAGGGCAAATACGTCTTTATGAGCAACATCACCGACAACAATTAGTGTTGCGTTATTAGGTGCGTACCATGTCTTGTACCAATCTAATGCGTCTTTATAGGTAAGGTTATCAAGATCATGCATCCAGCCAATGATAGGATTGTGGTAACCGCTGGATAAATAAGCGGCAGCCATAAAACGTTCATAAGTCCGAGAATTAGGGTTGTCGTCGGTACGCAAGCGGCGTTCTTCTTTGACGACTTCAATTTCCTTAACGAATTCATCTTCTGGAAAAATTGCGTTTGCCATACGATCTGCTTCCAACTCTATGCTGAGAGGCAGATTGTTAGCATTCATCATTTGATAATAACCGGTGAAGTCATAGGAGGTGAACGCGTTCTCTGATCCACCATAGCTAGAAATCAATTTTGAAAACTCGCCAGTAGGAACCTTATGTGTGCCCTTGAACATCATGTGCTCTAATACATGAGATACCCCCGTGAGGCCCACCGGCTCATAGCTAGAACCAATGCGGTACCATACTTGGCTTACCATCACAGGTGCTCGGTGATCTTCTCGCACAATGATCTTAAGTCCGTTATCTAAGGTGTGGGTATAGGTTCTTTCACTGGGCGATGGGGTTGCGGTAACGGCCGGTTGGCTGTTGGCAAATACGTTAGAACACGCGAGAACACTAAAACCAATAAGTAACGGGGTCTTAATGCTGCGTCGTATCAATGTCAAGCCACTGAACAGGGTGGTTAGGCTATTTTTCTGGCTGACAACTGACCTGCGTTTTTTGTGCGTTATTCGTTGCTTCATGATGTGTTAGATCCAACAAAATTGCTTTTTTCAATGTTTAGGGTGGAATGAAAGTGGTAGGATAACCGATCTTTGTGTTAATGACAGTGTGAATAGGGTAGAGGTTCCATCATGGCAGATATAGCGCAGCAACAAGCCGTTTTTTCTCGCTATTTTTCTCCGGACAAAAACGTAGTGGCAGTTGACTCATCCTCTGCGTTACAGGCAGCTTCCAGTGAAAAGCAGATTTTTGCACGATTTTTTGCCTCAGCGCCTGCGGCCGCCAATGATGCGATAGCCCAATCGAGTGTAGAGCCTGCTGTTGTTAAACCCGCGGTAGAATCGATTGCCGTTGAGCAACCTCATATTGAGGAGACTGCGGAGCGGCCGGTATCCGCGGACGTGGAATCCCGATCGTTTTTTAAACGGGTACGCAGTGGACTTAGTCGTACGCGGTCGAGCTTTACCAAGGGTATGTCTACCCTATTGATTGGTAAAAAAGAAATTGATGATGAGTTATTTGAAGATATAGAGACACAGTTATTGGTATCCGATGTGGGTGTTGAAGCAACTACACGCATTATTGATGCCTTAACCGATCGTGTGAGTCGTCAGGAATTGTATGATTCTGATGCTCTGTACGTCGCATTGCAGGAAGAATTGCGTGCTATTTTGTCGAATGACATGTCGGAATTTGTCGTTGATACGTCGAAAAAGCCGTATGTCATATTAATGGTGGGTGTTAACGGTGTCGGAAAAACCACCACTATTGGTAAATTGGCGAAGCGACTACAAAGCGAAGGCAAAACCGTTATGTTGGCGGCCGGTGATACATTCCGGGCAGCGGCGGTAGAGCAGTTGCAAGTATGGGGGGCGCGCAACGATATTCCTGTTATTGCTCAGCATCAGGGCGCGGATAGTGCGTCTGTTGTATTTGATGCAATGCAAGCAGCTCAAGCCAGAAATGTTGATGTGCTTATTGCTGATACGGCGGGGCGTTTACACAATAAATCCAATTTGATGGATGAGCTAGAAAAAGTACGCCGGGTGCTGGGTAAATTAGACAGTGAGGCTCCCCATGAAGTGATGTTGGTATTGGATGCAGGCACGGGTCAAAATGCCCTTAATCAGGTGCAGACATTTAATGATGCCGTGGATCTAAGTGCGATCACATTGACTAAGTTGGATGGTACTGCAAAGGGCGGCGTTGTGTTTTCGCTGGCGGCTAAGACCGATGTACCTATCAAATTTATTGGGGTTGGTGAGCAGATAGATGATTTACGTCCCTTTGACCCCGATGAATTCGTTCAGGCGTTATTTGACGAAGATCAGTAACCTTAATAAAGCCATGAAACGAATGGCGGGATAATAACAAATACCTTCTATGATTGCTTTTCAGCAGGTTTGTAAACGTTACGCAAATGGTAAGGACGCCTTGCAACAAGTGACCTTTCAGTTAGAGACTGGGGAGCTGGCGTTTCTTACGGGTCACTCTGGTGCAGGTAAGAGTACCTTACTTAAATTGCTGACATTAATTGAACGGCCTTCCCAGGGTCAGATCATGGTGGATAACCAGAATCTGAGCGCAATAACTCGTCCCGGTGTACCTTATTATCGGCGTAAGATTGGTATGGTTTTTCAAAATCATCAATTATTGTTTGATCGTACCGTATTCGATAATGTCGCATTGCCGCTCTTGATTAGCGGTTATAGTCGTAAGGACGCAGGGCGGCGGGTTAGGGCTGCATTGGATAAAGTGGGTTTGCTTAGTAAAGAAAATCTACTCCCTATTATGCTGTCCGGTGGTGAGCAGCAACGTGTTGGCATTGCGCGTGCGGTGGTTAACAAGCCACCAATATTGTTGGCGGATGAACCGACGGGGAATTTGGACCCAGCGTTATCTGCAGAGATTATGGATTTATTTCAACAGTTTAGTCAGGTAGGTGTGACTGTTCTCGTCGCGACTCATGATCTATCGCTGATTAATCGATATGACCACCGATCATTGGTGCTGAAGGAAGGGGCATTGATGGAGGAAGTTGACCCCGACGATACATTGCAAAAGCCGGCAGATGAAAACCCGTATGCTTCGGAGGTGGGGTAGATGAAGCGTATCCAGCCAGGATCCAGTCCGGGAGGCGCAAGTCGGACCGCAGCGGCATCCCCGCGGGGGGCGAGCCAGCAAACCGTCACGTTGGCTCAACGTTTTAAGAGTTATCGTAACCACCACAAGGTTGTAGCATTAGAGAGTCTTCAGCGATTACTCGCGACCCCTATTCCCACTATTATGACAGTACTGGTGCTTGCGATCGCAATAGCGTTGCCAGCCGGGTTATATGTCATGTTAAAAAATGCTCAAATATTGAGTCGAGATTGGGATGGTAGTGCACAGATATCGTTGTATTTGCAGCAAGACTTTCCAATGGATAAAGGTAGGGCGTTTGCGCGCAAGCTTGAGAAGCGTGTGGATGTTGCGCGTACGCAGTACATTTCAAAAGCTCAGGCGTTGGAAGAGTTCCAAGTGTTGTCTGGTTTTGGTGACTTGCTGAGTGAACTAGATGAAAACCCGTTGCCATCGGTTATTGTGGTTTATCCCAGTAACCGAGATGTCGCTCAAGCTGAAGATTTACGTCAGGCATTGGATAAGTTTCAGCAAGTTGATGCGGCCCAGCTAGATGCGGAGTGGGTTCAACGATTACATGCGATGTTAGATCTCGCAGAACGATTGGTGTTTGCGTTGGGTGTCGGTTTGGGGTTGGCAGTGTTACTGGTGGTTATTAATACCATCCGTTTGGCCATTGAAGCACGCCGGGATGAAATCGTTATCGTTAAAATGGTTGGGGCTACAGATGCTTTTGTACGACGGCCTTTCTTATATTGTGGATTATGGTATGGATTTGCCGGTGGGCTGATCGCGCTAATTATCATCGAGAGCATACTCTTTTGGGTTGATTCTCCCGTGGGCCAATTAGCGAATTTATACGGTAGCAGTTTTGACCTATCTGGATTAGGGTTCGTAAATACGTTGATGCTTTTTTCTGCCAGTGCTTTTATAGGTTGGCTCGGGGCTTGGTTGGCGGTGGGGCAACATTTACGTGCGATTGAACCGCGATAAGCGCGTATTAGGTGTAATTTTGGGAATGACCGTTGCTTTGACAGCTTCGTCATAATATGTCATAAAGGTTGTCGCTACCCCATATGTTGCGGCGTTGACCGTTACATATCAATGACCTAGAGACGTCATTGGGGGCGGTGTAAAAGTGACTGAATACACACAACGGTTAAATGTTAAGAAGGGAATCATTGGGAACCAATTGTTGGATTAGCACTCCTACAACAAGAGTGCTAGACTCAGCTAGAGTTTCTTGGAGAACACTATGAATACAGCGTTACAACCCGCTATGATCGCCGCTCCTGGTGCGAATATTGAGGCCTATCTACAGACTGTAGGTGGGGTTGCTATTCTTACTCATGAGCAAGAGCGCGAACTGTCGGAACGTTATTTTTATCAAGATGATGTAGATGCTGCTCGTCAGTTAGTACTTGCACACCTGCGCTTCGTTGTACACATCGCAAAAAGCTATTCGGGTTATGGCTTGTCACAGTCAGACCTTATCCAAGAAGGTAATGTCGGCCTAATGAAGGCGGTTAAGCGCTTTGACCCACAGGTTGGTGTCCGCCTTGTGTCATTTGCGGTGCACTGGATAAAAGCAGAGATTCATGAGTTTGTGTTGCGTAACTGGCGCATTGTTAAGGTTGCGACAACAAAATCTCAGCGTAAGTTATTTTTTAATTTACGTAGCAAGAAAAAACGCCTCGGTTGGATGAATCAGGCCGAAATCAAAGCTATTGCGGAAGATTTGGGTGTGAGCGTCAACGATGTTCGTGAAATGGAAGGCCGGTTGTCTGCCCATGACGCAACTTTTGATGCCCCAGTTGATGCTGATGAAGAAAAGGTCAGTACTGCGCCAGTGCATTACTTGGAGTCAGCCACTGAAGACCCTGCTGTCATGTTAGAGAATGACGACTGGGCAGAAAACAGTAACAATAAACTTTATAGTGCGATGGCAAATCTTGATGAGCGTAGTCGCGATATATTGGAAAAACGTTGGTTTGCTGATGAAAAGTCAACATTGCATGAGCTGGCAGCAGAGTATAATGTGTCCGCTGAACGCATTCGTCAGTTAGAAAAGAATGCGATGAAAAAAATGAAGGTAGCGATGCTTGAGGCGTAGTTTCAGCCTGCATTGTAAATAAGTAGTAAGAAAGGCTGATCTTGATGATTGGCCTTTTTTTATGGGGAAAAATAAGCGAGGGACAAATGGATAAGAGCGCTGTTCGACAGGGGCTTAATTGGATTGCATTGGGGGCCGGTTTACTGGGGTTAGCGGTGATATTAGGGGCGTTCGGTGCACATGGGCTCAAAAGCATGGTGACGGCAGCAAAGCTCACGACCTTTCAGGCAGCAGTGCAATACCACTTTTATCATGGTGTCGGCATTGTCCTGATAGGATTGGTGCAATTGCATTTACCTCCGAACACGCTGCGGTGGTCTGCGAGAATGCTAGTGGGCGGCATTGTGTTATTTTCGGGTAGTTTATATGCGATGACTTTTGTCGATATTAAGGGTTTGGGTATTGTGACCCCGATTGGTGGAGCGTTGTTTATTTTTGGTTGGTTGGCATTGTGTATCCACGTGGTAAAGCATCGTGCAAGCATAGCGATTGGTTAGTCTGTTATCAGGGAGGGGCTCTGACGTTTGCTGTGCTATTGGCGTCTTTTTCAGAAATTAGTGCCTTTTTCAGAATAGGGACACTTATTGTTCGAATAATTACAGGAAGTATTTGCGCTAAGGCCCGTGTTTCCGCGAAAATAGCGACCTTGATTCTAATAGTGGTAACGATAGGGCTTCTAGGAGTAGGTAACCGGCAATGGGTGAGCAACAGTTGAATATTCAGGTCAATGGCGAAGTAATGGCATTGCCGCCGATGTGTACGGTCTCTGTATTGGTGGAACAAATGTCGTTAACAGGTAAAAGAATTGCGGTAGAGCTCAATCGGGATATTGTTCCCAAAAGTGAGCATGCGAGTACGTCGTTAAAAGTCGGTGATGTTGTAGAAATCGTGCATGCTATTGGCGGTGGCTAATACGCTGTGTTTGCAGGGTCTACTCTGCATGTGATTTTGAGATTAAGACGTTATTGAGCTAAGACATTATAGAGACAGTTTAAGGTATAGATATGACAGACACGAAAATAACAATTGCCGGCATTGAATATAACTCGCGATTGTTAGTGGGAACCGGTAAATACAAAGATATGGCAGAGACAGGCCAGGCGATTGAAGCAAGTGGTGCTGAGATTGTCACGTTTGCTGTACGCAGGACTAATTTAGGGCAAAATCCAGGCGAACCGAGTCTATTGGATGTTGTGTCTCCTGATAAATATACTTTACTACCGAATACTGCCGCTTGTTATACAGCAGATGATGCGATCCGAACCTGTCGTTTAGCCCGTGAATTACTTGACGGTCATGATTTGGTAAAGCTTGAAGTATTAGGGGACGAAAAAACACTGTTTCCTAACGTGGTTGAGACCCTAACGGCGGCAGAGACGCTCATTAACGATGGCTTTAAGGTCATGGTCTACACTTCTGATGATCCTATTATTGCCAAGCAGTTAGCTGATATGGGGTGTGTGGCAGTGATGCCATTAGCCGCACCAATAGGCAGCGGCTTAGGAATTCGTAACCCTCATAATATTCGGATGATCTTGGAAGATGCAACGGTTCCTATCATTGTGGATGCTGGCGTAGGAACTGCGTCTGATGCAGCGATTGCAATGGAGTTAGGTTGTGACGGTGTGTTGATGAATACCGCGATTGCAGCAGCGCAGAAGCCAGTGCTGATGGCATCGGCCATGAAAAAAGCGATCGAGGCGGGAAGAGAAGCTTACTGTGCTGGCAGAATGCCAAGAAAAATGTATGCCAGCGCATCCTCCCCTATTGATGGCACATTTTTTTAGAACGGTTGTTGATAAAAGTGAGTGGTATGAACGACAAGAATAGGTCACAAGAGCGCCCTTCCGAAACATCTGTCGCAGGTGTTGATAAACCGCGAAGAATAAGAAGTTTTGTTCGACGCCAAGGTCGTTTAACGGAAGGCCAGCAGCGAGCATTGGATTTGTACTGGGATCAATATGGGCTGACGATTGAAGGTGGCCGTCTTAGTTATGCCAGCGTGTTTGGACGGGAAGCCCCCGTTATCTTGGAAATCGGTTTTGGCAACGGTAAGTCTTTGGTTGAAATGGCAAAAAATCAGCCAGAGAAAGACTTCATCGGCATTGAGGTTCATCGTCCTGGGGTGGGGTCATTGATAAACGAAGCCCACACTCAAGGTGTGCATAATATCCGGGTATACCATGATGACGCGATTGACGTGTTGGCGATGTGTATTCCTGATAATAGCTTGATGGGTTTTCAGTTGTTTTTCCCTGATCCATGGCATAAAGCTCGCCATAACAAGCGGCGTATTGTGAAGCCAGAGTTTATTCAGGCGATACATCAAAAACTACAATCTGGCGCAACAGTGCATATGGCCACTGATTGGCAACATTATGCAGAGCAGATGTTGGCGGTGATGAGCGCTGATGAGACCTTTATCAATTCTGTAGCAGCAGAGGTTTTGGTGGAAACCGGAGGATATTCGCCACGGCCAGACTATCGGCCAAAGACGAAATTTGAAAGTCGCGGAGAGCGTTTAGGTCACGGTGTATGGGATCTTATTTTTACAAAATTGTAATTGATTAAAATACATTCGAAAAACATAGTACAATAGTCAGCTAGTATAATAATGAAAAAGATACGCGGATGCTATGAAGTAGAGGGAACTGCTTCGTAGATTACTGAAAACGATGTATCGATAAAAATGATAATAACCATAAATAATGACAAGATGCATTCATAGCATCATATTCTTACTAAGGGAATAGTGGGGGTGTTGGGGAAAAGAGGGTTTCATGCTAAATATTGCGGTGCGTTTTATCGGGGTAGCCCCCTATCTATGTCGACTTTTGTTGTTGTCCTTACTGTGGATAACCCATTCTAGCTACGCCCATGTTCCTGCAGATTTTTCCATTGGTGCTCCAGACCCGTTCCAGCAATGGAAGGTGCTGGAAACTGAAAATTTTAGAATTAACTATCAGTCGGAACATCAAGCGTACGCGCAAAAAATGGCTGCTATTGCTGAAAACGTGCATACTAAAACCACAAAATTGATGAATTGGGTGCCTGAGAATAAAACCGAGATCATCATCAACGATAGTATCGACATGTCGAATGGGGGCGCCAGCACGTTACCCTATAATCGTTTCTTTATCTTAATGAATACACCAACCGAGGGTCAGCTACAAGATAACGGTGGATGGTTAGAGTTGGTGTTCACTCATGAATATATACATATATTGCATCTTGATCAGGCATCGAAATTTCCTGCGTTGGCGAGAAATATAGTCGGTCGTTTATTTTTTACGTTTCCACAAATATTTAACCCAAAATGGATTACTGAAGGGTTGGCAGTATACGGGGAAACAGAAAAGGAAAAAGGCTTTGGCCGAGGCCAAGGCAGTACGTTTCATAGCATGATGCGTGCTGAAGTTGCTAATGGGTTGCGTTCACTGTCTGAAATTAGTTTTCAAGGGTATCGCGGTACCGACTGGCCATCGGGTCAGGTCTATTTGTATGGCTATTATTTCTTCGAGTTTCTTGAGCATCGATATGATAAAAAATCTATCATCAAGTACATTCAAAATTGGAATAAGAATATTGTGCCGTGGCGTATGGACGCACGTTCTAGGCAAGTGCTTAGTGTTTCATCCGGCGAATTATGGAAGCAATACCAAGAGTATCTGGAAGCGAAATTCAGACCGGAAATAGATGCGCTAAAGGCTAAATCTCCCATTGTCACCACGCTCATTCAAACACCCAGGATAAACAGTAATCCTCGATTGAGTGCAGAAGGCAATCTCTATTTCTATCAGAGCGATGGGTCTGAAGAGCCAAGTATTCAGTGGATTGATAAGAATAATCAGATACATCAATTAGCTACCGTACAAGGTTTTAGCCAGTTTGATTGGAATGATAGCTCAGGCTTATTGTTAGCCCGTGGTGAGATTTGTGATAATACCAATGTCTATGCCGATCTATATCATTGGGACGTATCTATTGATCGATGGCAACGACTAACCGAGTGTGCACGCTATCCTCGGGCGGCTTGGAGATCGGATGGGGAATTAATTGCAGCAGTGCATGTAGAGCAAGGAAGGGCAAATCTTGAGTTGTTGGATAAAACCGGAAAATTAATTCGTCGATATCCGCCGTTGGCAGAAGGGGATAGCATCGGTGATGTTGATTGGTTTGTGTCTGACGGGGCGGCTGCGGAGCATCTTGCAGGAAATATTGTAGCGGCGGTAAAACGAAAGAAAACCGGATGGAATTTAGAAGTATTTGATCCTTCAACTGAACAATGGCAAAAATTAACGCTAAACGGTGATCTCGAATCAAAACCTAAGTTCAGTGAAAATGGAGAATGGGTATATTTTGTATCGGATAAATATAATAATCATAACGTAAGGAAAGTTCGGGTGACCGGAGGAGCTGTTCACACGTTATCTAATAGCGAAACGTACGTGAAAGATTTTGTCGCCTTAGATAAGCAGCTTGTATTAATGGAATATACGGCGAACGGTTTTACGATAACGTCGCAACCGGAAAAAGGTGTGAGTGCAGAACACTATGAGGCAAAGGACGCCGAACCTACACTTGT
Source organism: Gammaproteobacteria bacterium 45_16_T64 (assembly GCA_002162955.1). Taxonomy (GTDB): domain Bacteria; phylum Pseudomonadota; class Gammaproteobacteria; order Pseudomonadales; family Ketobacteraceae; genus 42-54-T18. The sequence continues at coordinate 49,860 of MABD01000054.1, forward strand.
GCAAAGCTTTGAAAATTCCACATCTTACAATCCAGCACAATATAGCGATATTAAAGACTATAGCCCGTGGCCATCGATACGCCCTCGTTCGTGGTGGGCGGCTATTTTGGCCGACGGTGATGAAAATCGATCGTTGCAGCTGTTTATTGACGGCTCTGATGCACTTGGCTTTCATCAGTGGCAATTGGCCCCTACTTATTACTTCGACAAAAATGAATTAGGTGGAAGTGGAAGCTACATTTTTTATAATCGATTTGCACTGCTAGGTTCTAGAACCATAGATGCAATACAAGAGGCTGTTGATGGTCTGCCCGAGATTTATGAAGTGGAAGATCGTGTACAGCTTATCTATATGCAACCGTTAAATAGTTTGGAAGAGAGTTTTCGATTACACGCTGGAGTTGCTCGAGAGTCGGTGGAAAGAATTATTGAGAATGGCAATAACCTCGATGCAGAAGATAACATCGTAGGGTTGTCTATGAAATTCTCGAATGTGGAATTCTATACTCATTCAGTAAGCCAGGAAGATGGTCGAACCATTAGTTTAAGTTTCGAGAAATACAATGCATTTGGCAATGGAGTGCATGAGGGACCTGTGATTACTATGGATTGGCGGGAATACGTTAGTCTTATGGGTAACCATGTCTTGGCGTTACGATGGGTGCAGGGTAAGGCTTCTGGTGACGCTAAGGAATTCGAGTTAGGAGGTAACATTGATCAACTTGATGCGCTAGCGGGAAATATTGGTTTTGGTTTGGCGAATTTTGGTTTGCGTGGTTACGATAGGAATCAGGCGGAATTGGAAGGCCATCAGGTGAGTTTGTTTTCCGCTGAATGGCGAGCGCCAATAAAGGAATTCTTCGACGGCTTTATGGCACCACCGATTGGGTTAGGAAAAACCTCAATGAGTCTGTTTGTTGATACGGGCAGTGCTTGGGATGCTGGTGAAAGTCATCGGTATTATACTGGTGTAGGGATTGAACTTAAGCCACAGATATTGGTGGGACTAGACAATTTTCAGTTGGATACGCGTGTTGGTTTTGCCTATGGCCTTGATAAAGACCTTGGTAGTGGCAGTATCTATTTTAGATTGGGCGCTAGATTCTGATAGCTTAAATAAATAGCTGTAATAGTGTGTTGAGGTGCTCTCTACCTAAATCAGTCGGGCGCCATGATGTCAGGTCTTCTTCTAGAAGGCCTTGTTCAAGCGCTCGCTGTAGGGCTTGATGAGTTAAATCTGGAATAGTTTGATTGTGGGTGCGTTGAAAGAAATGGGCTTTATCAACCCCTTGATTGAGACGAAATGCATTCATAAAGAACTCCATTGCGAGTTCTTCCTGTTTGACTACGGATGATTGACTCAAGTAGGTTTTATGTGGGTTGAGGTAGTCACGCGGCGTACGGGTCTTTTGTGTTCTTATAATCTCTTTTGTATTGCTAAGTGTTATTTTGCCGTGAGCGCCAGCGCCAATACCAATATAGTCGCCAAATTGCCAATAATTGACATTATGCTGACATTGATGACCCGGCTTTGCGTAGGCAGATATCTCGTATTGTTCGAACCCCTGTTTTTTAAGAAAGGCTTGGCCTGCCTCCTGAATATCCCATAGATTGTCATCTTCTGGCAGTGTTGGCGGTTTGGTGTAGAAGACGGTGTTGGGTTCGATGGTTAGTTGATACCAGGATAGATGGCTTGGGTTCAATGCCACCGCACGTGATAAATCGTTGAGTGCCTCAGAGACTGTTTGATTGGGCAGGCCGTACATAAGATCTAGGTTTAGTTCCTTAAATCCTGCTTGGTGGGCGATGTTCGCGGCGCGAGTGGCTTCATCTTGATTATGTATACGGCCAAGTGTAATCAGTTGGGTTGGTTGAAAGCTCTGAATACCAATGGATAAACGGTTAATGCCGGCCTTAAAATAGTCGCTAAATTTATCTTGCTCAAACGTACCAGGGTTGGCTTCTAAAGTGATTTCAGCCGTTGGGTTGACGGGTACCAATTCTCGTACACCCGCCAGCAATCGATTCAATGCTGTTGCAGATAGAAGGCTGGGCGTGCCACCACCAAAAAAAATCGTATCGATAGCACGCCCTTGTACAAACGACGTATCTATTGTGAGGTCTTCAAGCAATGCTTGAACATAGTCATCCTCAGGAATGTTGTTCTCTTGATGACTATTAAAATCACAGTAGGGACATTTCTTAATGCACCAAGGGATGTGGATATACAGTGATAGTGGTGGTAACACATCGCTTGTAAGATTGTGCATTATTTCAATCCGAAGTTATTGTGCTTGCTGTTGGAGTTGTTTCATTAGCGATGCCAATGCTTGTCCTCGATGGCTGAGCTTATTTTTTATTTCTGGACTTAGTTGCGCTGCAACACATTGTTCAGAGGGTACAAAAAATACAGGATCATAGCCAAACCCGTTTTCTCCTCCGGGTGTTTGAGCGATATAGCCTTCCCATGTACCTTGGCAGATTAGCGGGGTGGGGTCGTCGGCGTGACGTAAATAGACGATCACACATTGGAACCGAGCGTTTCGTTGTGCTTCTGGAAATGTGGACACAGCATCTAAGAGTTTATTCACATTGTCCTTGTCGGTAGCGTCAGGTCCAGCATAGCGGGCGCTATAGATACCTGGTTGGCCATGTAATACATCGACCTCTATACCTGAGTCATCAGCTAATGCTGGGCGCCCAGTGATACGAGCAGCATTTCTTGCCTTTATCAGGGCGTTTTCAACGAAGGTTAGTCCGGTTTCTTCGGGTTCGGGTACTTCAAGGGTCTTTTGTGCTACACCGATATAACCAAGAGGGCTGATTACTTGGTTGATTTCTTTGAGTTTGCCTTTGTTGCCGCTAGCAATTACGATTTCAATGGTCATAGAGAGTCCGAAATTTAGTCTTTGTCGATAAAAAATAACTGGTCAAAGGAGACCTTGAGCCCCCGGTAATCTGGGATAGGCTGAACATCAATAGAAAAGCTAAGCCGTTCACCGTCATCAATGAAAAATTCTGATAGGTAGTAGATAGCGCTGCCTTCGGAGATTACATTGAATTCCAATGTGCGCTGTTGTCCTATCATGTTACTCACAGTGCCCTTTAATTGCGCGAGTACACCTTCAATCTTTCCTGACGATTGCTTTTTTTGGACTGCGATATTAAGCATGCCTCTACGTCGACTACGGGTAATTCCCGATGCGGTAGCAACGTCGGGCGTAAGCATTGTCGTATTGATTGCGCTGTAATGAACAATGTATTTGTCATCTTCAATTTTTTGCTCGGCACTAAGCTGAACACAGAATAGCGAACTAACAAGAAGCAGGACGCTTGATAAAAGGGACGATTGTTTCATAGCATTTTTCCAGTTTGATCTAGCACTAACATGTTGAGGGTTATTCGTGGTGTCGAGTAATATGATAAATGGCGGTTTCGCCAAATAGATTGGGCATCAACTTTGACGCTAAGCTGGCGTTGGCGTTGGCATCTATTACGGTTCGATCCAAAATGCTTAACGATTTGCGGTGGCATAATGCTTCGAAGTCCTTAAATGTACATAGATGAATATTCGGTGTGTTATACCAGGTGTAGGGCAAATTTTTTGATACTGGCATTCTGCCCTTAGTGAGCAGATAAAAACGACAACGCCAATGGGCGAAATTGGGGAAGGTAACAATGCACTCCTTGCCAATTCTTAGCATTTCGTCAATAACATGATCGGGGTAATGCACTGCTTGCAGAGCTTGGGTCATTACTACCATATCAAAGCTATCGGTTTTAAAATTACTTAAGCTCTCGTCCATATTATGTTCGATAACATTGACGCCCTTACGTACGCACTCAACAATTTGATCCGGGTTGATCTCTAATCCGTAACCGTGGATATTTCGGTGTTGTTTAAGCTGATCTAGGAGTGTTCCATCGCCACAACCTAAATCCAATACTCTGGATTCAGGTTCGATCCAGTCAATAATGGTATTCAGGTCACTGCGTAATGCCTTTTGTGCATTCATTGGTTAATCTCCTGCGCGATGCCATCCATGTAGGCGGTAAATAGCGCTGTATAACGAGGGATATCCAGTAGAAATGAATCATGACCCTGTGGACAATCAATTTCCGCATAGGAGACTTCTTTATCGGCCTCAATTAATGCATCAACTATTTCTTGTGATCGCTCGGGGGAAAATCGCCAATCGGTCGTAAAAGACATCACCATAAAGCGACATTTGGCACGGCTCAGAGCCTGAGTTAGATCATTATTGTATTCGGCTGCGGGATCAAAATAATCCAATGCGCGTGTCATTAACAAATAAGTATTCGCATCAAAATTCTTTGAAAACTCTTCACCTTGATAGTTGAGATAACTCTCAACTTGGAACTCGATGTCATAATCGAACTTTAGCTCTCCGGCACGTAACTCGCGTCCAAACTTCTCGCGCATCGCTTCATCAGACAGGTAAGTTATATGGCCAAGCATGCGCGCAAGAATTAAGCCGGTTTTTGGAAAGCTATCGGTTTCGTAATAGTGGCCACCATGAAATTCAGGGTCACTCAGTATGGCTTTACGGGCAATTTCATTAAACGCAATATTCTGAGCCGATAAAATGGGTGCTGCGGCAATGACGACGGAATGACGCAGGCGTTCAGGATAATCGATGGCCCACTGAAGTGCTTGCATGCCACCCAGGCTACCACCAACAACTGCAGCCCACTGTTTTATTTCGAGTAAGTCTGCCAAACGTGCTTGGCTTTCAACCCAGTCTTTTGATGTCACAATGGGAAAATCTGGACCGTAGGCCTTCTGTGTCTCTGGGTTAAGGCTCTTCGGTCCAGTGCTACCATGACAACCGCCGAGATTATTGATGCTAACGATAAAGAACGTATTGGTATCTAATGGTTTATTGGGCCCTATACAGGCATTCCACCAACCTGGCCGTTTATCATCGACTGAATGGTATCCTGCGGCGTGGTGGTGGCCACTTAAGGCATGGCAAATCAGCACTGCATTGCTTTTCTCTGGATTGAGGGTGCCATAGGTTTCGTAAACAATTTCATATTCCGGCAGTGTTTTACCACACTGTAGCAATAGAGGGGTGTCGAAATGCTGGGCCTGTGGGACAACGACGCCAATCTCTTGTTCAGAAGGCGCTACCGGTTTTTTTGGGTCAGACATGCAAGCAGATACTCAACTGCAGAGGGTGAATAATGTAATCGATCTTGACGGTGTGCCGTCGAAAACGGTCAATGTAGAATGCGCTAATTTTAACGCTAATAGGCAGAGAAGCCTAGCACCTTGAAGCTAGCTCGATATCGGCTTTACTTAGAAGATGAGAAGAGGTTTCTATTGTACGATAATTGAACGGTTTGTTGAGGCATCTATGGCTCTGTGTAGAGTGAATATTGACCGATGGGGGAGGCTGGCTATAAGTATTTTGGCGTGGCTACTGTTTTCTATTACGTCGGCACATGCTCTGGATAGCCGGGATGAGAGGCTAGAGGCGCTTGAAGCAAAAATAAACATGCTTAATCAGCGTCAAATAGCATCCTCGGAACTATTGGAGGAGTTGGCTAACCGCGTTGAAATCACCGGTTATGTGAGTTTGCGTGGGGGACAGTTGAGTGAAGACGGTTATACCTCACTTGGTGCGATAGAAGATGAGTGGACCTTTTCCAGTGAAACGACCTATGGCATTCAAATTGAGGCTCCGCTTGCACAAAATGCGACGGTATTATTGCAGTTTTCCGGTGATAGCTTGGAAAGCCAAGCTGAAGTCGATTGGGCTTTCTTAGAATATGAAGTGTTTCCAGGGTTAACTTTTCGAGGTGGTCGATTAAGAGTCCCTGGTTTTATGATGTCTGAGTATAGGGAAGTTGGTTATGCCTATCCCTGGGTGCAGCCACCACTAGAAGTTTACGGTGTGACACCCTTTCTTCGCTACGAAGGTATTGATTTACGTTACTTTGTGTCTGTTGGTGATATTGATCTTCGGGTTAATCCATTCATAGGGAGTACGAGAAATCAGGATCTTACCGTAGGGAAAATCAAATATGCAGAGCAAAACAGCCATTTTGGTGGTGTTGATTTCCAGATTAACTATCGCGATATCACGGCTCGATTCAGTTACTCAAAATATTCTTTTGATATTGTGAAGGCCACCTGGGATGACTCTATGGAGCTGCTTATCGAAGGCCAAGAAGTGGTGCCGGGGGTGGATGTGCCTGGATTGCATGATGTTCTCGATGCATTGGCAAATGAAGCGATTCCTCAAGTTCAGGCGGGTATTCAGACACAAATTGATGACGGGTTTATTGATCCAACGGTGGGAGCGGGTTTGATCGCGGCGTATTCGGCGGAAGCGAGCTCTTTGTTAGCTCAACGAGCAACCTACGTCAATGACTCGCTGATGGGAGGGTCACAAGATGCAGAGTACTTTAGCCTTGGCATCAGTTATGACACAGAGCAATGGGTTATGCTTGCGGAGGTCACGAGCGGAGGTATCGGTGGGGCATTTCCTGATGCTCGTGGAGGTTATGCGACCATAGGATATCGCGTTGGGAATTGGATGCCTCATCTAACCTATGCGCGGATAGATGCTACGGATGAAGATGAGCGTGAACCACTGAATGAATTAGAGGTTAACCAAGCGCTGTGGACGGATCCCACTTTGGCACAGGGTTTGGCGGGAGCCGAATATTTGATAGAGCTTGTCAATGATACTCGCCTATTAAGTGGTCCAGAACAGCGATCTTGGATTGTTGGATTACGCTGGGACCCCATTGCGGGTATTGCAATAAAGGCGGAGTATCAACGGATTTTTCTACCTGGGGACAGTTACGGATATATCCTGCCCAAAAGCATTGTGGACGGGTCGGGTGATGCAGTAGGGGGCTCGGGGTTTCAGGAAAAAGTGGACACAGCGACGGTGGTGAAACTGTCACTGGATTTGGTGTTTTGATGATGATTACGTATAAACGTCTTTTCCTCACACTGTTAAGTATGCTATTTATGATGAGTGTTTTTAGCGTCGTTCTGGCGGAACCTGACGAGGAAGATACGTTCTATATTATTGTCAATAAGAATAATTCTATCGAGACCATCACTATTGGACAGCTAAGCCGAGTTTTTACCAAAAAAACGAAGAAGTTTGACAATGGGGTTGCTGCGCTACCCATTGCGCAAAGAGCCAGCAGGTCTGTGACCCAGTTATTTAATCTCCGTGTTTTGAAAAAAAATGCGAAGCAATTAAAGTACTACTGGTCTAGAAAGATGTTTTCCGGTTCGAGCAAGCCGCCGAAGGCATTGTCATCTGATATGGAGGTCGAAAAATTCGTGGCAAGTTTACAAAATGCCATTGGTTATGTGAGTCAGCTGCCAACATCGACACAAGTAAAAGTGTTAACGGTAGAACCGTAAAATCTCAAGAGTGTTTCTGCGAAATAAGGTAATAGTGTAATAGTATGAGTGGAATTCGTGATCTTTCGATACGACTAAAAGTTATCTTGGTAGCAGTCATTGGTGTTGTTGGTTTTTTGGTCGTAATGTGGGTTAATTTAAACTATTACCAAGAAACTAACGTGAAATTGGATAGCTTAAAAGAGGCAGAATATCCCGTCTTGCGGGGAGCCTATGAGTTACAAATCTCGTTAGCCGATATAGAACGCACCTATGAGTCCAGTTTTTTGGAATCCGATCTCGATACTCTGAATGAAGGGCGCCAGATTGTAGAAGATACTATCGAAGGCATTGGTGAACTAAAGCGAATCGCTCCTCATCTTGGAGAACGATTGGACCTTTTAATTAACAATTTCAAAACGTACTCAGATTCCCTTGATAGCTATACACAGGATTTTATTGACGGAAATCTAGACGAAGACATCATGTTCGAAGCATTTGAAGAGGTGAGTCGAAAAAGAAGCCTATATGAACGGGATCTTCGGGCGTTCACGGAAACGCTAGGCTATGACTTCGGTGATGCTATTCAAGGCATGCAGAATCAGGGTGTGATTGCAGTACAGCGAGAAATGGCGGTGGGTGCTGTACTTATTGTCAGCATTGTTTTTATCGCTTATATCTTAGTAAGGGATATCTTGTCTGCCCTCAACAAGGCAGTGTCTGTTGCTGACGCGATTGCCAAAGGAAACCTTGATATCAAGGTAAGTAGTCGGCGTGATGATGAAACCGGTCGCCTCCTACATGCCTTACGTACAATGCGTAATCGCCTTAAGGAGCAACGACTAGATGAGGAAAAGCGCGCAAATAATCAAATGCGCCTATCCCGTTTAAATGATGCGATGCGAGGTGAACTCACCTTGGAGGCGTTATCAAATCAAGTACTCAGCTGTATGGCGAGTGAACTGAATGTACTTGTCGCTCGATTATTTGATGTCGAAGAGATGAAATTACAGTACATTTCTGGCTATGCATTTGAACAATCGAATAATGATAAAAATACTTATGCCTTTGGTGAGTCATTGGTAGGTCAGTGCGCGTTAGATCGTGAAGTCATGGTTGTGGATCAAGTTCCAGAAAATTATATATCGATTTCTTCTGGTGTCGGTCGAGCGGTGCCAAAGCGACTCATAATTATTCCGCTAATACATGATGGAAAGCTTAAAGGTGTTATTGAACTAGCCTCTTTCGCTGAATTTGACGAAGACATGATGTCCTATATCAAAAGTGGCAGCGAAGGTGTGGCGATTGCAATGAATGCTGCGAAATCACGATTTAAGCTATCGAATATGTTATCTAAAACCCAAGCTCAAGCCGCTGCAATGGAAAATCAGAAAGAGGAGCTTAGGGTAACCAATGAGGAATTAGAAGAACAAGCGAGAGAGCTTAGAAACTCCGAAGAAAGCTTGCAAGCGCAGCAAGAAGAGTTACGTGTTATGAATGAAGAACTCGAAGAAAGAACGCGTATGCTGGATCATCAAAAACAAGAAATTCTAAAGAAAAATAGTGAACTAGAAAAATCCAGAGAAATATTGGTTCAAAAAACGGATCAATTGGAAATGAGTGGCAAATATAAATCTGAATTTTTGTCGACGATGTCACATGAGTTAAGAACGCCACTCAATAGTATTCTCATACTATCTCAAGGCCTGATTAATAATAAGAGCAAAAATTTAGCAGATAAAGAAGTCGAGCATGCTCGGGTGATCCACTCCTCAGGGGAAGATTTGTTATCATTAATCAATGATATTCTGGATTTATCAAAAGTAGAAGAAGGGAAGCTTGAACTTATTATTGATGAAGTACCAACCGTTGAATTCTTATCTGTTATCAAGCAACAGTTTAGCTATGAAGCAGAGACCAAAGGCGTTGCACTGATTACAGACGTCTCTGGTGCACCTGAGATGTTGTGCTTAGACAAACATCGTTTAAATCAAATTCTTAGAAATTTCCTATCCAATGCGTTTAAATTTACTGAGACTGGCAGCGTGACGTTGTCAATTTCTAGTCAAGATGAATATCTTGTTCCTACCAGAAAAGGTTTGGAACCTGGAAATTATCTTGTTATCAAGGTAACGGATACAGGAATTGGCATTCCGGAAGAGAAGCAGCAATCAATATTTGAAGCCTTTCAACAGGCTGACGGAACTACAAGCCGCCAGTACGGAGGCACTGGATTAGGATTGACGATATCAAGAGAGTTATCTCGCATTATGGGAGGGGAGATAACAGTCTATAGCGGCGGAGAAGGTAAGGGGTCAACATTTGCTTTGTTCTTACCATTAACCCCCGAAAATTATCATCAGGAGCCGACCGAGATAATTGCGGTTGATAGAAATTTAATGGAAGAGTCGATTACCTCTGTGGCTGATGAAGTTTCACTACAGCCTCTGAAAAGAGAAGAGCGGTCGGTTCTTATTATTGAAGATGATGAGAATTTCGCCAAAATACTTGCTGATCTGGCAGTGGATTTTGGTTTGATACCTTGGGTTAAACATAGCGGGGAAGATGCGCTATTGATCCTGCAAGAAAAATTGCCCGGTGCAATAATACTGGATCTTGGATTGCCAGGGATTAGTGGTAAGAATGTTCTAGAAATTCTAAAGAAAAGCGAAAAAACAAAGAGTATTCCGGTGCATGTGATTTCTGGAAGAGAAGATTCGGATAGCATACTTGCGCTGGGCGCAACTGATTATCTTAATAAGCCAGCAAATAAGAACAGCATTCAAGCGTTGCTAAAACAAATCAAACATGAAGCGACAATATCGGCCAAACGCCTACTAATTATTGAGGATGACCCGGTTCAGCAAAAAGCACTTAACGAGTTATTCTCAGTAAAGGATATCTACTTTGATGTTATTGATAATGGCGCTCAAGCGGAGGAATTGTTGCGAGAAAATGATTACGATTGTATTGTGATGGATCTGCGATTGCCGGATTCTTCAGGGCTCGATGTCCTTAAGAAACTACGATCTCTAGAGAAGAACAATCATGTGCCGGCTATTATTTATACTGCAATGGATGTTAGTCGGGAATTGGAAGCTGAACTGAGAAAAGTGGCCGATCGTATTATTCTAAAATCGGGCAATGCAATGGATAGATTGCTGAATGAAACATCACTGTTTTTGAATTGGGTGGATTCACAGCAGATAGATGAGCGTGAGAAAGTCATCGATGATGGGCAGAGTGATAATTTAGAGGGTAGGCATATCCTAATGGTGGATGACGATATGAGAAATATCTATTCTCTATCAGCTGGACTGGAAGACTACGGTGTGATTATTAGTACGGCATCTACTGGAAAAGAAGCGCTGGATTTTCTGAGTAAAAATAATACGATAGAACTTATTCTCATGGATATTATGATGCCTGAAATGGATGGATACGAAGCCATTACTCGTATACGGGCACAAGACAAATATGCAAAGATTCCTATTATTGCGTTAACAGCGAAGGCAATGAAAGAAGACAAATCACGTTGTATCGAAGTGGGGGCAAGTGATTATTTTCCGAAACCAGTGGATGTACCAAAGCTGCGGAGTGTTATGAAGGTATGGCTAAAACAGAAACAGTAGGGCGAGGTTAGGATCAGTGCCAAAATATCAGAACGATGAAGATTATGATATTCATGCGTTATTAGAAGTGATTTTTCTGAAGTGGGGCTACGACTTTCGGGGATATTCCAAGGCGTCGCTAACTCGGCGTATCTTTTATTTTTTGCAAGAAGAGAGAATCGATAGAATCCCGGATCTGCAATATCGTATTGTACGTGATAAGAGCTTATTTTCCCGGTTTATTAAGGATGTGACCGTCAATGTTACGGAAATGTTTAGGGATCCTGTTTTTTATCAATCAGTAAAGGAGAATATTGTTCCACAACTGAAGACCTATCCACACATCAAAATTTGGCACGCGGGTTGCGCGACCGGTGAAGAGGTCTACTCGTTGGCCATTTTGCTGGAGCAGGAAGGGTTGTTGGAGCGTTCCACAATTTATGCGACGGATATCAATCGTTCTGTGTTGGATCGGGCTAAAAAGGGAATATACAGTGATAGCTATTTACAGCAATATGAAACCAATTTCGAGAATGCTGGGTTAAAAGGACATTTATCAGACTATTTTGAAAAGGGCTATGATCATGTGATTGTCGATTCAGCGTTGCGTAAGAATATCGTTTTTACGGAGCATGATTTGGTGATTGATCATGTATTTGGCGAGATGCAGCTGATATTTTGTCGAAATGTATTGATTTACTTCACCCGAGGTTTACAAAGCAAGGTGATAGACCTCTTTAGCGAAAGTTTGGATTTTGGAGGATGTTTATGTTTAGGCATCAAAGAAACGTTGGATTTCTACGAACACAAAGGAAAATTCAAGACATTGGACCCCAATAACAAAATTTATCAGCGCACTCGATAACCGATGAACACTGTTCCGAAGACACCATCTTGTATTGTCGTAATAGGGGCTTCGTGGGGGGGTATTCAAGCACTTCGTACCTTATTAACACAATTGAGGTCACCTTTTTGTTTTGCGGTTGTCATAGTCATACATCAAGATAGGCAACGGGCGAGTCAATTGCCTCAATTACTTAATGATACAGCGGCCTTTCGGGTGGTTGAGGCGGCAGATAAAGAGCCCATTGTGGCAGGTAATGTGTATATTTCGACCCCTAATTACCATTTGTTAGTGGAGCAGGATGGAACCTTGTCCCATACTATTGATAAGCCAGTGAATTATTGTCGCCCCTCGGTAGACGTATTGTTTCAAACGGCGGCAGATGCGTTTGGTGATCGTGTGGTTGCGGTGGTGCTAACGGGAGCCAATCATGATGGTGCTGCGGGTGCTCAGCGAGTAAAGCAGCGTGGAGGTAAGGTGTTTGTACAAAATCCGAAAGAAGCAGAAGCGAAAGCGATGCCGCTAGCAACAATTAGGGATACTGAGGTAGACTTTATTGGTAGTTTGGAGGCGATAATAGACAAACTTAATGGTATCGGGCAGCATGTCTAACAAGGGGTGTCATGATAATAGGTCAGGTTATTCTCAACGATGAATGTTGATCAGCGAATTTTACTTGTCGATGACAAGCGAGCGAATTTGGTTGCGCTAGAAAGTCTGCTGGAAGAACTGGATGTGGAGATTCTCTGCGCTACGTCTGGCCCTGAAGCTCTTAGCTTATTATTGAAGAACGATGTATCTCTGGTCTTGCTGGACGTACAAATGCCCGATATGGATGGGTATGAAGTTGCTGAGCTAATGCGTTCTCGAAAGCAAACTGGGTCTATCCCCATTATCTTTGTTACTGCTATTAATCACGAAGAAACCCATGTGTTCAAGGGTTATGAAAGCGGTGGTGTCGAGTTCCTATCTAAGCCTATTGACCCCTTTATATTGATCAGTAAGGTTAAAGTATTCTTGGAGTTGGACCGTCAAAAGCGCTTATTGCTGCTTTCGCTACAAGAGGTTCAGCAGCTCAAGAATCGAAATGACTTATTGTTACGCTCGGTTGGCGAAGGCATCGTAGGTATTGATTCTCAAGGTGTTATTACTTTCTCAAACCCTGCAGCAGAAATGGTGCTGGATTATGAGGTCAATGAGCTGGAAGGGCTGTCTATAGGCCAGTGCGTTATGGTGACGACAGTTGATCCTGGTGATTTCGAATGGGAAAAATCCAAAATATATCAGAGTTGTAGTACTGGTAAGAAGCATCATTCGGATGTCGGGGTATTTAGAACAAAACTCAATAAGATGATCCCTGTGGAATTTACTGCGACTCCCGTGAGTATTCCCGACGGCGAATTCACTGATGTAGTATTAATATTTAAAGATATTACAGAACGGAAGAAGATTGAAGATCAGTTAAATTATATGGCGCAGTACGATGCATTGACTGGGCTTGGAAACCGCAATTTATTCAATGATGCGCTGGAAAGTAGCATTTTGCGTGCTAATCATAGCAAGGATAGCTTTGCGTTGATGTTTATTGACCTGGATCGCTTTAAACAGGTTAACGATTCTCTCGGTCATGAGGCGGGTGACTCATTACTTAAAGACGTTACGGACCGACTGAATTCCTGTGTGCGAAACTCAGATGTTGTGTGTCGCCTAGGTGGTGACGAATTTACGATTATTTTAGAGGGACAGAATATTTTTTCTGCTGCAGAGCGGGTCTCGGAGAAGGTTCTGCGATTTCTCTCAATACCGTTTAGTGTCGAAAATCAAAAGATATATATTGGCGCTAGTATTGGTATTGTGTTCTATCCAGATATGGCAGACGATGCGAATGATCTGGTGAAAAAGGCTGATATGGCGATGTATCAGGCAAAAAGAGATGGGCGCAATTGCTATAAAATTTTCGAATCAGGAATGAAGCAACAAGTAGAGACTGCATTAGACCTTGAGAGCAAGCTACGCCGAAGTAGCGAAATAATGGATTTCTTTTTGAATTTTCAGCCTAAAGTACGTATTTCTGATGGTCAGATAACCGGCGTCGAAGCTCTATTGCGTTGGAAGCCTTGTGAGGATTTGATCTCCCCTGTTGTGTTTATACCATTAGCGGAAGAAACCGGATTGATTCAAGTGATTGGGGAGTGGGTTATTGATGAAACATGTCGACAGCTCAAAGTATGGAATGATCGCTATCGACTGCCAGAAGGCTTTTCTGCATCCATTAACTTATCGGTTAAACAACTAAATGATGATAGTGTTGTGCACTTTCTTGAGAGAACACTTAAGAAGTATGAGATACCTGCATCAATGGTCGAAATGGAAATCACTGAAACCGTAGTTATGGAGAAAACGGATCAGAATTTAGAAGTCTTGTTTGATATTCATGCATTGGGTGTGAGCATTGCACTTGATGATTTTGGTACAGGCTATTCGTCAATGAGCTATTTGACGCAGTTACCACTTAATGTGCTGAAAATTGATCGTTCGTTTATTAATGATATGGAATCGGTACAGGGGGCAGCTATCGTCAAAGCCGTGGTGGCTTTAGCTAAAGGATTGTCTTTAAAAGTTGTCGCAGAAGGTGTGGAAACAGAGGCTCAGCTTATCCGATTAAAAGAGCTGGCCTGTGATTATGTACAAGGATTTTATTACAGCAAGCCATTACCTGAAAATGACTTAGCAATTCGTTTAGCGCAGGACTTTCCTCGCTAGAGTAGAGCCTAGTAACGTGCTTTGCTATCGAATGACTTTAACACCGGGGGCTTATTCTGTGTGATCTTAACAACATCAATAGGGGCCGGCTTACGTAGCATATTGAGAATATCGTCTGCTTGAGATAGTTGTTTATTAATATCATCAAGCATCGCATTAATTTGGGTGATTTTGCTCTTTGCGTCATCGCCATCACTAGAAATAGATTTTAGCTTAATGACTTGTTCATCCAGTAGCCGCTTTTGCTGTTGAACATTTTGAAAGATAGGCAGCAATACATCGTTTAACCAGGCTAATCCATCGTTACGCATGAGAAGGTATATATTACTGACCTCTGTGGCGATAGTGGTAAAGAAGCGTTTAGATGTAGATTTTTGCTCAGTTAGCATCTTTTTCAGATTGCGCCTAAAACTGCCCGATTTATTACGTAAATCATCCAATCTGATGATGTACTTTTTACAATCAAAGCGAGGATAGTCTATGGGAGCTAAGCCTTGTTCTGATTCGTAATTGGCGTAGACCTCCGCTATCATTTTTTGCACATTATTTTTGTTGTCACTAAACATGACCATATCTTCACGGATGCTATCAAAAAAGCTATCCATCGCATTGTTCATTCCTACGACGGTCCAAGATGCCGCAAGCGCTTGGCCAGCAGATTGGCGGTACAGGTCTAATTTTGGCTTCTCAACATAGGAAAGCATGGAGGCACCTTCGCGTACGACACCTTTCTGGCTGGATTTAAGTAAAATCAGCTTTTTGTGATAAAACGCTTGTTCTGCTTTGGTCTGATCCGCTAATGCGCTGAGCTGGCTGGTATGGTTTTGAACATCACCTTGTAGGATGTGTTGTTGTTCGAGTAGGCTTTCTTTACGACGCATGATCATTTTACGGCTACCGTGTAGCATCGCGAGAATATCTTTGACCACCCGGTTTTTTACCATAATTTCTTTACGCCGAATGACGTCATTGGAAAGAAGGTTTTCTAACGCAGGCAAATTACTCTTTTCTAGGCGGTCTTTGTCGCCATCTATTTGGGATAATAGACCTTCCTTTGCTGAAACCGTAATAATTTCATCGGGAGCAATGCTGAGTAGCCGGGCACATTGTGACTGTATTTCTCGAATGATTTGACGGTTGTAGCCATCAGCTTCAAGCTCATCCCAGATAGAATCAACCTTGTTGAGCACCGCATAAACACCGGTATTTTCTTGTAGATTCAGGTCTCGAATGTGGCGATTCCAAATTTCTAAATCGGTGCCGCTTACCCCTGTCGAGGCGCTTAGTAATAGCAGAATCGCGTGAGCTTCAGGTAATAAGCTAAAAGTGAGTTCAGGCTCACAGCCCAGTGCATTAAGCCCGGGCGTATCGATAATGGTGAGACCTTGTTCTAGCAGGGGATGGCGAAAGCTAATCATGGCGTGACGCCATGCGGGGATATAGACCTTATCTTGATCATCCTCCACGGGTTCGAGGATATTGACTTGAAACCCCATGGCGGCTGCATCTTCTCTGTTCACCTTTTTTACCGATGCGACTTCAGAGAACGCTTTTTTCATTAACTCAGGATTATCCTGGTCGATAGGAACATAGACCCAATTGTCAGGGATTTTACGAAAATTAGCTAACCCAGAGCTGCCCAAACGGGTTTCGATGGGCAGTAGGCGTATATAGCTTTTTTCATTTTTGTCATCATAATACAGCTCCGTGGGGCACATGGTTGTGCGTCCACCACCGGAGGGCAAGACTCGAGTACCAAAATGGGCAAAGAACAGTGCATTGATGAGTTCAGTTTTACCGCGTGAAAATTCGCCCACAAATGCCAGAATTATGCGGTCTTCTTTGAGCATTTCGAAGGCTTTCTGAAGCCTTTCATCCATTTCAGCAGACTGTAAGCGATTGGCTACCAGCCAGCCACGGTAACGCATCAGCTGTTGGAGAATATCTTTTCTCCATCTGACGTAGGCGTCTACCTGACGTGTTAAGCGGCTTGTATCCATGCTTTGGGAAATGCTCCTCTTAAAGTAGGCTTATCTTACGTCCTCAGCCTAAGAAGTCTGTGATCTGTATTGAGTTTGTGTGGTATTCCGTTGTATTTAGAATAGCTTAGCAGGAAATTAATTGCATGCTTACTATTAAAATGGACCTTGTCCAAGGCCAAATAGAATCTTGATTGCGGTAATAAGCATAATTACCAGCATGGGGGAAAGGTCCAGCCCACCCATAGCAGGGATCAGCTTGCGAGCAGGTGCAAGCACTGGTTCGGTAATTTGCTGCATGAGGGCGGCGAATGGATTATAAGCGCCTTGAGAAACCCAGCTAAAAATAATGCCGATGAATATGCAAAAGAGGTAAAAATTTAATACCGTATTTGCTGCGGAATTCAGTGTGGTGATAGCCAATGTAACAGGGGATAATCCGGCGATTGATCCATAGGATATCAAAATAATAATGATAATCTTCACCAACACTAACGTTATCATTAGCACAATGCTGGCGACGTCAATACCACCAAATCCTGGAATAATTCTGCGCAAAGGCTTTAGAATTGGGGTTGTGACTTTTACGATAAACTGCGATACCGGGTTATAAAAATCGGCGCGAACCAGCTGTAAAATGAAGCGTGCCAAAACAATCATGATATAGATATCAAATACGTATTTGAGTATGAAGATGAGAGCGCCAGCTGGGTTCATGATTGAGTGATTCCTTAAATACCTATGTGTTCACAGTATATAGTTATAACTTGCTGAATTGTTAGCTAAAAGTGAATTCATCAGGGCCATCTCGTCGCACTACCTCGGCTCTGAGCCTGTTGCTGATGAATTCGCAATTATAGCATGGCCTTAAGAAGCGAGTTCTTTCGAGCGATCGTAGGCACCTTTCAACGCTGCCGCAAATATTTCCTCTAACCCCTTATCCTGCATAATATTGATTGCTCGTTCCGTGGTGCCAGCAGGGGACGTGACCCGCCGTCTAAGCTCTGCAACATTGACATCGCTCGTAATAGCAAGTTGAGCGGAACCTAGAGCGGTCTGTAATGTGAGTTGTGAGGCGACATCGTCGGGTAAGCCGAGGTCCCGCCCTGCGTTCATCATGGCTTCCATTACCAGTAAAAAGTATGCAGGTCCACTGCCGGAAACGGCGGTGACGGCGTCTATTTGATCTTCATTCTCGACCCATAATGCTAAGCCTACCGCAGAGAGTATTTGTTTGGCTAAGTCCCGTTGTTGATCTGACACATTCGTATTGGCAAACAAGCCTGTTGCGCCGGACTGTACTAATGCCGGTGTATTCGGCATACAACGTACGAGGGGGGCTGATTTTCCTAGCCAAGCTTCTAAGTTTGCTAAGGTAATACCGGCAGCGATACTGACAATAAGGGGAGAGCGCTGCTCAACAATAGTGTGTAGAGGGGCCACTACATCGCCCATTACCTGGGGTTTAACGGCCAGTACGATGACATCTGCGTGAGAGCATGCTTGGATATTGTCCCGGGTCGTGTTGACGCCTAATTTTGTCCGATTACTCAGTAAGATGTCTTCATTTAGGTCTGTCATGGTAATTTGGGTTGGATCGTAGCCTTTGGCGATAATGCCGCCAGCGAGACTGCTGGCCATATTACCGGCACCGATAAAGGTGATTTTAGCGCTCATATCTTTTCCTGTAATTCGCGAGGTTATTATGTCGTGGACGATTGGGTGGATCTGGGGCCAAACAGGGCTGTTCCGACTCTAACAATGGTGGAGCCTTCTGCAACGGCAGCTTCAATATCGCTGGACATGCCCATGGACAAACTATCGAGAGGCGGAATATTAGCGGATAGCTGCTGGTTAATTTGTTTCAATAACTGCTGCATTTTTGCAAAGGGCTGTCGTTGATCGTGGGTATTATCTCTTGGCTCAGGGATGCACATCAATCCTCGGAGTCGGAGTCGGGGTAACTGTGCAATGGCCTTGGCGGCATCCACAACTTCGTTTGCGCTAAAGCCTGATTTTGACGATTCATTATCAATATTGACCTGCAGACAGATATTCAGCTCGGGCAGCTGCGGGGGGCGCTGATTACTTAGCCGGTTGGCTAGCTTTAGTCGGTCGACGCTATGTACCCATTGAAACTTTTCGGCGATGCTACGAGTCTTGTTTGACTGAATTGGGCCAATGAAGTGCCAACAGATATCACAATCAATAAGCTGTTGTTGTTTTTCGAGGGACTCTTGCAGATAGTTCTCGCCGAACTGGGTGACCCCTAGTTGGTACATTTCTCGTATTTCAGAGATGCTTCGTGTTTTGCTAACCGCAAGTAGTGTCGGGTGAGATTGTTGGTGCTGACGACACACTTGCTCAATTCGGTTTGTGACCTGCTTTAGACGGTCTGGGATCTGCTGCTCAGAAATTGTCATAATACTATGATAAATAAGAATAAAATTGATAGGTTGTAGCTTTAGTGAGACTATTTTAACGCAAAACCAAGGTAATTGCTGGCTGAAGGCGTTTTAGTATGTGATTTAGCGCTAGATAAGGCAGAATCATTGGCTCATTACTGTGTGGAACCGCAATCCGGGTGCTAACCTAATAGGGTGCACCAATAGACCAAATAGAATAGTGATAGGTTAAATACTTTATGGATATTACTGAATTACTTGCGTTTAGCGTTAAGAATGGCGCGTCAGATTTGCATCTATCTGCAGGATTACCCCCGATGATCAGGGTTGACGGTGATGTACGTAGGATAAATTTGCCGCCCATGGATCATAAACAAGTACACTCCTTGATTTATGACATCATGAACGACAAACAACGTAAGGATTACGAAGAATTTTTAGAAACTGATTTCTCGTTTGAAGTGCCTGGTGTTGCACGTTTTCGTGTTAACGCTTTTAACCATAATCGTGGTGCGGGGGCTGTGTTTCGTACGATCCCATCAAAAGTACTAACGATGGAGGATTTGGGCCAGGGTCAAGTGTTTAGAGATATTTCAGATTTGCCGCGAGGTATTGTGCTGGTGACGGGGCCAACAGGGTCTGGTAAGAGTACAACTATGGCAGCGATGATAGATTATATTAATGAAACGCGATACGAGCACATTCTTACCATCGAAGATCCGATAGAATTTGTGCACGAGAGCAAGAAGTGTTTGGTAAACCAACGAGAAGTACATAGAGACACTTTGGGGTTCGCCGAAGCCTTGCGATCGGCGTTACGTGAAGATCCAGATATTATTCTTGTGGGCGAGATGCGTGATTTAGAAACCATTCGTTTGGCGCTGACGGCAGCAGAAACGGGACACCTTGTGTTTGGCACATTGCATACCACCTCAGCCGCGAAAACGATTGACCGTGTGGTTGATGTCTTTCCGGCGGCAGAGAAGTCAATGGTACGTTCAATGTTATCTGAATCATTGCAGGCAGTAATTTCTCAGTCATTACTTAAGAAAAATGGCGGTGGTCGAATCGCAGCCCATGAAATTATGATTGGCACGCCAGCAATTCGAAACTTGATTCGAGAAGATAAAGTTGCCCAAATGTATTCCGCGATTCAAACTGGCGGTAATTTAGGTATGCAGACGTTGGATCAATGCTTGCGAGAACTATTGAACAAAGGGCTTATTTCGCCTGAAGGCGCAAGAGAAAAAGCGAAGAGTCCAGAAAACTTTTAATTATAATTATAAACTGCAGTAAAGAAGAGGTGAACAATGGACTTTGAAGGTCTACTGAAACTCATGGTGGAAAAGGGGGCATCGGATCTATTTATTACCGCCGGTGTTGCTCCCAGTATGAAGGTCCATGGTCGTATTGTTCCGGTAACGAAAACCCCCTTGAGCCCTGAAAAAACCCGAGAAACCGTATTGGGCGTCATGAACGAGTCTCAGCGAAAAGAGTTTGTTGAGACTCGAGAGTGTAATTTTGCGATCAGTGCTCGGGGTATTGGACGTTTTCGTGTAAGTGCATTTTATCAGCGCAACCTTGTGGGCATGGTACTTCGACGTATTGAAACCAGTATTCCGCGTATCGATGATCTTGGACTACCGTCAACGATTAAAGACCTTGCAATGACCAAACGGGGCATCGTAATTTTTGTGGGAGCGACAGGTACTGGTAAATCAACCTCCTTAGCTTCAATGATTGGCCATCGAAACCATAATAGTAAAGGCCATATTATTAGTATCGAAGATCCTATTGAATATATTCATCAGCATGCGGGATGTATTGTAACGCAACGGGAAGTAGGTCTTGATACAGAGAGTTTTGACATCGCACTCAAAAATACCTTAAGACAGGCCCCTGACGTTATCATGATTGGGGAGATTCGTACGCGAGAGACGATGGAGTATGCGGTTGCGTTTGCGGAAACGGGTCACTTGGTGCTGGCGACGTTACACGCCAACAACGCTAACCAAGCACTTGATCGTATTGTACATTTTTTTGCTGCTGACCGTCATGGCCAGTTGTGGATGGACCTGTCGTTAAATTTACGAGCAATGGTGGCGCAACAGCTCATTCCTACCCCTGATGGTAAAGGGCGACGGGCGGTGGTCGAAGTGTTGTTAAATACGCCGTTGATGGCAGATCATATTCGTAAGGGTGACGTGCATCTATTAAAACCGTTGATGATTAAGTCCCGTGAATTAGGTATGCAGACATTCGATCAGGCTTTGTATGATCTATATTCTTCCGGGGAAATTACCTATGAAGATGCATTAGCCCACGCTGATGCGCCTAATGACTTACGGTTAATGATTAAGTTGGGTAATGAAGGTGGGTTGGATCAGCTTGAAGATGCAACCAAAGGCTTATCATTGGAAGACGATGACTCATTGAATTTTTAGAATATTCCCACAAAGGTAGCTTTGTGCGCCAATAGGTGTTGCAAAGTTACCACCATCACACAGTATCAAATACATCTTCGTTAGCCCTTTTGTGATTAGGAAGCAAGCAAACTAGCCTTAAATATACTATGTATTTGAGAGGGTTGTTGTGATGTTTGATTCAATGTTACAGGGAATGCCATTGTTTGCTCGTAAGAGAGTTGAAGAGACAATGGATAATATTTCCGTTGTGTTAAAGATGACAAATCCTAAAGTGTTCGCGTCGATGGCTCCATCGGCGGTACGGGGCTTAGTACTTAAACAAGGTAAATCCAAAGACCATGTGTTAATGGAAAGTCAGCATCCGGTACATTTTGACCTACGATATACCATGGACTTCCCGGAAATGGATCGGTTGTACCGCAGAGCGGTTGATAATCAATGGAATGCAGATCGAGACTTGGATTGGTCTATTGATGTTGATCCGATGAATCCAGAAAAGCCGATAATTTCTAATGAATTTTTCTCCCAAGAGCTCTTTGAAATATTACCGGTGTCACTTAATTCGAAGCAAAAAGCAGAGCTCAATTACAATTTTGCCTGCTGGATGCTAAGTCAATTTATGCATGGAGAGCAGGGGGCACTGTATGCATCTGCGCAAGTTACCGAGAGTGTACAGTGGATGCAGGGGAAATTCTTTGGTGCTACTCAGGTTATGGATGAGGCGAGGCATCTTGAGGTATTTAATCGCTATTTGACGAAAAAGCTCAATAAAACCTATCAGATTAACGATAATCTCTTTGTCATCTTAGACAACTTACTTATGGACAAACGGTGGGATTTCAAGTTTTTGGGTATGCAAATAATGGTCGAAGGGTTAGCCCTGGGTGCGTTTAGAACCCTGCATAACATGAGCCAAGAGCCGCTATTGAAAGAACTATTGAAATTGGTGATTCGTGATGAAGCGCGGCATGTTCACTATGGTGTGCTGGCATTACGTGATCACTTTCGTGAAAACTTGTCTCCTGCAGAAATAAGAGAGAGAGAAGATTGGTGTTTTGAAGTTGCACTACTTATGCGAAACCGTTTCTTGGCCCATGAAGTATATGAAGAGTGGTTTGAGGGTATGATTTCAAGAAAACAGTGGAACGAGGTAATGACGCGTTCTCCGGCAATGTTACATTTTAGAAAGACGATGTTCGATAGATTAATTCCTAATCTTGAATTCATTGGGTTGTTGTCTGATCGCATAAAACCTTACTACGAGCGAGAGGGACTACTTGTTTTTTCGGGTGGGAAAAATGCAAGTCAACTCAGTGAAAGCGATATGGTGGCCGATCTACATTGATCTGGAATCCTAGGTGTTAGGTTTTTGTTATAGTTTTATGTTCCTTTAGACTGTGAGGAAATAAGAATGGAGGGTTAAGCACACAAGGTAGTCGTTTCCAATTTCTGTCTATACTTAATGAATATAGAAGAGGCTATTCGGTGTAATATCTCTTCGTTCTGATTTTTAATTACGAATGGATCAAACGACTTCGTACCATGAATTTAAGAGAATCTCTTGGTATCCTATTTATTATCGTTGTTGTTATCTATGGATTTGGCAGCAACTTTTCTTCAAAAAACGTAGACGCCAATTATCTAAATAACATAACTGTGTCTAACGATATGCCGTTTCTAGCACTAGCGAATAATGTGGAAGTGTATTCTGATAGGACCAAAAACTTAGCATTAGAAGAGCTAACATCTACATTTTATAGTGAACAATTCGCTCGGCTTAGTTCTGAAAATTCTGGATTTGGTTACACTCAAGACTGGGTATGGTACCGGATAGGACTCAGAAATATTGAACTTGAAAAAATAACCTTGATTTTAGAAGTTAGATTCCCTTTGTTAGATCATGTAGAAGGGTATGTCGTTAGTCAGGATACGAAGAAGATGACGATTGTCCAACGATTCGATTTTGGTGATCGTTTTGTGTTTGACGAAAGGGTAATAAAAACGCCTTATTTTACACAACCAATATATTTCGAAGAAGAATACGTCACATTATATTTGAAGGTTAATACAAAAAGCCCAACAATGCTGCCTATCTATTTAGGTAGTTACGATGCATATATAGAGAACGCAACTTATCGTCAATGGATAATGGGAATTGTCTATGGCATAGCTATTGCTCTGGTGTTTTATAATATCGTGCTCTATTTATCACTTAAAGATAGGGTGCATTTATACTATGCATTATTTACATTAAGTTTGTTTATGTATTTCGCATGCGTTGATGGTTTTGCCTACCGTATTTGGCCAACGAATGTGATCTGGCAAGAAAAAGCGCATATCTATATTATCTACTTAACGCTCATATTCTCGATACTATTTTCGCGTCTTTTTTTAGGTATAAATGAAAAAATCACTCATGCCTTTAGATCGACCAATGGACTTATATTTATCGTTACTTTTTCCATGTTGGCGACACCATTTTTAGAACAAATGCATGCGTCGATTATCATGAGTTTAGTTGTAGTTTTTATTATTACCTATGAGTTATTTTTAGGGATATCTCGTATGAAAGACGGCGCTCCCATGGCTGATTTTTATGTGGTTATTTGGGGGTCACTCATTGTCGTCACAATATTTAATGTATTCGCATCGTTTAGCTTTCTTTTTCCTTTTGAGCAGATGCTGTCATTCATGAAAGCAATTTCGGTTGTACAGTTGATTCTTCTTTCTATTGGGGTGGGATATAAGATCAATGCAATGCGCGATAAGCAAATTAGAGCTGAACAGCACGCTAGACGGTTTTCCCAAGAGGCGAGAAAGGCGGAAAAAAAAGCACTAGATGCACAAATTGAATCAAACAAGCAATTAGAGAATCGGGTTTCTGAGAGAACATTACAACTTCAGGAAGCAATGGAAGAATTGAGCCATGTGAATAAGAAGCTGACAACACTTAGTGAAGTCGATGGCTTAACGGGGTTGTATAATCGTCGTAAGATAGAATCAGAATACGATCGCATTGTGTTGGAGGTGATTCAGCGAAATAAAAGGATCGGTTTTCTATTTGTCGATATCGATCACTTTAAGCGCTTTAATGACACCTACGGCCATGATGTGGGTGATGAGTGTTTACGTCAGGTTGCAACAATGATGAAGCAATTTGGTGAGAAGTATCATTTGGCCATTGGGCGATTAGGTGGTGAAGAATTTGTGCTTATCGATATGTACTCGGATGTCTCACAGCTTACGAGGATAGCAGAGAATTTTCGTGATGCAGTTGCGAAAGAGAAGCTCATTCATAATGGAAGGGAATTAGCGATTACGGTTAGTGTTGGAGGTTATATACCCTCGAAAGACAATCAACAAAATCGATCTTTTGTCATGCGGGAGGCAGATGACGCACTCTATCATGCGAAAGAGCAAGGTAGAAATTGTGTGGTGATTCGTCAGCATACTTCTCCAGATGCAGTTCGAACCTAATATCAAGGGTATACATTTGTTGCGCTAGTATTTATAAAACCGGATGACAAGACTTTTCATGTGATCAAAATTGCAACGGCTAGGGAGTCTATGATATAGATGAGAAAGCAAGCATATTGAGAGTCTATGTGAATCATTATTAAGATTGCTTTTGGGGGGGATATAAAGTGAAATTGAATAAGCAAACCCCTGTGCCTATATTATTTATTCCCAATCTCGTTCGTTTTTCTCAACTTGAGAATATTCCGATACAGCCAATACTGGATGAGCTCGGTATAAAGACCGACTTACTGCATATTGAAACGCTAACGATACCCTACACCGTGTTATGCGAATTGATTAGTAAGATGTTGGAGCAATCAGGTGATCCATTGCTTGGCTTGAGATTTGGTGAAAGTTTCGTATTTGAATATTTGCCAGAGATGGGTACTTTTATCAGTACTTCTGAAACCCCTAGGGTTGCTCTTGAGGCGTTGTCATGGGTTAGTGTTTTGATGGCCCCATTTTTGGCGTTAGAGATCACGGAAAAAGGTGGCTTGGCTTATTTACATTGTGACTTGCCAAACGAAACCCCGGAGCCTGTTATGCGGTTTTTTGTTGAGTCAGTATTCTCAACGATCCTATTCTTAGGTAATGCATTTATACGCGATGCTTATGTGATTGAAAAAGTTGTTCTGGGGTATAAATTACAGGGTCCGTTATTGTCTTACCAACAATTGTTTAGCTGTACGATTGAAGCAGGGGCGCAAGCAAATATGTTATTAGTGCCGTCTTCCGTATTGGACCTTTCGATGAACCCTCCAATGCCTGAATTGCATAAACAGGCTGAAGACTTGATGGAGGAACGATTGAGTCGAGTACAAAAGCGCGGGGATTTTATCGATCAAGTAAGAACATTATTGATGGAACATGACCGCCCTGTTGGCATTGGTCATATCGCGAAACTATTGGATGTTACTACAAGAACATTACAACGAAGGTTAAAGGAAAAGAATACGTCTTTTTCGGCACTACAAGATAATGCTAAATTTCATTACGCAAAAAAGCTACTGGTAGAAACTCACGAATCGATGGATGTGATTAGCCAGTTATTGGGGTTTTCAGATAGGCGAAGTTTTTCGAGAGCATTTTCGCGCTGGAGTGATGAAGCACCCAGCGACTATAGAAAACGTCTGCTGGGTGTGAGCCGAGTACGAAAGAATACGCTACGTTAGTTGGTAGACGAGCCGCCCCTGACAAATGGTTGCATGGTTTTGTCCCATGATGGTGTGATTAAGTAGTGGTGTATTTTTCCCTTCCGAATGTAATAGCTCTGGTGCGAGGGTCCACTCGGTATTGGGGTCAAAGATGCTGATGTTTGCGGTGGTATTTATGGCAACCTTTCCGGCATCAAAATTAATGATATTTGCCGGTGCATTGGTGAGGCATGATACCCATTGTAGAGGGGTTAGGACGCCATCGCTGACCAATTTATAGGTACTTGTGAGTAATGTTTCGATGGCCGATATACCTGCTTCAGTTGCGCTAAAGGGTGCAGACTTGGCCGCAGTTTCATGGGGTTGGTGGTCTGAGGTGATAGTGGAAATTACCCCTGATTGGAGGGCGTTGATTAAGGCTCTCTGATCCGATTCGCTGCGAAAGGGTGGATTGACATGAAATTGGCTATTAAACCCATCAACCGATTTTTCGGTAAAGAGTAACTGGTGGGCGGCGATATCGGCGGTGACTGGTAGGCCTCGCTGTTGGGCGCTGGCAATAAGTTCGACGCTTCGTGCACAGGATAGTTGACCAAAATGCGCCGTTACGCCAGTTTGTTCTACCAGCAGCAAATCACGGGCGAGGGCAACAGTTTCCGCTGATCGTGGGATACCGGGTAAGCCGAGGCGGGTAGAGGTGAAGCTTTCATGTACAATGCCGTCACCTTGTAGGCTAAGGTCTACGGATTGAAAAAATACCGTTAAGTTAAATGTGGCAGCATATTCGAGGCAGCGTAATAGCACCCTATTGTCTTTCACGGCGCGGCGTAATTGTGATACGCCAACGCAACCAGCGCTATGTAGAGAGTGCATTTCGCTAAGCTGTGAGCCTTGTAAGCCTTGTGTCATTGCGCCAATGGGGAGGACTTGGGCATAACCTGATTGGTGTGCTCTTTCTTGAATCAGCGCAGCGACCGCAGCACTATCGATAACAGGTTGTGTATCAGGTGGACAGCAAAGGTGTGTGATACCACCGGCGGCGGCCGCTTTGGTTTCTGTATGAATGGTGCCTTTATACTCTTCGCCAGGTTCTCTTACTCGGGCGCATAAATCTACGGCGCCAGGAAGTACCCATTTGCCAGAGGCATCAATAGTAATATCTGCCGGTTTGGCGTTTTTTGAGCCTGCTGGGGAAATTTCTTGGACCAGCCCATCGGCGATATAGATATCCGCTAATGCATCATGGTCTGATGCAGGATCAATAAGGCGCCCGCCCGTTATTTTGATAGATTTAGATAGTGAAGTCGTGGGTGAAAAATTCATGCGCCCTGCTCCCCAGATGTTGTTAGATTGGAGAGGGTGGCGGTTTGACCGCTCATGGCCATCGATAGCACGGCCATTCTCACGGCGATACCATAATTTACTTGCTTAAGGATGACGGACTGAGGGCCATCGGCAACGGCGGTTTCTATCTCGACTCCTCGATTGATGGGGCCAGGGTGCATAACAATGGCATCGGGTTTGGCAAAGGCGAGCTTTTCTGATGTAAGGCCATAAAGTCGATAGAATTCGTGTTCACTGGGTAGTAGGGCAGAATTCATTCGTTCTTTTTGCAAACGCAACATGATCACTACATCGACGTCTTTAAGACCTTGTTCCATATTGTAGAAAACCTTCGCACCGAGGCTTTCCATATCGTAGGGGATTAATGTTTTGGGGCCAATAACCCTGACTTCACCCGTTTGCAATCCATTCAGTGCATGTACTTGGGAGCGTGCCACACGTGAGTGAGTAATATCACCGACGATGGCGACTTTTAGATTCTTAAAGTCTCCTTTGTGTTTGCGAATCGTATACATATCCAACATGGCTTGTGTTGGGTGGGCGTGTCGGCCATCTCCCGCGTTGATAATGGCAACATCTGGGCAAACTTGGCTGGCGATAAAATGGGGTGCCCCGCTATCTTGATGGCGCACAATAAACATATCACTATCCATGGCTTCTAAATTCCACAGCATATCCATCAGCGATTCACCTTTTGACGTAGCTGATGCACTGATATTGATATTGAGAACATCCGCTGACAGCCGTTTTGCTGCAAGCTCAAACGTGGTTCGAGTACGGGTGCTGGCTTCAAAGAAAAGGTTCACCACGGTCTTGCCTCTTAACAGCGGTACTTTCTTAACGGCTTGTTGGCCAACGCTAGAAAAAGACTCTGCGGTATCAAGGATTTCTGTAAGCAGTTCATGACTGAGGTTTTCAGTTGTGAGAAAGTGCTTCAGGTGACCTGTCTCGTTAAGCTGTAGTAAGTGCGGTGGTATTGCCAGGCTCATGGTTTTCTCTATGGTTGTGCGGATGATATCAGGATAGGTAATGGCCTTGTTAATCTACTTGAATAATTTCGAGGCGCAAGTTATCAGGGCCGCGCAATTTTACTCGTTGTTGGGGGGTTAAATCCAATCGTTCTCCAATAACATCAGGTTGAATGGGCAAATGCCGACAGGGAACGTCCACTAATGTCGCCAAAATCACCGATGCGGGGCGCCCGTAGTCAAATATTTCATTGAGAGCGGCACGAATGGTGCGACCGCTGCTCATAACATCGTCAATCAGAATGATGTGTTGCCCATCGGTTGAAAAGGGGAGGTCCGAGGCTTTCACCGCTGGATGTAAACCCTTTTCGGTAAAATCATCGCGATAGAAGGTGATATCCAGTAACCCTAGTGGCTGCGATAAGCTCAGTGCATGGTGTAGCTCCTTCGCAATCCACGCCCCGCCAGTATGAATACCAATCATGGCAGGGTTGGCAATTTGTTTGGCAGCCAAAAATTGTTGTAGTTTTTGGCTCATCTGCGTGATGAGTGAGCCGACGTCAGGGGTAGGCATAGCGATATCCTGTTAGGGTTTGGATTCAGAGAACCAGCTTTCAAGAATAAGTACTGCTGCAACGCTATCAATGTAGCGATTAGATTTTGCGGCGCGGCCGCTGTACTGCTGGATTTGGTCTCTAGCATCATAGCTAGAGAGGTGTTCGTTAATGGTAAACAGCGGTAGTCCGAAGCGGCCGTGTAATCGGTTACCGAATTTGCGCGCACGGGCCGATAATGCGTTCTCGGTACCGTCTTCATTGAGCGGTATGCCTACGACAAAAGCATCGGGCTGCCATTCATCAATTAACGCAGCAACAGTCTGCCATTGAGGTTGACCCTCTTTTGCGGGTAATTCTGGCAAAGCACTGGCGGTTTGGGTTAGCTGTTGACCGATCGCGATGCCAATTTTTTGGGTACCAAAATCGAACCCCATTAGGGTCATAATATCTTTTTGTTCTGGCATTAATAGGCTCGTCTAGATGGGGAATAGGGGGACGGGCTGGCGTTAGGAGTGCCCAACATCGGGAGATATTAGGCTAAGGTCTATACCTAATAGCTGCGTTGCGGCTTCCCAGCGTTTTTCTTGTGGCGTGGAAAATAATACTTCGGGGTCGGCCTTGACGGTTATCCACGTATTGGATTGCATTTCTTCCTCAAGTTGGCCGCCACCCCAGCCTGCATATCCAAGAGCGACAATGCTATCTTTTGGACCTTTATTGTTGGCTATATCGTCGAGGATATCTCGTGAGGTCGTCAAGCAGATACCTTCCTCCATGATAACAGTGGATTGCCAGTCCTGAGGGAGTCGGTGTAGCACAAAACCCATTTCAGTTTGCACAGGACCACCCTCTAATACAGACTGATGGTCAAATTGCTCATCGTAATTTTCGATATCAAGGTGTTCAAACACTTCGCCTAGCGATAGGTTTAGGGGTCTATTAATCATGATACCCATTGCGCCGTTTTCGTTATGCTCACAAATATAGGTGATGCTATGGGAGAAATTAGGATCCTCCATAGCAGGCATGGCAATCAGGAAATGGTTTTTTAAGCTGGCGTTAGAATTAGTGTCCATAGCCTCAGTATTGGGCCAAATGCAGATGGTTTCAAGCCCGATATACGGAGTTGGGCTAGCAATGTGTAAAGAGGCTGAGTTATTGAGTATTTTATGTCTAAAATTAGAAGCTAGAGAGGTAGTTACCTTTCTTGAACTGCCAAGTTCTAATAATCTCAAGGATATCTGTGGTATCAGCAATTTCTTTTGGAAAAGGGGCGAATGGTGTTGAGCGCTGGACAATTCGAACGGCTGCGTCGTCCAATACACGCTTGCCAGAAGATTTTAATATGCGAATTTCATGCACAGTCCCATCTGCTTTAACTGCGACCATCAAGCGTAAGCTGCCGAAAATGTCGGCGCGCTTGAGTTCTGGTGGGTAGTATAGGTTGCCAAATCGTTCGATACGCCGCCGCCAGGCGTCTAAATAAGCCGCATCTTGAGAAGCCTTGGTATTTGCAGCGGTGAGTTGCCGTTTGCGGGGGCGTTTCGAGTGTACTTGTTTTTTCTTGTCCAGCTGAGCTTCCAAGCTGGCAATTTCTAGACTGCGTTGTAGCATTGCGATGGCGGACACTTGTTCAGTTTGTTCCAGCTCTTTTTCTTCAGCGTTTTTGATGGTCTTGAAGATACTTGTACTGGAGGTGCTGAGTTTTTTCTTGCCTGCGCTTTCGATGGGTTTCTGACTGGCCTGTTGCTGGATTGGGTCAATTTTCCTGACAACGTTGTCTTCGAAGGTTGCTGTTTCGGTGGTGGTTATGACGGCTTTTTCTTCTAAAGTGCCGCTACCTTGTTGGTTTACTTGTGCTAGAAAGTCAGCATCTTCAGGGGCTTGCTCACTTTTATTATACGCTAGCGTAATTTCCAGCGACTCTGCACTGGGTTCGCTTGGGGTAAAAGAAAAACCAACGCCCAAGATGATAATGCCATGTAACACTGACGCAAGGAAAAGCGTGAAGCTAAAGCGGTCATTCGCGGTGACTTGGGGGGGGCGAGCAGTGTCAGGCATTAATAAATACTCAAACTTCGTGTTATTGGCGAGCGGCTAAGCGTCGTTCAATGGCGTCCATTAATAGTCCCGCGATATTAAGAGAGGTCGCGGCATCGATTTCTCGTATGCAAGTCGGGCTGGTGACATTAATTTCCGTCAGATAATCGCCAATTACATCTAAGCCGACGAAGATTAACCCTTTTTCCACTAATGTTTCGCGTACTTGCTCGCAAATCCAACGTTCTCTGTCGGATAATGGTCTAACTTCGCCAGTTCCGCCAGCGGCAAGGTTTCCTCGAGTCTCACCCTCGGCAGGAATACGAGATAATCCATAGGCCACTGGTTCGCCATCAATCACCAAGATTCGTTTGTCTCCCTGATTGATATCAGGAATAAACTCCTGTGCCATCGCTGGAGTTTTGCCATGATTAGTGAGAGTTTCGATAATAACGCTAAGGTTCTTATCGTTAGCACCTGTTCGGAAAATCGACGCACCGCCCATTCCATCTAGCGGCTTAAGGATAATATCTTGGTGGGTGTTTGCAAATGCCTTGATAACATCAGCATTGGCACTAACGGTCGTCGGTGTACAGCATTGCGGAAATTCAGTAGCAAAAATCTTTTCGTTACAGTCCCGTAAGCTCTGCGGTTTGTTGACGATTAATGAACCTGCCTGTTCTGCAATGTCCAATATATAAGTGGAATAGATGAATTCCATATCAAAAGGGGGGTCCTTGCGCATTAAAATAACGTCGCAATCGGACAGTGGGTGCACTTGCTCTTCACCTAGCTGATACCAGGAATCAGGGTTCTTCAGAGGGGTCAATGCGCAGCTTTTGGTCATTGCTTGACCGTTTTCGATATAGAGGTCTTGCTGCTCGATATAACGTATATCCCAATTTCTGTTATCCGCCTCCCATAACATCGCTAATGTACTATCCTTCTTGTATGGAATGGATGATATTGGATCCATCACAACGCCCAGTTTGATTGTCATAATTTTTGAACCTATATGGTGAAAGAGTGTGTGGCGGAGAAATTGAACCAAAAGAGTATACGATTTTTCATATAACTCAAAGCTGCTAGCTTATTTGGTTATAAAAGAAACGGCCAAATAGTATTAAAAATACTATAAACGACAATAGTTTATAGATTGTGCCCAAAATCTATGATTATAATTGTCCCGTTCTGGGAGTTAGTCGAAAAATTAAAAATACTTGCCATTGGCGAAGTATTTACAACGATATTATAACTATATCTTACAGGCTGATTTAAAGCTTACATAAAAAGGCAATGTCGATGGAAGACAACTTCGAAAGTTTAAAAGTTATGGTAATTGATGATAGTAAAACTATTCGTCGAACCGCAGAAACCTTACTCAAAAAAGCTGGGTGCTCAGTCATCACTGCCACCGATGGCTTCGATGCGCTGTCAAAGATAGCGGATACCCAGCCCAATATCATTTTCGTAGATATTATGATGCCTAGATTAGATGGATATCAGACCTGTGCGTTAATTAAGAACAACAGTGCTTATAAGGCCACTCCCGTGATTATGCTATCGAGTAAAGATGGGTTGTTCGATAAAGCCAAAGGGCGAATTGTTGGTTCAGATCAATACTTGACCAAGCCATTTAGTAAAGAAGAGCTGCTTGGTGCGATCCGAGAGCATGTGACTTCATAGTAAATGTTGCCCCCTATTAAATTTCTATTGCCAAGCACTGACTATGCAGGCGAAACTAAGTTTTCTAAATTATACTTATCTAATTCGAATAGTTCGTTAGCCTGTTACTGGAGGGTATATGCCTCGTGTACTCATAGTAGATGATTCTCCTACTGAGACTTATAAGTTTAAAGAAATTCTGGAAAAACACGGATATGAAATTATCACCGCAGAAAACGGTGCTGATGGTGTGTCTGTTGCTCGTCAAGAGCTACCCGATGTCGTACTGATGGATGTGGTAATGCCTGGGCTTAACGGCTTTCAAGCCACACGACAAATCAGCAAAGCAGAGGAAACTAAACATATCCCTGTCATCATTGTGACCACTAAAGATCAAGAAACAGACAAGGTGTGGGGTCGACGCCAGGGTGCGAGCGATTATCTGACGAAACCAGTTGAAGAAAGCGTATTAATGGAAACCATTAAGCGTGTCATGGGCGCGTAGCCGCCATGAGCGATATTTCTCCTGCATACCTCAAACTTGTCGAGTTAGCTTCTCGTAGTCGTCAGAATGCTGATGACCTTCCAGCGCAAGCAAAAGCCAAAACATTTTGGACAGGTGTTGGTTTTACCCTCGATGGTAATCAATACGTTGCTTCGATGGATGAAATTTCAGAAATTCTTAGTGTACCTCGATTTACTCAGGTACCAGGTGTACAAACTTGGGTTCGAGGTATATCGAACGTCCGAGGTCGATTGATGCCAGTGATGGACCTACTCACGTTTCTAAACAAAAAATCTGACATGCAATGGAAACGGCGCCGTTTGCTGGTGATAGAGAGCGGAGAATTGTACAGTGGATTAGTCGTTGATCGTGTGTTGGGTATGCAGCATTTTACAGAAGATAGTTTTGTTGAAGAGTTACCTGCAAGTTATGGGGTGACCAAAGACTATCTGCGAGGAGGTTATACTTCCGAAAAAGGCGTGTGGGGCCTGTTTAGTTTATACAAACTTGCCAGTGACCCACGATTCCTTAACGTAGCGTCATAAGTACGGTATATCGAGAAGAGCATTTCGAATCGGTTGATTTGGGATCAGAATATTAAGTTTGTATTGAAGGTTTACTATTCGGTATGAATTTAAGGATAGCGTTGATAGGTTCGATATATTAACGCTATTTACATTGTGCACTGACCGATGACAATCGTGTTGGTGAGCAAAATGACAGAATTAAGAGCGATATGGCTGTATTCGTATAAAAACATCTACTTTGGTAGGTGTTTTTTGTGTTGTATGGCGACTTTTTACTGTCGAGATTGAATGATTAAGCCTAGATTTAGTAATGAGTCAGCTTAATCGCTAGATCGTTAGTTTAGAAAGAATCATATCACTGGCGTTTTTTTGTAGGGCACAGCTATTTTGTGTACCCAATGGGAATCGCTTTTGACATTAACAATAATAGTATTGCACTGAACGGCCAGGAGTCCGCCTATGTCGTCTAGCACTGGGAAGCTGGATACCAGCACTAAATCGTCAAATCTCGTACCGGTTTATATCATCGGCCTCATCGTTATGATGGGACTTATGTTAGTAAACTTCTTTTTGGTTGCAGACCATACCGGGAAGTCGGCCAAGTACATCACCAAGGCAACGGAGCTGAAGGTTCTTTCTCAGCGTATCGCAAAGAATGCCCTGGAATCCGCCGCAGGTAACGCAGACGCGTTTGCCTTCTTGGAACAAGCTCGGGTTGAGTTTGGTTTAGCATGGGACCAAATCAAGAGTGGAGATGCAGAGGAAGGCTTTAGTGCTGACTCGGTCTTTGTATCAACAGGTAATCAAGAAATAGCAGCGGTTGATAAGGTATGGAAAAGCGTATCTCAAAATGCTGATGTTATCTTGCAAGGCCAGCAGACAGTGGTAAACCTGCACGATGTGGCAAAAGCATTGGGTGATACGATTCCGGTACTACAGGAAGAATATGATCTGGTGGTAGAAACCTTATTGGATAATCGTGCCCCGGCGAGCCAAGTCGCGGTAGCACAGCGGCAATCACTGCTTGCTGAAAGAATCGTACGAAGCGTTAACAAGGTATTGGAAGGTGGTGAAGATGCGGTAATGGCCGCTGACAGTTTCGGCCAAGATACCCAACGTTTTGGTCGGGTATTGACCGGTATGCTTGAAGGGGATGCTGCGTTAAACATCAGTCGCGTACGTGATTCCGATGCGGTTGATTCGCTAAATGAGATTGCTGATCTGTTCGGCGAAGTAAATGACAGTGTGGACGAGATTCTAGAAAGCTCCCCTGAGCTGTTCCAGGTCAGACGTGCTGCGGATGACATCTTTGTTGATTCACAGACATTGCTTGATGAAACGGAAGCACTGACTAATCGATTCGAAGAAACCACCATTTCAGGTGTGTGGTCTACCACTACTGGGGTTATCTTTGCGGTTGCCGCATTGGGTTTCTTATTGTTGATCTTCTTTAGCTTTATCGGTCAAACACGCCGAAGCCTAGTAGAGGAAGAGCAACGTCGTGAAGAGGAAGAAAAAGCTAACCAAAATAACCAGGAAGCGATCCTTCGACTACTGGATGAATTGGGTGACTTGGCAGATGGTGATTTAACCATTCAAACGACCGTAACCGAGGATTTCACTGGTGCGATCGCAGACTCCATCAATTTTACCATTGACCAACTTCGTAGCTTGGTATCGACCATTAACGAAACTGCAGTACAGGTATCGTCGGCAGCCCAAGAAACGCAGGCGACAGCGATGCATCTTGCTGAAGCATCAGAGCACCAGGCACAAGAAATTGCCGGAGCTTCTGCAGCGGTAAATGAAATGGCCGTATCTATCGACCAAGTATCTGCAAACTCTGCAGAATCAGCAGCGGTTGCGGACCGATCGGTATCGATCGCGAACAAAGGTGCTGAAGTGGTACAGAATACTATTCATGGTATGGATACTATTCGTGAGCAGATTCAAGAAACCTCAAAACGTATTAAACGATTGGGTGAATCATCTCAAGAAATCGGGGATATCGTATCCTTGATCAACGACATCTCTGACCAAACGAATATCTTGGCATTGAACGCGGCGATACAGGCATCGATGGCTGGGGAAGCCGGACGAGGTTTCGCAGTTGTTGCGGATGAAGTACAGCGACTTGCAGAACGTTCATCAGCGGCGACAAAGCAGATCGAAGCACTGGTTAAAACCATTCAAACGGATACCAACGAAGCGGTTATCTCGATGGAACATACCACGGCGGAAGTGGTACGGGGAGCTCGATTGGCACAAGATGCGGGTGTTGCTCTGGAAGAAATCGAGAATGTATCCAGTAACTTGGCTGACTTGATCCAGAACATCTCGAACGCAGCGCGTCAACAGGCAGCATCAGCGGGTCATATCTCGAATACGATGAACGTTATTCAAGAAATTACCTCTCAGACATCTGCCGGTACCACCGCGACAGCTACCTCGATTGGTAACTTGGCTGAATTGGCGGTACAGATGCGTAACTCCGTAGCGGGTTTCAAACTACCTGAATCTGCTTAACTTTTTCTGGAGTTAGATGCCAGTGCCTGCACATAAGTGGAGCATGAAAGAATCCCTTAAGATGGATGATGAACAATTCATCCTCTGGCAGGCATTGCTCGAAGATAGAACAGGAATGCAAATATCCGCTCAACGGAAGTCATTTCTTGAGACCAGCTTGGCGATACGAATGCGTGAAGTGGGTTTGCAAGATTATGATGCCTACTACGAAAAGCTGATGTCAGGTTTGACGGGTGAAGTAGAGTGGGCCACGTTAGTGGATCGATTGACGGTACAAGAAACCAGTTTTTTCCGACATACCAGTTCGTTTGAGCTAGTCCACAATTATTGTGATACGCGTCTTAAAGATGGCGCTACTAGCGTAGACGTATGGAGTGTGGGGTGTTCTACCGGCGAAGAACCCTATTCATTAGCGATGATGCTGAACGGGTTGACGGAAGAGTATCCTGGAAAATACTGGGGTATTACAGCGACAGATATAAGTTTACCTGCGTTGAGCAAAGCTCGACAGGGAATTTATAGCAAGCGTAAATTGGACTTGATGAGCGATGAGTACAAAGCACGATATTTCAGTGATGTGCCTGAGTCTCGGAAAGTACAAGTAAACCGTGAATTAAAAGATCGTATCTGTTTTGCACAAGTTAACGTGTTGGAACTAGAGTCTGCCCCCATGGCTGGGCTAGATGTGATCTTCTGTCAAAACCTTCTGATTTATTTTCGACGTTGGCGCAAGCGAGATATAGTAACGCATCTTGCCGAGCGATTGGCACCAGGTGGTCTAATGGTGCTGGGTATTGGTGAGGTGTTGGATTGGAGCCATCCAGATATGGAACGGGTTCCCTATGAAAATACGTTGGCATTTGCCCGACGAAACGGCTGATATTAACGCCGGGAGAT
>MABD01000021.1 GCA_002162955.1 Gammaproteobacteria bacterium 45_16_T64
ATTCTGTGGTATATTCTTTCTTTGTTCGCTTGCTCACTGCTTTCTCCTCAATTTCTATTCATAGTTTAAATGAAATTGAGTGTCCGGGTTAGTGTAGCCAGACCATATCTATGAAAATTATTGATGATGTTCCTGACCTTAAAGGGGAAGGTGATGTTTCGTTGATGGCCTCTATATTAATGGGAATGAACAGGCGGCATAAGTGATGGTGTGTTCGGGCTTTCTTTGTGAAATCCCTCCAGTCAAACCTGGATTGGTGGGGCGAAATTGTCATCATATACACTTCATTATCAATAACTATATGGTACTTATGTGATGGGGAGTGGGTATGTGATGAAAGTGCTTTCTTAGTTTGTAAAGCTAATTCCATAATAGAGCTGGCCCCGCCGTCACGTTTAGCAAGTATCAACCTGTGCTTATCGAACGCTTGGATTGACTGAAAGTCCCTTATATCGTCATTATCCAGGATTCTAGACATCTCGGCATCAAACATCGGGCTTCGATTAATCGAAAAAGTATTAACATAAATTCGATCAAAAAGAGAAAACGTTACAATCGCACCAAACGGCAACCAAAATGGAAGCCCCATCAATAGATAGGCTACCAGCCATTTCCTTCTTTTCGTTTCATACTCGGGGTTTGGCTCCCCTCTCAGAAACCAATTGTGAACAAGATATTTTGACGCTATAGCAATATAGAAACAGGATAAACCAAATGCTAGGATGGCAAAACTGGCTTTATGTTGGCCAGTAAATATACGAAGTAAAATTCCAGATAAGATCCCTGTACCGGCTAAGAAAGCATTTAGTCTGTAAAAATAGGTTATTCCGCGTAAAAAAATGTCTTGTAATGTCATCTGCATTTAAGCCTGTTCCCGATTCCGAGACTATGATATCACCCTCCATACAAAATGCTTTGGGCTGCATACCATCTTTATTGTAAAGGCAAATCAGCCAGTGGGTAATGTAGAAAGGGTATTGATGATAGTTTCATGCCTTAATTTATAATTATCTTGCTGGAAAAATGCTAATTTCTTACGGTTGTGTCGTCTATGTTGAAAATATAAGTGGCTGGATATGTCATTTATGTGGGTAAGAAAGGCAGCAAGAACCTTGGTGTGTTGTCTGGGTATTAAGCGTTTTAGACATAGGATGTCGAATATGAAAAAAATATTATGGTGGTTGTATTTTGTTGGGTATGTATTTTTCTTGTTTTTGAACGTGAATGCTAGTCTATCTAGTGTCGATAAAAGTAGTCTTTCATCGTTTATTACAATTTCCTTTGGGGTCGTTCATGTTATTTGCATCCTTTCATATGTAACGAGAAAGCCACTGTTCACAACAGGATTGTGGGCGACTTGTCTCTCTGTTCATATGGTAATCATTACAGGGTTTTTCGTGATTTTATTGTTTTCTATGTTCGATGACGTATGGTTTTTCGCATTTTTGCTGTTGTTAGGTTTACTATCTTTGTTGGTATCCTTTCCCCTATATTATTGTATGTGGAATCTTGCTAGCAGATCGAGCTCAAATAATATGATTAGAAAAGATAGGTATATTGAGTTAAGCAGGATGCGTCTTTTTTTAGGCGTTTCTAATTATGAAAGAAAAATAATATCTCAACATAATAACGAAAAACAGTATAGCAGCATACTATTTCGAAAAACTCAGCACTGTTATGAAGTCAATATTCGATGTAAAACTGATAGTTCAGAGTCGACAAAGTATATCAGCTTTTTTGGGTTTAGAAATGCTTGTGAGTATATTGAATCCGAGTCGTTTTTTCGAATGACCGATTTCTTTTCATGCCCTCGCTACCAGCCCATATCCACCGGTTGCCAGTCCAAATAAGGCTGGTGGATAGTGTCAGTGATCTGCTTTAATTGACCGCTATCCTCCAGTGCCTGTAACAACTCGGAGAGAATGCCGTCCAATTGCTTTCCTTTTTCTTCCTTAGCTATCACAAAACATGAGTCCCATGTGGCGTATAGAGCCCTTTCTATAGTCTTGAATTTGTTTTTTCTTATATGATCGTCAACGGCTTCTTGCTCCATGATGAAGCCGTCACTTCGACCACTGAGTACTTTTCGGATACCTTGTCGTACTGAATCTGTTCCCGACACAGGAAAGGGAAAGAAGTGTTCGTGGCCTCGCTGGGTCTCAATAGAATGATTACGAGGGTTTTGCAATACCGAGCTGGATTGACCTGTACGTGTATAGAGGACAAAAGACACCTTCGTAATGGGCTTGCTTGCGTACGCAAAAGGCAGGCTTTCTTCTGGAATATGGTCAAGCTTAACCAGTGGTATGTGAAAATCAGCAGATCGGTTAAGGACATTGTTGATGGATCGCTTGAAAGGGTACTGCTCTATGGTTATGTTGCCATCTATATAGATATTGTCCATGGCTCTGATCAGCTCAATGAAGCCGCCATGGGGAGCACCATCGCGTCCCTGTTCAGAATGCAGAGGGATAAACGCGACGCTCGCAGTCAAATCTCGTGCTTGCGCAGTCGGATGGCAAAAAATACTGATTGCTGACAACAGTAGCAACCAAATCGCAGGTTTAGTCAATATGTTATTTCTCCGTTTTGTCGCTGATCGTAATTTTAGCAGTGAGGGGTTGAATTTCAAGACCTGAGATTTGCCCTCGGGAGTATGATTTGTTACGTCAAGCTATTGGCCTAGGCCTCCCGGTTGGGCTATAACAGGCAATAGGTATTCTGTAGATACTTACAGAGCACCTTCACTTTCTCTTGAATGTAGGATCTCAGAATGAACGATACGTCAAATACACCCCCAATAGACGATGTTAAGGCGAGTGGGGCAGAGCCTCCTCTGAATAGTACCTTAAGTACAATATTTACCCTACAAAGTCGGCTGGTAATGGTCGGTTGGTTTATTTTGATTTGCCTACCATTTTGGGATTTCGGTAAGTCGATTGTGTTATTGGTAATAACCATGTTGTCGGCCG
This sequence comes from Gammaproteobacteria bacterium 45_16_T64, assembly GCA_002162955.1. Lineage (GTDB taxonomy): Bacteria > Pseudomonadota > Gammaproteobacteria > Pseudomonadales > Ketobacteraceae > 42-54-T18. The sequence goes on from MABD01000021.1 coordinate 2,973, forward strand.
TTTATGCCTATCTCATATTCTTTGGCAGTCGATTTGACGAAGGACATAGAGCACCAAGTGTGAAAGGGTTTCTTAGCTTGCAAGGCGTGATGAAGCTGTTCAAAAACCCTAGAGCTACGCTTGCTGGGTGGATTCATTTTTTAGCGTTTGATCTGATGATAGGATTGTTTATTGTAATTGATGCACAACAGCAGATGATCTCACACTGGTTTCTAGTGCCGATCCTGTTATTTACCCTTATGATTGGACCTTCAGGTTTGTTGTTTTATATCATTCTGCGATTGGTATTAACGGGGGGAGTGTTTGTGTAGACGATGAGGCTGTCATAGGTGGGAGTCATAACCTATGACAGCTCGTTACTATGAAAAGCGTTAGGCTCCTTTAGGACGCCATATCTTTTCATTGATTGCGATAAGCAATCTTGTTGGAATAAAACGCGGTTGCTTGGTGGCGATCTTGTTGATGATACCATCGGTTACCGTTGAGCGACGCCCAAGTGTGCGTAAACTTGAGCGTACAACATCCTCAGGTGTACGTTGAGATATTGGCATTTTCTTGTCAAAACTGGCACTGGATCTAAAATCACTGTGAGTATCACCAGGGCAGACGGCTTGTACGCTGATACCTTGTGTGCGTAATTCTCCGCTTAAGCTTTCGGCGAAGTAACGATTAAAGGCTTTAGTGGCAGAATAGGTGGACATATACGGTGTTGGCATTGTGCCGACAACGCTGGATAGACAGATAATGGCTCCGCGTTTGTTTTGCTTCATGTTAGGCAGAAAACGATGGGTAAGTGAAATGACTTGGCGGCAGTTAAGGTCGACCATATCGGTTTCACTTTGGATATCAATATCTTCAAATCGTCCGTAGCTGCCATAGCCTGCGTTATTGATTAAAATATCAACGTCACTGGTCGCTTTTTCGTAAACGATCTCCGCAGCGTCATGGGCAATGAGGTCTTGTGCGATAACCTGAATATTTACACGGTGCCTTGCTTTAAGGTCGTCTGCTATATCATTTAATACGCTTTCTCGTCGAGCAACCAGAATAAGATTAACTCCTTCTGCCGCCAAGGCTTCTGCGTAGGCTTTACCGATACCGGACGAAGCGCCTGTAATTAACGCCGTTGAGCCAAATCGTTGTTTAATTTTGTACATAGCGATATCTCGATGATATGAGTGGATACTTGTTATTGGAGTATTTTAGGATCTCGGAATTCTTGATGCATATCAGGTCCAATTTGTTATTCGCATATATTGGATCTTGTTGCGGAAAGCACACGAAAGATAACGGCCATATCCGTTCGCCCACCAATTAATGGTGGTAAGTGCTCCGAAGGCGAATATTACTCCATTTTTATTTTGATGCGAGTGTTTATTGATTAAAGTATCAAGAAAAATATGACTAGAAGGTTTCGAGAAAAATTAGGAATTTTATGATGGAAAGGAGCTATGATAATAATCGTTTTATCTAGTTCTTTCGTTGGTTTTTCTACGACAGACTAGGGAAACATCGTGAATACAATGTTGTTTGATCTAAGCGCCTAAAGGTTGCGTCGCTAGGGTCAAAAAATAGCGATAGGAAAACTGCTGTAAATAGTTTGGGGAGCAGTATTCCTATCGCATAAGAGAGAAACCTTAACGTTTATTTTTCGATTTTTTGGGCACAAGAAAAACGGTATTGGATATTTCTTTGTTGATGGTCGTATTGCGACGAATAATGTCCGCTAGTGTTGTGGATTCTACTTTTTGTAATTTTTCTTTTGCTAATACGTTTTGATACCAGAACCGATCTGCATCACGCAGCGCTTCAAATTGTACTCGCATAACCCGTTGGAGTAATTCACCCACTAATGCACCAGGCACGGGATCTTCTGCTAATCCACCCACCCACAGGTCTATATTATCAATGGAGTCATAGGCTTGGGCAATGCGAGTTTGTACTTCCAAATCTGTACTTATTTCCGAGAGACGTTTGATTCTAGGGAGACCAAAGCCTTCTCGTACGTCATTGTAGCTCGGTAGGCCATGGTCTCTTCCGCGTTGAATATTGAGGGCAGCCAAATCAAATCCGCCACTCCCTGGATTCCCAAATAGAAAGTTCCTCACGTCGTCGATAACATAGATGTCGATTCCTTGATGCACTTGATGTGCTAGACCTCGCAGAATAGGTTCAATACCACCTTCTGTGGTAAGTCGATAAGGCGCGAAGAAAGCATTTCGTAGTGCTAAATGTCCGTATTCGGTTTCATCACCTTCAGCGTCTAAGCGCAATAGCTGCGGGCTAAGGGCTGTGTGGCCGTATCGATACGCACCATGAGCAAATAGGTTGGTGATTCTACCATTGGCTTGGGGGTTATAACCCTGATACGGGCGGATGGTATTTTCTCCGAGCAGTAGTGGCAAGTATTCGTTATAGGTGATTATCTGCATTTCCGCTTCAACCATTTGGCGTGCGGACCAGTAAAGCATTTCGCCAGACATGCGTGGGTCTTTTTGCTGATAATGGTTAGCCCACCAATTATGGTTGCGCATAAAAAGAGTATGCATGGAGGTGAGCCCGATTTGTTCATTGGCGCGAACATCTCCTGCGAGGAACAGTGCGTCGCTGCTACCCCCTGCGTTGGCAAGCCCTTCAGTGTTAAAGGGAAGCATATCGCCATCACTGGTTTTTAGACGACCGGTACCGTCGAGAGAACGTAGTGCAGTAGCCCTTGCGGTATCCGAGCCGTAGACGTTAGATGCGTCGATCCATGAGGTGATTTCATTTATTTGCTCACGGGGTTTGTTGGTGGCACTGTGACTATCATAGATCGAGCGGTTAAAGCTCATGCTGGCAGTACCTGTACTGTTAGGATCAAAGTAAGTATCTCCAGTAGGAATGTAGATGTCTGCGGGTTCCGCAGGATCAACACCATCGGTAAGGCCAATGTCATGATCCAGAAATTGACCCCATTGCCAAAGATAGTCTGAGGCAGCGATCGGGTTTTCGATGGATGCTGTTTGCGCATTAACGATGTTGCTTATCAGTCTAGGACTGGCCCTATCGGCCCCTGCAAGTGACGAAATTCCGTCGGCATACTGTGACGGGATAACCCGGCGCAATGGGGTTTCTGCTGCGCCCATCTCGATATCCTGGTGATTGTTGTTTCGCCCATCAAATTCTCGTTGTGAGACATGGCGCTCATTAACACGCGGTTGTTGAATAGGCCTTTCAATACGCCGAATGGGAGAGACTCCAGGGCTCTGGCTGTGTTGGTCAGCGGAGTCTAGGATAGTTTGGGTTTGCTGGTTGGTAATTCTATCGGTGGATTCTCCATGGCTTAACGCCGGCATCGAGAGTAGGGTAGCAAGTATTGCTAGCGGTGTGTTGTGTCGTCCGGTTTTCATTGTGACTGCTCACTGTGTTGAGATTAATTGACTGCATAGAGCAAAGGCTGAGACAAGAATGTGTAAGAAATATGGAGCTGATACTGAGAATGTGCAATGGTGCATTTGAATACCGCTTTTGCCTGTGTTTTGTGTAAGTTCTCACAGTCGCAATGTGAATTAATACCTGTCTACTGAAGGCTAAAAAGGAAGTGTTATGGAATTTTCTTGTCAGTGTGAAAACTTCTCGATTACCTGGAATTCGAAACAGTCGCCTTGGGTTGCAAAAATGTGTGGGTGCCAATACCGCCAACAGCAATAGCGACGCTGGAGCAAAGGGACAATCGAGTTAGATGACTCTTGAGGATAATCCCGACGGTCTAACCCCTATCTTAATGTGGCATAGGGGGATTGTTGCGATCTCAATCACGGCTGCTAGAGTTATCTCTTGAGAGAGGAAAGTGACTAGATAGACAGCCAGATTAGCGAGAGGTAATGATGGATAAGCCAGTAAGAGCAGCGGATCGTCCTTATATAGAAGATGTTGTGGCAGGAAAGAAGTATTTCTGGTGCGCGTGTGGCAAGAGTGCCAAGCAACCGTTTTGTGATGGGTCTCACAGTGGCACAGGGTTTAGCCCTGTGATGTACGAAGCCACTGAAACAAAGTCGGTGTTTTTCTGCGGCTGCAAGGCGACTGCCTCGCAACCGGTATGCGATGGCAGCCATAGTAGAAGTTAACAGTGATTTTTAAGGCAGGTTACGCTACTTGATTGTGTTCAATGTGTACGTCGTAGCATTCGGTCCAAGCGATACGGGCAAACTCTGAATTTAAGCAGATGATGATTTCGTCAAAATGATCATGTTGCTCATGTAAAATATTGAGGCCAATATGGGCCGCAATGGAGTGAGGTGTTTTGTTCGATCCGGCGCCTAATGCGGGAAATGCAATACGCTTGATATTCTGCTCGCGAGCTAATCGCAGGGTATTGTTATAACAGCATTCCAGTTGTTCCATTGAAGAGGCACCACCAAAATCACCACTGCTCCATAGCGGTGTGACGGTATGAATAAGGTACTGAGCTTTAAGGTTTGGTGCAGGGGTGCAGCGTGCATCTCCAGTGTGCGATTTGCCTAAATCATTGCAAGCAGAAACCAAATCAGGCCCCGCTAAATCAAATATTTGTGCGGAGAGTCCTTGTCCGCGACTATAGTGCTTATGGGCCGGTAGTACTAATCCATCCACCGCTAACTCCGTGATATCTCCGCAAATGATCTTGAGGTTCGTCATTATTATTCCTCATTAATTACCTAGACATGTCTTTACAGTGTGGCATAGGGGGTGGTTGTTTTCTATTCGTTGATCACAGACATAACAAAAAATGGTCTACTATATAGCTATATTAGTTCGCTGTTTTAGTCCATTTGCTTGTAATGGGGCTTGTAAATAGAATGAACATTTTTTAACTTATGGCGTTATTTATCCTATTTGCTCCGAGCGGTGGTGTATTTTTGCAATATTTGATTGGTTTGTGTTCGAATGAGCGTGTTTCTAGGGTCAGGTTATTATTCTTACAGGTACTGGGTCTTATTCTTGTCATTCTTTCCTGTTCCTTATCCCCTTGGATTTATGCTGACGAGACTCCAGCCCCCAAAAAGCGTGTGACAGAGGGCTGGCAGTACCACTGGGGTGATTTGCCTAGAATTGAAACGACGGGGAAATGGTCGTTTGCGGGTGAGCAGTGGTTGCCGTCTGCGGTACCTAATTACTTCCCTGGCCGAGAGCAAGAGAATATTGTTTGGTTGAAAGTCGACATTCCTAAAGGCCAGTGGCGTGACCCTTATCTATTTATTGCCAGCGTGGACCTTACGATGCAGGTATTTCATCAAGGGAGAATGATTTATCACTTTGGTGAGATTAATGAACAGGGTGAAAGCCGGTTCGAAGGTTGGCCATGGCATAGTATTCGACTTCCTGAAGATTATCAGGAACACCCGTTGTACTTTAGGATCTACTCTTATTATCAGGATATTGGGTTATCCGGCGAGGTGGCTGTTGGTGAGCGATTTGATCTGTTAGAGGAGACCTATCGTCGTGGCGTGACCGGGTTATCCTTTATGTTGGTCGTGCTGCTGGTTGGGGTGATTACCACAGCGATGGGAACGATTAAGAAAGATCGTCGTGTTGCGGTATCAACAGGCGTACTTTCATTTGATCTTGCACTGATGATGTTTGCTGAAAATGAGCTGAGTCAGGTGGTGTGGTTTGAACCATTGGTGTGGCGCTATGTTGCCGCTTTTTGTTATTTTCTAGTTCCCGTATTTTTATCGATCATTGTTATTTCGTGGTTAAGAAAAGAAGCACCAAACGATAAGCCACAACGAATATCAAAAGTAGCCTACGGCGTGTTTGCGCTCAGTGTTGGATTTGTGGTTGGTGTTGCCGTGCTGTCGGCATTTACACCGTTTAATTTTGTTAATGCCTATCCGCATTTTGACGTGCTGTTTATTGTAATGGTGTTGAGTTTGATGATTGGATGTTACCGGCGATTCAAATCGCTTGGTGCCCCCGGAGTATTGATGGCGTTTGGTATTCTTGCCTTATTTGTATCGCTTATATTGGATATGTTAAGTGCCCATGGAATGATTCTGTGGATTGGTCATGCAGGGCAATGGGGTTTAGTGCTATTTTCTATTGCTTCTCTTATGGTGTATTTAGTTCAAGATTGGCGACAGCAAATTTCATTGGATATGTTAACGCAACATTTGGAACATGAAGTAGAAATGCGTACGTCGGATCTTCAACAGAGTCAGCGAGAATTAGAACGCTTAGCGAAGGAAGATCCTTTGACTGAATTGTTGAACCGACGGGCGTTTACAGCGTTAGCGACCAGTCGAATCAGTGATGCTATTCGGGAGAATTCAAATATATCGTTGTTGTTATTTGACATAGATCATTTCAAAGAGATCAATGATCTCTACGGCCATTGTGTTGGCGATACGGTATTGACGGAAATAGCGAAAGTAACGAAAAGTTCCTGTCGTGACAATGATGTTATTTGCCGGTACGGTGGCGAAGAGTTCGTTATTTTATTGAGCCAGACTGATACAATAAATGCTGAAATTCTGGCGACTCGGGTGAGTACTGCGATAAAGAATCTAGACATTCAAGCAGAAAATAAGATGATACATGTTACGGCCAGTTTTGGATTAATTAGTCTTCCTGTTATTGCCGCTAAGGTCTCGCAGTCAGGGGATATCTTAGAACGTTTACTTATCGCAGCGGATAAGTTGATGTATGAGGTGAAGTCTTCTGGTCGGGATGGTATTAAGGTGTGGGAGTTGGACAGTAATATTTCATTCCAATTAGAATCTGTGTAAGGTTGTCGCCTTACACAGATGTTGCCCCTTAGATCTCCTCTATCTCCACAAGCACAGCGTGTGCTTCTACGGTGTCGCCAGGCTGGTAGTGCACTTTGCTGATGGTGCCATCAACACTCGATGCTAAGCTTTGCACCATTTTCATGGCTTCCATGATAACCACGATATCACCTTTCTTAACTTTATCCCCAACAGCCACTTTGACTCCTTCGATGCTACCGGGCATTGCCGCTTTAACGCGGCCTTCACCGCTGAGTTGTGTGGTTGAGTTGGATGCTAACGCTTCCCGCTGAGATAAGTGTAAATAGGTATGGGCCGTGGTGTTAGTGGCGATGGTAATCTTATTTTGTCGAAATGATGTGCGAAAACACAGTAGCTTTCCGTCAACTTCTGCGCGAATAGTATCGTCGGTATGCGTGACATTGGTGACCCTCAAGGTAGATTCAACAATAGAAATAAGATAGCTATTGTTCCTTAATTGGTAACTTACGGTAATTTGTTCGCCAGTCACATCTTGAAAGATGAGTTGTGATTGGCTGTGGATATTTGTGTTGCCGGTGATGCGCCAAGCTTCCAGTGAATGCCATGGAGAAGGTTGCGTTGAGTGTTTTATGGATTCGTTATTCAGTTGTTGTTTAAGATAAGCGACAGTTAGTAGAGCCAGCATATCGATTCGCGAGTGATTGGGTGCTTGCCAGCCCTGTGGGAATTGCTGAGTGAGATAGCTTGTGGTTAGTGCTGCTTCTGAAAACGCAGGCAGACTCAATAGGTCTTTTAGAAACTGAATGTTGTTACTAACACCTGCAAGCAAAAAATCATCCAATGCGCAGATTAGGCGTTGCGTAGCGATAGCCCTATTGTCGCCAGTGGCAATCACTTTAGCGATCATTGAATCGTAAAAGGGAGAAATCTCACTATGCTGTTGTACGCCGCTGTCTATGCGAATGCCGGTACCGCTAGGTTCGCGATAGAAGGTTAAATGGCCTATCTCCGGCCGATAGGATTCCGCTGGGTTTTCTGCGGCTACGCGAGCTTCTATTGACCAGCCTGAAGTCGTGATATCTTTTTGAGAAAATGGAAGAGTAGTGCCGGAAGCAATACGAATTTGCCACTCGACAAGGTCCAGTCCAGTGATATTTTCAGTGACAGGGTGTTCGACCTGTAATCGGGTATTCATTTCCAGAAAGAATACGTCGCCGGTGTTATTGTCAACGATAAATTCAACGGTCCCAGTGGAGCTGTATTGAATATGATTCGCCAATCGCAGGGCATAGTGGAAGAGTTGTTGTCGGGTGCCATCATCGAGAAAGTTGGCCGGGGCTTCTTCAATAACTTTTTGATGATTGCGTTGTATCGAACATTCCCGTTCAAATAGATGCACAATATTGCCGTGTAAATCCCCAAGAACCTGAACTTCCAGGTGGCGTGGTTCTTCGATATAGCGCTCCAGTAAGACACTGGCATCGCCAAAGGCGGTGAGGGCTTCCTTTGTCGCAAGTTCAAGAGCTTCGCTGAAGGTCGATAGATCTCTCACAATTCTAATACCACGGCCACCACCGCCCGCACTAGCTTTAATTAGCAATGGCGTCCCTATTTTTTTAGCTTCGCGTTTTAGGGTGTTAGGGTGTTGGTCTTCGCCAAAATATCCTGGAACAGTGGGTACGTCGCAGGCGAGGGCGATATGTTTGGATTCTATTTTTGAACCCATTTGATGCACTACGTCTTTGCGCGGGCCAATAAAGATAATATCGTTGTCTTCACACTGTCGAACAAAATCAGTATTTTCTGATAGAAAACCGTAACCCGGGTGGATCGCATCGGCTGATACTTTTTTCGCTAAGTTAATTATTTTATTGTTATCTAGATAGCTTGCGGACGCTTCGGACGCACCGATACTGTATGCCTCATGTGCCAATTGAGTGTGTTTGGCATTGCGGTCGGCATCGGAATATACGGCGATGGTAGTGATGCCCATTTTCTTACACGTATTGATAACGCGAACGGCAATTTCACCGCGATTGGCAATTAAAAGTCGCTTAATCATTGTTTCTACTCAGCCTTTATTCAATTTTTTAGGGTCACATGCGATAAACAGCGTAGGGGTCATCGAGTTTGGGTCGGCTATTGCACAACGCAAGGCATAGGCCCAGTACATTACGGGTGTCACCGGGTTCGATGAGACCGTCATCCCAGAGCCGTGAGGTGGCGTAGAACGGGTCGTTATGCATTTCGAAAAGGCGGCGAGTTTCGCCTTCTATAGTATCGAGCTCCAATTGTGTTGGCGGTTCTTTACCCATCGCGTTCTTGCGTAATTCCATCATAATGTTGCTGCAGATTTCAGGGCTCATGCCGGCTACTTCTGCGGTGGGCCAGGCGAAGAGAAAGTCGGGCCAAAAGCCTCGGCCACACATACCATAGTTGCCTGCGCCGTACGATCCACCTATGAGCACGGTGATACGGGGAACTCTTGCAATCGATTGTGCATACACTAATTTTGCGCTGTCTTTGGCAATGCCATTTTGCTCGGCTTCTTTACCGACCATAAATCCCGAAACATTGTGTAAAAAAAGCAGTGGGATATTTCGCTGATTACACAGCTCAACAAAGTGTGCTGCTTTTAAAGAGGAGGCGGACGCGATGGGGCCGTTGTTGCCAATGATACCAATGGGGAAACCGTGAATAAATCCTGTGCCCGCGACAATTTCGGCAGCGTAGAGCGGTTTGAATTCCTGGAAGTCACTGTCATCGATTAATCGTGCAATGACCTCTCGAACATCATAGGGATATTTTCTGTCTCGACTAACAATGCCTAGCAGTTCAACACTATCGTAACGTGGCGGTAGTGCCGTATTGGGTGCGCACATACTGGGGCGCTGGAAATTACTCTTGGCAATGATTTCTCGAGCAGTGGCGAGGGCTCCTTCTTCATCCTCTACAAAATGATCTGAGACACCGGATACGGTGGAGTGCATTTCTGCACCGCCGAGAGTTTCACCATCGACATCTTCATTCACTGCGATCTTAACAATAGAGGGGCCTCCGAGGTGAATGCGGGCATTATTTTTCACCATTACCATTTCATCGGATAACGCTGGGATATACGCACCGCCAGCAGTACAGCCGCCAAACACCGCAGATACTTGAGGAAGCCCCATATAAGACATGCGGCATTGACGTAAAAAAGTATTGCCAAACCCATCGCGATCGGGGAAAAATTTATCCATCATTGGTAGATAACCACCACCACAATCCACCAAGTAAATGCAGGGCATCTTATTTTGTTCGGCGATTTCTTGTGCTCTAAGGTGTTTTTTGATGGTTTCAGGGAAGAACGACCCGGCTTTAACCGTTGCATCGTTAGCGATGATCATACAGGGGGTGTTTTCGACCATGCCGATACCTGTCACTATGCCTGCACAGGGTACAGCGCCATCATATTGTCCCCAGGCGGCTAGAGTAGAAAGCTCCAAAAACGCGGTATTAGTATCGATAAGCATATCGATACGCTCCCTTGGGAGGTACTTTTTACGTTTACGATGACGCTCAATATGACCGTCCCTGCCGCCAATCATTGCCGACTCTTGTTCTTCTCTGAGGCGGGTAAGCCGTTGTTGGTAGGATGCGTGATTAGCGAGAAATTCGTCAGATTGTGTGTCGATACGACTTTCTATGGTCGCCATATAGTGTGCCTTTGTTATTATAATTCAGTGTGTTGGAGGCCTTGGTACAGCGCAACGCCAAGTCAAAAGCTCAGTCTACATTGTAACGCTTAGGTCATTATGCATAAATATTGCAATATTGTCTCACAAGTGACCTAAGTAAACCTGGTGGCCTTAGATAGGGAGAATCAAATGAAGTCTATTTTTCAACAGTTGCAGGCATTGGGTGTCGGTGAATTTGTACATTTGCATGGTTCGCTGGAGATGCATCTGCGTGGTACCTATGACTTGCTAACCGAATGGGGGGCAAATACAGCGCTATGTGAAGCCGGCTTATATCATGCCGCTTATAGCACCGCGGGTTTTGAAGGGGCGTTGGCCTCACATGAACAGCGTGATCGTGTTATTGATATTATCGGAGAACAGGCGGAGCAGATTGTCTATATGTACTGTGCTTGTGATCGGGACGTGGTGTTTTCGCGAATCGGCAAGCAGCAGCCTGTGTTTTTTAAGGATAGGTTTACTCAAGAGGAGTACGAACTCAGTGTGGAGCAATGGAAACAATTTTGTGAACTCACTGTGGCGAATGAATTAGAAATTTCCCGCAATAGTGAGCAGTTTGTCGAGCAATACGGGGGTGAATTAAAAGAGCTATTTGGCCGTATGGATAGGTATCTGAGTGTCGCAGCAAAGCTCGCCACTGAAAAAACGCTATAGAGCGGATATACATAAGGTTATTGCTTATTGTTATACATTTTTTACGTTCGCCTTTTCACCAAACCCGCATAGTTTTCTGTCATTTCGTGAGAAATTTACTAGGCTTAACGATTAGGCTGGTTTACATTGTTTGGGAGAGGAATAATGGCTCGAATCGCTTTGGTACTAATGTCTTTATTGATGCTGTTTGTAGGTAAAGTTTACGCTGCAGATCTTGCAACGCCGAGCATGGACGATATTGATTACCCTGAGGAAGAAGCCCCTTCTGCAAAAGAAGTGGAGCTGGGTAAAACGCTATTTTTTGATCCCCGCTTATCGCTTAATATGAAGCAGTCTTGTGGTACCTGCCATAACCCCGATTTAGGGTTTGGTGATGGATTAGCCACGGGTTTAGGTACCATGGGTGGAGGCCTCGGTAGGAATACTCCCCACGTATATAACCTGGCGTGGAATGTGACGTTCTTTTGGGATGGAAGAGCAGGGTCTCTTGAAGAACAAGCATTGGGTCCTATTGAAGCTGCAGGCGAAATGAACATGCCATTGGAAAAATTAATTCCCCGCCTGCAGGCAGTGAAATACTACCAGGATATGTTCAAAGCGGTTTATGGTGATGGCATCAATAAAGCCAATATTGGTAAAGCCATTGCATCATTTGAAAGAACCCTGAATGCTGTTAATACACCGTTTGATAAATACTTGGCCGGGAATAAAACTGCCATGGGCCCTGAGGCTATTAGAGGCTTGGAACTATTCAAAGGAAAAGCTAATTGCACCGGTTGTCATGACGGCCCTAATTTTACGGATAATTCTTATCACAACATTGGGGTTAAAGGTGATGACAAGGGGCGCGAAGGTATCGCTGGCGGCAAAGAAATGCGGGGAGCTTTTAAAACTCCAGGATTACGCAACGTGATATTTACCGCACCTTATATGCATGATGGCTCTGAAGGATCATTGGAAAGTGTGGTGCAATTTTATAATCGTGGTGGCGACCAGGATAAGAACAAATCCAACTTAATCAAGAAACTCAACCTAAGCGATCAAGAGGTCTCAGATTTGGTTGCATTCTTGGGTGCGTTGACTGATCCCATACAGGTAGAACGGCCTAAGATTCCGTAATTAACGAGAGATAGACAGTATGATAAAAACAACAATATGTTGGGTCGCAGGGTTGGCCCTTGGTTTGGTTAGCCAGGTGACTGTTGCCGATACTATTACCGGAGAGTTAACGTTCGTTAAGAAGGCCTCCTTCGCGGGTGTTGTCTATATGGAGAGTGTTGATGGTGTTGAGGCGTCCTCTATTGAGGGTGCGAGCGTGGATCAAGTCGACAAAATGTTTACCAAGAAAATTGTGGTGGCGGGCAAGGGAGGAGATATCAGTTTTAGAAATTCCGATAGCATCGACCATAATATATTTTCAAACGATTCTGATAGTGGTGTGAAATTTGATGTTGGTTTGATGACTCCAGCCGGGCAGAAGTCAGTGGATGTGACATGGGATGAGAACCTCCTGGTGCGATACGGCTGTAAGATTCATCCTAAGATGAAGTCCTATATCTTCACCAGTCCAACCCCGTATTTTCAAGTGCTAGAGTTTGAAAAGAAGGTGCCGCGGTATACCTTTGTCCTAGGAGATGTGCCCAGTGGTTTAACCAGAGTATCGTTAACGATTCCTAAGTACGATACAGTGACCATTGAGTTATCCGTGGGAGAATCGAAGCAAGCGGATGTTATTAGGAAGGGAAAAAAGAAAGCAGTATTACAAGTGTCACGAGCGCAGTAGAGGAGGGTGGTTATGCAATACCTATTGATTATATTTACCTCTGTATTATTGGCGATACCTTCCCTTTCTATTGCGGGTGGGGCTGATCCGTTTCAACAGAGCCTGTTCAAAATACCACCTAAGTACGAAAAAGACTTTGCTAACTATCGACAGCGATTTAAGCGAATGAGTGGTTTTGAGTTCTCAGGGTTGCACTGGAACAACTTTGTGGTGGTGTATTCGGGGCTTGATGAATCTGTGTATAAGAAAAACTACTTTGAATTTCTCAAGTTTCTCAATATGGATGAGGAAGATGAAGAAGATGAAGATATGCCCATTGACTATAAGCTATATCCAGTGGGTGCAGTAGTGATTAAGGAAAACTATAGTAATGAGAGTTCTTTACCCAGAGAACCCGTATCACTTACCATCATGAAGAAGATGCCCCCAGGTTATGATCCTAAAAACGGTGACTGGTTGTATCTCCAGAGCGACCGAGACGGCAACATCATGATAGAGGGGAAGCATGGCGATCCAGGCGTGACTAAAGTGTGTTCTGAATGTCATAGCAATATCAAAGAGAGGGATTTTATATTTTCGACATTTTTTACCGTGAATTAATATGAAGATTGGTATTAGAGGTAAGGTATGGACCGGCTATGGGTTAGTGGTGTTGGCGATTATTGCGAATGTAATCGTCACCTATATCGGTTTTTTCTACATAGAAAACAGTATTGATAGCGTTATAGAAGAAAGTCAGCCTAAGATAATCAATGCATTAGAAGTATCTAATCATATACGTTCTGGGTTGACGTCGTTAAGCGGGTATATGCTGTCTGCTGATGTGGAGCAAAAAGACCAGTATCTCTCCTCTATCCATCTCGCGCGAGAGAGAATATCGTTGTTTGATGACATGCTGTTGTCTGACGTTGAAACAACAACGGCGGCTAATATCATGTCGCTGTTAGATCAGTCGGACAATATCAGTAAAGAGATCTTTGTGTATGTTCTCAATAAAGAGGAAAACCTCCCAGCGTTAAAAATCACCCTTACGCATCTCGATCCGGTGTCTACCTCCATTATGAATATTCTTAATGACATGTTGCAGGAGGTAATATTATTACAAGAAGAAGATGGAGGCTTTGAGGATCTGATTACCCAAACCCAAGAGCTGCGGTATTCCTGGGCGATGTTAATAAGTCAAGCTAGAAATTACTTGGCGCTTCGGGATGAACGCAACTTATCTGAAGTGTCGCTGTACACCCTGGGGGTAAAGCAGAAGTCCGACGAGCTAATGGAAGATGATGAAATGGATGATGATATTGTCGATTTTATCGAAGAAATAAAAGAGAAAGAAACTCTGTATATAAAACACCTCGATGAAATGATTCACGTGCATAAAGCAGATGATTGGAAACGCGATAACTTTGTTTTCAAGTCTCAACTGGTGCCCTTGTTTCATAGCTTAGATGCATCGCTGGATGTATTGATCGGTGAGAGCCACCGTCAAATTGGAGCGTCACGATTAAACCTCGTAAAAAGCATCAACCTGTCTTCGAAAATTAACCTAATCGTGTTGGTGATATCGCTGATGATTGCGGTTTTCTGTGTTTACTTCAGCGGTAAATATATTATTGAACCCATTTATAAGATAAGAGATGTATTGTTTGATGTCGCCCGTGGTGACGGTAATCTCAATGCTAGAATTGATGTGAAGCTGATGGATGAGGTGGGGGAGGCTGCGACCTATTTTAATGAGTTATTGTCAAACTTCTGTGACACGGTATTGGTGATTCAGCAACAAACCGATGCATTATGTCAGAAGATCGAGAGGACAAATACGGTAATAGAACAAGTCATTATCAATATTGTGGAGGGTTTTGAATTGTCCGATCGCATAAGTTCGGCCAGTGATGACATTAAAAGCAATACCGACAATATCATTAGCAAGACCTCAGAATCATCTTCGGAAGTACTTTATACCTCAGAGACAGTGACAAAAGGTGTGAAGACCATGGGCTTATTAAGTCAGCAATCGGACGCGCTTGGTAGCGGCATAACGACTCTACGGTTAGACGTGGTTAATCTATCAAAAAAAGGCAATTCGATGTTATCGATGATTGATGTGATCAAAACCATCGCCGACCAGACTAACTTATTGGCACTAAACGCCGCGATCGAAGCGGCCAGGGCTGGGGAAAGTGGTAGGGGGTTTGCTGTGGTCGCTGATGAGGTCAGATCTCTGGCGCAGAAAACCCAAGAGTCCGCTGATCAAATTGCCAGTATGTTGCAAGAAAACCATTCCATCAGCCAAGCGCTGGATACCAAAATGGAGGCTACGGCCAATAGCACTAATTTATTGTCTGAGCAGATGGATACGGCAAAGCACTCAATTTTTGAAATACAAAACTGTGTTGAGAAGATAACGACCTTGTCGACGGAGGTGGTGGATTGCGCGCAGGTTCAAGGTGAACAGAGCAGTCGAATATCGGAAATACGTGAAAACCTTAATGCTATCGGTGCGTATAACAACCATATGGTCAAAGTGATGGAGACCAATATGTCAGAACTGAATGCCGTGGCGGAACGTTTAACGGAGACCATTTCTAACTATACAGCCAACGCACGAGGGGAGTAGCCCTTCCCTTATCTTGCTCTGCAATCGCTTCAATCTCGCCACTCACTGTGTTATTGACGTTAGGGAGTATGTGGCACCATAGATAATGGTGACCATCTGCAGGCGAATTCTGTAAATACTCATTCAATGGAATATTTATGAACGCATACACGCTGTGAGAGTCAGATAAGTAGACCACACCGTAGTGGTGTTAGCGCTGAATAGAATGATGAAAGCAAGAATGAAGGTAACAATGCAGCTAAAAATAGAGTTATTAGGGTTTATTGCCCGTCGTGCGGTGAGCACATTACTGGTGTTGGGGTTAGTGATGACCAGCCCCTTGGTGTTGGCAGTACAACAATTTACCAGTGGAGAGCGCCAAGTGGTGTTGCTGGAGCTGTTTACCTCAGAAGGCTGTAGTAGTTGTCCGCCAGCAGATAAGTGGATCAGCACGCTAAAAACAACCCCAGGGCTTTGGGAAGACTTTGTTCCGGTGGCGTTTCACGTGGACTATTGGGATTGGATTGGGTGGAAGGATCGCTATGCAGAGCCGGAATTCAGTGCCCGTCAGCGACGTTATAAAGATCTAGGCTTTGCTCGCAGTGTGTATACCCCTGGTTTTTTTCTGGGGGGAGAGGAGTGGAAAGGGTGGTTTAAGGGGACCCCTCCGAATTGGCATAGTCTCAAAAAGGTGGGGCCGTTAGCCCTGTCTATTGAGGATAAGGGAGTTATTGATGTTGTGTTCTCACCCAGGTTTGACGCACTCAATATACGGCAAGTGAGTGATACCGGTAAGGCGCCAGAGACTTTGCAGTTACATATTGCGTTGCTTGGCTTTGACGAACAATCCCCCATTCGAGACGGCGAAAATACCGGTAAGAATCTTGTTCATGACTTTGTTGTGATGGACTATCGGGTTGTACGCTCGGATACGTTTACGCCAGCATCAGGGCCTCACACCACTGCACAACCCCAGACAAGGGCACCTTATGAGGGGGGAGAATATCAATGGAATACCAAGTACCTACAGTCCACCTTAGCCAAAGGCATTGTGGCGTGGGTGACTACTGAGAACTCTCCAGAGCCACTTCAAGCCACCGGTGGCTATTTACGTTGATACCTAGCTTTGTGGTGTGCCTAAATTGTGTTTTCGAATGCGTTTGGCAACAATAATACCTAATAGAAAGCAGGCGACAGAAATACCGATAATGGTTATTCGATTGTCCACTCCAGAGGCCACTGAACCACCGAGTAACACAAAAGATACTAAGCCTGGCATGATGCCAATAAAGGTGCCTAGGGCGAAGTCTCGCTGGCGCATGGAGGTTAATCCACAGCCGAAATTAACCGCATCAAAGGGGAGGTAGATTAGCCGCATGATCAACACGGTCATGAGGCCGTTATCACTGAGCTTTGCCTCCCATTTGATGATGTCGTTATTCTCTCGCGCTTGAACCCAATCTCGGCCAAACCAACGGGCAACAACGAAGGCCAAATTCGCGCTGCAATTCTCGCCAATAATGGTAAATAATACGCCATACCAAGGCCCAAACACCAGTCCTGAGGCAATGGTGAGCAGCGACGCGGGGAACAGAGTTAGCGGCCTAACGGTATATAATATGATGTAGATAAGAGCGGCATTAAAAAATCCCCACTGACGTAGCCAGTCGTTGAGTAAGTCAGGAATTTGGGTCAGCATCACATCGGATTGTAACCACAGGTAGAGCAATCCAAGCAATAGTACGCTCCATACGGAGATAACGATAAGTTTTAGGTATTGCAATGGAGAAGCCTTGGGTTGTGGGGTATTGAGTTGAGGCAGTGTACTTGAGGATGAGCGAATGGCAACCGTAACTTATTGAGTACTTAACCTATCTACTTCTCTTCGTTGTGCCCAGAGGGGTTTAGGTGAAAGAAGGTTTTCTGGCATACCTATGCTGGGGCGGTGGTAGTCGCAGACACCCTGCGGAAAAATCATTTGCAATTCTTCTTGCCTATTACTCATATCGATACCCCCATAGACATTATTGCTAATAGCATTATTGACACTTTGTAGTTGGCATTTAAGGATCATGCCTTTTGCGTCTTCTCCAGCGACTTGTCGTGAAGTCTTAAAGGGTGGGTAGGTTTTTGTACAGGCTCCGCTGGCCTTGTTATTCCATTGACCGTCCCAGACATTCCCACCCTGTGCAATGATATTACCTTGATTGTCGAAGCAGCTGTCTGTTACTTGGTGGCTTTTCTTATGAAGCATCCATAGATGCATTTCGTCGAACGCTCTATCTGTAATATTGTTGTCTTTGTGGGATACCCAAATGCGGTGATTATCGGCGTTTCCTATCGAGTCGATAATGCGTTTGCGGGCAGAAAGGCTAGCGAAGCTATGATGCATGTCTTGCTCGGTATCAAGGTAGTGGCGTATATCGATGGTGGGGATATCCATTTTTCCAAGAAATACCATTCCAGAACGATAGGCCGCTTCAATGGCATCGATGTTGCCCTGTGTTCTTGCCGCTGGCCGATCTTTTTTCCAACGTAAATTAATATTGTGATGACTCCAGAGGCTAAAATCAGATAGATCGCTTCGTCCATCAATAAACCATAACCTGGCTTTCTTCATTCGTTGTGCAGAACGCCAGCCGCCAATTTTCTTATTGATGTCGAGGAAGGAATCAATAGAAATGGTTTTTTGTTGTAGGGCTTCCAGCCCATATTGGACTCCGACATTATCCCATGTTGTTTGTGCAAAACCGTTCGATTTACCGTAGATCGCGTTGACGTCCTCCCAATGGCTCCAGTGAGTGCGGCGATAAACGTCTTTATGGTAGCGGAAAAAATTAACATGGAAGCGAGGGTTAACCACTACCTGTGCGGGGCCCCGCCATGAATGTGAACATTCGCTAATACCTTTGGGTGCGCTAGGCCAATAACCATTGAGTATTTTAGCCAGGCGATAGGCGTTAGCATACGGGGGGTTGCTCATGCTTTTTGCACTTAAGCCCTCTATCTGGGTGCGGTTTTCCCAATGCTGCCAATAGCTATTATGGCGATCGGTGACGTCAAAATAATATTCCATAGGGTCGCAATCTAATGCATAAACGGTTTGTGTAATCATGTCAGGATAGGAGTATTGAGGAATGGCAGCATTGAGTAACCCTGGCCTGTTTTGGGCCAGTAGATATTGCTGTAAGCCTCCTCCAGAACCGCCAATGCCAACGGTATAAATGGGATCTGCATACGCCGCTTGAAATTGTTTTTTAACACGCAGAGCCGTGTCTTCTTGGAGCCAAATATTAAAATTGTTGTCTGTTTCATTTCCGGTTGAATAGGCAACGGCGTAGCCTTGAGCGATCTGATTATGGCGATGACGTAGTATTTTTTTGATCTTGATTTTTCCCTGATTAAAGCCAATACCAATACCACCATTAAATTGATATATAAGCACTTTATTCCATGGCGATAAATCGACTTTGTTAATGTTGTCATTGTCTCCTTTTAGCATGGCAATAACATAAATAAATCGATTTATAGTTCCAGACTCCACTCGTACTATAAAGTCCTTTTCAGCACCATTAATAAGCACTTTTGCAATGTCGTTGTTGGCTTCTTCGATGGGGTAAAATTTCTTAGTATTCTTTCGATTATAGTAATAGTGCACGCGGGTTGGGAGTAGGCAGTCTTTACTGTAGCCAATGGGATGGCTATTGCTTTGTTTTGTTGTGGTCGCGTATACCGGAATGCCAATCTTATCTTGATTGTCAACCAAGGGTTGGCCTAAATAGGACTCTTCTGTTTGGCATAAGAAAGGATACTGCAATGGTCCAGCAAATAGAGGTGAGATTGGACCTACCTCTCCTAGCGTTATAGGGAAAGCAAAGTGCTCATCAGGCCTTTCAAACGTAGAAGGGTGAGGCCCTTTATAGGCTGCTCTAAAGGGGTTCTCGCTATCGGGAGGGACTCGCAGTACTACTTTTTCATCTTGGTCAAGCGATAGGTCAACTTGATTTCCCAGAAGAAGGCTGCATGCGGAGAGGGTAGCCACTCCGCAATAAATACCAAATAGTGCCATGATGAATCTATTACGCATCACTCAAATATAAGTTGAAATCTACCTAAGTAGTATCATGACAACAGATAAACTTAACACTATTTTTTCATAAAAAAATCATGCTTTGGACTAGGAAAGCATTAGCATTGAATGTTAACGCTTTTTTAATAGCACTCCGGATTCGATGTGATGTGTATAAGGGAACTGGTCAAATATCGCATAATGTTCTATATCATGGGTTTTGGTCAGCGTTTCTAGATTATTCTTCAACGTTTCCGGGTTGCACGATATGTAGATTATGTTGTTGTATTGTTGGATCATTTTTACGGATTCATCATCGAGCCCGGCCCTAGGAGGATCCACTAATACGGTCTGAAAATCATAGCTGTCGAGATCAATATCCTTTAATCGTCGAAACTCTCGTTGTTTCTGAATTGCTTGGGTAAATTCTTCTGCTGACATACGGACAAAGTGTAAATTGTCGATGTTGTTTATGTCTTTGTTATATTGTGCCGCCTTAATCGATGTCTTGGAAATCTCTGTGGCGACAACTTGATTAAATGCACCCGCGAGCGCGATAGAGAAGTTTCCGTTACCGCAGTAAAGTTCAAGAAGGTCGCCTTGCAGCCCTGTGGAGGCATGTTGAGCCCAACTCAACATCTTCTCATTCATCTTGGCATTGGGTTGCGTAAAGCCGCCTTCAATTTGTTGATACTTAAAGGTCTTTCCGTCAATGTTAAGTTCTTCTAATACCCAGTCTTTTTCCAAAACAAGCTTTTGTTTTCTCGAACGCCCAATAACATGGACGTTGAGATTATCTTGAAGTGCTTTTGCCGCCTGCTCCCATTCTTCATTGAGCGCTTTGTGGTAGATAAGGGTGACCAACGCATCACCGGACAAAGTGGTAAGAAACTCAATCTGGAATAACTTGCGGCTGAGAATGTCCTGTTGGTTGACCGTTTCCATTAGCGGCGTCATGATCTCGTTAATGCGGGTTGACGCGATTGGAAACTCAACGACTTCGTGAGGGTCGTTATTTTTGCCTCGTTCAAACATGGCGTAAAAACAACGACCTTTGGTATGCCAAATTCTAAATTCAGTGCGATAGCGAAAGTGTAGAGGGTCACTGGAAAAAACCTCGATTTCGGGCATTTCCATATCGCTAAATAGTGTCTGAATCTGGGTCAATTTACTGTCTAGTAGACTCGCATAAGTCGTAGGGTCAGGAGTTTGCATGTTGAATCCGGTAAGCCTCTTTTTTGGAGCGCGCATTATAAGGCAAAAGGCGGGCTTTGTGATGAATAACTGGGCTACTGAGTTTAGGTTAAAAAATAACCTTGTTACGCTAGCCCCACGAATTCGTGGCATAGAGAAGCTTCTACCGTGTAACGCACAGAGTTATCCACAGAAAATGTTAGCAACTTTTGGATCGGTGGTTCGTTTTAGTACGATCGAACGATAAATGTACCGAATGTCAGATGACTGAATGGTGTAGTCGGTATTATTTACCAATTTCAACAGGATAGGTTGTTTAGGTGAAAAAATGATCGGTTGCTTGTGGGCCTTTAGTTTATTGGCGTTGAGAGGTTTCTACATCGTAATGCACAGAGTTACCCACAGAAATTGTGGGCAACTTTAAAAATGGGGATATTTTTGAAACTATTCCGGTTAACTGAAGTGGGAATAACATAATGATCGAAGGTAACACTTATTTTGTTGTCGGTAGGGGGGCTGGTTGAATTCCTACAGGTCTAGCTGCTGTCGAATAAAAAACGACATTTGCTCTGAACCGTCGGGGTCAGGGTGATAGTTGTCTCCACCAAAAGGGCTAATAGTTTGAATGAGTGGGACACCTATACCGTAAGTTTCGACATACTCTACAGATTCATCTGCATTGGCTATGGTTCGGTAGCTTTCATTAAGTTGGTCAACATAAGGGAAGCAGGCACCGATAAAGGAGTTATCATCCAAAGGAGGATAATAGGACATAAGGGCGATCGTAGCATTAGAGCTAGATTGGACTCTATTGATTATGTTTAGCATTTCTTCGTTAATATCCACAATTTCCTGAAGGCAAGCATCGTGATTTAATATGCCATTACAATCACAGGCTGTTTCTTCAGGGGCCCCCGGTTTACTATTGGCGATAAGGTCGTTTAGGCCTCCGTTGATTACAACATACCCGTAATCGGGGCCTTCTAGAGGAGGGGGAGCGTACTGTTCGTAGATTTCTCTAATCTTGGCACCTGTGGCGGGGTTTATGCGTACGGACTCTTGAATTTCAAGTCCAATCCTATGTCCAACACTTTTACAGTTGATGCCGTGGTATGCCAGTATGGAATCACCGATCACTTGGATATTTAAGTCAGTGTTGTCATGTTCACTTGCTGGAATCGCTTTGTAGTCATCACAAATACTTTCTCCAACACATCCTGTTAATCCTATTGTTGCCGCTAACAACAATGTCCTTTGGTATTGATACTTCATGTTACTTCCTTTGCGAGCATACTACTTAGAGGACAGTGGCATCCTAGGTTGCCTAATCAAACTGCCGTTGAAATAAATAGGGGCAATACTACTATCGCATTTGGGAAATAGAAACCGTCGGAAGGGCACAATTGAAAGGTTAAGGTTACGGTTTGTAATTGACGTTTAAAAGGTAAATATTGTCCTTCATTGATGTTTACTTTTTTGTCGAAAAAGAAGGCAATACAGTAGAGTTTTTATTCTAAAAAACACTACTGTATTTTGTATTTATGCGATGGCGTCGAATTGTATATTGGTTAATTCTTCTGAAAGAGACCAAAGCTTGTTCGCCAAATCTTCTCGTTTTGAATAGCGTGAAGAGCTGACTTTTTTGGGAGCACCGATCACCTCAAATAAGCGTGAGGGTCCAATGTAGTCTCCGCCATCAGCTTCTTGTGCCGTAGCGCCGAATAGTGTTGGTAGTGCGCCGCTGTCGGCTCCCTGTGTAACGTAGGGGAAGAACGCTTTAGCGACGCCGGTGAATAGACTTGCGCCTTTTTCGAATCCAGGGTTGGCTAAGTTTGTTGATGATCCCCCTGGATGTACAGCAATTGAGCGAGTCTCTTTTCCGGCTGCTTTGAGCTTGCGATCTAGCTCGTAGGCAAACATTAAATTAGCTAACTTTGCTTGCGCATAGGATTTATGTTTGCCGTAGCGTTTATCTAACTGGATGTCGTCGAAATGAATTTTACCAGTGTAGTGACCAAGACTACTAACGGTAACAATACGTGAATTAGGAGTATTGATTAACGTATCCAATAACAGTCCAGTTAATGTAAAGTGCCCGAGATGATTGGTGCCAAATTGCATTTCAAAACCATCTTCAGTCTGTGATTTTGGTAACCACATAACACCTGCGTTGTTAATGAGTATGTCTAGGCTGCTATTGTTTTCTTTGAAATTAGCAACTGCATTCTTGATGGATGTTTGGCTTGCCAAATCCATGGCCAAAAATTCCAACTTTGCCTTGGGTAACGATGACTTGATCAACGCTATGGCCTCTTCGGCTTTTTGTTGGTTGCGACAAGCAAGAGTCACTCGAGCGCCTTTTTCCGCTAGCGCTTTTGCTGCTTCAAATCCAATACCGCTGTTCGCGCCGGTAATGAGAGCCGTTTTTCCATCTTGAGAAGGTATATCTTTTGTAGACCAATGAGAGCTCATAATAATGTCCTTAGATTGGAAAACTGCGTTAACTGGCAAGTACGTCAGAGTAGTTTACGTGCGTTAGTTCTTCTGATAAGCGCCACAGTTTTTCGGCGTCAACAAGGCTACTTGCGTGCTTGGCAATTCGTGCTTTTTTCGGGGTACCGAATATCTCCGCGTACTTAGGACCAAAATACTCTCCACCAATAACGTCGGAAGATGTTGCGGCAAGCAACGTGGGTAAGCAACCCAGTGCCGCAGGTTGTGTCATAAAGGGAGTGAGTAACTCAGACACTTTGGCAAATCGCTTTAATTTGCCAGATTCGATTGCGGTAGTCGCAATGTTCGTACCTGACATGCCTGGGTGTACGATGATAGATTTAATGTCGACGTTGTTTTTTTCAAATTGACGCTGTAATTCTAAGCCAAACATTAAATTGGCTAGCTTACTTTGGCCGTAGCCGCGGACTTGGCTGTATTTCTGATTTAGTTGGATGTCGTCAAAGTGAATTCTTCCCCAGACATGAGCGAGGCTTGCGACAGAAACCACTCTTGCTTCAGGAGCTTTCTTGAGTAGGCCGATCACTTGAGAGGTTAGGGCAAAATGACCAAAATGGTTGGTACCGATTGCCATTTCAAAGCCGTCTTTGGTTTCTTTACGGTCAATCCATCCCAACCCGGCATTATTGATTAGGCAGTCGATCTGATCGTAGTGAGCGTTAAGGTACTCTGCACATTGACGAACGGATTCCAGGTTTGCGAGATCTAGGCTCACCAAGTCAAGCTTAGCGCTGGGGCTTTTTTGAAGAATGCTCTGCTTAGCGTCTTCTGCTTTTTGTGGATTACGACAGGCCATGATGACATGGGCATTCTTGCTGGCTAATGCATTGGCAGCTGCGAATCCGATACCGCTGTTAGCGCCTGTAATCAGAAAAGTTTTACCTGTTTGATCTGCCACATTAGTGTCAGTCCAGCGATGTATCTTGGTGTCTGTCATGGGGTACCCTGTTATAGTGATTATGTATTGTTCATTTGATGGCCATTACGATACTTCGATACTTATCGTAATGTCAAATAAATGATTTAGGGTAATGATAACTTAGACGGCCAGTTGCTTGAGTTTGGCTGGTTGTAGACTATATTGTAGACATATGAAAACTTGTTTGTACTGAACGAGTTAACGTGAGTTTAGGGATGGTTTATGAGTTATTTCGTTGGGATTCATAGCATTAGTCAGCTAAAAAAAGAATATCGACGATTGGCCTCCACTTATCACCCTGATAAGGGTGGGGACTCCCGTCAGATGCAAGAAATTAATGCGTATTATGAGCATGTCTTGCGTCGACTAAAGATAATTCAGCGGGTGACGCGACGCAGGCAGGCAGCAACGGTTGTGGAAGCGGAGCCACCGCAACATAACTCTCGATACCAAGAGCCAGAATACGACAAATCCCGCGTAGAAGAACCCGTGTACCAAGGTGAGAGTACGAAAGTAGAAGAAAAAACGGCTTATGATAATAGTGCGGGTCAGTCGTCTTGGGCAGTCGACTTTCGTCACGTGAGAGTGGGGGAGACGCTCTATGTGAATGGTACGGAGTGTGAGGTTTTATGTGTAAAGACTGACAGTTTTAGAATTGTTGCTAAAGGACGGGCTCGTCAGGCTATATTTTCCAAAGAGGGTGGAAGAGGGAAGTACAACCCGCGCTTGCATGCCTCTTACGACAATCGTCATAAAAAGCATACAACGCAAGTATAAAGTATCGCAGGCTAGCTAATAAATGTGACTGCGTCGTTAAGTTCGGCTCTATCTGTACGGGCTTTGTTTACGTCGGCTTGATCATCAGCATACCCAAACGACATCCCAAATAAGATTCCCTGCTGCTCTGGAAGGTCAAAAAGTTCACGGGCAGGGTTGGGGAACTGGCCAAGAGCGCCTTGGAAACAACATGAAATGCCTTTCTCTTGAAGCAATAGAGCTAATGTTTGAGAGTAAATCCCTAAATCTACGGCGCCCATTAAGTTAAGATATTTATCCATAGTAAAAAAGGCGACATGGGGCGCATCAAAGAAAGTCCAATTTTTTAACATGGCCATTTGGCGAGCTGGCTTATCTTCGCGGGGAATATTCAGCGCAGAATATAATGCATTAGCAGACCCGAATTGTCTGTCTCGATGTACGCCTTCATATTTGATGGCCCATTCGAAATCAGGTTTTGGCGGTTGCCCCTTCATTACTTCCTGAATAAGCGCATTTTTGAGCGCATCTTTTTTTTCGCCAGAAACGATATAAGTTTGCCAAGGCTGTACGTTACAATTGGAAGGAGCCAGCTGGGCATTGCTGAATATTTCTTTCAGCTCACTTTCGGGAATGGGGGTATTCTTGAAGGCGCGTACAGATACTCTATTCGAGACAGCTTCTACTACTGACATATTGGGCTCCTAAATAGTTTGACGTGTAATGGAGGTTATTTGTTTTATAGGAATAGGAGGAAAAAGGCAAATGACAGCGTGGTTATTTGTGTTCGCGAAGGGGGTGGCCAATTTGGCCATGTATATAGGCATATTTCGCTAGTGCAATACATGCCCAAGAGTGTTTTGTATGTCATACTATCGGGATTACTTAGATATGATATTTACGGAATATTCCCATGCGCGTGGTTAGAAATGATCGTTTGGTTGTGTGTGAAAAGCAGGCTACAAAATCGATCAAAAATAAGACGCCGGTTTTTCGGTTATCATCTAAGAGTAAAAAAGGAAAAGTATTCCTGTCGTTGAAAGGTTTTAGTCAACAGAAAGTAGTTGATGTAAATAATGTAGCTGAGATGTTAAATGGATTGCCCGTTGCCCATTTAGAAGGCTTGGATGAAATTCGTTTTTTCCCAGAAGCTAACAAGAAAATTAAGGCTGCTTATCGAGCGACACGGAAAGGCCCTTGGTTTGGTCGTTTCTTTACTTCAGAATCTCGTATTGAGTTGTATCGAATAGAATCGGAGGTCGAGTTTTACTGGTCTTTATGTCATGAGCTGGGACACTTTGTTATGGACAGAAAGTTGTCTGCGAGCGACAAGAAACAATGGGTCACTGAACTACATAATAGGCTCGGTGCTGTGTCTAAATATGCACTAACAAATGCTGGTGAGGACTTTGCCGAAAGTTATGCATGTTACTTGGTTGACTCTACAAGGCTTCTTGAGAGTGATCCAGCCCGCTACGATTTTATCAAAGAACGAGTATTTCAGAGCAAAAAGAACCCCGCCGCGTTAGCCAAAAACCAGAAGCGAAAGCTCGACTTGACAGTATAAAACGATAGAATACACGTCATAGTAAATTTGTTACCCTAATATAATAAGGTGTTGAAATGGAAGTAAAGGGCGCATCTCTAGATCACGAGGAATTATTTCACTTAGCTCTGCAGGCGAGTTCGACGGGGGATCATGATAAAGCTATCCGTTATTTGAAGGAAGGCATTACACTATCTCCGACGGCTAAGTTTTACTACATATTGGGCGCACAGCATGCAGAAATAGGCATGTTTGACCGTGCGGTTGAGGAGATGACTAAGGCATTGGAGCTAGATGGTTCTATGCATACCGCTAGGTTTCAATTGGGGTTATTGCAGTTAACCATGAACGATGTTGATGGTGCGACGCTGACTTGGTCTGGGCTTGATCAATTACAAGACCAGGATTCGCTGAAGCTATTTAAGATGGGGATTTTGACAGCAGTTACAGGGGATTTTGCGAAGGCACTGGAGTTGGCTAATAAGGGCATCGAGAATAACCTTGAGAATCCAGCGTTAAATAAAGATATGAGCAATTTGATTGAGCGTTGGCAGGGTTTTCTTGAGGATTCTGATAAAGAGTTAATTGCGACGGAAGCTGAATCCAGCTCGAAAGAAGCGATAGATGAGAGCAAGAATAGTAATCACTTCTTCTTATCTGCATATAAAGATGACCAGACCGACTAGAACACATAATGGTTGGTAAAATACGGTCGGGGGCAAAAGCTGCACTTCGAACAGAAAAGGCAGGGGCGAAGAGTAAAGATACTTCGTTGACAAATGGTACTTGTAAGGCAGAAACTTTGGATGTACCTCCAGCCTTACAAGCCCTGCTTATTAAAAGGCTGTCTAAAATAGATAGGGATCTTGCTCGAATATCAATAGAAAAGAAGAGAGACGTATTTGTTAAATTGTCACTGGAGCAACACTTTGGGTCTGATTTTGTGCTGAGCCAGCAATATGAAACAGTTCACAAGCGAGTTATGGATAATTTGTGTGAGACTAAAGGTGTAGGTGCTCTCGATGTGTTGCTGAAAAAGCTGGGGTAGCGCATCTAAACGAGAAACTAAAAAGCTGCAATTAATGCAGCTTTTTAGTTTCTCGTTTAGATGCGTACCGTTGTAGGCCTTGTTGCATACTGATGCCGCCAGCAATTGGGCGAGTCATTAACTCTTCCATCCTGTGGGTAATATCGTCTTTGTCTTGGGTCGCTGATAATAGAAGTGTTTGGGCAAAATGTGCTGAGATGCACATCGGGTCGAGTCTTAATGCGATTTTAATGGACCTTTCTGCCGTATCATGCTCACCCTGCATAACTTGAATTACAGCCAAAGTACCATGTGATTCGGAGAACGTTCTATCTTTCTCCATCGCAATATCAATAGACTCCCTAGCACCTGTGAGGTCTTTTTTCATGATTCTCAGCCAGGCAAGGGTGTTCCAAGTGCCTAGATGATTCGGCATGTACTTGGTTGCAGTAATAAGGTGATCTTCACCGGTATCAACATCGTGATCGAGCAAAGCGCCAAGGCCAAGTCCAAGCCAAGCCCGGCCATCTTTAGGTTGGATGGCAAGAATTTTTCTGAAGCAGTCATTGGCTTTTCGAGACTCGAAATCCTCTAGTGCCAAATGTCCGATAGTAGAAAGTGATTCCGTGTTACCAGGAGATGATTGTTGAGAAAGTTCGGCGAATTCGAGGGCCTGGACTTTGTCATCCATATCCAAATACAGCAAAGAGATCACACCATGGAGGTCGCCATTATTGGGTTCTTCTTCTAGGAGAGTATTGGCCAGAGAGAGAGCATCTTGTAATTCACCAGAATGATGCATAAGTCTTGCCATGAGTATGTCGGCAGCAAAGAAACGCTGAGCTTGATTGCTACAAAGAGTTTGCAGGATCTCTTTGGCCTTCATCATTCGGCTAGTCATGGACAGAGCTAACGCGAGATTGTAGCGCACACCAGGGTTATCAATGCCAGAATCGAGCAAGGGTTGCAATATGTTACAAGCGCTTTGATAGTCTCCTTCTGCAATATGTAAAGTGCTTTGCTGGAATAAGAGTCGTGGATTATCGGAATCAATGGCTAATCCACGATTTACATATTCTTTCACCTTGGATAAAGGCCCAATTTGCAGGTATATATCTACGATATCTCCGTACAAATTGGTGTTGCCAGGGTCGGCCTCTAAATACGTTTGGAGTTGATTGACGCGCGCAGATAAGTCCATAGCAATGCTCTTTTATTGGTAAAGCGAAGACGGAGTGTTTTCTTGTACAGAAATCGAAGTTTTCATCTTATCTAGAATTTCTTTTGCTTTTCCAAAATAAAGATTGTCCGCAGGTGCTGATTGCAATAGTACATTTAGGTGACGAATTGCATCGTCTTGTCGCTCAAGTTCAATCAAGGCGACTGCACTATAGTATAAGCTTGGTGGATGCGTTGGCTCTTGCTCTAATAAATTTGACCAAATGGAGATCGCTTCTTCTTTGTTACCAGACTCTAGGTTAACCATGCCCAGTTGAAAGCGCTCTGTGTTAGATTCAGGGGAGGCGACTAAGAATTCCTTATAGAGCATGGCAGCTTTATCGAACAGCTTGATTTGAGCGTATAAACGTGCGGCAATACCCCTTGCTTCAAGAGGGCAGTCATCTTTTTCAAGCGCGCTTTTGATTTTCTCGAGAGCGAAATCAATCTTATCGTGTTCTAAATCAAATTTAGCTAATGCGATTAGTTCTTCAGTGTCGAATTTTTCTAGATCCATCTTTTCTTTTCCTTTTGTTATACGTTATATCCGTACTAATGAGTGCAGCAGGAAGATCATAAGTCATTTTTTTCACGACATAAACCGGTAACCCCAACAGAAACTTACCCACAATGCTAAAACCATCGCTACTAGCTTGTAATGTTCCATCAAACCCGAGGTTTGGGTCGTCATGGGTGATTTGTGTCACCAGGCCACCAACAAACCCTAGGGGAATACCAACGACGAACCCTACGGAACCTAGAATGTGTCCACCTACTATATCTGCACCCTCAACTAAGGCACCTTCGTCTTTGAATGGAGGGTATACGGTTGACCAAGTGTCAGTAATTCCTGGTTCAGCACTTTCATCTGCGCTTAGAGAGTATGCTGATGTGCACATGAGTATCGAAAAATAAAAAACAAATACTCTACTGCCTTTACGTATAAATTTAGAAATATTCACAGTCATCCTTGAAACGGCTTGTCGGTATAATTAAGCGCGGATTCTACACATAAGGTTGCGACGAGTGAAGGTAATAATGTGAATTTGTCACAACAAAAAAGTGACTAATGCAAGCGTCATCATTTGTATTTTAATGTAATCGACGTGTACTTCACAAAATAAATGAGTTAAGGTCCGCGTCACTAAGAATTTGGCTAGTTGAGCAGGAAGCTAAAAGCTAATTGGGGCCAAGTAAGCCTCTATACGGTCTTCATTATTGAATAATGTTTAAGACTGAATTTTGCCTCCTAAACGCAAGCCTGTAAGCAATAACAATGAGGGATCTTCGTTGTGAACACGGATTTGGCGTTGGCAATGTCCCAAGAAATGTTAATCACTGCTGCGATGGTAGCTGCGCCTGTACTCGGGGTGGCATTGGTGGTCGGTTTGGCGATCAGTATTTTCCAGGTTGTCACACAAATTCAAGAGATGACACTTACTTTCGTTCCTAAGATTATGGCAGTCGTTGGTGTTTTTTTTGTTTGTGGCCCGTGGATGTTGCAAACGTTGTTAACTTTTGCAACAAATCTAATAACGAATATTCCTAATATTATCGGGCACTAATGTTATTTCAGGGAGAGATACAATGGGTAGTAACACTGATGTTAGTGGCCATTAGAACAGGCGTGTTATTTTTTGCGACACCATTAGATGCGTTCGGTAAGGTACCAACTCAGGTGAAGTTGTGGGTGTCTGTTGCGTTTTCTGTCCTAATAGCGACAACAATGGACCTCCAGATGATTGTTGTGCCATCGGATGTTGTGGAACTTGTCATGATGGCAGTATCCGAGGTGATGGCCGGGCTTATTATGGCATTCGGACTCTATACCGCTTTTGGGGCATTTATGATTGCCGGTGGAATATTGGATTATCAGACGGGTTTTGCGGCCGCTAATGTTTTTAACCCAGCGTTAAATTCTCAGAACCCTTTGCTGGGAACGGTGATATCAATGTTTGCACTGTTGTTCTTTTTTTTGGTGGATGGCCATCACATGTTACTCAGAGGCATTATTTTTTCTTACCAAATGATGCCGGTAGGCAGTGCGCTTCCAGACATTAGTATGTCGTTAATTATGGCTCAATTTGGCATGATGTTTACCTTTGGTGTTGTTCTTGCCGGCCCTGTAATAGCGGTGCTGCTAATGCTTGACGGTGGAGCGGCAATCATGGCTAGAACCATGCCGCAGATGAACGTATATTTCTTGTTTTTACCTCTTAAAATATTGGTTGGATTGATGCTTTTGGCGAGTGTCTTCATATATATGACGCCTGTTATGAACGAGATATTTCAACGTACCTTCCGTTTTTGGCATTCTGCCTTTGTTTTGAGTTAGGGCGACAGACTATGTCTAGTGAAGAACCTGATAAGCATGAAAAAACGGAGCAAGCGACACCGTTTAAATTAGAAGAAGCCAAAAAAAAGGGTTCAGTCGCGAAGAGTCAGGAAGTGAACTCCCTCTTGGTACTGTCAGCCGTTCTTTTGCTGTTGTTTGGTCTAGGGAATGATATCGCTAAAAACATGCTTGCACTTTGTGTTGACATTTTTTCAAGTGCTGGGAAGCTAGAATTCTCAGCGGAAACGATAATGTGGCAGTGTGGGGATTGGATAATGAAAGGGCTGGCGGTGATTAGCCCGATCACTATATTTATTCTAATCGTGGGTGTTCTGGCAAATTTGATGCAGACAGGGCCTATTTTCTCTACTTTCCCGTTAAAGCCAGATTTGAAAAAAATTAACCCCGTGAAAGGCTTCAAAAAGCTATTTTCGAAAAAGACGTTATTTGATACGGTCAAGAATGTGATTAAGTTAGGTCTGATGTCATCGGTGCTCTATTTCGCCGTAGAGCAAAGCCTTCCTGATTTTATTGGACTGTTACAGCGCCCCCCGAGTGGTTACATACCATTTTTTATCATGGCGTACGGGTCTGCGTTATTTAAGATTTTAATGGTGATTTTATTGATTGCTCTAATTGACTTTCTTTTTGTGCGCTGGGAATTTTCTAGCAATATGAAAATGACAAGGAAGGAGGTAAAGGACGAATCTAAGAGAAGAGATGGTGATCCGCTCATAAAATCTAAGCGAAGAGAGCTCGAGAAAGAGCTTAGAAAACGCAGTGAAACAGCACAAAGTGTGCCTGGGGCAGATCTTATTATCACAAACCCAACCCATTATGCAGTCGCACTAAAATACGATAGAAGCTCTATGGCTGCCCCAACGGTAGTCGCGAAAGGGACGGGGGAAATGGCTCTTAGAATAAGGGAAATTGCGTTTTCACATCGTGTTCCGGTGTTTGAGTCGGCGAGATTAACTAGGCAGATTTTTAAAAAAACAGCAGTAGATAATGCGATACCTGAGGATACTTATGTCCTTGTCGCAAAGTTGTTGCGAAAAGCCTATGCCCAAAAAAATAAAGTTACGGCATAACGAGATGAGCTTGATAGGCAGTAGAAAATTATGATACCCAATGAATCAGTAGTGAAACAATTATTCGGTACCAAGAGCGAGATAGTGCTTGTTGCCGCAATGATTGGAATTCTCTTTGTCCTATTCTCCCCAATACCAGCATTTATGCTGGATTTCCTATTGGTTATCAATTTCAGCTTCGGTCTTCTTGTGCTGTTGTTGACATTCTATACCGATAAACCAACCTCTTTTTCTACATTTCCATCGCTTTTGCTGATTGCGACTTTATTCAGGTTATCGCTAAATATTGCTGCTACTCGACTAATACTGTCGGATGGGGATGCAGGTGAAGTGATAAATGCGGTTGGAACCTACGTAGTGGGTGGAAATTATGTGATTGGTTTGGTGGTTTTTCTCATTCTCATCGTTGTTCAATATGTTGTGGTAACAAGTGGGGCGCAACGTGTAGCTGAGGTTGCGGCTAGGTTTACCCTAGATAGCATGCCTGGTAAGCAGATGAGTATTGATGCTGATCTTAATATGGGCCTTATTGATGAAGCAGAAGCAAAGGAACGCCGAGAAAATATAGAGAAGGAGGCGAATTTCTATGGTTCGATGGACGGTGCCAGTAAATTCGTCAAAGGTGATGCTATCGCGGGAATTATTATTATTCTTATCGACATCATAGGTGGATTAACAATAGGTATCGCGCAGAAAGGTATGGCGTGGGGGGATGCACTGCATACTTACACGTTGTTAACGGTAGGGGATGGAATAGTTACCCAGATACCTGCGCTAGTGATATCAACAGCGACGGGAATTATTGTAACGCGTGCGGCCAGTGACGCCATGTTTGGAGAAGAAGTAGCGCAGCAAATTGGCAGATTTCCAAAGAGCCTAGTCATTGTGAGCATAGGGTTGCTTGGTTTAGCGTTTTTGCCCGGGATGCCCGTGTTTCCAATGCTTACGATGTTCGTCGTTTTTGTCGCACTTGCCTATTTTGCATTTAAGAACTCGGCTAACTTGCTAAACGAGGGTGTTGAGGAAGAAAAAATAGACGAACTTGATGAAGAAGATGATCTCTACAAAACGATTCAAGTGGACCCTATAGAAATATTTGTTGGGGACAATCTAGCGGAGTGGATAGGCGACGAAAGTGGTGTATTCATGGAGAAGATAAAGGCCTTTAGAAAACAATACGCCATGGATATGGGCTATGTATTTCCTGCAATCAGAATAAAGGAAGATGGGCGAAGTAATACCTGCGGTTACGAAGTAAAGGTGTTTGGAGCTAGGGTTGCGGAAGGGGAATTGTATAGAGATCGCGTGATGGCGATATCTGCTGGCGAGGCGAAAATCCAAGTAGACGGTATTGCTACTAAGGAGCCCTCCTACGGTTTACCTGCGGTGTGGATAGAACAAGATTGTGTCGATGATGCAAAAAATAAGGGTTATACCCTGGTTGATCCGTTAACAGTGCTCGTTACTCATTTCAGTGAAATCATCAAGAACCATACAGATGAGTTACTGACCCGTTCTGAATGTGAAAGCATGTTGCAGCGAGTGAGAGAGTCTCAACCGTCGCTTTTGGAAGAGCTTATTCCAAACGTGATGTCCATTAGTGATGTGCAAAAAGTACTGCAAGCATTGCTCAACGAAAAAGTGTCAATTAGAAATTTAGAAATGATACTGGAAACCCTAGTTGATAAGGGTAAGCAAACCAAAGATCCACAGGAGCTTGCTGAACAAGTGCGAGGTAGTTTGGGTAGAACTATATGCGAACAGCTTGTTGATAAATCCGGTCAACTCAAAGTATTGAGTCTAGAGCCTGCTTTCGAACAGACACTGCAAGCAGGTTTACGGGTTAATGAGCACAAAACAACATTGTTGGTTGATCCCAAGGTTACAGAGCAGTTATTTAAGAAGCTTAGTAAATATGGAGAATCCATGATGTCAGAGAATATTCGCCCGGTGTTGCTGTCGTCTCCGCTATTGAGAAGGCACCTTCGAAAGTTGATTGAGCGAATGATGCCGCATCTACACATACTCTCTTTGACCGAGGTTCCGACTTCTGCTCATATCGTTTCTTATGGGGTTGTGACGTTAGAGCGTAGCGCACAGGTGACTCCTGTTCAAAAGAAACTGAATAAAATGAACCCAAACGTAACGAATAAGAAGGGTGTGAAGTAGATGTCAGATATCATGGCAATTGTAAATCAGGCAATGAATGCTGACGCGGAACGTTTGAGGTCAATCGGACAAAACCTAGCGAATGTTAATACCGAAAGTTACAAACGAGAGGTAGTGACGCAACAGTTCGATCGCATGATGGTAGAGAAAAATGAGTCTCGGGTTGGGCTTTATTCGACGGGAAGTGACAGTGCTTTACACCCGAAGGTTATGAGGGATCTTTCTCAAGGTGTCCTGAAGCAGACTAATAATCTGATGGATATCGCTCTAAATGGTCAAGGGTTTTTACAAGTTGAAAAGTCTGGTGATACCTATTTTACGCGTAAAGGACATTTGGCGGTGGACGAGAACGGTGTGCTATCACTGACTACTGGGGAAAAAATCCTGGGTATAGGTGGGAATATCTATCTGGATGGCACCAATGTAGAAATAGATACCGAGGGGAGCTTGATACAAAGTGGGGTGGATATCGGACAACTTGCTGTCGTTCATTTCGAGAATGCAGACGAGTTGGACTACGTCGGTGAGGGACTATTTAAGCAACGAGATGCACAGATCTCTGTGTCGGGAAATACGAGAGTAAAGCAGGGTTTTATTGAAGTGTCCAATGTTGATTCGCTTACTGAAATGACGGCACTTATTGAAGCGACTCGACATTTCGAAGCGTCTAGTCAAGTGTTGAAAGGGTACGATTCGATGTTGGATTCTGCAATTAACACGCTAGCGGATTTTTAATAGACGAAATGTAAATCGAACGTTTGAATTGAATAATAAAGAATAAACAAAAGGAATAGATATGTTTGACGCGTTGTATATAGCGGCCACAGGAATGCAGTCAGAGAAAACGCTGATTGATAATATTTCAAATAATCTAGCGAATTTGAATACGCCTGGATTCAAAAAAACCAGGGTTGAATTTACCGATCTGATGTATGCGGATTCTAGCAATGCGACGTCAGAATTATCTAAACTCGATTCTGAAGTGAAGATGGGCATGGGTTCATCGATTACGGCCGTAAATCGAGATTTTTCAGCGGGTGACTTGAAGACCACAGAGAATCCAATGGATCTTGCGATTAACGGAGAAGGTTTTTTTGAAGTGGAACTTGGTAATGGAGAATATGCCTACACTAGAATTGGTTCTCTACGGCTGATGGATGACGGCTTCTTGTCGACAGTCGCTGGAAAGAAGTTATCAGCGAATATAAATGTACCATTAGAAACAACTCGACTTATTGTTAACAAAGATGGACTTGTGCAAGCCCAGATAGCTCAAGAAGATGAGTTAGTTGAGCTGGGGCAGATGGATATTGTAAAATTCCCTAATGCACAAGATTTAGATCCAATTGGAAGTGGGATGTACTTGGCGACTGAAAAATCTGGCGGCGCTCTTTATTCAGAACCAGGAGAAAACGGAGCTGGACAAATTGTCCAGGGGTTTATTGAAACATCTAACGTTGATCTTGTTGCGGAAATGATTGACTTAGTTGTAGCGCAACGCGCCTACGAAGTCAGTTCACAGATTATTCGAGCATCTGATGAGATGCTCAAAATAACCAATAATCTACGTGGCTAAGAGTTAGGGCAGGCTTAGTGAATAGATCGGATTTCTTGTTGCGTGTTTTGATATTCCTAGCGCTCAGTTTGGGGGGGGGCTGTGGCACCTCACAGTCGGTGAACGCTGCGGAACGTGTGACCCTACAAGTATATCCACAAATTCAATGGGCTAAAGTTGAAACACCTCTGTATTCCATTACAAAAATCTATGCAAGAAAGGATGTAAAGGAAATAGTTAAGCCAATTCCGGTAGATCTGACAGGGTTGATCGGCAATGGCGAAAGCGATGTGCAGGTGCCTTTGACTTTACTTAAGGAACTGTTGGTTTTATCGATGGAGACGACTGGCTATGATCTTAGAGTTGTTGGACCAAGTCGAGTTACGTTTAAGAAAAAAGTGGAAAAAACTGATAAAGCGCGGTTAATAGAATTCGCCAAGATAGAGTTGCAGAATATATTGCAAGGGTCCTTTGATAAGGTGACATTGACACCCGCCACTAAGTCCATCTCTGGTGTTGCGCTTCACTTTGATGATCGCTTGCGGATAGATAAAACTGACTATCTATCACAACTATCTCATTCAATGACAGTCGGCGTTGAGGTGTTACGTCGTGGCGTGGTGGTTAGTCGGGTTCCTGTTGGTTTTTCGGTGAGCGTCCATAGAGATGTACTGGTGTTATTGGATGATATGTCGGAAATGGAGCGTGTTACACCTGATCTAATCCAGCGAAAACTAATGGATATAACTGCGATCCATCGTGATGTATTGAATGATGAAGGTGTTGTTGGGAGTATGGCTAAGCATCGACTTCGAAAAGGTATGGTTCTAAAAGAAGGTGATCTTTTACCTGTACCTGATGTGATAAAAGGTGATGCGGTGAATGTTATATCGCGGGTGGGTGTTGTCACTATTAGAGCTGGTGCCATTGCTTTATCCCATGGGTATGTTGGTGAAAGTATCAGGGCCAAAAATGCGAAAAGTGGCGAAATATTTGAGGCAAATGTCATCGCCAAAAATCAGCTAAGTGTCGACGATAAAGGTTAAGGGTAACAACGAAATGAAGTTTGGGAAAACAATGTTCTTGAATACGATATATCAACGAATAGTAATGGTCACAATGTTGCTTGCTGCAATCAGTATGAACGTAAATAGCGAAAGTCTTTATTCAGAATCGACCTTTGAGTCATTGGTTAGTGACCACAGAGGGATATCTGTGGGGGACGCTATTACCGTACTTATCGTGGAAAATTCTCGTGCTCGTTCTCAGACGAACGCGTCACTCAATGAGAGTATTGGTTTGAGTGGATCTGTGGGCCAGACCAATCAAACGGAGCTAGGGTCTGTTGATATTGGTGTCGGGCGTAACTCTGGCGGACTTACGCAAAGAGAAGGGCAAATGGATGCTCGAATAACGGTTATCGTAGAAAAAATTGACGAAGCTGGGAACCTATTCGTAAAGGGTGAGCAGAAGTTGGTGGTAAATGGCGAAGAGCAGCGTATTAAAGCCGAAGGTTGGCTACGGAAGGAAGATATTGGTGCAAACAATGTGGCGATATCTACTCGGTTAGCAAATGCGAACATCGAATATTCGGGTTTTGGTTATGGCAGTGATACAGAAAAACCAGGGTTTCTCCATTGGCTAATGTCGAAAATCGGTTTGATATAGGAAGCTTTGTAATGAATAGTACGATAAAAACAGGACTGGCTTTATTGCTTATGAGCGTGTTGCTTGTGTCACATAGCAACGCCGCCGTTAGATTAAAGGAATTAGTGCGCGTAGAAGGCGTGCGAGATAATCCCCTGATGGGGTATGGGATTGTCGTGGGTCTAGCGGGATCTGGTGATACATCTCGATCTAAAGCGACGCTACACTCAATTTCCAACGCCCTTCAGCAATTTGGGGTTATCGTAAGCGAAGATCAAATCAGGAGTAGGAATGTTGCTGCAGTGATGGTGACTGCGACTTTGCCTGCGTTTACTTCGGTGGGCACAGAGCTGGATATAAGCGTTTCCTCAATGGGAGATGCTCGCAGTTTAGTGGGTGGAACGTTGTTGATGACCCCACTAAAAGCGGCAAACGATAAAACCTATGCGTTGGCGCAAGGGCAGGTTTCTGTCGGGGGATTTAAGTATGATGTGAATGGAAACCTTTTGCAGAAAAACCATCCTACGGTTGGGCGTATCCCCGGTGGGGCGGTTGTGGAGAAATCTACTACCACAAGTCTAGAAAAAGATGGAAAAATAGTACTTGTACTTCATAGGCCTGATTTTACGACAGCTGATAGGGTTTCACGAGTTTTGGAGTCAGAGTTTCCTGGATTGAGCGCGGAACCTTTGCATGCGGGGAAAATCGAAATGACCCTTACGGAGAATCAAAACCCCATTAGAGTTATTTCGAAAATAGAGGGGCTATTAGTTGAGCCCGATAGGGTCGCAGTTGTCGTTATTAACGAGCGTACAGGCACTGTGGTATCAGGGGGGGATGTGAAATTGCAGAATATCACTATTTCACATGATAATTTAAAAGTGATTGTTTCAACCGATTTTCTCGTGTCACAACCCAGTTTTGTACGACAAACGGGAGCTGGAGTCGCCTCTGTCGTTGTTCCTGATACAGAACTTGATGTTAAAGAGTCGATAGCTCAGGCGGTTGATCTTCCTTCGGGTGCATCGATTGCGGACTTGATTTCTGCTCTGAGAAAAATAAAAACCAGTACTCGCGATGTTATCGTTATTCTCCAGGCGATAAAAACCGCCGGGGCATTAAACGCAGAATTAGTGATTCAATAATTTACACAGTAGTTTTTGGTAGGTCGATTAAATGGAAAGTATTATTAGTAACGTGACATCAACATTGTTGACTAAAGCATTGGACGTTGTCTCTCAAGAGCACAAAGCCATTGCAAACAATATCGCGAATGTGGATACACTCAATTATCGTGCAATGCATGTTGATTTTGATCAGGTGTTTGCCTCTGTGAGTGATGTTGTCATTAGTGGCGACAAAGAAGCATTAAGCCAGGTAGTTGGCCAATTAGGTACAATGGATCTGCCGACAGTCGAGGAACTATCTACGCAAGTTGTATTGGATAGTGAAATGGTCAGAATGACCGAGAATACGATGCGTTACCAAGCCTTAATTGGGTTTAAAAAAGGACTTGGTGCTTTAACGGGGATTGCCATCAATGGAGGTCGTTCTTGATGGATGACTCAATATTTGCAATTAGCCAAACGGGGCTAGACTTTCAGCGTCTTAGAATGGAAGTCATAGCGACAAATCTTGCGAATGCCAACACGACGCGAACTGATGGGGGGAAAACGTTTACTCCTTTGGAGGTCGTCGCATCAACATCGTCGAGCAATTTTGGCAAAGTATTTGATGACGTATCGGGTGAGTCTATGATGCGAGGGATCGATAATGTTAACGTGATCGAACGTGACGTTACGCCTCGGATGAAATTCGACCCTGCGCATCCAGACGCAGATGCGCAGGGATTTGTTCATATGCCTGCGATTAACCCTATCAACGAAATGACGAACCTCGTGGAAGCGACAAGAGCGTATGAAGCGAATATCAAAGTCATGAGCGCAGCTAAATCGATGGCTGCTCGTGCATTGGAAATTGGAGAATAGTACGATGATTGAAGCAATCGGTCAGACGATGATAAGTGAAATATTACCTGAGAAACCCCTGATGGGTGTAGGTTCCTCGCAGCCAGCGGCGGGCTTCGAGCAATGGTTGGGTAACGAAATCGCGAATACAAATACGAATATCATAAACGCGGAAAATGCGGTGCAGAATTACGTAGTCGGTGAAACTGATAATCTACATCAGGTCATGATTTCGATCTCCAAAGCACAAACGTCATTAGAGCTAACAGCACAGGTTCGAAATCGCCTTGTGGAAGGCTTTCAAGAAATAATGAGAATGTCCATTTAAAGGAATAGACAATGTCTACAATACGTGAATTCTGGATGGACTTGGGCGCTGGCCAAAAAACATCGTTATTACTGGCTGCTTTCTTAATAGTAGCATTACCGTTATTTGCTCTAACTTTTCTATATAAGAGTGATACTGCGATTCTGTATTCAGATATCAGAAGCGAAGATGCGGCTGCTATTGTGGGGCGCTTAGAAGAGCTCAAAATAGAATACGAACTGTCAGGTGATGGGAATACCATATTAGTGGCCAAAGATGATTTGTATGCAACACGTCTTAAAATGGTAGGTAAGGACGGTCCTGTAACGGGCAGTGCAGGTTTTGAGCTATTTGACGATGCCGACTATGGTATGACTGAATTCACTCAAAAAGTAAATTTAAAGCGTGCAATGCAAGGGGAGCTGGAGCGTACAATATCATCTCTGGATGAGGTTAAGTTTGCACGGGTACACTTAGTTATCCCTGAAGCGGTATTGTTTAAGAAGGATCAAAAACACCCTAAAGCATCGGTAACCCTTGTGCTTCAAAATGGAATGTCGGTAACACCAGAGCAAGTTGCAGGAATTCAACTGCTTATCGCGTCATCTGTTGATCGATTGGACTCGGAAAAAGTGATTGTGTTAGACGGGCAGGGTCGTATGATAAGTGCCGCTGGTGATGATTTAGCGATGTATGGAAAAAAGTCGATGGATCGTGCTCGTACTCTTGAACTTCATTTGGAAGTGAAAGCCCAGAAAGCGC
The DNA here is from genome assembly GCA_002162955.1 of Gammaproteobacteria bacterium 45_16_T64. GTDB lineage: Bacteria > Pseudomonadota > Gammaproteobacteria > Pseudomonadales > Ketobacteraceae > 42-54-T18. The sequence continues at coordinate 43,550 of MABD01000021.1, forward strand.
TAGATATGATGTTTGGTGTTGGAAAAAGTGTAGTGTCGGTGAATGTTGACCTGTCTTCCAAGACGGTGGAAAGGATTGTTGAAAAAGTGCTACCTGTTCAAGGTAAAGCAAAAGGTATGCTAGCCAAGAGGAAGCATACCAAGACGGTAAATAATGCGTCAAAAGGCAAGACTAAGAAAGGTGCCTCTCTTGCTGATGTCAAAGAAAATACAGAGGAAGTGTTTGAGTTCGGGCGATCACGAGAAAACAGTGTTGAAGAACCTGGAGCTGTTAAGCGTCTAACCATTAGCGTACTTCTGCCAACAAACTTAACTAATACTCGTATTTCTGAAGTTGAATCGGTCATCAAAAATTCGGTGGGCTATAAGGACAGTAGAGGAGATCAAATAACGGTAGTGTCGGTGTTGGGGCGATCATTGTTGGAAGCTACTCCGCTGGCCTTGATCCCAGGTGTTGAGGAGGGGGTAAGCGAAGGCGTTGCTCAGGAAGTCTATCGAGACGGTTATTTTTCAAAAGAATATGAGTTGCTAATACTGGTTGTTGGAATTGCGTTATGCTTCTCGAGCATTGTTTTGGTGGTTGCATTGCGAAGAAAGCCTCAGCGCTTGACGATAGAGGAAAGAGATCGGCTGCTGGATGATATACAGTTATGGCTTTCTGACAATAAAGAAACGGCATTAATCGAGGTGGGAAAATAGTATGCAAGATGCGATCAAAAATACTGCCGCAGTGTTGCATCAATTGCACAATAAGGATCGAGATTGGATCCTTAAAAAACTGCCGTTGGATAAGAAAAAGCAACTACGACGCGCGCTTGTCGATTTGAAGAGAGTGAAATCGTTGCAACGTCTCGATTTTGAAGAGATATATCAGCTGATAAAACCTTCACCGCAAAACCCAATCGAAGAAACCGTTGAATCGGAACCAACTGAAACACCAGTAGAGAGCATGGTGAAAGCGTTGAGTGCAGCGACGATGAAGGAAGTGCAAGTCGTCGTAGAAAGTATGTCCCCAGAAGCGCTGGTTCAATTGATGGGGGTTACTGAAAGTTCCAAAATACGCCGTGCTGTTCTTGCGGCCGGAGAGGAGTTTTCTGTAAAGATGAAAACCGCAGAATCAACTAAAGTAAGCCACGCGACTATGAAAGTAACGGATAGTCTTGCGTCTTATATGACCAAACAACTGAATAGGTTGTAGAATACTCATGACAAAAGTGATTCGTTCTCATCCCGTAGTGGGAAGCAGAAAGTTACAGGCACCGTTTCAAGAGGGACATGAGTCTCAACAGAAAGCGAGAAGCACACCCAAAAGAGGATCCTCTGGTAAGCCAGAGTTGATTGAGGAAGTTACGGTAAAGGAAGCGACAAAAGATACCGTCGAACGAGTGACTGCTAACGGTCCTACAAACCTGGTCGTAGAGAATGTAAATACACCTTTGTTTGATGAGTTAAGAAAGCAGCTCGATACAGAAGTGTCGGTTCGCGAGTCGTTGGAAAAAGAGGTTGAATCACTGACTGCAAAACTGGCTAATATAGAAAGTGTTTTGGTCGTAGAAAAGGAAAAAGGACTAGCGCTAGGGCAAAAAGAAGGGCTAAAAATAGCGGATCAAGCGTTGGCCAATAAAGTTGAAGAACTAGATGCTTTATCGGTACTTTTTACCAACAATCTGTCAGAGAAAATTCAAGATGCAGAAAAGCTCGCGGTAGAAATGACCTTCGAGGCTCTTTGTAAAATTCTTGGTGAGAGATATGTTGAGAATAATGTACGTATCGCAATTGTTGAAAATGTAATCTCTTCATTAAAGGATTTAAGCAACCTCTCTGTGTATGTAAACCCCGATGATATCAAAGTACTGTCTGTCTTAGGTGAAAAGATAGGGTATCAAGATATACAGTTTATTGCAGATGATAGGGTAACCAGAGGTGGCTGTATCGTCGAGTCGAGTTCTGGTAGTTGGGATGGACGGCTAGAGACCCAAGTGCAACGACTAAAAGAAACGTTGGTTTCTTTTATCAAGTCTGAAGAGTTGAATGTCTAATGGACAAACGCCAGATTCTTCGGGCAATAAAGCACTGCGAGACTATTCAGCGAACTGGCCGGGTGCTGCAGTTTTATGGTCTCGTGTTAGAGGCTTCGGGTCCCGATGTGTTTCTGGGTGAGATTTGTGAAATCTACACCCCGAAAGCTGCCCACCCTGTGGTTGCAGAGGTTGTAGGGTTTAGGGATGGCAACGTATTGATGATGCCCTATGGGAACCTAAGCGGTATCCATGTCGGCAGTGAAATCGTCGCGACCGGCCGATCTGCCTCTCTCCGTGTGGGGGAGCATTTGATGGGGCGAGTGGTTGACGCATTTGGCCGGCCGATTGACGGGAAGGATTTTCTGAGTGAAGGAGAGGAATACCCATTATACCCAGACCCCATAAACCCGCTTGATCGACAGCGAATAACCGAACAGTTTACGACGGGGATTCGTTCAATAGATGCGATGCTAAGTGTTGGCGTTGGACAACGCGTTGGACTTTTTGCAGGAAGTGGTGTGGGCAAAAGTACGTTGTTGGGGCAAATAGCTCAAGCATCGAGTGCTGATGTCAATGTTATTGCACTGATCGGAGAAAGGGGGCGTGAAGTTCTCGATTTTGTTGTGGAGAATTTAGGCGAAGAGGGGCTTAAGAACAGTATTGTTGTTGTTGCTGGGGCCGATCAACCTGCCTTGGTTCGTGTTCATGCGGCTTATGCAGCAACGACCATCGCTGAATATTTTAAGAACCAGGGTAAAAAGGTATTTTTGGCCATGGATTCGATTACTCGCTTTGCTATGGCACAGCGGGAGATTGGTCTAGCAATTGGTGAGCCCCCTACGGCTAGGGGTTATACCCCATCTGCATTTGCGCAGATCCCCAAATTGGTGGAAAGGGCGGGTAACTTTAGGGATAGCGGTTCTATTACTGCAGTGTATACCGTTTTGGTTGAAGGTGATGATTTTAATGAGCCCGTATCTGATGCGACTCGAGCGATACTTGATGGGCATATCATTCTATCGAGAAAGATTGCCACTAGAGGCCGCTTTCCTGCGATAGACCTATTAGAAAGTGTTAGTCGCTTGCAAAAGCAAGTGTCGTCAAATGAAGACCAATTGTTAGTAACGAAGTCTATTAAATTGTTAAGCCTCTACCAAGATTCTAAAGATCTTATCGAGTTGGGTGCTTATCAAGAAGGGAATAATCCGCAGTTGGATGAAGCTATTGTATTCTATCAAGGCTTTGAAGAGGTTGTCTCGCAAGTTAGTCCCGAAGAGGACGCAGCGGAGATACTTCGACGCTGGCTGCGAAAGAACGTTTAGGGATGAATGTCTTGAGTGAAAGATACAGTGAAAGATGAAAAGAGAAAAATAAGAGCGTTGCGATTTCTTCATCAAGAAAACGAACAGCGTATTGGAAATAAAAATAGAGAGCTCATATCGGCGAGTGATATGGTGAATACATTAATTGAACGGTGCAATCAAATAGCGTTGCTAATCGAAAACAGCCAGAAACGGCTGGCTGAGACGCTGGCTCCAGGCGGTATTATCGCTCCGAACAGTGTGATGCAAATACACCACTTTATCACAGAGCAAAGTACTCAAGAATCCTACGTAAAAGAAGAGTTAAAAGATGCTAGGAATCGATATGACGAGTTACACAGCGAATTAACGTCACTTAATGTCGAGCGTCGACTGTTAAGAGAAAAGATAGAACAAAAAGAACAGGAAACAATACAAATGCTTAATAGCGTAGAATATTCAGAAGTCGAAGATCTGTTTCTCGCTAGAATGGCCAGGGGAGAGAGTTAGTAATGGATGGTGCCGGTATCATTTTGTCAACGTCGTATGGCGAGAAAGGGGCAAGTAAACCCAAAGCAGATAGGCAGGGTTGGTTGAGAGCATTCGAGGAAGAAGCTTTTGATGATTTTGGTGAGAAAGCTGCGACTAAAACACTTGAAGGTAAACCAAGTGAAGACTTTGTTCCATTGAAGGAGCATGACCAGAATGTAGACAAGAGAGTTACTAGTAACGTAGTGGTCGAGAAAAACTCTCACGTTGTAGAAATGGAAAATACGCTAAATACCTCCGTGGTATTTTCACAATTAGCTCCTGTTTCAACAGAAATCTCGTCAATAACGAGTAAGGTGCTAGATGTCGCTTATACCCAGTCAACCTATCGATCAGATGCTTCTCAGCTTAATCGTCATAATAGTTCACAGATAAAACATGCATCTGAAGCGTTGGCAAAAGAAAACTCTGAATTCAAAGAGATAAATATACTGGTTTCCCAACACGGTGATAAGACAACACTGTTGTTGAGGAATTTCTTTGTTGATAATGAGAAAGATAAGATTCACTGGGCAATGCGCTTGCAAAAATTACTTGAAAGCACGGGCATGGTGATAGATGAAATTAAAGTTAATGGACAATTGGTAGAACTACCGGAGAGTAAATAACATGGCGATTGAATCAATAGGTCGAGTTGCATCGTCCGATAGTGCCGCTACGCAAAATTCTGTAGGTATTGACGACTTTCTAGAGATATTCTTAACCCAGCTAAATTTCCAAGACCCTTTGGAGCCAGTGGATAATCGTGAGTTTATCGCTCAGCTAGCCCAGTTTTCTTCACTGCAAATTGCCAGTGAGACGAATGATAACCTTGAAGGGTTATTGGAAGTGAACTCTGTGGACCAAGCCGTGGGGTTAATCGGACGTAGTGTTACCTTTAATGGGGGGTTAAGCGGGCGAGTTATTGCCATGCGTCTCCAGGGTGAGGATCTTGTGCTGGATATAGATGATGGCAGTGGTGTTCAGCGTGGTATCAGCCCGGTAAATGTTACCCTTGTTCAATAAATTAAATATGTTATGTATTTGACTATGTTAAGAAGCGAGAAAAAAGGATGAGTTCACTCAGCTCTCTGTATAACAGTTTAAGTGGCCTGGCGGGTTTTACCAAAGCGCTAGATAACCTTAGTAACAACGTGGCGAACCTAAATACTCCAGGTTATAAAGGACGTGATGTTTTTTATCGCGAGCTAGCTGGCGGAAACCCTGAGCAGGGGGTGCCTGGAAATGGAGTTGAAGTTGGTGGTGGGTCCATTCGGTTTGCTGACGGTGATACTAACCAAACAGGGAATGCAACAGATCTGGCAGTTGACGGTAATGGTTTTTTTATTCTTCGGGATCAGCGGGATGGTGTTTCGCAAACCTACACAAGAGCTGGTCAGTTTACCTTTGATGCAGATGGCTATTTGATTGATGCAAGCACTGAAAAAAGGGTTGCTGGAATAAATGAGTCAGGAAACCTTACGGATATCAATATCCAGGATTATAGGTTCAGTGATCCGATTGTTACCAGTGTTGCCAAGCTAACGGGAGGGTTAAGCTCTTCTGCAACAGAAGGTAGTGTATATCCAGCAGATGACGAAACACCCATAGAGCTATCGTTGTTTGACGATGCGGGCCGCAGTGTAAACGTTAAGTTGTTGTTCAAGAAACTTGAGGGCAGAGACTGGGAAGTATCCATTGTCGACGAAAATGATGTGCAGGTGGCGGCAAGCCAAACTCTCGAGTTCTCAGACCTTGGTAATCCGGTAACTGCAACACATACCTTCCTTAGAGATATCCAGCTTTTTAACGTGTTAGATGAACTGGATTACACATCTGCATTTAGTGCCGGTGAGGAAGTAGCATTCACCGATGGAACCCCTGAGAGTGGGGATGCCACTAGTTTTGAAATTGATGATGCCTTTTTTGTGACACGTGACAATGGAGATATCCATTTTAGTAACACGGGTGTGTATACGTTTGATGATGACGGGTTACTCACCGATGCCGACACTGGTTTCGCTGTTGCTGCTGTGACTGACGCGGGTGGTTTGGAGGATTTTTCTCTTGCAGATTCCCTAACAACACCTGCGGTAGCCACAACGAGCGTGAACATCGTCGGTAATATTGATGCAAGTGTAGAAAATGGTATTGAGGTTCCTAGCGATACAGAAGACCCATTTACATTTGAAGTCATGGGCCCAGAGGGTGAGCTAAGAACGATACAGCTACAGTTTTTAAAAGAGTCGCTGACGGGGTGGTCTGTGATCGCCAAGAACGACATTGGAGGGGACTTAAATAATACTGCTGCTGATGGGTCGGGTACGGGTGTCGTAACGTTTAATGCATATGATGAAACGAACGATGCCCTTGATGGGAACGTGATCCCCAGTCAGTCTGAAGTGATTATTGAATATGCACAAGACGGCCATGAGACATTTGATTTCACCTTGTCGTTTGTGGATGAAAATGGAGATTCCTCGTTTACCGCTATTAATGAACAGGTCAGTGATCTATCGGGAGCGATGGCTGATGGCAAAGAAGTCGGTGTGTTAACTACCGCTAGTTTTGATGAAGACGGCATTGTTACCGTTAATTACAGTAATGGCGAAGTTGAAGTTCTGCAGAGGCTTGCGGTGGTAGACCCACAAGGGCAAGTGATTAATGATGTAGAGTTTGATTTTTCTGGTGTCGCATCACAATCCACGACATCAAGCATCGAAGTGTCGGAGATTGATGGAAGGTCAAAAGGTTTACTTTCCGATTCGCGATTCGATGAAAATGGCCAACTTATTCTGAGTTATTCCAATGAAGATGTTTATGAAGCTGAATATGTCGCTCTTGCCCATTTTAGCGACCTAGGCGACCTGGTGTCTGTGGGGGATACGCAGTTTAGATTAAGCGAAGGTGGAAACATCATCATCGGGCGTCCAAATGATGAGGGTTTAGGGAAAATACAAGGCGGGGCAATTGAACTGTCCAATGTAGAACTTTCCCGAGAATTTGCAGACATCATCATTGTACAGCGTGGCTATCAGGCGAGTTCGCAAGTGCTTAACGTCACAAATCAAATACTAGAAGAACTTTATAATAGCGTAAAAGGTCGATAACCATGTCATCACCATTTATTTTATATTCAAGTACGCAAAAGCACGCTATTGCTGATGTTATTGTCACGACATTAACAGATTGGGCTAAGTCCTGGCTGGGTGTGGGTAGTTTGCATTGTGAAGTCAGTGAGCTTCAGGATGCGTCTGAGCAGCTATTCGATTTACATTTTCATGAGGCTCTGGGTACTTCAGAAGGGGCTGTTTTTATTAAAAAAGATCACTTTTCAGTGTCGCTTGATAAGGAAAATTCGAGTGTTCTGGTTAATAAGATGCTCGCCGCCAAAGATCTCTCAACCGGTTTGGGTGATGAAAGTAGTTTCCTATTGGAGAGCTGCATAACAGAAATAGAACACGCCCTTCTTTCGGTAATATCTAAAAAGCAAGGGGAGTCAGATACCCCTTCTTCTCCGCGGGTTAAAGGAGGCGGTTGGTGCTTTTGTTCTCTTTCATTTGGAGAGCTACAGTTTTCGATTGCGGTAGATAGAGTCATGGTTGATGCGTTAATCCAGCTGCCAAGCCTAATAACCCGGAAAAAACTGGGTTTACACTCATTACCTACCGCTATCACTCATGGTGATGTTGAGCTGAATGCCGTGGTAGCAACCCTTGAATTGACTTTAGGTGAACTACAGCAACTTCAAATTGGTGATGTTGTTCGTCTAGAAAAGAATATCGGCGACACCATTGCTGTGTGCAACAAGCAAGGAGAGGTTGTTTGTTCGGGTTATTTAGGGAAACGTAACGAATCAAAAGCCATCATGTTGGCAAAAAACACAATAGGAGCAACACGTGTCTAATAGCAAATCACATAACGATGCTGAAAATATAGAACTAACCGAATTGCCTGAAAAAGAAGGCGCTGCAGAAGCCGTCGGAGAAAATAAAATTGACCTAGTAAGTGGCGTTAAAGTTGAGCTGACGGCAATACTGGGTAAAACCAAAATTTCTGTGGGTGAGCTGTTTAACTTAAAAGAAAACAATGTGCTGCCTCTGGAAACAACCACAGTTGAGCCTATAGATCTAATGCTAGATGGAAACTGTGTTGCTCGAGGGAACCTCGTCGTGGTTGATGAGCAGTTTGGTATTCAGTTAACCGAGATTGCCGTAAAGGCATAGGGTTTTACATGTTTTTGCGATCCCTACTGCTGCTAATAATGGTTTTTGTGTTGCCGATAGAAGGCGTGGCAGAAACCATTGAAACCGCACCAAACGTGACGATGGAGCAAGCAGCCAAAGGTTTGGGTTTTAAGCAGAGCGAAGAATCCTATGCCAAAGTATATTCACGTTTTGCCGGTGTTGGGCTAGTACTGCTGTTTTGTGTCGGCGTATGGGTGCTGCTCAAAGGCAAAATTAACAAAGGTAGGGCCCTTGCCAGTGACAAAACAACTGGCAACAAGATAGTAACTAAAGAGAGCACCCAAATTGCATACGGTGTAAAAGCGATATTGCTTCAGGTAGAAGGAAAGGATGTGTTAGTGGTACAAACCAAAGATAGTCATACGGTAACCCAGTTAATGAGTGAGCCGACGGCGAAGTCGGAACAAGAGGTAGATTGACGTTGTTTATATTGATTCGTTATTTACTCGCAATGGTGTTATTACTCGTCTCAAGCAGTGCTATGTCAGAAACGGGGTCCAATCTATTTACGCTTAGTATGCCTACAGTGGATGCGGAGCCAGAGAGTGTTTCTAATTCGCTCAAAATCCTTGCGTTATTAACCGTATTGAGTCTTGCACCAGCTTTCTTAATGGTTGCAACGTCCTTTACCCGTATTATTATTGTTTTGTCGATGTTGAGGCATGCGTTTGGTATGCCTTCAACGCCGCCTAATACGGTGATGATCGGTCTCGCCTTATTGCTTACATTGTTTACCATGACGCCAGTACTCGATCAAATACAGGAGCATGCATTACAGCCTTACATAGACAAGACCATTGACGATGTGACAGCGTTGGAAAACGCCAGCGTACCGATCAGAGAGTTCATGATATCTCAAACACGGGATAAGGATATTGCGTTGGTATTGGAGTTGTCCGGTGATGACGTACCTAATTCGGTGAATGATGTATCGATGACTCAACTTGTTACCGCTTTTCTACTAAGCGAATTACAAACGGCATTTCAAATTGGTTTTATTATCTTTTTGCCGTTTCTTGCGATAGACCTTATTGTTGCCAGCATACTGATGTCAATGGGTATGATGATGGTGCCGCCCATGACCATATCACTACCGATAAAGATTCTGATGTTTGTACTTATTGAGGGCTGGGTATTGGTTGCCCAGGCATTGGTGTCTAGCTTTTGACGGAGAATACCACGAGGACAAAGGACGTCGATGATACCGCCATTGGAATCTTGTGGCGGTACTTCTCGATACAGCCAGCAAACGCTAATCGAAATGCACTGATAGAATATTACGTACCGTTCGGTCATTCTGTTAGTGATTTATTTTCTCGACGGTACCAAGGGTTTGGTGTTTGCAAAGATGATTGCAGGCAAAATGGATTGGTCGGCCTAATGGATGCTGTCACTAAGTACGAAACAAAATTTGGTGCCCGCTTTGAGACATACGCATCCTTTAGAATAAGGGGCGAGCTGGTTAATGGCCTTAAGAACTATTGTGTGGACTTGGATCTGTTTAGGGCTGAACACAGAAAAGAGGGTGTGTTAGCGCTGTCTATTCCCGAAGATACGCGGACACTGGAAGGTTGGTCAGGAAGCATTGCTGATATGGCAATTTCAGCGAGCCTGTCTCTTGATGACGATTTGAATATCGTTGATCCGAAGGAGCACGGATATGATGAGAGTAATCTATTTTCCAGGAAGGTGTGGAGCCAGGTTGAGAAGCTAAGTGAAAATGAAGGTCATGCGATCATATACCATTATCTTTATGAATGTAGTTTTGCTGAAATCGCAGAAATCCTGGACGGCTCTAAATCTCGCGTATACAAAGATCATAACCAAGCGATTCGTAATTTGAGAGGATTTCTCAGTAAAGACTTTGATATCTTAGTTTAAAGAAATGTCAGGAATCTTTTCTAAATCCACGAGGATGTAAAGTAAGTTTTCGTCTTGTGTGTGTTTATTATACTATTTCAAATTTATTTCACTTTTTTTCATAAAAAACGAAACGATCGCGATTTTTTTGTGGATA
>MABD01000027.1 GCA_002162955.1 Gammaproteobacteria bacterium 45_16_T64
CAACTACCTTGCCTGGGAACCCACCTTCGAATCACTGTTTAATAACAATGTGCTGCAGCGTGACTTTAAAGATCACAAGACCCAAAGAAAAATATTACAGCAAGCATTTAAACGAAATGCCATTGAGGGTCACATCGAATTGATGGATCCATTGCTGAACAAAGGCGTCCTTCAACTTAATAGCGGCTATCCCACTCAAACTCTAGATTTTGTTAAACGCCTACTGCTTACCGCCGGAGCCGAAGTGTTTCTGGGTGTAAAATCAGCCCCTGAAGTAGACACATTAAACAAGGCCTTTACCGATATCGTCAATGCCACCGCCGACCCCTTACGCTTGAAAAGCTTATGGTTCTCGCCTTATGCAAAAGGTGTCAAAGGAAACAAAGTAATCAGTCGCTTTATTCTTAGTAAAATAAAGGATAAGCGATGCTCTGAAGGTAAGGATATGTTTTCTCACCTGTGCCACCTGCGGGATGACAATGGTGACTTCATCAGTGATGAGCAGGTGAAAGATCATTTACTCTTTTTGCTCTTTGCCGCTCATGACACAACAACCAGCGCGCTAAACTCAACGCTCTACGCGTTGGCATCCAACACACAGTGGCAACAGGAATTACGAGAAGAAATGCTCTCGCTTAACAAAGACAGCGTTACTTTTGATGATTTGGACACGCTAGAGAAAACGGGATGGACGTTCAGTGAAGCATTGCGCATGTACCCAGCGCTAGTCACCATCCCTCGCTACGCTCTTAGGGATTTTGAGTTTAACGGCCACACCATTCCAGCACATACTAACGTCATGGTGTCACCCTTGTTATCACACTACATGCCGGAATACTGGACCAACCCAACAACCTTTGACCCGCGACGTTTTTCACCCGAACGTTCTGAGGATAAGAAGGATTTTTTCCAATACATCCCGTTTGGTGGTGGCTCACACAAATGCTTAGGCCTTCATTTCTCTCAGGTGCAAGGTAAGATTTTCTTATTTCATTTATTGAAGAACTACAAAGTCACAAAAGATCCCAAAATGCGGTCCTACAAATACAATAACGTCCCCTTAACCTTTCCAACTGATGGGTTACCGTTAACCTTTACTCAAATTTAAACTTCCTCAACGTGAGTGTCCGGCCCTTTATTGGTGGATGCTCACTAATAGCTCACAGCAGATTTTACATAAACCTTTAGTTGCTCAGCTTCTTTTCCCAAGAACACAGCATTTTTATCGAGATAATCAATGTCATCAAATAACTCCAACATTTCTTCCTCTGACATAGAGCCAGGAGATAAACTATTCACACGTTTTGAAATTGACGCTTGTAACACCTGCAATTCCAACACGGCTCTTTCTTCACTACCTAAATTTGCTAATAGCTGATCGATAAGTTCATGTTCGGGTACTTCTTTAGGTGTTATTTCCACTTCACCTATTGATGTTGAATAACGAGAAACATCTCCACCCTGTATCTTCTGACCGGGCTCGTCCATTTTTACGCTCAACTCAACCGCAGAGATCGATTCATCCTGAATCTGACCAGGGTCGCCAAACCCCAAAAACATAGTGGTAATAACAATAAGTATTGCAACTAAAAGTAATGAATATTTGATTCTGTCATTAGTCATAATATTCAGCTTAGAACTAAACTACCCGTAAAACCAAATTATTTTTTTTTAACACGCAAAAAGCATCGCAATGTAGATTCATTACGATGCTTTTATTATGGTACGTAAAATAGATTAGAAATCAGGAAGAAAATTCCCAATAGCCCCTTGAATTGAAATCGGCCCAGCACCTAGTTTAATACAGGTATCACCCTTTATAACATCAGTGATAATCTCACCCCAATTCGTATCTTCGCCGTCAGCATGAAGAAAAACATCCCCGCTCGACCTGCCACCACCACTAAAATCGAAATAGTAGTTGATACAGTCATCTATCACTTTTCTATAATGGCGTCCCGCTAAATCCCCCGCAAGGTCATATTCCCAAGACTCCCTTACGTCACCTCTACTACTCATAAGGTTATGGATACTGTCAGTGATGTCCTGGTCATCATCTTCATTGGTTGTGCTGCTGTATATGAAAGGGAAAGTTAATACATGGCCGCCCATAAAGGGTCGATAGCCAGGCATAAAGTAACCATAGTTATCAATACCATCAAGTTGAGCGCGCTTTCTATCCATGTCAGCCAATCTAAGCTCATCACGTAACTCATCACGCGCTGCAAGCGAATCTTCCTCATAAATATCTGAAAAGAAGGTGTTATAACTGAAGCCTGCGATAACATTATCTTTTTGTGCTGCAGCAAGAACAAAGCGGTCGTTATGCCATCTTGACGCAAGGAAGTTGGAGATAGAACCCATATTCTCTGGGTCAAAGTGCGCATAAGAAGCAGACTGATCTTCTAACCATTCCAAATATGGCATTACATTCCAAGCTGCGGTTACTGTTTCATGTGCAAACTGACTTGGATGTTCATAGGCATCTTCTCCTTGAATGGCTGGCATAATAGGGCCCGCATCATTCAGCATATAGCCTTTCTTAGGGTTAAGCGCTAAACGGTATGGATGATAAAGTAACTCCGAGGCGAATCCTCCGGCACTTTGACCGGTTACCAATAATTGTCCTGGCTGTTCTAGGTTATCTTTAAGCCAGGTTAATACCGAGCCCTGAACAGACATGCCTCCATGTCGAACATCAACACTGTCGCCCGTCTGTTCTTCTTGATTTTCGTAATACGTAATATCACCATCTTCCATACCTAAGTGAATATCTTGAGTACAGTACGGAAGAAATACACGTGTCCAATTTTGATATTTAGGAAGAAACCCTGGTTGAATTGATGCTGTGGTAAGTGATGCTAGTTTAGCCGCACGGATACCTAGTTTGTCTGTAGATACACCCAGTACTTCGGGGGCACCTTCCTGGCCACCAACAAGTCCTGCATTCGTGAATCCACCACTAGAATTTGAGCACGTACCATGATCCCAACAACCGCCACCAGCTTCAAAAAACACAACCATGTTGCTGCTTAAAGCCGATCTCTTAACAAGGAATTGGTAGTCGCTACCATCGGCACATTGCGCCCCTGTAGTTGCGCCATCAAGCGTGACAACCTGCCATTGGTGATAACCCTTAGGATTAAACTTGTCGTTATGATTACCTGGGTTTTTGTTGAAGTTCATAAAGCTCATCTCTTTTTCGAGTTGAGCATTAACAGGGTTGTTCGCTGCAGGAGGGGTTACTAAGTTCGCAAGGACTTTAAGAGGGCCATAATCACCTTCATCGATGAAATCAAAGTTTACTCCAAACTTATTCACTAAATAGTTTTTGGTGGCTTCTTGCTTGGCTACTGCAGCGGCAGCAGCAATTCTTGCAGCTTTAGCAGCAGCGGCCTTAGCAGCATTCGCGGCTGCAATTCTAGCAGCTTTGATCCTAGCGGCTTTCGCTTTGGCGATTCTAACCGCTTTGGCTTTAGCGGCTCTAGCCGCCTTCGCAGCAGCGACCCTAAGCGCCTTGATCTTAGCGGCTCTCGCTTTAGCTATTCTGGCAGTATTTTCTCTCGCAGCTTGAGCAGCCTTCTCGGCAGCAATCCTAGCGGCATTAATTCTAGAAACGGCTCTGGCAGCCTCAGCTTTAACCTGAGCAACTCTTGCTTGAGCTGCTTTTTTAGCATTCGAGAACCAACCGGCATGAGCGACAGGAGATAGGGTTAACGCGGAGAGAATTAATAACAGCAATACTTTCCTAAGCATATAAGGGCCTTTAGTTCACAGTAATTAAACAGCGCATCCATTGAACTTAAGCCTTCCGTGACTCTCCTTTTCCATTCAAATAATTCCATGAGGGAATATGTTTATTAGTGTGTCACAGTTCACATTTTGATCAACAATAAACTTAGACCCAATTATTGTGAGCTAGCCGCCATTTTACAGCATCAGCTATAACGTTAGAACTTACTGGAATGAACAACAGGGGAAAACAAAGAAGAAGGTTATTGCTACTAAGGTAGAGATTGAATGATTCACTGGACGCTGCATGAGATAACCCTATTAAATTGACATAAACACCCTGCCTTTGGGGCTCCCCAAAGCCTTGATCTAAAACTCTAGTTTCACTTTCAAGTTTGCATCTACAAAGAGAAAGCAACTAAAGAATAGCCACACACTTCAACAAACTATTTACCAATAGCCCTCAAGCGCGTAAAACTGACCATTGGCGAAAGATTAGTCCGCAATGGTTCATTTTGCAGGGTATCGAGATTGCATTTGATTCCTATTGCTCAGCAGTGCTAAGGACAGGAACAACAGATGAAGCCTTCTTTTTTTGTATCTTTGTCATTCCCTTTGCTTTTTACACCGGGTTCATCCACATTCATTACGAGAATATGAGTACAAGTTGGCCCCACCCGGCTAAAAAACCGAGAGCGCCACCCACCATATAAAGCAACCATTCATCTTCCTCGAAAATTGGACGAACAAATCCATCCAATTCACTAGGCGTGAATAACTTCATGCGAGATTCAATAATCTCACTTAGATTTATCTCTTTTTCTGCGAAAGAGATACCCGCTTGAAGCGGAGGCGGCATACTCTCATTTCGTAGGTTTTCATAAAAATTAGATTTGAATTTTATGAAACTTTCTGTACCCACTGAAAATAGGACAAGATGTTTGGTGCCGCCTAGGGAACGGTCAATGGCTTCGTTAATGTAAAATCGCAATAACTTACTCAGCGAGCTTGAAGGGTCTGATTTTAGAATATAATTCGCAATCGTCTCCGCATTTAATACAGATTCCGTCAGAGTCTCTGCATAATCTTTTGCAACCTCATCCTTTCTTCTTATAAACACTCCCTGAAGGCGAAATGGTCCAATCTTTATGGGATACAGCGGCCAAAACATCAACTTTACTGCTATCCAATTGGTAATATAGCCAACGATAAAACCACCAATCGGTAACACATACCATACATCGGGATATTTAAAAAACACGAGCATTTGAATAACACCAAAAGCAAACCCTAGAAAAAGACCCGACTTCATGAGAAATCCTAGCTCTTTATCAATAGTCTTCCTGACTAAACGCACCAGCAACCCTTTATCCTCATCAAGTTTACTCACAACCATCTCTTTGGTATCTAATAACGTTTCGTGGTTTCCTTTTATATCCTCCACCAACCGACTAATGATGCCTGGCAGCTCTTTTTCTACCTTACCGTATAATCGTTTTTTGATAAAACTGGGGGTATTTTCCCAATACACTTCTGTTGCTCGAGCCCCGAGGTCAACCATCACCAATTCAATTAACTGCCGAAGATTGGGCTGCATTATGTCACCAATGGCATCAATGTTAACTTTCTCTAACACTTCGTTTACGTCTATGATTTTTTCAACCTGATCCATCTGTAGAGCCGCAAACTTCTTCGCCCTAGCGGGGATAATCCCCTGCCAACCAAATACAGGTTTAAGTCCAAAGAATTCAAGCGGCTTGAACATCATTTGTATTCCAATGAAATTAGTTGCAAAACCAATAAGCCCACTAAATACCGGCACTAGTAAGAAGTATTGGCCATTTGGATGCATCAAGATTTCTTGAACAATTTCCATTAGTTACTCTTTCAATTATTATTGAGTGCAAAATTCCCGAATGATTTCATGAAGGTCTTAAATTTTCATATCAACGGCTGTATCGACGAGATGCGTCAATGGCAATTTAAACACAGGTAGGTATATCCCTTCGAGATCGTATCGAGCTAATTTCAATTCAAACTAAGCAGAAAATGATACAAGTAAACCACATTTCAAAACCGTGGAAGAAGTAAGAAACGGCATAGATTATGACATTCGCATGGCAAATTAATGATTTCTCCGCTAGTACTTGTAACCGAATGTGGGAAATAGAAGAAGAGCCAATAATGGGTTACTTATGGAGTAAGCTACCGATTCTACTACCCGCTAATTCAATTTTGGGATGTCAGTGTTTGAAAGTGTAGCGATAACAAAATCAACACTCCCTGCATCAATATTTTTGAACTGCTAAAATTGTGTCCGGTATCCAATTTCCAAAATTGTTACCACAAGCGTTGCGCTTACATCCATACCCGCGGAGGGATTATAAACAAAATTGTCAGGCCGCAAGTCATTACCGTTTGTTGAAGAACCTGCAGGCACATCAATCTCACTCTTAGCATAAGCCAATGAAATATCTAAGATACTTTCTTTATCTAGCTTGTAACTAACGCCAAAACCATAGAGATCAAAGTCCCCTACTGGAATAAGAAAATCCATTTTATTTTTTGGTATACCCGTTCTCCTCGGTTCATAACCAAACCTAATCGCCGTTGTATCGCTATATTGGTTCTCAACACCGTAGGCGAAATTCGTTGCGTCTTCGTAGCCCCTGGGGATAGTTAATGAAGTAGCCGTAACATTCTCAACACCTATTTCATCCAGCAGTCCTAGTAACGGAATAGGGTCATCCACATGGAATGTTAACGAGTCAAACTTACTGGTCTGTGTCCATTTCCAGTCTACGTTGAATTTTATTGTGGGTGTTAATTGAACACTAAATCCTAACGCAGCATGGGCGGGAAGCGTGAACTCTAGATTACCTTTGGTTTCAATTCGACTGTCATTTTCGGTAAGCTCAAGCGCTTGGATCAACGCCTCAAATATGGGGTTAGAATCCGCTAAGCCTTGCGTAAATCCCAATAGGCTCTCATCAATTACGATTAGAACGTCACCCTCTAAGTCATCAACTGCCTCACTTTGATATGCGCCGCCGATCGTTAACCAAGGTGTTGCCTCCCACAAAAATCCCATATTGTAGGTTAAGGACAGCGTTTTTTCCATGTTCGCCTCCAACGTGAGCAACTTCTCAAAGGGGCTAATATTCCCGCCACAAAAATCGATAGGTATCTCCCCCTCGAACACAATCCCATTATCTTCACCGGCACAAGCTGCATCGGTAATGTCCTTTACCCCTCCCAACGCCATGTTTGGCGCTCGAAAATCAATCGATATTCCAGCACCAAAGTAGGATAGCCCAATACCGGCTCCCACCGTTAAGTTGGGAGACACCTCATAGCTAAACGTGGGTGATAGGAACGTTAGTCTGGATACTGCTGCTTCCTTTCCGTAATAACGCCCTGGATCATCCTCGCTCCTGATATAACCACCTATCAAAGGCGCATACACTGCAGTTGCAAAAACAAACTTACTATCGGGCGGCGCGTATGAGGCTCCTCCAAGAGCACCTGCTGTCATTGGTACTTCTGTAATGCCACTAATAGGAGAATAAAATGCAAAGCCATCAACAGTACTTGTAGTATCCGCTATCGAATCAACTTCATTATGTTCATCCAACAAGCGGCTATATTCCTCGTTACTTCTGAATTCGCCAGTAAGTTCAACATCCGCCGCAAAAAACTTTATATGCATCTGCCTTCCCTGTAACCGCGATAACCCAGCAGGATTAAAATGAATAGAGTCGATGCCTGGCGGATCCGCCGTTACTGCATTCCCTAACGCTATCGCTTTTGGGTTTCCTATGAGCAGATTCTGTAGTAATTGAGCATTAGCACTTTTTGCCAAAATTACGCATATTACGAATAGCAGAGCCCTATATAAAACTAATTGATTTTTTATTATTATCATTATATTTATTCCACAATATTAGCGAATATGGCTAAAACGGGGCTTCATAACCTACAATTAATGGTCCGAACGCAACAATGACTAATGTTGTACCCATTACAGCGATAGGCAGAAGTATTTTTTCGTGACGATACCAAAAACTATCACCTTCTAGTGAAGCCTTTTCGACTTCCGACTCACCGACTACTTGTCGTGTTAGCAAATGATTCATAGCAACTGGCGGCGACAAATACCCTAACTCAACGGCAACGAGTGCCACCATCCAAAAGTGAATGGGGTGTATTCCACTGTTATAGGCGATCGCTGCAAAGGATCCAGATATGAGCGCAACAGCACCGATGGCGTCTATAAACATTCCTATTAAAATCATCGCCACCACAAAGAAACTCATCGCGACCCAAACCGAACTAAACGCATCTGGAATGTCCATCATTGACGATGAACGCTCAACCACTCCAGCCAATGGTAAAGAAC
>MABD01000047.1:0-669 GCA_002162955.1 Gammaproteobacteria bacterium 45_16_T64
AGCTCTCATCCATTTATGAACTTATTCTTAACAAGCTTTTGACATAATGGCGCCAGCACCGCACACAATCTTAAGGGCAAAGCACCTGCTTTGCCCTTTATGCGAAACCGCTAATGCTGCTGAGTTACTCCACCCAAGCGCAGATCAACGATCTCTGGTTTGTGCTCAAAACCATACCTTTGATATTGCCAAACAAGGTTACGTTAATCTGTTACCGGTTCAGCAAAAGAAATCCCTGACCCCAGGGGATAACAAAGAAATGGTGCTAGCTCGAAAAAAATTCCTCGGATTGGGTTATTACCAACCGTTGGTCAATGCGCTGGCAGAAAGCTGCTCTCAATATCTTAGCGCAACTCACATCAGCACTAGCCAAACAGAAACGGCTCCCGTCATCTTAGATGCAGGATGTGGTGAAGGTTATTATACCGACAACCTTCATAACGCCCTGGCAACCCAATACCCTGATCTCACCACTTACGGCTTTGATATCGCAAAACCTGCCGTGATTGAAGCCGCCAAACGTAATAAATACCTGAATTGCTTTGTCTCTACCATCAAAGCAATTCCCATTGCATCACAAAGCTGCGATCTGATTATTTCAGTTTTCAGCCCTATGCAACCGTCCGAATTTCAGCGTCTATTAAAACCCTCAGGAAACCTAATGGTGTT
>MABD01000047.1:717-1210 GCA_002162955.1 Gammaproteobacteria bacterium 45_16_T64
CAATACCAGTGATTACGATGAAGATAAGTTCTTGGCACAGATGGACTCACATTTTACACTGTCAAAACGCATTGCCATTCAACAGACGATGGCAATGAACAGCAATCATGACATACTGTCATTGCTAGCAATGACACCGCACTTTTGGCGAACATCTCCAGAGGCGAAAAAACAGCTCGACAGCATCCAACAACTTGCCGTGGATATTGATGTGCAATTACTACAATTCACACCCAAGTATCCCGCAGCGCAAGACGCCAACAACAGCGGAACATAAAAAACATGACTGAAGAAAACCAACAACTCCCAGACCTAGAAATCTATGTTGAAGGTGGTGATATTGAGGCGATGGTCACCTGGCTTCAAACCGTATTTGAAGACAACAATATTAATAACCAGAATAAACAAGGTGCAAAACTCACCTGTAATTACCAGGGCGAGGCGTTCCCAGTTGTTATCGTGAAAAATGCCGGTAGCACGGGATTTACCAGCA
>MABD01000047.1:1934-2020 GCA_002162955.1 Gammaproteobacteria bacterium 45_16_T64
ACCGATACAACCGCCTTGAATGGCTACCAAAACGGGTATTCTAACCTCTTCTAATGAGCTGAAAGTATCTTGTAACTGCAACACTG
>MABD01000047.1:2195-203219 GCA_002162955.1 Gammaproteobacteria bacterium 45_16_T64
CCAAAAAGCGACGTTCATAGCATTAAATTCATTCGGTCTGCACAATTGAATGTGAGCGATATGATTTTCAATAGAGATAGTGAATGTTTCGTAACTTGGAATTTCGTAACTCATTTGACCCTCTGCACTAGCGTGCGCCATTAATTAAGAACTCCATCGATTGTAGGCAGACAGTGATCTCAAACAAGGGTCAAAAATGACAAATCAAACACTTAGATTCACAATATTGCCTATGCCGATACTAGCCGTGCCCTACCTAACATAGCTTTATTCATGGTGGCGGTCAGCCAGTCAGGGTCATGCAGGCCTTTTAGCCGACGCCTAGCCTCTATGTAGGCAGGGAAATAGCGTACCCTTCTCGGCATTAACGGGTAGGTTTTTTGTATGACTTTCAGACAACTTTCATACATCGCCCGGTTCGCAGTATTATCTTCTGGCATCTCAAATTGTTCGCGCAAACGCTCAGGCATCATCAGCGATGTCATCACCTCATAGGGAGCCAATACTGGGCGCAGCAGAGGGTTAATATGAAAGATAAAGGAGGCAATCTCTTTGCCCGCAGCTTCAACTTGAAGCTGATCCGACTCCCACATCGCTTCATTATAATCGATAAATTCACCCCAATTTCTGGGCAATCTCGACTCAGGAATCCCGAACAAATACGCAAACATTTTGGTCTCTCGATAATACTGTTCTTTTTCTTGCTGAGATAACGGCCCCACCACCAATTCATACATCTTTACTGATGTCTCCCACAACGTAGCGTGCACCCATATCATGGCGTCGATACTATTGGCATCATAGCGACTGCCCTGTTTAAACGCGCCGGAGTCTTGTTCAATTTCACCGATAATCCGTGTGTGTATATTATGCACATTTAGGGCGCTATTCATCACTTGATCTATATTGCCGTACACCATGGTAAATACATTGCTGAAAGTGCCGCGAAACCGGCTCATCGGATCATCGACAGTGCGAGAATGCTGCTTAATACCATTGGCCACCCAGGGATGTGCAACTTGTAGCAGAGCCGCTCTACCCGCGCCTAAAAATGAACTGCTGTATTTCCCTATCTGCCAGAACATACTGCCTGGTCCAAAAATACCCGCATTGTCATCAATCACCGCAGACTTCATCTCTTCTAACTGAGCCAGAAGATCTTCCCGTGTCACTGTATTTTTATGCTCACTCATCGCCAATCCCTCCATGCTATTGCCTCAATTTAGTATGCAACACAAAACTCACTAGTTTCAACTTAACAGAGCGCTTGGTATGCAAACAATGGCAACAAACATCATCTCGCATGGCAGAAGACGCCAGATAGATGGCAATAACAAAAGCGGCCTAACATAGCCAAAAATTGTTATTACTTGGGGGGATTCATTATCGAGAAGTGATGAAAGGAGAAAACGCAGGTCACGTAGGAGAAGAAAAAACCTGTGGGATATCAATAGATTGGCTCAGCCAATCTGAACTACACCGTGTACGCTAACTAAACTGAGGAGATAGAAAACGGTCATTTATATGTGTAGATCAGATTGCTGAGATGTTTATGTTAGACTGCTTAAAGTGTCTTTTACAAGAGTATACAGACTGAATCATTAGAACTTTTTATTATGGATGAAAAAACCGCAGCCGCGACAAAGAGTTACACCGTGCGCTCATTTTATCAACTAATATACCTCTGCTGTCTTGTATCGCACAGGCAGTACTCGAACTAATAACTGCACCAGTTCATCACGCTCATTTTCGACCAAAAAACCACCAACTTCTCGTGATTCGGTTCGAAAACAAATAAGTACACGCTTAGGGATATTACGCCGTTCTGATTTGCTCACCAATGCAGACGACCAGGGGCGGCTAATCTTCCAGCATTGATCCGCTCTTTTCACCCCAGACTCTATCAGTACTTCACCAGCGGAGAAGCGCAGAACTTCCTGACGAGATAAGCGACGCCGAACCATATAGGCAGTCACGAGCAAAGTAATAATTTCTAGGCCGGAAAAGGGTAAAACGAACCACACCCCGATAATGGCAAAATACACCCCAATGGCAAGGCAATACAACGATAGGGCTGAATACACCCATAACGCGCGCTGGGTAGACATAGAGAGGTTGGGGCGTAATACGATATACCCCTCTCCGGTATTCAGATCGATACGATTCTCTATCATGCAAGTTAACTCCCACCAGTGAGAGGCAACCCAGACTACGCGACGGTAATACCTACCATGGTGTTCTATGCACTGGGGGCCGGATCCAATAAAGTCTGCAGATCCTTCTTGGTTAATGTAGCCATAAACTCGGACAAAGGTATACCCAGATGCTGCGAAAAAAGCATTTCTCCTTTTGCCATTATTGCCGCAATTTTCAGTTTTGTGGCGTTATCGAGGCTGTCCCCTTCTCGAGAAGATATTGCGTATTGCTGGGCCGAATGTCGCATCATCATCAATACCGTCACTAACTCATTCTTAGTCGACTCTGCTAACGGCGGCTTGCCTGCGTCTTTGGCGGTTTGAGTAACTAACCCGCCCATCCAGTGCTCCATCAGCCTATCAGCACCAGCATGGGGACCCTCTTCACTGGCCATCGATCCACCAAGATCATTTAAGAAGTCTGCCTCTTTCCAATTATCGAAGTCCAAATCCGGCAACTGTACGGGTTTTACGCCTGATTGTTGGTAATGCTCAGCCATCTGCAGCAAGGGGTTTTCTTTATCCAGATACCAATAAAATGCACTGGCAGCGACCAATCCGCCCACGATTGCTAGAAACAGCTTTTTGATAATTAACAAACCTTCATTCCTCTCGATATCTTTTTACTGATTTTCACGTCACTAACCCACTGAATTAACACATATTCGCATTTTAACGCCTGTTCACGCAACGTTAACAGTTCTTTACATTCGACATCACAGACGAGTACCATTGAGCACTATCGATAGATTAGGCTACAACTGCCTCTACTAGGGACTCCATTTATGCCGGGCCAGGAAAAGCATTACCGTACTTGCAACCTCTGTGAAGCAATGTGCGGCGTTGTCGTCACACACGAAAAAGGCAAAGTGCTTTCCATACAAGGGGACAAACATGACCCTCTTAGTCGCGGCCATATCTGTCCTAAAGCAGTTGCGTTGCAAGACATTCACGACGACCCTGATCGCCTCCGATATCCAATGCTCAAAACCCCACAAGGCTGGGAACGCATCAGTTGGGAAAACGCCTTTAACGAAGCCGCTTCTCGGCTACGCACCATTCAAGCAAAACACGGCAAGAATGCCGTCGGCATGTATACCGGCAACCCCACGATTCACAACCTAGGCAGTATGATTACCATCGCCCCGCTTATGGCTGCGGTCGGTACCAAAAACCGCTTCAGCGCCACCTCAGTGGATCAGCTGGCCCCCATGCTCGTTGCAATGAAGATGTTCGGGAGCCACGTCTTGTTACCCGTGCCTGACATTGACCGCACCGACTATTTTTTGTGTATTGGCGGCAACCCTCTCGCATCCAATGGCAGCTTGATGAGCGTACCTGATGTCAGAAAACGCATCAAAAGCATCCAACAACGCGGGGGGCAATTTGTCACAATTGACCCCCGCAAGACTGAAACGGCCGACATATCTGACCAACACCATTTCATCACCCCTGGAAGCGATGCATTGTTTCTTATGGGGATCATTCATACGTTATTTAGAAAAAACCTTATCGACCTAGGTCGCGCAGAGTCCTTCACTCAAGGCGTTAACATGTTACGTAATATGGTAACTGGTTTCACGCCCGAGAAAGTCGCTCCGCACACAGGTATTAGTGCTAAAGCAATACGCAACATAGCCACTGATTTGGCCAAAGCCGAGCGTGCGTGTTGTTATGGTCGGATGGGGACATCCACCCAGGAGTTTGGCGGTCTTAGTAGCTGGTTAATCATGGTGATTAATATCATCACCGGTAACATGGATGAAGAAGGTGGCATGATGTTCACCCACCCCGCCATTGATCTTGCTGGGTTATCCAATCTATTTGGCCAAACAGGTACTTTTAATAGTCGAAAGAGTCGAGTATCACGCCTACCGGAATTCGGCGGTGAGTATCCTGCAAGCACCATGGCAGAAGAAATGCTTACTCAGGGAGAAGGTCAGATAAGAGGGTTGATTACCCATGCCGGAAACCCAGTGCTGTCGACTCCCAACGGCAAGCAATTAGAAAAAGGCTTAGAAGGCCTCGAATTTATGGTTGCCATTGATTTTTATCTCAATGAAACCACACAACACGCAGATATTATTCTCCCTCCAACGGGTCCTCTTGAGCATAGTCATTACGACTTAGCACTCAATATGATGACGATCCGTAATACCGCTAAATACTCTCCGCCACTTTTCAATCCTGCGCCAGACACACGGCATGATTGGCAGATTCTGCTGGAACTCACCAAGCGGTTTGAAAGCAAATCCCCTATCTCATGGGCAGGAGCAGAAATAAAACACAAGCTGCTAAACCGCCTTGGCGCTGATGGTGTATTGGACGTGCTATTACGTTCCGGTCCCTATGGCACCAAAGTCCCTCAGTTTGCTGCTCAGCAAAAACAGCTGGTGGATCTACTGTATAACCGCCTACCAAAAAAGAGTATTGGGCGTCTAGCGCTGGAGCTTAGCCCATACAATAAGACACACAAGCACCGCAGCTCCCAACTCAATTTGCGAACCCTGAAAAAGCACCCCCACGGTATTGATCTCGGGCCACTAAAATCTAGCCTGCCACAACGTCTCGCAACACTAAATCACCAAATAAACTTGGTGCCAAAGTTATTTTTAAAGGACGTATCGCGGCTACAAGAAAGGCTAGCGAGCAAACCACCCAGCAGAACACCCGAAACATTCCTAATGATTGGACGCCGTCATGTACGCAGTAATAATTCATGGCTACATAACAGCTATCGCTTAGTTAAAGGCAAAAACCGATGCACGGCGCTGATCCACCCAGGCGATGCTAAGCGACTGAATATCCGTAATGGTGACATGATTATTGTCAGTTCAAAAACCGGCGAAATCCGACTTCCTGTTGAAGTGACAGAGAATATCATGCCTTCCGTTATTAGCATTCCACATGGCTGGGGGCACTCCAGAAAAGGCAGCCAACTCGCTGTTGCGTCTGAGCATCCAGGCGTTAGCATTAACGATATCACTGATGAAAAGCTCATCGATGAGTTAACGGGGGCAGCCGCATTAAGTGGTCAACCCGTCACCGTAAGTCGAATAGAAGTGAAGAATAACATTGTGCGTTTAAATGATGTGCGACTAGCCACGATAACGGAATAAGAAACGTTAGTTATTATGCAGCGAAGATAAGCGTAATCTTCGTTGCAGCTGGCCAGAAATTGCTTCCATCACCATATTTAACGCGGCAGCAAATAATATCAACAATAGCGCTCGATCATAGCGAATATCTTCAAACGCAGAGTCAATATAGAACCCCAGCGTAGACACACCTAGCAACCCCAAAATAGCCGTCTCCCGCATAATTACCTCCCAACGATACAACCAAAAACTCATCAATTGGGCAGATACCCTTGGCAAGACCTCATAACTGTAAAGCAATAACGGGGCGGGGCAATCAGGCCTAAGGTCAAGGCTATCGACTTGACCACGCAACAAGTAACAAATAACGCCACCGTTATGTAATGCCAACGCAATAATCGCGGGAATCATAGAGGGCCCGATCAACAGCATCAACACAAAAGCAATGACGACTTCCGGAAGGGATCGCACCACAAGCAATACAGCAATTCCCCCTCCCCTTCCATATCGCCCAAGAAATAGGAATGATTGTAACGGCAAGAAAAACACCACAAAAAGCCCCGTTAACACCACTGACACCATCGTTAATACAATGGTGTCGACTATTCCTGGGTAGACCTCCTCAGACCAAAGGTGAAGAAACCAAGACAGCAGTTTTCCGTCTGCTATAGACGCCCAAACTTGTCCTCGCATTGGCGCTGGCACTATTTCATCTGCAATAAATGCCCCTGCATATTGAAGTGAAACCCCCTGCCCGAACGGAAAAAAAATAACAGCACTTAACACCATCACCCACCAAGTCTTACCATTAAACCACCAACGTTTGCCGGCAATAAGCAAGAGCAACACATACAGCAACATCCATGCCTCTGAGTAGTGCCCTTCTTTAATCGCTGACTCTAGATGAAAACCTATGGTTGGCAGACCAACAAAACCGAGCACAGCACTCGAGCGTAGGGCGCACTCCAACCGATAGCTTACGTAATGACTCATTTGCGACACGACTTGCATCAACTGAGAAAAAAGAAAGTTGGATACTTTGCCTACTTTTCCACGTAACACCTGCCTGGGTTCAGGGTCCGCTTGCAATAGCATTTCATAGAACACCTTCGCGAACACACCAGAATAAGGTATCGCGATAGCCAACAGCCCAGCTAACGGAGATACCCCTATCATTGCTATTAGTAACAACCCCCAAAACAATTCATGAATAGCCCGAATAAATGCACACGCCCAACGCACCACAGGCCAACGATAAAATAGTGCACACACAAACCCAACCACTAACGATAACATGACGCCCAACACAGCAAATTGCACGGTCAGCATCACCGCACTAAATAGCTCAGAAATATCAGGGTAGGATGGCGTTATTGCTCCGGTGAATATACGTGACAACTCAGCCCAAGGATAAGTCACTGAGACAACAAGATCAGCAAAAGGCAGACAAATACAACCTACGACCAACATCATCAAGATGACGTTATTGGTAGCTGAAAAAGGCACTCTACGTAATAAAGAAAAGCGATTCAATACTCGAGAAATCATTACAGATTAGTGCGAAAAATAGTAGAGAAGTCCTGCTCGCACAGCTCGGAAGCCAGAGCATTAAATGCCACTTTACCCTGCCTGATCCCCACTACACGATCAAAATGCTCAACCGCTAACTGCCGGTCATGGGTTGCCACCACCACCGTTGAGAACTGCTGCTTTAGGGATTGTATAAGTTGCGCACCATGCTGTTGGTCCACCGAAGACACCGGCTCATCTCCTATAAAGGTAGTCACAAACTCACCTTTACCTTGCAATAACGACCGGGCTAACGCAACACGCTGACGCTGCCCACCAGATAACTGGCTGACTTGCTTCTTCAATAACTCGGCAACTCCCACGCAATCAGCCACCGCACTTACATCTTCCCATGCCGCTGATTGGGGCCAAATCAAGTTGAGGATGTTCACTCCAATATTATGCTCACTAAGAGCACCCATGTAGATATTATGAAACGCAGACAATGTCGGCACTAACCCTAACGACTGTGGACATAGGGCAATAGTTTGCGGCGATAGATCATATAACTGCCGTAACAGCGTACTTTTACCTGCCCCACTCTCCCCCACAATCGCAACGGATTCCCCCGGCGTCACACTCAGGTTCACCTTATGTAACACAAGGTGATTCCTATAGCCAAATGAGTGATCAACCAGTTTCAGCATCAATCAATTAATCCAACACGTTTCGCTACATCAACTATTGGGGCATAGTCTTCGTTAGAGGCCGCCACAAATGATTGCCGTGGAAACGCGGCGAGTAATGCAGGCGATCGCATTGTCAGTAACGCTTCCCTCACTTTTTCTTTAAAACCAACACCAAATCGCTGCTCCACATCACCCCGTATTGACCATTGGTAATCTGGATACCCTGGCGTTTGCCAAACCACCGCTACTTTTGAGGTATCAACTTTTCCTGCCGCGACAGCCTGGTCCCACACTTTAAAATTCACCGCGCCAGTATTAAACGCACCAGACTCTACCAAAGCAATGGTGCGAGAATGGTCACCACTATAACCTACCCGTGTAAAGACCTTGTTAGGCACAACACCAAATTGCTCACGTAAATAAAACTCTGGCATTAGCCGGCCAGAAGTAGAGCCCTTAGAGCCAAAAGTAAACGTAAACCCCTCTAAGGCATCTAAATTTTTAACACTGCCCTTTAACTGGGTTTGTTCGACATTTGCAATAAAATAAGTTTTAAAGAATTGATCTTCATATCCTTGAGCAATCGCTTCGGAACCTTTCACTCGCATCCGAGCTCGCACTCCTGACAAACCACCAAACCATGCCAATTGAACTTGATCATGGGAAAATGCCGTCACTGCAGCACCATAAGATTTCACCGGTAAATAGCGAACCTTAACTCCCAACTCCTGCTCTAAGTATGCAGCGACTTTTGAAAACCGCTGCTGCAACTGGCTCTCATCCTGATCGGGGATTGCAGTGAATACCAACTCACGCTGATCAGCGAACCCCATGCTCGGTAAGAAGAGCACCGTAAATAAAATTAACGCTCGGCTTAACAACATCATTTTCTTTCCCCTACCCACTCAAGAATCATTTGGTGAGTACCTTTAAATAGAATGGTTCGTGTTTTTTGTTGATCTTGATAGGTATACATTGGGTCATAGTATTGCTGCAATAATTCAGCCACTAACTCTCGATAAGCACTCAATGCCCCCGTTGCTTTATGCGCCTTAAGCGCACCTTCCAAAACCTCAGTTAAGCGGGTATATCGAACACCCCCAAGGCGCTTCCGTATGCGATACAAACTATCGTTGAGGTATTCAGCCAACAGTATATTAGCCTTTTCTTCATCGCCCTCATTGAGCTGCAGGTAACGTTGAAACATATCAACCACATAGTCTTGTACACCCCGGTCGATTCTATCTTCCAGGGTGGTTTCCAATACCACGGCAGGCGCTTCCGACATTCGTTTTTTTAGTGGTTCAGAAAGAGCACACCGCCCGATCAATCGCCCCTCGTCCTCAAGGTAAACTGAACTAACAGCCTGACCTGCCATTTTTAACATAGCGATAGACAAACTGTTTTCGAAGTCAATTTGGCTAGGCTGCCCACCAGGTAACTTACCAAAGCTAGAGCCTCGATGATTGGCAAGCCCCTCTAAGTCGACCGATCCGGGCAAGTCGAGAATCAGCTCTGTTTTACCAACACCCGTTGGCCCCGCCACAATAACAAAGGGTAATTTGGCCGAGTTGAGCTCCAATTCATCGATTAAAAATCGTCGCATCGCTTTGTAACCACCCAATACCAAGGGATAAGCCATGCCCGCTTCTTTCATTGCTTGCTGGGTTGACCTTGAACGCAGTCCACCTCGAAAACAATACAAATAGCCCGCCGGGTGCTTTTGGGCAAATTCACACCAACGTTGAATCCGCGCGTCTTTTGTCTCCCCAGATAACAATGAATGCCCCAGTAAAATGGCCTCATCCTGGCCTTTTTCCTTGTAGCAGGTGCCCACTAGCTCGCGCTCATGATCGTTAAGCACCGGGAGGTTAATCGCCTCAGGGAAGGCTCCTTTACTAAATTCAATAGGTGCACGAACATCCATCATCGGAATATCGGACAGGAACAACTGGCGGTAATCCCGCGTATCGCCTCGATCCATAATTAATCCATCTGTAATCTTTGGGGTGAGAAAGAAAAATAAAGGCGGGGATTTTACCTTAATTGGGGAGATTTTTCAGGTCAATTAAACAATAACTGGTCAGCACCATCGGAATAGTCAATAGGAAATGTGAGGGTAAATTCACTGCCACTCCCTTTTGCGCTAGTAACATCTAGTGTCCCATCAAGCTGCTTCATCAACTGATACACCACAGACAACCCCAAGCCAGCCCCTGCCCCTTGTTGTACAGCCTGCTCATCAAGGTCGATAAAGGGCTTTAAGAAGTCTTGTGCTTCATCCATGTCAAAGCCTTCACCGGTGTCCTTCACCCTGATCAACAGACACTCACCTACGTCTTTTTGGGTTTTTTTGATATCCAATACAACGCTACCTTCGACCGTATATTTAACCGCATTAGACAATAAGCTGCGTAATATTTGCTTTAAATGTTTCGGGTCGATAAACACCTTCTCATCTAGCCCCTCAAACGTATGGATAAATTCAATCGCCTTGCTATTTGCCCAACGATCATAAAACTCCAGGGTATCCGACAACAAATCTGGCAAAGAGAAGTTCTTTCTGACCACATTGATATTTTCGATATCGCTTAACGCCAGAAGGTCTTCAATCAAGTCGGTCAACCTATTTGCACTCTTATCCATGAGGTCAATGACTTGGCTTTCCTTGCTATTGGATTTACCCCCTAGCTTTCGACGCAACAAAGTCACGCCACTCATAATAGAACCCATTGGGGTTCTGAGCTCATGGGACATATTCTTCAAAAACCACGCCTTGTTTCTTTCAGCAATGGTGGCTATTTTATCAGAATGAATCGAATGGGCTCGCATCCCCGCCCCCTCAATCAACGGAAACAACGAATCTTTTAACTGTCCGTGCTCCTCGGTATCGACTGGTGGCATATTGGTAACGTACACCCAAATATTTTCGAAAAACACCATAGTGTTATCATCATCCTGGAGATAACGCACACCCTCACGACTCCCTGTGGTCAATAAATTCGTCACCAACACTTCACTAGAAGGGTCACCAAAATAATAAGACTGGCCTCCAATCCAAATAAGACCGTTGCAATCAGCACCCAGTAAGCGAAACGATTCAATCAGTAACTCACCGAGTTCGGAATACCCTTGAATCTTGTAACTATTTTCTTGGAACCGAACAACTTCCCCTAACTGGCTACTGGCTGACATACTCAACATTGCGACATTACGAGCGTTAGCCAATTGCTCTTTTTTCGCTTGAACATCGGCGAGCATGTGATAAATCTGTTTAATCTGATACGCCAATAAATCCACTGGCTCATCACTTCTAAAAATACTTATCACACCCAGTTCAGTAAATTCACTGACGGTTTTAACCGATTTATCATCGCTCAATATCAATAATGGCGGAAATTGAATCGATTCCTCATTTTCGTGATAGAGCCTCACTAGCCGAGTTAAATTAATAAAACTGTTTTTCTTAATATCTAAAATAGCCAGCCCAAACTGATTATCTTCGAACAACTGCTTTGATATATTTTGATGTTGATGAACGGAAACAGCAGCAACCTCTTGCAGCACAGGTGCCAACGTATCCGAGAGTGCCTCGTCCTGTAATATAAGTACAATATTATTGGAATAACTCATTGAAATTAAAAACGTTTCCTTGAGACACTAAAAAATAAAATTCCCCATTAATATCAGTATAGACAGGCTCTTCGAACCTGCCACCACACCCTTTACAATAACTTCGCCTCCCGCCAGCGAGTTATCACTCCCTCACTTCGTTTCTTGCGCAACTTATTAAACCATAAGGGTTTTTTTGAGTACCAGATCAACATTTTGTCAAAAACACACCACTTTTTTGTCAGCAATGTTTACACTCTACAGCAGGCTTTTCATGGATGGATCTCGACGTGTTGTTTCGGCCCTACTATCCGAATTCCGAGTAAATGAGCTTTCATTAACAGGAGATAAGGAACCTCCTACCCCCTCAAGCACAACACCGTAAAAAGAATCAGGTACAAAAGGGCTTACCATGTTAATAAAAACAATAAGAACCGGCGGGCTAATACTAGCATCGCTTTTATTTTTGACTGGCTGCAATCCAGAAGTCTCCTTCGATGGCTACTCCTTAGTAGACGACGAAGGCGTTCAATACGGCCAACTAGAATGGACCATCGCTGCTAACGCTGAAGGAACAACTATTCCCGTTCGCGTCACCATTGAACCCGACATAGGGGAGGTAGAATTTCTCGGTAGTGCACGGGTTTA
This sequence comes from Gammaproteobacteria bacterium 45_16_T64, assembly GCA_002162955.1. Lineage (GTDB taxonomy): Bacteria > Pseudomonadota > Gammaproteobacteria > Pseudomonadales > Ketobacteraceae > 42-54-T18. Next base: position 13,947 of record MABD01000047.1, read on the forward strand.
TCCTCAAGAAACAACTACCTATACATTAAAAGCAGAAGCGGAACGTACCGACGGTGGTTTTTGGACAACCATTACCAATGTCACCATCCACATTGGACCACGGGTTGATTACGACCTGATAGAGGACTCAAATTTACGTGCATGCTTAGAAGAAACGAACTTTACCCACATCGAACAATTCAAGACGCTTCTTTGCTTTGACAGAGGCATTGAAAGCCTAGAGGGAATACAACAATTTACTCAATTCAGCTCAGCATCCCTAGATCAAAACACTATCAGTGATTACTCCCCCCTTAGTGCGTTACAAGAGCTTCATTCATTGAGTCTCACCAGCGCCAATATCGTCGATCTTACAGGCTTTCCTTATATACCGTCCCTTACAACACTTGTGCTATACGACAATCAAATCAGTGACATAAGACCTCTTGAAAGTAATAGCCAACTGCTCAATTTGACACTCAACAGTAATAAAATTACCGACACTCAACAATTTGAGTCACTTCAAGAGTTGGACAGTTTACTGTTAAAAAACAACCTGATTGATGACGCCTCAGGGCTAGCATTCAACACTGGATTAATCGCTCTCGACCTATCCAATAACCTGATAGAAAATGGCGTGATAGAACTACAAACCCTAACCAATGCGATAGGTATAGACCTCAGAGGTAACAAGCCCACACACTGTTTTGAATATGCGCAATTATTTCTGAAGCTAGGGCCAGTTATGCTATTCGATCAGTGTACTTTTCCGTAGTGTATAAACGGCGATAACCTACGCATTTCAATACCCCGATTGCACATCAGCGCTATACTGAATCTATCTGCAATCGGGGGATATCTTGATACGTTACTTGCCAACTCACTTATCCACAAAGACATATGCTCTCCGCGTATTGTCAATTCTCTGCATCCTACTTTTCGTCAGCAGGCTATGTAGTGCAGAGCCCGACACCATTGACATCAACAACTATGCCTTAGAAGCCACTGAAGCCCCAATAAATAGCAATAACATTGAAATACTTAGAGACCCGGACCATATATTGGCGGCACCCAAAATTCATCTGCACCCCGGCTGGCGGCAACAGGCTGAAGGGTACATTAACCTAGGATACACTCAAGATACTCTCTGGATTCGTCTGCATATCAACAATCTGCAATTAACCGACTACAAGCCATTGTTGCAAATAGCCTATTCTAGGCTCGACATCATTGAGCTATACAAAACTGATGACGGTAAAACCTTTAATCGCCTCTATTCTGCGGGCGATCTTCTTCCTTTTAGTTCTCGGCCTATTGACCATTCTACATTCCTATTTCCATTACATATCGCACGACAATCGTCGTCCTACATCTATCTAAGAATAAGAAGCGATAGCGCTATCCAAATACCGCTACACCTTTGGAGTGAACGTTACTTTTTATCAAAGGATCGCGTCACAACGTTGGGGCAAGGGCTTTTCTACGGCGCCACGTTTGTTATGTTTTTCTACAACGTATTTCTTAGTATCGCCTCAAAACGCGCATCATATTTCACCTACGCCCTTAATATTGCCGCCGGAACATTACTGACAGCAAGCTTAAGTGGTTATGGGTACGAGTTTCTCTGGCCAAATTCGCCGGAATTTCAAGACAAAGCCCCCGCCCTTTTTATGGCTCTGACATCAATCACTGTACAAATGTTTTCCGTATCCTTTTACGGCTATAGTAAATTAACCAACTCCTTGCAGAGCGTTCAAAAAGCCCTGTTCAGCCTCAACGTAATCGGCATCATCTCAGCACTTACATTACACCACACAACGACAGTCACTCCGTTAATTTTCCTCATTATGCTCGCCGCCATCAGCGCCTATTACCTCGGAATAAAGCTGCTCCTACAAAAAAATATCGCAGCCAGATACTACATGACGGGGTGGACCGTTCTTATTATTGGCACCTTTGATATAGCCCTCAGCAAACTTGGAGTCACCTCCTTCTCTGAAACCGCCATACTAAGAACCCAGCTTGCCATGTGCGTAGAAATAATATTATTTTCATTTGCTCTCGCAGAGCAAATAAACCAGCACAAAAAGAGTCAAATAGAAGCAGAATTTATTGCTCGAACGCAGGAGAAAAAAGCCAACGAACATCATAGGAAATTATTACAAGTTGAGAAAAAAGCCACACAGACAACCGAAAAAGCCCATGCAGAGATTGCAGCAAATACAGACTTTATTGCATCCATGAGCCATGAGTTACGAACGCCCATGAATGGTGTGATCGGAATGGCTGATTTACTCAAAACCACTCGACTTACCGACAAGCAAAAACGCTACGTTGATACCATATATGACTCTGGCGAAGCGTTAATCACCATCATTAACGACATCCTCGACATATCAAAAATCGACGCGGGGAAAATGGCGCTAGAGTGCTCAGAATTCAGTATCGACGAGCTTATGGATCAATGTATGTCCGTTTTCGCTCTCAAGGCGAACAGTGACAATATCGAGTATTTTGGTATTGTGGACCCTCGCACTCCCAAGACATTAATAGGTGACACAACGCGCCTCAGGCAGGTATTGCTTAACCTACTCGGCAACGCCTTTAAGTTCACAGAGAAAGGCTCCGTCATCCTACGCATCGAACCCGATTTATCCGGTAATACAGGACTCCCCGCAAATCAAACACAAGTGCGCATCTCAATTACTGACACAGGTATTGGCATTGCACCCAATAAAATCCCGTCAATATTTGACCCTTACCACCAAGAAGAAACCTCGCTTATGCAGCGTAAAGGTGGAGGTGGGCTTGGACTTTCGATCTGCAAGAAAATCGTTGAGGAATTAATGGATGGCACCATCGGTGTCAATAGCACACCGAATCACGGCTCAACATTCTGGTTTACCTTACCAATACCCTACATCTCCAGCAGTACCATTGCCCCTATAAAGCCACCGGAGGATACCAATTTCCGATTATTGATCGCAGATTTTGATACGCCGTTTACCCAAATACTGAAAGACCAAGCCAAAGAGCTCAACCTATCAATAAGCGCATTTAATTCCAGTGAGGATTTTATCGCCTCAGTAAAGAAGACATCACTCGATGAGGGGTTAATCCTTTGCATTGGGGAAGGATTCAAACCTTCAAGCCAAGAGTCTCTGCAAGAACTGGTGTCTTACCCCCCCTACGACATGATTCCAGGCATCATTATTGCGCCACCACAGAAAATCAACCAATCAACCGCGATGACGTACGTAGAACGCCCCATAACAAGCCCGCAAGTCTTTCGCTGGTTAAACACCCATATCAATGGCGAAAGAAAAATCCTTCGAGCAGCAACAAAAATCAACAAGCAGCTATTCGGTACTCAGATATTGGTAGCAGAAGATAATAACGTCAACCAGTTGGTGATACGCTCTATGCTGGAAAGCCTTGGCGCAAACATTTACATTGTTGAAAATGGTCAAGAGGCAGTTAATCACTACCGTGAACACCACGCATTATACGATCTAATTCTGATGGACTGTGAAATGCCTATCATGGATGGATACCAAGCATCAGAACAAATACACAAAACAGCTCAACAGCTCAACATTGCTGCCCCCATCATTATCGCTCTTAGCGCTCATGTGCTGGCCGAACACCGCCAAAAAGCCACCAAGGCAGGTATGAAAGATTTTATCAGTAAGCCGGTCATGCGCGGTAAACTCGCAACCTGTTTGGCAAGAAACTTACCAGAAAAAGACTGGGACGGTTTCGTACACCCCAGCCTCAAAGAGCAAGACAACTCCTAAACATTACTCGGCATTAAAGAAATACCGACGTCTGCCCAAAGGCTAACACTTGAAACCGTGCATCATCCACTTTGTGTTTGTCTAACGCTTGCGCCAGATCAAGCTCAGGTTGACTTACACCCTCAAGGGTCAATTGAAACGTACCGAAGTGCATCGATATGCTATTTTTGGAACCCAGATCTTTATGGGCCTTTACCGCTTCCTCTGGATCCAAATGCACCGCTCGCATAAACCAGCGAGGCTCATAGGCCCCTATTGGTAATAGAGCCAAATACATGTCACCAAATCGCTCGCGCGTCTCATTGAAGTGGGGGCCATAACCTGTGTCACCGGCAAAATAAATTGGCCCTTTACTGGTCTCGATCACAAAACCACCCCATAGGGTTTTCATTTGATCGCTAATGCCACGACCCGAACGATGACGGGTCTCCACAAAGGTGAATTTCATATTCTTATGTTCAGTGGTTTGTAACCAATCTAAGTCCTTAGACAGCGACAATCCTTCTTCGCTAAAAAAATCGCTATTTCCAAGGCCCGCCAATATCAGAGGTTCACTTCCCTGCTGCTGTTGATAAAGCGCTTTGAGGCTATCGATATCAAGATGGTCATAATGATTATGACTGACCAACACAACATCTATCGGAGGTAGGTCGGTCAACGCGATACCAGGATCTCTAACACGTTTAGGACCAATCCAACCAAAAGGGCTAACCCTATCTGAATATACAGGATCAGTTAGAATATTGAGCCCATCGACTTGAATCAAGAAGGTGGAATGATTAATAAAGGTCACACGTAAATCATTACTTCTCTCGACAACCTCGGACACCACACTCGCGTCATTTTCAATCCAATCCGGCCAAGACTGCTTATAAAACTCGAATGTTGAGAATAATCGCACAATGTCCCAAGGGGTCTTATCACTCTTAATACGATTCACAAAAACACTGCCGTCAAAATGTCCTGTCTCCCCACCTTTGTAGATAGGTGCAGAAGTGCACGCATTCAACACAAAAACAGTGAGGCCCAAGAGAATTAACACTATGGCAGTTTTGCTCTTAAGGATACGGGTCATTTTACTTCCTGAATAATGGGATATCGCTAATTTATGCTAGCCCGCCCCTAAAGACAACACTATAGAGAGAACACACCGTTTCAAACATTGCCATTATTCGCCACATCTTTGTCCACTTTTGCGCCTCATTGCTTTGTTAGCCTAAAGAATCAACAACACAGGAGGTTACATCGTGCAAAAACAACTCACCATCAAGATCATGACAATCACTATTATAGGGTTACTATTACTGGTACCAATTAACATGGTACAGACAAAACTATACGAACGTCAGCAATACCTGGAACAAGCCAAATCCACTGTTGCTAGCAGCTGGACCGGCCAACAGCGTATAATTACACCATTAATCGTCATTCCTTACGAATTATCTCACTCGGCACCACCTTCTGGTTTCTACCCCGCGGATACAGCCAAGTTCAGTCATGAGCTCGGCATTGTATTGCCAAGCAATGTCAGTGGTAACATTGCCGTTCATAATAAAAGCGTATTCAAAGGTATATATGAAATACCCGTGTTCAATAGCGACATTCATATATCTGGATTAATTTCTGCTGAACAAATACAACAACACATCGCTGAACTTTCAGCGCTGCCCCGCTTTCATGCCCTTGGAAAACCCTACTTATCTTTTCAAATATCCGATATGAGAGGCATTACAAACACACCAACGCTACTGATTAACGAACAATCCACACCATTGAATCCAGGCGCTCAACTTGCCCCCTTATCAGGCGGGCTACACAGTAATATTACTATTAGCGATGACGTAGAAGACATCAGTTTTAGTCTCAATTTTTCTTTGCGCGGCATGGGTAGTTTTTCATTCATTCCTCTAGCAGACAATACCGAAATCACCCTTCAATCCGACTGGCCACACCCGGAGTTTATCGGGGCCTCGCTTCCGATGAACAGGGATATTTCATCAACCGGATTTACCGCAACGTGGACCAGTAATTTATATTCAAACAACGCAGCAGAGACCATACGGCAATGCATAGAAAAGGATCAATGCCATCCGTTGATCAACTCAGCTTCTGGCGTCAATTTTATTGAACCCGTAGACATATACCTTCAATCAGAGCGGTCGGTAAAATACGCGCTACTGTTTGTTGGCCTCAGTTTTATTACGTTTTTTATTTTCGAAACGATTAAACAAACAAGAATTCACCCGATCCAATACGCCCTGGTAGGATTCGCCATCGCTGTATTTTATCTACTACTTATCTCATTGGCAGAACACATTGCCTTTCACTGGGCCTATGCCATTGCTGCAGCCTGTTGCAACGGGCTCATGTTGTTTTATGTGCGCTACATGCTGAGAAGCTTCCGATCAGCCCTGTCGTTTTCAGTAATGATAGCAATGTTATACGCGTTACTTTATGTCATCATTCAGGCGGAGGACTTTGCCTTATTAATGGGAGCGTTTTTGGTATTTGTTGTGCTTACGGTAGTTATGTTCACAACGCGTAAATTTGATTGGTATGACGTTGCGTCCACTGCGGTAGAAAAATAGGGAACTAAAAAAAACCCAAAGTCACTTGTAACTCTAAGTAGACTTAAAATAACCACTCCCCCTGAACTAGTGTATTCTTTTAGTTTTTATACCTAGGGAGTGGTTGATCAAACAACCAGTAAATAAGGGTTTAGTCCGTGTGTACTTTTGTCATTAACTTAGTGCATTCCGCGGCCTTACCATTGCCGTTCACTGCAAGCTCATCAAGCTTTGTTGTTGCTTCTGCAATAAAGGCATCAACGACACTCTGCTCCTCCTCGATGAAAGGAATAGTACATAAGCGATTCAAACTAAAGCCCAAATCAACACCAGACAAAACCAGTTCAGGCTCATAGGGCAAGCCACGCGCCACCGAGAAATCTAAGGAAAGGCTCCCGCCAGCATCACTAACACTACGTAACTTTGCAGCTATATTAAGCCACACTACGTCTCCATTTTTCACTCCACTCTCAATATGATCCAGAATTGAAAACCACTGAGGTTGGTCTGACACAATATCTCCCAAAACCTTACTGCTAACATTTTGATTCAGATATTCCAATAACACGTCAGGCTTCGATGTGTTTATTGGGTCACTAGTCGAACAAGATACGACAAATGCGCTACACAAGGATGCTAATAGCTTCAATTTCACCTAACCACCTCTAATCGTCTATCAGCGCTTCCAGCAATCAGCCTTCTCACATTGGGTGGCAAAACGATACAACCCTCAGAGGCGTCATCACGTGCATTATTACCGTGAATTCTAAAGAGCGTCCTACCATGTGCGTTATGCCCTACAGGATCAAGGTTCATCACCGCTGGCCCAAGCGAGGAGTGCCTATACGACGTTCCAATGTCATACGTTCCTCTCAGTATGGGACCCACGTCTTCCCTATCTTCCATATCTGGATTGTCCCTACCGCCACCCGTTCCAGCGTAACCTTGACCCATATAAGCACCATTTAGACGGATCACACCACTACTTTGATCATATTCCCAAGCCATTTACTTCTCCCTACCGGTCAATACTGTCTATTAATCGTCCGCCGGACATCCCTTCGATACGTACAAAACAAATAGTACAATCTTTGCGATAAAAAAGAACACTCTCTTATATTTAACACAAAGGATGAGAACCCCACCATAAAAAGCTAACACCCCCTGTAGGCGCGCAAATCTTTTGTGAATACTCAAAAATAAAATGACAAAATTGGCAAAGTGCTGTGACAGGCTTTTACTCTTTGAGGCAAGAATGAGAAACAATAGGCGAAAAAAAAGCCCTGCCTAAGCAGAGCTTCTTAAACCTTGTAACCTATATGATATCTAGGCTAGCGGTTATCTATTAGATAAATCTAAAAGAGATGGTGCGCCAGGAGTGACTTGAACACTCACGTCTTGCGACACTGGAACCTAAATCCAGCGCGTCTACCAATTCCGCCACTGGCGCATATACATGCTCTTTCATTCCCTTCGTTATTAGAGGCTTGCCTCAGAAGGGATGCGTAGAATAACAGGAAACACCTGAAGATAAAGCTTTTTTTTATCTTTTTTGCATTTATTTTTATAGTAATCAACTAGGTAGACGAAAGCACCGCAATCAGTTGCTGCTTCTGCTTGTCGTCCAATAACTTAAGCAGCGGCTCAATTCGCTGCATCATGACGGGTAGCTTTAATTTCACCACATCACTCTCGCCGGATTTAAGTTGTGCCAGCGCCTTATCGATAGAAATTGCCGCCATCGCACACGCTGCAGTATCTACGCTGCTTTCCGCCTGAGCTACGTCCTTATCGGCCTCAACAACCGCCTCACTCTCGGAGGCTTCGGGTTTACTCTGTTCAGCTAACGTAGGAATATCAGCTGTCTCTGGGCGTATAGCATGGACCTGGCCTGGCCCCTTTGTTAGCGCAACTGCTAATGCATCCTTGGTACCTTGCCATACATCATCATAAGTAGGCCGGCTATTCGAGGGGGGTATAAAAACCCCAATCGAAATCGAGATAGTGACGCTTTCTCCTCTCAACTTTGCTTTAAAAGAATCCACCACCTTACATATTCGTTCCGCAAGCTGAACTGCTCCGTCCGATTTCGCGGTCGGTAGCGATACCGCAAACCGCGCCAACCCCAGGCGTGCGACGGTATCCTCTTTTCTCACCGCCTTTACCAACACTTTCGCTATTTGCTTGATAACGCTTTCAGCAGCTAATCGACCTATTTTGAGAAACAGGCCATTAAAATCATTGAGCTCAACCAGCATTACCGCCAAATCTTCTTTATGCCGGGACACAAATGATACATCTTGACCAAGTCGTTCTTGAAAATGTTGCTCATTGCCCAATTGAGTCAGCGCATCGACCTTGTTGTTACTCTGCAACACCTTCTTAGTTCGCTGATAATCGGCATGGGCCTGCGCACGTGCCCTTAGATCTGTGCTATTAAAAGGCTTAGTAATAAAATCAGTCGCGCCTTTTTCGTACGCTAACTGCTTCGCCTCATCGTCATTTTCTGCCCCCGTCACTACGATAACAGGTAAGTTCCGAATCCCTTCGTCTTGGCTTGTGCGGATTGTTTCCAACAGTTCATAGCCATTGAGATTTGGCATATTCAAGTCAGTAAACACCACTTGGATACTGTCGTCGTTACAGATTTGTTTCCAGCCCTCACGACCATCTTCCGCGACAACCACATCAAAATCAGCTCCCAACATTTTGACAGCTGACTTTCGCATCACCTTTGAATCGTCAATCAATAACAGACGAGGTTTAGCCTCATCAGCGGGCTCGGTCATGAGTCGTAGAGCTCCCCAAATTTCATAGAAGTAGCCCAAAATTCGCACTTAAGTCATTGAGTGGGCATGAATAAACTAACTATAGACGAAAAATAGAGGATGGCACTCTTAGCACCCTGAATAGCCACTCAAGGTGCCAACCTAGTGTTCTAAGGTTTCTTGTAGAGTGCTCCTAGCTCCTTATCGAGCTGGTCTAGCCGGCTATTTACCTGTCGCCTGTGGGCATCAATAGCATTAACTGCTTGCTCTAAGTCCACCATTTGTTGTTGATACTGTCCACTCTTAAAAGTCTGTAATAACTTCTCCTGCTCCACCGCCATCGACTTGAGCATTTCATTCTCAACCTGCAAGCTCGCAATTTGATCAGTTAATACGAGAATCTCGCCCTGTAGTGCTGATTGTTTTTTAACTCGAGAGTCCAACTCATCTTGCAATTGGGCAACATTCAACGTCAATGCTGCTGCCGCTTTCCCTTGTTTACCTAGCTGAGTCTTTTGTTTTTTCACGCCCACCCCAAGGCTCGCAATCTTGTCTTTATTAATTTTGATCGCCTTCTTGTTCCGTTTATTAGACACATCCCATAATTTTCTAATTTCACTTCGTATCAAATTAATGTCAGCAGACACCTCCCCTTCAGTTTTAGAGGATGAGCGCTGCCTATCTTCCAGTTCAACCTTTAGTGTACCCAGCGCTGACTCAGAATCGCTCAATGCATCGTTCGAGCTATCGAGTTTTGCAGTCACCTGCTGAACCTGCTGCCACAAGTACCACCCCCCTCCTCCTCCAATAGCAACAACAAGGACCAACACCACGGAGACAAAGGTTAGCGCCGAGCGGCTTCCACCGCCGTCAGAGCCACGCCGAGCCGCTGTTTTTTTAACCGACTGCTCTCGATGTGCAACATCCTCTCTTGAGGGTTTCATACTTAAATCACTCATAACATCACTTCACTATTGTCTTTGCTACTAGAAATATCAACTCACAACCATTCTGCCGCTACGTTGCATAATTGCCGCTATTATCGTTTATTTTTCAACGACTTTGTACCTTCAAAATAGGCGCCTTCGAATAAGGCCGACTAAACCCCCTTCTGTCATAGGGTCTTAATACAACGTGGTTACTATTGGACAACTACTCATCAACAGATTCAAAGAACACAGCAAATCCTTGCTAAGATAATTAGGTTTGGCTATGATCTCGGCCCGAGGGACTAAAGTACACAACCAACGGAACTGCCTGTGATCATCACCATACGAGACATCAAGCTATGGCAATTCCTGATAGAGACACGATACAAAAACTTTGGCGGATAAAAAAACTGATTCGTGAAGAGTTTGACACGAGCATTTCTATTAGCCAAAAAAACCTCGACGTACTACTTTCTTCCTACCAACAGAAATCCCGAAACCCTCATCTTGTCGAACTCATTTCCGACATAACCTCGAACAGCCCTTCCGCCCCAATATTAGCTACGCCTATTTCCACACCGCCGTACCAAACATCTAAGACTCAATATAGGGGCCAAGAAACGAAATTAGAGGACATAGTACCTACCGCTAAACCCAAGAAAACAAAAAGAACCATCATCTACCGCGGCAGAATCGTAGAGCAAGAAGAACCCATATAGACTAGCCCGAACGTTGCTCCAGCAACCAACGCTCTGCATATTTACTAATGCTATCCTCGATCGTCATCACTGGTCGATAACCTAATTTTTGTCGCGCCTTTTCAATACTCAACGTCATTGAGCGAGCGGCAACAGACACCTTTATCGGTGTTATTGCTGGCTCCTTTTTACTCCCGACCAGATTGCACGCCCTCTCCGCTACCCAGCTAGAACCAAAAGCTAACGAATAGGGAACCATATGCGTTAACGCCGGTAATTCCAATGCAAAAAATAGATTATCAACCATACTCCAAAAGTTGATAGGCTGCGGATTCGCAATATTATACACCTCACCAAGTACTGCATCCGGTCCCAACACACACAAGTCCATTGCATGCATTAGGTTTTCCACCGACGTCATACTCACTACATTACGGCCGGGCCCGACACGTTTCAGCTTTCCTTGTTGATGAGTGGATATTAAACGAGGAAAAAAGTGCACATCACCCACCCCTACGACTAATCGGGGTCGCAAAGAGACTGTTCCTAACTGATCACAATGGGCTGCAGATACACGACATTCCGCTTGATACTTGGTCCTAGCATAATTGTCCGCAAATCGGGACGGAAGATAATCTTCTGTGATATTAAGATGATCTTTAAAATCGAAATACACGCTGGGTGTGGATAGGTTAACTAGCCGACTGACGTTACCTTTTTTGCACGCTTCAACGACATTCTGCGTTGTCACTACATTCGCTTGATAAAAACTATCGTAGCTCCCCCACACACCGGCTTGTCCGGCACAGTGCACCACCACATCCATATTTCGACAGATATGATTCACAAAATTTTCATCACGTAAGTCTCCATGATAAAAATGTGCCCCCGCCTGCTTAAACGTCTCGCCAGCAGAGGAATTTCGACCGCAACAAAATATCTCTAACTCACGGCGGCTACAAAGTTGCTTCACATACCTCTGACCGACGAACCCTGTCGCCCCCGTCACCAGTATTTTCATTTGTTACCTCATCAATAAAACGGGTTATCTTATTAACAAATCGTCGATGGTTTGGCATAACTGGTACGAAATCAAACACAGGGCGAACATGCCCATATTTTTCCTCGACATGAATATCGACGGGGTGATCCACCAATAGCGCATTCTTAAACATTCGCTCTGCACTGCGACACGCAACCGTCTGATCTTTTCGGCCATGAATTAGACGCAAAGGAATCCCATTTTTCTTGAGATAATTGATCGGTTTCGCCTCAAAGAAATCATTCGGGTCAGCGACGGGCTGAAAAATATCACTCATTAACGCCGAATTTTCAGCTTTAAAAGAATAAATCCCCGCAATACCAATGACTCCTTTAACCATCGAGGGTGAAAACCCAAACTCATTGGCATAGGATTCATCCATCGGTACCAAACTTGCCAAATGAGCTCCCGCTGAATGGCCTATCATTACGACCCCAGACTCAGTATGAAAACCGTATTCTTGCCCTCTTACCTCTAGCCACGCTAAAGCCTGAGCAATATCATTAGCAAACTCGGGAAACCTTACCTCTGGAAACAAACGATAACCCACAACGGCCGTTGCAATACCGTGAGCCGCTAACGCCTGCCCGACATATGCGTATTCGTTCTTATGACCTGATCGCCAAGTTCCACCGTGTATAAATACTGCAAAACCGGTAGGTTTGCCCTTTCTAGGTAGGTAGATATCAAGCTTTTGACGTACATGCCCTCCATAGGGCACATTTTGCGTTTGAATACTATCGAATCGATACGTTGTGCGTCCCAGCCCCCAAAATACTGCTTGCTGAGTAGAATCCATTATTCTCTCGGCTATTGTTCGCTCAGCCACATACTCTCCTCGCCTCAAAACACATCGTTATTAGCTCTCCAGTGTACAGAATATAGCTGATTAGACAATCATCGAAATAGCAGGGTACTAATTAACTCCCAATACGTGCAAAGTGCCCGGCATGTACTGTGGCGTGAGCAAACTAACATCTCCATCAGGGGACACATAATAAGGCAAGAAAACAGCCAATTGATCCGGAAAACGGTGTTCCAATTCAATGCGAATACCAGCCTGCTTACCTCCGGTATCTTTTCGTATCGCGACAAAATCAACAAATATCGCCACCGCACGGTACTGCTTCTTCGCCGCCAGTTGCTCCAATGCCATTTTTAACGCCTTGATTGTCTGACGAGGTGTCGGTTTGTCATCTTGCTTCGCAGGTACCCCTACCAACTTAATGTCACCGCTCACCTCCATCACTGCCGCATAAGGATAAAAAGTGCCTTCTTCCAGTAGCTGCTGACTGGCAATAAATATCGACGAATCCATTAAGCGCTGTAGCTCTGCCCTAGCCTCTATTTCCGTAACCGGGGCGATGGATACTGCCGCAGGTGTCGCCTTTACATCACGTCCTTCCTCTGCCCACGCCATATCCATGACTAACAAAAGATACAGTGTCACTCCTAAGATCCAAAAATACGATTTCTTCATTATTATTATCACTTAACCCTCGCCAGTTACCTCTATATACTAGCCGCTATGCTCTCGACTGCCCACGTTGTCTGCTTTTTGACTAAAGAACTCTAATGATTAATACTGCAAAGCATCCGTGAACGTACTGCATTTAGTTCCCTGATAAGTAACAATAATAATATCCAGCCTAACAAGGATAAGAACATAGCCACCATGAGCTATCAATTTTTCAATAGCCTATCCAATCGTCTGTTTTTTGTTGTGCTCGTCACCTCGCTCATCCTAGGGTTAATGATAAGCAGTATTCAAATATTCTTAGATGTACGCAGTGCACAAGTCAATATAGAAAAACAGGCTCACAATTTGCTGGCAATGATGAAGGAGCCCGCCACGCAATCGGCCTACAATCTTGACCGGCCCATGGCTGAACAAGTTGTAGAAGGTTTATTTCAAAATGAGGCGGTATTTTATGCCGCAATAAAAACGGAAACAGAGCCTTCATTGGCGGTAGGGAAGAAACCTCTTTCCGACTTTAAATACCGAGAACTCAGTAACCTCTTATTTGGTCAGAGCCTCTACTTTAGTCTCCCCCTGGAAGGCACCATTAAAACACGCCTCTCAGATCGGTCTGAGTATTTTACCGCTACTGCACATTATGGTGTGCTGGAAATCAATCTTGATCCATCCTATGCAACACTAGCATTAGCAGAACGAAGCTTTCGTATTATTTTTAGTGGGCTTTTGCAATCGACAACATTTGGCGTCGTACTCTACTTAATATTTCATGGCATGATTACGCGCCCCATGGCCAAAGTAACCACATCACTGGAATCCATTGACCCATTACAGCCAAGTCGCATTCAACTAGAAGCGCCAAGAGGCCATGAGTCTGATGAGATAGGTACGTGGATAAAAAACATTAACGGCCTTTTCTTAACGATTGAAAACCATAACAACCAACGGCGAGTCGCCGAGGCACATGTCGAGCGCCTAAGTAATTACGATATGCTCACCGAACTGCCCAATCGAATGCTTCTCAACAAACGGATTGAGCAGTCTATCTTGGAAGCGGACCATCAAAATGCGATCTTTGCTGTACTATGGTGCGCACTGGATGATTTTAATTCGGTCAATTTATTACATTCATACAACGCCGGTGACCGCTTACTTCTATCGTTATCCGAGAGATTACAAAATGAAATGCAGTCCATCCAAACAATATCACGTATCGGCGGCGATATTTTTGCGCTAGTACTCCCCAATATCAGCACGCATCTGGAAGCCGCCAAAACAGCACAGCGGGTATTAGAATTAATTCGACGTCCTTTTCAGATTGAGGATATGCAATTAGCCATCACCGCATCGATTGGTATCAGCGTATACCCCCACGATGGCGCCACATCAGATGAGTTGCTAAAACACGCAGAAAACGTCATGCAACTTGCCAAAGCGCAAGGTGGTAACCGCTATCAGTTTTTCGTCGAGAGCGTTGACCAAAAGATCAAAGATACCAAACGTTTAGAGAAGTCTCTCACTGCAGCATTGAATGAAGAACAATTTTCACTATTATTTCAGCCGCAAATTAACCTAAGTACAATGAAAATTAGTGGCGCGGAGGCCTTAGTACGCTGGCACCACCCTGAAAAGGGCTTAGTCCCGCCGTCCGAATTTATCCCACTTGCAGAAAACAATCAGACAATTATTGCCATTGGGAAATGGATTATCGATGAATCCTGCCGAGCACTTAGCCTATGGCACAACGCGGGGTTCCCTCACCTTACGGTTTCCATTAACGTCAGTGCCATTCAGTTACACCAATCCAACCTTATTCGTGTGTTGAAAGACGCAATCAAGAAGTACCAATTAGATCCAAGTACGCTAATTCTAGAAATCACCGAAACAGCCGTGATGTCCAATCTCGATGCAGCCATACGAATGCTAAAGCACATTAAGCAAATCGGCATTCAAATCGCTATCGATGATTTTGGGACGGGATATGCCTCACTTAACCACCTAAAACGACTCCCCTTCGATAAGGTTAAAGTCGACAAATCATTTATCGACGACATGTTAGAGGGGCCTGAGAATGCCACCATCGTCGGTGCAATCATCAAACTAGGGCACAATCTAAATATGCAGGTTATTGCAGAAGGCACAGAAACCCTTGATCAAATTGAGTTTCTACAGAAGGCCCATTGCGACTTTGCACAAGGTTATTACTATAGCCGCCCCGTCAATAGCAACGAAGTCATTACCTTGTTGCGTAAAGATAGTGATTCTG
Organism: Gammaproteobacteria bacterium 45_16_T64; assembly: GCA_002162955.1. Classification (GTDB taxonomy): domain Bacteria; phylum Pseudomonadota; class Gammaproteobacteria; order Pseudomonadales; family Ketobacteraceae; genus 42-54-T18. Next base: position 29,470 of record MABD01000047.1, read on the forward strand.
CACCCAACAGCAACCTCTTCCCCCTTAATCCGCCAGAGCATTAGTTTTCAGCCTAAGTCCTTATATTTGAAACAAATTCTCACATCTTGCAATAACACAGGTAAATCAACAAGTTAAGATCTACAGCGTATACCTATTTTACAATAAGTGTGTGGTGTATATCAACAAATTGGCCCTCGGAGCCCGTTCAAGGTAAAATCCCCCACGACTTTGGGCAAAGCCCCTAATTAATAGATAGTTTAAGAAAGGTAAACAGAATGTCTTCAGATCCAATTGTAATTGTTAATGGTGCCCGTACTCCTATGGGTGGTTTTCAAGGCTCACTATCCGCCTGTACCGCTCCTGAATTAGGCGCGACCGCAATCAAAGAAGCCGTTTCTCGTGCAGGACTTCAGCCTGCGGATATCCAAGAAGTTATTATGGGCTGCGTATTACCAGCAGGTTTGAAGCAGGGCCCCGCGCGCCAAGCATCACTACAAGCTGGACTACCTGTAGCCACTGGCTGTACCACTATCAACAAACTCTGTGGTTCGGGCATGAAAGCCGCCATGATGGCACATGACCTTATCAAAGCGGGTACGAATGACATCATGATCGCTGGTGGTATGGAAAGCATGACCAATGCTCCTTACGTACTGGAAAAAGCCCGCGCTGGTTTGCGTATGGGCCATGGTGAAATCAAGGATCACATGTTCCTAGACGGCCTTGAAGATGCCGAAACAGGCCGCTTAATGGGATCTTTCGCGCAAGAAATCGCCGACAAGAAGAGCCTAACCCGTGAAGATATGGATGCATTTGCCATCTCATCTTTAGCCCGTGCAAACAAAGCCATCGCCGACGGTAGCTTTGAAGCAGAGATTGTCCCAGTTACCATCAAGACACGTAAAGGCGAACACACCGTTACGTTTGATGAGCAGCCTGGCAACGCTAAGATCGACAAGATCCCCAAGCTGCGTCCTGCATTCTCTAAAGACGGAACGGTAACAGCAGCAAACGCCAGTTCAATTTCTGACGGTGCTTCTGCGTTGGTACTCATGAAAGAGTCTACAGCGAAAGCCAAGGGGTTAACTCCTCTCGCGCGCATCGTTGGGCATTCTACTCAATCTCAGCACCCTTCTGAGTTCACGATTGCACCAATAGGCTCTCTTCAAACGCTACTTGCAAAGACCGGTTGGTCTATTGAAGATGTGGATCTGTTTGAAATCAATGAAGCATTTGCCATGGTTACCATGATGGCAATGAATGAATTCAACATCCCTCATGAGAAGGTGAATGTTTACGGTGGAGCTTGTGCCCTAGGCCACCCTGTAGGTTCTTCCGGCTCACGTATCATCCTTACCTTGATCCATGCACTCAAGCAACACGGCAAGTCTCGCGGTATTGCATCACTGTGTATTGGTGGTGGTGAAGCAACGGCAATGGCATTAGAAATCATCTAAACGCCTTCCGCTCGTAAAAAAAGCCCTGAAGACTAATGTTTTTAGGGCTTTTTTTTGGTTTCTACTCTACTGTGCTAACTCATTGAACCTCCTAATGATAACTCGCCTCACCTGTTCGCCGTTCAAACAACCGTTTTAGAAAAACGACGTACAATTGACCTCCTTGGTGGCAAAGACACCAAAAATTGGGTTAGTCTTTTACAAGGTCCACCGACCAATACACGCGCGAAAACTGCCAAAAGCGGTAACGCCATACTTCAACGCACGACATGATCCTACCCGATCAATGTGCCTAGGGGGTCAACTTATGTTCGAGAAATTCGAGCACGCGAATCTGAGTGAGCTGCATTTTCATGCAGATGAATCCACCCAGCTAAAATCCATTATCGCAATCCATAGCACCCTCAGAGGCCCCGCCTTGGGTGGTTGTCGCTGCGTCGAATATGCGAGCGAAGATGAAGCCATTAACGACGTGGTTCGCCTCGCCAAAGGCATGAGTTATAAAGCGGCGCTGGCCAACGTACCACAAGGTGGCGGTAAAGCTGTCATTATCAAGCCACCAGAAATTGAAAATAGAAATGCCTTGTATCAATCTTTTGGCAAATTTGTTGATGGGCTTGGGGGAAGATACATCACCGCCGTAGATAGCGGTTCACACTTATCCGATATGGACCAAGTACAGCAGGTTACTTCCTATGTCTCTGGCTGTACTAGCGATGGGTTTGACCCGTCACCGCTGACCGCACTTGGGGTGTTTTGTGGCATCCAGGCAGCCCTTCAGCACCGCCGTGGAAACAACTCGCTACAAGGTATTAGAGTGGCTATTCAAGGATTGGGGAACGTAGGTTTCGCTCTTGCCGAATTATTGCATAAAGCAGGTGCAACGCTCATCGTATGCGATATCAACAAGGCGAAACAACGCTTGTGCGAACAAAAATTCGGGGCGATTTCGGTTCCACCAGAAGACATCTACCAAGTACCTTGCGACGTTTTTTCTCCTTGCGGTTTAGGTGCAATCCTTAATGATCAAACAATTCCACACCTACAATGTGAGTACATTGCTGGCTCTGCTAACAACCAACTACTCGCGCCCAATCACGGAGAAATATTACATCAACGGGGGATTTTGTATGCTCCCGATTATGTGATTAATGCTGGAGGGCTGATCCAGGTCTCTCTTGGATTAAATCATATTGCGCAAGCCGACATTTTGAAAAAAACCACCGATATTGGTAAAACTCTACGTCAGATTTTCGAACGATCAGATAAAGATAATATCTCCACTCACACAATCGCCGATCAGCTCGCTGAGGATATTTTGCAGGTTAAACATTAAAAATATTGCCGTTCATTATTGCACTCCTAGCCAAAAGCCCATGAGCGCATTTCCGAGACCATAAGTCGACAAGGAAACACTATGAAGATTAACGCCGAATATCAATATATCGATGAAACAGGGCAAGCGAAGCATACTTTTCCCGACAACATTACACAGAAACAACTTCTGGAGTTTTACTCTAGCCTTGTATTAGTACGTACCTATGACAAAAAAGCCGTCGCTCTGCAGAGAACAGGTCAGTTGGGTACCTACGCAGCCTGCTTAGGCCAAGAAGCTATTAGCCTTGGTATCGGTTTTGCGATGACCAAGCAGGACATTCTTGTCCCTTATTACCGAGATCAAGGCGCACAATATTTGCGAGGAGCTACATTCACCTCGCAATTACGTTATTGGGGGGGCGACGAGCGTGGCAACGCATTCTTAGAACAACAGCACACCCCAAATTTTTGTGCCAATGAGGACTTTCCAAATTGTGTCCCTATTGCCACTCAAGTCACTCACGCAGCGGGTATTGCCAGTGCATTCAAAATAAAAAACGAAAAGCGCGCCGTGGTCGTTACCTGCGGTGAAGGGGCAACCTCGCGAGGAGACTTCTATGAGCCACTGAATCTTGCCGGCGTGTGGCAACTCCCACTGGTAGTGGTGGTTAACAATAACCAGTGGGCAATATCCACGCCAAGCACAATGCAAACTCATGCCCAGGGTATTGCCGAAAAATCCGCCGCCGCGGGAATTGAGGGCATCAGAGTTGATGGCAACGATATCATCGCAGTACATCACGTCGTACAACAGGCGCTAGCAAAAGCTTATCAAGGTAAAGGGGGGACACTTATCGAAGCCATGAGCTACCGCCTGTGTGATCACACCACCGCCGACGATGCAACGCGCTACCGTAGTAGCGACGAAGTCAATGCTGCCTGGAAGCGAGACCCGATTAAGCGCTTACAACAATATCTATTCGATCAGGGGTTATGGTCCCCAGAGCAAGAGCAAGCACTCATCAAAAAACACCAAGCTTTTATAGAAAACGAAGTCGCTACGTATTTGGCGACAGACGAAGCCCCCGTCGCTGACTTATTTGACTACCTATATGAAGAACTCCCCTATCCACTACGAGAACAGCGTGATCATCTCATTCATAAAGCCAACACATTATCGACGATGAGGAACTAATCATGGGTATTCACCAAGAGTTTTCTAATACAGATAATGCCGGTACAGCACAGACAAACATAGTCACCATGGTCGAGGCCGTAAATCTTGCCCTACACCGTGCGATGAGTGATGACAAGGCTGTCGTCGTACTGGGAGAAGATATCGCCACCAATGGCGGAGTATTTCGCGCCACCGTTGGCTTAAAAGATAATTTTGGCTGTAGAAGAGTCATGGATACGCCATTAGCGGAAAGCCTCATCGCAGGGGTTAGCATTGGCATGGCCAGCCAGGGACTAAAACCCGTGGCCGAGATTCAATTTATGGGATTTATCTATTCGACAATGGAACATATCGTTTCCCATGCCGCTCGCCTACGAAACCGTACTCGCGGTCGACTGCATTGTCCGATGGTACTGCGCGCTCCTTATGGGGGTGGAATTCATGCACCGGAACATCACTCAGAGAGTATGGAAGCATTGTTCGCCCATATCCCAGGGATTCGAGTGGTCATCCCATCCTCTCCTACTCGAGCCTATGGCCTGCTTCTCAGTGCAATTCAAGACCCTGACCCCGTCATATTCCTTGAGCCGAAACGCATCTACCGTGTCAACAAACAGGAGTTCAAAGACGACGGTGAAGGGCTTCCACTCGATACCTGCTTTACGCTTCGAGAGGGAACTGACATTACGCTGGTTAGCTGGGGATCGATGATTCAAGAAACACTTGAAGCCGCCAACCAATTGGGTATCGAGGGCATTCGCGCAGAAGTCATTGATGTCGCGACCATTAGCCCTCTCGACATCGATACGATTCTTAGCTCAGTTAAAAAAACCGGGCGCTGCGTTATCGCGCAAGAAGCCCCAAGAAGCTGTAGTGTCAGTACGGATATATCTGCACAACTGGCAGAAAAAGGTCTATTGTATTTACAAGCACCAGTGCAACGGGTCACTGGTTACGATATTCCCATGCCCTATTTCAAGAATGAGCACCTCTACATGCCTAGCACTCAGGATATCGTTGTCGCCGCAAAAAAAGCCCTGGAGTTTTCATGAAGTATTTCAAACTGCCTGACCTTGGTGAAGGTTTGCAAGAAGCTGAAATTGTAGAATGGCACATTAAAATAGGCGATATCGTTGCCGTAGACCAAATAATCGTATCGGTCGAAACCGCCAAGGCAATTGTCGATGTACCTTCTCCACAAGCAGGTGAGATAGCCGCATTATTTGGCGCCACCGGGGATATCATTCACACCAATGAGCCATTACTTGAATACGCAGGAGAAGAACACGCGGATACAGGAACTGTCGTTGGGGTCATTAACGAATCAACTCCATCAGAAGAATCCAGTCACGCCGAGGTCGATGAATTTATCATTGGCAGCGCCGAAGGAAACTCTCAACATAGATCATTTGCAACACCCGCCATTAGAGCGTTAGCCAAAAGACTTAACGTTGATATCAACAGCCTCAAAGGCTCTGGCCATCGCCAATTAATTACCGCATCCGATGTTGAAAGAGCGCATCAAATAGAAAAAGACTTTGGGGCATCAATTCCACTACGGGGTGTTCGCCGAGCGATGGCAAAGAATATGGCCAAAGCACAGCGAGAAGTGTCTAAGGTCACTATCTTCGATGATGCCAACATCCACCGTTGGTATGGTTCCCAGCACTCCCATAAGATAGATCCAACAATGCGTCTAGTACAGGCCATAGGTTCGGCTTGCAGGATTGAACCACAGCTGAATGCATGGTTTGACGGCGATAACTTATCGATTCGAATCATAGAAACCATAGACCTCGGCATTGCAGTAGATACAGAAGACGGACTGTTTGTCCCTGTATTAAGAGACATTAATAATCGTGATGTTGAGAATATGAAGCAAGGGCTCGACGCTTTACGCGGTGCCGTTAAATCCCGAAAGATCCCACCCAAAGAAATGAGCGGCGCAACTATTACACTGTCAAACTTTGGTACTATTGCCGGTAAATACGGAAACCCCGTGGTTGTCCCACCGATGGTATCTATTTTAGGTGCGGGTACGATACATGACCAAGTCGTGGCATACGAAGGACAGCCGGTAATTCACCCCATCATGCCCTTGTCCCTAAGTTTCGATCATCGCGCCATCACTGGAGGGGAAGCGGCTCGGTTTCTAAAAGCGTTAATCGAACATCTCGAACAGCCAGAATAAGAGTCACGCTGGTACAACACTAAGGACAATAAAACAATTCAATATATTCTTGAGAAAAACATTCATTACCAACCCCGAAGCATGGACGCATATTAACCTTCGGTATATTAGCAAAATACTGTACAGTCGATCATTCTATCACAGGGCAAGGCTTCGCTATTGCATAGCCCTGTGCGTAATCGACGCCCAACTCACGTAGTCTTTCCAATATCCCTTCATTTTCAACAAACTCTGCAATGGTTTTTTTACCCATCACGTGTCCTATACGATTAATCGACTCTACCATGGCGTAGTCAATTTCATCATGCTCTATATCCTTTACAAACGTACCGTCAATTTTAAGATAATCCACCGGCAGGTTCTTGAGGTAACCATATGATGAAAAACCGCTGCCAAAATCATCGAGGGAAAAACGACAGCCTAACGCTTTGAATCGATTTATGAACTCTATTGCTTTGGTAAGGTTTGTGACCGCGATGGTTTCTGTTATTTCAAAACAAATTTTATCTGCAGGTATCTCATAGCGATCGAAAAGTTCCGCTAGAAAGATAGAAAAATCATCATCACCGATACTCAAACCCGACAAATTAATCGAGCATAAAGACAAACGTGACATTTGTTCAACATCCTCACTAAGCCATCGAAACACATTTTTAACAACCCAACGATCAACTGATGGCATCAGATTATATCGCTCCGCTGCGGGCAAAAATGCCCCTGGCTGAACAATGCCTTCGTCGCCAAGCATACGCACCAATATTTCCATGTGATCGCCGCTATCCTCGCCATCAATGGAAGCTATTTCTTGACGATACAGAACTAACCCATCATCTTCCAGTGCGCGGGTAATACGTGACGCCCATTGCATCTCCCCTTGCTGTGATGCTAATTCAGAATCACCAGCAACATATTCATGCACCCTATTTCGCCCTGCATCTTTAGCGGCGTAACAGGCTGCATCGGCTAAACTCATGACACTCTTAATCGATTCGGTATCGCTCCCAATAGGCACTAATCCAATACTCACCCCCAATGTGAATATTTTGTTCTCCCAGGAAAATCTAAACTCCTGAATCACAGAGCGCAACTTATGGGCCACAGTCGTCGCGTTATTACCCTCACAATTCTCTAGCAGCACGCCAAATTCGTCACCACCTAATCGTGCCAATGTATCACCGCCGCGCATGTGCCCTTGAATTTGTAACGTCACTTGGCGCAGTAATTCATCACCGGCAATATGGCCACAGGTGTCGTTGACCAATTTAAACTGGTCCAAATCCATATATAACATCGTATGTATAACATGATCTCTGCGAGCGCTTTTCACTGCTCGATCCAATCGAATTTCAAATTCCCTTCGATTCACCAATCCTGTCAATGGGTCATGTCGGGCCAAAAAATCAAGTTGCTCTTCACTTTTCTTTCTTGCCGTTATATCAACCACGAAACCTTCAATGAGCGACCTGTCTGATGTTTTTTGCTGGACTAGTTTAGCAGATAGTGAACACCAAAAAGGCGCACCATCCAAACGAACACCATGGGCTTCGTAATTAAGTACCTGCCCATCTTCCAGCACTGCTTTTCTAAATTCGTGGTACTGCTCCACATCAAGAAATATCTGAGCGCCAGCATCCACCACCATACCGGCAAACAATTCAGATGATTCATACCCCATAAATTTAGCCATCGCTGGATTAGCACTCACGAAGCGCCCCTCCAGAGTACACTGAAATATACCTTCGATCGCATTGTCGTAGAGAGACTTAAACCTCTCAAGGTTATTAATAGCCTCTTGTTTTGCACTCAATTTCTCTCGTTTATCAGCATTAATACGATCTGCTAATGCCAATGAAAACAACACAACTTCTAATGCTGAACCTATTTGCAGTGCATTGGTGGTAAAGAACGTTATCGGAATGACACCCATTTTACTCAACGAAATAAGCAGTATTCCAACCAAAAACGCACTCCATGCAATAAGAAAGTACCGAGCAATTACGCCGCCGTTTGACCAAACATACACCCCGACCCCAAAACAGCCGATACAGATGGGCAGCGATAGCCCAACCACCAAACGAATTGCATAAGCATAGGGAATAAACAAAGAAACAACTGACATCGTCGCTGTAGATAGCGCACCAAGCAGTAATAATCCAGACAAGCGCGGATGATAGTCTGCTAATTTAAGAAAGGAATTAGAGAATAAACATAAGAACATCAACGTAAATGCACTAAACACGACAAAACTCTTACCGTGAAATTCAGGATTGCCTGGCCACAAAAACTGAAAAGCCAACCCATCAATCCCAGACTGAAAAAATATCAAACAAGCCGCATAACACACATAATAGAGGTAGCTGCTTTCTCGAACAGAGAAGTAAATAAACAGATTATAAATCACCATAATCAGAATTACGCCAAAATACACACCTTTAACAACAATGATGGTCTGCTCTTGTTCCCAAAATTCTTTTTCACTCCATAACGTTAACGGTAGTTCTAACGTGCCTTCTGTTTGAACACGCATATAAACATCCACCGAACCCGTCGTCGAGTCAGGCACTGGAAACAAAAAATGGCGATGATTGATAGGGCGGGTAAGAAAGTCGTAGGTATCACCCGTTTGATAACTGCGGATAACACGGTTGTCCTCCACAAAATAGAGACCAATTTCATCAATCAGCGGATAAGATAACGCAATAAGCCAGTTGCCATCCCCCTGATTTAAGTCCAACAGTGTTAAATGAAACCAATACGTCGCCCGAGTGTACCCAAAATTAGGTACATCAACATTGGCTTGCCGCCATCGCATAGGTTGCTGTTGAGCACCAACAAAATCTACCAACGCTAACGTCTGGTGCGGGTCTTCAATAAACTCGATACTGGTGCCTAGCGGATACTCTGATATCGCAGGAGAAACAAGCACATCCGACTGAGCAGAAAAAACAGATGCACTATAAAACCAACACAGGGCAACCAACACCACCTGTATAAACAAAGGTTCCTTATCATCTACCGAACAGCCCTTTTGTAATACATCTCGATTGCTAATACAGATCCCCAAAAGAAAGAACGAATACAATACGTTAGTACATCAAGAATAGTATCTATAGGGCGATTGGCAAACGAAGGCAAGCCACTGGGTTTTAATTTATCAAGAGCTAGCCTTTCGTTTACACAGAACATGGATATATCGACCAAGATAGCGATAAGGCTCCATTTGTGAGTAGGCCAATTCCAATTCAAGTATATCCTCTAGGGATATCGTAGACTGGCTAGCGTTAGGCATATTGTCGTAAAAAACACGAACACCACTCTGCAATACCACCTCCCATCCCCAGCATTCAAGCCAGGCCAACACGTCATGTGGATCTAGCGGATTGATCGGAGTCAGACCCTTTCCATCTCCTCCAAACTGGCCACTTTTAACCTTTCGCAAATTCCCACGAATCATATTAGAGTGAATAATTGAATGGACATTAAAGAACATTAAGGAGCAATAACCTTCTGATTTTACCGCACCAAGTACTTGTTTTAATGATTCTTTTGGCGAATTCATCCATTCGAGGACTGCATGGAACAACAACAGGTCAAACTGCTCTGGATAGCTTTCTGCAGCCTTCTGTGCGGATAAGTGCTCACAGCGCATTAACTCACTGACACCCTCTTCGCCAGCCAATACCGTTGCCCGCTTGACCATCTCTTCCGATATGTCACATAGCAACACATCATGACCTTGTTTTGCCTGCTCAATGCCCGCATAACCCAAACCACCTCCTGCATCGAGCACGCTTATAGGGCTGTCGAATGGAAGCCCACGCACCAAGTCACGACTCAACACCGCTAATCGAATAGCTCCCTTTTTACCACCATAAATATGTTTTGAAAATCGTTCCGCCATATGGTCAAAATTTTGATCTCGATCAGACATGCAATTACCGGTAATACCTTTTTAGTTGATCCATCGCATTATTTACGTTCTGTAAATCCGCAACGTTACCACCCCGATCTGGGTGTAACGCCATCGCTTTTCTTCGATAAGCCAATTTGATTTCTTTCATCGTTATTGGCTCTGCAAGTCCGAGCGTTGCAAGTGCTGCGGTTCGATTATCACTGGCATCAAACTGATTCCAAAACTGCCCCAACAGTGTCTCTACTGCTTGCTGATCAGTATCCGCCAGCTGTTGCATGTCAAGATAGTATGCCTTTAATGATGGACTCTGCAGTGCCATCAACGCTCTTATGCGTGATAAATCAACGCCATCATAAGATAAAAATTCAATTCTCAACACGTCGATAACCAAGTGCCCTTGTTTGCTTTTTTGCCATTCATCTTGCAACTGATAGAGCGCATTAAACAATAAAAAGTGAGTACGAAATAACGAGAGTGTATCCCCGGAAAATTCTCGAGGAATAAAATCACATTGTTCCTTCAATAAACAAATAAGTGCAAACTCCGTCAACGGCTTTGCATTGTCTGCTTGAAGGATTCTAGCTGAGGGTGCCAATAGAGGATTATGCAATTACACCTAACCTAATAAGTTATTGAGAATATCAATTACCCGTATTCTCCTACAAAGTGACCGCTTTAACAATTCGACCACAATCCAACAGTAGAACAAGATTAACCATGGTGCACTTTCTTAGTATCAGATAGACTTATAACGCTATAACCTAAGAACTTAATTCTACAAAACTAAAAGAAATATATACTCTATGCGCTTTTTCCGAAAGAAAGAATCAAGAAGAGATTCAGAACCCACTGATCACACTGGTTCCGCGACTATGGCCTCAATAGGTAAGAAGTTAGAGAACTATCAAGCAACTCAAGGTCGAGCTTCATTTAACGGGCAGTCGAGTTATAACGTGGAAGAACTAAGCTCAAGCCCAGCATTTACTCCAACAGCGAAAGAACCAAAGACTTAAGCGCCGGTAATGACTCGCAGGCATCCAATTCCTCCTTGCTCACCGCATGCCGCATACCGTTGCTCTCCAATGTAAAGATCGCAGGATAAGCGACAGTAGATAACCCTGATCCCCAATGACGGGTATTCTCGTATTGCGCGGTAAATTCATCAATATGCAAATACTCTTGCGCAACATTAAGTTGTTTGCGAAATCGAACCCATGATTGCTTTTCACCAAAAACCGAATACGTCAAATCACACAGACTACAAGGGTAGGTCGAAGGAGACAGTAATTTGTGGAGAATATCCTTCGCAAGATTCACCAGTCCACTATCCGCATTGTAAACGAATACCAGTTTATCGAACGACTGCTGACTACCATTCATAGCTACCCTCGGTTATGTATTGAGTTTCATTAGTGATTTGTGACGAACTCTACCACTAGGTTTGCCAAACCACAAAGTCCCAATATTGGTACGGTTATTCGAAATATGCGTCGATAGAGCCATATTTACCGCCTCCGTCATTTGCTAGAATCACTGCAACATCGTAGGATATCGACGACTTTACACTGTCCTGCACACTATTATTCATACCCAATAGGAGACATCATGTCCGACGTTAAGAGCCAATTCGAAGCCGCTGTAAACTACGTAAAAACTGTAGAGGGTGACTCATTCAAACCATCTAATGATCTCAAACTAGAAATGTACGGGTTATTCAAGCAAGGAAGCTCTGGTGATGTTCAAGGGAAACGCCCTGGAATGACTAACTTCATCGCTCGCGCTAAGTATGATGCTTGGGCGAAACTAAAGGGTACCAGCGGTGAGCAAGCCATGCAGTCCTACATCGACAAAATTGAAGGTTTGAAAGGCAAGCATAGCTAATCAGGTAACGATGCTATTTATGAGGTTTTCCGTTCTACCCCTTAGTGGCTGAATGGAAAACCCTTGCTGTTCTTACTTGTTTTTCGAGGACCCACCTGTCGATGGATCAGGATACAGCCTTATACGCTGCTGAAAACCTTCAGAAGTAGTGATATACCCTTGCCCACTCCACGCTACCGATTCACCTTGCTTTTCTTCCACATAAGGCACGTACGTAGGGGCCGTTAATAGCACCTCTGCTAGGCTCTGCTTAGGCTTCCTTCTCCAATAAAGCATACGTTGATAGGTTTTCACCAACACATCCTGACCATCAGCAGAAATATCGGCAGCGACAACTTTATCTCTTGGGTACCCACCCGTCGGCGACGGTAAGCGTGCAACCAACTCAGCCTCCACACGTTCTCCTGACCACATAAGAGGCTTGTTACCTGCAGATACACGGTACAACAACGGCCTTTCTTCTCGCTTGGTTAATATATATAAAGCATCATCCCACGGATCATACATTAACGCCTCAGCATCCCTTGCTTGATCGGGGTACTGAACTTGAATGCTACCCACATCAGCTAACGTAATGATCTCTTTATCTTGCTGAGCTTTTTCTTGATGAACAACCGGTTCTTTTATCCGATAAATAGTCACAAAATCACGTCGCCCAAAGTTATCACCGATATCGCCAATAAATAGATAACTTTGGCCACTGTGTCCGCCTTGTATTGTTATATCTTCCCAATCCTCGGCGACAACACTTTTAAGATGATATTGCCCTAGATGCTGACCCTCAGCATTCATTGCAAATACACGCGCACTATCGCCTGAATCGTTATGAGCCCAAATAACATTGGCTTGTTGCCGGCTTGCCGAAATACCAGAAATTTCGACGGCCTCACGAAAAGACACTCGACCTACATCATACTCAGTGGCCTCATCTCCACTCTGGAAGCACCCTGACACGCCACATAAAACCAAACCACAGAGCCCAACTCTTAATTTTACAGTCACCTTTATTCACTCCTTGTTGTTAGAAATGCAGATCCACCTGTAATGCAGCGCTGGGTTCGATACGCGTCCAATCCGGTGCCATCAACGTGTCAGTAAATTCCAAACGTTTGCTACCACCAAGATTTTTGCCAATAAGGGAGAGCGCTATTTGAGGGGAATAACGCCACGCCAACCGCACATCGATATCCCGTTGAGGGTCAATATTATCCTTATCCATGCCATCCCGATACTTCAGAGCCCAATCAAATTCAATACCACCATCAAAGGTATATTGGCAACGTAGCGCGGCAATATTATGTACCTCTTGCTCTTCAAACACGATAACACCTGCACCACTTTGCACATCACGATCAGGCGAAGATACAAAGTCAAAATAGCTATATTGAAGATTAAAAGACAATTTCTTTAGGGGTTTCCATTCAACAACCGCTTCCCCACCAAAAGAATACCCACGGGCTTTGTTGGCATAAATAAAATTCAGTACCGGATAAGGTGGCGTAACGGAATAGTCCACCTCTATATCAAATGTCCTGAGGTTGTCATATTCAAAATAAAAACCGCTGACGTCCACAAAAACGCTTGATGTGAGCTGCGAGCGCACCCCAGTTTCATAAGCGATAAGTGTCTCTGCCTCAAACTCTTCATCTCCAAACACATACCGCTCTGTAGAGGGATATTCTTCAGAGCTACCGAAACGCAACTGCACACCTTTTCCGACGCGGTTAGGGGTTCTGTTGGCTTTTGATACCGCTGCCCACCCAGTTAATTTATCATTGGGGGTCCATAACACACGTAACGTTGGTTGAGTATCAAAAGGGGCAAACTCGGTTTCTTCGAACTTAATACCCGCAATAACCGCCCAGCTATCCGTTAAGCTTATTTCATCTTGAACAAACGCCGTAAAGCGATCATAACGTTTAGATTCATCTTCAATGCTAACAAAATAATGCCCTTCAAAATCGTCATGGCTATAACGATAATTCCCGCCCCAGGTTATTTGCTGGCTATCGGTGAGTGCAAATAAATGTTGGAAATCGACATCTACGTTCACCACTTCTAAAGTAAAAATACTTTCTTGACGATGCATTTTATCTGCGGACAATTGAATATCGTATTGCTGCGTCCCCGATAGCCGATCTGACCAATGTACCAAAACATGGCCTCCAGTTATGTCCTCCTCGAAGCCGTCCGTAGGCGCATCGTCAGCAATAAGCTCGTCAATCAGAGGGTTGTACTCTTTATCTAATCGGTACCATTCACCCTGCATGGATAGATCACGACGACTACTCACTTGCAAATCCACTCGTCCACCGAGTTGCAATGCCTGGTAGCCATCCTCAGCATCTTCCCCGGTGTGATCATTAACCCCGCCATCACGATCCAACGTCTGCCCATACAAGCGATATTTAATGCCTCCAAGATCACCCCCAGTACGCAATCGCCGATAGCTCTTATCCTCGTTACCAACACCTAAAACGATATGCTGCCCCTGAGTGTTTTCCGCAGATTTGGTAATAACATTGATCACGCCATTCACCGCATTTGAACCCCAAAGGCTTGCCCCCGGCCCCCGAATTACTTCAATACGCTCAATATCATCAAGCAACGGCATCGTCACATCCCAAAACACGGACCCAGCGATCACACTATAAACGCTACGACCATCGACCAGGACCAGTAACTTATTGGAATATTGGCCATTAAAACCGCGAACGCCCACGCCCCAAGTAGAGGTATTTGTTTTCACTACATCTACACCCGGCGCTAGTGCCAACACATCAGGTAACGACACTTCGCCCGAACGGCGAATCGCCTCATTAGTGATGACATATACTGCAGCGGCAGATTCTGCCAGTGACGACGCACGCTTGTTGACTGAAGATACCGGGAGGTCCATCAGTTGTTCTAATTCCATATGATAGAGGTCATTAGAATCAACGTTAGCGAAACTCACAGAGGAATACGCGAATCCCCCGGCAAGAGCCCATACTTTAGCGCTTTTGGATAAATACATAGCAGCCTCAATCACAGCCAGTGATTTGTGTTCTGACGCAATCAATCTAACGTCAGCCAAGGCCTCGTATTGTAATGAAAAGAGCGACTAAGTCACTGTTTTGGTAGGATTTATGAAAAGAGAAACCGGGCAGACTACATTTGATTATTATTTACCCCCTTTGTGATTTCCGCGAAAAGCAGTGCTTTATTCGCTCACTACAGCAAAGCCTAATCAAAACTGACCGGTTTCAGGAAATCATTCTGTCTTTATAGGTTTAGCAAAACAAGCGTTTTCTTACCCCTCAATAGCATTTTAGCCTTTCGTTTAGAGGCCCCGTGAGCTTTGGATTAGTCATTGACTCGCATCAACGAACAAAAGCCTATATTCACCCCGTGAAATCTGAGAAAATAGCCTACTTAGCAACCTCAATTGGTTAGTTTACAATCATCACCTGCAGTTTACCCCTTGCATCGACGGTTTTCATGAAGATCACAGCACCAAAATTATTTTCATACCCAAAATATTGGGCGGAATGCTACGGCACCTCACCATTTCTCCCTACCTCGCGAGAGGAAATGGATGCACTCGGCTGGGACAGCTGTGATGTCATTATCGTCACCGGGGATGCATACGTAGATCACCCCAGCTTTGGCATGGCGGTGATGGGACGCTTTTTGGAGTCCCAGGGCTTTAGAGTGGGTATTATCGACCAACCCGACTGGCGTAATACTGATGATTTTATGGCGCTTGGTGAGCCTAACCTTTTCTTTGGTATTACCGCCGGCAATATGGATTCTATGATCAACCGCTACACTGCCGATCTGCGAATGCGTCATGACGATTACTACACCCCCCATGGTGAAGGTGGAAAACGCCCCGATCGTGCCGTCATTGTATACAGCCAACGTTGCCGAGAAGCCTATAAGACTACACCCATCGTCATTGGGGGTATTGAAGCAAGTTTACGACGTATCGCTCAATACGATTACTGGAGCGACCAGGTACGACGCTCAGTACTCATTGATTCTGGTGCCGACATTTTGCTCTATGGTAATGCCGAAAGAGCCATTGCAGAGATTGCTAACGCTGTGTCTATTGGCCGCGAGATTGGCGACCTAATCGACATCCGAGGCACGACCATATTACGAGACAGCGCTCCTACTAATGGTTGGGTAGAAGTTGATTCTAGTCGCATTGATTGGCCAGGAAATATCGACCAAATGCCCAACCCTTATGCGATGACCGATACAAACAACCCATCGCAGTGCGCAACAAAAAATAACCCGGTTGCTGACGAGGATGGTCCCAAACCCCTTCGTATCATTCCTATGCCTCTACAGGGCAGGGAAAAACTTGACCCCAAAACGACCTACATCCGCCTACCTTCATTCGAAAAGGTAAGTAAGGATCCGATTTTATACGCCCACGCTTCACGAGTACTTCACCTTGAATCCAACCCCAACAATGCTCGCTGCCTAATTCAAAAGCACGGTACTAAAGAGATATGGGTTAACCCACCACCAATCCCCCTAGAAACAGATGAGATGGACGGTGTATTTGATTTCGATTACCAGCGGCGCCCTCACCCCAAGTATAAGAAAGCCAAGATTCCCGCATTCGATATGATCCGCTTCTCCGTCAACATCATGCGCGGTTGTTTCGGAGGCTGCACGTTCTGCTCGATCACAGAGCACGAAGGTAGGGTTATACAAAGCCGCTCGCAAGAATCAGTACTGAGAGAAATTGAAGCCATTCGAGATAAAACACCTGGCTTCACCGGCACGATTTCGGATTTAGGTGGCCCGACAGCCAACATGTACCACCTAAACTGCAAAGACGACACAATCCAGTCACATTGCCGAAAACTTTCCTGCGTGTACCCAACCATTTGCGAGAATTTAATTACAGACCACTCGCAAACCACTTCTCTCTACCGAAAAGCACGACGCATCGAAGGGGTTAAGCGTGTCGCTGTCGCATCTGGACTACGGTATGACCTCGCCGTCAAGGACCCCGAATACGTCAGAGAATTAGTCACCCATCACGTTGGCGGATATTTAAAAATAGCGCCGGAACACACAGAAGACGGCCCATTATCCAAAATGATGAAACCAGGCATGGGCACCTATGACGAATTTAAGCGAATGTTTGTTAAGTTCTCTGAGGAGGCGGGCAAAAAGCAATATTTGATACCTTATTTTATTGCGGCTCACCCTGGGTGTGAAGACGAAGATATGGTGAACCTGGCGCTATGGCTGAAACGTCAAGATCTGCAGGTTGACCAAGTACAAACGTTTTACCCTTCTCCAATGTCATTAGCAACCGCCATGTATTATTCAGAGAGAGACCCTCTGCATAAGCTAACGTATAAATCCAAAAAGATGACGGTGCCAAAGTCCACACCACAACGCCAGCTGCATAAAGCATTATTACGCTATCACGATCCGGCCAATGCAGAGGCGATCAAAGAATCCCTTGTGCAGATGAAACGCAAAGACCTGATCGGCGATGGACCGAATCAGCTAGTACCGCCCACAGCACAGGACGCAGGAAAATCCAAACAACAAAATAGATCGTCCAAAACCCGACGTTCCATACAATCTACAAAAAACAGTTCCGGTCGCAACAACAACAAACCCAAAAGCCGATCGAAACGAATTAACTAGACATCCCAGGTCAAGTCGACCAATTAATTAGACTGGCTTAACCACTGACAAGCTTCTGCACTGCCTGAATCTGCTCCTTTGCATCTTTCAGCAGCTGGATACTCTTGCTAGGTGTTAAGCCGATACTTTCTAATTTCTTAAAAGATGTAATCTCATCCATCGGTGGATGAGATTGCTTATAACTGCTCCCCAACATTGCGTGTACTTGCGCGATGATCACTATATCTGCAAGATCAGGTTCCTCCTGCCCTGATTCATACTGCCAGTTGCCGGTATTCGTAACCACATTCAACATATCTTCAGGCCAGCCCCATTGCTCCAACATGGTCCCGCCAAGCTCAGCTCGCAGGGCTTCGATAACCTTCTCCAAATCTTTCACGTTGGTGACAAAGTGGGTGTGTGAATCTGCATATTGCAACACCGGTATTACCCCGACGTCATGGGTCAACCCCGCTAATAGAGCCTGCTCTGGATCAACCGTTTTCGTCATCGTTGCCAGTGTATGGGCAATAGCCGCAACTGATTGGCTCGTTTGCCACAATATTTGCATCCTAGCCTGTAAACAACCCAGCTTCGAACCAAACAATTCTCGTAGCGCATATACATTTACTAGCTGCTTAGTCGTATCCACCCCGAGACGGCTTACGGCGTCGCTGCAAGTTAATACTTTGGATTCCCCTCGATATAACGGGCTATTGGAGGCCGATATGATTTTTACTACCATTACAGGATCAGCACTGATTAATTTGCTCAGCAAATCGCAAGAAGCATCTTCGGAGGCTACAGCTTGCCGGATGTGATTGGCAATGGCAGGAATACTGGGTAACTCCAGGTTATTGCTGGACAGGTCATGTTTAAAGCTACCACGAACCAGATCGATCGGGTCATTCATATCGACACTCACCGCTGCTCCGCTATTTGTGCCGCTCTTAGGTGCCTCTCTAATAAATTGCGCGAGTACCATCCAATCAATCAGTAAAAAAGTGGCCTTTTCAATCACCTGCACGTCGTATTGACGAGGCTGCAGATGCGCAATTGGACTCATCGCTGACAGCGTTCCCGCTTCGACCACTTTTTTCTTTCCATCTTTAGCGGTAACTTCAATTTTCCCATCAATCAAAAAATACTCGACATTATCACTACTTCCAACAGTCATCACGGTTGAGCGCTTTTTATATTGCCTAACCTCATGATTTGACGATAGCAAAATGAGTTGTTTTTCGTTTAGCCGATTCAACGGGTTAAACTTTCTCAGTATTTTTGTTTTTAAGAGGGGCGATGATTCCATTATTAGCAACATCCACTGTGAGACTAATGAGCCTACTGAAAGAATGACTGATCAAATACCTACCTTTAAAGAGTAAGCAGCCAACATGAATTCCGCCATCTAACACCTCTAATTTCACTAATCGCTTAGGCATAAAGACCCGGCTAGCCAGAGATATTTACTATAAGCCCTGCATTTTGCACGCTCCACCGCTTATTCCTGCTATTTACCCTCTAATTGCTGGGCAACCAATCCCCCTAGTGTCACCACAGCCCATTGAAATTGCGCATCCCAGGGCTGTGCAATATTAATTCGAAAGCACGATAAATACTTTTTGGTCGTTGAGAACATGGTTCCAGGCGCAATGCTAATCCCCTGAGACAACGCCGCTTCATACAGTCGCATTGAATCCAGTCCCTTTGAATCCAGTCCCTTTGGACACGCTACCCAAAGCACAAACCCGCCTGCCGGGCTACTGACACGCGTCCCGCTCGGAAACGACGCTTGGATCAATGCTCGAACTTTCGACAGTTGTTGCCTGTATTTACTACGTACTTCTCGTAAATAGCGATCATATGAATGACTACATAAAAACTCGTAAATACCTCTCTGGGCCAAGGTAGGCGCTGAGAGACTGTTGACGTATTGAA
The DNA here is from genome assembly GCA_002162955.1 of Gammaproteobacteria bacterium 45_16_T64. Lineage (GTDB taxonomy): Bacteria > Pseudomonadota > Gammaproteobacteria > Pseudomonadales > Ketobacteraceae > 42-54-T18. Next base: position 48,969 of record MABD01000047.1, read on the forward strand.
AGTACTCAATCCTCTCTTGATGCTCTGATGATACAACCCACCCCACCCGTAACCCAGGAGAAAGTGTCTTCGAAAAAGATGAGCAATAGATAACCGAGGGATCAAATGCTAACAAAGGCAGGGCCCGCCGATTACTCAGTCCCAAATCCCCATAAATATCGTCTTCAATCAATTGCACAGAATGGCGCTTTGATAGCTCAACTAATTCACGCTTAGCCTCGTCCTCCATGCAATGACCTAATGGATTCCCATAATTTGGAATAACTACGCACGCCCTTACATCCCATTGTTCGTACGCTAATGTTAACGCAGGTAAACTAATACCTATTTTTGAATCTGTCGGTATTTCAAGTGCTTGCAGCCCTAAGGACTCGATAACGTGCAATAAACCATAAAATGTTGGCGATTCTATGGCGACAATATCCCCTGGCTTCGTCACAGATTTTAACGCAAGCACTAATGCATTTTGACAACCACTGGTAATCACCACCCCGCTCGATCTCACCGTACAATCAAGGTCTTGCATACGCTGTGCGATTACCCGTCGTAAGGGTTTGTATCCCGGTGCAAAGTCATAATGATCACTGTGCTCGCTATTGCCTTTACACACGTCCTTAAGGGCTCTATTGATACCTTTAACAGCCAAATAGCTCTTATCGGGCACCGCAGCACCCAACTGCACAACCTCGGGAGTAAGCGCCGCACGCACAAGATTCATTACCCATTCGGATTGAGTCACTGGACTCGGCTTCAGCATAACCCTATCCAAATCCACCGGCTCATGAATTCGTTTGGTATCATTCAAAGCCGTCACATAGTGACCTGACCGCTCTGCAGATTCGACTCGCCCTTGATCCTCCACCAATTTTAGCGCCTCTACAACGGTAGAAACACTCACCTGATAATGTTCAGCTAAACGCCGAACGCCAGGTAATCGTTCACCTGGCCGGTACATGCCGCCTTCTATCTCTTCCAGCAAGGCGTTAGCAATCCACTCATAACGCTTCAGTTTCACTGTGTCACCCCTCACTCATCGATTAGCACAGATTACGAAAACACAAGCAGCACAGATTAAAACCAGCTTAACTGTACTGCTTTAATTTACTTCTATTGCATCTGTATCACTTAATGGATTCATCGTACTGTTATCTCACTCAAAACACCAACCAGGAAATTAGCAATGAGCCAATCACAATTCCATAACAATACACTTTGCTGGCTAAACGGAGAGCAATGCCTACCTGCCAACGCCACCATTTCAATTTTTGATCATGGCGTACTCTACGGCGATGGGGTTTTTGAGGGGATTCGTTTTTATAACCACCAGCCTTTCTTACTGAACCAACACCTTGCCCGGCTACAACGGTCAGCACACCATATTGAGCTGGACATCCCCTTCAGTAATGAAAAGCTAACCGAGACAATTAACACCTTATGTCTGCAAGCAGAATTCGCCGCTGGTTACATCCGGCTAGTGATTACCCGCGGTAAAGGAGGCCTTGGAATGAACCCTAAAAATTGCCACGAAGCCAACACGTTTATTATCGTTGCTGAATTGGAGATGATGCCGCCAGAAGCGTCAAACGCTGGAATATCAACAATCATTGCTAAAACCCAACGCATATCGTCCCGCGCACTGGATAGCCGAACAAAAAGTCTCAATTATTTGAATAATATACTGGCAAAACAAGAGGCGAACGCTGCGAACGCAGACGAAGCAATACTACTGAACAGCCAAGGTAACGTCGCAGAAGCCTCGGCAGAGAACCTGTTTATCGTTAAGGACGATTGCCTCATCACTCCCCCCTGTCAAGATGGGGCGTTGGAGGGGATCACTCGCGGTACCCTATTATTCCTTGCGGACAAAATGGGCATTCCAACGGAAATTCGCTCCATTCCAGCGGCATCGTTATTAACCGCTGACGAGGTTTTTCTTTGCGGTACAGGGGCCAGAATAGTACCGGTACGTTGTATTGATGAAATAGAAACTGCCAACTGCCCAGGGCCTATATTCAATCAACTCAACCTATCCTACAGCCACTTTGTCGAAGAACAAACCTTATCGAAATAGACCTTAATGGATACTAAAAGGTGCTGGGGTGCTCATCACGCCATCTGGATCAATATCCACTTTGACGTACGCTAGGCCATCGGCACTGTTCTTAAGCTCCATCTGATCTTCTAGGCTTAATGCTGGCCCGGTGAATTCAGAAGGACCGGCTGAGGACTCGTAGTGTCTCAACTTATTACGAATAGATGCTACGGTTGCTGGTGAACGTTTGCTGACTTCTTCTTCGCGCTTAATAGTGAACCATCTCATTGTCTTTGCCTCTTTACCGTGATTTATGTGTCTTGCTTGGTAAAGAATTTTGGCAGAACTGGAATAAAGCACTAGCTTCATATTACCGATAACTTTTGTGATCTATGCACAAAAGTTATCATTTGCTTCCTTATTTATAACATTCAAGGTCAAGAAACGTACAAAAAAGCCTCCACAGGCTCAATAGACCCAATATGCCCCAAAACTAAGTTGGTTAACTTGGCGGTTAACCCGGGAGGTAAATCATGTCCCATGCCGGGAATAATGGATAACTTAGCCCCTGGAATTGACTTTGCACTGTGACGGCCCCCCTGCGACCTCACCAAGGGGTCTCGGTCACCATGAATAACTAATGTCGGTGCGATTACCGCCTTCAACCGCTTTGAAAAACCACCTGTCGCCAATATTGCCATTTGATGCATTGGCCCTGCCATCGGCCGCCTTGCTCTGGCGTTCGCTCGACGTACATCAAATGCCAAGACATCCCGATGCACTCTGTAATCTGGACTTTGCAGCTTATCCATCACATCCACTGACGCTTTCACTTTCGCTTGTTCGGTGTTGTCCCTTGGCGGCTTCACGAGTCCCAACAACACATCCCACCGTGGGCCAGGGATATGGGGTTCATTGGTCGTAGACATTATTGACGTCAAACTCAGTACCCGCTGTGGATAATCCGCTGCCGCTAGCTGGGCTATCATTCCCCCCATAGAAACACCAACCCAATGTGCCTGCTCCACACCCAGGGCATCAAGCACTCCCACAGCATCTAAAACTAACGTGTCCAAGTCGTACTCCGCATCCACTTTAAAACCCAGTCGATAACGGACAAAGCTCTGCAAAATAGGTGGCGCTGATTTTACATGACTGCGCGTCGTCAACCCCGTCTCGCGGTTATCGAAACGAATCACCCTAAACCCCTGCGCAACCCAGGCCTGGCACATTGCGTCAGGCCAATGTATCAATTGCATAGCCATTCCGCATACCAAGAACATTACAGGATCGCTCGGATTCCCAAGATCTTCATAATAAACAGAAATTCCATTCGTATTTACATAACCTGTTCTTAATGTCTCATCACTCACTACCTTCACTGTAATCACCCCATCGCTCGACGTATTAATTTTTGATAGCCCGTTGGCAATATACGTTGGATAAGGTCTCCAATTTTGGCATCGATTCCCACCAAGATTCGCGGTGAGTTATCTAACAGTCCCTTCAAAATAATCTGCGCTGCTTGCTCTGGGGTTGTTCTTGCCAGTGTGTCATTAAATTCCTTCTTCATTTGATCCGCTGAGCGTTGTTTACCAACCATACCCACTATTTTCCCACTGTTAGCGATATTGGTTTTTACGCCACCGGGGTGCACACAACTTACGTTAACGGAGGACTTTTCGATTTCTAATTCCATTCGCAAACTTTCGCTAAACCCCTTTACTGCAAACTTTGCTGCGTTATACGCCGACTGATTCGGGATTGCGATCAATCCAAAGAGGCTAGATACATTAACAATATGCCCCCAATCACTTTGTTTTAAGTATGGTAAAAATGCTTTGCTTCCATATACCACACCCCAAAAATTAATATCCATCAGCCACTGAAAATCTTTGTCGGCTGTCTGCTCGACACTTCCCGACAAAGCAACGCCCGCATTATTTATCACGGCGTTCACCCGACCAAAATGTGAATTAACCCTATCGGCCCATTGATACACGGACGCTGAATCCGCGACATCAACAGTATCGATTATTACGTCCTCTGCCCCCAACGTTAAGCAATGAGAGCGCAAAGATTCCAAGGCATCGCCACTAATATCGCTCAATGCCAAACAGGCCTTATTCTTTGCTAAGGTCTCTGCTAAGGCTTCCCCTATACCGGAAGCCGCCCCAGTTATTGCTATTACCGCATGTTCAAATCGTTTCATTCTCAAATAGCTCCCGTGGAATATTGACTATTCTTCTCTATGGTTTCTAAATCTGTCTCTACAGAATAGCCCCGAGCGCGCTTCCAATCATCTATTAAATGACGATTATCATTGTCCCAGGGGTGAAAGTCCTTACGAAAATAGTCAAGGTAAGGGCCAACAATATTTCTTGCCAATCCACCTTTACCTAAGAAAAATTTCGCAGCCCCTACCACATCTTTAATACTCGGCACCTTCTTCGCCCAACGTAATAGCGACAATTGATAAAGACTCACTTGCCACACAAACAATAGCGTTTGTATCCCCATTACTATATGCAGGCGGCGGCGCTGACCAACACATGATTGATACACTTCAAATGCTACCGACTTATGTTCAATTTCCTCTACCGCATGCCATAACAACAGTTCCCTAACCGATGGCGTAAGCGGCTCTAGTATGTGTGGGTTATTCAACAAATATTCAGCCATCACAGCAGTAATATGTTCCATGCCAACGGTCGACGCCAAGAAGTCCCTTGAATCTAGCCGCCCCTTGTCTTCAGTAATCTTCTTTTCTAGGTCTTTCTCAATACGAGTGGCGAACAATCCCAGTTCATCCAGCGCGATGTTGACCTGTTTATGCTGATAACTATGCTGGCCCTCTTGGCCGATAAAACCCTTTATTTGCTCTAGCAATTCCGGATCTGATACTTGGTCCCGATACAGTCGGATAGAGTCTATGAAACCTTTTTCTCCAGGAGGAAATGTCCCCGACAGCGCTGCCATATAGGTGCTTATAATAGAATTGTTGGCGTAGAAAAACTTCTCAGTGACATCACTAAACGGAAAGTCCATTTTTCTCGGTTTTATCTCTGGCGTATCCTTAATTGGCTGCATCGCTGTCATATTAAACTCCTCAAAAACAGTAATTTACAATATAACCTTGCCTTACTCGGTCATCTGCTTTCTACTATCTACTGTAGTTAACGTAGATATAATGTTTAATTGTGTCTAATTTATGGTGATATGGGGCCATGTCAGAAAATTTTGAAACAATCGGGGACGGGGATTTTGCGATTTCGGGTGACTATTTAATTGCCCTAAATGAATATGCTTCTGAATATGGTATGACACCACAACAGGTGCTAAAGGATACCGCCATTCCATTAAATGCGTTGATAAAGCCGAACATACGGATTCGTCATCGTTCAATGGATCAGTTGGTAAGAAATATCATCACTGGGCTCAGCGATCCACTCCTGCCAATTCGATATGGTAAACGTCTTACTATTTCCCGTCACGGCGTCTTGGGTTTTGCGGCACAAAGCAGCCGTACATTACTTGAGGCCTCAACGTTACTGATCGATTTTATTCAAACCCGTTCCGGCGGCGGAGAACGAATTCACTTTGAAATATTGAACGATCAAGCACTACTAAGCTTCCATGCCGAAGACACAAGCATTGGGTCTGACGTTGCTTTGTTTCATGTGCTTTCAGTATTTACCAGTATCGAAAACATCGGACGCCTGCTAACAGGCACCACCCATACCCATGTCGACACTGAGATCCGCGTTAGCTTCGACAAACCCTGTGATATTCCAAAAGAGATATTATCTCCCGGCCTCGTGCTTAAATTCAATCAAAAAAGCAATCAACTATGCTGCCCGATGAGTTATCTAAAAACACCGCTAGCATCGGCTAATCCCGCATTATTCGATGAGGCAAAAAAAGAATGTGAAAGTGAATTAAGTTACTTAAACCTCACTTCTGACATCACCACCCAAGTACGCTCTATTTTTCGTGGCCACCAAGGTAAATCCCCCACCATTGATTTGGTCGCTGAACAGATGAACGTATCAACCAGAACACTCAAGAGAAAACTGCACGATGCCGGCACCACGTATCAAAAAATAAAAGATTCTGAACGATTCACCCACGCCATCCGTTTACTTGAGCATACCCAAGAAACCATGGAAAGAATTGCAGAGACTTTGGGTTATAGTGATGCCAGCAACTTTACCAAAGCCTTCAAAAACTGGGCTGAAATGTCCCCTAATGAATACCGCATACGAACAACAAAAGAATCGTAGTGTATCCTTTGAAATGAATAAAAAAAGCCGCTATAAATAGCGGCTTTTTTTATTCTGCAGGAAAGTGTTCGACTTGATTATCTACTTTCCTAATAAGGATACATCCCTAACGCCACCACGATCAGCACTGGTAGCCATTGCCGCATAGGCCTTAAGGGCCGCACTTACCTTACGAGGCCGATCTTCAGCTGGCAACCAGCCATCCTGCCCCTTGGCGTCCATGGTTTGACGACGTTGAGATAACTCATCATCAGAAATCAATACATTGATGGTTCGGTTCGGAATATCAATTTTGATTTTATCGCCCTCTTCCACCAGACCGATAGCACCACCTGCTGCGGCTTCTGGGGAAACATGACCAATTGATAACCCTGACGTTCCCCCTGAGAAGCGGCCATCCGTCAATAATGCACAGGCCTTACCAAGACCTTTAGACTTCAGGTAACTGGTGGGATACAGCATTTCTTGCATTCCTGGGCCACCTTTGGGACCTTCGTAGCGAATAATCACAATATCGCCCTCAATCACTTCATCTGCCAGAATACCTTTTACCGCAGAATCTTGGCTCTCAAAGATCCTCGCGTTGCCTTCAAAAACAAGAATACTTTCATCAACACCCGCTGATTTAACCACACAGCCTTTCTCTGCGATGTTGCCCGTCAATACCGCTAATCCACCTTCCAATGAATAAGCGTTTTCAATTGAGCGAATACAACCATTGGCACGATCATCATCAACGGTATCCCAGCGACAATCTTGACTAAACGCTGTTTGAGTGGGAATACCTGCAGGGCCAGCTCTAAAGAACGAATGTAATTTGGGATCATCATTCAATGTGATATCCCACTTCTTCAGAGCATCCTTCAACGTCGGACTATGGATCGTTGAGGTATCTGTATTCAACAAACCAGCACGATCCAACTCTCCTAAGATCGCCATGATACCGCCGGCCCGATGCACGTCTTCAACATGGTACTCCGGCGTATTCGGAGCAACCTTGCATAATTGCGGCACCTTTCTGGACATGCGATCAATATCGTCCATACCAAAATCCACTTCGGCTTCTTGTGCAGCAGCCATTAGGTGAAGAATGGTATTGGTAGACCCACCCATCGCAATATCAAGCGTAATGGCATTTTCGAACGCATCAAACGAAGCAATATTTCGTGGTAGTACCGACTCATCATCTTGCTCGTAATACCGGCGGGTAATATCGACAATAATTTTACCCGCTTCTTCAAATAACCCACGACGATCAGCATGAGTTGCTAATGTCGTACCGTTACCCGGTAACGAAAGCCCCAAAGCCTCTGTAAGACAATTCATGGAATTGGCTGTGAACATACCGGAACATGAACCACAGGTAGGACATGCGCTGCGCTCATACTCTTCGGCTTGTTCATCCGATACTGAAGGATCTACGGCTGCAACCATGGCATCAACAAGGTCTAACTTGATGATTTTATCTGACAATTTTGTTTTGCCGGCTTCCATAGGGCCGCCGGACACAAATATTGTTGGGATATTCAATCGCAGCGAAGCCATTAACATTCCAGGGGTTATTTTATCACAGTTGGAAATACACACGAGGGCATCAGCACAATGGGCGTTCGCCATATATTCCACAGAGTCAGCGATAAGATCCCGTGATGGCAAACTATAGAGCATTCCATCATGGCCCATTGCGATGCCGTCATCAATTGCAATGGTATTAAATTCTTTTGCTACACCACCTGCTTTTTCAATTTCTCGCGCCACCAACTGCCCCATATCCTTAAGATGGACGTGACCAGGCACAAACTGAGTGAAGGAGTTAACCACGGCAATTATCGGTTTTTTAAAATCCTCATCTTTCATACCAGTCGCACGCCATAGGGCACGCGCACCAGCCATATTACGACCATGAGTGGAGGTTTTAGAACGATAAACAGGCATTGCCTTCTCCTTAGATTACAGATGTATCAAAAACGCACAGGATAGCAGGAAAGGCTAGTAAACATAAGGGGTAGACGAAGATCGATTTATTCCGGATTTAGCCACGCGGCCCCAAAAACCCCCGCAGAGTCTCCCAGCTTCGCAGGGACTACCGGGGTTTCAAACTGACCAGAAAATATATAAGGTTCCATTCGCTGAGCCAACCCTTCATATATTTCTGGTATCGTCGACATTCCGCCCCCTAAAACAATCAGCCTAGGATCAAGTATATTGACAATATAGCTCAAGGAACAGGCCAATTGCTCCGAATACATCCGCCAGATGGATAAAGATGCCTCGTCCCTACTTCGCACCCCCCGGAGAATAGCTTTAGACGAACGCACATCACCGAAGCGTAACTGATAGCTCAACGCCAAACCTGGCCCAGACAAATATGTTTCGACACAATCATTACGCCCACAATAACAAGCACGACCTTTTTCGGTGACAGGCAACAAGGCTAAAGCACTCTCTGGTAATGGATTATGACCCCACTCTCCAGCAATACCATGTAACCCTATTAAAGGTTGCCCTCTAACGATAATTCCTGCACCAACCCCAGTACCGAGAATGACACCAAATACGGTTTCTGGAATTCCCTCATCAAACATATCAACACCCTGACCAGAGAGCGTCTCCGCTAATGCAAAGCAATTGGCATCATTAGCCATATATACTGCGCAACCAAGTAACGTTTCTAGGTCCCGCTTAAGTGGCATTCCATTCAGCACAGTAGAATTACAGTTCTTCATAACGGGTACAGGTGACCCCTTCATAGAATACAAGGAACCGGGGGTACCAATACCTACTGATGCGCTCAGCGGCACACCTGCCTGTTGCTGAGCCAACATCACTAACGACGCTATTGCTTCTAACGTGGCAGTATAATCTGCGTGAGGGGTTCGCACTCGACGACGCCACACTTCCTTGCCCACACCATCCAATACGATGGCCTCAATTTTAGTACCACCCAGATCAATTCCTACTTTCACACATATTACTCACTACACTGAAAAACGGATAACAAATGAATCAGGCCTCAACGGAATCTAATTTAGCGCAGAGTTCCATTTTCACCTTATCCCATTCGTTATCGATAATGCTAAAATAAACACTATCCCGAACATACCTTTTTTGAACCACGGCATGCCTTCGAAACACACCCTCCTTAGACGCCCCTATACGCTCTATCGCCCGCTGCGAGCGTTCATTTCGCCCATCCGTCTTAAATTCCACACGGTGAGCCCCTAAAATATCAAATGCATAAGATAACAAGAGGTACTTTGTTTCTGTATTTACACTGGTTTGCTGTGATGCTCTTGCCAGCCAAGTCCAGCCTATCTCTACGCTTCTATCCTTACCTCGGATATTCAAATAGCGGGTACTACCCAAAATCTGTTTTGTGGTTGTGGACATTATCACATAGGTAACATGATCCCCTTTTTGCGATAGCGCTAAGGCCTCCTTCACCCATTCAATAGTATCTTCTATTGAACAAAAACAAGGTCGAGGAAGGTATCGCCAATCTTCTGCCACTTGCCCTATATCCCATAACCCTCGAGCATGAGATAAACTGATAGGTTCTAGCACCACATTATCACCCCGAATCACCCGAGGCGTCACCTTCATAATCTCATTCATTACTTTATCCGTTTGTAGCAATTTTTATTTCAATCAAGGCCATTATTACAATCTCAAAAACAGATTAGATCAAAGGCCAGACATTGAAATCTGAGTATAAGTTTAGCTCCATACTTTTCATTTCTGTTGTCGGTTGAGATAGCACATGAATCTTTTGAACAATAGAGCCGCGCTCACCCACTCTGACCGGCAACAACGCCAGATTAAGCATCGCACCAGGGTTCGCGAACACCATACCTAATTTCGCCATTTGATAATCCTTGTCTCGTATTTCATCTTCCTGATCAGCCACTTTAAGCGCCGCGAGGGTTTCAGCAAATGCCCAAGACTCGGCTCTGGCCTTATCCATACTGAAATTTGCCAACACATTGTCTGCCTTGCCCACTGTGAGTAATCTAAGTGGCGGCCATATTTGGCACAACTCATCGACCACAGAGTTTACCAATTCAGCCAGCACGTCATTAATCTTGTTAAAGTCATTCTCTAACGACGCAAGCTTGCTACCTGGTGCGGTTCTGGCAGCAGCAATACCCAAATCCAAATTGATATGGGCATTCATACCCAGTAATAGATGTTGAAGCACAAGAGGTTGCCAACTTTTCAGCGCATGAAACGTTGTTTGCCACACCATGGTCGGATTTTTGCCTGCTTGCCATAATGCATGAGCTCTTAAAAAACGATTCGCAAATATGACATCAAACCTCTCCATGCGAGCGTTATCTTCAAACGAACCTTGCTTGATCCCTTCTTGAATCTTTATCGTGACCTTTCGATAGAGAGCAGCAAAATAACCGGCACGGCTATTATGCTCAATTGACCAATCTACAATTTCATCCAGTTGCTTAATGACCTGTGCGATAGACTTAGCTTGCATAAGGAACTCCTATTCCATTGCTTTACAAAAGTTAACAACTATCTTAAAGGAGAAACAGCACGCGGGTCATCAAAAAGCTTGACTAGTTTAACAAACATATCAATTTATCTTTTCGCTTCTTGCTTTCACGAATAAATAACAAGCAGAACGAACAATATACAACCAACCCTTTGGCATGTCTGAACAATAAAGCATGTATGTGATACTTTTATTGCTCGACATGGCAGGCTAAAACAATAAATCCCTATAAGGTAGAAAAGTCACTGCCTCCCCTCGCTGAATGGTTTTTCCAATTGGAACAACCACCAAACCATTTCCCCAACAGGTTGAGGAAAGTACACCCGAACTTTGATTCGGGTAAACTGAAACTCGTATTTCACCATCTACGATCTCAGACCTTGCCCTCAAATACTCCTGCCGTGTACCTGGCTTGGAATGACTGAAGTTGGCAGGCAAAGTAAAACTAACGGTGTCAGGGTTTTCATCACCTTGCTTCTTGAGTAAATAAGGACGACATAGTAGTAAAAATGTAGCGAAAGCCGCCACTGGGTTTCCGGGCAGCGCTAGAAATGGAGTCCCTTTTACATCACCAAATGCAAATGGCTTCCCTGGCTTGATCGCTAATTTCCACAACTCCAATTGACCAAGCTTTTCTATCGCGTTCTTCACATGATCTTCTTCGCCTACCGAGACCCCACCGCTACTCACAATGCAGTCTGCCTCTGTCGCTTTTAACAGTGCGCTCTCAGTCGCTTCCGGTGTGTCCGCGACGATTCCAAGATCCAGGGTGGTAAAGTTCAACGCTCTCAGTAACCCCAACAAGGTATATCGATTAGAGTTATAAATACTCCCGACGGGTAAGGGCTCCCCCGGTTCGACTAACTCATCCCCCGTCGACAACAAGGCTACCGTTAATGGCCTATAGACCGCTAGCGTCGATATACCCACTGATGCGAGTAAACCCATTTCTTGTGGTCGTACTCTCCGGCCTTTAGGAACAACTATATCCCCTTTACAAATGTCTTGGCCTTGCTTACGAATATTATCGCCAACCGTTAAACACTCGGGCAATTCAACCCCACCGCCAACCACTCGACAGTTCTCTTGCATAACAACAACATTGGCCCCCTCCGGGACTTCTGCGCCGGTAAATATTCTTGCCACTGTACCTGAAACCAGTGGCTGTGGAACACTACCTGCCGGTATCCTCTGACTTAACGGTAATACTCGATTAGCCGCCGACAATGCATCATCCGCAGCCAAGCAATAACCGTCCATCGCACTGTTATCTGCTGGAGGAACATCAACGTCAGAGAGAACATCTGTAGCAACAACTTTTCCCAGGCACTCAGACAGAGGCAGTTCAATGACGGATTGTGTTGGTTCAACATCTGACATCAGGCGCTGCATCGCTTGCTCTAACGGCATCAACACAGGGCGCGACTTCCGGTTCATGAACGCGTCTCGCACTCAACACTGCCTTCGCGGTGCTTAGTAATCAACGCAACAAAATTACACGGCCGATGAGTTGCATCTAACTGGTCTTTGATCACTCCGTTCCATGCGGTTTTACACGCACCGGTCGACCCTGGCATCACAAAAATCGCGGTACGATTTGCCAATCCCGCCAGTGCTCTAGACTGAATCGTAGAGGTACCAATTTCTTGATAGGAGATTTGCCTAAATACTTCACCGTAACCCTTTACTTCCTTATCGAACAACGGTAATACCGCCTCTGGTGTGCTATCCCTATCCGAAAACCCGGTCCCCCCCGTAATTAGTACCGCTTCCACATCAACCTGCGCAATCCACTGAGACAATACCGCTCTGATTTGATAAATATCGTCTGCTACAATTTTTTTGTCTATCACCACATGACCCGACGCGCTGACGTTATCCACCAAGCTTTTGCCAGAGCTATCAGTATCCTCTGTTCTCGTATCAGAGACAGTTAACACGGCGATATTCACCGGTACGAATTCTTTACTTGCTGACATAGTATCTCTCGCTATATATCTCTATAGAATCTAAAAATTCAGGGGGGAGTAATTTGCTATCACCACGGGAGAAACTTTAACAGCCTCGACAACGTTAACCGCCCGTCATATTCATAAATCGGACAATTTGTGGTTTTTCTGCTAAATCAAAATGATGCTTCTCGGGTTTGATATCCATCGAATCCAAGAGAGCCTGTTTTATCTGGTCGTCGTCGAGGTTCTGTTCTCTTACCAACGCCCGCAAATCCACCGAATGCTCATTACCAAGACACAACAAAAGTCGCCCTTCTGACGTTAAACGGACACGATTACACGTACTGCAGAAATTATTAGAATGAGGAGAAATAAAGCCGACACGAGAGCGGCTACCCGCCAAATCAAAATATCGCGCAGGGCCACCACTATCTCGGTCCGTCGCCACTAAAGTAAACTCTTGCGCAATTACCTTTTGTAATTCAACTGAAGACATAAATGTCTCAGCACGATCGTAGGCCAGTGACGTACCTAAAGGCATTTCTTCGATAAATGTAATATCAATACCGAGAGACTTTACGTAACGAATCAACGGCATTATTTCGTCTTCATTACGTCCTTTGATAATGATGGCATTTATCTTAATACGCTCAAAACCAGCTTCGACCGCTTCTTCAATTCCCTCAAGTACCTTCGATAATTTTCCGGTACGTGTGATCTCTTTGAATCGTTCCGGCTGTAAGCTATCCAAACTTACGTTAATTCTTGACACTCCAGCTTTACGTATCGGTTTAGCGAGTTCCTTTAGTTTTGATCCATTGGTCGTTATAACAAGTTCACGCAGACCTTCGAGAGCACCCAGCGGCTCAATCAGCGCCATGATATTGCGTCTAATTAACGGTTCTCCACCCGTTAGTCTGATTTTTTGCACGCCCATCTCAACAAAATTCTTACATAACCGAAACTGCTCTTCCAACGTCAAAATTTGGCTGCGAGGCAAGAACGTCATTTCCTCGGCCATACAATACACGCACCGATAATCACAGCGATCGGTAACCGACACGCGTAAATAACTTACTTTTCGACCAAACTGATCTATCAACTTCTTGTTAATCATATACTTAGCTGCACCACAGCGGCCCAATAGAGAAAAGACTAATAACAATTAGAGTGTTCACCGAAGCCGAAGCTCAGGCCCATCATTACTATTATTCTATAAGAGTAGGCTTGAAACATCTTCCATAAATTTATTATGGATTTAACTAGTAAAGAGGATTACCTATCTATGCTGTTACGTATTGGCTTCGTGTTGCTTTACATGCTGCCAACCTTGCTCCATTCGCTCCAGATCAGCGGAATCTAAGCTTTCCCCCTGCATCTCAAGAAATGCTTCAACCCCCTGAAACCGACGTTGAAACTTATCATTTGCCTTTTTCATAATGAGCTCAGCATCCAATTTAGAAAACCTAGCAACATTAACTGTGCTAAATAAGACGTCACCTATTTCATCTGCAACGGCGTCTAGGTCAATCTCTGCTGCGGGTACCGCTAGCTCTTCTTTTAGTTCATCCACTTCTTCTTGTAATTTATCCAGCACCAGATCAATGCTGGGCCAATCAAAACCTTTTTTTGACACTTTCTTTTGTAATTTCTGCGCCCTCAATAACGGCGCCATACTGACAGGAATATCATCCAAAATTGACGCGGACGCTTCTGATTTCCCACCCAAAGACTTCAAACGCTTTTCTTCCGCTTTAATTTTATCCCACTGCCCCCGTATATACTCCTCTGAAGGTCGAGAATGTATATCGACCCGGCTTTCCAAAGTGCCTTCTGGAAATACATGGGGGTGACGTCGGACCAACTTGGTCACTAAACCACTCGCGACATCATCCAGCGAAAAGTGACCTTCTTCTTTTGCTATTTGAGCATAAAAAATCACTTGGAAAAGCAAGTCGCCTAATTCTTCCTGCAGATGTGGTAAGTCACCTTTTTCGATCGCATCAACCACTTCATATGTTTCTTCGATCGTATAGGGCACGATTGATTGGTAGGTTTGCTTTATGTCCCATGGGCACCCTGAATCTTTATCACGTAAACGAGCCATCAAATATTCAACGCGTTCCATGGGTGCGCCATCTTTTGCCTGTGCCATACTCTATCCGCCGGAAGGGTGGTAACGCTTAACTTCAACTATGTTAGGAAGTTGGTTTATTTTACCCAACAGATCACCTAGTTTTTCTAAGCTAGGAACCTCAACTTTTAATAACATTGTTGCGGTACCTGAGGAATGATCAGATGATGTATTCACCGCAGTAACGTTGACCTTTTCATGCATCATGACACTGGTAACATCCATCAACAATCCTTGGCGATCATATGCTTTGATGTAAACTTCGACAGAGTACACACTGTCATTTCGCTTACTCCAGTTCACCTCCACCAAACGCTCACGATTCGTTTCAACTAAACGTTTCAACTCCGCACAATCGTAACGATGAACCGTAACCCCTCGCCCATAAGAAACATAACCAATTACATCGTCCCCCGGAACAGGCTTACAGCATCCAGCAATATTGGTGAGAATATTGGAAACGCCATCCACGGTAAAATCTGTGTCGCTCTTGTTTACCTGAGGCTTACGTAAATCAAAAGGTAAAACGCCTTGTTCTGGTTCCGATTCAATGGCCGATTGAATCACATTAAGCACCTGACCGACACGAAGGTCACCTGCGCCTACCGCGGCATAAATATCTTCAGCTGATTTAACGCTAAAAGACTCCGACAAGCTATCCAGGTCGACTTTCCCGACATCAAGTCGATGAAACTCTTTATCTAGAATAGCTTTACCATCCGCGATGTTTTGCGTTCGATCCTGCCGCTTAAACCAATGAATCGCTTTCGCTCTAGCTCGAGCAGTCCCTAAATATCCCAGCGATGGATTAAGCCAATCTCGACTTGGACTTTCTTCATTGCCTTTTATGATGGCAACTTGTTCACCCGTTTTAAGTTTGTAATTTAAGGGGACTATGCGGCCATTGACCTTAGCTCCACGGCAACTATGACCAACCTCAGTATGCACATGGTAAGCAAAATCCAACGGTGTCGCTCCCTGTGATAAATCGACAACATGTCCCTCTGGAGTAAATACATAGACCCGCTCTTCTATGATGTCTTCACTAAACTGAGACACAACACTACTTACATCAGTATCACCAAGCTCTTCCTGCCATTCCAGTACTTGACGCAGCCACGTAATCTTATCTTCATAGCTTTCACGGCTTTTAGTCGTACCTTCTTTGTACCTCCAGTGAGCACACACACCGAGTTCAGCCTCGTCGTGCATATCTTGAGTGCGTATCTGTACTTCAAGCACCTTTCCATCTGGCCCTAGTACCGCGGTATGCAAGGAACGATATCCATTTTCCTTAGGAGCCGCGATATAGTCATCAAATTCCTTCGGAATGTGCTGCCAAAGGTTATGAACTATACCCAGCACAGCATAACAATCTCGAATATCAGGAACCAATACTCGTACAGCCCTCACGTCATAAATTTGATAAAAATCGATGCGCTTTCGCTTCATCTTGCGCCAAATACTAAAAATATGTTTTGCGCGACCACTGATATCGCCTTCGATATCTACCGATGTCAGAGACTGCTCAAGCTTATCAATAACGGTCGTAATGTAGTCTTCTCGATCTAGGCGCTTTTCATCCAATAGACGAGCTATCTTTTTATAGGCATGAGGCTGAAGATAGCGAAATGACAAATCCTCCAGCTCCCACTTAATGTGGCCTATACCCAGACGGTGAGCCAAGGGGGCATAGACATCAAACACTTCTTTCGCCACCTTCTCTCTTTTTTCTTGTGGTGCATCTTTTACGGCCCGGATGGCACACGTTCGCTCAGCCAGTTTGATCAAGGCAACTCTAACATCATCAACCATAGCGACGAGCATTCGCCTGAGATTTTCCAGCTGATTACTGCTCTGACCGAGAACCATTCTTTTGTCCGCATTCATCACAGCGCTAATAGCCGCCATCTGTAATACGCCATCGATTAAATTCGCAATATCCTCACCCGCGATAGCAACCACTTCGCTCAGAGTGGTCTGCCCTTCTCGCACCGCACGATAAATAACGGCAGCTTTAATACAATCAGTATCCACATGAAGGTCTGCTAGAATCTCAGCCATCTCCAAACCAGTATGAAAACTACTGGCACTTTCAGCCCAGAGGTTTTTACCATCAGGGGTCTGTTGCTCTAGAGATAAACTCAACTCTGCAATTGCCAACAGGCCCTCGGGGTCCGATATTTCCACCTTACCCTGAAGCCCTTGCAACCAATGCTGCAAATCAACAGCACCGTCTTCGATCTGTGTATGTACGTCTCTTACTTTAACCATCGCGTAGACTTCGTTTCCTAGTAACTACATTATATATTCGCTATGACTGCATGTTAATGCCATGCATCAACCCGAGTACTGAAGGTCACTTACTGCTTTGTTCAAATAATACTATCGACTCTATATGGGTTGTGTGGGGGAACATATCAACCACCCCTGCTTTCACCATCCTGTAACCTAGCTTATTTAGCTCACCAGCATCTCGTGCCAATGTTGCTGGATTACAAGATACATAAACAATCTTCTCCGGCGCTAAATCCGCTATGTTCTTCACAATCTCCAAGGCCCCTGCGCGCGGTGGGTCAATTAACACTTTATTAAAACCTTGTTTTGCCCACTTATGTCGCTTAAATGGGTTAGAAAGGTCAGTGCCATGAAACTCCACATTGGACAGCGAGTTGTGAAATGCGTTCTCTTTTGCTTGAGCCACCATGGCGTCGTTTCCCTCTACACCCACCACTTTCTCCGCTAATCTGGCGATAGGTAGGGTGAAATTGCCAACGCCGCAAAAAAGGTCTAACACTCGGTCCGTTTCCTTAACCTCCAATAGATCCACAGCCTGCTGTACCATTCTCGCATTATTGCTGCCATTGACCTGAATAAAGTCCATGGGGTGAAAGCGTATTTCAAGATCATATTCAGCAAGGAAAAAGCTAAGCCGCTCATCACCTATTTCTGGCCAAACTCGATAGGTCGTATTGCCCTTATCCGGCTGGAGGTATAAATGTAACTGACGTTCTTGGCAAAACGATAACAACGCCTGAAAATCATCATTAGGCAAATCTTTAACATGACGAAACACTAAAGCTGTAGCAGAATCGCCTTGAACAGCATCTATATGAGAAATCATTTTTCGGCCAGTTAATCCGTTAATCAGCCTTTCCAAAGCCGCGGCAATATCGCCAAGACCCTCAACGAGTACTGGGCAGTGACTTATTGCCACTACCTGCGAAGAGCTCTTTGCTCTAAAACCCACCGTAGCATTACCCTTCGCGGAGTACTTAATCGCTAACCTGGCTTTACGGCGATAACCAAAATCGCCCCCCTCGATGGGAACCAATAAATGTTCAGGGGTTACATCACCAAAATGTGCTAACTGTTCCATTAAGGTGGATTGTTTTAACTGAATTTGAGCTTCGCTATTGAGATGTTGTAGGCTACATCCACCACAAGTGGAGACATGTTCACAGCGCGGGATAACTCTGTTTACACTTGGTGTGAGTATGCGCGTAACTTTAGCCTCGTCGTACCGACTATGACACTGAGTATAAGCAAACTCGACCATCTCTCCTGCTAGGCTTCCCTCAACAAAGGTCGTTTTTCCATTTACTCGAGCAATGCCGCGGCCGTCGTGACTCAACTTCTCTATCGTAGCTTCGACCAAGGCACTGGGTACCTTCACAGAGCGAGTCGTTTTACGACCGAAATTGCGTCGTTGCCTTGACATAACTACGCCGTCACCCCGCTCGCGTCCCATTGCTCCAAAAACTGTAAAAAATGCGGGTGTGCTTCTCGGCGCAGGTACTGTTTTAGTTGATCTAGCTCACTATCATAGCGATCCTTCATTATTTCCCCTTTGATTAGCAAGAAACGCAGATACACCAGCCATGTGTTTAGCACGTCAGATTCACAGTAATCTCTTATTCCCTTGATATCACCATCTCTAAATGCATCCCAAACTTTAGCACCACTCATTCCCATTTTACCGGGAAACCCAAGCAACGACGCCATTTGATCGAGAGGTACGGCGGCTCTCATCTGAAACATCGCAAGCACTTCCATTAGATCGGTGTGTCGCTCATGATAACGATTAATATAGTTATTCCACTTAAAACTCTTATCATCGCCGCCGGTATCCCAGTATCGAGGAGCCTGCACGCCATGAACCATCGAACGATAATGAAGTACGGGAAGGTCAAAACCACCACCATTCCAGGAGACTAACGTTGGCGAAAAGCGGTCAAGTAAATCAAAAAAACGCTGGATTATTTCTTCCTCTGTCGAGGTCTCCGTACCCAACGTCCACACAGCCAATTTATCGCCAGAACGCAATACCGCTGAAATCGCAACAATACGCTGCAAGTGTAAACGCAAGAACTCAGTACCATTCTCCTGCCTACGTAAATTAAATAACGCATTAGCAGCATCTTTATCATTTAACCCTTCGAGGCCATAGAGTCGTCGACCGCCAGCAACATCGGGAATTGTTTCTATATCAAATACAAGAACATTCATACAGCACGGACCTTATCAAACTTTTTGCTTTATTCTTTAGCCTGGGAAAACCCCAGTGGATAGATATCGATCGCCACGATCACAGATAATCGCAACAATGACCGCGTTTTCTACCTGCTCAGACAGTTGCAAAGCGCCCGCAACAGCCCCTCCAGAAGATACGCCACAGAAAATACCCTCTTCACGGGCTAATGCCAACATCGTTTTTTCTGCTGCTTCTTGTTCAATATCAATCACTTGATCCACTCTTGCGGCATCAAATATACGTGGAAGGTAGGCCTCGGGCCAACGGCGAATGCCCGGTATAGAGGCACCCTCGACTGGCTGCAAACCGATAATCTGCACGTTGTCATTCTGTTCTTTTAGATAACGGGACGTACCCATGATTGTTCCGGTCGTCCCCATAGAGCTGACAAAATGAGTGACTGCTCCTTGGGTATCTCGCCAAATCTCTGGGCCTGTCCCTTCATAGTGCGCCAATGGGTTATCTTGATTTGCAAACTGATCCAAAACAATGCCTTTACCTTGTTTCTCCATCAACTCTGCGAGATCTCTGGCTCCCTCCATCCCCTCATCCTGAGAGACAGACACTAGCTCAGCTCCATACGCACGCATCGATGCGCGCCGTTCTTCACTCATGTTATCTGGCATGATAAGCACCATACGATAGCCCTTAATAGCCGCTGCCATCGCTAGCGCAATACCCGTGTTACCACTTGTCGCTTCAATTAACGTATCTCCAGGCGCAATCTGCCCCCTCTGTTCCGCATGATTAATCATACTTAATGCAGGACGATCTTTCACGGAGCCCGCGGGGTTGTTGCCCTCTAGCTTGACCAGAAGAGTGTTGGAGGTATTGCCCGGCAGGCGCTGTAACCGGACAAGTGGAGTATTACCGATAAATTGTTCTATAGTTGGATAGTTCATGGCGGATAAGTCTAACGAATTTAACAACTTGGGCCAATGGTCTTAGGGTTCTATAGTTAGAGCAAAAAGCAATAACGCGATCTTTGACCTAAGAACCTTCTGTTCTGTGACCACATAGCCGTTGATTGTACAATTAATCTCCTAGTAGGTGCCTACCTATCGATTCTGTAATACACTGTAGGCAACAATGGACTGATAATAGATAAATCTTGAGGATACATGAAGCACTGGGGACTACTTGGCCGAGCAATTTTTCTCGGCACACTACCGACGTTATTCATCAGCTGGATACTGGGCTCGTTTTTTTTAACGACACGGTTTCAGGAACTCAATGACAACTCGATTTACCATGGGCGTATATTAGTCACATCATTTGCCAATGCCCTGAGCAATACCTTTGAACAAGAAACCGGCGCTAACTTCCAGTCCATCGGAGGTGACATTATTGAAGATAACAATATCCGATCCGTCACTTTCTATTCAGCGGATCAGGCCATACTTTCCCATGCTGGCCCTACTATGCAGCCGTTATCTATTGTGGAGAAAAAACTGCCCGGCCTCGGCAGAAGTAAGGAAACCAACCTAACCCAAAAAGCTTACACACGAGAGACCCAAGCGAGCATTCGCATAATAGCGCCTATTTTTTCCAATTCACCCGCCAGTAGCAACCTTCCGGTCGGTTGGATCGAAGTAGAAATTGATTTATCAAACACGATTATAGCGAAGTACCAAGCCACCCTTCTCATTCTCGTTGTGATATTCTTGGCTCTCATTGTCAATATTTATTGCACCTTTCGGTATTCGCGTGAGATATCTTCCACGCTTCATGATGTCATGCAATCAGTCAGTACCATGATTTCTGGAAAATTAGACACTCATGTTGCAGAAGACAGCTATGGCGAGCTCAGAGAGCTGCAAGAAGGGATAAATACACTCAGTCATTCCATTTTAGAAGGCCATCAGGAGCTGCAACAAAACGTCGATCAAGCTTCAGAAGATCTAAGAGAAACCTTAGAAACTATAGAGATTCAAAATATTGAACTCGACCTAGCGAGAAAGGAAGCACTTGAAGCTAGCCGTATCAAGTCGGAATTCTTAGCCAACATGAGCCACGAGATTCGCACACCACTTAACGGAGTTCTTGGTTTTACCAATTTACTACTCAAGAGCCAGTTAAACCCTTCGCAACGCGACTATCTCGATACAATACAAAAGTCGTCGGAAAGCTTACTGGCTATTATCAATGACATTCTAGACTTTTCAAAGATTGAGGCAGGTAAATTGGTTCTCGATCACGTTCCAGTTAACCTATCGGAAGTCGTGAGTGATGTCCTCACAATGCTCGCACCGATGGCTTACGATAAAAAATTAGAACAGGCCAGTCTATTCTACTCCGATGTCCCTCAAAACATATTGGGGGACCCACTACGCCTCAGACAAATCATCACAAACCTAGTGAACAATGCGATAAAGTTTACGGAGAGAGGCGAAGTAACCGTAAGGGTCATGCTTGATGAAATAAGAGATGGCATGGCAATCATCAAAATAACGGTTTCTGATACTGGAATAGGCCTGAACCAAGAACAGCAACAGCATTTATTTAATGCGTTTCGACAAGCCGATACCACAACCGCAAGGCGGTTCGGTGGAACAGGCCTTGGGCTTGTTATCTCCAAGCACCTGGTAGAACAAATGCGAGGCCAAATTGGCGTTGAGAGCATTCCCAACGAAGGCTCAACCTTCTGGTTTACTTTTAAGGCGGAAATTCACGACAAGTTCGAAGAGCGAAGCGTACTAATTGATCACAACCCCCATCAGTTAGTCATATTTGACGAGAACCCAACCGTCAGGAATGCCCTTAAAAACACGCTACAAAAACAAAAATATAAAATAACAGAGTGCCAAGACTTCTCCTTGCTCGAAAAAACGATGACAACGCCTGCCGACGTCTCGGCGATTCTAATCGGAATCTCACCACAATCACCAAAGCATCATGAAGTTGCCGAACTCATAAAACAAAATCCAAATAACACTCCTCTTATATTGCTCGGCAACCATATTGATCAGGTAATTATCGGAGAACTCCTAAAGTCTCCTCCACCTCCACTAATACCCAAACCATTCGCTCAAAAGAAAACCCTTAACACCATCAATGAGATACTGAGTGTAAGTGACTGGCGATCCATTGGCAGCGAGCAGGCACGTGAAAATTCAGAACTTATTACACACTCCATCACGGCACAAACACACCCATCAACGAATAGCACGGATCATCAGACGGCGGAGAAATCTGTCAATCTACGAATTCTTGCAGTAGACGACAACCCTGCTAATTTAAAACTTCTCACGGTTTTACTCCAGGACTTAGGTATATCGGTTACGGCCTGTGATAATGGCGTACAAGCAGTCGAACTCGCAGCTCAGGAACATTACGATCTAATTCTGATGGATATACAGATGCCTGGCATGGACGGCGTAGAAGCCACGCAGAAAATTCGCCAGCAAGAATCAGGGAACCGTAAATCGCCCATTATCGCCGTCACCGCCCATGCTTTGGCAAACGAAAAGCAGGCATTATTGAATTCAGGGATGGACGATTACGTTACCAAACCTATTAACGAAAGCCAGCTGCTACATATAATCAAACACTGGACCGGCCAAGACCTTACTGTCAGCCTTACACCCCACACCACTGAGGCCGGGCATAAACCGAAAAACACCCAGCCCCCGGTTGATATGACGTTAGGGGTTAAGCTTGCCAACGGGAAGCAGGACCTTGCTGATGATATGCTCGCCATGTTATTTGATTCATTGGTTAAAGAAAGGGCACAATTAGAGCAGAATTTTCTCGCGAGGGACTACGTAAGTCTGTTAGAGAAAGTGCATAAACTCCACGGGGCGACTCGCTATACCGGCGTACCCCACTTACAGGTTTCGGCACAAGCCCTGGAGGAAAGCCTAAAACACGAGCAATACCAAGATATAGAGCAATTATACCACCCTCTCACCAGGGACATTGAGGAAATCATACTCTGGTGTATCAAGTACAAAAACTACACTGTGCCAGAACTAGATACCGAACACTAAGATTCTAAAATAACAAATGCCACTGCATAAGCCTTCTCATCAGACAAACTCACATGTTGATGCCTAACGCCTAACGACTCTGCTCGCTGCTTGGCTTTACCTTCAAAGTGGAGTAATGGCTTGCCAAGAGAGTCATGGCTAATATAAATATTCTGCCATGACACGCCTTCCGCAAACCCCGTGCCGAGCGCCTTAGAGGCCGCCTCCTTCACCGCAAACCGCTTAGCTAAGAACTGATCTTGCTTCGTCACTTTTTGCAATTGCAGTAGCTCATCAGGGTGTAATATCCGCTTAGCAAATGAATCTCCATGACGATCAAGAGATTTCTGCATGCGGGCAACTTCGATAATGTCAGTGCCGACGCCAACAATCATTATCGAGCCTGCAATATAAGCTGCTTCATTTCCTTAACAGCACTTTTAAGACCCGTAAATACCGCACGGGCAATAACGCTGTGACCAATATTCAACTCATTCATCCCAGGAAGTGCGGCAATAGGCTCAACATTCTGGTAATGAAGACCATGACCTGCATTCACAATCAACCCTAACGACTGACCATAGGATACTGCAGATGCAATACGCTCAAACTCTATTTTAACGCGCTCGGGAGTTTCCGCGTCGGCATAACATCCAGTATGAATCTCCACAATTGGGGCTCCGGCATCAACGGCCGCTTTTATCTGATCTGGCTCTGGATCAATGAATAGCGAAACCTCGATATCATGACTCGCCAGCTCACCACACGCCGATTTTACTCGCTCAAATTGAGAAACAACGTCCAACCCCCCCTCAGTGGTAAGCTCTTCCCTTTTTTCTGGTACTAAACAACAGAAATCGGGCTTAACCTCGCACGCGAATGCAATCATTTCATCAATCACCGCCATTTCTAAATTCAATCGCGTATTCATCGTCGCCTTAATCAGACGAACATCCCGCTCCTGTATATGTCGACGATCCTCTCGCAGATGAACCGTAATACCGTCTGCACCCGCTTCTTCAGCATCTAATGCAGCCTGAACAGGATCCGGGTAACGAGTACCTCGCGCTTGCCTCAGCGTCGCCACATGATCAACATTAACCCCCAGTAGCACTCTATTATGTAGATTCATTGCCTATTATCCTTCTGACTCGTACACAGATTTCTAGCGTCGGCTAGCACCTATAAATAATTTTTTACTTTCCAGCGGCTTAGCGCCAATATGTGGTGCTAATGCTGCCCTCATCAATCGCTTGGCATCACGCAAATGGCGCTCTTGTAGATCCCCAATAGCAAGGGCCTGCAACAAGTCTCCTGCAAATACCAACGAACTCTGTTTTGATTGCGCTGTATTTAACAGAGGTTCATGGCTAAACCCCTGATTCGGGTTATAGCGATAATATGAAGCGATATCAATGGGTTCGCCAGTATAAATATCTGTGTCACATGGAAGTTGATAACCTACTGCATCTAATAGATTAAATTCAAACTGGCGTAATGCAAACTCAACATTATCAATATTTTTCAGGCTTACCAAACAGTTCTCATAGCACTCAATAATGCCTTCTGCAGGTGCATCACGGTATAAGAGCCGCATAAGTAACTCGTTTACATATATACCGCTAAACAACCTCTTGCCTGTGAGCAGATAAGGCACTCCAGATTGCTCAACATCTCTGCCCTTCTTGAGCTCGCGCGCACCACTCCAGGAAACCAACAAGGGCTGAAAAGGCTGTAGTATTCTGGATTTCGCCACACCTTTGGCGTTTTTTACGCCTTTAAATATAACACTGACACGCCCATAATCACGGCTAAGGAATTCAACGATTACACTCGTATCTCTAAAGGGCTTACTATGAATAACATAACACTCAGCCCCTTCTACTGTATTCATTTAGAGGTCGTCATAACCCAAGCTCTTCAGAGCTCTTTCATCATCAGACCAACCACCTTTTACTTTGACAAATAATCGCAACATTACTTTCGAATCGAGCATCCGCTCCATATCTTTACGGGCTTCCATGCCGATTTTCTTAAGCCGCGCACCTTGTTTGCCTATAATAATAGCTTTCTGACCAGACCGTTCCACAAGTATTAAGGCGGCGATATGGTACACTCCCGTTTCAAAAGAAAACTCTTCAACTTCAACCGTCATTGCATAAGGCAACTCCTGGCCAAGCTGACGCATAATTTTCTCTCGAACCATCTCCGCTGCCATAAAGCGCATACTACGGTCAGTAATTTGATCCTCAGGATAAAAGTGTTCACTTTCCGGCAAGAACCCCCCGATCATTTTCTCTAATTGATCAAGCTGCTGCCCCTTCAATGCTGATACAGGAATAATTGCAGCAAAATCGCCTTTAGATGCCAACAGATTGATATGAGGTAACATGGCATCTTTGTCGTCAACAGTGTCCATTTTGTTGACGACCAACACGATTGGTGTATCCGTACGCTGAATCTTATTTAATACATGTTGGTCCGCATCAGTCCATTTATTACCTTCAATGACAAATACAATCACATCCACGTCATTAACCGATGTGGTGGCCGCTTTATTCATATAGCGGTTTATCGCTTTCGGCTCATCAAGGTGTATGCCTGGAGTATCGACGTATATTGTCTGTATCTCGTTTTCGGTTTTGATACCTAACACACGATGCCGAGTGGTCTGAGGTTTGCGCGAAGTAATACTTATCTTCTGGCCTAAGATATGATTGAGAAGCGTTGATTTGCCGACATTTGGCCTACCAACGATTGCGGCGTAACCGCATTGGGTCTTTTTTTGAATGAGTGTCATATTTCTCTGGTACTAACTTAATGATAATTCTGAGTATTGTTACGAATAACTCAACGTGTAGAAAAGTGCTTGAGCGCCTTTCCTGCAGCAATTTGCTCTGCTTGCCTACGGCTTCCTGCTATACCAATATACGGTTCATCAGCACCCACGATATTGCATGCAATGGTAAAACTCTGGTTGTGTGACTTACCCTCAATAGAAACGATGTCGTATGCAGGTAGAGAAACCTTTTCTGATTGCAAAAATTCTTGAAGTCTAGATTTGTTATCCTTAACTGCCCCATCATCAGTCAACGCTTCAAAATGAGATTGAAACCAATTCAATACTATAGATCTACAGGTATCAAAATTGGAATCCTGATAAATCGCCCCAATGATCGCTTCAACAGCATCTTCTAGAATTGAATCTCTTCGCTTACCGCCACTTTTCAATTCACCAGGGCCCAGAATCAAATGCTCACTCAACGTAAAGGTCCTAGCCAACTGAGCTAAAGATACGCCATTTACCAAAGAAGCACGCATTCGACTTAACGTACCTTCTCGAGCAGAGGGGAAGCGCTCAAACACAGCTTCGCCAACAATGGTACTAAGAACCGAGTCCCCTAAGAACTCTAAACGCTCATTATTGTTGCTGCCACTTACGCTGCGATGGGTCAACGCTAACTGAAGCAGCAACTCATCGTTAAATGTATAGCCTAAGATTGTATAAAGTGAGTCAAACTCTGGTTTCATTTAGGTATAACTGCATGGTGAGAAAAAGATGCTACCAAGGATATGTTCGATATAAAATCCACACGCACTTCGTAGTCAATAGCTAAATTCATACCGTCCTTTGTCTTTTCGAGGATAATATATTTTTTGTCGAGATCAACTCGATTAACATTCAACCTCTTCAGAATGAGCTTCCTTACTACTTTAGTAGATTGCCCCCTAGCCTTGGGGTCAGCCGCTACATTCTCCACGATAGTCTTAACAGACTGGTCATCGTAAAGCGGGCCATATAAAGAAAATCCAAAAAAACCGACAAAACCCACCAACGTACCCAACATTGCCATACTGAGGAGAGTCATACCTTTTTGATTTCGAACGTGCTTCATTGATTTCACCCAATTTGCGAATTTATTATTTAATTAATCTAGCACTATCAAAGCTCGGTACCCAGCCAGGCATATGCATCCACACCGCAAACGCCTTACCAACAATATTACTTTCTGGAACAATACCCCAGGATCGACTATCTCGGCTATTATCGCGATTATCACCCATCGCAAAATACTCACCGTCTCCAATGGTCCAGGTTCTTGAAGGTTCGTACTCGCCGAATCTGAAAACTTGCATCTCATGAGATATCGTGCCCAGATCTTCATTATAGATCTTTTCCTGATACATCGTTTTAGCCTGATACAAGAACTCTTTGGGCATTTCTTCACCATTGATGTACAACAGTTTATTCTCATATCTAATGGTATCGCCTGGGACACCCACTACACGTTTAATATAGTTGATACGAGGGTTCTCAGGGTATTTGAACACCATGACATCCCCTCGCTTAGGCAAATCTACAGGAATTATCTCCGTACCAATAACTGGCAATCTAAAGCCATAGGCAAATTTATTGACCAAGATGTAATCACCGACCTTCAATGTCGGTATCATGGATCCTGAAGGGATTTTAAACGGCTCTATCAAAAATGAACGCAGCACCAAGACAAGCGCTAGCACGGGAAAGAATGCTTTCGGGTACTCTATCCACCAGGGCTCCAATAACAACCGATCGACAACCGTGTTATCTACCGAGTCTTCAGACACTTCGGATTTGTATTGTTGTACAGAAGCCACACGCTGACGCTGAAAAAACATCAGATCTAAAGCCACAAATACGCCGGTTATGCTTACCAACACAACTAGAATAAGAGAAAAATCCATATCCATATTAATAATCCGCCCTAGCTATCCACTTTTAATACCGCAAGAAATGCATCTTGGGGAATTTCCACTCGCCCGACTTGCTTCATACGTTTTTTACCGTCCTTTTGCTTCTGTAGCAGCTTTTTCTTACGGCTCACGTCGCCACCATAACACTTCGCAGTTACGTTTTTACGTAAAGCCTTAACGGTTTGACGAGCAATCACCTGACTACCAATCGCCGCTTGAATGGCAACATCGAACATTTGTCGTGGAATAATTTCACGCATTTTATCGGTAACCGCGCGCCCTCGACTTTGCGCGTGATCGGCATGACAAATAATAGCCAATGCATCCACTTTCTCGCTGTTGATTAGCATATCAACCCGTACCAATTTACTGGCTTCAAAGCGCTTAAAACTATACTCCAGCGACGCATAACCACGACTCGTCGACTTTAGGCGGTCAAAGAAATCTAATACCACTTCACTCATCGGCACCTCATAATGTACCGACACCTGGCTGCCGAGAAACTGAAGGTCTTTCTGTACCCCACGTTTTTCCACACACAAGGTAATAACATTGCCCAAATAGTCTTGAGGCACTAGGATATGTACATCCGCAATAGGCTCTCTAAACTCTTCAACTTTAGAGGCATCAGGTAATTTAGACGGGTTATCCACGTACATCACTTCGCCATTATTGAGCAACAACTCAAATACAACAGTAGGTGCAGTCGTGATCAGGTCTAAATCATATTCTCGTTCCAGTCGCTCTTGAATGATCTCCATGTGCAACATGCCAAGAAACCCACAACGAAAACCAAAGCCTAACGCGTCTGAGGATTCTGGCTCAAAGAATAACGATGCATCATTCAACCTTAGCTTACCCAAAGCATCTCTAAAGGCCTCATAATCTTCAGAGCTAATAGGGAACAGCCCCGCATAAACCTGGGGCTTTACCTTTTTAAAACCAGGTAAGATCTCAATATCGGGGGTTTTTGCATGGGTTAGCGTATCACCAACAGGTGCGCCTTCGATGTCCTTAATGCCGGCCACTACATAACCAACCTCACCCGCCCGCAGTGTCCCTGTTTCCTTACGCTTGGGGGTGAAAATCCCAACGCTATCAGTACCGTGCTCTTTACCCGTACTCTTAACGAGGATTTTATCACCCTTCTTGAGCACACCATCAATCACACGAACCAGGGAGACAACGCCCAAATAATTATCGAACCAAGAATCAATAATTAACGCTTTGAGTTTACCATCCACATCGCCGTTAGGAGCGGGGATCGTCTCAACAAGCTGCTCAAGCAGCTCATCCACCCCCAATCCGGTCTTAGCACTAACCTTTGCAGCATGGTCTGCCTCAATACCAATAATTTCTTCTATTTCGTGAATAACCCTTTCCGGCTCTGCTTGTTGCAAATCGATCTTGTTCAAAACAGGCAAGACTTCCAATTCCATCTCGATCGCCGTATAACAATTCGCAACAGACTGCGCCTCAACGCCTTGCCCCGCGTCCACAACAAGCAACGCACCCTCACAGGCAGCGAGCGAGCGAGAGACTTCATAAGAAAAATCCACATGGCCAGGAGTATCAATAAAATTTAACTGATAGATTTCACCATTTTGCGCTTTGTAATCCAGAGTCACACTCTGGGCTTTAATGGTTATCCCCCTTTCCCTCTCCAAATCCATTGAATCCAGTACTTGGGCTTCCATTTCACGATCTGACAAGCCTCCACACATCTGGATAAATCTATCTGCTAAGGTTGATTTACCATGGTCAATATGGGCAATTATAGAAAAATTTCGAATATTCGTTATATCTGTCACAGCGTAGGGTACTTACAGGATAATTAATGGGGGTCAGAAGCTCGGAGGCCACATAACGTCTACAGAAGCGTCATTCAAAGAAAATACCGCTTCAAAATCAATGCGTAATTCTACCCCATTTTAAGGGATAAGGTCACCCATGACAGCAAGTGACCTGGATTTAACGAAAAAAAGCGTGAAGAGAGCCTCTCTCCTACGCTTTTTTCCTTAAACAATGCCTTACTTAACCTCTATAGCCAAAAATTTAGGGGCCCCGCGACGACTAATCAGTATAGGAATCCATTTCCCTCGTTTCTGCGCTTCCACGATATCAATTAGCCCTGAAACGTTATCAACAGCAGTATTGGCGACATTCACAATAATATCACCAGGCCTGATACCCGCCTCCTTCGCAACACCATCCACTCGCATCACCACAACCGCCCCCCTGCCCTCTTTTTGTGCCATTTCTGCCGTAAGCGGGGATATCACCATACCTAATACGCTTTTCTCTCTTTGCGCATCGGCCGCCGCTGAGGATTTAGGCATAGAATAAGGAGCTTCAGGTAACCGGCCCAAAGTGATGCTTAGTGTTTTCTTCTTCCCTTGTCGATGAACTACCACATCAACTGAGCTACCAGGCGCTACCCCTCCGACATGATTCCTTAGCGATGAAGCTCCCAGTATCTCTCGGCCGTTAAATTCAAGAATAACATCCTCTACACCAAGCCCCCCAGCTTCAGCAGGGCTATCCGTCACTACCTTAGCGATAATAGCACCTACTGGCTTATCTAATCCCAAAGAGCGAGCAAGGTTTCTATCGACATCCTGTATCATCACTCCCAGCCAACCTCTAGCGACTTCACCATCGGCTTTAAGTTGCTTTGCTACATCCATCGCCACGTTAACGGGTATCGCGAACGACAACCCCATGAAGCCTCCGGTGCGGCTGTAGATTTGAGAGTTGATGCCCACGAGCTCTCCCTCTGTATTAAACAAGGGCCCACCAGAATTACCTGGGTTAATTGCAACATCAGTCTGAATAAATGGCACATGATTATCGTGAGACAAGGTGCGATCTTTAGCACTCACTATTCCTGTAGTGACAGAGTGATCAAACCCAAACGGCGTACCAATGGCCATCACCCACTCCCCCACACGAAGATCATCGGAGTCGCCAATCTCAACTTCTTCTAGGTCATCTGCATCTACTTTTAACAATGCTAAATCACTAAGTTCATCCCCACCCACCAGTGTCGCGTCCAATACCCGACGATCATGTAGGCGAATGGTAATTTCATCTGCTCCAGCGACAACATGATTGTTCGTCAATATATAACCATCCGATAAGATAATGCCGGACCCTTGCGCTTCCCTCTTTTGCTCAGGCATTTGATAACCTTCACCAAAATAGTAACGAAACAAATCCGGCACCTGACCACGCTGCCCTTTGCCCTTATATGAAGGGGCTTTTTGTACAGTATTAATGATAACGACAGAAGGGAGTTGCTCTTCCGCTAAGTCTGCAAAATCTGGCAGGCTAGCCGCCGATACAGAAGGGCTTAAACCAACAGTCAAAACCAACACCGACAATACGCATACAGCCGCTAACGTTCTAATGTAATCGTTAATGATCATATTCAGAAACACCTCATAGCAAAAATACTAAGTCTATAGATAACAATACATTTTTGAGGCAAATCGGGGGAGAAAGTTCAATGGCAATATCGCGACAATGAAATTGGCAAAAGAAATACACTTAAGACTAAGCAGGATATATTTTACACACGCCGAAATGTGAATCTGATACTGCTTTTACCACAGAGGGTTGATAACGTCGGTTATTTTCATTACGCAAAAAATGCCATCTCACCAATAGAAAGCCGACACCTAAGCCCGCAACACCACACCCAATGGTAAATGCCTCGGTATCCCACATCAGCTGGCCTACTACCGATGCAAATAATAACGTCAGCAATGGTAAAAAATAGGCCATCAGCGACCCTTTTACAACAACATCTTCGGGTATGCCAATCACAACTTCATCACCTTCACTCAGTGAAAAACTGTTGAGTACCCTTACATGATTTTTGCCACTGCCAAGCTTGGCCAGTACACTATGCCCACAACCTTTCTGAGACGAGCAGCTATCGCAGGCGGACTTTCTAATCGTCTCAACCCACACCGCCCCCTGTTCTACAGCAACAACTCTGCCGGTTTCTTCTATCATGATTCACAAGCCATTATGTTTACCCTAGCTTAATCATCTTTTGTCACTGAAGCAGCAACTTGCATCGCTGTTTCCATTGGCACTTCACCTACAACTGTCACCAAGTAATTGGCATTTGGGGTAGGCAATCGACGACTGAGCGCTACTGTAGCACCACGTTGCTTCGAACCTTCAACATTTTCTATCTTATCTAATTTTTCCATGAATACGGTAAATGCAGCTAACCCGTCACTATATACATGAGCGTTAACATCACTACCACTCAAGTGTCTCACGGTATGCTCCGCCAACATAAACCCTTGTGGCAACCACTTTGCGGTCCAACCAACGTCCTTCCCATCACCTTCGGCTTTTTCTGCCAACTGAGTAGGTGTAGTTTCTATCCATTGCACCCCATCTCCAGGCATAAAATCATCCTCGGAAAGCGCGGTATCAATAGATATATCCACAAACTCAAATACTTCTAAAGCTTTACCCTTACGGTTTAACATCACCGTTTTTAGCAATACACCAGTCTCTTTATCAATGCCTAACTGATAACCATAGCGCGCCCGATCCATAGGGATGACATTAACAATCTGAACTAACCGACCCGCAACTCGCCCTTCTCTACCAACTTGCAATTGATATTGCTCGGGTATAACAAGATTGTCGCCACTAAAAGCGTGTAACAAAGGCACTTCACCCGCCCCTGCATTAAGCTCAACAGCACCATCAGGATGCAAGCATTTAATGCTGCCGCCCTTACGAAGAACTTCCGCTGGCTCACCACTTAGATGAACCACTCGGTCCCACGGTTCATCATCAATCACTGCATGTATTATCTTAAGCGACATCATTTGACTTCCGTTATGGAAGATAGATCGCCCTTGATAATTTTCTGATGTTACCGCATTTGCCATTTTTTTTAGCCATTCGGCTGCAGCTTCCTGCTCTGTTATTGCTTGAGCGTGGCCCAGCATCGATTGCATCAACACAATGCCTACAACTACCCGTAACCACAATTTAATATACTTCACTTATCTTTGAGCCTCACGTTATTTCACTCAACATCTATGACCACGATGCTATTTAGCATTCGCAGCCGATGGTTTCAACGTCACAACCCTGGCATATGGCATAACACCACTTAAGGTGTTCAATGCGGCATTACCGGAATGGGAAAGAATATACCGATTAAATCGTTCATCCTGAGGAAGGCTCAAACGAATGATATCTTGAGATTCAATCATGCCAGAACGAGAGGCTGACTGACCCGAATCATCCGCAAGAATATAACCATTTGAAGATGAACCCGCATTACTATAGTTAGGGACCCTCGACACCGTATAAGACTGTGTCGTATTGGTGGCAACTGATCTATCAGAAGACTGAACCACGGGTGTTTGTTGTGCAACCGAACCATCTGCAAGGCCTTGCTGCGGAGAAAAACCGCCAGTGCTTTGCCAGCCAAATATAACCATTGCGGATACAGACGCTGCGACAGCAACACTCCCCAGTGGGCGTAGCACTCTATCGATGAGTGGAACCTTAACTGTGTTAGTGGTCGCCGCCCCCTCATACACGGGCTCTTCTGCAATCGCTTGAGCAACTGCCGCACTGATATCCATAGACATCGTATCGGAAGCACCCTTCTCTCGCATCTCACCACGCAACACAGATCGCAACGTATGGTACCGACCCCATGTAGCTTTGAGGTCATCATCATTTTCACTACACTTTAATACATGGTGAACCTCAAATTCAGAGGCCTCACCATCCATTAACGCAGACATTTCTTCCCGAGCTTTATCTGTCATATCTCATTACCTTCTATCTTTCGTATCGTTAACCGAGTCAATTAGAAACACCGCACGCTATGCGACCATGCCTTTGATTCGATTATCAATCGCTTCGCGACCTCTAAATATCCGAGATCTAACAGTACCCACAGGGCAGTCCATTACTTCAGCTATTTCTTCGTAACTTAATCCGTCAAATTCTCGCAGTGTCACTGCGGTTCGTAAATCGTCGGGTAAGTCACTTAACGCTTTGTAAACGAGAGCTTCTAACTCATCCGTCATCAACTGATTTTCAGGGGTCGTGACTTCATGCAAAACAACGCCACCGTCATAAAACTCTGCATCGGCTACATCCACATCTGACCCTGGTGGCCTTCGCCCCCTAGCCACCAAATGATTTTTTGCAGTGTTTACCGCAATTCGATAGATCCAAGTATAAAATGCACTCTCCCCACGAAATTTAGGAAGTGCACGATACGCCTTAATAAAGGCTTCTTGAGCCACATCTTTTGCTTCATCCTGGTCATTAACAAAACGTCCAACAATTGACAAAACCTTGTGCTGGTACTTGATCACTAGTAAGTCAAACGCCCGTTTATCACCTTTCTTAACCCGTTCTACTAATTGCTGATCGGCTTCACGCTCGGTCATGCATTCAAACTCCTATCCCAATGTCCACCGACTACGATATACCTCCTAGTGAACACCTACTGTTGGTATGACTGGTAAAGCGAGCAGTAGTTCCCCACATCGCTAATCAAACATCAGCCGGTACTATACCAGCCTCTCCCGCCACCTCACAGACACTTAACAACAAATCACTTCGCCTCGGTATTAACATGAAAACCCGATTATTTTTGCTTACATAAACTAAGAATAGTCCCATTCTAGTGTAAAAATGGATTCAAAAATTTGTTTTTAGCCCCTCGAAGGCATTATCATTCGGTTCCTGATATTTTGGAGCCCCACCCCATGGGACAATTGGTTGAGCATGACATTTTAGTGATAGGTAGTGGTGCTGCTGGATTAACAACAGCGCTACATCTTGCCCCCCACGCCAAAGTTGCGGTCCTTAGTAAAGGCTCACTAACCGCCGCTAACACATACTATGCTCAGGGAGGCGTCGCTGCCGTACTGGACAAAGGGGATTCCGTAGAAGCCCATATTGCAGACACCCTGAATGCAGGCGCAGGCCTTTGCCATGAGGATGCAGTGCGCTTTACCGTCGAAAATGGCCCTTCCGCTATCCACTGGCTAGTCGATCAGGGGGTTGGGTTTACAACGGAGATGCTGCCCGATGGACAAGAAGACTTCCATCTCACAAAGGAAGGGGGTCACAGCCACCGCCGAGTTATTCACGCAGCAGACGCCACCGGTTTTGCAATATCCAACGCCCTAATAGACCAAGTTTGCCAACACCCCAATGTCGATATCTATGAATCTAGAGTCGCCATCGATCTTGTTACTGCCAAAAAGCGTGGTTCTTCCGACAATCAGGTACTAGGGGCATATGTACTGAACAAAGAAACGGGTAATATCGACACCCATCGGGCTCGCTTTGTCGTGCTCGCCAGTGGAGGTGCGAGCAAAACCTACCTCTATACTAGCAATCCTGATGTCGCCACTGGTGACGGGATAGCCATGGCATGGCGTGCAGGGTGCCCCGTTGCCAATATGGAGTTCAATCAATTCCACCCCACCTGCCTCTATCACCCCGATGCCAGGTCATTTCTCATCACAGAAGCCGTGCGCGGTGAAGGTGGATATTTGCGCCTACCAAATGGCGAGCGTTTCATGCATCACTTTGATGAGCGCGCAGAATTAGCACCTAGAGATATTGTGGCCCGTGCAATTGATCATGAAATGAAACGCCTAGGCGTCGATTGCCTTTATTTGGATATCAGCCATAAGCCCGCAGAATTTATACAATCGCATTTTCCAACCGTGTACGAAAAATGCCTATCATTAGGGATTGATATTACCAAGGAAGCAATCCCCATCGTCCCCGCAGCCCATTACACCTGCGGCGGGGTAATCACCAACAAATCAGGGGAAACGGCTGTTAAAGGGTTGTACTGTATCGGGGAAACTGCCTTTACAGGCCTTCATGGCGCAAACCGAATGGCAAGTAATTCGTTACTCGAATGCTTGGTATACGCGATATCCGCCAGCAAAACGATCGGCGAAAGGCTCACGCACAGCCACCCAAAAATCGACATCCCTCAATGGGACGAAAGCCAAGTCACCGATTCCGATGAGGATGTCGTCATTTCCCACAACTGGGATGAGTTACGCCGCTTTATGTGGGATTATGTCGGCATCGTTAGAACCGATAAGCGACTGGCAAGAGCATTGCACCGTGTTGAATTATTACAACGGGAAATTAGTGAATATTATAGTAATTACAAAGTAAGCAACGATTTGATTGAACTACGTAACCTCGTTCTCGTTGGGGAGCTAATTATTCGCTCAGCACAACAACGTAAAGAAAGCAGGGGGTTACATTTTACCTTGGATTACCCTGACCAATTACTCGAGGCCAAAGATACCGTTTTAGCCCCGTAATAACGCACTATATACCCAACTCCTCTTTGCCCTGCCATCGCAACAACACTTGCAACCGGCGGTAATCGTTATCAGAAACCCTGTCTGGTGTTATTAGCACCGAGATGGGGGCTGCGAACCTAACATTGGTAGGCGAGAACCGTAAACTGACAAGGCCACGGGTCACGACACTGCTCGACAATAATCGGTAGTCCCCCATACTGCCATCCTCAAAGACAAGCGCCCACTGCCTATCGTCCCGCTGGCTCAGTGATTTTACAACACGCCACTGCGATACCCATAGAGCGCCTCTCAGCGCTAACGCGGCCTTCACTTGCTCTGCCAGCCATACCCGCCCAAGCCCAAGCCTCAATGCGGAGGTAAAAGCCAGTAGACCAACACATATAGCCATTCCCCAGAATAAAGGGGTAGGTAAGGTGCTGGTTATTAGGAAAGCAAAGACGCCACAATAAGCGGAAGCAACCCCTATCGCCACCCGTGGGGATGGCGCCAACTCAAAGTCCGGGAGCCATTCGTGAAAGGATGACATCAACCATTGCCGCCGCTACAGTATTTTCCGGTTTTACCCGCATCGTAAACCACTCAAACATATCTGCATCTTGCTCTTTGAGGAAATCCTCAAAATTATTCTGATCTGCTTCCGTTAGCTCGTCGAAATAACGCTCAAAGAATGGAACCAATAGCACTTCCACTTCCTTTATACCTCGTCGACACTGCCACGTTAACCGACGTTTGCGGTCAGCTGTAGATTCTTTTCCTTCCTGTGCGCTCATTTTTCGATCCTCAACATCAGGGTTCATAGCCAAAACGGCCCTCTTTCTTACATTGGGCACGATTATACCCAAAAGATTGCAAATACCCACACAACTCGTCTGCTGACAGCAGCGCTTTATGGATTTATCATAGGGGCACTTTAAAAAGCAGCAGGTATCACATGCAACAACAATGGCAATCACTTATTAGCAGCCTCCCCTCCCCACTTGAGCAACATCAAGTTTCCCCCGAATTAGGCTACGTTGCCTGCCTAACAGGTTTCGAGTATTTAGCCATAACAGGGGCAGACAGACACACCTTCCTTCAGGGACAAATGAGCTGTGATTTCACCAAGATTGAAGGCCAGCTGTTGCTTGGGGCAAATTGCAACCTGAAAGGTAGAGCGCTGGCAACGTTTTACGCGATGGATGATGGAGAAACAACCTACCTCATTTTGCCCACCGGCCAAGCCCTTCCACTGAAAGCGGTGCTTGACAAATATGCGCTTTTCTCAAATGCCGAGATTACATTACCTACCCAGCCGCAGCTGGTTGTGGGCTTGGTAGGAGAGCCGGCCGTAGCATTGTGTGAAACGAAAGCCTTAGAAGAGAATCAGGCCATCGTATGTAACGCAGGAATGGTAGCCAGAATAAGCAACACTAACTTGCATATCTGTATTACAAGCAGTGCTACCGTCTCAACTTGGTTAACCGCACTCCCGAACGAAGCACTACCGACTCAACAGCAAACCTGGGACCAACAGCAGCTTTCTGCCGGTATTTCTCATGTCACACCGGAGAGCCAGGAATTATTTATTCCCCAAGAACTCAATTACGATTTAATCGGTGGAATAAGCTTCAACAAGGGTTGCTATAAAGGGCAAGAAATAATTGCACGGCTGCATTACAGAGGAACCTACAAACAGCGGGCATTCCGCTATGAATGCAGTTCCGATCATGCCCCTATTGCAGGTACACCTCTGTTTAGCAGCAATTCAAAGCAACCCTGTGGCCACGTCATTCAAAGCGTACTCATTGCACCAGGTAAGGTCGAGCTACTCGCGGTCAACAAGATAAAAGTCCAAGAATCAGAACCGGTTCACTTAGATCAAAAAGATGGTCCCATTCTCCAGAGCCTTTCCTTACCCTATGCTATAACTAATACAGAAGAGGCGGAATAACAGACCCCTATTTTCCCTGTTAGCTCCGCCGGTAACCCATAAGCTAGGGGAGCGGAGCAGCAAAATATGTCCAATCTGGATCAA
Source organism: Gammaproteobacteria bacterium 45_16_T64 (assembly GCA_002162955.1). GTDB lineage: Bacteria > Pseudomonadota > Gammaproteobacteria > Pseudomonadales > Ketobacteraceae > 42-54-T18. The sequence goes on from MABD01000047.1 coordinate 87,496, forward strand.
GTTGTATTACAAGAAATCACCGAGCTTATCGATAATGACAAGCTCGTTTTGCCCACCCTGCCAGAGGTTGCGTTAAAAGCAAGGGACACGGCGGAAGACCCCAACGCATCAGCCAAAGACCTCGCCAAGGTCATCAGCAATGATGCTGCAATGACCGCTAGAATTATCAAAGTGGCTAATAGCCCCATAATGCGCGGGGCGCGTGAAGTTGAAGATGTTCAGATGGCGATCGCACGATTAGGCATCACCTGCATTAGCAACCTCGTCACAGGCCTTGCTATGGAGCAGATGTTTCAAGCGACATCCGACTTTATTGATAAAGCCATGCGCGCATCCTGGACTCACAGTACCGAAGTTGCAGGCATCGCGAACGTGCTAGCTCGTCACTACACTAAACTTAAACCCGACCAAGCAACACTTGCAGGCCTTGTCCATAATATTGGGATACTCCCCATCCTCACGTTCGCAGAGGATTCGGGAAAGCTTAATGACCACATTACTCTGCAAAGCATTATCGATAAAATACATCCCTATATTGGTGCAAAAATACTACAAAGTTGGGACTTTCCAAAGGAGCTGATTGAAGTGCCCCAACATTATCTCAACTTCACTAGAGATACCGGTGAAGCCAAGGCAGATTATGCGGACATAGTGATGGTTGCTAACCTGCAAACCTATATTGGTAAAGAGCATCAGCTTGCAAACATGGACTGGGGAAATATCCCAGCATTCGCTCGCGTAGGCTTAGACCCCCATGTGGATGACCAGGAAGGTGAAGATCTGTCCGATGAAATGGAAGCAGCAATGGCCATGTTACGTTGATGTTACACCCAAGTTGAGCTAAAGCACTCTTAACATACGGTAGGCCTAGAGTGAGTAATTTCTAGGCCTTCACCCTGACCTGTTATACACTCGAAACGATTTACCCCTTCCGTAGCAACATCCACTCTCACGTAAAATAAGAATAGAAATGCGAACGAGAAAACCTCCTGAAGAGCGCAAGGCGGAGATCCTGCATGCCGCAACCACACTCATCACTGTGCGAGGGTACAAAAAAGTTGCAATGATTGACGTGGCAAATTCAATCGGCGTATCCAAAGCAGCCCTCTATGTGTATTACCCCACTAAAGATGCACTGTTCGAGGCTGTTGTTTTTAAATCCTTGGAAGCACCATTAGCCGCCATCAAAGAAGCAAGCATGCAGCCAACCGAGATTGCAGAGAAGCTCACCAATATGCTGGTGAACTCGTTTACACTGGCGCTTTACAAGCCCAAGCCAATGATTGAACTCATCAACTCCTCACGAAAATATGCTCAAGATATACTACAAGACCACACACAGCAAACCCTCAAACTCTTCGCACGAGCCCTTGATGAAGCTCAACGGGACAACAAAATTCAACTGTCTGCAACAGGCTTATCCACCGAAGAAGCCGCCGAACTCATGCTAAGTTGCAGCCACGGTGCGGCCTTAGGTACAACGATCGGTTCCCCTATTCTGCCTAGAGATCAAATGGAACAAAGAATATCGGCTTTGGTCCACGGTCTAATCAATGGCTGGAAGAGTCTTCCCGACCAAGATCACCTCTACACTGTCCCTCCTGCCTAATTCCACCCTTGACCCTGTCTGTTTTTTGTTCAAAATAGCCCGTCATTACTGACCTTTTTACAACTTTAGTCAGTAGCATCGAGTAATACCCTCTTATTAGGTTGAGACACAAAATGACAGCAGTAGATACACACGCCAATAACCCTGGCTATGATCCTCGCTTTGGAGCGCTGCCTTGGCTGCGACAACGCTCTCTATTGATAATAAAAGGTGAGAAAATAGGCGTTCCGAAAGAACAATCGCTATCTCTACTGTTGGGTTTATTCGTTCATCTTGGGCCAGCAATTATTTTTACGCTTGTCCTGACTTATTTCGGCCGATCCTGGGAATGGATTCTTGGGTCTTTTGTTGTCTTGAGCGGGCTTAATCTGTGGCTAATTATCACACTGGAAAAGCGAAGACCCTCTGTCAGCCTCGCCAATAGGACGCTAAAGGCTTGGGTCGAAGGTATGTCGCTGGTATTTGTAAAAGGCGTAATTTGCGGTAGTGCCGTGGTAGCGACAGGGTGGTGGATAGTAAGCACGCTGCTAAGTGCATTGCTACCAGCAACGCTTAACTACAGTATTGTCAGTTCCTCTTGGGAGCTGATTTTTGCCGCAGTCATGCTAACGGACCTCGCTTATTATTGTAGCCATCGGTTCTTAAATCATGGTAAATCGAAAGACCGAGTGAGCACGCTTTTTAGAAAATTACATGTTGTTCATCACTCAGTGGATGTGCTCGACTTTCTACGCGGTAACGTTAGCTCTTTTTGGGATACCGCTGTCACCGGGTTTCAAATTCCACTCGCAATAATTGGTGCTTGCGCGGGCATGGATTTACCCTCCGTACTTATTACCTACACGCTTGTTCTAATGTTACAGGCCACCCATCATGCCAACCACACCGTCAACATTGGTTTGTTGCGCTTCTTTTTCATGGACAATCATGCCCACAAATTACACCACTGCCCACGGGGCTACCTGGTAAATCACGGTGCACTTTTTTCTGTTTGGGATCAAATATTCGGCACCTATTATGAAGACTGGAATCTTTCTTCTAATTACATGCAAAAGCACCGAATTCCTATCCCCGTTGGGCTCAAAGCAAGTACGCGTCACTAGCTCTGACTTACCCCAGAGTGAGGCCTTTACGTAAATGCTCTTGCAGATCAATGCCGTAACTGCCATTAATAAGAATATCCTTGATTAAAAACTCTTTGCGATCCCCCTGCTCGTTAGCGTTACCAAGGTTCACTACATGGGGTTTGATTGGGTTCTTTGCATGATCTAACAATTTAAGTACTTTAGGTAATCGGCGATTTTTGTAGTTGGTAGAAATCACAATGCCTACCTCACCGTTATTTAACAACGCCAGACTGCCCGGCGGGTACAACCCCACACATTGCACAAATTGTAATACCAATTCGTCATCAAACTTGGTTCCACGATTCGCATAGAGGAATCGCACTGCCTCAAGCGTTGTACTGGGTTTACCCCCAAATTGCTCTGTAGTCATGTCAATGTAGGTGTCAACAATTGAAACCATACGAGTATTGTGAGAAATACCAACAGCTTTCAGGCCCCGAGGATATCCACTGCCATCTAAGTGTTCGTGGTGACAATGCGCCACATCGGTTACACCATGATATAGCCCCGGATTAGACATGAGTATATTTCTACCATGCAAGGTATGCCCTTTAAGAATTCGCGTTTCCTTTTCGCTCAACTGCGAGCCTTTGGATAAAACATCACCAGGCACTTTCATCATGCCTATATCATGTAATAAACCACATAACCCCAACTGCTCAAGTTCCAGTTTTTCCAGCCCCAGGTGGCGACCAAATGCAACCACAAGAATACATACGTTCAAACTATGCTCAGCTGTACCGCTATTTACATTATTGATTTTCCCAAGCCACATTAATGCATCAGGATTTCGTAGTAGGCTATCCACACAATCGGATACGGTTTCCTTTGCCTTTTTGACATCAAGCGCATTGCCAATACGCACATCATCTAACACACTCTTAACAATCGTTTTGGCTTGTCTATATACACCAGGGGCAACGCCATTTTCTTGTTCTACCGAGACTTTGTGAATATAGCGTTGCTTTTTTTTACCGGTATTCTGCTCCACCCTTTCTTCGGCTGGCACCCAATCTTCTTTGACGGCATCAATATAGACGTAATCACAAAATTCCTGGACCAACATAATATGGTCCAAGCTCTCTATCAAGAATCCTTGCACTAAGAACGGGGTTTCCAACCAAGGTCTATCCAAAGCACTCACGTACATCCCAACACCAAGCTGAGACACGGGAACTTTTAACGTGGTGTCTGTACTTTGAACATAGCCAGGTCTAACCACTGTTTTTTTAACCATTAAAAAAAACCACCCCCAAATTAACCACTGGCATCTACTATTAATAGTATTGATCAAATTGACAAACTACTTAGACACAAACCGAATAAGTACACGCCCAGTTATAGTAATGAGCCTAGAGCACGCGAAAGCCGTCATACAAGACGCAAAAAATAATCAGCTAAAAGAAATCCATCTTGCCTTTCAAGACCTGGAGGAACTTCCTGATTCTCTATGGGAACTGTCGGAGACGACACATCTGTTTCTGACAGGCAATCAATTAACCAACATCCCCAATGACATTCAAAAGCTCACGCAACTTCAGCACCTCGATCTTGCAGGCAACCAGCTAACACAGATGTCGCCAGGTATCTGCAGATTGGAGAAGCTTAATTATCTCGATATGTCCTCCAATAACATCACACACATGCCCGACACCGTCGCGTCGCTGCGAAATCTCATCTCCCTTGATTGTTTTGGAAATAAATTATCACAATTACCAGAGGAATTAGGGGAATGTCTAAATCTCACCAGCTTACGCGCTGGCAAGAATGAATTGCAATCGTTACCAAAATCTATCGGCAAACTCACCCACCTTGATACCCTGGATTGTGCCTACAATGAATTAGAACAACTGCCATCAAGTATTTTTGCACTTACCCATCTCGAGCAGCTTGACCTGTGCGGCAATAAGATTGATCTTCCTTTTGCTGACTTCGAAAATCACCAATATGAACCCAATGTATTGCTATCGAGGATACGCCAATTACAGCACGACCAAAGTCATGCCCAACTCGATAAATACCGTAAGAATAAAGCCGAACAGTCTGCAAACGTCTATATCAACGCTCTGGACAAAGAGCTCAAAAAATTCCCGATCCAAGGCAATGCCCTCAACCTCAAAATTCAATTACCTGCGCTCACCCCCTCTATCAGAGAAACAACCCTCACACTTAATGCGTTACACGATGACTTAACGCTGTGCTGGGCAATCACCCAGAGCATACAAGGGGTTACCAGTTCAAGCCCTTGTGCAAACCCACTGATGGATCTTTGCCACCACAGCAAGTCCCTGCAGCCACAAGATATCGAAAGAGAAAGTGATCAAGTCATCCTCAATATAGAAACCTATTTATCAACATTACCGCCCAAAAAAAACACCCTACCTCGAGATACCCCTTCCAGCAAAATAACCCGTATTCTTACAGGGAAACACCTGCACATTTGCTGCCAGGTAAGCTCTTCACCTCGAGCATTATTCTATCTTGCGTATCTTTGGGCTCTAAGTTCTTTTTATGTCAATGGTCAACTGCGACTAGGCCCCCAGGGCAAAAGAACACTACTTAACATCCTCACCCAATCGTTAGAAGGACATGGACTCACCGTTAAGAACGACCCGCGCATCCCTTACACATTGCTATGCCTCAGTGAGCGCATTCGCCCCTATTCTCCTCAGGTATACCCCTAACCCCCAACCTGTTATAAAATGTGTATTTTCACCAGGCTAATACTCTCTATTTATGACCCCTACATTACCTATACACGACTGCTTGCCAACGCTTAAGTCCGCTCTTGCATCCCACCACGAAGCCGTTCTGGAAGCGCCACCGGGAGCAGGAAAAACAAGTATAGTGCCCCTAGCGCTATTAACTGAAGCCTGGATGAAGCATCAGAAAATCATCATGTTGGAACCACGCCGGGTCGCCGCAAAATTAGCCGCTCAGAGATTAGCTGATAATCTGAACGAGCCAGTGGGTAAAACGGTAGGCTATCGCATTCGGATGGAGACAAAAACCAGCGCAAACACCCGAATAGAAGTGGTTACTGAAGGTATTCTTACAAGAATGCTACAACACGACCCTGCTCTAGAAGGTGTCGGCCTGATCATTTTTGATGAATTCCACGAACGTAGTATTGATGCAGATTTAGGACTCGCTCTTTGCTTATATGGCCGAGAACTATTTCGTGATTCACTACCACTAAAATTGCTGGTTATGTCAGCAACGCTTGATGGTGAAGCCATCTCACAACTACTCAACAATGCCCCTATCATTCGCAGTCAGGGTCGGCAATATCCGATTCAAACCCATTATTCAGACACTCGCCCAACAACCTTTTTTGATATCGAATCGGCATTAGCTAACACCATTGAACAAGCGTTAGAAGCCCATAGCGGCAGTGTATTGGTGTTTCTTCCCGGCCAACATGAAATACGTCGCTTATCGAATAAGATAAACGCATTCTTGCCCCATCACCCAGAAACGCTACTCACCCCAATGTACGGGAATTTAACCTTAGCTCAACAACAACAAGCCATTGCACCAGCACCCACTGGTAAACGCAAAATTGTATTGGCCACCTCAATTGCAGAAACCAGTTTAACTATCGATGGTGTCAATATCGTTATCGACAGTGGCCAAAGCCGGCTCCCCAAATACGACCCCCGTACCGGGCTCACCCGTTTAACTACGCAACGAGTCTCTCAAGCGGCAAGCCAACAACGAGCGGGGCGCGCGGGGCGATTAGAAGCGGGTATCTGTTATCGACTTTGGCCCGAGTATCAGCAAAGCCAACTTGCACCCCAAGCACCGCCCGAAATTGAGCAGGCAGACCTTACCAGTTTGGCATTACAGCTTTACCAATGGGGAGTAACCCCCGGTGAGCTCAGCTGGCTCACCCCCCCTCCTCAAGCCGCATTTTTGCAAGCGACCGAACTACTAGTTTCTCTCGGTGCTGTTGATAGAAGCACAAATTCTCTTACTCCACATGGAGAGTTAATAGCCTCGCTCGCAGTGCACCCTCGTTTTGCACATATGATGGTAATAGCAAACACGCTAGGCTTAGAGTCCAAAGCAAGCCTTATAGCGGCACTGCTGCCAGAAAGAGATATTGACCAGAGTCACCAAGCCGACATTTGTACTCGTTTGGATAAACTATCTGGCTATACCGTTAGCGGACAAAATGAAAAAGCTCTAGTACGCACCATTCAGCAACAGGCAAAACGCCACCTTTCACAACTCTCTAACTCACTGCAAGAAACCAACTCTCGACATAACTCTCGACACAACGCTCCCACATCCATCAACAGCAACGTACAACAGAAAACTGACACCAACAATGGATTGTTAATCGCACTTGCTTACCCAGATCGTATAGCCAAACAACGCCCAAACCAACCGACCCACTACCTGTTAGCAAACGGAAGGGAAGCAATACTGTCGACGAATGACAGCCTACGAAATCATCAATGGCTAGCGGTTGCAAATTCCGGTGGCAAGCAGGGCCAGAGTAATGACAACATATATCTTGCTGCTCCACTCGATCCAGCCGAGTTCGATCATCGACTAGGCCAGCAAGTAATAACCCACAATGTTGTACAATGGACTGAGGATGGCAAGCTCCTAGCGGAGCGACAACGCTGCATGGGTAAACTCATTATAGATAGCAGCCCGATTAACACACTTTGCGAAGAAGAAAAAGCCAGAGCAGCCATTGATTGGATAAGTAAACAAGGGCTCGGGGTCTTGCCCTGGACACCACAAATTAGGCAATGGCAAGCCAGAGTAATCCTCGCCGCTGAGCAATCAAGAAACAATCAAAAGGCTTGGCCAGACCTATCCAATCAACACTTGGAGAAAACCATCAACCAATGGTTACAACCTCACCTTGGTGCAATAACCCATAAAAAACAGCTAGCGAATATAGACCTATTCAGTATTCTTCAAGGGCAACTACTATGGCCTCAACCGAAGTTGCTAGACGAATACTGCCCCCAACGTATCTCGGTACCTTCTGGTTCAAGCCACGCAATTGATTATCTCCAATCTCCTCCTGTATTAGCCGTTAAGTTACAAGAAATGTTTGGCTGCCAACAAACTCCCAGAATAAACCAGGGAAATACCCCCCTCACTCTTCACTTACTGTCTCCCGCAAAACGTCCACTTCAGGTTACCCAAGATTTAGCCAGCTTTTGGAAAAATAGCTACCAAGACGTTAAGAAAGAAATGAAAGGGCGCTACCCTAAACACCCCTGGCCTGACGACCCACTAACGGCAGTGGCAACAGCAAAAACGAAAAGACACTTATCATAAGCAACCGCCATATAACTAAATGAACTAACCAACGAAACACAAAAAATCGTGGTATTTTGCCTTCGGTATTTCTTACCCTCGGATACTGCTATGTACTACGCTTAAAGGACATCCGCCCAATCTTTGGAATTTTCTATGAAATGTGTGTCGTCTCGATTTTCTAGTATGCTTCTTGCGCTATTGATACTCTGTTCTCCCACGGTTCACGCTGTTACCATCACGTTGGGTACCATAGAAGAAAGCCCCCAAAAAGGAATTGCTGAATTCCAGCCGCTTGCCGATCATCTCAAGAGCCAGCTCGGTATCGAAAAACACATTAAGTTCGAGGTCGTCGTATTAAGCAGTCTAATCGATATGAAGAATGCTCTAAAATCCGGCATCGTTGATATCTATATCGACAGCCCCCTATCGGTAGAAAATGCCTGCTCAGGGAATATATGTGATATTACCCTTCGTCGCTGGAAGAAAGGCGTTGAAAAATACCATTCTGTCATATTTAGCCGAAAAGACTCAGGGATTAACACAGAGCAGGATCTTGTGGAAAAAACCATCGCCTTCGAGGAACCCTTTTCGACTTCATCATTTCTATTACCCAAGGCCTCACTACAGGCATGCTGCAATATCTCGCTAACAGAGAAAGCTGAAGGATCCAGTGGCTATGTTTTTTCTGAAGACGATGAAAATACTATGATTTGGGTCATTCGCCGAAAAATTGATGCTGGTGCAATGAGCGAGGCGTCATACAATAAACTTGCTAAGAAACGAGTAAAGGATCTACACATCATTCACCGCACCATTACTGTACCAAGACACGTAGTTTCCATGCGCACAGGTATGGTTGATGAACATAGAGAAATGATTATTGAACTACTCAGTAACATGCATAAAAGCGAAGCAGGAAAGTCGGTCTTAAAACGATTTAAGAAAACTGTAAAATTTGACGCTATCAGCGAGCAGGAGAAAAAAAAAATCGCAACAATTGCTAAAAATCTGTAACCCCATTTAGGTAATTTACAATGTTCACTATTCGCGCCAAGGCAATGATTCTCGCCTTCATCGTGGTTTGCACCGTAGGCCTATCAGTGATTGGCTATAGCCTTGTACGTGTTCAGAAAATATATTTGGAGGAAACCCTCGCTAAAGGCAGCCTCACCTCTGACATATTATCTTATTCGATCATCGATTCTCTTTATAATTTCAAGATCGACAAATTGTCTCAATCCCTTAGCAACGCGCTCATCAACAAAGACGTCACTCGGATTCTAATATCCGATAATGAATTCTACATATTATCCGATGGCACAGAGAATAATGATTTAAGGGATGAACTATTGGTTGATGTACTGGGTGATTACTATCTAGAAGCGAAATCCAACGGCCATGCGATTAATAAGACCGAAGATAGAGTACTGTTTTTTAGAACGGTATATATCACTGAAACGGAAATCGTCGGTTATGCGCTAGTAGAAATATCCCTCGAGGCAATGCAAATATCTCTGCATAAGTTACAAACCATCTATATGGCCATCGCCGGTGGAATACTCATCATGGCACTTCTGTTGTCAGCCGTCGCCGCGACGTTAATAACACGCCCTATTATCAATTTGATAGAGATAACCAAACGTCTCGCAAAAGGTGATTTTTCCGCCCGCGCTAAGCACTCTACCACTGATGAAGTAGGAAAACTTTCGCGATCAATAGATTACATGGCAGCTCAATTAGAAACGACAACTGTATCAAAAGACTATGTATCCAATGTGGTTGATGCTATGTCTGACGGACTCTTCGTACTTGGTTTGAATGACAAAGTAGTACAAGTCAACCAAACCTTTATTGATATGGCGGAGCTTACAGAGCAAGATGTTGACAACATAATCGGACAATCCATCGATAATTATTTCGACGGAGAACGTATTTCCGTTATTTACGGCACCCACCCTCAAGAGCGTAATATAATCAGAGAAAACGATGATAATATTGCTGTGCGAATAAAACCGTCCCCCATGCTAGATGACGACGGCAACCTGATTGCTTACGTCTATATTATTATCAATATGGTGGATGAGGTTGAACGCTCGCGCTTATTAGTCGATGCAAAAAAGAACGCCGAAGAAATGCTTGCGGCAAAAGCGGCGTTTATGTCTAAGGTTAGCCATGAATTAAGAACCCCGCTCAATGCAATTATGGGGTTTACGCAACGCGTAATAAAGAGTCCTGAAGACCAACTATCCAAACGAAACAAAGGTGGATTGGAACAGGTAATGGCCAGTTCGCAAGTACTATTAGGCCTAATTGAGAACATGCTAGACCTCAACAAAAGCGCCAGTGATGATGATATAAGACTGCAAACAACAGACCTGCAACTTGTACTACGAGCAGATTATGACCGGCTTAAATTAGAGGCTGAAAGTCAATCACTAACCACTGAATTTATCGCGCCAAAAGGATTTATCGGAATACTCACAGACGTAAAAATCATCAACGACGTCATCTCCCGCTTGTTTGACAATGCCCTTAAATTTACCGAACATGGATCAATCACCCTCCGGTTAGAACTATCAGAAGACGAAAAAAATGCCATCATTAGTGTTGAAGATACAGGCATTGGAATTCTCGAAGAAAACCTGACAAAAGTATTTATGGAGTTTACCCACCTTCAAGAAAATGTTGCAGGCAAGGAAAGTGGCGCAGGTGTAGGGTTAAGTATTGCGCGTCGACAGGTCGAGCGATTACAAGGTTCGATTCGAGCAGAAAGCACCTGGGGCAAAGGCTCCCGCTTTATCGTCACTCTACCGAGACGGCGCGCAGCTGAAGTCCTTGATTCCTAAAAGCCTGGTAGTAGAAACCTTTTTTAGCAAAATTTACTTTTTCGATACTGATCAGGCGATAGCCCCATGGTTTTTTTGAATAAGCGCGAAAAATAATAAACATCATCATAGCCGAGTACTGCACTCACCTGTTTAACAGAACGACTGCTACTGTCTAGCAGGTAACAGGCTCTTTGCATTTTCATATTAATAAAATATTGAATCGGCGAGTGTCCCGTTAGCACTTTGAATTTTTTAGAAAAATGGTATTTTGAAAGCTGTGCTTCGGCGGCCAAATCATCCAAATTTAATTGTCCATGAACATGTTCCTGCATCATAGCGCGAATACGATCCCAATTTAACGCCTGACGACCCACTTGCGGTTGCTGTTGACGCACGAGAAGCGAGGCGTAACTGAGAAGCGCTTGAAGTTGATGGCAGCCTTGAATGAACTCTGCTAGCAAATAACCGCTACGATGTAACTCTGAAAGAGCATCGAAGATTCTCACCACGCGAGGCTGTACACCAATGTTAAATCGCAATGATGTCATTTGTAAATGCTCATAAAACTGCTGCGCTACTTCGCCATCAAAGTGCAACCAGTAGATTGTCCATGGATCTTTGTTATCAGCTTGGTATGTATGAGGGTGATTAGGTGGCAATACAATCAGATCTCCACTGACAATTCTGTAGCGCTTTACGCCAGAGGCCTCCTCTGTCATTAACGTGCCCTTCCCCGCAATGCAATAGATCATCAGGTAATCTGTATGTACGGGGCGCTGCATCCGGTGGTTGTTAGCCACAGGATAATACCCCATCGCCGTAGGATAAAGCCCCTGTGTAAGCGGGTTAATGGCAAGCTGCTCCGCGATAAAGGGCGGCACTAAAAAACGAACGCCTTCAGGGGGTAATGGCCAACTGGATGTGATATTCAATAGATGCCTTTGGTATATGCCATTATTACGTAGGTGGCAGTGCGATAAGTCACGCCTATACCGCAATATAGTCCATCATTTAGCCAAGATCGTCAATCCTCAATCTAGCTCACTCTAGGTAAGCTAGGATCTACTGTTTACAAACGTCGAATCATTTTTGCTACGCGTTATCCAATAAAGTAGTACATTATTATTAAATCAGGATTAGGAGATTGTTATGGGTGTTGATACCTCTGTCGAAAAAAGTGAAGCCGCCACAGAAATAGAAGCTCTGATCGCCCGCTCTCGTGCAGCACAGGCTCAGATTGAAAATTACACCCAGGAACAAGTCGATGAACTGATTACCGCCATGGTGTGGGCTGTCGCCCGTCCTGATGTGGCTGAGCGGATTGCCCGCTTTACCATTGAAGAGACAGAATTGGGTAATTACGAAGCTAAGCATTTGAAAATATTCAAAAAAACACGTGCTGCTTTGTTCGATATCATCAATGATAAATCGGTTGGCGTTATCGAAGAAGACACAGAGCGCAATATCATCAAGATAGCAAAACCGATTGGCGTAATTGGTGTACTCGTACCTTGCACCAACCCAGAAGCTACCCCTGTCATAAAGGCCATTTCTGCCATTAAAGGCCGCAACTCCATTATTGTTGCACCACACCCCCGCTCCAAGCTAACCAATAAAATGATCTGTGACCTGATGCGTGAGGCCCTAAAGGCCTGTGGTGCTCCTGAAGACCTGGTCATTGCTATTGAGATACCATCTATGGACGGCACTGCTGAGCTAATGAAGCAATCTGACCGAGTGCTGGCTACCGGTGGTTCACCGATGGTTAAAGCAGCCTACTCAAGCGGCACGCCTGCGCTGGGTGTAGGTGCAGGTAACGCCGTCATCACCGTTGATGATACTGCAGACCTAGTGGATGCAGCTGAAAAAATTCGTATTTCAAAAACGTTGGATTATGCAGCCTCTTGCTCTTCTGATAACGCGGTTGTCGCTTTTGATTCTATTGCTGACGAGTTACTCGATCAACTTCAACTGCAAGGTGGCTATATTGTCAATACTGAGGAAAAGCAGAAACTTGAAGACATTATCTGGGAAGATGGGCACATAGCCTCTCGTATAGTTGCCCAGCCTGCAGAAACCCTGGCTAGCATGGCGGGCATAGACCTTCCCAACGGTAAGCAGTTCTTTATCGTGCCGGAAACCGGTGCAGGTGAAGACTACCCTTTTTCTGGTGAAAAAATGTCCGTTGTTATGGCATTCTACCGCGTTAAGAATATCGATGAAGCCATCACCCAGACCAATGAAATTCAAACCTATCAAGGCATGGGTCACTCCTGTGGTATCTACTCTCAAAGTGACAACAACATTTTGACATACGGTATAGGCACTAAAACATCACGAGTTATGGTTAACCAACCGCAAGCCCCTTCTAACAGCGGTAACGTGTGGAATGGAATGCGCCAGACATTTTCTTTAGGGTGTGGCTCTTGGGGCGGTAACAGCATCAACAACAATATCACCTGGGAAGACCTGGTTAACATCACCTGGATCTCAAAGCCATTGGCTAAAAACAAAGAAATCCCAGCGGATGAAATATTATTCGCCAGCGCAATCGAGAAGTTAAAGTAGAATTACTGTAAATCATTAGTGCCCTCAAAAGCGGGGAGCTAATGATTATAAAGAGTCAAAAGTAAGTAACATGACTTGTAACGCAACATAGAGTCTGACCTATGGATTTTAATTTAAGCGAAGAACAGCTGGCATTTCAGGGAGCGGCACGCGCTTTTGCAGCAGGTGAAATGACGCCTCATGCCGCCGAATGGGATGAGAAAAAGATTTTTCCAAAAGACGTTATCGCCAAAGCGGGCGAGATGGGCTTTTGTGGTTTGTACTCCCCTGAAGATGTGGGCGGCATGGGATTGTCACGTGTCGATTCGTCTATCATCCTGGAAGAGTTAGCTGCTGGCTGCACATCAACAGCCGCTTATATTTCCATTCACAATATGGCTACGTGGATGACCGCCACCTGGGGAACCGACGCAGTTAAAGAGACATGGTGCGGTGACCTCGTTACGGGTCAGAAGCTAGCATCCTATTGTTTAACTGAGCCCGGCGCAGGCAGCGATGCAGGTTCATTACGTACCTCCGCTAAAAAAGACGGTGACAGCTATATCATCAACGGCAGTAAAATGTTTATCAGCGGTGCTGGCGAGACAGATTTATTAGTTGTCATGGTACGCACCGGAACGGTTGACAGTGGGCCAAAAGGTATATCCGCCTTCGCTATTCCTTCAGATACCGACGGTATCAATTACGGCAAAAACGAAGACAAAATGGGCTGGAACAGCCAACCAACACGGGCCATCAGTTTTGAGAATGCACGTGTTTCAGCTGATCACTTGCTAGGAGTTGAGGGCGAGGGTTTTAAGATCGCCATGAAAGGTCTGGATGGTGGGCGTATTAATATCGCCTCCTGCTCTATTGGTGCAGCACAAGCGTGTATTAACCACACCCAAGCTTATATGAAGGAACGCAGCCAATTTGGCAAACCATTAGCGGCCTTTCAGGCACTTCAATTTAAACTCGCGGACATGGTGACTGAACTAGTTGCTGCACGCACCATGGTTCATTTGGCGGCTTTTAAGCTGGATGAAAACGATGCTGACAAAACTACCTATTGTGCCATGGCTAAACGATTTGCTACCGATATCGGTTTTGATGTGTGCAATAATGCCATTCAGCTTCACGGCGGTTACGGTTATATCCGTGAATACCCCATTGAGCGTTTCCAGCGTGATGCGCGTGTCCACCAGATTCTGGAAGGTACAAACGAAATCATGCGCCTAGTGACGGCACGCCGCATACTGGAAGACGGTGCTACTGATGCTATTCGCTAAGCATCATGAGTGTAACGTACCCTGTGGCAACCTAGTTGCCTGATAAAAATTGAGGAAATATCTACATGAGTGATTTATTACAAGTTGAAAAGCGCGGTCATATCGCCATTATTACCATGAATAATCCACCAGCCAATATCTGGACGGTTGATAGTTTGTATTTGTTGAAAGACATTGTGGAAGGGTTAAATGCCGATAAGGATAACTACGCATTAGTCTTGACCGGCCAAGGTGAAAAATTCTTTTGTGCCGGGGCTGATCTTAAAATGTTCGCCGACGGCGATAAAGACAATGCACAAAAAGCAGCACAAGCTTTTGGAGAAGGCTTTCAGGCACTAACAGATTACGAGGGTGTTTCAATCGCAGCCATCAATGGTTTTGCAATGGGCGGTGGTTTAGAAGCGGCAATGGCCTGTGATATTCGTATCGCAGAAAGTCAGGCAAAGATGGCGTTACCAGAAGCTAAAGTCGGCTTACTACCTTGCGGCTTAGGTACTCAGCACCTTCCTGCCCTAGTTGGAGAAGGCTGGGCAAAGCGAATGATTCTGTGTAATGAACAGCTAAAGGCAGATAAAGCGTTAGAGATTGGTTTAGTTCAAGAAGTAGTTGAAACAGGTAAAGCATTAGACGCGGCACTTACGCTAGCTGAGCGTGTTGCAGAGCAAAGTCCATCATCCGTTAAAGTCTGTAAGAAGTTGATCATGGGTAGTCGTAACCTTCCCATGAATGAAAATCTAGCTCTTGAGCGTGATGCATTTGCTGATCTATTCGACACAAAAGATCAGTTGGAAGGCGTTACCGCATTCTTAGAAAAACGTAAGCCTGAATGGACCAATAGCTAAACCAATTAAAGAGAAGATGAGATGACTGATCCGGTAATTTTTGAAGAGCGTCAGGCAGGTGCAAAAAAAATTGGCATTGCCAGCCTCAACGTTGAAAAATCGCTCAATGCCCTATCGCTTGTAATGGTGGACTTGCTAGAAGAGAAGCTAACCCTTTGGGAAGCGGATGACAGTATTGCGTGCGTCTTTTTACAAGGTGTTGGCGACAAGACATTTTGTGCTGGCGGCGATGTTGTTGCACTTTACAATGGCGCAGCAGCATACGGCGAAACCTACAATGACGATTCAATGGATCAGTTCTTCAAGCGAGAATATGAGCTTGATTATCACATCCATATGTATACAAAACCCATCATCTTGTGGGGTAACGGTATAGTGATGGGAGGCGGGCTTGGTCTGATGAGCGGAGCAAGCCACCGCGTCGTAACCGAGTCCACGCGCATGGCAATGCCTGAAGTGACAATTGGTCTATATCCTGATGTGGGCGGCACTTGGTTTTTAAATCATGCCCCCGGTAAAACCGGCATGTTCCTAGGCTTAACGGGTGCATCATTCAACGCGGCGGATGCTAAATTTATAGGCCTGGCGGATTCCTTTATCACACACGATAACAAAGACGCAGTGTTAGCAGCACTAGCAGATCAGACCTGGCCAGAAGCCTTGTCTGAACATAATGATGTCGTCACGCATGTATTACGTGAGTTCGAAAACAGCAGCGAAGAGCAACAGCCATCAAGTCAGGTGCACGAGCATTTGGATTGGATCAATGCGACCTGTGATGGGGATAATTTGTTACAAATCATTGATCAAATCACAGCGTATGACGGTGATGATAAGTGGTTATGCAAAGCAGCCAAAACACTGTCGCAAGGATGCCCCGTGTCCCCTCACCTCGTATGGCAGCAATTTACTCGCGGTAAAAACTTATCGCTCAAAGAAGTATTTCAATTTGAATTGGTGCTATCCACCAATTGCTTACGCCAAGGGCATTTCAAAGAGGGTGTGCGTGCACTTTTGGTTGAGAAAGACCGTAACCCTCAATGGCAGCCTGCAACCGTAGATTCTGTAACTGAGGCTGACATCAGTGCATTAATCACACCTTCATGGGGTAATGGCCCTCACCCACTCGAAAATCTGTAATCCATAAAAGCAAAACATAAGGAACGAACATAATGACTCAAACAGTAGCCTTTATTGGACTCGGTAACATGGGCGGCGGCATGGCCGCTAATTTGGTTAAAGCAGGCTTTGCGGTCAATGCATTTGATTTGTCATCAGCGGCCCAGGAACATGCTCGTGAATCTGGCTGTCATGTTGTTAATAGTGCAAAGGCTGCTGTAGATGGTGCAGACTTTATTGTTAGTATGCTGCCAAACGGCACTATTGTTGAAAGCGTTTATATTGATGGTGATGCGCTACTTGATGTCATCGACAAAAGCGCGCTGGTTTTAGATTGCTCAACCGTTGCCCCTGCCAACTCTCGCCGTGTTGAAGCTGAAGCTGCCAAGCGAGGCATTCGTGCGATTGATGCACCCGTGTCTGGTGGTGTGGCTGCTGCTGCCGCTGGCACATTAGCCTTTATGTGTGGTGGTTCAAAAGACGATTACCAGGCAGCACAACCCGTACTCTCTGCGATGGGCGCCAATGTCTTCCGCGCAGGTGATGCCGGTGCTGGCCAGGTTGCCAAAATCTGTAATAACATGCTGCTAGCAATCCACATGGCGGGAACGGCTGAAGCATTGCAGCTAGGTATCGACAACGGTCTCGACCCTAAAACCTTATCCGATATAATGCTGAAAAGTTCAGGAAGCAATTGGTCACTGCAAAAATATAACCCCGTACCTGGCGTCATGGATAGTGTACCGTCAGGCAATAATTACCAAGGCGGGTTTATGGTTGACTTGATGTTGAAAGATCTAGGTCTTGCAGCTGAAGCGTCTACAGGAAGCAAATCATCCATCCCAATGGGTGCCGCCGCACGCAATCTATTTAACTTACATAAGCGATCAGGGGAAGATGTGGGTGCATTGGATTTCTCCAGCATCATCCGCTTGTATGAGCAGGGCGAGTAATTAGGAGCACTATTGAGCCACCCACGCGTACAAACATCGTCTGCCAGAGATTACCGTAAGTTAGCTAGGTAAGGACCAATCAATAGGTCCTTTTCCTAGCGTCGCGAGGTACTCATTTGCTTCACTAAAATGGCCACAACCAAGGAAGCCTCGATGTGCGGAAAGTGGCGAAGGATGCACTGAGCGCAACACTTTATGTTTGGTATCATCGATGAATTGGCCTTTCTTGTGGGCGTAGCTACCCCACAACATAAATACCACGCCCTCTTGATGATCGTTAACACAACGAATAACACTATCCGTAAATTTTTCCCAACCTTTTTTCTGGTGGGCTCCAGCTGTTGCTTGCTCAACGGTTAACACACTGTTGAGTAATAAGACACCTTGATTGGCCCAAGAGGTTAGGCAACCATGACTAGGAACCGGCAACCCTAAATCTCGATTAATTTCTTTAAAGATATTCTTTAGCGACGGTGGTGGTCGTACACCTTCAGGTACAGAAAAACACAACCCATGAGCCTGACCAGGACCATGATAGGGGTCCTGACCAAGAATGACGACTTTAACTTGATCAAAAGGCGTGTAATTAAACGCATTAAAATATTCATCCCCAGGAGGGTAAATAACTTTACCGGCTTGCTTTTGCTGCAACAGAAAAGCCCGTAACGCCTGCATATATTCAGTATCAAACTCCGACGCCAACTGCTCTTTCCAACTAGCTTCTAACTTGACGCGATCAATAACTTCACTCATGAATTATCAGCCTGCGCTTTACACTTGAACCAAGAAAGTATGAAAAATACGCTTCAACATTCGCTTAGCTCGATCGGCGTCAAATTCTTCAGCCGATTTTTGCAAACCTTCCTGTTCAATACGGAATATGGTTGCCATTAATATTTCTGCAACAATATCAGGTTCATCAACCCCCATCTTTTCACACAACATATGCATATCGTTTACAAGATAATCATAATAATGTTTAGCCATATCACGTAAGCGTGGGTCGCGTAATGCTTCATGCATAAACGCTTGCTCAGCGAGCAAGTGATCACGCTCTTCTTTTAGCTCGTGATGAATAAAACCGACGAGCATCGAGGCTAAGGATTCAACCAGTTGATTTCTGACCGGACCTGCATCAGGTACCTTGCCGCCATTGTTCTCGATAAAACGTTCGACTTCGGTATAGATTGGCGTTACCACATCACTCATTGCTTTTTCGGCAAACAGCGTGAAAGTATCGGTGATTAAATCTGAAATATCTTTGAAATAATATGTGGTTGCCGATAATGGCACGTCGGCTTCTTTTGCAACCGCACGATGACGTACTCCGCGAACGCCTTCCTTAACAACTAAACGCAGGGCTGCTTCCAAAATCGCCTTACGTCTCTGTTCGCTTCTTGCTCGACTGGCCTTACGGCCTTGATAACTTACACTTACACCATCAGACATAATATTATTCGCTACAGGATACATCGGGTTTACAATACTAAAGATTAGCTAATGATACGCTAAATCTTATGGAAATACAGCGACTTGAACGGATGATTGGTCATCCATAATCGATACCTTCTAAGGTCCTGGTTATTGGTTAAACCAATATTGCAAAGTATCCTAACAAGACAACACAAGGTCATGCCACTGACTTCTGTCACAGCAAGTATAGAGCGAAACACCAAACCGAAAAGGGTACATAACTAGAAATTTACAAATAATGAATCCATTGGCAAAAAAACCATTAGTCCTCTACTGAGGATTATTCCTTGGTTAAACCAAAGGCCACCCTAACAACTAAGCTAGGGTTTTATATGGCCAAATACGTCAACTTACCTAAGCTCGCGATAACACCCCAGTGGATGTCATTGAATTCTTATCATTTGCACCCGCTGAACGTTTTCTATCTTTTCTACCGTCAATAAACAGTAATAGGGGAACAAAAAACAAGAAGTTCACTGCAAGCGCTATAGCCACCGTGATAGCCGTTAACATTCCCATACTGGCATTAGGATAATAATGAGACGTTGCCATCATGCCAAAGTTTGAGGCCAACACTAACGTCGTCGCGATCAATGCTATACCAACGGTCTTAAACGCATAGCGTGTTGCTTCAATACTGGACAACTGATTCTCTCGACGAGCACGAATATATTTGCTTAGAAAATGAACCGTATTATCAATCACAATACCAAGAGTCATACAGGCTACGATACTAATCGCAATACCAATCTGCCCTTTCCACAACCCCCAAATACCGAAGGAAATTATCGCAGGAAATATATTAGGCAAAATACTCAATAAACCATACTTCACCGAACGTAGGGCAACAATTAACAACAGAGAGACGACCAACAGAGCCAACCCTGTTCCCACCAACATACCTTTAATATTGTGGTATGAAAGTTCACCTAAGAGTAAGTCGAAGCCAACACCTTGAGTTTCCATACGCTCAGGTAGATTGTCGACGATCCACTGCCGCGCAGAACGTTCAAACGCAATAATTTCATTAGAGGAGACCGTGGTCATTAATACATCAACACGAATAGATGAACGGTTTATATCAATTTGGTTCTCTAACCCTAAACCAAACGGTAATGACATCTGAAACATTAGCGTATATTGAGAAATTAATTCCCGTTGATCAGGGATAACATAATAACTTACGTCACCCCCGTTCATATCTCGATTCAGGCGCTTAATGGTGTCAGAGAAACTGGAAACGAACATAACTCCCTGCTCCTCTCTTGCCCAATCGACAAACCGATCAACACTTTGCATATATTCTGGGTCCATAATCCCCGTTTCTTCACCCGACGGAAACGCAAACTGAATACGGTGATGACCCGTTAATTCGTCCACCATAAATTGGGTCGAATTACGGACTTCAAAAGACTCATCAAAATACTCAAACCAAACGTCGTTAAACTCATTCTTGAGACTGCACACCCCAAGTATGGAAAAAATAGACGTGGAAACGATAAACACCATCACCCGGCGATCAATCACAAAGTCAGCAAATTTATTCATATAACCCTGACTAATGGATTCCGAACGATCACCACGGGATTTAAACTTAAACTCCGGCAATACCATCACCGCCGCCGGAAGAAACACGATAGACAAATACCACGCGGCCATAACACCGATCGATACCAAATTCCCCATATCAGCAAACGGCGGCGATTCAGAATTATTCAAAAATAGAAACCCAATCGCCGTCGTCACACTGGTCAAAAACACTGGTTGCATATTAATACGTAAGCTCTCGAGCATCGCCTCACGCTTCACCTTACCTGCGATAATTTGATGCTGATAGGAAAGTAATATATGTATGCTGTCCGCTACCGCTAACGTTAAAATGATGGCCGGTGCGCCCCCCATGACCGGCGTAAACTCAATCCCTAACCACGCGATTATTCCCAACCCCACTACATTCGATAAAGCAATAATGCAGTAAGTAAGAATTACAGAGGCAACGCTACGTAGCATTAAATATAAACAGATGATAACCGCAATAGTGCTATACACCGATGTAGTGCTCAGCGCATCTTCAGTGGCTTGTTTCGACGCATCTTTAAACGCTACATGACCAGATAGAAGAAATTCAACATCAGGGTATTTTTGTCGAAACTCATCTCTTACCTGACGCGCATACTCCATGATCATCGGTGCGTCACGCCCACCTTCGTTGTCTGCTAACACCGCGACATTCACGGAAGCAACATGACCACTGAGTGAAATCACATTTTTGACGAGGTTCGGTTCGCTCAATGCTATTTTCTTGATTTTCGCGAGCTGTGTGTCAGTCAAGGATTCAGGCTCGTCTACCAAATAGATGATATCCAGGTCATCCCCTGACACTTCGGTATGCTGAAAATTAACCAGCGAATCTACCCTAAGGGTTTTTGGTACAGTCCATGCGCGCTCGGTCAATTCGTGCAACATGGTAAGGTTTTCACGGGTAAAAATGTCGTTATTCTTAGGGTGGATGATAAAAACGACGTTATCATCTTTGGTAAAGCGTTGCTCAAGATCCACAAGCAACTTCATACCCTCATTATTTTCAGAAAAAAGAGCCCGAGGGTCATTGTTCAATTCAGCAAATCGCAGACCGGAACCCGCGGCTGTAACCATCACCAGCGTAAACAAGATACAAAACCATGGATGATCCACGATAAACTCTTGAATTTGGTGAATAAACCCAGAAGTTTGTGATGATCCTGTCTGAGAATTCTTATTCATCATTATTGTCTCTACGTTATTAGTATTATCGGTAGACACAATCCAGAATGTGTTGACCTGGAATGGACGAATCTACCGTCATTCCATTGTGGTCAAAAGCACAGTATTTTCGCATAACCAAAAAGGGTTATTTTTTCAAGAAAAGCCCGCAGTGAACGCTGAAACTATCGAATAAACACCTCCAAAGCAGGTGCACCCAGGTAACCTATGCGGTAAAAACGCCGATTTCTTCAGCTTTTGACACTGCCTGCGTTCGACTCTTAACCCCCAACTTTTCATAGAGGTTTCGCACGTGTACCTTAGCTGTATTGCCGGAAATCGACAGTTGATCGGCAATTTCGGCGTTCTTTAGCCCTTGTTTAATTAGCCAAAGTATTTCCACCTCCCTTGGCGTCAAGCTATCACATACTTTAGCGCTTTCCCGCTGTGCCTCTTGGTTTTGAATATTACCTGGTTCCAGCGCGGATTGACGAGATAGCTCATCTCGATAGCTCAGCAATGTAGCGCTCAGCCCTCTCAGTTGGGTAAGTATTGGAGCAACGACATCCCAGTCGTCCAAAAAGATCCGGCAATAACCTGATTTCTCACCCATCTCAAGCGCCTGTATCAAAGAACTACGGGCCAAATTCTGATTGCCTTGGGCCAAGCACAACCTAACTTGCAACACGAGGCCCCGAACGTAACTAATCACCCGCCCAGATCGTTGAGCATCTTCCAAAATAAGCGACAGAAGCGATTGAGCGGCCGCATATTGACCTCGCATAATATCTATACGAATCAACAGCGCTCTTTCTTCTTCGCTACGGTAAAACGTAATCGATCGTAGCCTTTCCTGCTCTTTATCGGCCCAATCCATTGCCTCCTGCTCACGACCTTCAAGCAACGCCAATTTGATGCTAAACACCGAGATTGGCGACGATATAAATGACCAGAAGCTAAGGTGGTCCGAAAACCCCTGCTGCGCAATACTCAATAAATTTTTGGCTTCTTCATATCGCCCCGCACTGATCAGTGCATTAGCGTAGGTAATATGCGTCAGCGCTTTCTGACCAGGCATCGCCGTTGAACTTGCGTAGTCACCTAAACGTTGCCAACATTCTTCTACTTTATCGAACTGATTAATTTCGCGATACATATCCAACGTACAAATATACGACCAACCGATAGCCAGCTCTTCATCCATTTCAACGGATTCAATCCATTGATGAAATTGAGAAAAACACTCGAACGCTGCGTTTACATCCCCCGCATAATATGTTGCCATACCCAAGGTTTGCGCCAAACCAAGGGCGATAAACTGATTATTCTCTCGCTGAGCCTTACCCAAAATCGCTGGGCCATGTTTTACGATATTCCCCATATCTCCACGTACAAAATAGTCAATCACCACACCAAGCTGCAACCCCAAATCTTCATCTTTGTGATCACTTTGAATCAGCGCCTCATGATCTGCGATCAATCGTCTGGCCCCCTGGGGGTCACCCGCAATATGCGCAAGTTGGGTACGATATACCGCGATATGACTGAACATTTGCTTTCGTTCATCTTCAGGCATAACAACAGAACCAGAATTAAGCAGCTCCTCAATGCGTGCCAAATAGGATTCGGCGGGGGTAATATCGTTACTTCTAAACAAAGACCACGCTTTAATAAGCAATAATTTTGGTCGATGCTGCCATTGCTCTTCAGGCAATTTACGAAGCAATGTTTCTGATAGAGAGTCCTCACTACCTAATACACGCCCATAGCTAATATATTCCACCATAGATGCGGCTTTATCCCATTCCTGGGCTAGCACGTAATGTTCGATGGCTTCTTCTTTATTGTCCATCGCTTCAAATGCCAGCGCTATCCGCTGATGTAATGCGAACCTCTCCTGCTGTGGTTTTGCTTCAAAATGTGGTTTTAGTGCTTCGCGAAACAGTTCATGGAACCGAAACCAATGCTCTTCTCCATGCAGAGGTTGAACAAAAAGGTTTTTATCCTTGAGTATCTGGATTATGTCGTGGCTATCACTTTTACCATAGATGGCATCCAGCAAGCTCGGTGAAAAACACGTCAACATTGACGCATTTACCACAAAATTCTTAAGATCCTGGTCCAGGCACGATATCACTTCATCAAATAAATAGCGGATAACCTCCTCATCCAAATCCGATACCGCTTGTGTAAACACGCTATTCTCATTGATTACGGAAGAATTCCGTTGCATTGAAAGCACTGCAAGTTGTATTGCAGCAGCCCAGCCTTCAGTGCGTTTATGCAATGCAAAAACACTATCTTGCGTCACCCCACCGGGTAATCTCTGTTGAAGAAATAGCGCAGTTTCTTCTGGGATAAACGCCAAGTCCACACTTGTCAGTTGAACGAGTAACCCCCTTACTTTACGACGCTCAATAAACAACGGCGGTTGCGTACGACTGGCTATCACTACATGCAATGTGGGTGGTAAATTATCGAGAAAATATGACACACTATCATGTATTCGACTGTGATTAATCACGTGATAGTCGTCTAGTACAAGCATTAGGGGGGCTGGGCCGGTAATAACCGATGATCCTGTCAACAGCTCGTTCACCAGTGACTCAACGATGGTATCAGCATCGTCTTCTAGACTTTCCCCAAGTAATTCTTGGGTTTTCGGTACCAACCCCGTATCAAAGCGCTGGATCGCCCCGACAACGTAACGCCAAAATCGTAAGACGTCATTGTCCCTGCTATCAAGAGATAACCATATTGGCGTCAATGAATTTGACGCTAACCATTGCATGATAAGTGTCGTCTTCCCATAACCCGGCGGTGCTTGGAGCAAACTCAATTGTGCAGGATTAGGGCGCCCAATACGCTCGAGTAAACGCTCTCTTAACATCAATTGTGGCGGTATTACCGGTAATAGGAACTTGGTCTCTAACAACATAAAGCGGCATAACCCCATAAGCGACGGAAAGATTGAAACGAAATGTTAACCCAACCTCAACAACCAACATTCGACTCTTACCTTTACATATTCCACATGCTAGAGTTACCGAGTCTATTGGGGGGTAGGCAAGTCGTTTTCACATACTAGCAATGGATCGCAGGCGTTCGCAAGCACGTTAGTGCACCTCTAGCCAATGAAAAACAGTATTATTCTCACCTAAAAAACAATGCCGCAACGCTAATATGGATATTTCTCACTGGATACAACAGCTCTATTCTAGTATTGGGCGCAGCACATTTGAGGACATAGAAAGGCAGATTCTACAATACCCATGCACCGAAGGTTTTCAGCGGCCACAGGCTTTAGAACAGTCGATCAAAAAAGCCCGTGAATTGCACCAGCAAAAGCTGCAAAAACAACATTCGCTTCGTGCCCTTACCCAAACACTAGAACATTTAGAATTTGCTTTTTTTCGATTTACCGAGACAGGAGTCCCCGTTCAATCCAACCAAAGTGCACGACTCCTCTCACCACAGGAACAATCTGCAAAGGCAACGTTCTCCAGTGAGTCCATATCTAGCTTTCAAATGAAAGACTGGTATCGACAAATACACCCTATGCTTGAAAAAGGCCCCGTCAGTAACATATATGGACGCGTCTCGTTCGAAGATAAGAATACCGGATTAATTCCCGCCGTGTTGTTACCAATAATCGATGACAGCACTCAGGCTACATCATGCATATTGTTAGCAGGCATAAATAATATGGACCCCTTCTGGATACCATTGGTATTGGATGACTATAAACTCACACCAAAAGAAAACCAACTAGCCACATTGCTTATTCAAGGATTCACAAAAAAAGATCTCGCGGCGGTACTCGGAGTTTCCCCTGAAACCGTAAAATCCCATACCGCCAACATTCTTAAGAAAACAGGTCACCAAAACCAGCTCAGCCTAATTAATCAGACGTTGGGGCGAATCCCTCACTGCATCACGTCTAAGACGTACGAATAAGTCGATAAAACCAAGGAAAAACCCAGTATGGACGAGACCCTCCTAGAGCCGACACAATATCAAAAAGAAAATTTGACGTTGTCACTGTACACCCAAGGCATTGATCTTTTTACCTTCGCTGATTTCTTCACTGAAATTATCGATGCTATCATTCTGCTCTCGGATATAAATACACAAGATATAGAATCGTCAATACAGCACCTAACACCACATTTATCGCACCTCATAGATATAATTTCTGCTAATGAAACCTTAGATTCTAATATCGAGAAATTAATCGCGACTATATACCAACTACCAATCAACATTGTGTTGCTTGATGACAACGTCATTCTATCGGCGTCTAAAATAGCCCACTCATTCATTACCAACAATCCAATTACGCCATTTAACGACAACCTAGTTTGTAGTGAGTCCCCATTGTGGACAACCATCAACAATCACCCACACACTGCGACAACGTTGACGATAGCCAAACACCAGTATTTTTACATACCACTAAGCACCGCAACACAAGCCAATAATCACTATAGTTGTCTATTTATTGAGAGCGACAAAAATGACAACAATCAAGCCTGGAGCGTTGATACTCTCAAGGCACTATTTAGCCTGACAAAGCGTGAATCCGAGATCCTAAGTGTCTGGTCCCAGAGCAATGACATAGTTACTACCGCAAAGCTATTGAACCTCAAAGAAAATTCTTTGCGGCAAAACCTAAAGAAAATCAGGGAAAAGTTGGGGTCCAATTCACAAAAAGACATGCTTACTCAATTGCTTCGCACCTACCCCATTGCAAACGCAACAACAACGTTGAGCACACAAAATAATCCAGCAGATAAAATCCTAACACTCTATGATAAACGGCAACTTTCCTATCGGGACATTGGCCCTGCGACAGGTCACCCAGTGATATATATGCATTCTCTGGCAGGATCAAGAAAAGAACAACTCGTATCCGAAGACTATCTAACTCGCAACAACATCCGCCTAATCATACCCGAACGTCCAGGATACGGTCTCACCTCACCAAACCCATACATATCCCTAACAAGTACAATCACAGAAAGCGTTCAACTCATTGAACATTTAGCGATTGATACATTTTCAATTATTGGCCATTGCACTGGGAGCCGGTATGCCACTCATTTGGCTGCACACTTCAAGAGCAGAGTTAAACAGTTAACTCTCGTGTCTTTTATTCCACCGGGGAAACTCAGTTTATCTGTATCGCAAAAATTCCCAGATCTATTTTCAATCGGGCAATGGACCTACAAGCGAAGCCCCCTATTTGTTAACAAAATACTCACAATTTTATACCGAGGCGATCCGAAAAAACAATTGCAACGTTACATTAACTCTAGCCATTCAATGCATGCTCTCCCTCCTATGGACGTAAATCTATTCTCCCGTAAAAAGTTCTTTGAATACTACACAGACAGCCTTATCGAAGGTCTAAAATATGGGCCCCAGACATACGTTCAAGAGCTAGAATTCCTACTTCAAGATAAAGGTAATCACCTATCTGATATTACCGCCCCCACTTACATCTGGCACGGAGAGCAGGACAGCATTGTAGATCAGCAACGATTGGTGGGCTTTGCGGATTTACTACCTCTTCGAAAAATACACCGCATCATCGACGAAACCCACTTTCTTTTCTTTCGCAATGCGGAAAAGATTTTTGATAGCATAATGACTACGCCCGTTCAATTCGAACCAGCGTAGCCATTTCACGTCCATCAAAAGATATCTAGATACTACTCTTGACGATCACCCACCTGCTTAATTTTCACATCATAACCGTAAGCAGCTAACAGCAACTCACCATTAATAATATCGGCTACGGGGCATAACACGCCGTCGAATAATTCGTAGCTGGTATAAAGACGTGAACCACCACCAAATGCCGATGATAGATCCATATTTCCAACTAGGCCACCAACATGTGTGCTAGGACAATTTAAAGGGTTAGGGGTTTGCGTTGCCCCAGAGGTTGCACGAAAGAACCACCCAGTATTACTTACCCATACTTTATCGCCGCGATGCTCTGTCGTGCCATCCGCATAGGTGTAATCCATGGAACCTAGACCGCCAAGCCATCCATCAGAGTTAATGGTAACCTGCACATCAGTAATCAACGTTTGTGCAAAATAGTCAGCGACCGACTGTAGCGATGCAACAGCGTCTTCTGCCAAATCATCGCAATACTCTTCACGTGCAACAGGATCTGCGTTCAAGATAACAATCCCTTGACATAAAGCACTTGCTTGCTCGCGATAGCTCTCCACTTCTGTTTGATCTAATTGTCCAGAAGTACAATCGATTGAAATATTCTGTGTAACGCTCTGCCCTACGGAATCGAACGTTGCATCACCAGAAGATTCAACCACTGCATAACCAATTCCAGCAGCCAACTCCATGGAGCTACACCCTGCTTCCATTACATAAAGGCCTTCATATCGTTCAGTGTTCGCATTCGCATTCAACGCAATTGTCGCCGATCCAACAAGCAACGCAGCGCTTGCCAGTGTGGTATTTATTTTCATGACGTTCATCCTTATAGTGATCTATTTCCATTCAACTACCAAGTCTTGGCGATTGATGCTAAGTAGGTCCAAGACGCCCCCGCCTCGAACCCAGCAAGATCATAACCAATGAATCACGATAAAAAATACTACCAAAAGGGGGAGAACACTTGGCTAATCAAACTACCAAGCTTATAGAACAAACAGACCTTGTCATTACAAGTGTCAATTAGGCCATAACCCGCGCGTACTTCGCTGTTTGCCATGGTAAGATGACGCTGTTCTCACACGAGTAAAATTACGCGCGATCAATATCGTCGAATTAATAACCTGATAGACGACACAATCTACTATTATCAGCCAAATCATAGGACGATAGGCTTTACAATGATAAACACCCTCTCCTCTCCTATAGATCAAGAAGGCCTCACTTTATCGCTATATACTAATGGTATTGACCTTCTTACTTTTACACGTTTTCATATAGATGTTATTGAAGCAATAACCCTATATTCGTCCTACCACGAAGCGGACCTTGAAAGATGCATTGATCACCTAACGCCCCATTTGGTGCAACTCACAACACTGATAAATGAAGAGGAAGCGCTCAATTCAAGTATTGATGATATTAACGAAGCCATCGTCAACCTCCCCATAAGCATGATTATTATTAAAAACAATATCGTTATTACGCAAACTGCACTTGCGCAAAAGCAGATAGAAAATAATCAACCCAATACGATTTGTAATAACACAATACTTAAGCACTCTGAACTCTGGAAATTCATTGTGCTAAACAAACATACTGAAGCAAGACATGACGCTGAAAAAACTCAGTATTTTTTCATCCCATTGACTGATTCACCCAAAAACAATTCTGTCTTTGGGTGTTTATTTATCCAACCTAAAGATGAAATAACGACGGATAACACATTAGAAGCCGAGGCAATATCCTCCTTCTTTGGTCTTACCCGCAGAGAGTCTGAAATCGCCAACACCTGGAGTAAATCACCAGACATAAGTGATGCCGCCAAATTACTAAGGTTAAAAGAAAACTCCCTCAGGCAATCCTTAAAACATATCAGAGAGAAGCTAGGCGTAAACGATCAAAAAGATCGACTCACCTTACTATTACGATCTACTCCTATCGCACACCACCGAATACACAGGAGAAACAACGAGAACGCATTCGACAATACGATCACACTTCCCAACAATCGCACGCTGTCTTATCGAGGTATTGGCCCTATCGAGGGCTACCCTGTTCTATATCTACACTCAATGTTTGGCTCACGAAAAGAGCAAATGGTTGAAGAAAATTACCTGTTCAAACACAACATTCGACTCATCATTCCTGAGCGCCCAGGTTTTGGAAAATCTTCCGCCAACAAACACGGGAGTTTACGCAGTACTACAGATGACTTGATCTATCTTATAGACAGCCTTGGCGTTGATCATTTTTCAATTATTGGCTACAGTGTCGGCTGCAGCTACGCAACACTTCTCGCTGCGTATTATGGCTCTCAAGTCAATCAGTTGATCATGGTCTCTTGCATGCCTCCCGGCCAATTCTGCTTTCCCGATAAACAGCGCTTTCTCGACCTCTTCTCCGTAGGAAAGTGGGTTCACGATCGCAGCCCTTCATTTCTGAAAATGATGATTAAGCTCTTGTATAAAGGTGACCCTAGAATGCAATTGCAACGTCAGTTAGATTCACCTCCTAGCCTATATGCCTTACACCCTAAGGATGTTGCCTATTTCTCCCAGCCACAGAATTTTGAGAACTATGTTCAGAGCTTTATTGAAGCGCTCACCCAGGGATCAGATGCCATAGCCCAAGAATTGAATTATATATATCAAGAAAACGAAGAGCACCTCTATAACATATCAACACCTACTTACCTGTGGCATGGAGAAGATGACAGCATGACAAGCTCCCTTCGACTACCCGCATTATCAGCGATGCTGCCCTTGAGAACCGTTCACCGGATTGAGGGAGAAACCCATAATTTGTTCTTTCGAAAGGCAGAAGCCATTTTCGATGATCTAATCATTTAACCCCGAAATACTTGAGCCAACCTTTCACAAGCTATTTCTAATTCTTCCACCCCATACCAGGCGAAACACAAACGCATACTTGAAGCATACCCTTGGTTAGCTGAAAACAATGCGCCTCCAAGAAAGTTAACGCCTTTTTTTTCTGCTACTGCCAACTTGCTAGCTACATGACTGCCATCGGCCAAGGTCGCCCACAGAAAATATCCCCCCTCCGGTTTGGTCATTTGTAATTTATCACCCATGGACGTTTTCAAACCCTCATATAGCGTATCCAAGCGTATTTGGTATGTTTGTCTCAAACTCGCCAAATACGCCTGAAACTCACCATTAGCAATTAACGGCCCCACAAGCGCCGATGTAACCGGTGCCAGGCCTCCGCCACTTTTCAACAGGGCTGATCTGAGCAGTTTTTGTATTGGAGCTCCCTCCCCCTGAATCCACCCTAGTCTTAGTCCGGGCGCCAGTATTTTTGAAAAGGTACCTACCGATAATACCGGCGCATCATTGTCGTAACAGGCTAACGGTGGCGGTGGTTTTTTTTGGTAATATAAGGATTGATAGACCTCATCCGCGACTAAAAGACATTGGTATTTTTTAGCTAAGGCGACCAAAGCCTGACGACGTTCATGAGATTGAGTAATACCGGTTGGGTTGTGATAACTGGGGATGGTATAGATAAAAGCAGGCTGGTGTTGTTGCAGTGCGCAATCCAATGCGTCCAGTTGAATGCCTTCATCATCCATTGGAATAGCCACTACATTGATACCGCGCTCGGCAAACAAATTCAGAGCAATAAAGTAAGTAGGGTCTTCCACCAACACCGTTGAACCAGGCTTCGCAAACTGGGCACATATCATATTAAGCGCGCTTGAGGAGCCATTGGTTACTATTAGCTGATCAGCAGTTATGGGCTTGCCATAATCCACCGATAGCCAGGCAGCCAATGTTTGCCTAAATGTAGAATCTCCGGCCTCTTCACCGTATGCAAGATCTTGCCCGTGAAAGGTTAAAGGCTGAAATAATGAAGTGGGTAATAGATTAGGGTCAGGCTGACCGACACCCAGATCAATGATATTTTTTGGTTTAATAATTTGTAGACTCATTGTAATAGCCTGCCGGTATCACGAAAGCATTGCAACTGCTTAAAAGCTACGTCATCCACTACACTCCCGCCATAACTCTTCTGAAGACATTCCTTGAGAGCGTTCTCCTCGCTCAACCTCACGGATTAGCCTCACCATAGCTTCATTTGCCGGGCAAGCAACCCCAACTCCCCTAGCTTCCTCCAGAATCGCGCCATTTATAAACTCGATTTCGGTATGTTTACCGTTGCTTAAGTCCCACCACATGGATGTGCGCACATTAGGATCAACCGCTAACATCTTGTTTGCCAATACTCTAAAAACCACATCAGGCACTTTCATCAACCTAGGGATTAAGGATGGAGGCAAAGCCGTTAACTTAGGAAGTATGATATTTTTCTTACCCACCACTGCCAGTAATTCCTCCATCAACAACGCCATCACACGCCGATACCCCCTCTGCTCCAGCATCGGTTTAACTGGGATGTCCGCCAGCGCGTTAATGGCATTGACTAAATTCAATTGCAGCTTTGCCCACAAAATGGCTTGTATATCCTCACTGCCACTCACCGGCATTAACGGAGAGTCCAATTGCTTAATGATGCTTAGTACATCCTTATCAACATTTGGAGAGTCTTGGCATTCTAGCGTTAACTGACCTTCTGAACCTCGGTGCAAATGCCCCGGGGACACCTCAACGACATTGAAAGGCACCATCACCTTTAACACGCGGTTATTGGGAAACGCTTGTTTAATTAAACCGTCAGAGCCCAAACCGTTCTGACAACAAAAAATAGTCGTATTCTCATTCACACACCCCATCATATCTGCCGCAACATCGGCAATTGCCGTGCACTTCACCGTTAGCCAAACATAATCTGACGCCCCGCTTTCCTTCGTTGTAAAACGGGGTGATGCAATGGTGGCGGTATTATTCTGATAATCGCTTAATTGTAACCCGCCACTGAGCTTTTCCTTTACACTGGGGCGCGCAACCATCGCGACAGAAAAACCTTGTGACGCTAGTGTGCCATAAAGAAAGCCACCAATTAATCCTGCGCCAAAAACCACATGCTGATGTGTTGAATCTAGTTGCATTGCTTGCAGTACCTTAAACAATATACATTAATTGATAAACGCTAAGTGCGCAGCCCACGTACAGCTTGGCGCCCCTCAGATTCATCCTGTAACAAGGCTACCACAGTCTGATGAAAATCAGAGTTTTGATTAATCAGCGTCTGTGCTCGTAAAAATGCCAAGGTATTGCTCTTCCATATTTCCTTAGCTAACAATGACGCCATAAAAAGGAAAGGTACATCTAATGAAACCGTTTCTACCATGCGCGAACGGCCTTCCCCCAAGGAAGTAAAATCCATCACGCCGGATTGATTTTTAACGGGTGCAGCACCGATTACCGTCCAAGCCAAGCGGCTATTGGTTTTCTTTTCAACAATGCGTTCGCTATAGCGAACAAAAGGCAACGGTTGTAGAGCACGTTCTGAATTCACCCCATATCGATCGTCGCTATCACCACTGGACTTAAGATGGATAATACGAATAGGCCAATATAGCTTGGCGGCAATATCTAAGTTAGTGCATATAGTAAATAAGGTTTCAACCGGCACCTCAAAATCAATAGAAATGCGTACCGATATACGCTTTCCTGACGACTCATAACCGCAATCATCGGTAATAAATTCATGCAATCTAGGCTTGTTAGCCTTATCAATTGCTTTCACGTATTTTCGCCATTCCTGGGGGGATCTCATTGATTATTTCCATCGCCTTGATAGTGAGTGTGAAAAATAGGTGCAAACGTCTATGCCTAAAATCACCCGTCAACATCTACCACTGACATACGTCTGCTGAACAAATTTCAGCTTACCACGACCAGTAAAAAACAGACTAAGACTTCTGAAAGATACGGCCTGCATGATCTAGAGCGGACATGATCCTCAAACCAATAGACGAGAGCTGATAAACCCTAAAAACGGACCCTCAACGTTAGAATCAACTATTCCAGTAGTCCGCTCCTGTAAGCTTTTCTGCCGCAAAAATCATATGCGACAAGGACTCCTTCAAGCTATCCCTACCTGAACTAAGCATCAAAAGATTCGCCAACAATAGGCGTAGAAAAGAATCCATTACTTTTTTTGCTTCTGGAATAGACTGATAATCGATAACAGATGAAAGTAGAGTCGGTAAAAGTTCTTCAAATTTTATCTGCATATTTCGGGTCGTGTCATCGGCGGATAGAAGATTCTCTAGCACAGCGCTTATTAGTCGTGGATTGCTTTCGGCTTCTTGTAAAATACTCTTAAAGACGCTTCCTATTTTTGCGCCATTGGTTTTACCTCTGGGTGCGGTAGCCTGCAAACGTTTAACTAGAGATAACCCCCACTCAAGAGTGATGTCACTGATAATGTGTTCTTTACTTGCATAGGTGCGGTATAAGCTGGCCCTAGGGACCTCGGCAATTTGCGCAAGTTCTTTCATGTTGAGACTAGCGCTACCATGTTCTGAGATGACTTCTATAGCAGCGTTCAAAATTTTCTGTTTGCGTTCGATCTTTGTGTTCGATGCCAAAGTATCAATCTCCCATGGCTTGACAGGTTTTACAATATCCTACAGTATTGAGACACATGTCTCAAATGGTGTTTGAGTTTACACCACAAACGTAGCGTAAAGGGGGATAGAGAAATGACTGACCGAAAGCCACTCATAATCGTCGCCACCATTTCCATGGTGATGACAACCATATTGTATGCCGGTGGCATGTTTTATATTTCAGGTTTTTTGCCGCCTCCGTCCCCAGCACTCAGTCAGATAGAGGTGGTGAGCTTTTATCAGCAGAATCACACAGCGATTATAACGGGTTTAACCATGGCGTTTGTGGGTACAGGTTTTATGCTACCGTTGTGTGTGATTGGTTCGGTATTTATGGCGGAAGTAGAAGAGGGGTTTCCATATTTCTCTGTAATGCAGGCACTATGTGCATTGGCGACGGTTATCTTTACTGCGTTACCTAACTTTATCTGGATGACAGCGGCGTTTCGTGTCGATCGTTCGCCCGAGTTAATAGCCCTGTTACATGATTTGGGGTGGATCATGTGGGCAACTCCATCTTGGGGATTTGCGTTTCAACTTATCTGCGTGGCCGTTGTGGGATTGAAAGATAAACGTCCCAAACCGTTTATTCCTCGTTGGATGAGCTATTTGGCACTTTGGGTGGCGGTGGGTGTTGCACCAACGCCGCTAGTACCTTTCTTTGTAGAAGCCGGGCCCTTCGCTTGGAACGGGTTATTCACTTTCTGGGTGGCGTTTTTCAGCCCAATCCTTTGGATAATCATTTTATTTGTATTGATTGCAATTAATATTCGAAGCAACGAACAAGGCGACCTGGTGGGAAGTCGATTATGAATACAATAAATGTAGACAAGATGACAGCTTCAGACAGCGAAAGTCTGATAGAACATCATCCAGCAGAGATTGGCGTTTGGTTGTTTATTTTTGCTGATATGTGCATTTTTGCCATGTATTTTGGTGTATTCGTTTGGGAAAAAAATCTCAACCCTGCAATATTTGCCGAGGGGCAGGCGACATTGAGTGCTCAACTCGGTGGCTTAAATACCGTCATATTGCTTATTAGTTCCTATTTCGCGGCTAAGGCGGTGCACTCAGCGAGAGTGTTTAATATCGATGCTTATAGACGCTTTATTAAGCTCACTATATTTTGCGGTCTTGCTTTTCTGTGTGTGAAATTTGTGGAATACAGTGATAAATTTTCCGCTGGTTTTGACATTGCCACCAACGCATTCTATCGTAATTATTTTTCTTTCACCGGCTTTCATCTGCTACATGTGATCTTAGGGCTGTCCTTTTTAGCGTGGCTATTGTTTTCTACAAAAACGGCCGAACAGTTAAAAGAGAATGTTAAGGCAAGTGAGGGGGTAGGTCTTTATTGGCATATGGTTGATCTGCTTTGGGTTGTGTTGTTTTCATTAATCTATTTGGTGCCCTAATGATGTTGAATGTAGCAAAAGATAAGTTGTTTTTGGTGTTAGTAGCGTTGCTTGGCATAACCATGGTGTCTTGGCTGTTTATATCTTCCGCGAATCTCGAGGAAAAAAGCCTTGGAGTGGTGATATTGTTGTTAGCCTTTTTTAAGGTCCGCTTGATTGCTATCCATTTTATGGAGACGGCAATGGCCCACCGGTTGGTACGCATTGCGTTTGAAACATGGGGGGCTGTGGTGGGAGGAATGATGATTTTGGGATATTTGATGGGGTAAGGTTTGGCTCGATTAATTTGGGTGGTAGACAAACAACCAAGATCAACTTGCTCGGAGGGCACATTGCCGTTATTTCTAATGAGGAATTGGTGGCTAAAGCGCCCTCGCTACCCTGACTAGTTAATAGAGGGGGCAAGATCTTTGCACATGACGTGAAATTTCACCCCCTTATACGTACAGCTTTCAATAGTTTTCCAACCAAGCTTTTCGTAAAGCCCTGAAGCTACCTCTGTAGAAAGATAAAGCTTCTGTACACCAGCCTTTTTTGCCTCAGCCTCACATCGCTCCACCAGAAGGGTTGCTATACCCCGTGTCCGCCAGCTTTCTTTTACAAATACAGCAGACAGCCAAGGGCCTAGTTCCAAGTGCGTATCCAAATCCTGCCCTACAAGAGCGGCCGAGCCAATAAATTCATCATTGTCGATTGCAACATAAATAGAAGGAATGCCTTCTCGACCAGCCGCCTCCGTCAATGCCGCCCTGCGAGACGCTAGTGTAAGACTTCTGTCAATATGCGCCCACTCGGCTTGATGTAATTGAGCTATTTTGTCAACAAAGGTCATGTGATCAGCTAACGGCACGATGTTCATTTTTTCCTCTTAGCCTCGCGCTCTAACCAGTACAATCTTGCGTTCGTATTTTTGGATATGGTATTTTTCGTTTATGAGCGCCTTGTTAGCGCACAACATACGATTTATTCCATCCAATAATCTTAACATCCCCACCGAGTGAAAGGTAAGTATCTAACTCTTCAAACTCAATGATCTCCGACTGATAAAACTCACCATTCTCATAAAATTCAGCAACAAGGACCTTATTATTGACAATCTCATCGATCATTTCTTTAGCTAGTCTAAACGCTTCTTCATCGGGTACATCCGACCAACCAAAATGCGAGTGATAATTTCCGTATCCCACAGTAAGCTCCTCATGAATAGTGGAAATACCAAGAGTCAGTTTAGATGACTGAGATGAAGGGATTTTTATATAGAACGCTTCTTTATAGCCATCATAAATCCGAATTAAATTCTCCCATTGAGGATAAGCTTTTAAAACCAGCGCTAACATTAACGTTGAAAACTCATTCAATGTTTCATATTTAAAAAATCGCTAACAATAGACTCAACTATGGACTGAGTCTAGATTATCTTGTGTTAATTTTCGAGAAACAACACTGCAACCATTGGTTAAATCAATACTTGGGGGCTTAAATTTATGATACTGAAAGGTACCAATTACGCCTTGAATGTAGATCCATAAAAACACAAGAACCATGATTATTCCGCTTGCATTTCCATCCATATAGTACGCTAACGCACTATTTTTTCATTTAACTGTATTCCAATGGCTGCGAGATAATCTTTTCCATATTGGCCATTTTCTAGATCAGATAGCAAGAAATCAGGTAGTCCTGGATTATATTCTTCACTCAAACTGGCTATCCCTAATCCAACAGCAGCAACAGTATCCACATCGCCACAAAACCCCACACTCTTTACTAGAACGTCTCTAAGAGACTCAGACGACTTAAGCACTGTTAACAGTGCATTTACCGTTTCTTCACCACAACACGCAACTGGTGCTGCCCAATTATCGCTCCATGTATATTTGGAGTACTCCGACACGAACTCCGTCAGGTTTTCTTTGGCACCCAAGTTATACACAAAATAGTGTGAAGCCAAAGCCACAGCTTGCGACGACCTTATGCCAATTACAGTGTCATGAGTTAATGATGCCTGCAATTCAGCCATGCTCAATAACTCGCCGATGTCAGCTGTATACCCCAACGGAGCGGACCTCATTGCTGCTCCATTCCTTGTACTATGGGGCTTCATCTTTTCCAGTAGCTCAGCTCCGCTATCGATGGATCTAAGAAATGCATAAAAGCCCTTAGAGTACCCTTTGCGTTCATCACGTTTAAAACACTCCACAAACTTATCCGCAATATTTTCTCTCGTCCAATTGGTCTTGCCAATTAGCAATTCTGCTATAGCAAGAGACATTTGCGTATCATCAGTATAATGACCAGCTTGAATACCCAGTTCGTGCTCATGGTATTGGGTTAGATCA
The DNA here is from genome assembly GCA_002162955.1 of Gammaproteobacteria bacterium 45_16_T64. Taxonomy (GTDB): domain Bacteria; phylum Pseudomonadota; class Gammaproteobacteria; order Pseudomonadales; family Ketobacteraceae; genus 42-54-T18. The sequence continues at coordinate 125,297 of MABD01000047.1, forward strand.
TTATGAGTTTGGACTTTTTCTTTCGATGCAAATTCGAATCCAGCCCCATATGCATCACCAACACCTATTTCTAGTAACAATTTACCCTCTCCCTTATTGCAATATTAGTCACTCTACCACGGCTGTATCTTTCCCTTCTGAAGCAGGTAGCTATACCTATTTGTTCACCACCTTGGGTTCAACCAATTTTGTTCCAAAACAGCTATCCCAAAACGAATTCACAAAACCAAAATTAACATTTCCAATCGAATGGTGTGCAGAGTGATACTTTATATAACGGTTAAGCAACCGAAATAATATGAACCGCTCATTGAATTCGAGATTCGAGTGAATAACCATTGTGAAGATGACGCCCAAAATATGAAATCCGAATATTACACTTAGGTGCACTGAAAACACCGACATAAAGAGAGGCGCACTCATACCAATCAGCAGCGCTTCAATTGGATGTACACTATATGCTCCCCAAGGGGTTGTCCGAACAGAATAATGATGGACTGAATGGAACGCCCTGAATCGTTGGGTATGCAATATCCGGTGAACAAAGTATGAATAGGTTTCATAAAATACAGTAAACACCAATACTTCCATTAATAGCTGCGATATTGATTCTGGAACAATTCCAACAAATAGGCTTCTGGCTAGGAGGCTTACTAGAGCAAACGTTACACACGCAAGAACTCCGTTTTTCATTTCATTGGTTCTTTGCCCTTTTTTAAACGGCCGATTATCGACAAACCGGCCAAACGAACCACGTTTAGTTATTTGGTTGGTCAGAAATTCAATGGATGAAGCCGCTACAATATAGATTCCCAAATTAGTCGCTAGTGACATTGCAAACGCAATATACCAGTGTGTTTGAATCCAAAATTCAAACATCAACAACACTGTTTCAACTAAATCGGAGATATTCAAAAAACTTCCCTAGTAAAATTAACGCTCGCTGCCCCTCATGATATCACAGCCCCCCCACCTTACTCTGGATTCCCCTCCGCATAAGTAGGAATACCCGCCACACAATCAAACCATTCAACTCGATCACTGTGATAAATATGATAATCCGGTGTATGAGAAATAGGGGTTGTGAACGTGCCCAGGCGCAACCGAACAGTGTCTAATTTATCCATACGCTGACTAAATATAGGGCTGCCACAATTCGAGCAGAAAACTCGGCGTTTATTTTCTGTCGCAAAATAATCCTTTAACAGGTGCTCTCCGGAAAGAAACGTTAATTGATCCATATTAACAGGCGCATTGGTCACAAATGGCGTTCCCTGTGCCCGCCGGCATTGACTGCAATGGCAGATGGCAACTTCCGTTAATTCTCCATCATATTGGTATGCAACCTCACCACACAAACATTGACCCTTAAGCATATCCTCACCTCATCCCTAGTCGTTAGCTGTTGTAATATACTAGGGGTGAGGCGATAGAAATACTAATAGTACGGATCAATAGTGGTTATCACTACACGATATATCTCGCCTTAGTGAAGCTTTAGCTTAGGCCGGATGTAGCGGTTGATCCGGTCGGACAATGTCACCAACAGCGTACGTAACCAACCATGTATCGCCAACTGGTGCATGCGGTATAAAGACACATAGGCGAAACGCGCGATCCGCCCTTCTACATTAAGACTGCCTGTTGATATTCCGCCCATAAGTCGACCAAAGGCAGTAAAATCACTCAATGATACCAGTGAGCCATAATCACTGTATTCAAACTCATTTAGCGGTTTGTTGGCCGCTATATTGCGAATATTTTTACCTACCAAGCTTGCCATCTGGTGTGCTGACTGTGCTCTTGGCGGAACCCAACGCTCTTCGCCATCATCCCCTTTCATTACACAACCTGCACAATCACCTAACGCAAATATTGAGCTATCCCCTTTCACTTGTAGTGTCGGCTCTACCAATAACTGGTTGGCTCGATTAACTTCCAGGCCACCAAAATCCTTGAGGAAATCAGGGGCTTTTACTCCCGCAGCCCACACCATCAAATCCGCTTGGAAGCGCTCACCGTCTTTGGTCACCAAAGCATCCTTTTCTGCACGGACCACCATGGTTGAAACATTGACACTCACTCCTAGATTTTCCAGCTCAGTGTGCACAGCACCAGAAATACGTTCGTTTAACGCAGGTAATAAACGTGGTCCAGCTTCAATTAATGAGACCTGCAAATGCTCTGGTCGCACATGCTTCAAACCATAGGTTGCAAACCATTGCCGGGCCTTAAATAGCTCCGCCGACAATTCGACCCCAGTCGCACCGCCACCCACAATAACCACATGCATGGTATTGTCCGCGTCAGACTTATCTAAGTCACGATTGAGACGGATAAATCGATTTAATAACCGGCGTTGAAATGTCTTTGCTTGGCCAATGCTATCGAGGAAGATACAGTGATCGGACACGCCTTCAATTCCAAAATCATTAGACACACTACCGATAGCCAGCACGAGATAATCGTAGCTTTCTTCTCTCGGTGGTAAGATTTCCTCACCGTCGACATCGGTTAGCGCAGCCAACTTGATAACCTTGCGCTCTCGATCAACACCACACAAACTGCCTACCTTAAACGTAAACCCGTTCTGATGTGCGTGTGCTCGATAACCTACCGCATCAGCCTCTGCATCCAAAGAACCCGACGCAACTTCATGCAGCAGCGGTTTCCAGATATGCGTGTGCCCACGATCCAGTAGTAGCACATCGGCTTTGCCTTTGCGCCCAAGCTTTCTACCTAATGATGTTGCTAGTTCTAAACCACCAGCGCCGCCTCCAACAATAACTATTTTCATTTGATTGCCCTATACAAGTAAGATTCCACTGTATCCCTCGTAAGAGACACAGTGGAACATTACCTACGTAGAACAACGCCTTAGACAATCGACGTGCGATCACCTCAGTGTAGCGCACTAGTATAGAGCAAATCTGTTCGAGTTTTAACCAAAACTCAATAGAGAAGAGAGGACAAAGGAGATATGAGGGAAGAAAAGGATACAATAGGCGACCGCAATATTTACCTGCTATGCAATCGCCACTTATACATATAAGGATAATTACAAGGAGAACAACATCGACACTAAAAGCCCCGTCAGCAAGATAAGAGACAAACAGCCGACCAAGAATACCCTCAACCTCACAGGTACATAGTTAGAGCCGGTATGAACATAGGCATGCACAACCCGGCTGATAACGTACAACCAAGCCAAACCTAACACAGCAGTCGATACGGTATTGGTAATCAAAAATGCAAACGACAACACATAGAACAATACAGGGGTTTGAAATTGGTTCTGTATATTGTTGGATACCTGAACCACATCATCAGGCCAGGCCGCATTATCGAGTGCCGTTTTACTACGATCAACCCCACCACTCTTAACCGCTTTCGCCTTCCGTACTGCTAAGACAACAAACATGCTGAACGTTAATATCACCTGCACAACAACAGGCCAAAGTATTGCACTCGAATTCATAAGTAAGTCCTTATATTAAAAATCGCTCGTCAAATCTATCGTACGGGAAGACTTCGCAAGACGCCAATGGATAGCGATGCCATAAGCGAAATAGTCGTTCACCTTAACCAATGGACTATCTTCATTTGCGGCACCATTGAGGTTCACATATCGAACAAAGCCAGCAACTGTCATATCTCCAAACTGACGACGAACGGATAGTGATAACTTAGCTCCCGTATAGCCTGCCTTTGCAGCGTAGCTTGCACGCTCATTGGTTTCGTATTCAGAATCTACTTCATAATAATATTCATGGTAGCGATGATCCGCAAATATCGGCCCCGCAGATATCGCATGCCTCCAATTGGAAAACTCCCCAGCGTAGGTCACCTCCGGATTAGCCACCCAACCTTGATGGCTAATATCCAAACCATCAATCACAAGCGCAGCCCGCATGGGCAATTCCAATGTCACGGTATGACGATGATCGTTCGTTTGAAACATTTTATACTGCAGAGACGGCCCAAACTCGATAAGTGGATCTAAATCAGGCATGCCTTCACGCGTATGATTATCGTCACTATCAACTGGCAATGAGAAATTCATGCTGACACTTAACTGAAGGTCATCACGCTGAAATAGCTTTCCCCGTAAGCCCTTTCGGTCAGCTCTCAGGTATTCACTTCGATACACCATATACGGGTACGCCAATCCATAATCTGTAGATTGATCCGCCCCCATGTAGTGGGACATGGTTAAAGCCCCTACACCAACTCCAGCCTCCCATACCGGTAATTCCTCTGCTGCAATGCCATGGCTACACAATAAAACCAATAGCACCGATAATCCTTTCCCCAACTTCATCATGATCACTCTCTTGTCTACTGCTCAACGTCAGCCTTGTTAGGCTGACGAATATTAATCACATTTCCTATTAGCATCAATGTTGCACCAACAATCAGACCCACATTGAACCCTTCTTGATAAAACAACACGCCCACCACCATAATCAACGGTAGACGCAAGAAATCTAAGGTAACTACAATGCCGGCATCTGATATGCGCATTGCGGACGCAATACAATAATGGGCAGACAACCCTGTAAGGCCAATAATCGATAACCATACCCACTGTATAATGGATGGCATGACCCAGTTCCCTAACATAAACACCAGGCAGATAGGGGTTTGTATAACACTCATATAAAACAAAATAGTCAGTATATCTTCTGTATCTGATAGCGACTTCATTGCCACATAAGCCACTGAATAGCTCATTGCAGCACCAATAACAATGAGTGACCCCATACTAATCGTTGCCACATCAGGACGCAAAATAATAGCAACGCCCAGGAGCCCACACCCAATAGCGATCACCTTTCTCGCAGTAATACGCTCACCAATAAAAATAGACGCTACGATAACAGTCCATAAAGGGACCGTGAATTCAAGAGCAAACACCTGTGCTAATGGCAATAGACTTATCCCAACAAACCAGCCATATTGCCCCACAAAATGAAATAGATTACGTATCAAATGCACCCCAAAACGCTGGGTGCTTATTAATGAAAATTGCTGAGTACGAGCAATAAGAAGGCTAACCACAACCAAGCCAACAACACTTCTAAAAAATAAGGTTTGGAATATATTAATCTGCTGACTCAGCTCTCTTGCGCCTATTGCCATCAAACTAAAAGATAATAACGCTCCCAACATCCATATTGCTGTTTTCATACCAATACAATCACGCTTTTTTCAGTTCGTCCAAATATCGATGATACTCAACCACCAGCTCTTCTACTCGCTCAATCATACATATTTGCCCACAACGTTCGAGTGTTACTAGCTCACTACCACTAATTAATCGATTTAGCTTTAGCACCCAAGACTGACTACTCATCACATCATGATCTCCGGCCACCAACAACGTAGGCACCTTAAGCCCGCGTAATTTAGACATTAGTAACGGTAATGCCTCGATCTCACTTTCAATAAAACGCACGAGTGTACCGTCGCTAATGGTGTCCATTACCGACTTTAAGAAGAAGCGTTTCACAACATTAGGAAACTTGGGCGGATTATAGAAAAAACTGTCTGAATACTCTTCGACTTGCTGAATATCGCTAAAGCCCAGCTTTACACGCTCCCACATAGGTAAGCTACCTGCACGCACCTTATCTAGATCAGGGGGGTTCACCCACGTAAAAGAAGCTACATCATCTGGAAAAGACTGTGCATAATATGCTCCCATAATCCCCCCCGTTGCATGGCATACCAAATGAACTTTGCCAATCTCCTTGGCCTTGAGAAAACCATGCATCCAATCTAGCATCTTCCTTTTTGTCGGCTCGCTATCCACAAAACCCACACGCAGGGAAAGACCAGGTACATCTGGACTCAATACTTGATAATTAGCGGCCATGCCATGCATAAAGCTACGCCAGGCAACTTTAGATCCGCTAATCCCGTGTAAGCAAAGAATAACGTCGCCCTTACCCGCTTCCAAATATTTCCAATTTCCTCCTTGAAATCGACAACTGTCCTCTTTCACGCCACCCAGATATGACAATGCATATTGGGATAGACGCTTTACAGTATCATTATCCCAAATCACTATGATTCACTCTTTATAGGGGATCAACTTCAGCACTTAATATGAAGGAAACAATATACACCACAAATGAATACATGCCTAAATATCGTTCATGAAAACACAGGACACAGTAGAGACGAAAAAAAGGCAAAAAAAAGACCGGCTAGCTCACAACTAACCGGCCAAGAGGTCACACAGAAGTGTTCTTTAACGCAAATTGCTCTGGTATAAAGCAATCAGATTGTCGGCAACAATATTTTTGATACTATTCAACGTCAGGTCAGACATCTCATCTTTGAGATAGTCCAACCGTATTCTATGCAAGTGCAATGAGGGCATGGAATTTTCATATTCCCTCAAGTCACCATTTTGAAGTACGGGCAAAAAGCAATCACCAGCACTTCGATAATCTTTAATGAGTTGGCTAAAGCCCTCCGAGAAAGGTAGCTCCTTCGAACTGCCAAAACCCTTAGTCGGTATTTTAATGTAGAGCCCCGTTTCGCCAATGGCCTCACCGGGATACAAATAAACGCCTGTCGCTTCCACCGCAGATTGCGGCACGTTGCTAAAGGTATCGTGAAATGCATGAGGGTCGGGTAATACCGTAATACAGCCACTATCAGAATTGGACGGAACAACTATATTGTAAGTCGAATACAGCTTTGATACGTAAGATGAATACACACAAAGCTTGTTCTCAAACGTCATTAAGAAAGCAATCGCTTCTTGTCGATTTGAGATTGCACCTAGATCCCATTTTAAGTCATCGTTCTCCGCCAAATCAGACCATTTCTGATCAATTTGGGTCTCTGACAATAGGGGTACCATGATACGCTCCAATATTTTTTGTTGTTTTACACGTCAGTTCTGCCTCTTACCATTAACAAAGCAAACAGCGGGCCAACTTCAGAAATTAACAGGATATTGTGTATTATCAAGGCTATAGATGGTGTGCGAGATATCGTAAAGGGTTGATTCTGTAGGATAGTTAACCTACACGATCATTTTCTGCCAAAAATTGTCACTCTACACTCGACAAAAAAGGGCGGTTAAACTAGTTAACATTTAACCACCGTAAAAAAAATCGACAGTATTATTAGGCTAAACCACGAAAAGCGTAAGAATCTGGGTCACCTAATGCATTTTCAATGCTCTGGCGTCTAAATTTATGATTATTGCGCTCCACCAATTTTTGGAACATATCTGGTACAAACTTTCGACCCGCCGAGGTAACTTTCAGCACTTCACAAATCAACCTTACTTTCGCCCGAGACCCCATAGTAGGTTCGATGTGAAAATCCCTCGCTAGCACAGGGCCGACCAATAACTCAGAGAATGCGAGCAATGTGTCTTCGGATAGATTAAAGGGTGGTTGCCCAGACATATCTCTCAACAACGCTTTGGCTAATGACTCTCCTTCTGATGTCGGCTCGTACAAATGGGATGTCAGTTGCAACGCTAGTACCTCTTGCTCCTCCGGTGTCGTGGTTAACAGCTCTTCACTGACACCCAGTACATACCCTGCGTAGCGCCAGTAATAATGCATCGCTGACATCTCCTCTTCAGAGACATTCACTCCCAGTTTACGAATACCGCGAGCCACCATAAAATCAAACTCTAAAATCGTTCCAGCCAAGTCCTCTTGATTAATCGGTTCGTCATATTTGTCAGTATCCCACTTGCCGTTACTCCACAAGAACTGGCGCACCGCAGAGTGAATTAAACGCACCTCCATCAACGTCCGGTGACCTTGACTGCCGGGCTTAATACCTTCGCTCCCCACCATGTTATGCAATAACTGCCCTGTCTCGTATATCCGTTTTGCCACATCACGCTGTAATCGGCCCGTAGATACCAGCACTTGAGACGGCTTATTATGGGCATACCCCTCGATCAAGCTGCTGCACATCAGCACCAAACCCTGCATAGGAGCATAACGTCTAAACACGCGCCGGCCTTTATCTAACTCGTCAAAATCAACCCAACCCGGAACATGATGACACTCATCGAGAAACGCTTGAAAAACACCCCCCTCTGTTTTCGCCCGGCGAATCACTTCATCCAACATATCAGAGGGGCGCCCCCGCTTGATCTGCGCTGTGCAAACATCCGCGGTATCATCACACACCTGTCGCCACTGCTGTAACTTGTCATGGCTATATTTATCCCACCAAATACGCTCCTGTGGGGATTGTGGGCCTTGTTCTATTCGACGATATTCTGCAGCTGTTGGCATGGGTTACTCCAATTTATTATCGGCTTCGTTATTATGGCCTCACATGGCTTAGTCGTAGAAAGACTCCCAACCCCACCAGCAAAACCCATGAGTTTTATCAACTTACCAAACAATCGGAGCCGCTTCAAGAACCAGTGAGTTTTATTTATGCGCATAAACACCCGTAAACACGAAATATCTAACGTAAGTCAGGCGTAATTATAGAAATTATTAAGAAGAGGAACCGTGAGGAGGATTTCGGGTAAAGAGATAAATGCCAGAGCCTGGAGCAACAATAGCTCCTAACGATGACTCTGGCATCCTCATCTTAACTAGCTATTCAGAGCCTTAACATTCTCTGCCTGAGGCCCTTTGTCACTGTCGACCACATCAAAAGTCACATCCTGCCCTTCACGTAGAATTCGGCGACCTTCTCCAACAATCGATCGGAAGTGTACAAACACTTCCGATCCATCTTCCTGTTGAATAAAGCCATAGCCTTTATCTGTGCTAAACCACTTCACAATTCCCGCTTCAGTCCCTTCAGACACAGCCACTGGCGCAACCACATCAGAGAACAACGCATCACTACCTGCTCCGCAAGCAATGATTGTTTTCATTAACTCTTCAACACTGGCATTGGGAAACAACTCAACCTGCTCTTCAGGTAAGTGATACATATTCCCGCTAGTAGGGTTTGGTCCCGTAGGCACGAACACGGTAAACGATCCGTCCTCATGTCGGCAGGTAACAATCGCGCTAACAGTGGTACCTGACTCCCCACCAAAGATCTTCGCTTTAGCCACTTCGCCATTAGTAAACGGAGACCCCGTTTTATCACCAATAAACTGCCCTACGATACCTTTAGTTAGCTTATACCCCGGTGCAAAACGCGTAAGATTTTCATCAATGACATCATGCAACCACTTGCCAACACCGGTAGAAACCAACGCCCCTACCGCGAAACAACCAAGGGTAATCAACAATACGGCCAGTGAATCACCAACAACCTCTGGCAGCCCATTATTCTTAATCAACACATTGGTTAATGGCTGGATAAGCCCAGTAACCATGGTAAATACCCATTTGAAGGCACCCAACAAAATAGCGACTGGCAATAAAACCAATACACCACCTAATAGCGCTTTGCCTACAAATGCTTTCAGCTTCGACATACTCTCTCTCTCTTCTCTAACTATCAATTACTCAGTTGTTGCCTGTGGCCTCATATGAGGGAACAAGATAACATCACGAATCGATGGTGAATTTGTGAATAACATAACCAATCGATCGATACCTATGCCCTCTCCAGCGGTAGGAGGCATCCCATACTCCAATGCAGTAATATAATCTGCATCATAGTGCATAGCTTCATCATCGCCAGCATCTTTCTCTTCAACCTGGCGCTTAAAACGCTCCGCCTGGTCTTCCGAATCATTTAGTTCTGAAAATCCGTTGGCAATTTCTCGCCCGCCAACAAAGAATTCAAAACGATCCGTTACAAACGGATTATCTTCATTGCGTCGAGCCAATGGAGATACTTCCGTAGGGTATTCCGTAATAAACGTTGGAGTCATCAATCGATGCTCAACTGTCTTTTCAAAGATTTCGATTTGAATCTTGCCCAAGCCATAAATCTCTTTCAACGGAATGCCCAATCCTTCAGCAAGCGCTTTAGCACTTTCCATGTCATTTAACTGCTCTAGTGTAATATCATCGTTAAAATGCAATATCGACTCTAGAATAGTCATTCGCTCAAACGGTTGCCCGAAGTCAAACGTATCATCTCCGTAAACAATCTCCGTCGTTCCCATAACATCCTGGGCAATAGTACGCAGCATTTCCTCAGTCAAATCCATCAAGTCTTTGTAGTCTGCATACGACTGATAGAATTCAACCATGGTAAATTCAGGATTATGCCGAGTAGATAAACCTTCATTACGGAAATTACGGTTTATCTCGAACACTCGCTCAAAACCGCCCACAACCAAACGCTTCAAATATAATTCAGGAGCGATACGTAAGAATAGCTCAATATCCAAGGCATTGTGGAATGTCGAGAATGGACGTGCCGTCGCGCCACCTGGAACTGCCTGCATCATAGGCGTTTCTACTTCCATATAATGGCGATCGGTAAGAAAACGTCGAATACCTTCGACAATTTGAGTACGAATACGGAACGTTTCACGCACATCTTCATTCATGATGAGATCAACGTAGCGCTGACGATAACGCATTTCGGTATCGGTTAAGCCTTTATGTTTATCCGGCAAAGGACGCAGAGATTTAACCAGGTGGTGCTCGACTTCAATATCGACAAACAAATCACCCTTGCCTGAGCGCTGAAGCGTCCCCTCAATACCGACAATATCACCAAGGTCCCAGGTCTTAATATCCGCTAATACGGGTTTTTCTAGGGCCTTACGGTTTACATACAACTGTATGCGTCCGGTCATATCCTGGATTTCTAAGAAAGCGCCGCGATTACGCATCACACGACCCGCAACCTTTACCGGAATCGCTAACTCTTCTAACTCTGGCTTAGTTTTGTCCTTATACTCGTTCTGTAAATCTTGGCAAAACTGGTCGCGACGAAACCCGTTAGGATAAGCGTTACGCTGCTCTTTAATTTGTTGTAACTTAGAACGGCGCTCTGCAATCAGCTTATTCTCATCTACTTCCACGTCAGGCGCATTCTGTTGATTTTTACTATTTGGCTTGGAATCGTTATTTGCCATGATCTTTCTGTCTCTCTTCTATCAAAGTCGGTATTACAGCCCTGCTTTTAAGCTGGCTTCAATAAATGCGTCAATATCTCCATCCAAGAAATTACCGGTATTACTGGTTTCTATATTGGTACGAAGATCTTTAATTCGTGATTGGTCTAATACATAAGAACGAATTTGGCTACCCCACCCGATATCGGATTTGGAATCCTCCAACGCTTGTTTCTCCGAATTCTGCTTCTGCATCTCAAATTCAAACAACTTCGCTCGCAGCATCTTCATCGCCTGAGCTCTATTCTTGTGTTGCGAACGATCATTTTGACACTGCACCACAATATTAGTCGGTATATGCGTCAAACGTATCGCTGAATCGGTTTTGTTCACGTGCTGCCCACCAGCACCACTTGCCCGGTACGTATCGGTGCGGATATCGGAAGGATCTATTTCAATTTCAATATTGTCATCCACTTCAGGTGACACAAAAACCGATGAAAAAGACGTATGGCGACGATTACCAGAATCAAAAGGAGACTTACGTACAAGTCGATGCACACCTGTTTCTGTGCGTAACCAACCGTAAGCATATTCACCTTGATAATGGATCGTTGCGCTTTTTATGCCCGCAACATCACCAGACGATGCTTCAATAAGCTCCGTCTTAAACCCTCTACGCTCTCCCCAACGCAAATACATCCGCAACAACATCTCTGCCCAATCTTGCGCTTCGGTACCACCGGAGCCAGCTTGAATATCCAGGTAGCAATTGTTGGCATCCATATCACCGGCAAACATGCGGCGAAACTCAAGCCCACCCACCTTCGACTCCAGCTCAGCCAATTCAGCTAGTACATCTTCAAGAGTGTCTTCATCATCTTCTTCGACAGCCAATTCAAGCAGCTCATTAGCATCATCAATGGCTCCTCCGATCAAATCGATACCCGACACCACTTGCTCTAGCGATGATCGCTCCTTGCCGAGCTCCTGTGCACGCTCAGGATTATTCCAAACTTCAGGGTCTTCTAGCTCGAGATTAACCTCGTCTAGCTTTTCACTCTTGCCTTCATAGTCAAAGATACCCCCTGAGTGCATCAGTACGCGCTCGAAGGTCTTTAATATGGGTAACTATTGGATTAATTTCCATTGGAAACACGAACTCTCATCAGGTAAATGGACAGTGCTTTAGATTAAAGGCGCGTATTCTACCCTATTTTCCTAATGGGATACATCTTATGGATGGGTTGGGTACGGAAGGACGTAAAACTTAGCGTTACCTAAGGCATAAAGGTAATAGCCTATGCCTTAGGTAACACTGCTCAAACTTAACAAAAGCTCTCATTAATATTCTGTAGAGTTTTGCTTCCAGGACAAAGATCGGTTATCCCTAGTTGGTTAAGAGGTTTATCAACGGTGTTAATGATCTCATGAAGATCTGGCGAATCGGTATTCACATAAATCAACCCCGTAAGCACCTTACCCTCTCGTTGTTTTTTTTGTAGATAGTAGGATGCCTCTACCGCGTCACTGGGATCATACTCATCCGCCAATTTATGAAGGTGTAATACTGACCCATCATGTAAACAAACCTCCTTACTGGATCCAGGGGCATATTGAGTGACTATCTCCTCCTTCATTGGCACAAAATCGGCACGATTCAACGCTTCATTGTGGTCCCGTACAAAATCATAGCTTTTGGTTGAACCCGCATGATTATTAAACGTCACGCAGGGAGACAAACAATCGATTACCGCAAAGCCTCTATGGGCAATTGCGGCTTTTAGCAAAGGAACAAACTGAGATTTATCTCCTGAAAAGCTTCTAGCCACAAAAGTTGCACCAAGCTGCAATGCCAAATTGGCAACATCTATCGCCTCAAAAGGGTTTTCGTCGCCCTTCTTACTTTTAGAGCCAAAGTCTGTCATCGCAGAGTTTTGCCCCTTAGTTAATCCATAGGTCCCATTATTCGCAATGATATACACCATATTGAGCTTACGCCTCACTGCATGGCAAAACTGCCCAAGACCGATAGATGCAGAGTCACCGTCGCCCGACATGCCTATATATACCAAATCTTTATTCGCCGCATTGGCTCCCGTAGCAATGGAAGGCATCCTGCCATGAACAGAATTAAATCCGTGGGACTTCTGCAAATAGTAATTAGGGGTCTTTGAGGAACACCCAATACCGGATAATTTTGCGATACGATGAGGCTCAATCGATATTTCATGGCACGCTTGAACAATGGCCGCACTAATAGAATCATGACCACAGCCCGCACACAATGAGGACAGTGGGCCTTCGTAATCACGCTCGGTCAAACCTAACTCGTTAACCGGCAGTTTCGCATGATGAAACGTTGATTTCGCTATATAACTCATGCCTAGGCTCCTTTCTTTGAAACACGTGATTTACTGGGTTGGACGCTAGGTATCAACTCTTCCAACGATAACGATATGCTATCTGCGATAAATTGTGCGGTAATGGGTGTCCCATCAAAGTGACACACGCTGGTCAATTTTGCAGGGTTAATGTCACCTTCATTAATTAACAAAGTACGCATCTGGCCATCTCTGTTTTGCTCAACCACAAAGACCCGCGTATGGTGCTCCATAAACGCAAACACCGCCTCACGAAACGGAAACGCCCTTATTCGCATAGCATCTAACTCAATATCTTTTTCTGCGAGTAAATCCAGTGCCTCATCCATTGCCGGATCAGTAGTACCATAATAGATCACCCCATATAAACTTTGCTGGCGAGCAGATCGAATCACCGGCACAGGTAACGCGGCGGCCGCAGTCGCAAACTTTCGCTGCAAACGCTCCATTCCCTCGACATAATCATCGCCTCTTTCAGAGTATCGCGCGAAAGCATCATGCGACGTCCCCCTAATTAGAAATGCTCCTTTGTCAGGGTGCACACCAGGATAGGTTCGATAACCAATACCATCACCATCCACATCATTGTAACGCCCCCAATTATCGAGGCTATCAAGGTCATCTTTACTCAGCACTTTACCACGATCATATTGCTCCTCGTCGTCCCATTCGAGCTTATCAGTAGTCCAATCATTCATCCCTAGCTCAAGGTCTGACAGAGTAATCACCGGAGTCTGAAAACGTTCGGCAATGTCAAATGCTGCAACCGCTAATTCGAAGCACTCTGTCGGGTTTGCTGGAAACAAAAGAATGTGTTTAGTATCACCGTGGGAAGCATATGCACATGCCAGTAAGTCTGATTGCTGAGTTCGAGTTGGCATTCCCGTAGAAGGCCCTCCTCTTTGCACATTAAATAGCACAACCGGAACTTCCGCAAAATACGCCAACCCCAGAAACTCTGTCATCAAAGACACACCAGGACCACTGGTCGCAGTAAAGGCTCGCGCGCCATTCCAACTCGCACCGATCACCATACCCAGCGCCGCAAGTTCATCCTCTGCCTGCACAATAGCAAATTTCTTTTTACCTGAGCCCGGGTCTATTCGCAAACGTTCACAGTATTTATCGTAACTTTCCACCAGCGAGGTCGACGGAGTAATAGGGTACCAGGCAGCTACCGTTGCACCGCCGTAAACACACCCAAGACCGGCAGCGGTATTGCCATCCACCAGAATTTTGTTATCTAGCTTATTCGATTGTTCAACACGAATTGAAAATGGTACTGAGACATTTTCTTTAACCCATTGATACCCCAACTCCAACGCAAATACGTTAGGTGTAATCAACTTTTCCTTACCGGAAAATTGATCCTTAACCAGATTTTTGACAATCGAAAAATTCATTTTAAGTAACGCAACCAAAGCACCAACGTAAACGATATTCTTGAATAATTGACGTTGCTTAGGATTGCTAAATTCTCGAATACATATCTCTGTGATTGGAATACCAATCCAATGAATGTCCTCCCTGTATTTCGACAAATCCAAAGGCATCGTTGAATCATAGAGCAGATAACCACCCGGCTCGACACTATCAACATCACTCTGAAAACTCTGCGGATTCATTGCCACCATGATATCGACAATTTCTTTTCTGCCAAGATACCCTTTTTCACTCACCCTGACTTCGTACCAAGTAGGAAGCCCTTGGATATTAGAAGGGAAAATATTTCGTGGGCTGACGGGTACACCCATACGAAATATCGATTTAGCAAATAGGTGATTGGCGCTAGCCGAGCCCGTACCATTCACGTTAGCAAACTTTATGACAAATTCATTCAATTTTGAATTAGAGTTAACTTCTTGTACTACGCGCATGTTGTTCCCACCTGTGCTTCCAGATAAAGAAATGATTGCATATCCCATGCATTTGTTGGGCATCGTTCAGCACACAAACCACAATGCAAACATACGTCTTCATCTTTTACCATAACCCTTCCTGTACGTAGCGAGTCCGACACTAACAGTGGTTGCTCAACATTGTCAGCAGACACTTTAAGGCTTTTACGTAGAGGGTCCTCATCAGCATTTTCCACGAAATTAATACAACTCGTAGGACAGATATCCTCACAAGAATCACATTCAATACAAGCCGATTCAGAAAATACCGTTTGAACATCACAGTTCAAGCACCGTTGGGCCTCATCTAATCCTAGCGCCTCATCAAATCCTAGCTCAACTTCTAAATGCAAATTTGACAAGGTCTTCGCTTTATCAGCATGAGGGACTGCATAACGAACATCATGGGACACGCCATTCGAATAGGACCACTCATGGACACCCATTTTTTGACTCACCAAATTGGTTTCTGGTGCAGGCCTAGATAACAGCGGTTGACCTTGGCAATACAAGTCGATAGAAATTGCTGCCTGATGGCCATCAGCAACAGCGCTGATAATATTCTTAGGACCAAACGCTGCATCCCCACCGAAGAAGATACTCTTTTCAGTGGCCTGGAATGTTACCTCATCAACGATCGGCATATCCCATTGATTAAACTCAACGCCAATATCACGTTCGATCCAAGGGAAGGTATTCTCCTGCCCGATAGCAATTAATACATCATCACATTCGATATAAGCATCAGGTTCGCCTGATGGAATCAGTTTTCGTCGTCCTTTTTTATCGTACTCCGCTTTTACTTGTTCAAACCGCATACCCACAAGCTTGCCTTCATTTACCACAAACTCTTTGGGAACATGAAAATTTAGAATCGGAATATCTTCCATTAACGCATCGTCCTTTTCCCATGGCGATGCCTTCATTTCATCAAAGCCGCTACGCACGACTACGTGAACCTGATCTCCTCCAAGCCGCCGCGCGGTACGGCAACAGTCCATTGCGGTATTCCCCCCGCCCAACACAATCACTTTTTTACCAATTGAACTGACATGCTCAAACGACACGCTCGCAAGCCAATCAATACCAACATTAATATTTTCGCTGGCTTCATTCCGTCCCGGGATATCTAAGTTACGACCTCTAGGGGCGCCAGTGCCTACAAAAACCGCATCAAACCCCTGATCCAAAATTGCCGACATCGAGGAAACCTCTGTGTCGAAATGCGTCGTGACCCCTTGATTAATAATCGTATTGACCTCTTCATCCAATACTGACTCAGGCAATCGAAATGACGGTATCTGGCTCAGCATCATTCCGCCGCCTTTCGTACCGGCATCATAAATCACCACCTCATAACCCAGTAATGACAAATCCCGAGCCACAGTTAAAGAAGCAGGCCCAGCGCCAATACAAACAATACGTTTGCCATTGCTTGGCGAAGGGTTGGGTAAGAATGAACGCAGGTCCCCTTTATTATCGGCAGCAACACGCTTGAG
The DNA here is from genome assembly GCA_002162955.1 of Gammaproteobacteria bacterium 45_16_T64. Lineage (GTDB taxonomy): Bacteria > Pseudomonadota > Gammaproteobacteria > Pseudomonadales > Ketobacteraceae > 42-54-T18. Next base: position 142,059 of record MABD01000047.1, read on the forward strand.
CCGGCAAATTGCTACGGGCTCTTCGTCCACTCGCCCTCGACGACAAGCAGGTTCACACGGGCGATCACAGGTACGGCCTAATATGCCGGGGAAAACGTTAGACTGCCAATTTACCATATAGGCTTCGGTATAACGTTTTTGAGCAATGAGTCGAATATATTCAGGAACAGGAGTATGGGCTGGACATGCCCACTGACAATCAACAACACGGTGATAAAAATTCGGATTTGAGGTATCTGTAGCTTTCACTTTTCACAACCCAACATCGCGTGACGAGATCCTCCCAATGACTGAACGCAATATGTATAACGGGATACGCACAACATAACACGTTACTGGTGTAATCACCGGTAAGTAAAATCGCTCAATAAATAAAGAGGATATCTCTAAATTAAGAACAGCAGCTTTTGGCCACTCCCACCCTTCTCTCTTCTCACAGGTGGAACCTGTTCCAGCGTTGGTGCACTAAAACAAAGTGACAACATTAGCGTACCGTTGTCTTTATCTTATCCATATACTCTTATGTTTGGCTAGTACCGTTATGGACTTTATTGTGTCATTGAGAACAATTGTTACATATTTAGCGTACTGTACACGATAGGCCAAATGCTCTTAATTATTAGTCCTATCAGGACGCGACAGAATGCAGGTGGCTGCTCACGCCCATTCCTTCCATGGATACTTTGATGTCAGAAACATCCAAAGGCCCGCGGGATAATGTTTCGCGGCCTCGATAAATAACATTAAGTAACATCGTCTTTGTATTGATGATCACGGTATCTAGAACGGCCTCTACATAAGATTCTTTCCCGTTGTTTAGTACGGTATGAATCAAAGGCCTAGGTAATATAGGTAATTGAAACGATAGCTGAGGTATATCCGAAGCATTGTTAATAACAACCCGCTCACCACCAACCAGGTAAGGTGACGATATTAACCCAGGCGAAGCTGCATTATAAAACTGAACGTTAAAGTCGTTAGGCAGCAGGGGTTTTCTATTCTCATCCCACTCCTCATCATAGGTGCCGGCTAAATCGATTCTAGACTGCCAATTCGGGCTAATAAAACCGAAGCCAGTGACAGGAGGCACCGAAAAATATCCCTCAATTAGACTAGCGGGATCTTCAATGTTGGGCAAAACAGAACCCGAGACAGAGGGAGAGTCTTTATGATGAAACCCCTTACCCACCGGGTTACGAGAATCAAAAGCTTGACCATATTCCGTTTCGTAATGACTATCCTCTCCACCAAACGCATTCTCATAAACCAAAGGAATACGCTCAATAACACTCGGCGACGATATGGAGCATCTTTTCCCATCACAGACCCACACTCGATCGCCAAATATTCTAGCGCTCTTCGATAGATGTCCCACCTGAACACTAACATCAAACTGCGTCAGGCCCGCTCTAGGTGCCACTGCATCAGCAATAAGCACAACATCTGTCGCCAATTTACGCGGGCTACATTCAGGTTCGTACAAACAGCTACTGATGCCTGGATCTTGAAAGTACTCGCCTTCCAAATTAAGCGGCGGCTGCTCTGTCAAAGGAATAAGTGGGCCAACTGCCTCTGGTTGAATACGAAATGTCGCCTTTACGACATTAACCACCAGGGGGCGCATATCTTCATCGTTGACAAATAGTGCCTGATGAAAGAAAGGCGTCTCATTTTTAATCACTGGATGTGACATTAAACAACCTCACCAAATAGGAACCAATCACCCGGCGCGTAGTGATCATTAACGGATTGTGCCCAGCGCTTTATCTCCGCAAGATCTCTATACTGTTTATGAACCCAGTCATTAACGCTAAATGGCAAAGTGCATTGATAGCGAACCACGAGCTCTTGATACGTATGCTGTCGAACCTCATAGTCCGAATATGAAGACTCAAGTATCTGACATAGGGACAACGGTGTAATCGGCCCACCAAATCGATACCGCTTCTGTGCTTGGAAATTCACCTCATGTTGCTTTAACCACAGCATCCAATGTTCACGGTCTTCAGTTAACGCACTTACATTACAACCAAAGGCCTTGCCGTCCACCCGAGTAGGTAGCTTCCCCTCCCTAAACGCGGCCAGTTCTTCTGGAAAGACATCGTCCTCTGTCATTTCCTCAGCTTCAAAAATCTCTTCAAACAAAGGGGCTCCGGTAACAACAAATAAAGCCTGCGCCGCTACAGCAGAATGATCACCACCCAAAAACCGTAGCAATATGGGAATACATTCTCTAGTCCCCATATAGCTCATTGCCTTAATAGCACCCTCTACATTGCTTTCAAATTGCGTATTTGATAACAGTGCCAACATCGACGGGTCGGCAGCCAAGGTTAGCGCGGGCAAAGGTAGAAGGTCTCTATTAAGATGGTTGAGTGTATAGTTCACTATTTGAGGTTGACCCTGAAAGAGTAGGAACACCAAAGCCAGCTCGCGAGTACTCTTATCTTCATCAAATAACAGAGGCGTCACAGAATCGTACAACCCCATCATATCCATACTCTTGAGATAATGGAGTATTTGGGTATTGTTACTTAGCATCTCGGCGACCAACCCGACATGCTGTTCCGATAGACTCTGCTTAGAATAACAAAGAAAAGGAACAATGATTGGGATCGCCATTGTCTTCGATTCAAGCTTTACTTTCGACAATGTTTCTTGCCACTGTAACGGGGCATGATCAATTAATGCCCCCAGCAAAGCAGCAACCTTCTCCGCGTCTTCATAATCTAGCTGCTCCAACGACGTAAATAAGGCCTGCAAATTATTCGCTCGACAGTACACACTGACAATCGCATAAAGTTCACCCGCATCAGCTTCAATTTCTCTCTCCTGACACACCCCGAAAGCCAATTCACGGCCGATAACCAACGCATCCAAATGGGCGTCCAGCCTTCCCTCATAATTCGCCACGCTCATCCAGGTTAACGCAGAGTCTTGTTGCGCGGCGTTACGTTGCTCCCATAAGAACGATGCTTCTTCCAAGTGTTCAGCATAGAGTTCAATTAGAAACTGTTGTTCAGTGATAGCCATGTGGAGCTTCTTACCTTTCTAAAGACAAATATCAGGGAGCGTATTATATTGGGGTTGAAGCAACATGCCGTTAATTTTGGCCAGATGTGCGAGCGCCACGCCTTCAACAAAGATATGCCTCCCCGTTAAAGCAAAGTCCGGCTTGAGGTCATTTTCTTGAAAGCTCAGCTCTCGCTCATCGATTAGATCAACAAAGGCTTCATCAAATTGCACTTGGTTCTTCTCACAAATAGACTCCATCACTTGGTAGCGAAGTGACGCCCCTTGCTCTGAAGCCGTAAAAAATTTTTTTAACGCCGCCTCTATATTATCCTCATCTCGTTGCTGTGCGATCAGTAACTCAATCAAACCGAAATAGAGAAAATCATCTTCGTAATCAAAGTCGGCCTGGAATTTATCCGGCATATTTTGACAGATACGCTGCGCCAAAGAGGTGTTTTTGGCGGCGATCGCACTAAACAAAGGCTTGCCCATGGTACGGCACATATAATATGGATCCAATTGCCGCTGCTCTTTTGACTGTAAAGCAATAAGATACAACTGAGCGCCCAAGTTAAGTTGACGCTGAAAACTCGCGACGTCATGATTTAGCAGCAACAGAGCACTGGCTAGGTTCGCATAGGCTTCACAGGTTAATAGTATAACCTTTGCATCGGACAGCGCCCCACCGTGAAATGCCTCTTCATTGGTCGTCGTATAATGTTCCAAATTGGAGACCACGATTTCCAGGTCAAATTGACTCATATTTCCCCTTAGCTCTAGTGACTGTACTGCGACCGTATTATTACCACAACGTTATGGCAACGTCGCCCCCGTAGCAAAAACTGAAAGCCCCGTAAATCCCTGGCTATTAATCGCATCCACAAGGTCTGAGCGCAATAGGATACGGGCCTTATCTTCACCCAACCGAAAAATCTTGACGTTTTCGGGTATTTTATCGTGCTCGACTTCTATGGTTTTTATTCTCCACACCTTACCGGTTTTCGGGTGAGGTTTATAATCGGCGTTCTGCGTATCAAAACAATCAATCGATACGGTTACATTGGCTACGTAATAATCGCCAGGTATTCGCTTACCTTTCTTATTCACAATACCAAATGGTAAATATTGAATAACACCGTCCAATTCAGGAATATCACTAAGAAATGCTTTAAGCGGTTCGGATACTAGAAAACAAGAAAATATATTGTCAACTGAATCCCCGGTAAGATTGCCAGACTCTTCAGCTATAGGAAATTCTAACCCTTCAGGGAAATCATGCTCTGCCAATACATTCCCTTCCCTCAGCATATAGGAATATGGAACACCGGGTACTTTTTTAATGGTAGAAAATCGTTCATCGGGGTTCAATTCAAGAGACAAAAAACTATGCTTAGTACTCATACCTATTCCAGTTCCGTTTACGATCCAATATTTTTTATTTTCCGACTTGCTTGCCGGGATCCATCAACTTTATTTTATCAAGCATCAGTTTGGACACTTCTTCCAATTCTAAACTAATTTCATCTATATCTTCACAGGAATCCGTTTTTATCGCTTTATCCACCTGACCTCTTACGTTCTCTAGCTCTTTTTCCAATGAGTTTGAATAATCGGCATGGCTACGGGTAAAATAAGGACAATGGGCCGGAAGTTTTGCGATTTCTGCCACTTGTAACTCTTGGGGTAATATCACCATATTCACTTCATCATTAATATTCCACTTAGAAGCTAAAACCACCTTCATCCTCTGTGCAGGGGACGTTTCACCATCGGCTAAGATAACGAAATTCTTGAATGCTCCCTGGGGTATAATGTGGTGTGCGTTGTGATGATAAGGAAACCATGCGCCTGGACCACCCTGCGGTCTCGGTAGAAACGTTTTGGAACTATCTGCATGAGAAATATCAACATCTTTGATTTGATGATCAATCGTCCAGGCATCTTTGTCGATCGACAACCAGTACATTGATGTTTTATAACGATTAAAAAATGTCTTTACCCATTTTTCATCTTTGTCTTTGCTCGACCCGTAGGTCTCAATGGCCAGAGTTCCTTTGTTCGACAGAGCACCTGTTGCATCAACATACCCTAGATCCTTTGACCGCCCTTCATGATCAACATCTTTGAACATATCCTTACGTGCTTTCGAGGCTTTAAAAGCATTATTTTTGTGATCACAAATCTTGTCCGTAAATTTATAGCCATCACCATCATGACGCCATATACATCCGTAAGAATCACCCGAGTGATAATCTTTATCATATTCCCAAGCCTGATGATCTGACATTATGCTCCCCCTTCATTGGTTACGGGCCTAACTATCATAGATGCCGTCTCACCAGTATCCGATGAACTACAAATCACTACATCTCCGCCAACATGGTAGTTTCTTTCAAATGACCGGACGGCCAAACATACCGCTATCGCCGCACTAGCAGCACCTGTATCACCAAAATACTCTGCGGGCATTTGTATATTGCTCGGAAATGGCTTCTCTGGCTTACCGATCGCTGGAATAGCATTGCCAAAGTCCTGCGCACGGGCTTCTTCACCATTGAGGTCTACGTAACAGGTGCTGGCATTAACGCTAGCAGCGAGTGACTGTCGTAACACCGTAATGAGTTTTCTCCCAGTAACCTGCTGATGATTGTCCTCTTCACCAAAACGCGGCTCACTTTCCTTATCACAATGTATATTGCCAACATAAGCCTTAGCAGCCAAAGGAATCGGCATTCCAACACCATGATCAATCATTATCGCTGCGGCAGCCTCACCAGGAATTAACCCGTTAGCAACATCATCCGTATGCAAACGATTAGCCGCCTGGAAAAAACGAATATCATCGCTACCCACGAGACTATCAACCCCTAGAATTACAGCACGATTGATCGAGCCACCTCCTTCCATAAGAGCCATGGCTAATTGAAACTGCTTCGCTACACCAGCGTTAGACTCATAGCAAAACTCAACATTCTCGACAGGAATAGCAGAAGAAAAATAATGACAAATATTATTTCTGATTATCTCGACATTAACATCAGGTGTGAAGTCAGCGCACTCACGGGTAGGTGAAACACAAATAAGGAGTTTCGTAGCCCGCCAAAAATCCGGGTGGTGAAGGTCAACGTTAGCATTGTGTGACAAGTCATTTAGCGCAGCAATACCCAAACGGGTGTATAAACCCGCTCCCACAAATCCACGACTCAGAGTACACACTTGATACCCATAAGCCTCTACATCTTCCAACGTCTCAGGGTCTAGTGTCGTGACACCAATAGACGACGTGCGAGATATGCCGGCCCGATAAGACGCGCATGCGGTCTCAACATCATGGCCAATCGCACTCACAAGACCCATTCCAACTATAGCAGCTTGATTCGACATCTTACATTGCCTTACTGCAGCAGACACAGGTTACTTCATCGGTTGACGGCATAGCGATAATCGGCCCCTGAAGCACAGGAAAGGGCGGCGTATTCTTATCATTATGCAACATAATATCAAAGGCTTTGGGCACAGCCGCTCCTTCCACCTTCACATTAAATGATGCCATCATAAATTCAGCGACACCTTTAGTTTTACCAGAAGCCAGGCCATTATTAGACCCCGCTTCATCACCCGTGCTAGTAGAGAATGTCGACGTTTTTAAACAAATAGGGTTGCCGTCGGCAGTAACTTTCTGTGCGCCATCGGCGGTATCAGAGGACATAGCAATATTAGGATACGGTATCGGTACTGGCCCCGCTGGCGATGGTGTATTACACACATCAGGGAACGCGATAGTCACACCTCCGCTATCTTTATGAATAACAGACATCATATTAACACCAACTGTTACACCCATGATCTATGCCTCTTCAATATGCCGCCCATCAATTAAGGCGAACATTACCGCCCTTAATCTTATTGTTTCGCTCTGCACGAGAGGAAATTTCCACACCACGCAAAGAAATCCGTCCATTTTTATTGAGCGTAATGCTGCTTTTTCCACATGTAAACTCAATAGCATCTTTTGCATCAAAACACAGCTTCTTACCATTCACCTCAGCCTGCTCCAACTCTTCCTCTGTCACGCTCACAGCTTTGTTATTAATGATTGTCTGAGATATAACCCCAACAATCACCGGCTGTTGAATATCATTATCCACAAAGTTCAATAATACTTGAGGCTCACTACCGGCTTCGGTCGGCGACAATTTCAGGGTGGACAATGCTAATATAGGCCCGTCAACCAACCCCTGAAAATCAACCCAAGGCCGCCCGTATTCATCAATAGTGGTTAACGTCGCTATCGTGGTGCTCAGCTTATCGATTAGCGGTACGACCGCATTATTTGTTACTGATTTCATGCTTAGTTCTCCGCTATCTTGCTACCCTTAATAACAACGTTACCGCTGCCATTAAGCGTGATATTTTTACCCTTAATAGTGATATCACCATTTTTCTTCAAAATGATGGAAGCGCTACCTGTCTTCAACGTAATCTCGTCATCTGCGGTTAACTGTATTTTTTTCGCTTTCGCTGAATATTCTTTGGTAACAGATAGTGCATTTTTGCCTCCTACCTTTTCGGTTAGATCTTTATCTACGGTCAACTCGCAACTCTTGTGAACTAAGGTAGTAAAGTTCCCAGTCACGTCCACCATGCTATTCTTTTTGACCGTCTCATCCAGATTACCCTCAACCATCATCCCTCGGTTCGCCCCAATGGTGATATCTTGGTTTTTCAGCACTTTTTCCTGATGGTTTCCATCAACATCTATCTGCTTGTTCCCATGTACCGTTTCCGCTTGGTCTTTGTCCACGACCTTCGTTCTATTGTTGATAACATGAATACCTTGATCATGCTCTACCTCGGTATACTGGTCGTTTTCTACCTGAGTGTTAAAGTCTTTTTCTGCATGTAAATAGATTTCTTCCGAGCCTTTAAGATCTTCAAACCGAAGTTCATTGAACGTTGCAGTATCTCCGCCTTTCGAGGAACGGGTTTTAGTGCCACTCTGGGTTTTGTTTGCAGGAAGATCATAAGGAGGCATCAGGTCGCTATTATAAACACTGCCAATAACCAGCGGCCTATCAGGATCACCTTCGAGAAAAGACACGATAACCTCTTGGCCTATCCGTGGTATATGAATAGTCCCCCATTTTTTGCCTGCCCACGTTGTTGCCACTCTGACCCAGCATGATGACGTTTCGTTCTTCTTACCCTCTCGATCCCAATGAAACTGCACCTTGATTCTGCCATATTCATCGGTATAAATTTCATCACCGGACGGCCCTACAACTACCGCAGTCTGACTGCCATGAATCATCGGCTTGGCGGTAATTCTTGATGGGCGATACACCACTGTCGATGGAATACAGGCAATGCGATTAGAATAATTAAAAATTGTGCCCTGCTCTTCGTCGTTTTGATTGATATCATCATTAGGGCGGGAGAAAGGATTATCGAATCGACGGATACTTCCAAGGCTACTATCTTCACCCCGGTAAGACGGCTCGGTCGCAAAGTGTGTTATTTCCGTGACCACCCATTCGGGTTTGTTCTCATCATCAACATTATGCTCTGTAATCTTAAATGTACCCGCCACCACGAGTGAAGCTACCTCTGTTTCCGCAAAGGCTTGCTCATAGGGTACTTCCAGCTCTTCCATGCGAACTTTACTTATTATCCCTCCGTCCCCTTTCGTGTCATATTCACCTGGGTAATCGTAAACCTCAAAGCTCTTAATATGGGGTAAATCGACAATGGTCTTGGAGTCTGTTTCAAGGTTGTTTGTAGGTAACGTAAAATTATAATCACGTTGAGAAAACTGACCGCTGGCGTACTGAAATTGGTGATCCCATTTCTTGATACAAGGATCAGCAGAGGTGCCAGGGTTATACTTGATCTGGCTCTCTTTACAGGGGCTATAGGCTGAAATATCATCAGAGAGCACCATGGTATGCTTACCATCCTCATGCTCGAAATAATAATAAATCCCCTCCTCTTCCATCAAACGGCTGACAAAATCGAAATCCGACTCTCTATATTGAACGCAGTAGTCTCGCACGGGATGAGTAAGTAGCATGGACCCCATGCGATAAGACTTAATCGGGCATTCATCAAATATCGCCTGAATAATATCCACCACAGACTGGGTTTGAAAAATCCGACATCCGGCTCGTTTTGTTAAGAACCAGAACCATGGCACTATCTCGGCAGAATACGCTCTCGCATCACGAGTAACCTTTACGCCCCCCGATAATTTCGAGATATAACCATTAAAATAGCGAGAACTTCCATCCTGTAGCACAAGGCTTACGGTTACATCGGTGCCTACAAGGGATTTTGGCGTAATATTGTCATCATTTGACAGGAGTTGCGCGGAGAAGCAAAACGGCGCTGAGATTTGCTCAGTCCCCTGAAATTGCTCAACCCCAAGCACGTCATCACCTAGAGAGGTACTACTAATAAACAAATTGCGGTCTTCTTGGCTAAACGACATGGTAATTCGATCCTATGGCGGGCACTTCTAATAATCATTGTTATGCTATAGATCATAGAAATGACTGGCCATAATCACAATTGTTTTTTGTGTGAATTAATCACAGCACCATTATCGAGCCTTTGGACAGCCATGTTGTCACCACAATCACAGTGGCCTAATTTCCTCCACCATCAACTGTGGGCTCTGAACACCTCTAAACTCATTAATATCCAATCGATAGGCTAACCATACTTTTTTGGCGTCTCGATTAGGCCAAGCGGCCAGATCAATGTTAAAGGCAATACCGTCAATAACACGATTAGTACCAGGAATCCCAAACACTAACTTTAGGTGTTTTTCGCCCACAATTCTCTGATCCAACAACTCAAGTTCATTATCGAAGATTGGCTCAGGAAACCCCTGCCCCCAAGGCCCTGCGTCCCTGAGTATCTGGGCAAAAGGCAAGTCGAGCTCTTCAGACACCAGCGGACCATCACTTAAGATCTCCCCACGGAGATTCTCCTCGTTGAGAACTCGGCGGGCCTCCTCATCAAATGCCTGTTGAAACTCACCATAATGCTCTTCTGCTATGCTTAAACCCGCAGCCATCGCATGGCCACCGAACTTATGAATAACATGAGGCAACCGTGAGGCAACCGCATCCAGCGCGTCCCTAATATGGAAGCCGGCAATGGATCGAGCTGAACCCTTAAGCTCTCCATTACCCGCTGAAGCAAACACGATGACTGGGCGATTATATTTATCTTTTATCCTTGAAGCCAAAATACCAATAACACCCTGATGCCAATCTTTTTGGTGTAAACACAATCCATAGGGCATGCTTTCACGATCCAAGTGCAGTTGCTTAAGCACATACAGCGCCTCTTGCTGCATTCCCCCTTCAATCGATCTCCTCTCTGCGTTGAGCTCATCGAGCTCCACGGCCATTTCACGAGAGATACCAGGGTTATCCTCCAATAAACACTCAATTCCATGGGACATATCATCCAATCGTCCTGCGGCATTAAGCCTTGGCCCTAACGCAAACCCCATATCAGACGCCACTACATTAGACAGGTTTCGCTTTGCTACTTCTGCCAATGATTTAATCCCCGGCCGACAACGCCCTGCTCGCATACGGCGCAACCCATTGTGAACTAGAATTCGATTATTTTGATCCAGTGGAACAACATCCGCTACCGTGCCCAAAGCAACAATATCAAGAAAGTCGGCCATATTAGGTTGCACAATACCCTGAGCCTCAAACCAACCAAGCTCACTCAATCGAGTACGTAGAGCAGTCATCACATAGAAAATAACACCAACCCCCGCCAGGTTTTTGCTAGGGAAATCACAACCAGGTTGGTTGGGATTAACGATCGCATCTGCGATCGGCAACTCTCTGCCGGGGAGATGATGATCAGTCACCAACACCTTCAATCCATTTTTTTTAGCAAACGCGACCCCATCAATACTGGAAATGCCATTATCAACCGTCACCAATAAATCAGGTGACCGAGACAATGCTACCTCAACAATTTCCGGCGTTAACCCATACCCATATTCAAAACGGTTTGGCACCAAATATTCAACATGGGCAACTCCCATCGCTTTCAATGCTAAAACCGATAGCGCGCTACTGGTAGCACCATCAGCATCAAAATCACCCACCACCAAAATACGTTGGCGCTGCTCTAGAGCTACCACTAAAAGATCCAGCGCGGCCTCCAGGCCTGCCAACGCACTTGCGGGAAAAAGACGAGCCAAACCCAACTCAGCATCGCTATCGCTCAACACTCCACGAGCGCTGTAAATTCGCTGTATGGCTGGGTGTATGGCTGGGGAGAATTGATTATCTATAGGACTAGTACGGCGGGTAACTTTTTTCATTGGTAAGTATTATTGGACCAAAAGAGTGGGAGGGAGCACTGCTAGATACAGCTACGCAACGCACAAAAAAGCCCGGCCTGCGCAAACAACATCGTATTAGCACAGGCCGGGCTTTTTATCGAATTAAGATAAATTATCTAAAATCGACTTTTTCACTTCATCTAGTGTGGCATCAATAGTGCTCATAGAAGCATTACTACATTGAGAAATTGCAGTATCAGGGTCTTTTAGACCATTGCCCGTAAGCGTACATACTATTTTGCTGCCCTCAGGTATCTTGCCACTCTTCACATCACGAATTGCGCCACCAAGAGAGGCCGCTGACGCAGGTTCACAGAAAACACCTTCAGATTGAGCAAGCAATTTTTGCGCTTCAAGAATCTCCGAATCTTGCAACTCATCAAACCAACCGCCTGACTCTTTCTGTACGTTCCATGCCTTATCCCACGACTGTGGATGCCCGATACGAATTGCAGTAGCAATCGTTTCAGGATCATCAACCATCTTACCGCGCATAAAGGGTGCAGCTCCCGCCGCTTGATAACCGACCATTTTAGGTAGATTATTTGATACGCCGTCTTTATGAGATTCAGAATAGCCCATCCAGTGTGCTGTAATATTTCCAGCATTACCCACTGGTAGGCAGTGATAATCAGGCGCCGCGCCTAACTCTTCAACAATTTCAAATGCTGCCGTCTTCTGACCCTGTAAACGATAAGGGTTTATCGAGTTGACAATGGTTACCGGTGCCTCTGCCGCCACTTCTTTTACCAGCTGCATGCCTTCGTCGAAGTTTCCACGGATCTGTAGAATAACCGCGCCATACATCATCGTTTGCGCAAGTTTACCCATGGCAATTTTGCCCTCGGGAATCAAAACAAATGCGGTAATACCCGCACGTGCTGCGTATGCCGCTGCTGCTGCTGACGTATTCCCGGTAGAGGCACAAATAATTGCCTTGCTGCCTTCTTCAACCGCTTTGGTCACGGCCATTGTCATACCACGGTCTTTAAAAGAGCCCGTTGGGTTCAGCCCTTCATACTTCACATAAATATCGACATCTTTGCCAATCATGCGAGGTACGTTGCTTAAACGAATAAGTGGTGTATTACCTTCACCAAGACTAATAATACGGGTGTCATCGTGAACAGGAAGGTGGTCACGGTACTTATCGATAAGGCCAGTATAACGAGAGCTGTTAGACATAATAATTTTCCAAAAAAATCGCCGATAAGATCGGCATCAAACACTATTTGTAAAAGTCGTATAACGAAAAGGGCTAATACCCTTATCCGTCAAGTTGTTCCAAGCGAATACGTGTCACCGTCCCAACAACATCATCCTGCGACTCAAGCTTCTTAAGAGCTGCATTCATTTGATATTCTTTCACCTGACGCGTAATCATGATGATAGGCACTTCGCCATCATCAACTTCTGCTTCTTTTTGCAGTAGAGATTCAATATTGATTTCAGATTCACTCAATATTGTTGCTATTTTTGCCATTACCCCTGGTGTGTCCTTCGCGGTAAGCCGAAGGTAGTAGGCAGTCTCAATTTGGTCGATCGGTAAGATAGGTGTATCGGATAGTTGGTCAGCACAAAATGCCAAATGAGGCACTCGGTTATCAGGGTCCGTAGTTAACGCTCTAGCCACATCCACGATATCAGCCACAACCGATGACGCGGTAGGTTCAGCGCCGGCGCCAGGACCGTAATAAAGGGTTGGCCCAACAGCATCAGACATCGCCATCACCGCATTCATTACACCATTAACATTGGCAATCAAGCGGCTCTCATGAACGAGTGTCGGATGTACTCGCAATTCAACTCCAGCATCAGTCTGCCGGGTAATACCGAGGTGCTTAATACGGTAGCCTAACTCTTCAGCGTAACGCACATCTTCTGGCGTCACTTTACTGATACCTTCGGTGTACGCCTTATCAAATTGTAGCGGAATACCAAAAGCGATGGATGCCAAGATGGTGAGTTTATGTGCCGCATCAATACCTTCAACATCAAACGTCGGATCTGCTTCTGCATAACCCAAGGCCTGAGCTTCGGCCAGTACGTCATTAAAATCTCGCCCCTTATCCTTCATCTCTGTAAGGATAAAGTTGCCAGTGCCATTGATGATACCAGCAACCCATTCAATTCTGTTGGCAGACAATCCTTCACGAATAGCCTTAATTATAGGAATACCACCCGCAACGGCGGCTTCAAAGGCTACGTTAACCCCTTTCTTCTGCGCAGCGGTGAATATTTCGTCCCCATGCACAGCAATCAATGCCTTATTTGCTGTGACAACATGCTTGCCGTTGGCGATCGCGCCCAACACAAGCTCTTTCGCCAAGGTAGTTCCGCCAATCAATTCAACCACAACATCCACATCAGCATCCGCGATAACGTCTGCAACGTCTCGAGATACTTTTATCGCAGATGTATCGGCTGCTGGGTTATCTCTTCGAGCCCCAACATGAGTCACTTGGATCTCACGCCCCGCTCGACGCGTAATATCTTCTGCATTACGCGTTAATACATTAAAAGTACCGCTACCTACGGTACCCAGCCCCACAATTCCTACATTGACTGGTTTCAAAATACCACCTCAGTGTTTGCTCATTCTTAGAGTTATTACGTACTTCAATACTTATGCCAACGATGATAAGCATTGGCTCTGGCTAGGTCTACTGCCGAGAAGTGCAATATTATACGTTTAGCCCCGATAAAAGACTAATCTGATAGGGATTTAATCCCAAAATAGAGGCACAAAAAAGCCGCAAAGCATGACTTTGCGGCTTCCTATATTCGAAAAAGCAAAATACTACAGCTTAGGTAGTCACTAGATACCGAACTCTTTCGCCAAATCTGCAGCGCTTCGGTAACCACCCACCTGCCGTCCATCCAACGTAAATAACGCCGGCGTGCCTTTAACACCCACTTTTCGCCCTAGATCAATTTGGTCTGTAATAATCGCCGTAGGGTCACAAGCAGCGACGGTTTCTCCAACATCTCGGCGAGTCTTAGCCATATCCATCGCTTTTGCACGATCTTGAGAACACCAGACATCAGCTAAGACCTTTCCTGCTTTTGATTGTAAACCATACCTTGGCCATGCAGCATACTTAACGGTGATGCCTAACTGATTTAATTTGGGTATTTCTGCATGAAACTTCTGGCAGTAACCGCAACTAGTGTCCGTAAACGCAATAACCTCACCCCTCTCTTCCCCTACGGCTTTATACACTATTAGATGCTCATCTTTTAGCGTAGATAGCGCCTTAACACGCTTCTTACCACGGGACGCTTCACTGATATTCAGCACCCCTCGCTCCTGTACTGCCAGCAAGTCACCGCTAAAAATAAACTTACCATCAGCACTGACCATCATTTCTTCACCGGAACCTAAGAAGATAGCATAAATGCCTGGCGCCACAGTAGGTTCAATCGCGACCACATTAAGTTGTGGCAAACTCTTTTTGAACTGAGCTTTGATTACCTCAGCGTCACCCGCTATTGCTTGGCCACTCAGTACCCCAGCAATAAGTGCTATTAACGATGTTCGGACAAAAACAGCTAATCTCATCAATCTTCTCCAGATATAAAAACAGATAACGCGTCATACTAACAAGCTTGGAACACCAAAGCCTAGCCCAGTTCCACAAATTCAGCGCTATATTTACCTATTGGAAGAATTAACCTCTAGGATGATGCTGAGCATGTATTTCTTTTAATCGATGTTGCGCCACATAGGTATATATTTGCGTGGTAGATAAATCACTATGCCCCAACAATAATTGCACCACCCGCAGATCTGCGCCGTGATTCAACAAATGCGTCGCAAATGCATGCCGTAGCGTATGAGGTGAGACCGCCGACGCTACCCCAGCCTCGATCACGTAACGCTTAATCCTATGCCAGAAAGTCTGGCGAGTCATCACCCTCCCTCTCAGACTAGGAAACAGTATTTGCGAGTTAACATTAGGTATAAGCTCCGCCCTGGCTTCTTTGTAATACCGCTCGATCCAACTTAAGGCTTCCTCACCCATGGGAACTAAGCGCTCCTTATTACCTTTACCAATTAGCCGAACAACGCCTTGTCGCAGATTAATCTGATGAGTTTCCAAAGTGACAAGCTCTGTAACCCTTAACCCACACGCATAAAGCAATTCCAACATTGCCCTATCTCGAAGACCTATAGGTAGATCAATATCTGGAGCCTCAAGTAGCGCCTCCACATCAGCTTCAGTAAGCACCTTGGGCAAAGACCGTCCTAACTTGGGCAGATCGATATTGGCCATCGGGTCTTCGGTCATGGCCTCCACACGTATTTGATAGAGGTAAAACCCTCGCAGCACGGATATCGTTCTCGCGGTTGAGCGCCGATCAAACTTCCCCTCCCTCTCTCCTAGGTATTCCTCTAGCAGAGCCTGCGTCCCCGCCAACAATCCAACTTTTTCAGGGCGCACAAATAACCACCGGCACACACTTAACAAATCCCGACGATAAGCAGCAAGAGTATTTTGGCTCAGCCCTTTTTCCATCCAGCAGGCATCCAAATACGCATCAACAAGCGCAGAATCCATGCCAAGGACATCTCCTGAATCTGTCATAAATGCAACCTTTTTGAAAATTGCCATAACACCAAAAACAAAAAAAGCGGCCATGCTTAGCAGGGCCGCTTTTCTTTTAATCAGACAGGCGCATCAGAGCACCCAGTGATTATGCTTTACGAACAAGCTTCTCTTTAATACGAGCAGCCTTACCAGTTCGACCACGAAGGTAATAGAGCTTAGCTCGACGCACATCGCCTTTACGCTTAACTTCAATACTTTCGATAGACTTACTGTGAAGCTGGAATACACGCTCAACACCAATACCGTTTGAGATTTTACGAACGGTAACGGCAGAGTTAACACCGCGGTTACGCAGTGCAATAACAACACCTTCATATGCCTGAAGACGGGTGCGAGTGCCTTCCTGTACTTTTACCTGAATTACTACGGTGTCGCCCGGAGCGAACTTAGGCAAATCTTGCTTTAACTGTTCAGCTTCAATCTGCTGGATGATCTTATTTCTACCACTCATGGTTAGCTCCTGACTCACCTGATATTTATCAATTGATGGTAACTACCACCACTAATCTGCAATTGTTCTCTTACTGCTAAATACTAGCGCTTTAACAGTGCCTCTTTCTTGTAGGCATCCAATAATGCCTGCTGCTTGTTATCTAAGTCTTTAGACTCAAGCAATTCGGGACGTCGTTCCCACGTTCGACCAAGTGACTGTTTAAGTCGCCATTCTTTAATGGCTTGGTGATTACCACTCAACAATACTTTTGGAACGCCACTATCGCGAAACCGCTCTGGCCTCGTGTAGTGCGGACAATCCAACAACCCGTCGGTAAAAGAATCTTCTTCTGCCGAATCCTGGTGCCCTAAAACACCAGGAAGTAATCTTGTTATGGCATCTATCATGGTCATTGCCGGCAATTCACCGCCGCTGAGGACATAATCCCCTATTGACCACTCTTCATCGACAACCGATTGTATTACTCGCTCATCAATGCCTTCATAGCGCCCCGCCACCAGGACTAACGCATCTTCATTGGCAAATCGCTTCGCAGCTTGCTGATCAAAAGTCTTACCTTGAGGTGATAAATACACCACCTTAACAGCACTCTCTTTATCACAAGCCGCCAGGCACGTTGCCTTTGCGCTATTGATTGCCTCAATCAGCGGCCCTGGAATCATCAACATGCCAGGTCCACCACCATAAGGCCTATCATCTACCGTACGATGAACGTCCTGAGTAAAATCCCGAGGGTTTATGCAATCAAGCTGCATTAGCCCAGACTTTACCGCCCTCCCCGTTACACCGTAATCGGTCACCGCAGAGAACATTTCAGGGAAAAGGGTTACTATCCCGAATTTCATATGTCACCCAACTGTTATAGCAAACGTTAAGAAGCCTAATATAGAGCCGCTAAAAATCCGCATCCCAGTCGACGGTAATTTCTTGCTCTTGAAGACTCACACTTAATACCACATCACCGTATAGATAAGGGATTAAGCGCTCCTGATCATCAATGCTGTCTTTTGTGGCCTTCACCACTAAAACATCATTTGCACCAGTTTCTACAAGATGATCAACAACACCAAAATTCTGCCCTTGTTGATCTTTAACTGTTAACCCCGCCAGATCAGACCAGTAATAGTCTTCTCCCTCAAGGTTTGGCAATTGTGACTTCAACATTCCAAGTTCACACCCGGTATAAGCCGGTGTTTGATCTCGATTATCACAGCCTTTCACTTTCGCAATAAGGCCCTTGCCATGCTGCTGGATTTTTTCAATATCCAACACTTGCCATTGCCCTTGCTTTTTAAGATACAAGGGTTGGTAACTGGCTATATTGCCCATTGGCTCCGTGAAAGAGTGAAGCTTTACCCAACCTTTAATACCGTAAGCCGAGGTAAACTTCCCAACCACTAACCAATCAGACACATTAACCACCTACAGGAGCGCAGACACGCCCCTTACTATATTAAGCTGCTGCTTTCGCTGCCTGCTTAATCAACGATTTAACACGGTCACTAGGCTGTGCGCCTTTGTTAATCCAGTGTTGAATGCGTTCTTGCTCTAACTTCAAGCTATCTTCGTTGCCACGAGCAACAGGGTTGAAGTAGCCTAAACGCTCGATATAACGGCCATCACGGGCACGACGAGAGTCAGCGACAACAACATGATAGAAAGGGCGCTTCTTAGAGCCACCACGTGCAAGACGAATTGTTACCATATCAAAATAACCTTTTAACTATCAATAAGCTAAACAACAAGTTCACGCTTTATGCAAGCAATGCATGAAGCGCAAAGCAGGCCATCAAAACTAGTCATTTATTGACCGATTTTGATGGCCTGCTTCTAGAAATCTCTCTTTCTCAAATAGATCATTTACAGAGTCCACCTGAGAAGGCGCTGAATTGTACGAGAAAATTTAAGTTAATTAAAGCCTTTTGGCGATTTATTTAGATTAGCACACCAATTACATCTTAAATGGTGGCATACCACCTGGACCACCAGGCATTCCACCGCCGCCCATCATCCCCTTCATACCACGCATCATGCCCTTCATGCCGCCCTTTTTGGTCAGCTTTTTCATCATTTTTTGCATTTGCTTATGCTGTTTTAGCAAGCGATTCACATCCTGAATTTGAGTACCCGACCCGGAAGCAATACGCTTTTTACGGGAGCCATTAATCACATCAGGGAATGAACGCTCTTTAGGCGTCATCGAGTGAATAATCGCCTCCATTTGTTTGAGGGCCCCATCATTGACTTGGCTTTGTGCCGCCTCAGCCATCCCACCCATTCCAGGAAGCTTGTCCATCAAACCTGCCATGCCCCCCATATTCTGCATCTGCTGGAATTGATCCAACAAGTCATTGAGGTCAAAGCCCTTACCTCGAGTCAGCTTCTTTGCAAGCTTGTCTGCTTTTTTCTTGTCGAGCTTTCGCTCAGCTTCTTCAACCAGGGTTAGGACATCACCCATACCCAATATCCGCGACGCTATACGGTCGGGATGGAACGGCTCAAGGGCATCGGTTTTTTCGCCAATACCGATAAATTTAATTGGCTTGCCTGTAATAGACCTAACCGACAACGCCGCACCACCGCGCGCATCGCCATCAGCCTTGGTCAATACCACACCCGTGAGCGGTAACGCCTCATTAAAGGCCTTTGCAGTATTTGCCGCATCTTGCCCTGTCATTGCATCAACGACAAACAAGGTCTCAATTGGGTTAATCGCACTATGCAGCGCTTTGATCTCACCCATCATCTCATCATCTATCGCAAGACGGCCTGCGGTATCGATGATAACAACATCCTTAAACTGCTTCTTCGCCTCATTGATTGCCGCAGTTGCGATATCAATAGGCTTTTGATCACTCGAACTCGGGAAAAAACTAGCCCCCACTTCGCCAGCTAAGGTTTCCAACTGCTTGATTGCCGCAGGACGATATACATCGGCACTGGCAACCATCACACTTTTCTTTTGTCGCTCAGACAACCACTTCGACAGTTTCGCAACGGTTGTGGTTTTACCCGCACCTTGCAAACCTGCCATAAGAATCACTGCCGGAGGCTGTGCGGCCAAATTCAGCTCGTCATTGGCATCCCCCATCACATGGATGAGCTCATCATTAACCACTTTCACAAAGGCTTGGCCTGGATCCAAGCTCTTCATGACATCTTGACCTAATGCCTTTTCCTTTATTTGAGCAACAAATTCTTTAACGACAGGAAGAGCAACATCAGCCTCAAGCAAAGCCATTCGCACTTCGCGCAGCGTGTCTTTGATGTTCTCTTCAGTAAGTCGCCCTTTACCGCTGATATTTCGCAACGAACCAGACAGGCGTTCCGTTAAATTCTCAAACATAGGATTTATCCAATTTCCGCTGAACTTAGCGCCAGTCTTTTCATTAAGACTGCACACCACTCTATTTTTCTACAGGTCAGTTTTTCCAACCTATAATCTAATCGACGGACAAGTATAACCACAACCGATATGCGATTCCATGTTCTAATTTTGAATGCCTTGTGAGACACTTAGAAAAACAAGATAAAACCAAGCTGTTTAGGTAGATTCCTTCCAGCGTAAAGTCGATTCCCCATAGAAATTTGGGTATTTTAACATCAATCCCGCTGCTTCAGCAGCCACTTGAGCTTCAAATGACATTAGCAACAACCAGCATTGGTGCTTTGGCAGCAATTTGTTACGCCATTGCGACCTATATACTCGTGACAGGAATAAGAAGCGGCGAACTCAATAGCAGAGCTGCCAAAATAGCCGGCTTTTCAGGGGTAATACTTCACGGTATCAGCGTATATCTCACGCTATTCACCCACTCAGGGTTACAATTAGGCATCATTACATCAATGTCTCTTATCGCCTGGACCGTCATTGCTATCGGCACCAGCAACACACTATTCAGAGATGTTGAGGCCCTACTCGCACCGGCCTACCCTCTTGCAGCATTGCTTGTCATCCTCAGTTTGATTTTTACCGACACCACGCCCCCAATATCAGATTTGAGCAAAGGTATGGCTGCTCACATACTGTTTTCTATCATCGCTTACAGCATTATCGCACTAGCCCTGTGCCAAGCTATATTTGTATGGATTCAAAATTACCAGCTTAAGCATCGTCATATTCACGATATTCTTCACCTGATGCCACCGCTTCAATCAATGGAAAACTCACTCTTCGATCTAATATCTACCGGTCTGCTATTGCTGACTGCCGCAATTTTTACCGGATTTATGTATGTCGACGATATTTTTGCACAACACCTTGTCCACAAGACCATTTTTACACTTGCCTCCTGGAGCGTATTTGCACTCTTGATCGTCGGCAAATATCAATGGGGATGGCGAGGAATGGTCGCAGTCAAATGGACACTGACAGGCTTTTCTCTGCTTCTTCTGGGCTTTTTTGGCAGTAAGTTTGTCATGGAAAGAATCCTAACGTCCTAGGTAACTTGCATCCTTTCTCCAGTGGGCTATTTTTTACTTGACACCACCGTCATAACCCCTTAAAACGAGCCCTTAACTGGTCACTCAAGGTTTACTTTTTTGGACGATATACCTCTTTCCCTCTTAGGGGGAATATTAACATCCCTTATTATCTGCTCTGCGTTTTTTTCCAGCTCAGAAACCAGCATGATGTCGCTAAATCGTTATCGTTTGCGCCATTTGGCAAAAGCTAATGATAAGAACGCACTCCGAGTGCAACGCTTACTTTCCCAACCGGATAAATTGATCGGCGTCATCCTCATTGGCAATAATTTTGTCAACATTTTGGCCTCATCGATTGCGACTGTCATTGCTATTCGACTTTGGGGAGATAGCGGCATAGCACTAGCCACTGGCTTGCTTACACTGGTCATTCTCGTGTTTGCTGAAGTCACCCCCAAGACACTCGCTGCGTTAAAACCTGAACGTATCGCATTTCCAGCATCATACGTATTAAAACCACTACTCACCCTCATCTATCCTGCCGTATGGGTTGTTAATGTTATTAGCAACGGACTTCTGAAGCTAGCAGGTGTTAACGCGAAGCATACGGCAACGGACCACCTTAGTCGTGAAGAGTTACGGACCGTTGTTAATGAGGCTGGAGAATTAATTCCCGGACGTCATAAAGGCATGTTATTAGGTGTACTTGACCTAGAAGAAGTGACCGTAAATGACATCATGGTGCCTAAACACGAGGTGCTAGGAATAGACCTCGATGACGATATTGTCGATATCATTAAGCTATTGGTCGCCTCCCAACATACGCGGCTCCCTGTATTTAAGACTGATCTGAACAACCCCGTTGGCATACTTCACTTACGTAAAGTTTCTCGGCTCTTACTCGAAGAGAATCTCAATAAAGCAGCCATTTTACAGCAAGCAATTGAGCCCTATTTTGTTCCTGAGGGCACCCCGCTTCATACTCAACTCGTAAATTTCCAAAAAGCTAAACGACGTTTGGGTTTTGTAGTCGACGAATACGGTGATGTACAAGGAATAGCAACAATCGAAGACATACTGGAAGAAATTGTGGGCGAGTTCACCACAGATATGGCTGCCGCAAATAGAGATATCACACCGCAAAGCGATGGCTCTTATTACATTGATGGCGCAGCAACAATCCGGGAAATCAACAAGGCTCTCAACTGGGACCTGCCAACCAAAGGCCCCAAAACGCTAAGCGGTGTGATCACCGAGCATCTAGAATCGATCCCCGAGAACAATGTTTGCATCAAACTTAGCAACTACCACATAGAAACTAAGAGGATCACAGACAACGTCATTAAAATCGCTCGCATTGAGCGACGATAACCAACCGCTAACGGGGCTTTAGCCGCCCACAACAGCCATAAACCCTGCGACTGCGGCGACAATAGCCACCACCACGACCCCAACAACAATCATCGCACCACGGCCAGCACTTGACGTACCTGACGCCGCGCTAACGTGCTCCTCAATATTCTGGGACGCCATAGGCGCAGGCTCCACAGACCGTGGAGGCGGAGCCTTAGGCATTGGGGCTACCGCTCTAAACATTGTTGCCTCTTCCTCGTCATCAAGAAAGTCGGCTGCACTACCACCCACTGGGCCCGCCACCAAAAACACGGTTTTATCAAAGCTAATCTTATCGCCGGGCTTTAACTGGTGCTCACTAATTTTCTTGTTGTTAACGCAAGTACCGTTCGAAGACCCTAAATCAACGATCCTCAACCCCCCACCCTTCAAGGAAAGCTCAGCATGTCGACGCGACATATATTCACCTTCAACAATAATGTCACACTTAGATGAACGTCCAAACGTCATTGATCCGTGAATCATGATAGTTCGACCTTTTATCGCACCACCAATCCCCATAAGCGACCAATCTGACTTGGCCTTGCCTGCACCAGTAGGTGCCGCTGGGCGTGTTTTGGGGTCACTAATCTCTAGCTCCACCCCACCCAAAGAAATAACATCACCTGAACGTAACTGAAAATTATCAGTGACCTTTTGCCCACCCACAAAGGTGCCCTTGAAGCTACCCAGGTCATGCAGATATAGCTGGCCATCAACCAACCGAATCTCTGCATGGTTTTCATCAATGGCGCTTTCATCTATGACAAGATGATTTCGTGCTCCCGATCCAATGGCAAACACCGACTCAACCAACCAAACGCCTGGTTGACGACGGTCTTTAAATTCCAGCTTGAGCATGTCCTGTTCCATTCATAAAAATATGTGCTTTTTTGCTTTGCTACTGTTCGCTACAGATAGCCCCCCGTTATAGGTCATTATTATAGATAACATTTTTAGAATCTACCCTAGCCAACGTCGTATAATAAGAAAATTCCCATCTACTGGCAGAAAGCAAGGTCAAAAACTAAGCGCCATCCCCCTCTAACGCTACCAATATATCTTTCACAAAGGCATTAATATCGACTTCATCCCTATCATGGGAAAAACCCACTCGCACTACAATTAACTCCAGTGACGGGATGATTACCACATATCTCTCCAATGCACCGACAAAAGCAATGGTATCTTCCGGTAAATCGTTAAAAAACCATTGTCCGGTATTCAACCACAAGAAAGCGCCATAAGATGGATTGGTCGCGCCTTCGGATAAGCTATAGTCCATCCATTGTTCCGAGAGCACCTGCTTATCTCCCCAGCGCCCATTATTTTGATAAAGAAGCCCTAGGCGCGCCCAATCCCTCAGCGACAACATGAGCGATTCCGGAGCAATAGCAAACCCGTCACCAGAGTGCTCGATCAATGCGGTGGTTATGTCAATGTTATGAAATAGCGCCTGCTGATAAAACCGATACATTGACTCTGCATCACCAACTTTACGCTGAAGGCTATGAGCCGCCAGCAAGCTATCGCCACTGGAATAGTTATACACTTCACCAGGAACCTCCGCCTGAGGCTTAGTCAACATGAAATCAAATGGCATCAACTCACCATACAACAAGCGCCCTTGGTCATTGTCATCACCAATTGCACGTTCTAGATAACGAATACCACTACTCATTTGAGCAAGGTGGCGAAAAGTAATGCCCTCACTCTCAGTACCCTGCCATTCATCAATTTCCAGCGATGCATCCAAGTCCAACTCACCTTGATCGTACAATATGCCTGCCAGCGCATTCACCACACTCTTTGACATAGAAAAACCTTTCACGGGTGAATTCTCCGATATCCCACCAGCATATTGCTCTGCAATCAACCTCCCCCCTTTCACCACCACGACTCCGGTTGTATGCTTCACCGTGCCTACAGGATTAATGAACTCTTCATCGATAACACGAGACAACGCACGTAACGATGCCTCGGGCTGCAATGAATCATCAACTCCACCATCACCATAAGGCCATGACACACCCGTCGGCAGCTCGTAAGTGAGCAACTGGATATCCCCCTGTCCACGTAACGTTTCTATCGATTCATTTCGTTGATTAACACAACCAAGCCCCTCACGATACACAGAGACTGCTTCATATGTTTTGTTAAAAATCTTATCCGAGACCGTAACGACACCCTCATCACGATCAATGGAGATATTCCATATGGGTTTTAACGGAGGGACGATCGACGTAACATAATCATCAACAAGCAGCGTCTCATCGTAACCCGAGACAAAAATGCCACTACAAATATTCTTTGCAATATATCGAGCACCCACAGGGATATCATCAATATACTCACAACCACTAAGGACCGACAGCCCTCCACATAACACCAATAACGCCACTACCCTGTTTTTCAAAACCATTACTCACCCCATGTATTTCCATTGTGGATAAGCAAATGGTATTAAAAATACACAACGGAAAATATCTACCAAATAGGGGACCCGCGGACTTTCGGTAATGGCTAGGTCATTTAGCCAGGATAATAGATGCACCACGCTGTGGTACAAATAAAGAGGATTTTTCGGGTAGGTTTTGCATCACTAAGGAGCCCAATACATCAAGATCCACGCCAGGCAGTTCGACACCACGGCCCGGCAGGTAAGCATCCCAAAATTTCTCCCAATGAATCAACATCACATTGCGAGGCTTGATTTTTGTTAATAGCCCCTCTGGATACTGACTTACCTTGGAATAGTTCGCAGCACAGAGAACAGCCAAATCAATTCCCACACCATCCTCCAGCACCCACTGCGGAGGCACACCTAGCGGAAAGCTACTCGCCGACGATTGATAGAATATTCGAAACAGCACATCGCGCTTATCCTCATCCAAAATATCGATCACATACGATAGCGTGGTGCCGCTATGCCAATCTGCCACATCCCCCGGTAACGCTGCTAAATCTTCATTTACAACGTCACTCGCGAACACTATATCTGCGATATGAGGTGAGTGCTCCGATTGAATGGGCAGTACTCGTATGCGGGGGTGAAGGGCAATCCACTCACCATGCAACGATGCCGATGCCATATATCCATTAGCGTCAATCCGGCGATCCGCACTCACCGCAGATGCCAGTAAATGGTTACTGGTTTTACTGGCAACTAATTTAACCGAGCTAGGCAACCTTGCCATTACACTGGGCACATCTGCCAGATGATCATAGTGACCATGGCCCACTATAACCCCAGCCACATGATCAAGACTCGGCAACCACTTATCCAGAAGCGCTTCATCTGCCCTAAGGTCCCTAAGGGTAACCAATGTACCGAGGCTTGAATTAGTGAAATAGGGGTCCCCCAATAGCGCAAGATCCTTGGTTGCGATGTACACTCCACCAGCACCGGTAAAACGAACATAGAGCTGATTACGCTCAACACGGAGTTTACCGAGATCATCTCGCTGCTCCTCAGGGTCAAACGGAATAATCTCAACCGTACGTTCAGTACTCGCAAGCGCTTGGCAATTCAAGCCAACTACACTCAATAAGAAACACATCAGTAATGGATATTTATTCACCGGAAGATCCTTTTTCAGAAAAGCAACGACCTCTAATCGCGCGGCCACACACCGTTAAACAACGACCTACAATAACTCTGGAGTAACAACTGCTGCGGCGGCTTTCGCTTTGCTAACCGCCTCATCAATATCATCACCCAGCGCTAATACCACCCCCATTCTTCTTACCCCGCTCACCTCCGGCTTACCAAACAATCTAAGCTGGGTATCCGGTTGAGCAAGTGCTTGCTCTAGACATGGATAAGTAATGCTACTCGAGTTCCCCTCTGCAAGAATCACAGCGGATGCCGCAGGGCCAAACTGTCGAATGGACGGAATGGGCAATCCTAATATCGCTCTTGCGTGTAACGCAAATTCAGATAAATCTTGAGACACAAGAGTCACAAGCCCCGTATCATGTGGTCGAGGTGACACCTCACTAAAGATAACCTCATCACCTTTAATGAACAGCTCTACGCCAAAAATACCTCGCCCACCCAACGCTTCAGTAACACGTTGAGCTACACGCTGAGCTTCTGCTCTCGCTTGGACGCTCATCGCTTGAGGCTGCCAAGACTCGCGATAATCCCCGTCTTGCTGTCGATGCCCAATCGGCTCACAAAATGACGTACCATCAACATGACGCACAGTTAATAGGGTTATCTCATAATCAAAATCAACAAAACCTTCCACGATGACCCGACCAGCCCCCGCTCTACCACCCTCTTGGGCATATTCCCAGGCGGCTTCAACCTCTTGCTGACCACGAATAGTGCTCTGCCCTTTTCCGGAAGAACTCATAATCGGCTTAACGACACAAGGCATGCCAATTTCTGCGACCGCCAACAAGAAAGATTCTTTGGTATCGGCAAACTGATATGGAGATGTCGACACACCCAACTCTTCAGCAGCAAGTCGACGTATCCCTTCCCTATTCATGGTTAGCTGGGCTGCTTTTGCAGTAGGAACAACGGTATACCCTTCCGATTCAAGCTCAACCAGTGTATCTGTCGCTATCGCTTCAATTTCGGGGACAATATAATGTGGCTTCTCAACATCAATCACCCATCGCAGAGCATCTCCATCCAACATTGATATCACATGACTGCGATGAGCAACCTGCATAGCAGGTGCGTTGGCATATCGATCCACCGCAATAACCTCAACACCTAAACGCTGCAGTTCAATCGCAACTTCTTTACCTAACTCTCCCGCGCCACACAACAATACCCGTGTCGCACCCTCACTCATTGGTGTACCAATAGAAATCACTGGTTAGCCCCCACTTATCATTGATTACTTTTGTTGCTGCAGTTTAAATCGTTCTTCTACCTTGCGGAGGATTGCCCGCTTACCGTCCGCATCCTCTCTTCCCCATTGAGTGATCTCCACTCCGGAGCGTAAACATCCAATGCATACGTCATCATCATCTAACGCACATACTCCACAACAGGGAGATATTACGATATCGCCTTTCATTTTATTTACCACAGAGACTACCTACTACTGTCGTCTATTTAAGACTGTTGATCATCAATGGCTAAATCACGCTGATAACGCTTGCCGTTTTCCACATAGTGCAGTGCGCTCATCTTAATTATCTGCGCATGACTTTCACTTATCTGCTTTACGACCTTACCGGGAGACCCCATAACCAGAGAGTTATCTGGAATCACTTTACCCTCGGGGATAAGTGAATTCGCACCAATAATGCAGTTTTTGCCTATCTTCGCGTTATTCAGAACTACGGCATTGATACCAATTAACGTGTTATCACCAATTTCACAACCATGCAGCATTACTTGATGGCCAACGGTGACATATTTACCGATATTCATCGGCACGCCCGCATCCGTATGCAACACGGTGCCATCTTGGATATTCGTACCCTCACCAATCGTGATGGGGTCATTATCACCACGAATGACAACGTTAAACCAAACGCTTGTATCGTTTTCCAGGACGACAGACCCGATAACCGTCGCATTGTCTGCAATAAAGTGCTGATCACCTCTCAACTCAACACGTTTCTCACCCAATCGATAAATCATTTTTCACTCCTCTCTAGGATTTCTTTTTGAATTGACCCCGAGTCATTGACAGATCAACATCTAAATCAAACACTTGATTCAAAAAATCACCGATGAAATACGCGGTGAGCCCCCAAATCACATACCCCTCATAGCGATAACAAGGCACGACATAATCAACGTCATTAAAACGCACTTCATAATCCACCGCGGGCTCATTCTCAAAAAAGAACCGCAAGGGCACATGAAAGATGCTATCTAGCTCATCTTCGCTACCGACCAATTCAATATCAGCAGGGATAATCCCTACAATTGGACGAACCTGCAAGCCAAATTTAGAAGTAGATGCAGATAATGCTCCCACAACGTCGACCTTATTTTGAGCTAACCCTATCTCCTCAAAGCTTTCCCGCAACGCGGTCACCACCAGGTCTCGGTCTGTGGCATCCACCTTCCCTCCAGGAAACGCAACCTCTCCCGCATGGCTATTCATATGAGAAGCCCGTCGAGTCAACACCATAGCAGGGTCACTAGGGTCGTCGGTAATCGCAATTAACACCGCAGCCTCGTTGTCAGGTTTCTCAATGGAAGAATCAAACGTAGCAGCTAAACCTGTTCGTATTTTGTTGATCAAATGACTACTCCTACCGCTTCAACCAGAAAATCTGGCCATTTTACACCCCTAAGGCGACTTGTTTTGTAAACCGTCACAACACCAGCACATTCCTAGATCAACGTACTGTTTCCTAACAGATTAACAAAGCAACAAGATCGAATAAATGCCTTCGTTTCGAACAGTTTCTTCCACTTATAAAAAAAGAATATATCCACTTACAAAACGACACGTATAGCCTTATCAGCTTTGACTACAGAGCTAAGTAACTGTTTTACAAGGCTAGATCACCAAGTTATAAAGACGCAGCTCATAATAACAAGATGTTGCGCATGTTTTCACCAAAAGGTCAATATTCCGCAGCACCCTGAAACCCGATAGTATAGATTCTGTAATATGCAAATTTATATTTTAACTCACTGCCTCCAAGCGCTGTCTCTGCCTTGGCCCTTTGATGATAACCCCCTGGTTATCCCGGTGTTTGCAGTTGATGTTTGGCCCATGAATACACTTGGCCCAATAACGTAGGACATAGAGATGAAGAACTTACTTGATTTTGAAGAGCTACAACGATTGGCTCAAGACGACCCAGATAAACTAGAGAAGCTACGCATTCAATGGTGTGAGCAACTTATTAGTGAAGCACCTAGCGACTATCGCAGGAAACTACGCGGACTCCAATTTCGCATAGACATGGAACGTCGTAAATCAAAAAGCCCTATGGCCGCATGTATCTCTCTCTCTGGAATGATGCATGACTCTTTTGATAACTTGCGTTACGCATTGAATGAAGCCTCGGGCCTTTCTGAGCACAACACTGGGTACAGAGAAGATACCACCTCAGCACAAGCGCAAGAAGCTAAAGTACTGCCCTTTCGTCGCGCGTAAGCTCAAACCTACAATTAGCGGGTAAGTACAAACTTAGCCGCTATTCGTATCCCGCCTAACGACATCCCCCCCGTTACCCTTTATACTTGCTACGCATTACGCCCTAAACACTCCCCCTGAAAACGTAGGTGACCATGAAGTTCTGTAGCAGTTGCGGCGGCAAGATCACAATGTTAATCCCAGAGGGAGACAACAGGGAGCGGCATGTCTGCGATAGCTGTAACACTATTCATTACCAAAACCCTCGGATAATCGCTGGCACACTCCCCGTATATGAAGACAAAGTACTCCTCTGCCGACGTGCGATAGAACCTCGCTATGGGTTTTGGACTCTGCCTGCCGGATTCATGGAGAATGGAGAGACAACGCAAGAAGCTGCCGAAAGAGAGACCTGGGAAGAGGCAGAAGCTAAGATAGACATCGCTGGGCTCTATACCTTATACGATCTCCCACATATTAATCAGGTCTATATGTTCTATCGCGGCACGGTGATCGATGGCAAGTTTGGACCTGGCCAGGAAAGCTTAGAAACACAGCTATTTGCAGAATCAGAAATCCCCTGGGGAGAACTCGCTTTCCCAACGATAGGTA
This sequence comes from Gammaproteobacteria bacterium 45_16_T64, assembly GCA_002162955.1. Lineage (GTDB taxonomy): Bacteria > Pseudomonadota > Gammaproteobacteria > Pseudomonadales > Ketobacteraceae > 42-54-T18. The sequence goes on from MABD01000047.1 coordinate 172,020, forward strand.
GAACGCTCAAACGTTACTTTGACGATAGGAAGAGTGGTGACTTCGAAGTGCACATCGAAGAGATCAAAACTTCCTGGAAAAAACCGAAAGAGTAGGCACCCCCCTCAATAATGCCATTTTTGCAAACCAGGTAACATTTAGACACAGAACCAGTACACTTTTCAACCAACATTTTATCACCTCCCCCCCTGCTCGACTGCTACACTTTGGCTTGTCGTCTAACAATAAGAATATATAAAGGGTGATGCATTGATCAAAAGGCTCTCTTCGTTTAGCTACTCCATTTTATTGCTGACACTGACCCTGTTCACCTCTTTGGCATACGCTTACACCCCTCCCCTCCCCAAAACCATTGATATCTCCTCCATATCAACCCAATTAGATCTAAATGGGAATACCCCATATATAGAAGACGCACAAGCACTCTATAGCCTCAATAACTTGATAAAAGGGGAGTATTACGGGGAGTTTACTCAATCCGAAGGCACATTTAATAAAGGCATCACAACATCTGCATTTTGGTTTATCCAAAAATTAAGCAACAACTCACCACAAAGTGCGCAGCGAATTCTAGAGATACCTTACCCGCCACTGGATGCAATCGATGTATACGTGATTCCATCCAATAACGACACATCGGTGATGAGGGCTGGAGATGACAGACTATTCTCAACTCGCCCTATCCATGACAATAACTACCTTTTCCCCATTACCATCCCCGCAGGAGAAGCGGCTACGTTATATATTCGCGTCCAATCTGAGGGAAGCTCCCGGGTTCCCCTCATCCTGTGGGACAAGGTCCATTTTGAACAAAACAAACGCCAACACCTACTGATGATGGGGATTTTCTTCGGCATCATGCTGCTGATGTTTATCTATAACCTCTGCATCTTTACTTCGGTACGAGATCTCAGCTACTTCTTTTACATTGGGTACATTGCATCACATGCGTTATTGCAGGCGACCATTACCGGCTTTTCTGCGGAATACCTCTGGCCTAACATGCCCTGGTTAAATAACGATGCCACCTTATATAGCTTGGTTAGCTTAGAGTTCTTTGCCACAGGCTTTGTTGCCAAAATACTCAACACAAAAGACAACACCCCAAGAAGCCACACGCTTCTCATGGGACTAATGGGCCTGACGGGAGGAGGATTATTACTCGCTCTCACGACCTCTTTCAGCACAGCCCTACAATTCCTACTCATATTAGCCATGATTATGGCCTTATTTGGCCTCGGCATTGGCTGCCACCTCGCCATTAAAGGGCATCGAACTGCACGCCTTTTCTTACTTGCTTGGTTTAGTTTTTTAGGTGGCGCATTACTGTATATCGGCATTACTGCCGGAGTCCTGCCTGCCACCGTATTTACCACTAATGCACTCATCATCGGTTCAACCTTTGAAGTCGCCATTTTATCTTGGACGCTGGCTGACCGCTTCCACCAGATGCAACGCGAAAAAATCCAAACAGAGAAAGCCGCCAACAATACGTTGCAGCAAGCGAACCATATCCTAACTAAAAGTCATGAAATAAAAGACGCCTTTCTTGCGACAATCAGTCATGAATTACGCACCCCAATGAACGGAATTCTCAGCTCCATTGAACATATCAAAGGGGAAAAGGATCTCTACGCGCAGGAAGCATTCATCCAAAGCGCCGACCGCTCTGCGAACCACATGATGCTGCTTATTGATAGCGTACTGAGCTATACCGAAATATCCTCTAATAAATGCAGTATCGACCACCTACCTTTCGAAATCAGAAAGTCTCTCACCTTTATCGACAACTACTTTTCCTCTCAATGTTTAGAAAAAGGCTTAGCCTTTATGATCGACGTAAACGATGATGTTCCATCGTTAATTCTCGGAGATCAAAGAAAGGTCATACAGGTATTGGTTAGCCTGATCGATAATGCGATTAAATTTACCGATAGTGGATATGTTCGACTTATCGTCGACCTCCACACCTTAGAAAAAACCACCAAACAGGTGAACATTAGTTTCAAAGTTCAAGATACAGGCATCGGCATCCCAGCCAATTTAAAGTCCGAAATATTCGAGCGCTTTCAGCAAGCAGACAACAGCTTCCATCGAGGGTATGGCGGACTGGGTATCGGCCTTGCCACCGCGAAACAAATTGCATCCTTACTGAATGCCGAGCTCACCTTTGACTCTACGCCCAAAAGAGGCTCCACATTCTGCTTTATTGGCCAGTTTGAATACACCCAAGCAAGCAGTAAACCGATTCAAAAGAACCATTACAGCATCAATGAATTGGCACAAAATAGAGTCGCGTTAGTTGTTGAAGACAACAAAGTAAATCAATTAGTCCTAAAAACCACATTAGCAAAATTCGGATTCAACGTGCTTTGTGCAAACAATGGAAAAGAGAGCATCGAGGCATTGCTCAACAATCCTGTAGACATTGTATTAATGGATTGTCAAATGCCCATTATGGATGGGTTTCAAGCAGCTCGACATATAAGAAGCTTAAGTCACGCAAAAAGCTTAACCCCGATCATTGCAGTCACCGCAAATGCAATGTCTCAGGACAGAGAAAAATGCATGGAAGCGGGCATGAATGATTATATGAGCAAACCGGTAAAAACGGACGAGTTAAAAGAGAAGCTACTGCAATGGTTGCCGTTACAACAACCTACGTCCGATGAACCACCTCCTAAACAACTGTCTACATACAACACCCACAATTCCAAGCTATCCTAGGCCAGTGCTAGCAATATCCGCTAAGAATTGCGCCATCGGGAAATTCTTGCCGGGACATTTGGTCGACTCACCTGCGGTAAGTCCGTGGCCCGTCACATGATTAACCGGTATGCCGTATTTTTGCATCAGCGTGCGCGTAAGATCCACCAAAGCAGCATATTGTTTATCTGGAACAGCATGTTTCTCGTAATTACCAATTAGGCAGATACCCAACCCTCTGAAGTTTCGATCAGAGTTATTGCGAGACACATGCGCCCCCCAGATACTAAAGGTTTCACGCCAATCGCTATCGACCTCCCCCAACCCCAAGCCATTACCATTGCCGATAATGTAGTGATAGGGGATTGCATCAACAGGGTCCTTTGCTTGCCTTTCCCTATGCACTTTTTGTAAAAACTCAATGTTCCCAAAATCCCCAGCGCTGTGATGCACCACAATATAATCCCAGCGTTGCGGCCAATACCAAGCCCCTACGCTGGCAAATGCCAACACCGCAGAGGAGGCACCTAAAAACTGTCTTCTTTTCATATAAATATTTTCTACAACGTAGTTAACGCAATAATATCGTAAGCTGGCTCCTCATAGGGGTGAGCCGCAATTAAGGCTGCCACCACATCCTCTATCAGGCTCTCATTGCACACCAGCTCGACCCTGAATTCTTCGACAGATTCAATCGATTCAACCTTACCAAGATACGGATTTGCTCCAGCTAACGGCTTGAATTGCCCCGTGCCTTTCACCTCCCAACAGCAGTGGTCATAGTTGCCAATACGACCACCGCCAGCAGAAAACACGGCGTTTTTGACTTTTTCTTTATGATCCGTTGGTACAAAAAATGTGATTTTGTACATTAAGTCCTCCATAAAAAAAGCCGCAATTCACATTGCGGCTTTTTATCTAGATAAATTTAATCAACCCAAACACGTGCATTTCTAAACATTCGCAACCAAGGTCCATCCTCTCCCCACGATTCAGGGGCCCAGGAATTTTGTACGGTACGATAAACTCGCTCTGGGTGAGGCATCATAATTGTGACCCTACCATCTTCAGAACAAAGACCACCAATACCATTCGGTGAGCCATTCGGGTTTAGCGGATAGGTTTCTGTCGTTTGCCCGTTATTATCAACATAACGGATCGCAACCTGCTGGGCATTTTCAGCAGCGGCCATTGCCTGAGCCGATGAGAACTCAGCTCGCCCTTCCCCATGAGCAATGGCGATAGGCAAACGAGAACCTTCCATTCCCTGTAAGAAGATTGATTTGCTCTGTTGAATCTCAACAGTTGCTACCCGTGCTTCAAACTGTTCTGACATATTACGCACAAAATGTGGCCATTGTTCAGCGCCAGGAATCAACTCATGTAAATTCGACAGCATCTGACAACCGTTACAAATACCGAGCGCAAAACTATCAGTTCGCGTAAAGAACTCAGCAAACTGCTCTCTCGCGACATCATTAAATAATATCGATTTTGCCCAACCCTCGCCGGCTCCCAGTACATCTCCATAAGAGAAACCACCACAAGCCACAAGACCTTTGAACTGATCAGGAGTAACTCGACCGGATAAGATGTCACTCATGTGAACATCCATACTTGAGAAGCCAGCTTTATCAAATGCCCCGGCCATCTCTAGCTGTCCATTGACCCCCTGCTCACGCAAAATCGCGACCTGTGGTCGTACGCCTTTATTGATATAAGGAGCGGAAATATTTTCCTGCGCATCGAATGTGACTATCGGAGAAATACCTGTATTTGTTTCAGTAATTGCAGCAAACTCTTGCTCGGCGCATTCAGAGTTATCCCTCAGCGCCTGAATACGATAACTGGTTTCTGACCAGACTTTCTGAAGCTCAGACCGTAATTCAGAAACAGCAACACTGCCACCCTCTGTGATGGTAACAGTATCGTTGTCGGCCAACTGCCCAATCACAGACGCAGCCACACCTGAAGCAGCAAATTCAGCAACAACATCATCCGCTATTCCTGCTGGCACCTGCAATACAGCACCAAGCTCTTCGTTGAAGAGCACCGATAATAAATCAGCGTTTTTAGCCAGCGCAGTAAGGTCAACATCAATACCCGTATGACCTGCAAACGCCATCTCACACAATGCAGCCCACAAACCACCGTCCGAACGATCATGATACGCTAACAACGTATTCGAATTTTGTAATGCTTGCACACCCTTAAAGAATGCAGTGAGCTGAGCAGGCTGCTCAACATCGGCACATTCGTTACCTAACTGGTTATACACCTGGGCCAACGCAGAGGCACCCATTCGGTTTTTGCCATTACCTAAATCAACCAATACTAGACGTGTATCGCCTTGATCTGTTTTCAATTGCGGCGTGACAGTTTTGCGTACATCCACAACGGGGGCAAAAGCAGTAATAATCAACGACAAGGGTGAGGTCACTGATTTTGCTTCACCGTCATCATCCCATACCGTACGCATTGACATAGAGTCTTTACCGACAGGAATGGTAATACCGAGCTCTGGGCACATTTCCATACCAACCGCTTTCACAGTGTCGTATAGCGCTTCGTCTTCAGTATTGTATCCCGCAGCCGCCATCCAGTTTGCCGACAAGCAAAGATCTGACAGTGCATTTATATTGGCACTCGCGATATTGGTAATCGCTTCACCAATGGCCATACGACCGGACGCTGGCGCATCAATCAATGCTGCCGGAGTACGCTCGCCCATCGCCATTGCTTCACCAGCAAACGTATCCAAAGTAGAAGTAGTCACCGCAGCGTTCGCCACAGGTATTTGCCATGGCCCCACCATTTGCTCCTGAGTGACCAACCCGGTAATCGAACGATCGCCAATAGTGATCAAAAAGTTTTTACTGGCAACAGCAGGCAATCGTAAGACTCGGTAAATAGCATCGCTTAGCGCTATTTCAGACGCATCAAACGCTAGTAAATCAGCACTAGCCCGATTCACTTGACGGTGCATTTTAGGTGGTTTTCCAAACAGCACCGACATGGGTAAATCGACAGGGTTATTATCGAAATGCTCATCGGCTAACTCTAGGTGCATCTCTTCAGTCGCATCACCAATCACCGCATAGGGGCAACGCTCACGCTGACAAATAGCGTCAAATTGCGCAAGATTCGCAGGCGCGACCGCCATAACATAGCGTTCTTGCGATTCATTACACCAAATTTCGACTGGCGACATACCTGGCTCATCATTGGGGATAGCACGTAAGTTAAAAGCCCCACCTCGACCACCATCACCTACCAGTTCAGGCATTGCGTTACTTAGTCCGCCAGCACCCACATCATGGATAAAAGCAATAGGATTCTCATCGCCCAACTGCCAACAAGCATCAATAACCTCTTGGCATCGACGTTCAATTTCAGGGTTTTCTCGCTGAACCGAGGCAAAGTCCAAATCTTCATGACTAGAGCCCGTCGCCATCGATGATGCCGCGCCTCCACCCAAACCAATTAACATCGCCGGCCCACCCAACACAATCAGCTTCGCGCCAACAGGGATATCACCTTTTTGTACATGCTCATCACGGATGTTGCCATACCCACCAGCCAACATGATTGGCTTATGGTAACCACGCACTTCGTCACCATTTAGGCCTGGCGCTAACTGTTCGTATGTTCGGAAATAACCGTTAATGTTAGGACGACCAAACTCATTATTAAACGCAGCACCACCCAACGGTCCATCAAGCATAATATCCAAGGCCGACACAATCCGACCTGGCTTGCCGTAATTCACTTCCCAAGGCTGCTGGTAACCAGGGATATTCAAGTTTGACACCGTAAACCCTGTCAAGCCCACCTTAGGTTTAGACCCTCGGCCAGTGGCACCCTCGTCACGAATTTCACCACCCGACCCTGTCGCGGCTCCTGGATAAGGTGCGATAGCCGTTGGGTGGTTATGGGTTTCCACCTTCATCAAGATATGAACAGGCTCTTGATGGAATTTATATTCTTTAGTTTCTGGATCGGGGAAAAAGCGTCCAGCAGTGGCACCTTCCATTACTGCTGCGTTATCGCTATACGCAGACAACACACCTTCAGGGTGACATTTGTAGGTATTCTTGATCATCTTGAATAACGAGTTATCTTGCTTCTCGCCATCAATGGTCCAATCTGCATTAAATATCTTGTGTCGACAATGTTCTGAGTTTGCCTGTGCAAACATCATCAGTTCAACATCAGAAGGGTTTCGCTTTAACCCCTCAAAACTCTCTACCAAATAATCTATTTCATCATCTGCCAACGCTAAACCTAGCTCTGTATTCGCCACAGCTAATGCGTCTCGACCACCCCCAAGAATATCGACGGTGGTTAATGGCTTAGGATCATGTTGTGCAAATAGTGCATTAACGTCCGACAGCGAAGTAAAAACTGTTTCTACCATGCGGTCATGTAATAGACCTGCTAATTGTTGCTGCTCTTCTGCGCTTAGCTCTGCACTCAATGCAACGTAATACGCAATACCACGCTCTAATCGCTTAACGTTTGCCAGCCCACAGTTATGTGCTATATCTGTCGCCTTACTTGACCAAGGGGAGATAGTTCCTGGTCTTGGTGTGACCAAAAACAACTGAGTGGTCTGCGCATTTTTGCTAACATCCTCCCCATCCGCACTGGGCCCGTATTCTAACAAACGGTCCAACACTGCCCGTTCATCATCACTTAGCACGCCATTCACATCGGCAAAGTGCATAAATTCACTGGTGATATTGGTTACTTGGGGCAATGCCTGTTGAAGATTGGCAAGTAATTTATTACGACGGAATAAGGATAGTGCTGGGGCGCCACGCAGTTCTAGCATGTTAATCTCGGATTAGCTGTCAGTAAAAATAGACTACAGAGGGGTCTAAATGAAGGGGCGTATTATAAGGGATAGCGTACCCTCTAGGAAGCAGAAAGGGCGCTCTAGAGCGCCCTTACCTAACATTAAATGATCAATGCCACGTTCTTCTATACCGTTTAGCCTAAATGACGCTGTAGTCCACCGTCCAGTTCACCGATTGCATTCTCGATTTCTTGGTTAAGGCGCGCTAAATCATCGTTATTACGCGTGGATTCGATAGTGGATTCACTCATTCGATTAAGACTAGCACTGATATTATCCGCCGCAGTTGTCTGTTGTTCTACTGCGGAGGCTATCTGTTCGTTCATATCACTAATAGAACTGATTGCGCTGGTAATTGCCGACAGGGACTCACCCGCCTTGGACGCTTGCTCAACACTTACCTCTGCTTGTTTCCGTCCTTCTGCCATAACCTTCACCGCGTTACTCGAGCCTTCTTGCAAACGCGCTATCATATCGTTAATTTCTTCTGTTGCTTCCTGGGTGCGCTGAGCCAGAGTCCGTACTTCATCAGCAACCACCGCAAAACCTCGCCCTTGCTCGCCAGCACGTGCAGCCTCAATGGCGGCGTTAAGTGCTAACAAGTTGGTTTGGTCCGCTATCCCACGAATAACCTCCAATATTGCACCGATGGATTCGCTATCCTCTTCTAGCTTTTGAATGGCTGTTGCCGCCCTCTCCACCTCATCCGCGAGAGAATGAATCGCAGATGTCACACTATTTACGACTTGCTGACCACTATCAGCCTCACTATTCGCATCTCGTGCTGCTTGCGCAGCCGTTGCCGCATTCTGAGAAGCTTCATGCACCGCAGAGGTCATGTGAGAGATCGCATCAACGACATCTCGCGAGTCACGCTCTAGGTCTCCAGCCCCTCTGTTTTCGTTGACTATATTCCTCATTTCTTTCGCCATTACTTTGACGCGATCTAAGTCACCCGCCGCCTGCCCCATACCATCTTGCAGAGAGGACAGGGCTGTATTCACAGAATTTGATAGGGGGTCATCTTTCGAGTCAGCCACTCTATCATTAAGAGAACCGCCAGCCGCCAATTTATCAAAGAAGGCCTGCAAAACGATACCGTTGCCGTCCTTTCCAGACAAAAACGTTACCAACGCAACCCCTGCTACTGCTGCGATGACACCAGCCCCCAGCAAGCTACCCATGTTTTCTGCATCTGAAACCGCATAAGCGAGGTACGCTAGCTGAACTGCCGCACCCGCAGATACCATTCCAATTGTCTTTCCACTTGCAGAGTTGCCCATTTCTTCGTTCTCCAAACTGCACAATAGTGCACGATTCTTAGCTCTCCGTGAGAAACACTCACAACAGGAGCATACCCACGCCTTTATTTGAGCTTAGGCAACAGTCCCAGTATGCGCCAACGGCAGGCTTAGTTTTTTTGATTTTGTTACGATTGTTAACATAACAAAGGTAAAGAAGGTGGACGGACTGATCAGCCACCTATCGACAAATTTAGACAAACTGGTTATAATGCGATTACTTTTTAGCCAACCCAGGCGTAAACGGTAATTTGTTACAGCTATTTGTTCTGTAGACCTGTACCTTTTATATTGTTTTGGTCTTAACTAATCCGTAAGGAATAAAGGAAGAATTGAGCCCTTGGATACCCTGGCTCTATCAAATTAATCATGCCTATTAGCCATAAACCACATTCTATTGCTCAAGTGCTAATCGCGATAACACTGCTGTTTTCGCTTACTGCTTGTCAACCAGAGAGAAGCCTGCTGGAAACCATTCAGCGACATGGCGAATTGGTTGTGGCTACTCGTGTTGGCCCCACTACCTATTATCAGGAATTAGACCAATTCACAGGGTTTGAATATGAATTATCTAAGCAGTTCGCCGATTATCTTGGCGTACGGCTGAAAATTATCACTTACAAAGATTTAGGTCAGTTACTAAAAGCCCTCGAAGATGGCGAAGTCCACCTCGCAGCAGCAGGCCTCACCATCACCAGGGAAAGAGCCCAAGAATTTCGTTTCACCTCACCTTATCAGCAAATATCGCAAAAGGTTATCTATCAAAAAGGCTCTCCTCGACCCAATGATGTAAAAGACCTCAATGATGGGGCGCTGGTTGTCATGGCCAACAGCAGTCACTCTGAAAACTTACAGCGTTTAAAAAGCAATCACTCCCCGATTGCGTGGACAGAAAAAACAAACAGCACCATGTTAAGCATGTTGAACTTGGTTAACGATGGGCAGGCAACATACACCATCGTAGATTCAAATGTATTTGATCTTCATCGCTCCATCTTTCCTGAGCTAAAAGCCGCTTTTAACATTAAAGATTGGGAGCCTATTGCATGGGCTTTCCCCCCGACATCCGACACATCTCTTTATTCCGCTGCTGAGAATTTCTTCAATAAAATCAATGAAGACGGCTCATTGGAAGAACAAAAAGAGCGCTTTTACGGGCACCGTTCATTTGATTATGTGGGCGCTCGAACCTTCGTAGCACACATGGATAGCCGTTTACCCCGATATGAAGAAGATTTTAAGACTATCGCCAATGAAATTGATGTTGACTGGCGATTACTTGCTGCCCTGGGTTATCAAGAATCTCTATGGAATCCTAATGCGATATCGCCGACAGGGGTACGTGGGTTAATGATGTTAACTCAGCGTACCGCAAAAGAAATGGGAGTGCGTAACCGACGAGACCCCAAACAATCCATTATCGGCGGTGCAGGCTACTTCAAGAAGCTTTACAAGCGACTACCGGATAGCATAGCAGAGCCCCATAGAACATGGTTTGCACTTGCCTCCTACAACACCGGGTTTGGCCACGTACAAGATGCAAGAATTCTCACGAGACAAAACAATGCGGACCCAGACAACTGGTTCGAGGTTAAACCAAACTTACTGCTACTTAAAAAGCGTAAGTACTACAAACACGCCAAGCATGGATACGCCCGAGGCGCTGGGCAGTCGATCTTATACGTGAAAAACATTCGCCGATATTACGACTCCCTTGTATGGGCCACGGAAAAATCCGCCGACCACTACACACCCGTACCGCAATCGTCTCTCGCAATGCTAACGCCTTTAGCTCAATAACCGTCCAGCTTGTAACACCCAATCTGGACGTTCTTGTGATCTCCCCCCCAAGTTATCTTTTTACCACACTACCTATCTCTCATTTTTCCTTTTGATAATTTGATCAGCCTCCACCCAAATTAGTACGATCGCTTCGTTTTCGTAAGTGAGCATTTGTGCAAACAAAAGATAATAATTTAAGCACTCTTGCCTAATTCGCTTTCGAAATCACACCTTTTGTACGTTTTATACTTTGGGGTCACATTATGAAAGCAAGGAATACAGCAGTCGCCTTAAGCGCACTCGCCGTTGGCATTCTCACACATGCCACAAGCACAACTGCACAAACCACCAACGCGGATTGGGGTCAAGCACCGCAAACCAACCGAATCATTGTTCACTACCGAGAAACTGCATCAACGCAACAAAACGTTGCCAGCAGAGTAAGCATTCAAGGGGCACGTACAACAGCGCTGCGGGCTCAAGCTCAACAACAGGTCAATATTGTCCGCACTACGGCACAGGGCGACACCATTTACGCGCTCGAAACCATGCAACCCACCGCTGACGTAGAAGCTCTTGCAACAGCACTAGCGCAAGATAGCAATGTTCTTTACGCCGAGCCTGATTACATCATGCAAATCAAGCGCACACCCAATGACAGCCAATACCCTCAGCAATGGCACTACTTTGAAGCGAATGGCGGCATGAATTTACCTGCAGCCTGGGATATCACTACCGGCTCCGGTGACATTGTTGTCGCCGTTATCGATACCGGTGTGCTGCCCCACGCAGACTTAGTGAGCAACCTTCTTCCAGGTTATGATTTTATCTCTGATAGCTGGTCAGCCAATGATAGCTCCGGCCGTGATAACGATGCCAGTGATACTGGAGACGCGTTAAGTGCAGGGGAATGCGGTAACGGCTACCCGCAATATGACCAAGATAGCAGCTGGCACGGCACCCATGTCGCAGGTACGATCGCCGCCAGTAGCGACAACGGACTCGGAGTTGCGGGGGTTGCATGGAATAGCAAAATCCTACCTATTCGCGTATTAGGACGATGCGGTGGTTACACCTCAGATATCGCCGACGGCATGCGTTGGGCTGCAGGATTACCAGTCTCAGGGATACCTGCCAACCCAACCCCCGCCAAAGTCCTCAATCTTAGCTTAGGAGGCACGGCCTCTTGCACTCGAACCTATCAAGAAACCATTGATGCAGTCCGTGCTACCGGAGCATCCATCATCGTTGCCGCCGGGAACGAAAGCCAAGATGCATCTATGTCTACGCCCGCCAACTGCGACGGAGTCATTGTCGTTGGTGCCACTGATAGGAATGGCGGCCAAGCGTATTACTCAAACTATGGGCCTACCGTCGACATCTCTGCTCCTGGGGGTGAGATGTACAGTAATTCCACTCTTAGCGCAATTCTGTCCACTCACAATTCAGGTAAATCGTCCCCTCGAAGTGACGCGTACGCCTATCAACAAGGCACCAGCATGGCAACACCTCACGTTGCTGGCGCAGCAGCCTTACTTTATGCGGTCAATAATGCGCTAACCAGTGACGAAATATTAGAGGCCCTCACCAGTAGCGCTCGCACATTCCCTTCCAGCAATTCCAACGACGAATGTACGACAACGAAGTGCGGCGCCGGCATAGTGGATGTTGAAGCCGCTCTGATTGCGGTGGTTGGCGAAACTGAACCTCCGGTAAGCACCATGGGTACGCTAAAGAATGGCGTCGTAGAGCACGATCTATCCGGCGTACAAAAACAAGAACTACATTTTCAAATCGATCTCCCAGAAGGTGCAACCAACTTCAACGTGACGTTATCGGGTGGATCAGGGGATGCCGATTTGTATATCCGGTTTGGTAACCAAGCAACCGAAAAAGACTGGGATCAACGCCCTTACAAGAACGGCAACAATGAAACCGTCTCGATTGAAACACCACAAACCGGCACCTATTTTGTCATGCTACGAGGTTACAGCAACTTTTCAAACACATCAGTTATCGCCTCATTTGATGAAGCCGTTGAATCGAACACCTTTGAGAATGCCGTTCAATACGCTATCCCAGATAACACAAGCGCAGGTATCACAAGCCCCATCAATGTCATTCGATCCGGGGACTCAGGCAAAATCAGTGTATCCGTAGATATCCGCCACACGTATTTAGGTGATCTAAAAGTTAAGCTCTACGCACCCAATGGAGCCTCTGCCACACTCTCGAACCACGCTGGCGGCAGTAGCGACAATTTAATAAAAACCTTTTCGTTTAATGCTGGAGATATTGGCGCAAACGGTACCTGGCGATTAGAAGCCATCGATAATGCGAACCGAGACATTGGTTATATCAACCAATGGAGCATTTCTTTCGAATAACCATTACACTGGCTTTGTACCCAATATGGGGGTGTGATATCACGCCCTCATATCCGTACAAATACCACCGCCCGCTTGCCACGTTGATAGGACACGCTATGTTTTCGCACCTACCAAAAATTACCTTTTTTATTTGGCTATTACTATCAACTGTCGCCTGTGCAGAAGAGAATATTGCATTAGAAAACAGTCGATTTATCATTCAGCTCACCGCTACCGCCACCGAGCAGATCCAAACCCCCAATCAGCAGCAACTAAAACTCAGACAATGGTCGGACAGCACAGGGTTAACACTCAGACTAGTCTCACCATCAAATAATCAACGCTGGATCATCACCGCCGATACGGAGAATCCAACCCGACAGCAGGCGTTAATAGATGTGGTCAGTAAAGATAATGCCGTTAAATATATTGAAGCAGACGGCATCATGACAATCATGCCAATTCAACGCCCTATCCCTATGCGCTTGCCGCCAAAACCGATCTAAGAGCGTAAACGCTTTTCAGCTTTCGCTTTTTTGTGCTCATCCCTTCTACGCTTAAAAAATTGCGACAACATTGTACTCGCTGCATCAGATTCCACTCCATGTCGAAGCGTAATCGTATGGTTAAGTTGTGAGGCTGAAAAAAATGTTTGCGTGCTTACCAATGCACCGGCTTTTGGCTCCAAGGTCGCAAACACCACCTCCGCAATTCGAGCGTGAACTAACGCCCCTGCACACATCGCACAGGGCTCTAACGTGACGTATAACGTTGCACCCGGTAAACGATAATTTTGTTCGCTTTGACAAGCTTTGCGCAGTGCAACCAATTCTGCATGAGAAGTAGGGTCACAGGTTGTTATCGGTTGATTAAATCCTTCCCCAATCACAACACCATCACGCACAATGACAGCGCCTACTGGCACCTCATTATGCGCTTCTGCTTGTTCTGCCAACACCAACGCTCGCTGCATCCATTGCACGTCAATGTCGGTAAACGTATCACCCATTAAGGATTACTTTATTCCCACTCAATGGTGGCTGGTGGCTTGGAAGAAATATCATACGCAACTCGAGAGATACCCGAAATTTCGTTAATAATTCTACCCGACACTTTTTCCAATAGATCATAGGGTAAGTGTGCCCAACGAGCCGTCATAAAGTCGATGGTTTCAACTGCACGCAACGACACAACATATTCGTAACGACGAGCATCACCCACAACACCAACGGATTTCACGGGTAAGAACACCACGAAAGCCTGGCTGGTTTTATGATAAAAGCCCGATTTATGTAGCTCTTCAATAAAGATATGGTCCGCTTCGCGCAGAATGTCTGCATATTCTTTTTTCACTTCACCCAGAATACGTACACCTAAACCGGGTCCAGGAAACGGGTGACGATAAACCATGTCGTAAGGCAAACCAAGCTCTAAGCCAATCTTACGCACTTCGTCTTTGAACAGCTCTCGTAACGGCTCAACCAGCTCCATCTTCATATCATCGGGCAACCCACCTACATTGTGATGGGACTTAATCACATGGGCTTTACCGGATTTAGCACCAGCAGACTCAATGACGTCAGGATAGATAGTGCCCTGCGCTAACCATTTGATGCCGTTAAGCTTGGTACTTTCTTCATCAAATATTTCAATGAAGGTATTACCAATAATTTTTCGCTTCTCTTCTGGGTCGGACACACCCGCCAACTTCGACAAGAACAACTCTTCTGCATCAACACGAATTACTCGAATCCCCATGTGTTTCGCAAACATTTCCATTACTTGATCGCCTTCATTCAGGCGCAGCAAGCCGTTATCCACAAACACGCAAGTTAGCTTGTCACCAATCGCTTTATGTAGCATCGCCGCAACAACCGAAGAATCAACACCGCCAGATAAGCCCAACAACACGTCATCATCGCCTACTTTGGCTTTAATGGCCGTAATCGCATCTTCAACGATATTGCCTGGCGTCCACAGCCCATCACAACCCGCTATATCGCGTACAAAACGTTTTAATAACTCGCCACCCTGTTTAGTATGGGTAACTTCTGGGTGAAACTGCACCCCAAAAAACTGTCGCTGCTCGTCAGCCATCGCCGCCATTGGTGCGCTATCGGTACCCGCAATTACCTTAAAACCATCTGGCATTGCCGTGACCTTATCGCCATGGCTCATCCACACATCCAAGATATGCTCGCCATCACGGTCATCTAACCCTTCGAGAAGTACAGATGCATCTTTTAACTGCACTTCTGCATAACCAAATTCACGCTTATTCGAGGTTTCGACTTTACCACCTAGCTGCGCAGCCATAGTTTGCATGCCATAACAAATCCCCAGTACCGGCACACCAAGGTCAAATACAGCTTGGCTAGCTCGTGGGGTTTCATCATCGGTGACGGTCTCCGGTCCACCAGACAAGATAATGGCATTTGCACCAAACGCGCGAATAGCATCCTCAGCCATATCGTAGGGGTACAACTCACAATACACCCCAAGTTCTCGCACTCGACGCGCAATTAGCTGGGTGTATTGAGAACCAAAATCAAGAATAAGGATTTTTTGAGCATGTATATCAGCGGTCATAATTATGTCTTTCACGTGTGGACTACAAAAGGAATTGCCAAGAACAAAGGGGTTGCGCTAGCAACCCCTTTGCATATTTGAATACTAAAACAAAGACTAGCCTACTCGGTAGTTAGGCGCCTCTTTGGTGATGCTAACGTCATGTACATGGCTTTCTTTCATGCCTGCCGAGGTCACCTTCACAAATTGCGGAACAGTACGCATGGTCTCGATATCGGCACTGCCGGTATAACCCATGCTGGCACGCACACCACCAATAAGCTGATGAATAATGGCTGATATTGGCCCTTTGTAAGGTACTCGGCCTTCGATACCTTCAGGAACCAATTTTTCAACACCTTGAGAGGCGTCTTGGAAGTAGCGATCGCTGGAGCCTTGAGACTGCCCCATCGCACCAAGCGAGCCCATGCCACGGTAGGCTTTGTAGTATCGGCCTTGATACAACTCAACCTCACCAGGTGCCTCTTCAGTTCCCGCTAATAAGCTACCCACCATAATAACACTGGCGCCAGCCGCAATAGCCTTGGCTATGTCGCCGGAAAACCGAACACCACCGTCAGCAATAATAGGAACGTCTCGGCCTTGTAGCGCTTCTGCCACACTATCAATCGCAGAGATTTGAGGAACGCCAATACCCGCAACGATACGCGTGGTACAAATTGATCCAGGGCCAATGCCCACTTTCACGGCATCTGCACCGGCATCTGCCAACGCAATTGCAGCATCACCAGTGGCGATATTACCACCAATGACTTGAAGGTCTGGGTACGTCTCTTTCACCCAACGCACTTTATCGATAACACCCTTGGAATGGCCATGGGCGGTATCAACAACGATTACATCGACCCCAGCCGTAACCAACGCAGCAACTCTCTCATCGGTACCTTCGCCTGTACCAACAGCAGCACCAACGCGCAATCGCCCTTCTTGATCTTTACATGCAGAAGGGTAGCGCTCAGCCTTGCGGATATCTGTATTAGTCATCATGCCAGTTAATTGGAATGAATCGTTAACCAGTAGTACTTTCTCTATACGGTGCTTATGTAAGAGTACCTTTACATCCTCTAGCGTAGAGCCTTCTTTAGCGGTCACAAGGCGCTCTTTTGGTGTCATGATGCTGGACACCAACGCATCAAAACGATCTTCAAAACGAAGGTCTCGCCCTGTCACTATTCCGACCAGCTGATCATTTTCAACCACAGGCACACCGGAGATCTTATGTGCAAGTGTAATCTCTATCAGCTCACCAATGGTGGCATTAGGGGATATCGTTACGGGGTCACGAACAACACCGCTTTCAAACTTCTTTACCTTGCGAACTTCAGCAGCCTGCTCCTCAACGGTCATATTCTTGTGTAATATGCCTAGCCCACCTTCTTGAGCCATGCTGATCGCCAACCGAGATTCCGTTACCGTATCCATCGCAGCAGATATCAATGGCATATTTAGCGTGATACCACGGGTTAACTGAGTTCTAAGACTAACGTCTCTAGGTAACACCTCAGAATATCCAGGAAGAAGTAAAACATCATCAAATGTAAGTGCTTCTTGTACAATTCTCAGCATAGGGCTCCGCCTTAACGATAATGAGTGGGAGGGGTGGTAAATAAACGGCGGATTATACCAAAAGTTAAATACAGGTAAAAGCACAACTCGATTGGAATAGCATAATTCTCCCGATAGTTTTGACAGAAAATTGACTAGGGTGAGATATACACCGAGTTACCCCCTTATTCAGTATCAAAATACACCGCTAACTCACTAAAGTTATTAGTAAATTCGCTAATCTAAATAGATAAAACGGCACTTTTGACATACTATGCGTAGAACAATAACAAAGGCGGGCGTAATCCTTGCGGTCATTCTTAACAATCTACCTAACGTTCTTTTGTCTGAAGCAAAAGAAACCGCCCAGATCGTCCTTTCCTAGCGCAGCACATATCTATCAGCTTATATGCCTTCTGCTTAGTATTTGCGTAAGCCCTACGGTTTTCGCCAACACGTCACCAATATCATTACCCGCCATCGGCAACTTAGCCGAGATTGGTGAGCTCTACAAAAACTCATCAGATATTAGGCCAGACTGGACGAACCCAGAGCCATTCTTGTCTCAACTCGAAACGACCCACCAAATAGACCTGCAAGGCGGTGATTATTGGTTGAAACTGGTGATTGCGAATTCAGCACCAAACACGTACTGGTCCGTAAAAATAGACGGCTCTTTTATAGAGCATATACAGGGAGTCCTCCTTCAGCCCTCCGACAATGAAAACGTAACACCACGCCTTGTGTCTACAGTCTTAGGCGGCCAATTCGACGAGCCAGGATACCTGCATCATTACGGAATGGACTTTACTCTTGAGCGTAACGTCACTTATGAATTATGGATAAACCTGAACAGCGTATACTTCACCTCTACTCCCCATGTGCAATTTTTTACCACCAAGGAGTTTGCTGACGATGTTAACAGTAATAACTTTCTCATTATCGCGTGCTTAGGCTCCATCATCATTCTCGCCATTTACAACTTTTTGATCTATATCTGGACCCAAGCAAAAGAATACCTATTCTATTCAGCATACTTAATCTCAACCTTTGTGGGTTGGGCTGCTGTATTCGGTGTATTCGCGCACTTTTTTGAAAGTAGCAGCATCGCGCTCATCATGATCCCGTTTTACTTCAATATCATCTTCAACACCTATTTTTATCAGCACTTTTTGGAACTGCCCAAACGCCACCCTCTTATGTCGAAATTTAGTTACGGCATTGTAGGGTTTTGTTTTCTGCTGATGCTGGCCTATACCTTCATGCCACCCTGGCTAAACTATGTTTTCATCAACATTGCAAACTCCATATGGCTGATCACAGGTCTTGTCTGCGGACTGCGCCTACTTCATGCCGGATATCAACCCGCACGATTTTTTGTACTAGGATTCTCAGCAGTATTTATCGGTGGCACGTTTATCATACTGCCCTACTTTGGATTTCCCCGGGTTGTTAAAGATGGCTACCTTGTCGCGCTGATAGGACAAACCATCGACGTTCTATTTTTGGCGCTAGCACTTGCAGATCGCATCAACAATCTACGCCAAGAAAAAGAAACCGCACTGATACAAGCTCACCAGAGCGAGCAAAAAGCCAACGACACACTGACCAAAGCAAATGGTAAGCTGCTTGACGCGCTGGATATGGCCGCTAGGAATCAGCGCCAAAAAGATGAGTTTCTAATTGCGGTGAGCCACGAACTACGCACCCCACTCAATGCAATTTCCGCCTCCCTCTCACAGCTAAAGCAAACTCAAGACCAACGGGAACAAAAGAACCTACAAAACTACATTCAATTTGGAACGGAACGACTTTCCTCCCAGGTCGAAAATATCGTAATACTCGCCGAACTTGACGATAACGACGTTACTCTTCAAGAGTCAACATTCAGCATTAAAGGTCTGATGGATGAATTGGAGGAGATGGCCCAAGGTTGCCTGATTGAAAAAGATGTCACCTTTGCGCTTCGTAAAACCGACACCGTTGCTGAACACTATTGGGGCGACAAGCACTTACTTATTCGGTTACTGTCCCCTATCATTGATAATGCATGCAAATACACCCTAGCCGGTGAGGTCACCCTGCAAGCCAATGACAAATGGGGTAACCTAATGTTTGAGGTTATTGATTCAGGCCCCGGCATTCCTGCCAACAAACAAGACGGAATTTTTGAGAGCTTTATTCAAATTAGCAGCGGCTTTCAGCGTAGCCACGAAGGCCTGGGATTAGGACTAGCCATCAGTAAACGTATCGCTGAATTGTTAGATGCAAGCATAGAGTTTGACGTGGTGATCCCCCATGGCTGCCACTGTATTGTCACTGTCCCTATGAGAAAGCAAGATACACTTCAGCGCGTAGACCTGCATAGCATACAATCATCTCACGCGTTGATTGTTGAAGATGACAACGTTAACGCCAAGGTACTGCAAACGCTTCTAGCAAATCTAGGCATGTCCTCCGACATTGTCGAGAACGGATTGATCGCACTCAATGTTACAGATCACAATCATTATGACATGATCTTTATGGATTTACAGATGCCCAAAATGGATGGATTTGCCGCGGCAGAATCGATTCGTTCAAAAGGCATTGGGATCCCTATTATTGCCGTTACCGCTAACTCTGATTCAAAATCAAGAAAGCGCTGTACGGAAGTAGGCATGAACGACTTCCTATCCAAACCCATCAAAAAATCTGCACTACACCAATCCATCAAAAAGTGGGTTACCTAATAAAACTCTGGTAAACCTAGCGCGTTCTATTTTTTCCTGTCTACACTTTTATTAACAGCGAGACAATTCAGCTGTCACTCTTGATATAGAAAATCAAAAGCAAAGTAAAAGGATGTATCATGCATATATTCCGGTACTTATTTGTTGCCTTCGTGTTTTTAGTCAATTCATCATTCGCGGTTGCGACGACTGTTCCGCAATTATTTTACGGTGAATTGGATAGCCCATGCCATCCGTCATCCCACATTACTTGCGGCCTACCTTACCCTTCCGACATCTACACTTACCAAGACAATGGTAGCGAGACAGGGTTACGACTAGAATATCCCGCCGGTATTATTCCGGATTATTTATTAGAAAATGTCCCATCATCTTTAACACCACAAACCGTTTTTAATGAAAGTAACGGTTTCTCTGCCGCCACAAGTGTATTGTTCGAATTACCCGAAGCACCGGACATATCCTCTCTGCCTACCGATGGAAAACATGTCGTCCTGGCATTTAACCTCGATACTGGCGAACAAATCCCACTTCGCGTTCAATACAATCAATATGCAAACTCTTCACGAGTATCAGATCCATCCCATGTCATAGAGATCTACCCACGTTCTCGTTGGAATTTTTCGGATCGCTACGTGGTGGTACTAACTTCTCACCTAAAAACCCTAACAGGTGAAAACCACACACCATCAAGCGGTTTACTCAAAGCCCTCTCGGGGGATAACTCAAGGTTATCCCTTTATTATTCCCCCATTATTCAATTTCTCGAGCAACACGGTGTAGAACCTGACGACCTTATTGATCTCACTTTTTTTACCGTGCGTAGCGAAGCAGAAGTCACCACACCTATTACTCGATTATCTCAATATGTGCTTGAAGCAGACCACCCTACACGTCGACTGGTAGTGACCTACCCTTGGTTCGGTGCTATTGGGGCTAACGTCTATGGCGATGTGTATGTCCACGATTTTCGCAATCGAGATGGTGGAATGGATTACGATGTTGCTATGGCAAGAGGACACTGGATCCGCTTTCACCTTACACTACCTCGCTCGGCAAAATATGAACAAGCCCCCATAGCCATATACGGGCACGGGCTCGGTGCGTTAAAAGAATCTGGCGCATCGATCTCCCGATCCAACGCAGAACTTGGTATTGCAACGATTTCTATTGATCACCCTAATCATGGCACACGCGTTTTTGCCGATGGTGGTTATGTACTATTACGCTTGGACACGCCTTATGTCCCCTTGCTATCCGGCATGATAGTGCAATCATCCGTTGACTTTATGTCGCTTCTGAAAGCAGTAAACACCAGCATCGGCGCTATCGATGTACTGCCCAAACGTTCCTGGAACCCCTTTATGTCAACACCACACTTTAATGGTGATGGTATTCCAGATATTGATATCAGCAACGTGTTTTATCAAGGCACATCCCTTGGCGGCGTGCTCGGGTCAACGTTCGTAGCTTTAGCGCCCGATTTGAAGGGGGCATTCTTACAAGTCACAGGTGCTGGGGTTACCAATATTCTATCCAACTCCTTATTATGGGAAGGCGTGTTCAGCCAGATGATGCCCGAGCTAGCCACTGGCGCCGAAGCCCTGTTGCTCAAGTCCGCGATGCAACATGAGGTAGATTACGGTGATGCCATTAATTTTGTGCATTATTTTAGACAGCCACCAAACAACCTGCCCTATTCAATACAACCTAAACCTGTGGGCATCGCTGCCGGAATTGACGATGGCGTTGTCCCCAACTTTAGTACTGCAGCAATGGCAGAGATTGCACAACTTCCATTGGTCGGTAACGGTGTATTCCCACTGAATGGCGTGGACCATGTAGATGACTTTGACGGCGGTTATGGCGTGGTGCAAATACCTCCGTTATTAAATATACAAGGCGGCCTACGCGGTATCTTTGCTCATCTCAGCTTCACCGGTAGTAGCGCAAAAGCCGTCATGAATCATTGGATATCACAGCAAATATTGTCGCGGCAAATGTTACCGGAGCAATAACCTTTTGCAGGTAAATTTGGCCCAATCGTTAAGGATGTCAAAGCCTAGTAAAAGGCTTTACAATCCTTTCTCACCATTCGATTCGCAACTGGCCAATATCGATTATGTCGCTCCCAAAGATACCACATGATTACCCGCACCATCCGTCGCTGGTAATTCAACACTATCTAGATTTGGCAGCTAACAACGTCGAACTGCAAGAAAAATGCTTAAAAGTATCGAACATACCGAGAGCAGCTTTATCAGATCCTTATTCGACCATATCGCCCGCACAAGAGCTCTCACTATTGCGATGCCTAAACACGGAGCTTGGAAGCAACACACTGGGGGTTGATGCCGGAATGAGAATAAACAAGCGCACGTCCGTTCGATAAGCTTGGTACCAAAATAATAAGAATACCAAGACAATAAAAGGAACGAGACGTATTGCCCACAATATAGGGTAATCGCGCAGTCTCTTAGCATGATGAATCGTCAAAGAAAACCATCTATCGGCTTATGCCTAATTGGCCTGCTGGGGCTTAGTTTATCCGGTCTCAGCAACATTGCGCAGGCGCAACTGCATCAAAATTTATTCATTGGCAATGCCAAAGCTCTTGCATTGGGTAATGCTGTCACCGCAGACCCTCCAGGTATTGACTCAATACACTTTAATCCCAGCGGCCTGACCAAACTAAAAGGTCGTCAGTACCAAATGAAAGGCATATTTGCCACCGTCGATATTCGAGGTGAATTTAACTCCACACCAGAATACGATGCCCTACTGGCAAGCGCGGGATTAGACGATCCGCTAAGAAATACCGAAAGCGAAGTCGAAAGCCTGTCCATCTTATTACCCCAAATTGGCGTCGTAGACCTGCCATTTGCAGCCACCGTACTTGGGGGGTATTCCTACCAGCCCCCCGGCGGCGACATCACCTTTGCTACCGCCGTATATTCGCCTTTGATATTCGGCTATACCCGAGCAGACGATGACGATGGTCGATTCCAGGGACAAAGCCTTGCGTTAACCCGACTCACTTACTTTTCCCCCACCGTCGCCTTTCAGGTCAATGATGAATGGTCCGTAGGGGCATCCATCGGGTTTTCCTATATGGGGTTCTATCTCGACATTCCACTGCGCGCTCCCAATCCTGTTGTTGCTGCCGTGAGCCAACTTCAGAACGATGTCTGCGTCGCCGGTACTGTCGAATTCCCCATCGATTTATGCGGTGGAGATGTGTCACCTTTTGGCGTACTAGCAACGATTGAAGGGAAACTGGAAGAAACCTTCTCTCCTAGCATTAATATCGGTGTCACTTGGGAGCCCACCCCCTGGTTTAGCTGGGGGTTTGTGTATCAAAGTGAAGCGGCAATGACTCTAAAAGGCGATATTACTGTAACCTGGGGCGAAGAAATCACTGGGGTAATAAATGGCATTCGTGGCTCGTTAGAACAACAAGGTACCACAGGACAAGCACTGATTGACCTTATGGGCTTAGAAGATTCAGAGCAAACCACCACCGGTGCGACCCTCAATTTAACCCACCCTGCTCACGCTGCCACAGGTATCAGCGTAAGGGTCACTCCGCGATGGAAAGTCAATATTGATGTGAAATGGACAGAGTTTAGCGTCTGGGATCAATGGGAATTTAAGTATGACAATGAAATCCCACTATTGATGATTGCCGGCCCACTATCTCAAAACATGATGAACCAAGAACACCTAGTATTTAACCGACAAAATCATGATGTCACTACCTGGGCCATTGGAATGGAATATCAGTACTCTGACGCCCTCGCCCTTCGAATAGGCTACGAGCCGAGAACCAGCCCAGTACCCGACGACAAACGCGACTTTGTGCTGCCTCTAGGTGATACCACATTAATCGCGATAGGGTTACATTATCGAACATTGGATGGCGGCGAGTGGGATTTTGCGTTAGCGCATGTTTACTCAGAGCAAGATATCGAAGCCAATAGCAGCACCAACATTAATACTCTCGCGACAGACAACTTGGTGTACAACCCCTACGCTGGTATAGATGTTAAGACCGTTGTTGATTCTTATATGTTTGAACTGAGTTACGCGACGGAATTCTAGTGGGCAACATTAAAGAAAATCACATACTTCAAAGGTAATCTGTTTATTCACCGGATAGGTGGGGCCGCACTCTCCGTTACGAGTACTTTTTAGCGCTCCCTGCTTAAACCGCTTTAACGCCACCGCTAAATCCTCTAGATCTTTGCGATATAGAAGCGGTACACCCGATGACAGAGCGTGAGCGGTAAATATTTTAGTATCTTCAGAAACAACATCCAACAACGTTTGGGTTGAATGAATATACGCATCAACATCACCGACTAAAAGACTGCCCGGATAAATAAAGTCCCCAACAAACAATTGGTTTCGGCTGCGGTCGAATATGGCCATTGAGCTCGGCGTATGACCGGGTATATGCAACACCTCCAGTGTTCGATTGCCAATATCAATAGTGGCGCCCGCTTGCCACCATTGGGTTACCAATAACGCATGCGGAGTCAACTGATCGATAAACCCTAAAAACTCCGGTTGAGTCGGTAAAAATCGCCCTTTCTTATCAACCCTACTTTTCAACTCGGGTAAATCAACAATTGCGATCTCGTCAAATAAGTGATGATTGCCAATATGATCAAAGTGCAAATGGGATGCCGCCGCAATAACCGGCAACGAGGTTAACGATTCAATCACCGGGCGCACGTTATGCACACCGGGTCCTGAATCAAATAGAATAGCTTGGCTCTCCCCCAGAATCAGATAGTTATAGTTCTTTTGATAATACTCTGGCTCACCAATGGCTACCGTATGTTTATCGACATAGTGAATATCGTAGTAACGGCTACTATCTGCATAACTGCAGGCCATACCTAACAAGCTTATCGAAACAAGAGCGATACCCTGCCAAAGGTTACGAATTTTCATGCAATTCCCCATATACCTATCAACAATATTGTAGATGCCAAACACTTGGCCCCAGGCTATGGGATTATCCACGAGGCGATCTTAAGATAGCCTTAAGACCACCTTAAGATAAACGCAAGGTGAGATAAAGTTACCCCGCACCGAGAATCACTTGAGTCTCAAGGTACTCCTCAAAACCAACCTCTCCCCACTCTCTACCGTTACCTGATTGCTTAAACCCTCCAAAAGGTAAACTCAGGTCCGGCACCGCACCGTTAATGTGAACGTTACCGGTTCGCAACTGACGCGCAACGACTCCCGCACGCTCAACATCCGACGAGGATACATACCCAGACAAGCCATAAGGGGTATCGTTCGCAATACGAATTGCATCCGCCTCATCTTCATAGGGAAGAATACACAGCACAGGTCCAAATATTTCCTCTTGCGCAATAGCCATATCATTGCTGACATTCGCAAATATAGTCGGCTGCACAAAATAACCTTTGTCCAACCCATCAGGTTTACCTAAACCACCAATAACAAGATCTGCCCCCTCATCGATGCCTTTCTTGATCAACCCTTGAATCTTATTGTATTGCACCTCACTCGCCACTGGCCCCATTGTTGTGCCTTCCGTCGAAGGGGCGCCTGTCACCACTGTCTCTGCCGCTGCTCGGGCGATTGCGATCACTGCATCCATGTTACCTTTTGGCACTAGCATACGCGTTGGTGCGTTACAGGATTGGCCTGAATTATTAAAACAATGAATAACCCCTCCACTCACCGCAGTAGTAAAGTCGACATCATCAAGAATGATATTGGCGGACTTGCCACCTAACTCTTGTGTGACCCGTTTTACCGAATCTGCTGCATTTTTGGCGATGGCAATTCCTGCCCGAGTCGAACCAGTGAACGAGACCATATCAATATCAGCATGGCCTGACAGTACCTCCCCAACATTGGGGCCATCACCATTAACCAAATTGAATACGCCTTTGGGTACCCCTGCCTCATCCAATATTTTCGCAAATAGATACGCATCTAACGGCGCCACTTCACTGGGTTTCAATACCATTGTACAACCCGCAGCTAACGCTGGAATAACTTTGCATGCAATTTGGTTGATTGGCCAGTTCCATGGAGTAATCAACCCGCACACACCAACGGGTTGTTTGACAATACGGTTAGCACCCACCGTACGTTCAAAAGAATAGTTTTTCAGTGTTTCGATGGCATACATTATGTGCCCCATCGCACTGGGGGCTTGCGCGGTATTGGCCAACAGCATTGGCGCGCCCATTTCCTCAGAAATTAGCCGCGCCATTTCTTGCATGTGGACTTGATACACACCAAGTATTTTTTCCAGTAACGCAATACGCTGCTCTCGCGACGTTTGCGAGTAATCTATAAAAGCCGCTTTTGCTGCCGCGACGGCGTTATCAACATCTGCCCCAGTCCCTAAAGTTATTTTTGCAATCACATCCTCGTTGGCAGGGTTGATCACATCAAAATCATGGGGCTCTACCGCTGCAACCCATTCCCCATTAATATAAAACTCTCTGTAGTCATACATAGACATCGTACCTTCAATCAATAAAGTGGGATTCTTCTTATTATGTTGAAATCGCCCGTCGCGTGAGTTTAATTTTAAAATTCTCACTCATAAAAGGGGCAGGTATATAGTTAACTTTGACTTTATCCAACGATACCGCCGCTTCAAAATCCACATAACGCAATAACACAGCCACGTTAATCACTGTGTGCATCTCAGCAAGACCGGCAGCAATACAAGTATGCGGTCCGCGTCCAAAGGGTGCATAAATAGCGCCGTTCTTATGTTCGTTTCTCGGTTCACGGTAACGTTCAATATCAAACGTTTCAGGTTCGGGAAAAAACGTTTCATCCCAATGATTCGCCACGGTAAACACCATCAACTCATCACCTTGTTTAATCCTATACCCTTCGAACTCAAAGTCCTTTGTTGCCGTACGAGCCATCGCATACGCCACGGGATTCACTCGCATGGTTTCCATTACGAGGCCACGCACATCCTGAAGTTGCTCAACGGATTCATACGTTAACGCCCCTTTCGCATACACGTTGTCGACTTCTGCGACCACACGCTCTCTCAATGCATCGTCTTGCAGCAAACGGTAAAGGATAAACGAAATGGTACCGCCAATAGGATCAACCCCACCCACAAACGGCAACATCGATATGGTGCGAATGTCATTTTCGGTATAGAGATCCGGACGCTCTTTTGCACCTTGCTCTATTTTATCCATATAGGTGGGCTCTTCGCCTTCAACCGGGCACCGGTTGCTATTATCTTCCCGGACTTTCTTTAACAAGCTGCCAGTACGCAACGCAGACAACGCAAACTTTGGCATATACAACGCAAGACGAGGGAATTTACCAATCATAAATACATTCAGATACGTATTTTGCGTTGTCATAAAATCTTCAGTCTGCTGAGTATTCACCTCAACATTCTGCACCGCCAAACCAATTTGTCGACAGACGATATTTCGCAAGAACGGACCAACATGAACGTCTTGCCCTTCATCAAGGGACGTTAATGTTGTCGTAATAGGGTCAACCAGGCGATCCATACGTTCTTTAAACGCCGCCTTCGAGAACTGCCCTTTGAGCAACTTGCGCTGATACGCATGGGCATCACCGTCAACCGCAATCATTAGGTGGGGGCTTTTTAAGCCATCCCGAAGTCTGCCCCAGGTCACTTCTGAGGTAAAATAATCCCGCCCCTCTCCAGCCATAAAGCGGTTGATCTCTTTACCTGCAAGCACCGTCATGGTCTTGTGCATTGCCTTAAACTTAAATACCTGACCGTGAAGCTTATGTTGCTCTCGTAAAAACGTTACCGGGTCTTTAAATAAGCTCGCTGCACTGCCAATAATAGGCAAACCTTTGGCAAGGGGGGGCTCATTCTTCAACGCCGATGCTGGCTCAGATGTCTCTTCCGGTGTTCCTGTCACACTCATAATCAGCTCTCTCTGAAAAGATGGGATCCATTCGCTATATTAGTGCAACTTCTAACAACCACCACCAACGCTAATCATTCAGGCCATGAGCACTAAAATGATCAAAACAGCTGCTAAAACTATGAAAAACCTCACAATCCTACCGTAATAACAAATACATCAAGGCAGGACAAACTTGCACTTTTATCGATTATAGTGCACTATTTTTTTAGATTGCAAGACAAAACGTAAAGGAATTGACCCATGAGTCGCGACTCAACCCTAGCAGAAGCACCCAGAGACACCCGCGCTCCAACGCGACTTGCCATCATGGAAGCCGCTGCAATCGCATTTGAGAAGAATGGGTTTCAGGCCACCACACTGGATGATATTGCAGAAGCCGCTGGTGTCGCCCGTCGCTCTATCTACCACCACTTCAAATCCAAAAAAGACATCCTTATTGCTGCCTGCATAGAGCAAGCCCAAATGTTTCTGCAAGAAGTGAGAAATAATGTTCCTGCGAATGAAGACTTTCCAAATTTTGTGTTGGACTGCCTGATTTATGTGATCGAGGAGTCACCAAAATCGACGTTATTTATGCTCGACGTGTCACAAGGCACAGGACTGGACCCCGTCGCGCTTTACTTTAAGAACCCACAATTCACCCAGGATTGGATTGCGTTTTTTCAGCAGCCTTATGATACAGCGATAACAAAACAACAGATCAATCCAGATATGCAATTGATCAAACTGGTGAATTGGTTTGGGCGGATATCCACATCCTACCTGCAATACCCGCTTGATTACGAAAGCAAAGAGGATATTCGAGAAACCGTTAAGACGTTTTTTCTAGGTGCGATGAAATTTAATACGTATCAGAATATTTAGGTCTACCAGTGTGACATGCAGCGCTATTGCGTTTTTTGCTTGTTACGAAAAGCCAAAGGCGTCATACCAGATTCCTTTTTAAATGCACGAGAGAAACTGTTAGTAGTTTCATAACCCAATTGACTGGATATTTGACTGATGGATTTTCGTGTATAGCGCAAATACTGGTAGGCCAATTCCGTCTTTTTACGGGTTACGAGAATCTGGAAGCTGGTCTTTTCCGATTCAAGTCTTCGCGCTAACGTTCGGGGGGACAAATGGAATTCTTCAGCCGCTAGATCCACGGTAATACGCTTACTATTAATAATGGACTTTTCGATATATGCCGAGGTTAGATCAGCCTGTGTAACAGGAAGGCTCGGCGCAACCATCTCAGAAAGCATGTTGTCATATAAAGAAAAATTGGTCGCATTTCTTGTCGATATCGCCACGCCTGCACTTTCCTTTAACATTCGAATACGATAGCGCTTCGCATTAAAATTCATACTGGACTCAGGAAAACTACCAGAGGGAACAACCCCAATTGGGCGACTATGGGCAATATCTATATTGATATTAATCGGTGTTTCTACAAGGTCCTTTCCTTTGGCGATCATACCGAGCAAGTACTCTAAGAACATGTTGTTGTGACTACCAATGGACTGCATGCACACCAACTCAAGGGTATATTCATCCTGGGTTTCCACAAGGTTCGCGGTTATATTCGGTAATATCCGAGGTAAATATTCCGCAATCAGGCCGATCGCTTGTCCTATGTTATTGCTACTCATCACCGCAATACTTAACAACCCACCGTCAGAAATAGGGAACAATTCCACCATTACTTGAGAAGGTAATCGCCCCTGCGGAACAAGCTCCTCTATAAACGCAAAGCTCTCATTAAATGCCTCATTGGATATTGTGGCATCTACCCGCCCCAATTCCTCTTCACTTAAGCCGCAACGCTTCAGCAGGTCTTCACCTCTAGCGCCCAAGGAATTGGCGATTTTTAACGCTGTAACTATTCCATTGATGGGAAAACGGCTCATTTATCATCCAAATCGAGTAAATACGTAGTCCAGGACAGTGTATCAACACTACTCCCGAGAATCATCGCAAACCTTTTTAAGGCAAGATATGTGCATTTTTTGTCCCCTAATGGCATTAACCTCGTCGTATAGTTAAACACCAACAACGCAGAGGCAGAACGATGAGAGAGTTTTTCCAGCATACCTTTATAATCAACAAGCCCATTCAAGAGTGTTTCAACTATATCGCCCATACTTTCGAAAGTGCCCCCGCGTGGATGGAAGGTTGCAAGAATATATCGGTTAGACAAGGGTTTGAGGGGTTTGGCATGTGGGAAGGCAAAACCTATGACAGAACATTTGCCCTTCCCTTTCATATCGGCTCGGCAACCCAACCCGACCTAATTTTAAAAGTAGAAGAAAACACGCCTTATCGGTTTGAGAAGACAAAACGCTTTGTTGTCACCATGAAATTTCCGGGGGTTGATCCTATTTTTGATTATCGCTTTGCCGCGATGGGTACAGATAAAACAGAATTTAACTATTCGATCTCAACAAAACACCGGGGGCCGGTCACCCAATACATTATGGTTCCTTTATTGTTAAGCGTCATCAACGGTCGACTCTCACGGTCTCATGCCTACTTAAAGACCCTAATAGAAAGCCAATCCACGCCTATCGTTACAATCCCTTCACACTAGGATACGCCCTATGATAAACACCGAGAATATGCGACTTTTATACAAAGAATCCCTCGTTATCAACCGCCCTATTGCGGATGTATTCTATTATCTCGGCCATACCTTTGAGAATGCGGATACCTGGCTATACGGTTGTAAAAAAATCAAAGCCTATCGAGGACATGAGCGCTTTGGGATGCGATTGGGTAAAAAATATATGCGTTACGGTGGTGGCCCATTTAAGATTGGCACAATGGTGATGGAGGAAGAGGTAATTCTGTTTGAAGAAAATAAACGGTTTATGTTAAAAACGTTTTCAGACGCACTTCAGCCTTATTGGGACTACCACTTTACAAAGGTCGATGAAAACACCACACGCTGGGAGTACTTTGTGTACTCTGATAATAACAAGTGGAAAGATAGATTGTTTCAACGCATATTCTTTGGAATCGCGATTAAACGCCTGGTTCCAGCCCATTTAAAAGCCAGGGACCTCTTGGAAAGCAACTCGGTGCTGGTGGAGGGTTAACGATAGCATGACTGGCTGTTCTATCTAGAACCTATCTAGAATAGGTAACTCTCGCCTATCCCTTGATCGTCAATAATACAAATTTGTTCTTTTTAAATTGCGTATAACGCTATAATATCTCATTTTTCTAACTTGGATGTTTTTGTTGTATTAGGAGCGTTAAAAACATGAGGAAATTAGCATCATCCATTCTTTTATTATCAGCTGCATATTCCGGAGCATGATGATCACCTATTCCGTTTCAAGATGATCAGTCATTCCGATCCATGATGATCACCGTTTCCGGCGTCAA
>MABD01000001.1 GCA_002162955.1 Gammaproteobacteria bacterium 45_16_T64
GTATATTCTTTCTTTGTTCGCTTGCTCACTGCTTTCTCCTCAATTTCTATTCATAGTTTAAATGAAATTGAGTGTCCGGGTTAGTGTAGCCAGACCATCATTCAATATAGCGTGACTTTTTATATAGTGTGAATGTGTGCTGCTAAGTGGTGTAGTTATACTAATCACTACTGTGCCTTCATGGGTGTTTTGCACGCTCACTATAGGCTTATGGGACCCAGCGAGTTCTGATGAATAGTTTGTGTTCGTGGAGCCGGCTTTAGTTACATGGCGCTTTACTTTGCCAGCATACACGCCCGTAGACACGCTGCCTATAATCAGCAGAACTTGAACCCTTACTAGAAATCTATTCATGCGCCGGCCCCAATGTCGGTGTCATACGTCATATATTTTGATGCTAATTCATTATAGACGTTTCAGCCAAATCTACGACTGTGTATTTAGATAGCCTAAGTAGCGAGCACGAATGCTTTTTACGTAGTGAACAGGCTCTGCACCTCTGACATAACCAAATCTTGCTTTCTTATAGTATTTCGGTTGTGCGAGCAGCAGCATTGCTTTCTCGACATGGCCAAACCAACGTTTGGGATCCAGACCTAACTGAGTAGCAAGTTTGCGCGCATCTCTGACATGCCCAGCGCCAGCATTGTAAGCTGCTAACGTGAAATAGATGCGTTCTTCAAAATCTAAGTCACCGGGGAATCGCCCCTTAAGCCAATGCATGTAAGCTAAGCCCGCATTGATGCCATTTTCAGGGATATGAATGTTGCTAATGCCAAGCTCTTTTGCTGTACGTGGCATTACCTGCATTAACCCTTGTGCACCCGCAAAGGATTTTGCGTTAGGGTTAAATTTGCTTTCTTGGTACATCTGAGAGATTACAAGTCGCCAATCCATGGCATATTTTGTTGCAGTTTCTTTTACTAATTCATCATAAGGGGAGAGCCTTCCGCCAGTGAAAATTCGGCTCTTCTTGTGCTTCTTCATACGCCGGCTATTTTTAAAATATTTATTGAACGTAATGTTATAGAAAAGTCCGCGATACTCTTTTTTTATAAATTGATTTAGTTTCGCCATTAACTCAGGTTGATTTTTTCGTAGCCCCCACGCGATGAATGCAGGGTCGTCTAACGTAAATGCCACCTTGAGGTTTTCTCGATAAGCCATTTCTATCGCGAGTAAATGACTGTCTGTCATAACAAAGTCAAATTCTTCGTTTATCAGCTTAGCGAATAGTGTTTCGGTGCTTGTGGCCTTGTACTCCTTGCTGATTAAATCAACTCCGGATAACTTTAGATCTTCGAAATAGTCATAGAATGTTGTGTCAGGATTGACACCGACCGTATGATTTTTTAGCTCTTCAGGGGACGATATTTCAGGACCATTTGTTTTGCCGACAATAGATTCACGAATGGTCAAATAGGGTTTTGAAAACATAAGCCCTTGTTCTTCGCGCTTACTCGATTGTGTTAATGACGCTGCGATTACGTCCCCCTCGCCAGCGTTGAGTGATGCAATGAGTTCAGGGATCGAATCTTTAATGATAACAGATAGGTGCAAACCGTGATTCTTTGCGAACTGTTCAATGAGATCTTTATCGAACCCCATTAGCTCACCACGCCACATGAAATAACTTGCAGGATTATTAAGTGTTAGCATTCGTAAACGTCCTGATTCTTTGATCTGTTCCCAGTTGCGGGAGGCCAGTTCTAAAGATGATTCTCTCAGGTGGTGCGAAACCAAAAACTCATTCAGTTTTTGGATTAGAGCAGGCGATGTTTTTCTGCCTGCCCAAGCAATTGGTCGATTTTTTCGTAAAATAAACTGAGCCGCTAGCTCGGGGTGGTCTCGCATAAGAATGTTCGCTACGTCGCTGTCCAGTATCGTCGCGTCAAAGTTGTTTTGCTGGATGAGGGATAGTAGTTCTGAATCACTGGTAGAGGAGGGGGCCTTGTTTACGTTTAGAGTAATGTTGTGCTTTTTTTCTGCGCGTGCCAATGTCTCGATATAGGCGGTGCCTTCAGGTATTGTGACTGAGAAAGATGCTAGGTCTTCAATCTTACTAATAGGATGCTTGCTGCGACTAATTAAGACCTCATTAACTTTCTTAATTGGCTGTGAGAATAGGACCTTATCTAATCTGGATTCAGTTATGGTGAGGTTGGTAATGATGAGGTCGCCTTCACCCCGCTGGAGGCTCGGAATGAGCTCTGAGAATTCATCTACAAATACCCATTGAACATCAAGCTGAAGTTGTTTCGCAAAGGCTTCTGCGGTGCGCTGATAACCTGCAACGGAAATGCCTTCCCTGGGTAATGCGTCAGCGCCGTCGAAGCGCGGTGCGATGAGTCTAAGAATGCCTCTGTCTTGGATTTGAGTTAGATCACCGGTCTCAATGTACTCTTGGAGCACGCCAGTTGATGCGAGCGAGTCTTTCTCTGGTTGGCCTGTTGATGAGGGTGATGGGGCGTCACAGCCGGAGTTGATCAATAGCAGAAAAGCGAGGGCAAGATATGTGAATAGGCGCATTGTCGCGGTCCTTGTGTGAGATCCTATTCAACAGTCTACTATTCTATTTTCATTAGGCAAAATAAAACCCCAGTGATTTTCATCGCTGGGGTTTTATTTAAGCAAAGATTGCTATGTGTTACTTAGCATTTTTCTTTGCTTCTTTCTTTTCTTTCTCTGCTGCTACAACAACTTCTGAAACAGAAGAAGGGCAAGGCATGTAATGTGAGAACTCCATCGAGAACTGACCGCGACCAGAAGTCATGGTACGCAAAGTTCCGATATATCCAAACATTTCTGCTAGAGGTACGTCAGCTTTGATTCGTACGCCAGTTGTGCCTGCCATCTGATCTTTGATCATGCCGCGACGACGGTTCAAGTCACCGATAACGTCACCTACGTGATCATCAGGAGTGAACACATCAACTTTCATGATAGGCTCGATCAACTGAGGGCCAGCCTTAGGCAATGACTGACGGTATGCACCTTTAGCGGCAATTTCGAATGCTACTGCAGATGAATCAACGGGGTGGTAACCACCGTCATATACTTCAACTTCAAGGTCTAGTACAGGGAAGCCTGCAAGGGTACCTTCATGCATCATGCCCTTGAACCCTTTCTCAATCGCAGGAAGGAATTCTTTAGGTACGTTACCACCAACAACAGATGAGGTGAAGGTAAAGCCACTACCTGGCTCACCAGGCTTAACACGGTAGTCAATCTTACCGTACTGACCGGAACCACCAGACTGCTTCTTATGAGTGTAAGAATCTTCGATCGCTTTAGTGATTGTCTCGCGATAGGCAACCTGTGGCTGGCCTACTTCAAGTTCTACACCGTAAGTACGCTTAAGAATATCAACTTTGATATCTAGGTGAAGCTCACCCATACCTTTAAGGATCGTGTCGCCAGTTTCTTCGTCAGATTCAACGTGGAACGATGGATCTTCTGCAATCATTTTACCAATTGCGATACCCATCTTCTCTGAACCACCTTTGTCCTTCGGAGTTACTGCGATAGAAATTACAGGCTCAGGGAATATCATGGCTTCGAGTGTAATAGGGTCTTTAGGATCACACAGAGTATGTCCAGTTTGTACGTTCTTCATGCCAACAACAGCAATGATGTCACCGGCTTGTGCAGAATCAATCTCAGCACGATCGTCAGCATGCATTTCTACCATGCGGCCGATTCTTTCAGTCTTGCCAGTAAACGAGTTGAGTATCGTCATGCCTTTCTTCATTACACCAGAGTAAATCCGGATAAAGGTCAGCGCTCCGAAGCGGTCATCCATGATCTTAAATGCAAGTGCTTTAAGAGATGTTTCTGTTGTTACTATAGCGTGCTCGCCTGTTTCCTCTCCCTCTTCATCCGTTAGCGGCTGAGGCTTAACTTCTGTTGGGCTTGGTAGGTAATCAATAACGGCGTCTAGTACAATTTGTACACCCTTATTCTTAAATGCAGACCCACAGAAAGTAGGGAAGAAGTCTAGGCTGATAGTACCCTTACGGATACATACTTTGATTTCTTCGATTGAAGGCTCAGTACCTTCTAAATACGCTTCCATTAAGGCATCGTCCTGCTCAAGTGCAGTTTCGATAAGCATTTCACGATATTCTTCTACCTGATCTACCATATCCGCAGGGATATCTTGGATTTCGTAGTTTTCTGGTAATCCTGAATCATCCCAAACAAACGCTTGACGAGTGAGGAGGTCAACCAATCCAACGAAGTTTTCTTCTGTGCCGATAGGAAGAACCATTACTAGGGGGTTAGCGCCCAATACTTTTTCAACTTGACCGACAACGTTCAGGAAGTCCGCACCCATGCGGTCCAGCTTGTTGACGAAAATAACACGTGCAACGCCGGATTCGTTCGCATAACGCCAGTTAGTTTCTGATTGCGGCTCAACACCACCAGACCCACAGAAAACACCCACGCCACCATCAAGTACTTTCAAAGAACGGTAAACTTCGATAGTGAAGTCAACGTGTCCAGGAGTATCGATAATGTTCATGCGGTGGTCTTTCCAGAAACAGGTTGTCGCTGCTGACTGGATAGTAATACCACGTTCTTGTTCTTGTTCCATGAAATCGGTAGTTGCTGCACCGTCATGAACTTCACCGGTCTTATGAATCTTACCTGTAAGCTTCAAAATACGTTCGGTTGTTGTGGTTTTACCAGCATCTACGTGCGCGAAAATACCTATATTTCTGTACTTGGATAAATCTGCCATTACGTTACTCGTTTTAGTCAGGGTCAAATTGCGCGCAAGCATACATGATTTCAGGGTGTTTTTCGAAGGAAATCCTATATTTACTTAGATTTATGCTGTCTATTCGCGTGAACAGATAGATGTAATTGCTACAAGACCTCAGAACTTGGAGAGATAATTGCAGCTATGTGATTGAATTTGTTCGGTTATATCGATATTTCGGTACGTTAAATGTATTGAGTATCGTACAAACTGAAATGATGTGTGTTGCATTTGCGAGTTGTTAACTATAGGGGTTTTTAGGAATTTGACACTAATGAGATGAGTATCCTTACAAATTGCAGAAAATTGGCTAACAACTATACTAAATCCAAGAGCTATGCAGTAAATTTAATTGACGTGAGGGGCATATGAACAAGTGTTTAACGTCGGTGATATTGGTCTATGTCCTCTGTACGCAAGCCACTGTTTTGAATGCGAAAGCTGAAGACTTGTCTGAGTTTTCATTAGAGCGGTTACTAGAAGTAGAGATTACAGTAGCGTCAGCGTTCACTGAAGACCAGTTAACGTCGAGTTCTTCCGTGACGGTAGTTGGACGCCAGCAGTGGCGGCGCTATGCTTCTCGAAATAGCCATGATGTATCAACGCACATCCCGTCTACAATGAGTTACCCCAGTTTGGGAAGTGGATCTACTGCGGTAAGGGGGTATGGAAATACAAGTTCTGGCATTGGGCTAGCAACGCTACTCGACGGGGTTCCTATAAATTCTTTGGCCTTTTCGTCATCTCAATGGCCAACACCAAATTTGAGCTTAGAAACCTTGGATCGAATTGAAATGATAAGGGGGCCAGGTTCTGCGTTGTATGGTAGTGATGCATTTCATGGGGTTTTTGCTCAATCAACTTACATGGGCAACGAGAGTGAGCTGGAGGGCACACTTTCACTGGGCCACAGAGGTTACTACCAGACGGCATTGCGTGGGGCTAGACTTTTTAATAATGGCAGTAGTTTGAGTATGGCGATAAGTGGTGATGGTCAACCTGACCAAGATATTCGATATGAGTACATGGAACCGTTTACATCGACTGAGCATTCCAGTCAGTACGAAAACAATTACCATACCGAGTCGCTTTCATTACGATTCGATAATGAGGGTGAAAGGAAGGGGGCATATCAACGAGCAGGGATTTACGTAAATAATCACGACGGCGTTGACTTCCCAGGAACAGGAAAGCTATTTGGTTCAAATCAACAGCGTGATAAAGAGCATATTGATCTAGAGTCTAGTTTTTATATGGCTAGAGCAGATATGGGATATCGTTTTGATAATGAGTTCCAGTTAGAAATTAATACTGCATATTGGGAAAGTCAACTTGATCATCTACTTGACTTCTCTCAGGTGACTCCTGCGTTTCTCGGTGGTGTGTCGGGATTCCAGCTGACACGAAATAGGGAAAATAAGCGTCTGATATCCCTTGTAGCACAGCAAAGCGATTCAATTTTTGATACTGATTGGGTTATAGAAACATCCTACAGTGAGTCAAAAATCACAGATAACAGATCTCGTTTTTTCGATACCAACTATACGCTGCTGTCGGATACAGAGAGTAATTCAACTGGTTTCGATAGGCGATCGAAAAGTGCGGTGTTTCAGGCCAAAACATGGTTTCTGGGTCGGAAACTTGCCGCGTTATATGGTGGGCGTATTGATGATTTTTCTGACATTGGAATTCAGCGTTCTCCTAGGCTTGGTTTTATCGTCCAGCCCGATAGAAAAAATGCATACAAGTATCTGTTCGGACGCGCCTTTAGGAATCCTTCGGCGAATGAAATTAATGGTGTTGGCGTTGCGCCTGGAAACCCAAACTTAAGCCCGGAAGTGATAGATACCCACGAACTAATTTACATGCATGTAGAAAATCGCTGGAGATTAGAGGTTGTTCTTTTCTATAGCGACTGGAAAGACGGCATTATTTTGGATGGTACCTTCGAAAATTCAGGGAACAACAAGGCTATGGGGATCGAATTAATAGCAGAAGGTAGTATCGATGATTGGTTGTGGCGAAGTAGTTATAGCTATATCGAAAGTGAAAATACTACGACAGATATTGAATATGGTGCATTCCCGAAAATGATAGTCAATGCAGATATCGGCTACCATTTTCAAGGTAAAGGAATAGAAGTGAATGTCAGTAACCGGATTAACTACGATGTTGATGAAGGGCCCACAACCAGTGTAGACCCCAACCCGGATTCCTTACCGCATTATTGGCGAGTTGACTTGCAGGTTACTAAGTTCTATGGGGACCAATCTGAGGTATCGGTAAGTATTCTGAATCTTTTTGATAGAGAAAACTACGTTCCATCAATATGGAACTCCGAGAACGGTATTGCTGATCAAGAAATAACACTGCAGTTGGATTGGCGTCATGCATTGTTCTAAACGTTAATCACTTAACTCACTGTGGGGGCATTTTGGCGAGCATTATTAGAAAGATAATTCTATTGTTGTTACTCGCAGTAATGTCACTGCCTTCGGTATCAGTTTCTTACGGCAATACAGCGACGAAGGAACAGCACTTAAAAGCAGCCTTCTTGGTCCAATTTGTAAAATATACTGTATGGCCTGATAGTTCTTCAAAAAATATCACTATCGGTGTGCTAGGCCCTGGAGCATTTACCCAGGCGTTTTCAAAATACCAAGGTAAGAGATTGCATGGTAAAACACTTGAAATCGTAAGGATAGATGACGTTGTCGATGCAGAAACGTGCTGTCAACTGGTCTTCCTCACCTCAACTGAATCCCGAAAATCAAGGCGCATACTCAGGCATTTGGTAAAAAAACCGATATTGACGGTGAGCGAGAACAACAGCTTTACGCGGAATGGAGGGATTATAAGAATCCTAAAAAAAGGCCCTAAACTAAAATTCGTTATAAGTGTGAGAAACGCTAAGAAGTCTGGGCTAGAGTTTAGCTCGCGTATGTTGAAAGTAGCACATGCGGTGGAAAAATAGCATGGGACTCCTAAGAATTATTACTCGTATAAAGCGATCGCTTTTGGGTTACCTTCTATTTTGGATTTTGTGTATATATTCGGGGCTTTTTCCGCTCGTTGCTATGGGAATATTTTCAGTCATCGAGAAAAACAGCCAGGACCTTTTTATAA
The DNA here is from genome assembly GCA_002162955.1 of Gammaproteobacteria bacterium 45_16_T64. Lineage (GTDB taxonomy): Bacteria > Pseudomonadota > Gammaproteobacteria > Pseudomonadales > Ketobacteraceae > 42-54-T18. The sequence goes on from MABD01000001.1 coordinate 7,892, forward strand.
AAAACTCCCATGTAATCCTACAAACGTTTGTAGAGTTACTCGATGGGACGGAACTTAGGGGGGCTGAAAGTAGACTGTTGGATATGCTGGATAACGCCGTCTTTGTCGGTGATCTTAGTTATGCTGACATGATTGTCGATGGTCGGGTAATTACATCCAATCTGATTGATCAAGAAAGGACAAAGAATTTTAGGGAAGACAGAGGGTTCGGAGAAGGGGGAGATCAGATCTATTTCGTATCCTCTCTGTTGTACAGTGAAAATTCAAGTAGTGCTATTATCATGCGGTTCGGTTTTGATGAAAATCCAGTTGAAGAGTCCATTCGGAATGCATATTTACGGGCAAGTTTTTTCTTTGTTGCCTATATGGTAAGTACGGTGCTGGTGTTAGTGGTGGCTGCCAGAAAAGTAACGTTACCGATTAGCAAGCTTAGAGTAAACTCCCAGTTTATTGCGTCTGGACAAATGGGGAAACGAATCGACATTGAATCGAGCTTTGATGAGGTAAGAGATCTGGCGAATGATATGGAGAAAATGCGCAGCGAGATTGTCAAGAAGTCCCGAATATTAGAAAAATCATCGAACAGAGACTTCTTAACTCAATTACCAAACAGACTTGTATTCAGCCAGCGGCTTCAAGAATCTATTTGCTTCGCAAAAGATAATAATACGTCATTCGCATTGCTTATCATGGATCTTGATCGCTTTAAGGAGATAAATGATGGCCTAGGTCACCAGACTGGAGATCTGCTTTTACAGCGTTTATCACTGTCGATGTTGGGCGCGATCGAGATAGCGGATTTTGTCGGCCGATTGTCCGGAGATGAATTTGCTATTATTCTGAATAAGGCAGATAGCAAGAAAGTAGAGAGTGTATGCGTAAGATTGCAGGGGCTTATTCGAGAGCCCTACAAGGTTAATGACAGAACTGTCACCGTTGGGGCAAGCTTTGGTGTGGCGTTCTATCCCCGACATGGATCTAACGAAAAAGATTTGATGCGTCACGCAGATATAGCGATGTACCATGCAAAGAAAAGAGGACTGAGTTTTAGTGTCTTTGTAGAGCACCAGGACGAAGATATTCTCCGTCAAATGCAACTTCGTTCGGATTTTCAGTGTGCCTTGCCAAATAAAGAGCTGCAAGTCTATTACCAGCCAAAAGTGAGGCTTGTCGATCAGAAAATATCTGGATTTGAGGCCCTCGTGAGATGGCAGCATCCTACTGAGGGTTTGATTCAGCCTGATGATTTTTTGTTGCTTGCTGAGCAGTCGGGACTCATTAACGACCTCACGTTCTATGTTCTTCGTCAAGCAACCGCGGACACTGCTCGATGGAGGGGGCTTGGTTACGATGTTAATATTGCCGTTAACATCGCGCCAAAAAATCTAACACGTGACGCATTTAGTCAGCAGGTGCTAGATCTTATTGGCGAAACAGGGTTGTCTGCAAAGCATATCGAATTGGAACTTACAGAGAACGACATATTAGACGAACCAGTTCAAGCTATTAGAATTCTAGAGACGCTGCACAAGAAGGAAATCAAAATAGTTGTGGATGATTATGGGACAGGGTATTCATCTTTAACCTATCTGAAGAAATTACCGATTTCCATTTTGAAAATTGATAAGAGTTTCGTCATGGAAATGCAGCAAGATGATGATAACTCTGAAATCATCAAAGCTAGCATACTGATGGCTCACAATATCGGCCTTTTGGTTGTGGCTGAAGGGGTAGAGTCAGAAGACGCAATGCGATTTCTAAAGTCCTGTGGTTGTGATTGGGGCCAAGGATACTATTTCAGTAAACCTGTTCCTGGAAGCGCAATTTTGGGTTTGCTAGAATCGTTTGGGGTTCGAATGCAGCCTTAAATTTACCAGTATTAGGTTCTGACACAGGTTCTAATACATCGTATAACTCTATGGGGTATAGCGTCCGCTAAGGTCTATACTTATGTTTTGTGCGAACTAAGTTTGGAGGCTGTTATGCGTTATCGCTATCATTATTCACAGTTATATACCCTTTTTCCTTTTTTTATGCTGATCATCTTATGTTCGTCGGCTGAAGCCGAAGAGTTCAGTAGTAAGCAACTCATTCCGTTGCTACAGCAAGGGGGTTACGTGCTGTATTGGCGGCATGCTGCTACTGACCAAAAGCAAAAAGACGCTGTTGATATGTCGCTTGACGACTGCAGCACTCAGAGAAACCTGTCTGAATTGGGTAGGCACCAGGCCGTAAATATTGGCAAGCAGTTGACTAGATTGAAGGTGGACGTTGACAGGGTCATTTCAAGCCCCTATTGCCGCTGCAAGGAAACTGCGATATTAGCGTTTGACCGCGTGGAGTTAGATACTGATCTCTATTTCTCAATTGACGTTAGTAAAGATAAGCGTGGTAAGCAAACTGAAAAGCTCAGATTTTTGCTGGGTAATTTACCTGGAAATGGAAAGAATCACGTTATTGTCAGTCATACGGCAAATCTAAAAGAGGCCGCAGATGTTTGGCCAAAACCAGAAGCTGTGATACACGTGTTTAAACCTGAATCAGATCATTTCACTCATCTTGGAAAGATACTTCCGGATGAATGGATTAATCTTAACTGATAAACGCATGCCGTGCTTTTATTATGAATATTCCAATTACACAGAGCATTAAACTAAAGGCCATATCGTTTCCTGTGTTAGTAATGCTCATGTTTGGGTATTGTTATTGGGTGCTCATTGATAGCTATAATAAACAGACAGAATTCTACGATTTCTTTAGTAAGAATCAGCAAGAGTCGGCACATGTCCTATATTCTCTGTTCTCAGAGTTCAATCATAATCACATCAAAATATATGACCTGTTAAGACAGTTCAGTTTAGAAAGTGATGAAGAAAAACTGTACAACTTAACGCTAGACAGTTTAGATAGTGCAGAGCGCACTGTGCTAGAGTTACAATACTTTAAAAAGCAATTTCGGTTTTCGAACTCGGATGAAATAAATGAAAACCTCCTAGAACTGATAACAGAAATGCAAGCCTACAATAAGGTGACTGTAAGCGCGTTAAAGCAGGCATCAGTGAATACGTTACAAGCTTATGAGATTATGGCTGAAGCAGGGGATAGCTATGTACACATAAGCAATCTTACCATTAAATTACAAGATTCTATTCAAAATCAGGCCAATGAATATTTGTTTTCTTTTAATAAAGAGAGCCAGAAGAAGCTGACGTCATTTATTGTATTGGGGGTAGTGCTAATTCTCGCTATTTTTATTTTGAGCGTTTTTTTCGTTAAGAGATTTACCAATCCTTTACTCGAAATATTAGCGAATATTAGATCTATATCTTCCGGCGATAGTGAAGTTCGATGTAAAATTAAAACCAATGATGAAGTGGGTGCAATAGCGAGGGAGGTTAACGCACTTGCGGATAATTTGGATTACGCGAATATCATTGGGGATGCTAAGAGTCTTTTTTTGGCGAGTATGAGTCATGAGATCCGAACCCCCTTAAATGGAATTGTTGGTATTTCCGAACTTCTATTGTCCGCGGATGATGATGAGGACGTTCATCACTACCTAGAGCTAATTCATGGGTCCGCACATAGCCTGATGGCAGTAATTAACGATATACTTGACTTCTCTAAAATCGAAGCGGGCGAACTAAAAATACTCAATGAGCCGTTTGACTTATTTTCTCTAATCAATGAACTGTTTGAATTTTACTTCCGTCAGAACACAAAAAGGGACATTAATATTGTTTGTGATTATCCGAAGGGGTTGCATCAGGTATTTTTGGGGGACAGTAGCCGAATTCGTCAGATATTGAGCAACCTAATGAGCAACGCATTAAAGTTTACCGATGAGGGCCGTATTACTTTGGCCGTCAATATGGAAAAGGACTCCGGAAATATTTGCAACGTTAACATTAATGTCAGCGATACCGGTTGTGGGCTAGATATTAATGACCAAAAAAATGTATTTAAGAACTTCTATCAGTCAGACAATACTCATACAAAACATAAGGGCACTGGGCTTGGGTTGTCTATTAGTCGGCGCTTGGCGGAGCTGATGGGGGGGAGTATTGCTTTACAGAGCGATCTTGGTAAAGGCTCAACTTTCTCTCTGCAGTTAGAATTGGTCGTCAGCTCTGGGTTGGTCCCGTCCAAAGCAAAATATAATCAACTCCAGCGTAATTATGCAAAGAAGGTTCTTTTGGCGGAAGACGATATTGTAAATCAAAAGGTGGCTGCAGCGATGCTCGATAAACTTGGTCTTTCGGTTGATATTGCTTGTAATGGGCTTATGTGTGTAGAGATGCATAAAGACGAGCAATTTGATCTGATACTGATGGATATTCATATGCCGGAAATGGATGGTTTAGAAGCAACGAGAGAAATTAGAAAATTGGAAGGTAGCAAAGGAAAAATATCTATATTGGCATTGACTGCTTCAGTGTTAGGCTCTGATCAGGAACAATGTGAAGACTCAGGTATGGACGGTTTTATCGCAAAACCTCTTCGTCTTGATGATATGGTTTATCACCTCGATCGCTATTTTTTGTAAGACCATTTCTACTTATTGGTGAATATTGCCACAGCATACCTGTAATCAGACCTCCAATTGTGACGCGTCCAATCAGGAATAGAGTGGACCATAACACGCTAAAAGCGATAGCTGATTCAATCGAAGCAAGTTCCCAGTTATATACCAACAATAAGACAGCGGCACCTTGCGGCCCTCCGTAACCTCCCGCCGATATAGGCAAAAAAGCACTCGCGACAAATAGCGGAGAAAATATCATCAATTGGGTCAGGGAAAGCTCGATCGAGGAAATGTTAAGTAAAAATGAAAGGGCCACTAGATGGACAAGTGCCAATGACAAGCGCGAGGAGTATAGGTAAGAGTAATCTTTTGAGTCCAACTGTTTCATAATGGCGAACAGACTGTGTTTGCTGAGGCTAGTCCTGTTTTTTTTGAAGGCAAATACCCCCCCTGTGAATAGGCACCAAAAACCGATGATTGATATGACGCCAATCCAATTGAAAGCGGCAGGCATAAGTAATAACGATACCGTCAATATCGTGATACAACCAATGATGTCCATACTGGCTACGAGCAACTCGACACTGACTGTTCTGGTAAAGTTAATTCCTTGGTTCTTGAAGTAAGCCAAAGATACTAAGGGGGCAGCGGGCGGTAAGGTTGATACCGCCAATAGAATGCTACCCCTTAAAAACAATAGCGATCCGGTTTCCATTCCAGGGAGCAAGTGTCGCTTATATGCGCTGCCAAAGCTAATTACATCGACGACAAGCGTGCTTACGCAAACGAGCATCATAATCATACAATAGCTTAACCAGTCAACGTTTTGTATTAACAGCAACAGCTTCTTTGTGTCGATATTGAGATAGATACCCGACAAAATCACGGTTGTGCCGGAAATTGACCATAAGATCTTTTTCACTAGGGTGTAATCTATGCTCATGGTCTATGATCATCAGCATTAAAATGGTTGGCTTGTATCTGAATGATTTTTCGATCCCCTTGTTTTCCATTCATACGCCAGTGACCGCACTTTACATTGTCAACTATGGCAACATCTCCTTTTTCCCATTGCATTAGGTATGCGTTTTCGAATATCAATTGGAAGAACTCATCGTGATCTTTTTCGTCCCACTTAATAATTTCACCGTTGCTATCACATAGGCGCCAGTTCATATTGAGTTCTTCAGCAGTGCAGTCTTTTGTTAACGGACCTCTTTTTTGAAAAGTCGCCTGCGCCATGCGTTGAACGGATCCATTGGTGTTTTTGGCAAAAGCCCAAGGTTGTATGCATAGCTGATTTGTCTCTGGGTGTTTAACCACAAAGGGGCAGGGAGGTAGAGCCAGCTCTGCCTTACCAGAGAGCAGCGTGCTTACTGTGTATGGAGAATATCTTAGCATTAGTCGATCGAACCAATGGATCCTTCTTCTTGTCGTGTAGGCGTAAAGATTGGACGCTGTTTGATAACGTTCCTTTTGTGCTGGTGGTAATTTATTCCAGATATCTGAAAAATCACAGATACCAGTTTCGCCTAAGTGTTCTGCCGGCTCTAGGCAACATAATGCGATAAAGCGACTCTTTTCAGAGCAAACGCCACCTTCGGTATGAGGGCCCTGGACGGAGTCGGCGGCAGGCCCTAAGCGCACGGTATTCCTGTCGAGATAGCGTCGATAGTCACCTCCGACTAATGATTCTGAATATTTTCTTAGCCAACTCGCCATAAACCCTGGGACGTTCTTGAGATTAAAAGCATTATTCGAAATGAACGCCAAATCATCCAAGATCAACCGGTTAAATGTTTTTGAATCAATCCCTGTGAACCCTCTAAATACGAGAACCCCTCGTTGGGTGACCGTCCGTATGATGGTATCTCTATTGGCTCGTATGATCTCTCTTAAGCGATCAACGCTTACATCCAGTCCAGGGGATAATATGGTGACGAATTCATTGATATCTTCCGAGATTAACCCGTCGATTATATCTCGGCGATGGCCTCTTTCTTTCAATGCGGTGCTGAATGCGGTCATGCTGTGCCCTTTACGTAGTCTTCGATGTGTTGAATTGCCAGGCGGAATTAGGGGCCTATAAAAGGAATGAGTCAAGGAGGGGGGGAGGGGTTTGACTCTAGAGTAGGGTCCATGGTCTAGTATGTATTCATCTACCAATAGAAGGTTTTCCGTGAGCCACGATATTTGAACATTTTCCGAACTAAACAGGCGACATTAAGAATCCTAAGGGTTTTTATGATTCTGAGCTTGCTGTTTCAAGTCCAGGCAGTGTTTGCCTGTGAGATGATGGAAAAGGGAGGCCTGAAGGAGCAATGCTGCTGTGACGAGGTTATGGAGCCTCACCGTGCATCGAGGTTAGTCGAACTGGCTTCAGAGTGCTGTGATTTTTCGGAAGAGGTGACTCTTTCTAGTAGCGACGCCGACAGTATATCTATTCAGACCCACGTGATTTGGCAGTTAGAAGAATCACCTGATGACGTGTTGTATAGTGTTGTACTCAGCTTAATATTCTCTGAGAACTACTATCCTTCGGTTAATCTATCTTCTGATTGGGATGTAGCCCCCAGTACTCTGGGAACGAACACTTATATTCGCACCCAGCGTTTTCGTATTTAACCCCCTTCAATTTACGCGTATCTTAGTGCAAGGCTTCTGATAGCCTGCGTCTACTATGTCTTTTGAAGGTTTTTATTATGTACCACTCTGTTACCCGTCTGTGTTGGCGTATATCGCTTCCTGTTATGCTCTTCTTTCTTGCTGCAAATGCATATACGCAAACAAATGAAGTCAGTCAATGCGACGCTCTCCCACAACTAAGTAGTGAATCTTTGGTCCAAGTTGCGTTGGAATGTAATCCAGGTTATCGATCAAGCATTTCTCAGTTAGAAGCCCGTGAAATTCTTGTGGAAATCTCGGATAGCTTACGCGACCCCTCAATAACAATCGGGATGGCTCCACTCACCTTCTCGGATCATGAATATGATGAAGGCTATATAGTAGAGCTAAAACAGGCACTCCCATGGCCAGGGGTGAGAGGGATACGCAAGCAAGCATCGACCGCAAAGGTGAGCGAATGGAGTGCTCGCACAAGCCTTCATCAAATTGAACTTGCCCAGAAGGTCCGGCTACAATACGCACTTTTGCAATATCTTCATGCGCTACTCCTTATCAACAAGGAAAACGTAAACCTTTGGCAAGAATTTGGCTTTATTGTCGAGAGTAAGTATGCGTCTGGAAATGGAAGCAAATCTGAAGTCCTACAATCAAAACACGAACAGCACTTATTGAAGCAAGAAGCCATCTCACTACTGGGACGAATAGAAAGAAATCGTAGTCGACTGTCTCAATTGATTGCTCATAAAACCCTAAGTTACCCGCTTACGAAGCAAGAGACGATTACTTCGACGCTTATTGATCCAAATGGGATAAAAAGAAAGCTACTATCAAATTTGGACTCACAACCTAGCATGCGTGTTCTCGATGCTCAAAAAGACCAAAAACGTCAGGAGATCAGTCTCGCAAAGAAAGATCGGTACCCTTCATTCTCTGTGATGGCACGGTATAACAGCCTGTGGATGAATGAGCAGCAACGTTGGATCGTTGGTGTAGGGTTTAACCTTCCCTTTGACTCTGTAAAACGAAACAGTAAGGAAAACAGTCTTCGGGCAGAACTCAGCGCGTTGGAATGGAGCAAGCAAGATCAAATATTAGTATTGCGCAAAAACTTGGAGCAAGCATTCAGTTTTTGGCAAGAAACTAAAGATATTAATCGGCTATATCAACAAGAGTTGCTCCCGCTTGCCAAAGAAACACTCTATACCGCTCAGCTTGAATACCAGTCGGGGGCTGGAAATTTTTTATCGTTACTCACAACTCAAAAACAGTCCCTAAATATCCAACGATTAGCACAAAAAGCGATATATGACCAAGCGGCACAGTTTGGGAATCTAACGGCGGCGGCGGGTTTCGCACACGCGAGAGAGTGGAGTACAACTGGAGAGCAATTATGAAAAAGGAATATACCCAAGGTCTTCTCACTTTTCTAGTTAGTGTAGGGGTTGCAGCGCTCTTAATCACCGTTGATTGGACACCCCTGACAAGCGTAACATCGGAAATGAGTGACTCGAATTTTGTATCGGTAGGCCCCTTTATGGTTGCTGTGGCATTGCAAACTGAAATGCCACAGGTTGGGGAAAATAGATTATCTATTCAGGTAAAGGACGCACAGGGCAATTGGTTGGAAGGTGCGAAGGTTAGGGCGGTTGGTGAAATGCCAGCAATGGGAAGTATGCCAGCCATGTATGCACAGGCAGATATCACTGAGGTATCGCCAGGAAAATACCGGGGTGACTTTGACTTGCCAATGTCTGGGGCCTGGCCGCTTGCTATCGATATTGAAACAGATGATGCGCACCACGCTGACCTATCATTTGACATGGCGACGGGGCGTAAAGGCTTAACGCTATCGTCATCAACCCCTAGTAGTGATGTTGCATATCATACTTGCTCTATGCATCCGTCAGTAAAATCGGCAGTACCGGGTACCTGCCCAATATGTGGTATGGACCTAGTTAAGGTGACAAAAGAGGAGTTAACAAGTGGAACGATTACCGTTGAGGAAGGCCGTCGTCAGTTAATAGGCATAAAATCAGGAGCTGTTATCAGTGAAGTATTCTCTCTACCGATAACATTGCAGGGCGAGGTAACCTACGATGAGACAAGGCTTACGGATATTAGTCTGCGTTTTGACGGTTGGATAGGCACGTTAGATGCTAACGTTGAGGGGAAGTCTGTATCAAAAGGAGAGGTGCTATTTACAGTATACAGCCCCCGGCTGTTATCGTTGCAAGAAGAGCACTTAGCAACGTTTAAAAAGCGTAATCTTAACGATCAGCGAAATTCATTGTTTGTTGCGTCTCGCAAACGATTGATGTTATGGGGGCTGACGGCATCTCAAATTTCCTGGCTAGAAAATAAGGGAGAAACTCAGGACTATCTCCCTATTTTTTCACCTGCGGACGGTGTGATCATCCGCAAATCCATTGTCGATGGTTCGTCATTTAGGCAAGGTGAAAATCTACTTCGAATGGCTGATATTTCTTCCTTGTGGGTAGAGACCTATGTTTACGAAAAGGATCTAGCGCTAATCCACAAAGGAGCGGCAGCAGTCATTACTATTCCCAATCTTGGAGGGGAAGAAATACATGCGAAGATAGCACATATTGATCCATTGATTATGAACAATACCCGCTCTGCCAAAGTCAGATTTGAGATAGATAACGCCTCCTTTGTCTTGCGACCTGGGTTATTTGCAACGGCAACGCTGCAGATTGATATGGGTGAGAGATTGCTAGTCCCTGTGGATGCTGTGCTTATTTCTGGTGTAAAGCGTATTGTATTTCAGGATTTAGGGAACGGGAGATTAAAACCTCAGGCGATTAAAACGAGCCATAACAATGGTGACATGGTTATTGTCTCAGAGGGTCTTGCCTTGGGCGACAAGATCATTATTTCTGGGAACTTTCTTATCGCGGCAGAGAGTAAATTGAAGTTGGGGATTGATCAATGGTAAATCCTCAACCCGACGTACGAAAACTGAATGCATTAGAAAAAGTCATAGGATATTGTGCGAATAAGCCCGCTATTACGATAATACTCGTGTTGATCTTAGCGGGTTGGGGTTACAAGAGCTTTGTAGAAATTCCTCTTGATGCAATACCTGATCTGTCTGATACGCAGGTAATAATTCATACTCAGTGGTCAGGAAGGAGCCCTGATTTAGTCGAAGATCAAATTACTTACCCGCTAACCGCTGCGTTATTGTCGGTGCCGAATGTCAAATTTGTGCGTGGGCAGAGCTTTATGGGGTCTAGTTTTGTATACGTCATCTTCGAAGACGATACTGATATCTATTGGGCGCGCTCACGCGTCCTGGAGTATCTCAATAGCGCAGCGACACAGTTGCCTGAGGGGGTGCAACCGTCACTTGGGCCAGACGCTACAGGGGTGGGGTGGATTTTTCAGTATGCTCTGATAGACAAAACAGGACATCTAGACCTTTCTGAATTGAGGTCCTTACAAGATTTTAAGTTGCGCTATTGGCTCACCGCTGTTGAGGGAGTTGCAGAGGTTGCGTCGGTAGGTGGGTTCGTCAAAGAATATCAGGTAAAAATAGACCCTCTTCGCGTCGCCCAACTCAATATACCTTTGCCCAATATTGTTGAAGCGATTAGACGTTCGAACAATGATATGGGGGGGCGAGTACTCGAAATTGCCGGCCATGAACACTTTATTCGAGGGCGGGGGTACCTTAAATCAAAAGTGGATCTAGAAACGGTAGTGATTGGTCTGGATAAGAATCATGTCCCCATTTTGTTATCCCAAGTCGCTGACATTACTTTAGGCCCGGCAATGCAAAGAGGATTAGCGGAGCTTGACGGAGAAGGGCAAGTGGTTGGTGGTATCGTGGTAATGAGATATGGAGAGAATGCGCTGAGTGTAATCAAGGATGTTAAACAACGAATAGCGGATATTCAGTCCGGTCTCCCGGATGGCGTAGAAATAGTCATAACTTACGATCGTTCAGAGTTAATTCTGCGTGCGATAGACACGCTCAAAACAACGCTGATAGAAGAAATGGTTGTAGTTTCACTGATTATTTTTGTATTCCTGCTTCATGTTCGATCTGCGTTAGTCGCTTGCATTACATTACCCATTGCCATCTTGCTTGCGTTTATTCCGATGGCTCAGCAGGGATTGACCGCAAATATCATGTCGTTAGGTGGAATTGCGGTGGCGATAGGTGCCATGGTAGATGCTGCAGTTGTTATGGTGGACAATGTCCACAAACAATTGGAAAAAAGCCATAATGGTTGTACGCGTAAGGAAGTCATTGTCAGAGCGATGCAAGACGTTGGCCCCAGCATATTTTTCTCTCTTGTCATCATCACAGTGTCTTTTATCCCGGTATTTTCGTTAGAGGCGACAGAAGGCCGATTATTTAAGCCTTTAGCATTTACGAAAACCTACAGCATGGGGTTTGCAGCGCTCTTATCGATTACGTTAATTCCGGCGCTTGCAGTTCTGTTGATTCGAGGAAAGATCAATTCTGTAAAGAATCCGGTTAATCGTCTTCTAATAGCGCTTTTTCTTCCGATTATAAAGGCGTCTATTCGTGGACGTTGGGCAGTGGTCATTGCTGCATCTGTATTATTGGTTGTTACCCTACCTATAGCGAAAAAACTAGGTAGCGAATTTATGCCGCCGTTAAACGAAGGGAGTATCTTGTACATGCCTACAGCGCTGCCTGGTATGTCGATAACAGAAGCTGGGAAAGTGTTGCAGAATATGGATACGCAACTGAAGTCCTTTCCTGAAGTCGAGCATGTTTTTGGGAAAGTAGGGCGCTCCACTAGCGCGACAGATCCAGCACCACTTTCAATGGTTGAAACGGTGGTTACGCTCAAACCTAAAGAACAGTGGCGCAAAGGGTTAACATGGGATGCGTTGATTGCAGAAATGGATGAAAAACTTCGCTACCCTGGCATGCCAAATATTTGGTGGATGCCAATTCAAACGCGCACAGAAATGCTAACAACGGGTATCAGAAGCGCATTGGGTATTAAGGTATACGGGGACGATTTAGCGATCATTGAGGAGACCACCGTATCAATTGAAAAAGCGCTTCAGGAGGATAATCGAACGGCAACGTACACCCGTAGTGCATTTGCTGAGCGGCTTACAGGAGGCTACTTTCTCGATTTCGACATCAATAGAAGGGCAGCAGCGCGTTATGGTTTAAATGTCCAAGATATTGAAGATCATTTAGCAGCAGCGATTGGAGGAATACCGGCAACCACAGTACTCGAGGGACGAGAGCGTTACAACGTCAGCGTGCGCTATGCTAGGGAGTATCGTGATTCTGTTGATCGCCTGGAAGATATTCTTATTTCAACAAAAACGGGAGGGCAAATACCAATTTCAGAAGTTGCTGACATTCGGTTTAGAACCGGCCCACCAATGATCCGAAACGAAGATGGACAGCTTGTGGGGTTTGTATTTGTAGATGCCAAGGGTGATTTGGGTATTGCCGATTATGTCGCCCTAGCAAAGCAAGTTATTGATGATCGTGTGGATATACCCAATGGGTATCGTGTGGGTTGGGCCGGTCAATTTCAATATTTCGAACGGGCAAAAGCAAAACTTATTTGGGTTATTCCCTCGACTCTATTTGCGGTATTCTTTCTACTGTACCTACATAGGGGAAAATTAAGTGATGTTATATTTGTCTTGAGCGCAATGCCATTTGCGCTAATGGGATCAGTTTGGTTGCTGTACTTTCTGGATTTCCGCTTGAGCGTTGCTGTATGGGTAGGAATGATAGCAATGGCTGGCCTTGCCGCTGAAATGGGGCTGTTAATGCTGCATTACCTAGAGCAAGTAACGTCAGAATATTCGGAACAATACCCTAAGGGCAATCTTGAACATTTCCTTAACGCCGTTGCGGTTGGTGCCTCTCAACGAATCCGACCTATGCTTATGACGGGGTTAACTCTTGCGATTTCTCTTGTTCCCATACTTATGAGTGATAGTACAGGAGCAGATGTAATGAAACGAATTGCCGCACCGATGGTAGGGGGGACTGCCTCTGTGTTAATTATCGTACTGTTTGTTTTTCCTGCTTTGTACGTGCTATGGAAGGTTCCAGGTTTAAAAATTGAACAAAACTAGGATTAAGGCATCTATAACTTTCGGTAGATCCATAGCATTGTGCTTGTATAGTATGATTATTTACTCAATCAAGGCATTAAAAATACATCAGGGTAGTTGACGAATGAGCAGGATTGATGATGGTTTAGGGAGTGCACTCGATCGATTTTCACGTTTCTGTGTTGAAGAGCATGCCAACAAGGAGATTATACGATATTGGAATGACCGAGTGCGTCAAAATGATTGTAGCGAGAATAGAACATGCCGAAAATTAGCATATGAATTGATTTATGCAGATGTCTTGGGCGAGGGGGCGGAACTGGAAACACAGTGGTAGCCCTTTTTGAGCACGATCAAAGTGACATCGTCTTGCGGGTGTTTTTGGAATACTTCTACATCTGACAATATATTCTCAACGATGCATTCGGCTGAGAGGTGGCTATATTCCAACAACTTTCGTTCCAGTCTGTCAATGCCATAGAATTTACCGATACAATTTTCCGCTTCTGTTATTCCATCGGTAAAGAGCATCGCGATATCACCAGGGTGAATGGGTATTGATATATCGGTAAGGTGGTTTGCTAAATTGTCCGTTACGCCTATCCATGATCCGGGTACGAATATACTCTCTATCTCGTGCTCTTTCTTACGGTATAGAAGGATTTCTTGGTGAGAACCCGCCACAATCAGCTCATCAGGTAGAATAGATACAGCGGACAATGTGGCGTAGTGGGCACTGTTCATGCGCGAAAGGTTTTCCATAATTACTGAGTTAACTAGTCCCAGGCTATGGGATGGTGTGCTGCCAGGATTGCTGCGAATGTAGGTCTGGATACTGGTTTGAATCATCATCATAATTAAGCCAGAATCAATGCCATGGCCTGATACATCACCGATAAACATCCACTCTCGATGCTGCTGAATCTTTGGGTCATATACATTGAAATGGTCGTAGTAATCCCCTCCGACTAAACTTGCAGGGACTGTCTGGCTAAACATTTCATAGTTTTCAATGATTCTAACGCCGGGTACTAGGGCAGTCTGTATTTTTTTCGCAACTTCCATTTCACCCCATAGCTCCTTTTTAGCTAACACCAATTCATTGGCGGTGTCCTCAAGTATCAGTCGTTGTTGAAATTCAGATAAAATTTGTCTGTGCCGAAATACACTAAGACTTGCAACCACGAATATTGTTGAAATCAAAAAATACAAATTACTCCATAGCGTGTGTGGTTCATACGGCTGTGGATTGGCGACATTAACCCCCAAATATATCGACAGCATGATGATGCCATTAACAATAGAGCTTTTAGGTTTCCAAGGAACAAAGTTGAACGCAATAATGACAAGATTTAGTCCAGCATAGTAGCGGGAGTTAAATCCCCCGAGATCTACCGTCATCAACGTGATTATGCTACCCACATTTATCGTAAATAGATAACCGTGTAGCAAGGAAAATCCAGAGGGCTTAGAGTAATGTAGTACGGCAAGTTGTACTGCGATCATTAGTGTGCACAGTAGTCGGTACATACCGAAGCGGTCGCATAACCGATCATCTGACGTCGGTATGATAGCTAAATCTAAAAAATAGAAGAGGGGCACCAGAATGAAGGCCAGTGATAGCGCAAATTTAAGAGAGTTATGAGTTATCTCATTTAAGTGTTGCGTAAACTGATCGGAATGCTCACAGCGCTTAAGCGCAAGGCTCTCCATATTTAATGGGAGCTTATGCCGCAGATAGAAATCTCTTTCCCCGGTGTCTGAAGCGCTTTTAGCGCGTTGAAATTCAACCGTTGCCAACGACTGTCCTCATCGTATTGCAATACAACGTATTGTCCTGATTTTTTCGCTTCCGTTAACATCTTAATAAGAGGACTAATGGATGACGAGTTCATCATGTCCATATTAACGAAGTTCATATGAATTGATAATGACGACTCACGAGCTATAGTGCAGCAACGATGCAGGATCGGTGAAATGAACTCGCCTGGATTTCGGGCATCACTTTTCCCCTGCCAGTTCACGAGTAGGATGTTGTGGTCCTTTTTTACCTCGATAATAAGACGATTTTCCGTATAAGTAGTCACTGGTGCAATTCCTTTTCTAGTGATTATGTATGGCGCTGAGTGTCACGTTATCATTGTCAACGATGGCGCTCAGTTCACATTCGCCCTCATAAGCGATACGCGCGAGTCCTAGACCATTAATAAGTTTATCTTCACTTATGAGTTTTATGCGATTGACGTATGCTTCAAATGCATTATCAAATTCATTGATAGAGCTAACAGTTTTAGTTAGGTTGTGAATATAAGGGCTATTGGATGCCACTGGGTTCGATACGAGAACGCTGATCTTTTTAGGCAGAACCTCTATGGTCAGATCAATAGTAGAAACTCCGGTTTTTCCAATGTAGGAGCCATACTTTATTGCGTTTTCTATTAGTTCGTTAATAACCATGGACATTGCTTCAATGGTGTCTTCAGCGAGGCATTGCGATGTTAAAAATCTATTAGCCGACTCTCTTGTGCTGGCAATATTTTGCCAGCTAGCTGCGATATCTCGATCGATGTATAGTATAGGATCTGACATTATTGTAATTTCGTTCAACTATGGTGGTTATCTATGTGTTAGGCAATATCTTCGCTTAATGTTCGGACGGCTTGGATTCTACTCTTAACGCCAAGTTTACTATATATTTTATTAAGGTGTGTTTTTACTGTGCCAACGGAGATGAATACTTGTTCACTGATATCTTGATTGCTGAGGCCTAATGCGAGTAAATCCAATATCTGGTTTTCTCTCTTAGTCAACGATTCCAAAAGTGACGCGTTGGAAGGGCTGTTATCCGTAAATAGGTGCGCATTTGTAAAAGAAGAGTTTTGATATTCAAGTAGTAGCTTCTTAATATACTTGGAGGGGCCATAGCTGCGTGCTATGTCCGTTAGCATTGGGTAAAGGTCTTTTCCATTTTCTATAAATGCACGGACATAACCAAACTCTTCGCCAAGTAATAACGCTTCCCGAAGTGATGAGATCGCTTTTGACTTGTCCCCCCTTTTATCTTGTAGTGATGCATTCAGTATCAATGCTGTAAAAACAGTCCAATCACGATTACTCGCTTCCCCAGAGTTTCGTATGACATCTATGATAGAGGCAGCCTCATCCAATCGACCTTGTGATAATCTAATCCTTGCGATGAGCTTTCGCTCCTCTTCGTATTGGTATTCCTCTGTTTTTATGTTCTCTAAATCTGATGCTTGAATCAATGCGCTTGCTAGGTCGAATTTTCCTTCCATCCATAAAAAGTTAGCGCGGATAAGATGAATAGGGCAATGTTGATAGCGATCAAGTGTTAATTGGTGCCCGGGAATGTCGACAACTTGATTGACACTCGTGTGGCACCGCTGAAAATCGTTATTTCTGACATGCTTCTGAGCTAGCATTATGTGGCCTAAGATACGCAGTTCACTTTGTGAATTAGACTGGATTAGCGCTTCAAAAGGTTTTCTACTCGCGGCCATAAGGTCTGTATCGTAGATTTCATGGGCCATCGAATGTGTCGCGTACTCCACCAAATATTTTTGCATGGTCCATTCTGTTTCATTTGGCGATAGATAGTTTAATGCTTGTTGCCTAATAAACTTGGCTTTATCAAATGATCCAAGTCGATGACATGCCTTAATTAGTAGCGTGCTGCCTACACCGTAGGTGAATTCATTTTCTTCTAACTCAGCATATTGTATTGCTTTTTCAAAATATCTCTCTGCATCGAGAATACTACCTATATCTAAAGCAACAAGACCTTTCTGGAATTGTACAATGCTGTCTGTTTGATTTTTATCGCTACTGTTGGTCAGTTTTGAAACACTATCGATACTTTTTTGCCAAGTATTTAGATAGTTTTGCAGTATGTATACGCCCAATCGAAATCGTTGATGGTATTCTCGCCCGTATTTGTTTTCATAGGTCGCTTTTGCTTCCTCTAATTTTTTCTTTATGAGGCGTTCTTTATGAATCTCAAGGTAGCTTCCTGCTTCTAATAGCGTAAGAAGAGGGCTTTGGTAGTCCATGACAACATTAGATAGAAATTTCAGCTGCAGCCGAAGTGCGTCGATTCGGCCACATGCCAATAAATCTACACCCGTCTCCTCGATTATTCGCCTGACGTTTTTCCAATCCTGAATGCTAGAGAGTAGATCCAACGACTCAATCTGCCTCCCGTTTTGTTCTAACCATTCGCAGGCCCTTGAAACCAGTGTCTTGCGAAGTTCCAGATTTAACTTTAGGAAGTGTTCTTGAAGGTGCTTACGAAATAGCTCATGAAAACGGTACCAATTACCCTCCAATGCATTAATAAAAAGCCCATCACCGACTAATCGTTTTATATTATCTTTGGATTGGTCAGTGTCCAAAACCTTGTTGCACAGTTCGATATTGAATTGAGGTAAGAACGAAATCATTGTAAGAATATTAACGTCAGATTGTGGTAATTGTTCAAACACCTCTTCTAATAAGTAATCTCCGATATAACCGCTGTTTTCTGCCTGATTGTTAATTAGGCCTTGCACATCGGAGTGATGGCTAATAGAAATTGCAGCGAGCTTTAGCCCTGCAATCCACCCTTCAGTCCAATGGTGCAACGCTTCAATTTCTTCTGAAGGAATATCGAGTCCTAGGTTATCGTTTAGGAATGCTTTGGTTTTCGTTGCATCAAAACACAGTGACTTTGTCGTTATTTCTACAACCGTACCGTTCAGTTTTCTCTTTGGTATAGATAAACTCGGTGTGTTACGCGTGGTAATGACCACTGTTAGTAGATCTGATACGTAATCTAAGAAGTAACTTATTTGTTTATGGAGTTTCCTATTTTCAATGCAATGAAAATCATCAAGAACCAGTAGTAACCGTTCCGATGTATTCATGTAGGAGTCATTGATCTGGCTAATCAGTCTAGGTAACGCGGTTGCTATGTCAACCCGATTATTTGTTAACGATTGTGTGAAGGTAGTATTGATTAAACCCCGCTGTTCATCGTCTACACCGGGGAGGGCGGAAATCAAATGAGTCCAAAAGCGAGAAGCTTCGTTGTCATGTTTGTCCAGTGAGAACCAACCAGTGCAATTGATTGTCCGCTTATCGTGTCTACTTATCCATTGTGAAGCCAGTGTACTCTTTCCATAGCCAGCTGGAGCGCAGATAACAACCAGTGATTTAGCGCTGGATAAATCAAATTCGTTTAAAAGTTCTACATGCTCTATATTCGGCCTCTCCAATCCTGGCGGTTGGAGTTTGTTATTTAATATCATATTGACTACTACAGTTTATAGTGTGCAAAATACAACCTAATTAACAGGTATGTTCGGTCAATCTGCAGGTATATGCTATCTACGTCGCAGAAGAACGATTTCGAGTATGTTCTCACCAAAATTAATATCGTTCCAGATAATTTTTATTATGCTCGCCTGACTCAGGAGTTTTGGCAATTATGCAACCACAGGACGACCCTTTTATCGTGCCGGAGTGCAAAGAAGAAATAGTAATACTGTATCAAGATAAGGAAATATTGCTCATCAATAAACCAACTGGTTTATTGAGCCTCTCTGGAAAGCACCCGTTAAATAAAGATTCTGTTCACTATCGACTGGTGAAAGATTTCCCAACCGCAACTATTGTGCACCGATTAGATTTTGGTACGTCGGGTATAATGATCGTTGCACTTAATAAAGTAGCGAATGGAATAATTACTAAACAGTTTCAAGCGCGAACGATAACCAAGACCTATACCGCTGTACTGTATGGGCTGGTAGAAAATAAAAATGGGATTATAGATGTTCCAATCATCAAAGATTCAGAAAATTTTCCATTGCAAAAAGTGTGCTTTACCGATGGCAAACCTGCGCTTACACACTACCAGGTCGTAACACGCTCTAAGGATTTGATGTCAACACGCGTGTTATTTAGCCCAATAACAGGGCGAACACACCAACTGAGAATACACAGCATGCAGTTTGGGCACCCTATCCTCGGGTGTGATCTATATGCTAGTGATATCGCCTTTTCAATGTCCGACCGGCTGATGCTGCACGCAACAAGCATTGACTTTGACCACCCGACAACAGGTGAGAGGGTGTTCGGACAGTGCCCCTGTCCATTTTGATTAAATATTAAGCTAAAAATATTAGGGTTGTGGCTAGTGTGAACTATTTATCGGGCCTAATTCGAAATTTACTTGTAGAATTATCAACCTGTTGAGAATATTCTCTGCCGAAAGATGATTGATTAGAGTGAATACTGTTATGAAACAACCCGATTGGGTAACAGATGACGCTTCCTGGAGGAAGCATTGTCGTAGGGTTACAGGCCGTACAAGTGATTTGATCGAAGGAAAAGTAAGCATAGTCACTGGTGCCCGTGAGATAGGGAAACTGGCGTTCTGGCTAAGGGCTAGCGAAGACGTAGATTTTATGACATTTGCACAGATCAATGAGGAAGCAAAAGACCTACCCATCGACAAAGACCGTCAGCGATGGCCTGGCCAAGAGAAAGAGGAAGAAGATAGAAAAATAGCGGCGGTAGATGAGAAGTGGCGTGAAAAAGCAGTAGCGGCTGCTACATCGTTAAGTAGTAAATACCAATAGTAAACAGTACTAAACGCTATGGGCCTCCTAACGTTTAGTACTTGGCATTACCACTAGGTCGTAGTTGGCTTTACGCCAATCACTTCCTCGTTAGACACACGATTAATACCTCGGCCCCCCGCAACGACTACGTACCCGAATATCGCTATCATTAAGAATGTCATACTGTATACGCCGACGGTGAGTGATAGGTTGGGTGATCTAAAGAGCATTCCGCTCGCAAAAGCACCGACCATGTACCACCGATAGATAAACATACTCCTTTTTGAGTGTCCCTTAAGAAACGCAGATTGGCTTTTTTTGGTAAGTGCATAAAACAATAAGAAGGGGACAAGTGTAAAATAGTTAATGAAATACCCGACAACGACCAAATGGTAAATCCCTAATACCTGAGTAATGAACACATCATAAATCGCTAACACATACCCAATAACAGCAAGCCACTTTTCTCTGTTCGTCATATTATCCCCAAAAAAATACTAATAGATTTATCATTGCCCAAGCCTATGTTGTTATTGTAGGGCTTGGTATTTCCGCTAATTGTGCGTTTTTTTCGGATAAAACTCAATCAGTGAAGTGGCTATTGCGTAACGACATTCGGCTTTTGAGCAATAACACGTATACTTGCCACTTTTCCATCCAGCCTCTTAGCAACAGGCTGGATAATTGGGGCGTAGAGGTTGGCCAGTATTTGGGGTTTATCTCTGTGTAGTAGTGCAGTACGAAGCGGTTTTTCTTTATTGAGTTGATCTTTCAAACCACCTTCTAGCAATAGGCGATCATATACAAGTCGTGCATCAATTTTCGCATTAATCATACCAGCCAGTGAAACTTCGTGTAGGTATTGGTCTTCGTTTAGCAATGAATGCGTAACAGTGGAATAGAATCCAGCGAAAAGGCTTATCCAAGGCGGAATATGATCAACCACGATATCAGATATAGACATCCAGCCGCCGGGTTTGAGTAACCGGTATACTTCACGTAGTACTGCTGGTTTATCGGGGGATAGGCTAAGGACACAGTTAGAAATAACCCAATCCGCAGTGCCTGACTCTGCTGGAACACTTTCAATCATGCCTTGCCGGATTTCAGCAAACGATTCAACGCCTGACTGTAGAATATTCGACCTAGCTTTGGCGACCATCGTTGATGTCATGTCTATGCCTATAACACGCCCTTGAGGACCCACTTTATCTGCGGCGAGAAGTACATCTAACCCAGCACCACTACCCAAATCGACAACGCAATCTCCAGGTTTTATGTTAGTAAATGCCAATGGATTTCCACAGCCAAAGCTGTTTTCGACAGCATCATCGGGGAGTAGCTGTAGCTCCTGGTTATCGTACCCGTCAGGGTTCTGTGTTAATTCTTTGACCCACCCTCTACCTTTGTCTAAACGGCTTGAATAGTCTGCACGTATTTCTTCTCGTAATGTCTTGGCATTCATAGGGTTGCTCCCATCTATTGAGTGATGGTCTATAGAATAACGGGAGAGAGTTTCCAAGGCGGCCATGTTCTTGACGTATTGGGCCAACGAGCTTAATGTCTGGATGATGATAGAATCGCTTCAAGATATTCAGTTTCCGGGTATATACCGTCAGCTAGCGGCAAAGCTGCTTGTTGATGATGTCGAAGCTACAAACCAATGGTTTGATAGCACGTCCTCTGCGACAATAAGTGGCGATGAGGTATGTCGACTACTCGAACAGGTAGATCGCAAAGTAGGCTCTAGGTTATTAGTGAGTAGCCGTATATTAGCAACGATTGATTATTCATCGGTTGTCTCGATGTTATTAACAATCACTCAGGCAAACACATTGCGTGATATCCATATCGCTGCGGGGAAGGCCTGCCATCTTCTGTTGCCGGATGGCATGTTAACCACAGAACAAAGTAACGGTGAATTTACCCATACAATCAACCTGCTCGCTGATTTTGGCGACTTTAGTAGCATATTGGTTGAAGTGATTCTTTGTTTCTTCCTATATATACAGCGGGAAATATCGCCCGGCAGTGAAAATGCAATACGATTAGAATTCTCATCGCAACCATCTTTTGGTATTGATGAATACCAGCGTCTGTGGGGTTGTGAGGTGTTGTTTCAACAACAAAACGACAGGATAGTGTTTCCAAAAAAGATCTGTGAAATTCCCGTGAATCAAGATGATGCTGCAAACGCTAGGTTTGCTGATATTTCTCTAACCGCATTATCCTTACCGTTGATTAATCAGCATCAAAATAACCGTGTTAGCAAACAAGTGAGTGATGTAATTCTTAGCCATTTGGAGGAGGGGAGTTTTCTCAATAAAGAAGCGGTTAGCCAAATCCTTGCAGTGTCAATTCGTACGATGTCTCGGCGTTTGGCGGAAGAAGATACTAACTTTTCGGAGTGCTCAAATAACGCTCGAATTACATACGCTAAGCAATTGCTTTGCCGCGATAAGGTAAGAATATCCACTGTTGCATTGGTCAGTGGATTTAAAAGTGATGCGAGTTTTAGCCGTTCTTTCAAAAAAATAGTAGGCATGACGCCGAAACAATACCGCACCCAAAATAGAATACATTATTAACGTAATGTCGTTCCGCTATAGTTGGAAAAAGAATTGCTTTATTACTTTTTTGTTTATCCTATTTTTCAGTTGTCGACATCTTTTACAACGTTCAATTCTCCCTATCGCTAACGTTTTGAAAACTAACGGAACTATAGATAGGTATGTTTTTTGCCTTATCTTCCATGAACACTAGGCAGTACCTTAAAATACGGATAGATAGAGGTAAAGGAGATGATACCAATGAAAGCTCTACTGGCAACTCTCATTGGTGCTGCCATTTCAAGCCAAACCTACGCGATACCATTTGAATATATCAAAATTGGAGATACAGATGGTTTTGGTTACGATGCCGACCCTGGGTTTGCAGGGCTTACCGGAGACGGTGGGGCAGCCGATAGAAACTCCGATGGCCACTTAGGATCTGGTGATGTATTGCCCAGTTTAAATGGCAATATGGTGGTCGCCACGGGTAATGGCGATGATTTTGACAACAGAGATTCAGAAGGTTATTCCTGCGTAGGTTGTATCAATACCGGCTCTGACGGCGTTGATTATACCGATATCGCACTGTCAACCAGCTATAATGCATCGAGTGCTGGCGGAAGTGTGTATAACGCCAATACGGGTGGCTATGGTTCTGGCGGAGCGTTTCCCGCACCACCTTCAAGTGCGCTAACAAACCAGCCAGGCTTTTTATTCGATTTTACCATTGCTGATGGCGATATCGTAATTGGCACCGACATCTTCTTCAATTTGGTATTCGGGGACTACGATGTTGTACCTGCTGATATAGATATCTCTTACGCAACCGCTGCCTCTGATACCGTCGGTCTCGTTAAACAAAGTAACGGACCTGATGACGGGCTCATACAGGGAGCGTTCGTTGCACTTGATTTTTACGATGTCTTTACCTGGAATATTGGTGATAGTACTTGGGATGGTTACGTCGAAGTAGATTTTGATGCGCCCAATGAGCCTTATACTGCATTTGACTATGTTGAATTAAGCACCGCACCTTTTACTATTGATGTGGTTGAGCCTAATTCTCTAGCATTAATGCTATTTGGTTTGATGGGTGTTGGTATGGCTAGAAGAAAGCAAAAGGGGTAAGGATATAGTACTAAGTACAACTTCACCACAATAGTGCTGCTTATCATATGAGCGGTGCTGTTGTGGTTTTGCGTTTGAGTCACTAAAGAATTAATCGCACAAGGTTATCTAAACGCCATTTGCAAATTGCGATTTTAATAACACATGATGCACTAAGATATTTGCATTTTGCAAATTCCAATTCATCGTGATTCCCCTGTAGCCCCCATTATATCGACCCCCACACCCTTGGCGCAATTTTTGCTCTGTTGATTATGTGCGGGGGCGTTTGTATTAGATCGTTTAGAAGCCTCTATGTTGACCAACCTAGCTTTATAGAAGAGTGCACCAAGGGCTTTCGAAATGAAATTGTACTGTCTACTAAAGGTAATACCGGTTTTAGCATTGGTATGGCTATTACCAATAAACTCAGTCTATTCGACGCCGAGCCTAATAAACTTTGATCTCTTAATGGTGGGTTATACGCAAGATAGCCCGGTTTCGGAAAGTCACTTCTTGTCACAAGATCTAATGTTAGGTGATGGGGTCGTTACTGCGTGTTTCGGAAGATGTATATCAACCCCAGAAGGGGATTATACCGGTACTTTAGTAGGGAACTTTGTTGAAAATCTCTATCACTATCTTAAGTTTGATACTGTGTTAGATGCAGCAGTGATTAACGTGTATGACGGTATGAATAATTTAGTGGAAACACTCATTAGCGGAGGAGGTTACTCGTATTCGGGTTCGACGGGAATAGCGTCATTTTCTGTAGATCTCGTATACGATGGTCTTTACTCGTTGTCATTGGACAATGCGGTATCTGCTGCGATAGCCGTTGCTCTTCCCGAACCCGACAGCCTTATGTTTATTGGTATAGGAATTGCCAGCTTAGGTTTTTTTAGGCGTCGGAAAGTATGACTTTTGCATAAAGCTAACCTGATCGTTTAGATTAGCTTTATGTCTTTTTACTCCGCTGGCAATTGGGCTACTGCATCTTCAAGTGCTTCTTTTTCCTTTTTCTTCGTATTACCCCTGCCTTCGCTACTGTACTCCGTCGCTATTCTTATTCCCTGTATCCATTCGTTGGATCCCTATGGTAGATGTTGCTAGCGATCGCAAATACCCATATATAGGGGGACTGATTTTAGGGGGGCAGATGATACGAAAACCGTTCGCCGGTACACAAATGTGCACAACCGACCGTTGACGTCGATCATACATTAACGCCAAATGTCGTAGAGACGAAAGTTATTCCTTTATGTTCTTAAGTTTATAGATAATTCGTCTAAATAGATGGACCCCATCTACTATACACTGGTACCAATGATTCACTATCCACAAATTCCCTATTTGAATTGTAGCGAATGCAGGTACCACCATGACCGCCCATACAATTATTAATAAAGAACTTTTCGATCGCTTCCTACCACTTAATCTTATTCCCCTAGCACTGCGAGACGAAGTCATTAAGCATGCAATGATTACTTCTTTTGATGTGTGTAAAAATATTGTGAAACACTCAGACAGAAGTACTCTTTATCACTATTTAATTGACGGATATGCTGAGATACGCCACTCCTTCAATCACCGGACGAACATATCCAGTGATGGTGAAAAATCCTGCTACCCGCTTGAAGAACATATTCAACGGGGTGGGGTGGTAAGGGCAGTAACACCTTGTCGAGTAATGATCATTAATCGTGATTACGTACATGAGATCATGACGCATCCAGAGAGCAAAGAATATGATGTTGTTCATCTAGACAGCGATATTGGGCACCAAAATCAAATGGCTATTGACGACGAATACAAATCGGATTGGATGACAATATTCTACCAATCACAGTTGGCGTCAAATTTATCGGCCAATAAAATACAGCAAGTGCTGAATAATCTAATCAATGTGAATGTAACGTGTGGTCAAACCATTATTGAATGTCATTCGGCGGGAGATTGTTTTTACATAATCAAGGAGGGCTACGCGGAGGTTATTACTGATCAATCTGGGCCCTTTAAAGGCGATAAATTCACGTTGGAACCGGGCGATTATTTTGGTGACGAAGCACTGGTGGCTGACACCATTCGTAATGCAAGCATCGTGATGATGACTGATGGTATTATAGGAAAAATGGACCCTGCTGTGTTTGGAGAGGTTATCAAGAATGCACTAGTAGTCACTCCATCCACGGATGAGTTCATTCATCTTCCTCATCCGGTTTTTTATGATGTGCGCTTGCCTTTTGAGTATAAACAATCGCATCTTCCAGCCAGTATTAATATTCCTCTAGGAGAAATACGCAACCATTTGCCTACGCTAGACAGGGAAAGGGTCTACGTAATCACCCACGAAGGAGGGCGCAGAAGTGAACTTGCAACATACTTGATGCGACAAGCTGGTATAGAGGCATATTACATGGATGATGTCCTTTTTGATGCGTTACCCGCAATACTCGGCGAATTGAACGTAGGGTAACAAATATCTGCCCTCGTTTGGTGGGCAGATAGCAATCCTTGGTCTATCTTTCCCTATTCAACTGGGTTCGATCTTTCGGTGCAGTTAGATCGGCCCCCTCTCTTTGATACCCACCTCAATAAATCGAAGGCATAACTAAATGCAATTAAGAATCAACGATCAAGCCCCTAATTTTTCAGCAAAAACAACCCAAGGGGAGCTTAATTTACACGAATGGTTAGGGGATAGTTGGGGAATCCTATTTTCCCATCCCAAAGATTTCACACCGGTGTGTACCACTGAGCTTGGTTATATGGCTGGATTGTTGCCTGAATTTGAGAAGAGAAACTGTAAAGTCATTGGGTTAAGTGTTGACCCAGTAGAGAACCATGAAGAATGGGCAAAAGATATTGAAGAAACGCAAGGTCACGCCGTAACTTTTCCGATGATTGGAGATAGTGATTTAGCTGTAGCGAAGCTGTATAACATGTTACCCGCGGACGAAGCAGGATCGTCTGAAGGTCGAACCGCGGCAACTAATGCAACGGTTCGATCAGTGTTTATCATAGGCCCTGATAAGAACATCAAGCTAATGATTACTTACCCGATGACGACGGGTCGTAACTTTGACGAGATTTTACGGGTTATCGATTCGATGCAATTAACAGCTGAATACAAAGTAGCCACACCTGTGAACTGGAAAAGCGGTGAAGACGTTATCATTGTTCCTGCGGTCTCTAATGAAGACGCAAAATCCATGTTTCCTGATGGCTGGAAAACGATCAAACCCTATTTGCGCTTGGTAAAACAGCCAAAATAGATAGGCGGCACTGTAACTGAAGTCCGCACTCTTTTCGTTTATTAGAAACGTTAAGAGTGCACTTTCCCTTACACGTTGGTAAATATTCCTGAAAGTGTCGATACATCACCACCCCATCCCGTAGTAGTGCCGCAGGCCGCGGCAATTGTTGTCCACACTCGCTGCAAATCAACTGCTGTCCCCATTTTCCAATGTGATCTATCTCCTTGATCTTGAATGCTGAAGAATCGTCCATTACCACTACCATTGTTGAGTAGACCAGAAGCACCTCCTGTTAGTGTGATGGGAACATCCTGCATGTGCTCAGGGGCACCGTCTGCCATTTCAGAAGTAAACACAACCAGGGTATGATCAAGTAGGTTGTCGCCGGGTACGTCTGGATCTGGCATTGATGCAAGCTGATCAAGTAAATACCTATATTGCTGGACATACCAAGCACGCGAGCCAAGCCATTCATCTACACTACCGTAACGATGAGCGCAGTCATGTGGATTACGTGTTGTCGATACGGATTTAATAACAACTTGATCCGCTGAGCGGCCAATTTGAAATGTTGCGACTCGGCTTACACCACAACTTAAGCCACCTGCGATAACATCCGCATGGGCTTTGGTGACTTCATCGCGATAGTCCGCGGAGGTAATCGCCATATTCGCGGTGGGTTGGTGGGTGTTGGGGCTACAAGAGCCACCAGTACTGGGTACGCTATTATTTAGGTCTGTCACCACTTGTTCTACGCTATCAAGATGGGTATCAAGTTTCGCCCGTTCAGTGGTGCCCAGAAGGCCTCGTAAACTTTGTATTTGGTCGTTAATGGGATCAAATAAATGCGCTCTAGTATCGATGCTCTGACTACTACCGCCACTGGTTACCCCATCAAACACTTTGTCGAATAATTGGTATGGGCTAATTTCTGGTACCAACATATTTGAATTTTGGTAAGAGATATTCCAACTAGCCCCCACAGTCGCATGCGGACCCGAGTAAATGCGTTTTATAGATGCATTATTACCTGGCATATGACTGCCTAATAGCAAATCTATTGATGTGTTCTTACCAGCAGAATCTCGTAAAATAGTTTGCCATCCATTATGGCCGCCGGTTCCGCTGCTGAGTAGCGTTCCTTGAAGGAATAGTGACTGCTTTGCATATGAGCCCAAATGTTGGGACATTTCATTAAGTTGGAAGTTGGTAGTATCCTTTTCATTGGTGACAGGAAACCAAATGCCATCGTATCCTCCGTGCGGATCAACACCAAAACCGTCGGGAATAACACAAAAGACCACTTTTAGTTTTGATGCATCTCCTGCTGCCATTGCCAAGTTACTGAAGTTTGCAAGGGACATACCGGCGCCACCGATCATCATATTACGTAAAAAACGTCGGCGATTGTGGGTCATTTTCATATTGGATTACTCCCGATCTAAGCGGTAGGCAAACGAGGTGGATTGTAAAAGTTGTCGAATCAATACGAGGATATCCCCGCTAGTAGTAAATTGCGTTTCTGCCAGCGATTTATCCGTATTCACTAGCGGATCTGCATTGTGGCCTGTTGCAAAGCGATAATAGTTATCAACAAAACAATTCCGCGCTATTGTGCTAGCCGCCATCGTTTCTGCTAGCTCTCGAGTAGAATTGTAACTCGCGAGTACATCCAATCCTGAATTACTTCTGAGTACCCCCGATAAATCAAGCGCTAGTGCTGTTGCAGATCCATTGTAGTCGTATTCTGTAGTGCGGTACGTGCCGGTTTGATCAAAACTTTCGAGTGCAGAGCCCGGTTCGTTCATCAATTGATGACACTGCCAACATTGCCCCTCTGATGCCTCAGGCCCGGTAATAAAATCCCACCGCTCGCGAGTTGTCATTGGAGTATTGGGAAGTGTAATCGCATCTGGGTCAATACCCGAGGGTACGCCCATGGTGTGACACATCATATTTTCTCTGATCATTTTACCCCGTTTAACAATAGAGGTAGCGGCGAAATCACTATTTAAAATATGAGTTAGCCCCTGGTGCAACAGGCCGCCGCGATTACTATCGGTAGATACTCTTGTCATTTCGTTACCATTTATTCCTGTGATACCGTAATGCACCGCGAGGGCGCTATTTACAAATGTATAGCCGGGATTAAACAATTCGTTGAAGGTAGCGGTTCCATCCTGTAGTAAATACCCAATAGCGTCTTCCTGCTCTTGTTTCATAGCATTAATTACGGCATTTGTAAGTCCTGGTTTTTCCGTCGTGATGCCATAGGTTTTGGTGTAATACCGAATAAACTCAGAAAAATGCGATGAGAATTTTCGGTCAATCATCATCTTCTCCGCTTGTGATACTACTTGATCAGAATTTTCTAGGTTGCCACTGTCCGCCAACGCTAAGATTTCTGCGCTTGGTGTAGTCCCCCATAACTGGTATGAGAGTGCGCTTGCTTTTTCATACCCATCTAACTTATACGCCTGTTCAGACACGTCCCAGTTACCAATTTCCATTCGATAGAGAAAGAAGGGCGATAGCAGCATTGATGCAAGCATATCTCTACTGTCATGCTGATCACGAAATGTTATGTAAGCTGATTTTTCGGCATTAGTTAGGGGGCGTCTAAATATTTTTTTGCCTACTGTAGATACCTGGTCGTTCGAGCAAGCGTTAGTCCCACAACCTATCTGTGATAACACGGTGTTTTGTGCGACTTCGTCAGCCAGTGTTTTATATGTCAGGATATCATCTACCAATGCGATACCTTTATCGACTTCTGTAGGAAACTTAAAGTGCTCGTCAAATTTTTCATGAGGGAGCTTTTCATCTGATAGCGTGATGCCAAATATATCGTTAATGGTGTTTCTATATTCATAGGGTGTAAGCAATCGGATATTTCTGACACCTCGGTCATCAGATGATGTATCAATGTCCTTCTTTTCATAGCCCCACTGTGTAACCCATACCCAAGTGGCAATACTATCGAGGCAAGTCTCGTTGCAGCTTACGACTGGCATTGTACTTACCTTTGTGAGCAGTTCCTGGTAATTCCTATTCGCCCATGGACTTTGTCTAAAACCATCAAATAGATCGCCGCCAGTTCCAGATGGTTGATGGCAGAAGCTACACTTGTCATCAAATAGCTTTTTATTTGCCAATGAAATAGGCAACTCGATTTGTACTGTATTCGAAAAAAGTGATGTTCCAGCGCTATTTTCTGCTTTTATTCGGTATTGATAATTGTTGCCGATCACGACACTATCGTCGGTGTAGTCAGTACCCACAACCGCCTGGTCGAGATTAGTCCAAGCGTTATTGTTTTCTTTTCGCTGTAAAATGTAACG
The DNA here is from genome assembly GCA_002162955.1 of Gammaproteobacteria bacterium 45_16_T64. Taxonomy (GTDB): domain Bacteria; phylum Pseudomonadota; class Gammaproteobacteria; order Pseudomonadales; family Ketobacteraceae; genus 42-54-T18. The sequence goes on from MABD01000001.1 coordinate 38,012, forward strand.
ATCTTCATTGTTAGCATTATCAATCCATGACAGATCAACTACATAGTTATTGATTGAGCCGGTAAGTTGAGATGGAGCGTTTGGGATTGTAACGACTTCAATTAGCTCAATAAGATTACTTTCTGCGGAAGTCGCTACGCCGAAATCATTAAACGCCTCCACCCGATAAGTATAGGAATTATCATTTGCGACGTTGAGGTCATTGTACTGCCCGATATTGGATGATACTTTTGAAAGTTCTTTCCAGCTTTCGCTGTTCTTTCTTCGGTATATGGAAAATCCACTTTCATCATCACTATTGTCATTCCAGCTGATACCGATTAAGTCATGTGCACCGGAGGGCACAGCAACAACATTGCTTGCAGCCGTTGGTGCTGTGGGTATTACTCTAAAGCTGTTAATAATGTAAATTGCTAGACTGTCGGCACAACTGCCAATGCACTCAGTGGTATTGCCCAGGGGCATTGTAGTCGTAATGGTGTTAGAAAGATCTGCAACAGTGTAATCTGGATTTAGCAGTGAGGGGGATGGTTCGATTCCTTGTCCATTATTACCGTGGCACGATGCACAGTTATTTCCGTAGTATGTTTCCGCAGGAATGATAAAAGATACTCGTGTGGAATTACTGGAAGATGGCGCTGAATCCCCCGCACTGTTGACAGCGCGGACTTGATAGCGATAGCTGTTGTCGTAGGATACATCGTTATCGGTATAATGCGTACTCGCGGTATTGTGTAACGCAATCCAGCTGCCGTTATTGGTAGAACGGTGAAGTGAGAAATGGGTCTCATTGTCAGAGTTATCTGTCCATGACAGGCTGATAGAATTTTCGTTTTGACCAGCATGCACCGAACTGGGGGAAACTGGCGGAGCTAATTGAATTACTAGTTGGAGTAAGTTACTGATCACGTCGGTAGACTCACCTTGCTGATTAAATGCGCTTACTTGATATTGATAGCTGTTCCCCAAGAATACATCCCTATCAATATATTCCGTAGCATCTTCGCCAAGTGTTGTTACACTAATCCAATCGCTAGTATTGCGACGTCTAAGGAGGTTAAAGCCTTCTTCGTTATCAGAGTTGTCGCTCCAGGTAACGGAAATATAATTTTGATCTGCATCGGTGATCGCGAGTATATCGCTAACTGCGTTCGGAATAGTAGCAGGTGGTGTTGGGGTTGTGGGCTCTGTCGGTGGAGTAGTAGGCGGTATAGTCGGCAGTGTTGGTTCAGTATGATCACCAAACTGTTCAATAATATATTTCGCTAACCCCGTCGAACAATCATCGGTGCAAGACGTTGTATTTCCAATGGGCATGGTCTTCGCTATTACCGATGCGAGAGATTGCTCTTGATAGCCCGGATCGGTCAAGGGGGGGAAGTTCCCCATGCCTTCTCCATTGGCTCCGTGACATGCAGCGCAGTCGTTCGAGTAAGTTTCTGCTGCTTCAAAAAAAATTTCGTCCGTAGTATCTAATCCTGTCCACTGCTGGTTGTTACCTCCGTGCATCGTATACAATATTACGGAAGATGCATTGACATCCAGGTCAACGGCATAGCCACTGCTGAGTAAAACTCCGTTATCGTATGACCATTCTTGTGTATTAGAAGATGTACAAATTCGAACAACTACATCGGCATAATTTTGAAGTGAGGTGTAATCGAGACAAGAGTCTGTTTCTCTGGCGTTTCTAATGCGATTGTTATCGTCTTGATACCAACGCTGACCAGAAGAGTTATTACATGGGTTGGCGACTACTTTGATATCTTGATCAGCGTTAGCGATATCATCTGAACTCGATTTTTCTATTTCAATCTCGCTGACGTCTAAGCATAAGGTTTCATTAAATCCGGATTTTAGTGCGTAGCCTACAGATTGAGATGCGTTACTAATCTCCTCGCCAACGGAGTCGAGATCATTTTGAGCCCCGCATGCGGACAAAAAGATGATGAATATAGTTAGGATAGAGAGCTGAGTTGGCGATGACTTTTTATTATGATTTCTAAACGTATTACAACGCATACGATTGGCCCTTCAAGAAAACAAGATTGATTGGGCTATCTTAGGCGGTTACGGATTCGTACGGTATCGACACGATGACCTAAGCCATGTGGTTTTTGTTAGTGATCCAGCCACTAAGCATTGATCAGCGATAACCCCGACATCACCGCCTAGATCAATTAGCCCGTGTGCGACCCCGAGTTTTTTGCTAAGGCAACGCAGCGATCTACTGCGTACTCTTTGCCATATCCCCCAAGATCGATTTCCATCCCGGGTTGCGTTAGCCGTATATAAGGCGGTGACCACTCAACTTTGTGCCACCCGATCTTTGGTAGAATCTGATCGATTGCCTTTTGACTAGGCAATCTATTGCTCGAGGGTATGTTTGTTAAATAGTGTGCTTGACCTTAAAAAGTATAATCAATACTCATGCTAACCCGAGTGAATTCGACGAGCACTGGCGATTCGTCACCATCAAATATGCCTAATTCCTTTCCTGATTCATAACGCTCAGCTGTACCTGCTATTAGCCAATCGCCGTATTTACATTGGGCGCGTAGGCCTGTGGTGATAGCGCCATAAGAGGATAACCTATAGTCACTGCTGTGGTATTTGTTAGCGGAGTCTGCGGTGTTTGCAAAAAACGGCGTATCGCTTTGACTATACCAGCGTACAGAGGGTATAAGCATTACATGGTCACCTAATTCCACCCAAACACTAGCGTCAACGGTATGAGATTGCATTTCCCAGTCATCGCCATAATAGCGGTAGTCCAGATGTAAGGTACTATCGATACTAGAATAGTGTTGGCGCAGGGCTGTATTTACCGTCCAGCGCTGGCGGCTATCAGGGCGCCGATCGTTAAGTTTATAAGAGTCACTGAGAAAGCCTTCAGCACTCGCAAAACTAGAGCCAACCTGGATGATAGTGTCCTTATTTATGACTTGGCTAAGGCCTACAAATGCTGAGCTTGATTGTTTGTCATCTTTAATGGTGTTGGTGGGCACATTACCTTGTGTTGGCTCAATGCTGTCGTTTGAACCGCTAACGCCGACACTCAGAGTGCTTAGCTTGTCGTTAAAATTGAAACTTGCACCAAGCCCGAGACTTGATGATGCATAATCATTCTCTTCAGAAATACCGGCGGTCAATCCCAATGATCCATTGTCATGATAATAGGTTGTTTGTATCGATGCGTCAGTACGGTGTTCTTTAATGCTTGCGCCACTCATAACCACAGGTTTGTCAGGGTTAGCCTCTTTATCAACATACCAAGGTGACGCGCCGCTGAGGGTTTCATCCTGGATATTGAGAATGACAGCTAGCGCTGAATTTATCGGAGCCACTACACGAAACTGTTGAATATCAATGGTATAGCGCTCAGAATCGCCAGAGTACACAGCGCTATCATCAACATTGTCTTCCTGATAATGTGTTGCCTGATAAGACATTGAAAACTCGTAAGGAGACGTGTCTGCTATAACCTCTGTTGAGATTGCAGGCAACGCCAGTGCTGCCGCGGTTAGACTCGCTAATGCATTGATAGGGGTGGGTCTAATACTACTTTTCATGTTCTACTCCAGGCACCCGTTAGGGACAGCGCCGATTTCAGTCCTACTGTGGACCCTAATTGCAACCGCAACCACCACCTGCAGCTTGAGTGCCGCCTGATGACGCTTCTTTCGCAAAATACATGTGATCTTTCAATGCTGAGTCGAGGGGATTGGGCTTCCATGCCATATCAGGCCTCGCTAACGTACCCCGTTGATACGCCTTGACCTGTGTGCACGCACTTAAGCCATAAATGATCAGTAACACGAAAATCAGTCTAGCCATCTCCAGCGCCTCGCAGAATTCATTTCAGATAGGAGAGAGTAGAATAGGGGGGAGGGGGCAGAAAACCTATCCCTCTGATGGTCTAGACCAGATGGATATAAACGAGTATCTACGATTAATACGGTCTCTAGTGAACGGAGAGTGCGCTGGTCATCTTCTCGATTAGCACGTCAATGTCGACAGGTTTAGCCAAAAAATCATTCGCACCAAGCTTCTTACATTTATCCTCTTCGTTATTCTTATCATTGGCGGTGACGGCAATAATCGGAATGTTACGCCATAAGTCATTTGCCCGAATCTTCTCGATAGCCTCGAAACCATCCATGACCGGCATCATAATATCCATCAGAATAATGTCCGGCGTCTTTTCGTCATTTTGTAGGTGATTGAGGGCTTCTTGACCGTGGCCAGCAATTACGAAATTAAAGTCAAATTTTTCTAAAGCGGCCATCATGGTAAATACGTTGCGGGTGTCATCCTCCACAAGTAATAACGTTTTCTTGTGTAAATTGGGGTTATTATCTACGGTATTGGATGTGGGCTTAACTATGGTATTCTGGTTTTCAGTCGTCGTTAAGGTCTCCTCAGTGTCGGACCCTACACTGGGTGGTTTCTCAAGGTTAGGCGTGTCAGGTCCATCTGTGATAAGTTCGGATTGAAAATCAATGGTGAAGCAGCTGCCTTCTCCTAATGTTGACGTCACATAAATTTCTCCACCGAGAAGGCGAATCATATTCCTTGATATATTAAGGCCCAACCCGGTACCACCAAAGCGTCGACTCGTGGACGTATCCTCCTGTTGGAAGGCTTCGAATATCAACTTGAGATTTTCAGGTTTAATCCCCATTCCTGTATCCGTTACGCTTAGACGAATCATTTCTAGGGGCTGCATGCTCACAGCGATAGTGACTCCGCCTTGTTGCGTAAATTTGACTGCATTTGACACGAGATTTCGTATAATTTGATTTAGACGCACCTCATCCGTTTTCACAAGATCCGGTACGTTGTCATCGACATTTGATGTTAAGCTGAGCCCTTTGGTATCAGTAAGGGGTGACAATTGACTCATAAGGCGCCGTAAGTTCAAGCGGAAGTCGAACTGTCTTGCTTCTACGCTAATTTTTCCAGCTTCGACTTTAGCAAGATCAAGTATATCGTCAATCAACGTTAACAGGTCATTGCCACTGCGGTGGATAATTTCAGCGGATTCGATTTGTCTTGAGGACATGCCTTCGGTATTCTTTTTGGACAACACTCGCGACAACACAATGATGGAATTCAATGGTGAGCGTAATTCGTGAGTCATTGTCGAGAGGAAGTCGCTCTTCGCCTGATTGGCATTTTCAGCAAGTTCCTTGGCAATCTGTATGTCTCTTTCTGCCTTTTTCATCAACGTAATATCTTGGGTGACGATCACTTCCTCGTGTTCACTGTACTCGTGTTTCTGTACAACGAAAAACCTTGGTATACCTGCCTTGTCCATTATCTTCAATGGGTGCTCGTAGCTTGCCTCGTTCACGAATATCGTAAGATCACCAACTTCTTCCTCTAGAGCGAGCATTGTTGGATTTTCAGCAATAAGGCCTGATGGGGTTTTTCGTAGAATACCAAAACCGAACGCTTGGGTAGACCATACCAATAAATCCAATTGCTGGTGAACTCTTCTGGATCGAATAACCTGCATGATAGCATTGATGCGCATAAGAAAGAGGTGGGCGGGGTCATCTTTAAACAGTAAATCTAGGGCGCCAACCTCTAAAGCAACTTCAGTCATTTCTTTGCGTGAGGAGAACATTACGAATGAAAAGTCTAACGCGACATTTTCATTGATTGCTCTGCATAATTGGTCGCCATTTCCGTCGGGCATATAGAAGTCGATTATCGCCAGAGAAGGGGATTCCTCAAGGGCCATGGCTAACCCTTCATGATAACCTGATGCTTCTATAACATGATAACCTGCTTCTCTGAGTAAACTAGAATATCGCATCCGTACGGTATCGGAGTCATCGACCAATAATATACGTTCCTGGGCTCTGGTTTTGATGGTTTCTGGGTCGATCGCTTGTATCGACTTTGTGACTGATTTGTTCTCTACAGTAGAGATGAACTTTTCCATGCGTTGAGGCATTTGGTCAAGTTCATCTTTAAGTTGTATATCGGTGTTCGGCCTTGCTAACACCAGCTCCCACGCGCTATCGTCTGGCTTTTCGGTGAAAATCATCACAGCGACATTCATAAATCGTTTGTCAGCCTTAATTCTACGCAAAAGAGTCTCACCACTCATACCAGGTAGAATCCAATCCAATAATATCGCAGAGTAGGTGCAATCATTAAGACTATTTGCAAGCAGAGCCCAGGCACTTTCGCCGCTATCAGCCGGGTCGCATTCTAAGCCACGCTGGTTGAATTTATCAATACAAACGGCCCGCATTGTTGCGCTGTCCTCGACAACTAGCACACGATGAGCACTAGCATTTACCTGGCTCATGGTCGCTTCTCCGGGTAAAATATTTTAATCACTGGATGTTCGGGGTACAGTTTAAGAACAATGTCAATTTCGCGTTGCGCTGGTTTGTCCAACCCCTTTGCTCGAAATCCAAGTGCCAATACGCTGTGTAGGTCGGCAAGTTTTTTGGAAGAGAACGTAACGTCCTTCGTGCTTTCGTGTAGTGAAATTGCTTGTTCCGCTGTTTCCATTGCCTGGAGATCTTGTCCTTGATCAGCATACAGGCAACTCAACGCATGAAGAGAATTAAGGCTGTCAGAAGGTTTCTCTACCAGTTGTTTCTCGAAGGAATCTTTTTTCTGGTTGTGCAATGTTAAATTTGTCGTTAATGTCGCTCCCTTTATGTTTTCTGTTTTTTTTCTTTGCTTTAAAACGTCGGAAAAGGTCTTTCGACTCACCGCTGACACATCAGAGGGTGATGAAGGCCCAATGTTCTTAGTGGGTTCTGACTCAATGTGCCCCTTGTGTCTGAAAGCCGTAACCCCCCCCAATGGAGCTGAGCTAAAGACTTCCCGGCATCGTGGTGCCTCAGTGCTATCAATGATAATCCATCCGTTAGGAGATAGTTGTTTTTCAAGGACGCGTAACGCTCGTGTCACGTGAGGTGCGTCTAAGTAGATCAGAAGATTATTAAAGAATATTACATCAAAATATGAACTAATCTTATCGAGTCCCAAAAAGATATTGTGACAATGGAATTCAACCGATTTTCTAATTTTTGGACAAATGATATAGCGACGGTCTTTTGTTAACGAAAAGAATTGTTGTTTGAATTTCGTGGAGGTTCGTCGAAAATCGTATTCAGTATAGATTCCGTCTTGTGCTTTTCGAATGCAGTGTTTCGATACATCGGCTGCAAATATCCTGACGTTATCAAGGTTTACCCCCTGCGTTTGAAGTAACATAGAAAAACTGAATGCCTCTTCTCCCGCAGCACAGGGCAAGCTTAGTATACGTGGTGTCCTTCCTTCCTTTATCATAGGCTTAATAACGGTAGTGATCACACTATTCATTTGCGCTTCATAACGGAAAAAGAAGGATTCATTCGTCACGACAGACTCTATGAAAGGGGTAGGGTCAATACTGTTTGATAGTAACCCCTGCACCAGTTCCTCTTTGGTCATACGCAGATTTCGCGCCGTTTCTAATAGCGCTTGATCAATATTGTCTTGTGTATCGGCAGAGACAACAAAACCTATTTTCTTGTTTAACCAACGATTAATGGCAGACACTAGTTATGCCCCTTTCGCAGCTGGTTTATTCATCCAACGCTCCATCATCATCGTTATTTGATTCGGCATATAGCTATGTGAGGTCTTGATCGCGTCACGTGCATTTTCTGGCATGGATTCGATAAGCGCGGTCTCTGAATCCTGAGTGAGTACACTGCCTCCCTGATCAATAATCTCTTTTGCCCCTTTTGATCCGTCTGACCCCATACCAGTAAGAACAATCCCAAGCATTTTATCTGAATAATATTTGGAAAATTTGAAAAATGTATAGTCAATGTTTGGCGTAAAGATCTGACTCGAAGGTGGAGGGCTAACCTCCAGACGTCCTCCGGCGGTTAACCCAAGATTTCTTCCTGCGGGAGCGATATAAATACGACCCGGCAATGCGTCGGTATGGTCTTTTGCGAGCTGGGTGGGGATACCTGTCTCAACTTCCAGCCACGATGCAAAATCCCCAGAAAACCCTGGTTCAATATGCTGACATATAATAATTGGACACTTCGGTATGGCGGTCAATTTATTTAGAACCAGCGCTAACGTTGATGGGCCGCCAGTGGATGCCCCTATCACTATGATTCTATCTGAGGATGACTTCAGATTCTGTGGTTGTACTTTCGCTCGCCGTACAGGGTGGGCATAGATAGACCGCTCCTGACTAGGTATATGCAACTTTGTCAGGCTATCTAACTTACTAAGGAGTCGGGCCCCGTTGGTTTTTAACGCCTGTTTAGAGATAACTGTTCCAGGCTTAAACGGTAAAGTCGGCGTCTGAACATAATCCAGAGCACCAATATTGAGAGCGGAAAAGATATAGCCCATGTTAGTACTTACGGTCGCGGTAACGATGAGTATTCGGGTCTTTGGGTGTCGGGTAACGATGTGTTCTGTTGCTGATACGCCCCCCATTATTGGCATGTGGATGTCCATCAATACAATGTCGGCTTTACTGTGTTGAAAAAAATCTACTGCTTTTTTCCCATTCTCGACGCACGCACACACATGGTAGCGAGGGTCTGTTGCGATAATCGCCTTTAGCACTGCTACCAGCATCGGGGAGTCATTGGCAATTAAAACGCTGGTTGTATAATTATCCTTTGTATCCAAAATACTCGATAACTCCACGTTATTCATATAGCTCAACGGTATCAGCATTTTTTGCCGAAATTAATTTTTGGATAGTATTCACCATCTCTTCTGTATCAAATTCCGATTTTACAACATACTTATTAGCTCCCGCAGACGCTGCGGACTTCTTATCCTCGGGTCGGTCTTTGTAAGACACGACAATGATAGGTAATGTCTTGTACTTTGTTTCACCGCGTATTGCCTTGATCATTTCTAGGCCATTCATTCTCGGCATATCGATATCGCTTATCACAAGGTCAAAATAGTGCCCACGCACCTTATTTAAGCCGTCCTTACCATCAACAGCAGTAGTCACTTCAAAGCCTGCTGACTCAAGAAAGTGTTTTTCTACTTCTCTGACGGTTTGTGAGTCTTCTACAACCAGTATTTGTAATAGTGTGCCACTTTCTTTTTGTATCTCATCTCCGCTTCGGACACTATCCAAGTGAGATGCGTTGTCTGAAAGCGTCTGATACAGGTCTTTCATATCAACTATCAGTGCCATTGTGCCGTTTCTCAGGAGTGAAACGCCATCAACATTAGGTAGTTTCCCCAATCGATCGTCGAATCGCCGACGTACTATGGCTTGCTCTTCTACTACATGTTCTACGACCAATGCTATTGGAGAGGTGGTGCCAAGGACTAATACATACTTTTCATCAAGCGTATTTTTTAGGGGTGCTAGATCCATTAAATTTGAAAAGCTAAATAGCGGCAAACTCTGATCATTGATTCTGACTGTTTCGCGTCCTTCGTGAATACGAATATCTGATGCAGATATCCGTTGTATATTCTCAATGTCATTCTCGGGGAAGGCATAGTGTTGAACACCAAAAAATGGATGTTTTCCGCCCTGAACGAGTAAACACCGAGTGAGCGATAGCGATAGTGGAAGTTCAAGTGTAAACGTTGTGCCTTTTCCAAATTCACTTTCAATATAAACGCGGCCACCGACTTTCTCGACGGAGGACTTAACAACATCCAGTCCGACACCTCGTCCAGAAATATCTGTAACTGACGATGCCATGGAAAACCCTGGAAGAAAGAGGAATTGCTGTTGTTCGAATATATCCATCTTATCCCATAGCATATCCGTCGTATCGCCACGAAGAAGGACTTTATCCTTGATGGCGGGCATATCTATGCCTTGCCCATCATCGCTGATATGGATTTGAATCTGCCCACCCAACTGAACTGCGTTCACGGAAATATTGCCAATCGGATTTTTGCCGTTTGATTGTCGCTGTTCGGGTAACTCAATGCCATGGTCAATGGCATTTCTGATGAGGTGCAATAGTGGTGCAGTCACCGCAGCAAGCACACCCCTATCTATACGTGTTTGAGTGCCCTCAAGGTGTAGCTCACAGTGTTTTTTTAGTTCTTTTGCTAAGTCTCGAATCATTCTGGGGTAGGATGAAAATACATCATCTAATGGCACCAAACGCGCCGCGCCAATTTGATCATCGAGTTCTTCTGATAGAAACCGCATTCGATTTTCAGTACTGTCTAAACAATTCGACGCATCGGTTTGATTGAAGATGATTTTTTTTAAGTCTTCACTTAACTGATGAAGGCCTTCACGCTCGATTTGACGCTGAAATTGATGTAGACCTTGAGTCACTCTGCGCATCGCAGTACGCTGAGGATCAAATGAACTTACGGCAATAATAACCTCACCTGACAGGTTGAATAGATTATCCATCAATCGTTCATCATGATTTCGATCTATTTTGGTTGTGATTTCTGCTGTTATGTTACTAGCGTTAGAACTTTCTTCTTTGTATTCCGTTGGTGTTTCTTCGGAGGATGCTTCGGGTGTAGATATCTCGTCAGGCGTTATAGTTACCTCTGTGCTACCTACACCACCTACGCTATCCGATGAATAGGAGGGTGGTTTCGGATCTTCTCCATCCATATACTGTTTTACAATAGACTCTAAGCAGTGGTGATCAGGTAAAGGGCGTTGTGCAATACTTTGTTGGAGGATGTCTCTAATAAGGTCGATAGCGTAGAAAGTAATATCAATCAACGAGGGTCGCTGACCGACTTTCTTTTCTAATAGTCCATGGTAGATATCTTCTAAATAGTGCGCTGCATCCCGTATTTCGTAAAACTGAATAGCCCTAGCAGCGCCTTTAATGGTGTGAAATTCGCGCATGAGTCCATTGAGAATATCTAGGTCCTCGGGGTTTTTCTCGAGTTCTAGCGTAAGATCTGTTGCACGCTGCAATTCGCCATTAAGCTCTGTTTTGAAAATCTCCAGAAAATCTGATTCGTTCATACTTGTATATTCTCACTATCGTGATCAGGCGTTGCATCTTTATTAAGTACGTCACATGTAGACAATAGTGATAATTCTTGCATTGTTAGTAGCTGATCAATCAGCACTAATTGGATGATTTCTTCGTTCTCCAACACCATTCCCTGGAGGTAATCGGGGTGTACACCGTCAACAGTGACATTGTTATGGGTGTCTGCCGCACTAAATTCCTCAATACGATCGACACCATCGATAATAACGGCGAAACGATGCTGTACTTGGCTTACGATAATTAGCCGACTTCTGGTAGTGAAATGGGTTTGGTTGGCTTCTGATTCATTCATTGGAGGGGGAGGGGATTGCCACTGAGCACCAAGCCTTGTGACAAGATCGATAACGGGTAACAGTCTTCCGCGTAAATTTATACCACCGTAGATAAATCCTGGGATATCAGGAATATGCCGTATCGTCATCATTGGCAATAGCTCATCGATTCTACACAACGGGATGGCAAAACGCCCATTGGATAGGCTTAATGTTAACGATTCCACTTTGGTCTCTCCGTCAAAGGATGGTTACTACGTCCTGAAAGACGCAACGGATTCAGCTAGCTGGTTCGCCATTATATTAATTTCAAAAGATGCCTTTACCGTTTCCTTCGCCGCTACTGCTACCATTTTACTGGATTCCGATAGTTCTAGCGCTCCCTGCTGAGCCTGAGAGGTGGCTATCGATTGATCTTTAGTGCCGGTGGTGATGTCACTCATTTGATTTCGTATAGTATCGAGGGATTCATTAATATTGGATAGAGTCACTGTTGATTCCTGCACACGATCGATGCCGGTACGAATTTCCTCAGAAGATTTATCCATTGCTACCACTGAATTTTCGGTGGCGCGTTGAATATCCCGAACCTTACCCGTTATGTCTCCTGCAGAATCGATCGCTCGATCGGAAAGTCTTCGTATCTCATAGGCAACAACGCTAAACCCTTTACCCATATCTCCCGCTTTGTTTGCCTCAATTGAGGCGTTCATGGACAGTAAGGTGGTTTGATCCGCGACCACAGAAATAATATTCACCGCATCATTAATACTGTCCATTTGGTCGTTCAGTGATTTTATCCGACCGGATGTTTGCTGGGTAGAATCTTTGATCAGGCTCATCGAATCTAACAATTGAGTGGATTTATCGTTACTTATACGTACATGATCAGAGACTTTTTCAGCGTAACTATTGATCTCATTAACGATGGCTGCCAACTCACCGCCTGTTCTTGCCATTTCAGTGAGTGTTGCGCGGAATTGATTGATAGAACTTGCTTGCTCATTGGCAGTGGAGGATTGTTGGTTAGCTGCAGCTTGTATTTCATTGACCGCTGACGTGATCTGCACGCTTGCATTCTTGCTGCGCAACACTAGGCTCTGTAAGTTAACCCGCATTCGATCAAACGTATCCGCTAACTGCCCCAGCTCATCACGACTATTAACACTTACGGGTTTAGTTAAGTCTCCCGCGGCGACTTGTTGAGCGCCGAGGAGTAATTGGTTAATACCCGATAAAATAGGTCTGGGGATCCATATTAAGACCACTAGCCCAATCAGTGTGCCAACGACAGAGATAAACGCCAAGTTATTTTGTGCTGACGAGCTGACGGTAGCGAGGGTAGTACCCATTATTTTAACATCTTCCCAACTTCGAGCTGATACGGTTTCGGCGGTTTCCAGCAGTTTTTCACTGGTCGCCCGTAAGCTAGCGAGTTGTGACTTTATACGTTCGTCGACAAGTTCTTTCGACTGGGTTACTTTTTCGCTATTGTTAGTCACCTCATTAAAAATACCTGAATAGTCATCAAGATTCCGTCCTATTTCATCCATCTGCTGCGCCATGCGTTCATTGTCAGTGCGCCCGCGTACCACTTTTGTCTGTGCGATAGAGCGACTAACATACGCTCTAGATGAATTAGCGAAGGACTGCTTGTTGGTATCAAAGTATTTGGCGGTTTGAATTTGGGCGTTAAGTAGTTCTTGCTGAAGATTACTCAATAAGACCCCCACTGCAACTAGCTCTACATTGTCAATACTATTTGAATTGTCAGCAGAAATTGTTTCTTTAACGTTTATCCAATAGTCGCCGACCACGTTGTCGGTTATGACGAAAATCTTGCTGATCTGATTGAGAAGACTTTTTTTGAACTCCGATATTTCACCAACTTGTACATCAATATTTGACCTTGCTTTCTTGATGCTCTTTACTTGATTAGCGAATTTGGACTCGTAACTATCAACAAGCTCTGCAATAACCAAATATACTCTGATCCAATACTTTTTCCTGTGCTCTTCTCTAGCGCCTCTGCGAGTACAGATATTTCTGTCAGCTGTTTACGAATGTGGTCCGTATAACGCGTTACCTTATCCAGCGATTCTTGTTCTTCAAGGTAAGTGAAGTCTTTTTCTGCATCGCGTATTTTATACACGGTTGCCTTAATCTCTTCTGATGATTTAGCAATCTGGGATTGCTCTTTCGTAACAATTAAGCTTATACCGGACAATTCAATGAGATTCGAATAGCTGTAGAAACCCAGAAATGCGATCAATAGCGTCAGCATAAAGTAGGAACCTAGAAGTTTATTTTTGATCGACCATCCAAGTACCTGTGAGGCTGAATTACTATCGTTGCTTTGAGCATGTTGTGACCTGCTTTTCACTCCTCGCTTTGAGCCTCCAGAATTCGATGATTCATCTAAGTTTTCGTCATGAATGGTATTCTCAATGGGGTGACCACTGTCTACTCCATCATATTCAGGCATCACGAAATCGTCGTTGTTCGACGTATGATTATCGAAGTCGTCGTTACTCATAATATTGCTCTCTGCCTCTTCTACTCGACGGTAACCGTCGGGTAAGGATTAAATATCAATACAGCTGACCAATTTATGGAGGTTCAATTTTGACACCCCTTTATTGTCATATTCGGAAATAGCATCAACAAAACGAGATTGATGTTTTTGATCGTCTTCGCCTATCGATTGCCAGTCAGAAAGCTCCGTGACTTTCACTATGGAATCCACTAAGAATCCAGCGGTTTGCTCTTCACTGCCTTTTAATACCAATACCCGCTGTGCACTATCGAGGGTTTCTGTTGGCGCTAGTCCAATGGCCTGCGCAGTATCCACCAACACCATGGGTTCACCACGAACGCTGATAAGACCGATAACATGTTTTTTAACGAGGGGATTGCGACACCACTACTGATTTCTGATATTACATCTAACTCGTTCATTGATAGTGAAAAAATCTCTTCACCCAGCATAAAAAGCAGCCATTGCTCATGCTCCAATGCGACAGCTTGCTCCGCTGCACCATAGTGAGCAGCCACCTGTTCAAGTTGACCCTGGGTTAAGAATGTTCTATTAGTCATCTTTTTCACTATGTCGATTAGGGAAGGCCTTCTGGTGTTCGGTATGTGTACACCTGAGTTGAAAAAGGAAAACCCCCTTGTCTAGTAGGTTTAGTTGACTTCTTTATTTCCGTCAAAAAACGACCCTAAAGAGGGGCCATTTAGAAAATTAGTCTACGCTTTAACCTATATAGGCCTTTACTGTCATTTCTTCGTGGAAATTTCTCTATGACTGCTGGTTACCCCTGCAATGTGTTGGTCGTTGATGATCTACCAGCAAACTTACTAGCAATGGATGCAATCCTAGGCGACTTGGATAACGTCAATCTGGTTCATGCAAAAAACGGGGTTGAGGCGTTGCAGTGCGTGTTGAAACAACGGTTTGCCCTGATGCTGTTAGATGTAAATATGCCCGAGATGGACGGTTACGAGGTTGCACACCTAGTATCAAACAATCCTTATACCAAGTATTTACCGATAGTGATGGTTACGGCACTAGGCCAGTCAGATGAAGAGGTGCTCAAGGCCTACCAAGCTGGCGCTGTCGACTACATCGTTAAGCCTATTCAAAATGACATTCTTATAAATAAAGTAAAACAATTCGTAGAGCTATATCGCGCACATGAAAAAGCAGCGCAATCACTGCTAGAGATGGCTAATTTGAGAAAAGAAAAGGAGGTCATCTTAAATGCAGCGGGTGAGGGTATCGTTAAAATTAATAGCAAGGGAGAGATTGAATATGCCAACCAAAAAGCACTGAACCTTCTTAAAGTACCCTCTGATCGGTTAATACACTCTCATTTCAACTTATGGTTTGCGGGTAAACATGACGAGGATATGTTCTCCCAGCTATACGAACACTTAACTGCAACGCAGCAAGATCAACGGTACCGCCTTGATATATTGATTTCAGGTGGGCGCAAAGTCCCCATTGAAGCAATGTGCACTCATACCGAGGATACGAATGGTTCTCTTGCCTCAGTCATAGTGTTGTTTCAAGATATCACCGAACGTTTAGCAATGGAGGGTCGCCTTATTCGTTTGGCCAACTATGACCCACTGACTGGATTGAGTAATAGGGCCTACTTCCATGACAGCCTATTGCGTGCAATTGCACGTTCGAAACGTAGTGGCTCAACAGTGGCGTTGTATACTATTGATCTCGATCGGTTCAAGCAAGTGAACGACACTTTGGGTCACGATATAGGGGATGCACTACTACAGGACGTATCGAGCAGGTTACGTGATACGTTACGGGAAGTTGATGTTATTTCTCGCCTCGGTGGAGACGAATTTGCGGTGATTGTTGAGGATCTGGATGGAGGCGAAGATAGTGGAACTGCCATTGCGGCAAAATTAGTAAAGGAACTCGCGTTACCATATTATCTTACTGCTGAAGACGGTACCAAAAAAGAACTCGTCGTGGAGTGTAGTGTCGGTGTTGCTTTTTGCCATGGGGGGGATTTGGATGAGCCATCCCTTGTAAAGGCATCAGACCTCGCACTATACGAAGCAAAACGAGGGGGAAGAAATACTTTTCGTACTTTTGCGACTGAAATGTCAGAACATTCAAAAAAGCATGCATCAATAGAGCAGATGTTACGTTCGGCTAGTGTGGGTGACTCTCTGTGTTTACACTATCAACCTCAGATATGCTTATCCGAGCATCGAGTGACTGGTTTTGAAGCGTTAGTGCGATGGTTTCCTACAGATCCCAACATTGCGCCAGTCTCTCCAGCAGTATTTATTCCTATTGCCGAACAAACACGGCTTATCCATAGCTTAGGGGAAAATGTACTTTACGAAGCGTGCGAACAATTACAGCAATGGTCCACTTTCTATGAGAAGCATGACCTTACCTTGTCAGTTAATCTCTCTGCTAAGCAGCTTAGTGTCCCAAACTTTATTCATGTTATCGATCGCGTAACAAGTCCATTCAATTTTGAACGACATCGCATGGTTTTTGAGATTACCGAAACTGCTGTCCTGGATCACGGCCATAGTACTATCGATACGCTGATAGCAATTAAGGAGAGAGGCTTTGGCCTATCGTTAGACGATTTCGGCACAGGATATTCATCGTTAAGTTACTTACAAAAACTGCCGGTTGATTATTTAAAAATAGACCGCTGCTTTATTCAAGATATGAACCAAAATCCAAAGAACCTTTCGTTGGTGAAGGCCATTATGGCGATTGCAGAAACTTTCTCATTAGATGTTGTTGCGGAAGGTGTGGAAAGCAGGGAGGAGCTGCAATGCTTGGCTGAATTGCATTGTGACAAAATCCAGGGTTACTATTTTAGTAAACCGGTCCCTCCATCAGAAGCTCAGCGTGTGGTAGAGGATATCCTTAAACGCCAGTCACTATTTTCCGCCGATGAATCAAGAAATGTCACCTCAATACGTAAGCATGGTAATTAGAATTGACGTACTAGGTTGGTTTTTTCGAGAACACATGCTTCCACAATTTTTGATTTAGCTCTACAGGCAATAAGCGATGTAACAATGCAATGGTTTTTGCGCCGGGTCCAACCTGGTAGTTTGTTTTCCATTTCTTTTGAGATATCACTTTCTTATACACCAATTCTGCAAAATCAGCGGGAGGAATAAATTTAACTACATCGCTGACGCCTTCCATTCCTGATACGAACGTTTCTTGATACACGTTACGTAAGTGTGTTGGCATCGGACCCCATGTTTGTTCCGAGTTTCGACCGTCAATTATCATTTGGCTTTCTACTCCACCGGGTTCCAAATTCGTTACTTGGACGCCAAAAGGTGCGAGCTCCATTTTAATATGAGCACTAAGTGACTTAGCCGCTGATTTTGAGGTGCAGTATGCAAACCCCAAGGGCATCGTTAAATAGTTGGCCGGAGACGATACGTTTATGATGCGCCCCTTTGCTTTTTTAATCGGTTCTGCAAACCCATGTACCATATTTATGATGCCCCAGTAGTTCACTTCCATACTAACCCGTGCGTTTTCCATATAGGCGGATTCGACTGCTCCACAGGCAAGCCCTGCACCTGCATTGTTGATCAATAAATCGAGCGTGCCACCGGTTCTTTCTTCGACCTTACGTCGAGCGTCGGTGATTTGATCGGGTTGTGTGACATCACATTGGATCCGGATAATATTGGCGTCAGTGTCCCAGTCCGTGATTGGTGGGTTATTTTCAATACAGCCTGCAAAAACTAGCCAGCCTTTCGCTGATAGAAGGTCCGCATAGGCCTTACCCATGCCTGTTGCTGCGCCTGTAATGAGTACTGACTTCATAATAAGTATCACCCTGTCAAGATTGACCACTGACTATAATATTTTGCTTTTCTATCCGTAACCCTCAAATGGAGTAGAAGCAGAAAGGCCGTAATCGAACCTGATACAACACAAACGAATCAAGCCTAGTCCGTATGCAGGACTAACGTACTAGTGTTTAGGGGAGCCGACTAAACGATAGATTAGTCTCAGCATGACTAATGGTCTACTCGTACAAAATCAATACAATTGACTAACCAGTCTCGCACAAATGTGAATATTTTAGGTTGTGTAGTCTAGTTTCCAACCGGATAATCCAATTCGAATTTCGAACATGTATTTCCAATTTGCTCAATACATTAATAGGTATATTTGGACTTACACAAATGGGATGTGTCACGCCTTTTACGCATTTATGCGACATAAATAGGCCAGCGACTCGGATGACTTAAAGATCCATACATTATTAGCGCTCTAGCTAGAGTACTTTGCAACTGCGAGATTAGCATGATTGAATCAAAATACAGAAACAAAAACCTTCACACTTTCAATAACGACAATGCTGTGATCGAAGGTTGGTATTGGGCATTGCAATCCCGTGAACTCAAAGTTGGCGAGGCCAAAGCGGTGCGCTTGAGTGGTAAGGACCTTGCTATTTTCCGCTCAGAAAGTGGCAAAGTCACTGCGATGGATGCTTTTTGTCCACACCGTGGCGCGCATTTGGCGGGCGGCACTGTGGAAGGAGAAGCACTTCGTTGTTACTACCATCATTGGAAGTTTGATCAATCAGGTGACTGCGTTGATGTTCCTTGCTTAAAAAAGGCACCTAAAGCGTCAGTATCGACTTACCCAGTTGAAGATCACTACGGGTTGATTTGGGTCTGGGTTGGACAAGGTGAACCTCACGCATTACCAATCGTGCCGGATCTAGAAGGTCACGAAGTTGATGTTACATTTGCAAAGCCTTATGTAAAAAACTGTCATCCAAATATTGTTATGAGTGACGCCATCGACGCGCAACACTTCAGATCAGTCCACCGGATTCCAGGTGACATTCTTAATCTGGCAGGCGAGAAGATAGATGACAACACCTTACACTATGCCAATGTCGCAGGCGTTCCTACCGACTCGCCAATTGGTAAGTTGCTAGCAATATTCTACAAGACACAATTGACCTACTCGCTTTGTTACTGGGGTGGC
The DNA here is from genome assembly GCA_002162955.1 of Gammaproteobacteria bacterium 45_16_T64. GTDB lineage: Bacteria > Pseudomonadota > Gammaproteobacteria > Pseudomonadales > Ketobacteraceae > 42-54-T18. The sequence goes on from MABD01000001.1 coordinate 56,827, forward strand.
TGTGCAGGCTCTGTTACAGTTGGTCCTGATTTTCAACGGTTCCACATTATTTACGCTAACCGCCTAGGCGATAACGGTGTTTCAGAAGGGCAAGTCATATTGTTAACAAAGCGTCGTAAAACGGCAATTGGCCGTCTCTATGGTAAGTCTCTCCTTTTGGCAACCCGTATAGTTTCTGACTACTTCGCTGATGGAGACACACCTCAATTCGATACCATTAAATTTGACTTTAAAACACCGATTAAAGATGACAAAACAATTCTTCAGTTTATGAGTCATGTAGAAGGCCTTCCTGTTGCTGATTGGGGCTTTAGCAAACCCAATAGAATCGATAGCGTACAAGTTGGGGAAGCAGCATGCACGGCACACTAAAAGGGAAAATTGTCGCGATTTCTGCGCTGCGAGAACGCGACAAATGCGCCATGTACGAATTGATGGTGCGTTATTACGAGAATACACAGTGGGAACGATTCAATAAGGATCTAGATGAGAAGCAGCACGTCATTCTTCTTCTCGCAGGTGCAGATGAGCAAATAAAAGGCTTCTCTACACTAATGCAGACAGAAACTGAGATCAACGGACGTAAGTCATTGGCGATCTTTAGTGGCGACACTGTCGTTGATGAGGCTTATTGGGGGCAGAGGGTATTAGGGAAGAAGTTCCTTAGCTATCTGTTGATGCAACGAGTGAAGAATCCGTTGGCACCGTTGTACTGGCTACTCATTAGTAAGGGGTATAAAACCTACTTGTTAATGGCGAATAATTTTAGCGAGCATTACCCTCGCTTTGAAAGCAAAACCCCCACTAATCAGCAAAAGCTGATGGATGCTTTTGCTGGAAAGCTATTTGGTGATAGCTATTGCGCAGAGACTGGTTGCTGTAAATTTCCAAAATCTCTCGGTCAATTACGTGAAGGCGTAGCTCACCTAGAAAAAGAAGAAGTTGCGGGCAACGATCGTATACAGTTCTTCTACGATAATAACCCTGGTTGGGCACAGGGTGATGAACTAGTGTGCATTGCACGTATGAGCTGGTCAATGCCTGCGTACTACTTAGGTAAATCTTGGTGGAAATTAGTTGCCGCACCTTGGGTTAAGCAAAAATCAAAAGCTACACAAGATCTTGCTAAACCAATGGATCCTGTTGAGAACACGCTGGAGCGTTCACGATGAGAGCTAACCCCTCAGCGACTACTCCGAAGACTGTACTGATCACGGGCTGCTCCTCTGGCTTTGGGAAGCGCTTGGTGCATGATTTCTTAAACGATGGTTGGCGAGTTATTGCGACAATGCGGCAGGCAGAGGCACGTGCAGACATGTTCTCTGAAGAGGCACGTCGATTCGGAAATAACCTAGTCATCGCGGAACTTGATGTTACATCAAGTAATGATAGAGATGCTATCGTCGAAAAAATCACGAACTTAGATAACCCAACGTTGGATTGCCTAGTGAATAACGCGGGCTATGCATTGTTTGGCGCTTTGGAAAACTGTACTGAGGCGCAATTGCGACAGCAGCACGAAGTTAACCTAATAGCGCCGATGCTATTAACCCGTGCGCTATTACCCTTTTTGAGAAAATCAAAAGGTGCGGTAATCAATGTGTCCTCAATCATGAGTTTCGTTGGGTTTCCACTATCTTCAGCCTATTGCAGCAGTAAAGCTGGACTAACCATGTTGTCTGAAGCGCTAAAGTATGAGCTGGACCCAGTGGGTGTACGTATTCACTCGGTTGAGCCAGGTGGTTTTAGAACTGGCTTCGTTAATAATTCGCAGTGGGGAAGTAACGATACGCTAGCCTACGAGCGTCAAACAAAAGGTTTTCAAAAGTTACAGGATAAACTGAATAGCGGTGAGGGAAAAGATCCAGCGCCCGTTATACAGAAAATCGTTTCCTTAGCGAATAGTAAAGATAGGGCTCTGCGTAAGCAGGTCGGGAATGACGCACTTATATCTAAGATCATGCATAAATCATTACCGGAATCGCTTCGCTTAAAGGCGATGGGAATTATGTTTAAACGGATACTGCAATAAACATGTTGGTAGATGCAGCGGAGGCCCTAATGAATAGCGATACTAATGTAAAAAAAGACAATCCGGTTGAAGGCTCAGCGGCGAGTGTAAATATGCACATCAACGCGGGTCTACTAATGCCTTGCATTGGCCCCGATCACCGTGTCAGAGGTATGCTCAATGGCGCGGCAAAAAAACACCTTGGGGAGCGTCTAGTATTAGATGCTGAATTACCGATGTGGTCTGCAGCGTTTTTCAACCTGGATCAGTCGCAATTGTTTTCTAATGCTAGTGTTGAGCAACAAGATCAAATATTAACAATATGCAGCCAGTCTATTGTTGAAGAAGCACTGTTGATTGAAAAGTGTGGGATGGCGTTTGGTGCAAAAATGTCGGCGCTTGCTGAGAGTGTAGAGGAACGTATGTTCTACAATCTTATGTCAGCAGAGGAGGCGATACATTACCATCAAGTACGTCAGTTTTTGCCAAACAATGGCGTTGATGTTGAACCCAATGCGTTTCATGAGCTACTTTCTTCGTTAATCGAGAACGGAGACCGCAACAGCCTAGTATTCGTAATTCAGGTAGTGCTAGAAGGCTGGGGGTTGGCTCATTACAAAATCCTTGCTGATAATTGTATTGATGAAAAATTCAGTATCGAATTGCGAGAGATCCTCAAGGATGAATCGCGTCATCACGGCACTGGAGTCATCTTCTCGAAACAGAGAAAATTCAACGCATCTAATCTTAATTATGTTGTTGACGTGCTGGTTAATTTCTTGCAAATGATACAGCTAGGTTCTCAATCAGTTCTTGGTGCGGTGGATGCTGTACTGGGACCTTTGAAAGACGCACAAAAACAGACTTTATTGAAAGAAATTGATAGCGAAATAGAAAGCGCTGCCAAACTAGAAACACTACGAAACCTTATGCTACACAACGGTGGTGCAGACGTTGTTTCCTGCCTAGATAATCACCATAGCTTTACACCATACTCTGCGGAGAACTGCTTGTGAGTAACCAATTACCAAGAGAACCATCAGCATTAAGCTTGGATCTTAAAACGTCGAAAAAAATTGAAATTAACCACCGTCGTAACAAAGAAAAGGATCACACTGAATTACTAGATGAGTGTGCAAAGACCTTTAATTACGAGGAGTGTAAAGAACAGTATTGGAATCCTGAACAGTATTCGATGTTATTTGGCACGCCGTTATGGAATGAAGCGTCTGAATCTCAGCGTGTATTATTGAATCAACTGTACTGGGTAGCCTACTATTCTCAGATTATATCTGCAGAGATAGCGACAATATTCTACAACCAAACGAGTGCTGCGGGATTGTATGGACTAAACGATTTTCGTGGTGTTTGTGACATGCTAGACCTAGAGTCTGCGCAGGAGCGAGCTCATATCAATGCATTCTTCACAATCTCTGAGCAGGTTGAAGAAGCGTTGTTTGGTCAGCGAATGTTCTCGTTCAATATGAGAAATGCTTACGCACAAACCATGATTTACCCAGACACGAACCTTCTAAAGGATCAGTGGCGAGCGTTGCAGCTTCGTTCTTTCGCACTGCTTTCCTCGGGGAGTGCTTTTATTGCTTCGCAATACTTTACGGTTAGAGGAATACGTACCTTAAATGGCAAGATGGTACAGCAACGATTGAGTCAGTATTATCAAAAGCATCCTGATCAAGAAAGCTGTTCGGTCCCATCAAAAGTAAGCTATTACCACTACATGGATGAGTCTTTCCATTTTAATAGCTCGTGTATTATCGGTCATGACGTTGTTCGGTCGCTTCCAAACCCAACGGCTTACGAAAGATTAGTCGGTAATTTGAGTATTGCTGGGTGTCAACGGGACCACAGTAACTTTTCAACCGTTGTAAATGGTCTTTTTTGGTATGAACCGGCGTTATTTGAACCCGTCTATAAGATACTAAGAAGCAGCCATTTCGGTATGGACGATAAAGAAGCAATGGATATGATGAAGCGCTGTTTCTGCGAAGAGAACCAGGCAGTGCATGATTCCTTTGGTACCATGACGACAGCGATAGAATCTTACAAGAAGTTCTTAGATCCATTGGATTATGTCAATGGACCAAATAAAAATTTGTCCATTATGCGGCGGATGAATGTTGAGAAATACCTACTCAATAACCGAAAAGCAATGAGCAAATTTAAGGCTCCTGCCGGATATACGCCAAGCTAAACTCTGCATTGATAGTCTACAGCAATCAAAAGGGTGTGGTGTTACGCCACAACCCTTTCAATGGAAATTTTTATGAGTACTGAAAATAAACGTCATCTTGTGTCCTTCTTCGATCCGGCATTTGAACCCGTGTCTATCGAGCACGGCGAGCTATTGTCAGAAGTATTGGATGCAAAAAATTCTCCATTGTTATTTGGTTGCCGTACTGGAATATGTGGGACCTGTGTAATAGAAGTCGAAGGCGAATTGCCAGAGCCAGATGAAGAGGAGATTGAGTTGCTAGAGGTGTATGCCCCTGACAATCCAAAAGCTCGCTTAGCCTGTCAGATTGAACTAACGGATGCCATCCGGGTTCGCCCCTTAAATTTCGATTAACCGCTGCGTGTAGACAAAGGATATTGATGATGAACGTTAAAGATTTTTGGTACGTTGTGGCGGAAAGTCGCGAATTAAAGAAGAAAGATCAAGTACTTGCTCGAAAAGTAATGGGGGAGTGGTTAGCAGTATTTCGTGATGAAAACGGTGAAGTTGTCATCATGCAAGATCGATGTAAACACCGTGCTGCACAACTTTCGCGGGGCAAGGTCTGTCATGGTCAATTACAGTGCCCATATCACGGGTGGGTGTATGATAAAGAGGGTCAAGTCGTTGCAGTCCCATCGGAAGGGGATAATTTCAAACAGACCAAAAGCAGACGAGGTCACACTTTTCTAGCCTGTGAGAAAGATGACTACATTTATGTCTGTTTATCTGAAAGTGGCGAAACAAAAGAAGAGCCTTTTGTGATGCGTCACTATAAGGAGAAAGGCTGGAATACCATCCGTCTGATTAACCGCTTCGATAACAACGTGACTAACTGCGTTGAGAATTTCATTGATATTCCACATACCGTATATGTACATCCCGGTATCTTTAGAAACCCTCGAAAGCAACAAATTGACGTCGATGTTCAACGTATCGACGGCGCGGTTAAGGCGTCCTATCTTAATGAAACCGATAACTTTGGTTGGTTTTCGAAGCTATTGAATTCAGAAGGCAGTGGGATATCCCATACTGATGAGTTCTTTATGCCGAATGTTAGCTGCGTAGAGTATATATTTGGGCCCAAGCGTCATTTCATTATCACGTCTCAATCAATACCTCTAGAGAACGATGAAACATTAGTCTATACCGATTTAACATATAACTATGGTATCTGGAATAAGTTGGCCGCTCCCATTATTCGTTGGCAAGGCCAAGCGATCATTGATCAAGATATCGATGCGCTCGCAAATCAGATGGAAGTCATTAAGAAATATGGCTCTGATTTCTCCAATACCTCAAATGATGTCATCCATGTATGGGTTGAATCAATTCAAAAGGAAATAGAAGAGGGAAGGGACCCTCGTTTATTACCTGAAAGAAACAAACGCACAACAATGCTTGTATAACGCTATGGATCTAGTGAACGACATACTGTCTGTATTCAGCACCTTAGACAGCGACACCCTATTTTTAGTGGTCGCTTTTGACATATTGTTGATAGCAACATTCTGCAGGCGTGGAGGGGTCACCCTGTTGAAAAAGAGAACTCGTAGCGATTGGGTTCTCGATGTTGCCGGGTTGTTTGTACAAGGTACCGCGATACCCTGGCTGCAGGTGGCGATAGTTATTGCGCTAATGGCGGGTGTATTTCCCGATTTAGCGGGAAGCCTCTCGTGGCATCCGTTGCTATCCTTTCTGTTTTGTTTTGTGGTGGTTGATTATGGTTATTACTGGAATCATCGTCTTTTTCACCGTAAAGAATTTTGGGCGATACATCATGTGCATCACTCTGCGTCACAAATGGATGTGTTGAATACATCACGTAACACTCTTTGGACAAGCTTGCTAATCATTTACCTGTGGGTGAACGGGGTAATGCTGTATCTGTTGGCTGACCCTGCAATATACGTGTTTGCACTTACCTTAACGGCGGTTTTGGATTTGTGGCGCCATTCAGCCTTAGAGCCTTCTGGATATATTAAGAAATGTCTAGGTTCCGTCTTTGTGTTGCCGAGTGATCATGCTTGGCATCACTCTCAGGACATCTATGACATTAATTTTGGGGCCAACCTCAATCTATGGGATCGTTTCCACGGAACCTGGCATCAAAGTGAACAGGCCCCAAAAGAGATTGGGGTAGTCAGCAATTTAACTATTTTTTCTAAACTATGGTGGCCCTTCAAATGACACTAACAGGCAAGTTAATTACCTTTTTTCCGGCGTTAAATGTAACGTTAGTTATCGCGTCCTTTATCGCTTTTATCGTGGAACCTAGTCTTTATTACGCTCTAATTGTACTGTTTTCGATATATGGGTTTCCGCTAATGAGTTTCCATATTCATCAATACCTGTGTCCTTTGAAGGAAGATACCAGCAGCATTGTGAAAGGTTATTCCGCTTGGTATGGAACGCACATGATTCAGAATATGCATATTACATTTCCTGCCTTTGAAAGACTTTTGAGAATAGTGCCAGGGGTTTTCTCACTTTGGTTGCGGCTTTGGGGTAGTAAAGTAGGAAAAAGCGTGCACTGGACTACACAGCTCGAAATTGCGGATAGAAGTCTAATCGAAGTGGGGGATAATTGCGTATTCGGCTATAACGTTAAGTTATCAAGCCATGTAATTAAGCCGAGTTCAGAGCACGGCATGGTGGTTTATGTTAAACGAATTTGTGTTAGAAAAAATTCACTTGTCGGCGCGGTAACTCAAATGGCACCGGGTGTTATTGTTGAGGAGGGTGCATTAGTGCCGGCACTGAGTAACCTTTATCCTGATACGACAATTGAAAGAAAAGTCAGTAAAAAAGAAAACAAACAAACAAATTCTGCAAGTACGGAGACTGTGTGAAACGTTTTCTTTACCATGCAGTAAGAGCCTACACCGCTCCTTTGGCGCGTCGGTTCGATCACGGGCTGAAGAACCCAGTGAAGGCTCAAGAACAGGTTCTTCAAGACATTGTTGATGATTTGAAGGGAACCGAATACGGTAACCATTACAATGTCCGTGACGTCAATGATTTCAAGAAAAACATCCCACTTGTCACGTACGATGACATTAGTGATTGGATGCTCAGTCAACGAGAAAAAGAAGGGAATGTGCTCGTTGCATCTGACGTTATCTTGTATGAAAAAACCTCAGGCAGCACTGGGCCTCATAAGTATATTCCCTATACGGCGCCGTTGCGCAGTAGCTTTACCCGCATGTTCCTTTTATGGGCTCATGACCTGATAAGCAGTATTGATGGTCTCGGTAAAGGTAAGTTCTATTTCTCTGTATCCCCCAATTTTGATAACGAAAAATTTACTGATCAGGGCGTGCCAGTCGGCCTGGACAATGATGCTGATTATTTAGGAAGTGTCTGGAGTAAAATACTATCACCATTTATGTTGGCAGACGCCAATATAGGCAAGATTAGAGATCCAGACGAATTCAAGCAGGCGTTATGTTTTTCGTTATTGGGCTGCAAGGACTTAGAGACAATTTCTGTATGGAACCCATCGTTTCTTACGCTGGTGCTGCAATGGATTGAAAATAACCGTGAACTGGTCATCGCGCGAATGCAACCAATCCTCGAACCCAGTCGCCTCCGTGCACTGCAGTCTGAAGAGATTGATTGGCAAGAGGTCTGGCCCAGGTTAAAGCTAATTTCCTGCTGGGCGGATGCTAATGCACAACCGCTCGCCATGAATTTAGAAGCCTACTTTCCTGATGTGAAGATTCAAGGTAAGGGGTTGCTAGCAACCGAAGCGCCAATGACCATTCCGATGATGAATGTTGAGGGCGGAGTTCCACTTGTCACAGAAACCTATCTCGAATTCCTTCAAGACGATGAAGCACTTGTGACGCTAGATATGCTGAAAGAAGGCAAGCGTTACGAAATAGTCATTAGTCAACGTGGTGGCCTTTATCGATATCGGATGGGGGATCAAGTAGAAGTCGTGGGGCAGATACATAACACCCCAACTCTTCGTTTTGTCGGTAGAAATAACCGTACTAGTGATCTCATTGGTGAAAAGCTCAACGAACGCTACGTGCGAGATGTGATCGAATCCCTCCCTATTGAAGGCGGTGGCTTTAGAAGCCTAATGGCGATCAGAAGTCCCGTCGATGGCTATCTTCTTATACTCGACAAGCACATTACTAACAGTGAACAGGTAGAAGTCGCGTTAGAAGAGGGGCTGCAAAAAGCCTATCACTACCGTCACGCACGTGCTTTAGGTCAATTGTCCGCTGCTCGTATGGCGGTTGTACCTGATATAGAGAATATTATCTCAACCCAGGCGCTGACCAATGGAAAGACCTTGGGCGACATTAAACAAAATTACTTAATGATGGCAGATGCTGGTTTGGAATCGGCGCTTGGCATCAGTTAACAAAATTTTCATTTTTACTCAGGAGTAGTTGTACATGCAGTATTCAATTTGGGATAAGGATTTTTCGGCTTGGCTAATTGCTGCTAGATCAGAGCAAGTGACTAAGAAAAAGGTCTACAAGCGCAAAATAATGAAGAAGGAGATTGTTCTTTTCAGAGACAATTCTGGGACAGTTTCAGCGCTTAAAGATCAGTGCCCACATAAAGGGCTTCCGTTATCTCAAGGTAAGATGCGTGATGGCAATGTCGTGTGCGGATATCATGGGTGGTCCTTTAATGGGTCAGGTTCATGTGTTGATGCTCCCTGTTTAGGTTCGAAAGAATCCTGTCCATCTGCAAAAGTTGATAGTTACACCGTAAAAGAACAAGACGGTTGGATATGGTACTTTCACGGTGATGACAAAGAAGTACTTGCGGGAGGCCCTCCAAGCTTTCCAAAAGATAAGAAATGGCGCTGGTTTGAGCTTGAAAAAGAAATTAAGGCACAGCCGCACTTTATTCTAGAAAACTCGTTTGACTGCACTCACGCCTGTTTTGTTCATGCGCAGCTCTTTAGAAATGGACCTGCACAAACAGCTTATGCTGAGTTAGAAGAAACTGATTATGGCATGCGCGTTGAAACACGCGAAGATGATGGTAGAAAGGTCAGAATCACAAAGTACCTACCGTGGAAGGGTAAAGAAGTTTATCATACCGATGAATATTTCCAGCCTTTTACTGCTTATGTTAATTATCACTTCGGTATAGGCAAGCATAGAATCATTCTTACCTGTAGCCCCGAAGATGAAAATACCACGCGGGTATTTACCAGGACCGGCGTTCAAGCAGGTATTTTCTCTAGCCTAGCGGCGTTAATATTGCGTGTACTAACGCCGATCATCATCTCCGAAGACGTTGCGGCTATCCAAGGTCAGGCGCACGGATATAAAACTCATGGCGGTCGTTATGGGCATATGAGAGATGCGGATATTCCCGCAATTTGGATGTTCAGTCTTTATAGACGTTTCTTTGAAAATCGAAAGATCGAAGAAAAACGCACGAAGAAGATTACATACAAGTTATGAGTAATCAACGTTACGACTTTGTTGTGTTAGGCGCTGGCACCAGCGGTTGTTATCTTGCGGAAAGATTATCCCGAGATAACAACGTTAGCGTCTTGCTGGTAGACGCAGGAAAAGACAGTAAAAACCCGGTATTTTCAATGCCAGCGGGTTTTACGCAGACGCTTTTCAGCGACAAGTACAATTGGCGTTTTAATTCTGTGCCCGAAGCCCAACTGGGCAATAGAAGTATCTATTGCCCAAGAGGGAAAGTTGTTGGCGGATCGAGCATGATCAATGGAATGATCCATTCAATCGGGCAGATTGAGGATTACGTTGATTGGCAAAAAACGGGGTTTTCCCTCGCGACTCCACACAATATTCTGGAGAGATTCGGCAAGTTGTTTAGGGTGGACGATTCGATTACCAAAGCCGAACCCCACCCATTGGAGTCTGCTTTTTTATCGGCATGTGAAGACGCGAAGTTGTCTATCAAAGATAGGCTTCATGAGTCTCAGAGTGTTTCGTCGGGAGGTACCTACCACCATACGATTCACCAAGGGAAACGTGCTGGTGTCCTTCCTCTTCTTCCTCTTCTTCGTAAGCGTAAGAATGTCAACGTGATGACCAAAACGCATATTGACAAACTTCACTTTAGCGGTAGTAGAGTCACAAGAATTAGTGCTATTCAGAACCGAAAAAAATCTCTAGATATCGCTGTTGATGGTGAGTTGGTTCTTTGTCTGGGCGCGATCGGTACTCCCTCTGTGTTGCAGCGCTCTGGAATTGGTCCCAAAGAGACACTGGAAATATTGGGCATTGAGACGAACATAGATCTACCTACCGGCAAGAATCTACAAGACCATCTTTTGATTAAGAAGACGTATAAACTATCCGGAATGAATACCTATAACAGTGATGCTGCTGGACCTTCACTTGCAAAAACGTTGTGGGATTATTCAGTAAATAAGAAAGGACCTATCGCTGCGGGAGCCTCAAGCGCTGGCGCCTACCTCTCTGTAGGTGGAGAGGAGAGGCCTGATACGCAACTGTTCTTTTCTTATGGAAGTGGTACCAATTCAGATAGTGCGTTTATAGTAGACCCATTTGATGCGGTTACCATTGGTACTTATCAATTGAGGCCAGAAAGCCGAGGCAGTGTCAGCATTTCGAGTGACAATCCCTTGGCGAATCCAAAAATTCATTACAATTATCTTTCGTGTGAAAATGATTGGAAGGCTTCTCTTGGTGGGTTGAGTTATCAAGAAACGTTTATGGAAAGCGATGCTTTTTCTGCGTTTGAACCAAGAGCTGCTATTGTTGACGTGGAGTCTGACGAGTATATTCGTCAATTTGCAGAAACGGCTCACCACCCTGTTGGAACTTGTAGTGTGGGTGAAAACGGAGTAGTTAATGGCGACTTAATGGTAAAGGGGCTTAGTAACTTGAGAATCGCGGATGCATCCATTATCCCCAACTTAATTTCCGGTAACACACAGGCGATATGTGCTGTTATAGGCGATATGCTTGGGGAAGATATACTATCAAGGAGTGGAAATGTTTAAGAATTTGGACTACGAGTGGGCTAGGTTTGTAATGCGACATCGTTGCAGTACGAATTTCTTTTACCACCTATTATCCGTTATCCTATTTTGGATCGGTCCAGTTTTATTTTTCGTAACGAATAATTGGTATTTCTGGATATTGTTCTTTATCTCGGGTCTAGTCGGTGGTATCGGACATATTGTTGGTACCGACCCTGGTATAGATAAGCGAGAGGCGACTAGTTCACCAACTGCGGCGCTAATGGCTACCTATATGGTATTCCGGGTCATTGTTGGTAAATATCCAAACGATATTGAGCAAGCAATAGCATTTTTTAAGAGCTCGGATAGGCCCTCGCCGATTCAAGACAGGTAACGTTGGTTATCATTAGCCGATGGGGGTTGCAGCCTATCGGCTAATTCGTTTAAATCAACGTGAATTTCCGGCTCTGTTGAGCCTCACACAATAAGAATGGTAGATACTGTGATTTCAAAACACGTCGCCCAATGGGTAATGAACCATCGAATAACGAGCATAGTTTCGGTTTTAATAGCAACCATTATTTTAGGGGTGGGTGCAATAGATGCAAAATTCTCAGCGAATCAACGGGATTCATTTCGTGCTGATGATACAAACCTACTCAACCTTATCGAAATTGAGGAAGAATTTACCAGCGAAAAAAATATTTTCATTCTGTTAGAGCCTGAGAATAAGGACATATTTAGCGAAAACTCACTCAATGCGATCAAAGATGTGACAGATCTTGGTTGGAAAGTACCGTATTCACAGCGGGTTGAATCGGTCACTAACCATATTTACACCCAAGTTGATGGTGATGATCTTTTAGTAGAATACTTGATCGATGGTGAGTTATCAGACAATGAGATTACAAAAAGAAAAAACTACGCATTAGAAAAAGTGGGGGTTCGGGATTACCTCGTGACACGCGAAGGGGATCTCTCTTTAGTATCGATCACACTTAACTTACCCCTAGAGAATAGCGCTGATGCGGCCATATCAACGGTTAATCATGTTAAGGATACTGTTTTTGAGTTGCGTGCAAAGTACCCTAATATACGCTTCCGTATTTTAGGGTCAGTCGTCATGGAAGTGTCCATGCCTGAAATTGTTCAGGAAGACTCTGAAACCGTCATTCCGCTTGCAACCTTGATTGTTTTTATATTTATGGCACTCATACTTCGGGATATCGTAGGCAATATCGCGGCTATGCTAACGTGTACTTTGGCGGTAATCGCCGGCCTGGGTGCCGTACTATGGACGGGGGTGAAATTATCTCCCATATTGATGAACACGCCGGCTGTTATCATTATTCTGGGTATGGCGGATTGTATACATCTCATTGTCAATTATTCCCAGGGGTTAAGCCGCGGTCTCGACAAAAAGTCTGCGTTAGAACACAGTATTGAAGTTAATTTTCAGCCTATCGTATTTACTAGTTTAACAACGGCTTTAAGCTTCTTAGCGTTGAATTTCTCAGAGTCACCACCATTTGCGCACATGGGTAATGCTGGTGCAGTGGGCATTCTATTCGCAATGCTAGCGTCGCTAACGTTTCTACCTGCAATCCTCTACTATCTGCCTTCAAGAGCACCGGGTGTCGCAAGCATCCCGAAGTTGGGCGGTCTTGTCGAAGTTTACCAAAAGCATGGCCTAAAAATAGTTGCGGCATTTTCGATGCTGGTCGTAGTACTTGCATCACTTATTCCAAACAACACTCTCGATGATAACTTTGTTGAATGGTTTGATGAAGAATTGGAATTCAGACAAGACTTTGATCTATTGATTGACCGATTGGGCGGTGCCGTTGTCGTCAATATCAGCATACCCGCCAAGGGTGAAGGTGGTGTTTTGGAACCTGAATACTTAAGGCAATTAGAAGAGCTGCAGGCGCTGCTTAATCAACAGCCTGAGCTTATGTTTACCACCTCACTACTAGAGGTAATGAAAACTCTGAATCAAAATATGCACGGTGATGATCCAGCGTGGTATAAGGCACCTGATAATCGGGCATTGGCTTCTCAATATTTGCTTATGTATGAACTATCGCTGCCATTCGGTCAGGGCTTGGACAACCTAGTAAATCACGATAGATCTAAAACACGGGTGATTGCAGTTTTCGGTAAAGTAACGGATAAAAATCTCATAGCCCTTGAAAGCTCATTGCAACACTGGCTTGATGAGAGGAAGTTCACCGACGACCCCGTTGTGATTGGTAGCTCCAATATCGCATTTGCTCATATGCAATATGCTAACGTCAACAAGCTATCTAAGGGTTTTGTGTTAGCATTGCTTGGGATTTCTGTGTTGCTTATCTTCATGTTCCGATCGCTTTCATTGGGAGTGGTAAGTATCGTTCCTAACCTAATTCCCGCGGTAATGGCTTTTGGAATATGGGCATTTATCAGCGGTAAAGTAGGGTTCGGTGTTTCCATTGGCATTACCGTTACGTTGGGTATAGTGGTTGATGATACAATTCATTTCCTTTCTAAATATCAGTACGCAAAAGAGCGTCTAAAACTATCTAACGTAGAATGTGTTCGATATGCGATGGATAATGTAGGCGTGGCCATGATGCTTACCACCGCCATGATGGTTATTGCGTTTGGTGCAATGCTATTTTCTAATTTTACACCCAATCAAGATATTGCCTTAATCACGATTATCACGATATTTTGTGCTGTGTTAGTGGATCTCATTCTGCTACCAATTATCTTGCTCAAGTTGTTCGATGACAAAATCCAACCCTCCGAGGCGCTGGTAGAAGACACAACGTTAGCAAATACGTTGACACCAAGGCCATCGCAAAACTAGGAATACGAATATGATGAGTCCAGTTGAACAAGCGCTAGTACTACTCTCTATGGGTGTACTTATGATTGGCATGGGGACCACCCTAGACTGGGCTGCATTTCGTAACATTAGTCAACAGCCAAAAAAATTGGTGATGGGGCTTTCCATTCAGTTTGGAATTATGCCGCTACTGGCATGGTTTCTTGCGATACAAATGTCTCTTTCACCTGAAGCTGCGTTGGCGCTAATTCTTGTGGGCTGCACACCTGGCGGCACTTCATCCAATATGTATACATGGTTTGCAAAAGGTGACGTACCCTTAAGCCTTACTATGACTATGTTCTCTAATATTATGGCCGTAATGCTAATGCCCATACTCGTCACGTTCTATGGTAGCAATCTGCCATTGGGAGACTTAGTTATACCCTGGGTACAGATAATGGGGTCGTTATTCTTCGTATTGCTGCCGGTAGGCTTTGGTATTCTACTTAAGGCTCGAGGAGTAAGGCACCTTCTTCGTATTCAGCAAGGAGGGGCTGTGTTGGGTATGCTGGCCGTTCTATTGATGCTATCTACCTGGCTTCCTAGTCTTGTTGATAAGATTATGAATGAATATTCTCCCGAGTATCTCGCGGTGATTTTACTTGGAAATTGTGGATTTCTTGTCGGATACGTTCTTGTCAGAATCACCGGGTTTCCTGCAAGAATCGCAAGAACAATTTCACTAGAGACAGGCCTGCAAAATACGCTCTTAACCTTCACTATAATGACCCTCAGCTTTTCCACGGCTTTTGTCGATCAAGTGGGTTGGGTGCCATTAATGTACGGTGCCTGTGTCATGGCTATGGGGATATTTTGGACGCTATTGTTTCGCCGCCTTGCAAAAAATGAAATTGAAACAGGGCATGGTAACGTCTCCACCGACGCAGAACCTAGCCTTCGATAAACCCATGTATTAATAGCAACACCATATAGGTAGTAACATGAGCATTTCTTCTGATAGCCTTGATTTTAATAATTTGACCTGGAAAAACGCTTCCCAAACTAAGGGGGAGAAGGGCGTAAGGGTTGATGTCGCTGACGTAAAAGGTTTCGACCTTAAGGCCATTCGTGCAAGCTCTACCTACAAAGCTTCAATCGCACAGCTCAGAGCTAGGATAATGGATATGGAAAACTTCCATACATGGGTGACCGGTGCGATAAGTTCAACCGTTGTAAAAATAATGGAGGATAACGCACAGGCTTGCCATTGTGAATATTCAGCACCTTGGCCCTTAAAGAATAGAGATGGTGTGGTTGTTCAACAGTTGGTACGCATTGACGAGAATACGGTCGGTATCCGCCTTAGGGCAAACAGCACGCTAATCAAAGAAAAAAGAGGCGTTGTGAGAATAGAATACCTACAAGGTATCTGGATACTTCAAGATATTGGCGATGGAAAAACAGAACTTACCTATCAGTTACATTCTGATCCCAACGGGAATATTCCAGATATGCTAGTCAATAGAATGATTACTGAAGCTCCAACCAATACCCTCACCAACCTTCATAACGTAGATTTTAGTATTTACTCTCCAGAGCAGTTGGCCTTGGCTGTGTGATGAACGTTAGGAAATGATCCAACACATCCTTAGGTGCTTCCACTTGGGGATAGTGCCCAACCTGTTCTAGTTCAGAAATATAATCCAATCTACAATTCAATTCCTTGTATCTGGCCACCATGTGCTTACCTGAAATAGGGTCCACTGATCCATTGATTAGCGCCAAGGGCACGATAGATTTTTGTAGAGCGCTAACCCAGCGCTCTCGATGTTCTATGCGGTCGTTCATGTAGGTAATCAGATTATGGAAGATGTGCTTTCCATTATTAGCGTTAATCAGCTCCCAAAACTGGCTAAGGGCTTTATCTGTTGGCTTTGTGTCAGTTGCAAACACTTTACTAAAGGACTTATCAAATTGAGCCCTACCAGCAAGTTTGTTGGCGAACGCTCCTAAAGGGCTCAGTAAAATTTTCTGCGTAATCAGCGCTCGATGTGTTTCTGGGAATAGGCCGCCATTAAGGAAACAACAAGACAACCACTGCCCGACACCACTACCTTCATTTTGACGGGCCAGTAGTTCCTGAGCAACGGTGTCACCGTAGTCGTGTGCTAGCACAAAAAATTCATTTAGTTTCAGGGATTTAACTAAGGACTCAACAACATCTGCTTGCTTATGAATGCTATAGTTTCGATGGTTTGGTTTGTCTGAAAACCCAAAACCAAGCATATCCAGACAGACTACGCGGTATTCTTGTCTAAGACCTTCCCATATCGGTTCCCAATCCCAGCTCGAAGTGGGGAACCCATGTATCAACAATATAGCGGGGAGCTCTTGGCTTCCTTCGTCGATATAAAAGATGCTATGGCCATTGAGGTTGGCAAATTCTCCTTTTTGTTGCCAATATTGCAGTTCCCTATCTTTTACAAGTACCGCCATAAACCACCTCAGATGTAGGATTTCGACATAAACTATACCGGAATATTGAGTGTCTACAAATATGAACTTGACGTCAAGTTCATATTTGTAGACACTGTTATTAACTCATTACTATTTAGACAACTCATGAAAGCACTACCCACACAAGAAAGAGCCCAGAAAAAACGTCAAGCCATCTTGGATGCCGCACAATTGGAATTCACAGAAAAGGACTACGAAAAAACCACTGCCAAATCGATAACAGCGAGGGCGGGGGTTGCCACGGGTACTTTCTATCAGTACTTCACTAATAAAGAAGAAGTACTGCTAGTGCTCACTCAAGCGCGATTTGACTACCTACAAGAATCAATCATTCAGCCAGATATCAATACTCTTCATGCATCAGACCATACTGACATACGCGAGTTGTTTAAAATTGTTGTTATTTTGATCTATGAATTCCACGAAAACGACCCAGGATTCCACCAAGTGTTAGAGCACCGCCGCAGTATGGACTCTGCATTGAATACTCTTATCGAGAAGGGCGAATCCGTGCTGATGGATCGCACTAAGCAATTTGTCTGCATGTTCAATTGTAAGGACCCTGACACTATCGCGTTCTGCTTATTCGCCATGGCAGAGGGGCTAGTTCACCGTCATGTATTCACGCCATCTAACGTCACCAAGAGTGAGGTTATCGATCTAGGTGTCGAGTTACTGTCATCGTACTTTGAAAAACTAAACAACAAATAATAAAGGAAGCTCAATAATGTCAGACCACTATGATTTCCTAATAAAGAACGCGAAGGTTTTTGACGGCAGCGCTAAGCCAATTAATCAGGATATCGCCATTTTAGATGGTAAAATTGCCGCCAGGGGTGTGGGGCTGAGCGATGAGAATGCGGTGAAAGTCATAGATGCCTCTGGTAAATGGGCGATGCCCGGATTATTCGATATTCATACGCATTACGACTTAGAATTGGAAATGGCCCCTGGCTTGCCTGAGTCTACACGTCATGGTACGACCACTGTTGTTATTGCGAATTGTAGTTTGGGCCTGGCTTTCGGCTCCCAAAGAAAAGGGGAGGCGGACCCAATTGTAGACTGCTATGCAAGAGTAGAGAATATCCCCAAATCAGTACTAAAACTTGCTGCTGACAATGTAAGTTGGGAAACACCCGCTGAGTATCTTCATCACTTGAATACTCTAAATTTAGGGCCAAATGTCGCAACTCTTTTCCCCCATTCCATGATGCGTATAGACGCGATGGGGTTTGATGCGAGCATTAGTCGGGGACCTACTAGCGACGAACTTAATACAATGAAAAAATCGCTAAAAGAAGGGTTAGAAATGGGTTATGTAGGGTTCTCTACCGACGCATTACCATTTCATTACCTAGCAAACCAACCTAATACCGCCAAGACCATTCCAACGCAATTTGCTCAA
This sequence comes from Gammaproteobacteria bacterium 45_16_T64, assembly GCA_002162955.1. Classification (GTDB taxonomy): domain Bacteria; phylum Pseudomonadota; class Gammaproteobacteria; order Pseudomonadales; family Ketobacteraceae; genus 42-54-T18. The sequence continues at coordinate 74,748 of MABD01000001.1, forward strand.
TATAGTGAAATCAAAGCACTGACCCAAGTCGTCAGAGACAATGACGCTGTATGGCAAGCAACACCGCCTAAAGACAGCGCCGTTAATACACTTAAAACATTTCTACTTACCAGTGGTCGATTACATGGAAAGCCCATGAAAACGACAGTTGTTGCAGCGTTGGATATTCATAATAATCGAAAGATTATTTTTCTTGGCCGATTAATGGCAAAGCTCTTAAATTCGAAGTGGGTACAAGGAAAACTTTACCTACAGTCCCTTGGCGCGCCGTTTAAGACTTGGGCTGATGGTGCGGTAACTCCATTGTCTGAAGAGATCCCCGAACTTCGCCGTTTAAACGAAACAGACCTTGAAGAAAGAGAAAAACGTGCACAGATAATGGCGGACCCTGAATATATCAAGTCCTTCAAAGCAATGTGGCTGAAAGGAAAGCAGGGGCGCGGCATTGATCGTATGAAAACGCTATTGCGTATAGAAGATTATGCGTTCAATAGAGTGCTGGGTGATATGACGGTGGAGGTGTGCCCTGTAGACGAGTGGGAGGGACGTAACTTCCAAGAGGTTTTTGATCGTATCGTGTCATTTAATATGGGTTCCGTTAGTGAACTAACGGCCAAAGAGAAGGGCCTTATAGGCTCCGATTTCTTCTGGATTGGAGATGAAGCCGATTTTATGCTGCAAATGTTAAGAACTTTTGATAGCGACCTTAGTTGGTCAACCACGAGCGCTAATCGAAACTTAAGCACCGTTAGAGAGCTTCTTATGGACCCTTTGTTGCTCCCAGGTTTTAATGATTCCGGCGCCCACCTAACCAACATGGCTTTCTATGATGTTAACCTGCGTTCATTAAAACTGGCGGCTCAAGGCGGAGATTCGGATGTCGCATTTATGGTTAAGCGGCTTACACGAGACCCCGCTGAAGTCTTTGGAATAGAGGGGGGAACTATCGAAGTTGGTGATCAAGCAGACGTTATTCTGATCGACCCTGAGCAATTACAGAATTATGATGGTGAAGCCAATGTGGAGCGCATTTATCGCGAAGAGTTTAAGCACGAACAGCTCGTTAACCGATCTAAATCTGTCGTGCCATTGGTAATGATATCTGGCAAAATTGCGTGGGAAAATGAACATTTTTCGGCTGACTTAGGTACGCAAAAAATGGGGAATGTTCGCCTTGGAAAGAATGCTAGAGCACCGCTGATTTTTAGGCAATAAGCACGCCTGCACCCCATTGCCAAACTAAAAAGCAAAAACGATATAGCCAGCTATCATTTATAGGAAGGTATATCGGCGTTCAATCAGTGGTTTTTGGGGACAACAATGGTGCAAACAGAGAGGGATGAGCAACGGCCCGCTATTCTCGTTGTAGATGATATAGCGGCAAACCGTTATGCCATCAAGCGACTGTTGACGTATATTGATGCTGACATAATAGAGGCCGAATCAGGCCATGAAGCGCTTGCCTTGACGTTGCGCAACCACAACTTGGCAATGATTTTGCTGGATGTTCAAATGCCCATCATGGATGGTTATGAAGTCGCGGAAATGTTAAGGGCAGAGCGACAAACAAAACACATTCCCATCATATTTATTACAGCAGTACATCGCGATGAAAGCCATGTCTTAAAAGGCTATACCTCTGGGGCGATAGACTATATTACTAAACCCGTTCAACCCGAAATTTTGGTCGCAAAAATCTCGTTATTTATGGAGTTATGGCGTCTGCGCTATGGCTTAGAGCGAGAGGTTCGTGCGAGGATAAACTTAGAAGACAAAAACAGATATATGGCAGATCATGACTTGTTGACTGACCTTCCTAACAGAAGAAGGCTGTTCCAGGAGATTGAGCGTGCGACTTCTAGGGCAGATAGAGAGAAAAAGGAATTTGCTCTATTATTCATAGATTTAGACGGTTTTAAATCAATAAATGATAGCCTAGGGCACAAAACCGGTGATCAGGTACTAATCACCATTGCACATAGATTAGAACGGTTGATACGAAAGAGCGATACTTTAGCACGGTTTGGTGGCGATGAGTTTGTTATGCTATTAACAGATATTGATGATTCAAACCAACTTACTGGCCGTATAGAAAAAATTCTCAGCGCAGTTAAAAAGACGATAAATATCGAACCTGAAGAAATTGAACTGAGTGCAAGTATTGGTATTTGTATTTATCCGGATCAGATAGATGACCCTGCCAAACTCTTGGATTATTCAGATATCGCGATGTACAAAGCCAAGCAGGCTGGCAAGAATACCTTCCGATTTTTTTCAGAAGAAATGGACGCTGCTGCACACAAACGTATTCATGTGGAAAAGCATCTTCGTCACGCAATGGAGAACAACGAGCTCACTGTTCATTACCAGCCGGTGGTGAAGGTGGCGAATGGGGATCCGGTTGGTGTCGAGGCCTTGTTGCGGTGGAACAACCCTGAGCTAGGGTCGGTCCCTCCTGACTACTTTATCCCGATTGCAGAATCGACAGGTCTTATCCATTCAATTGGTGCTTGGGTATTTGAAGAATCAATTACTCAATTAGCCGTTGTAAAGAATGAATTAGATCTAAAGCTTACCGTCGCGGTGAATGCCTCTACATTACAATTCAAGAATTCCATTTGGCATCAGATTGTTCGAGATGCCATTATGAAAAAACGTATCGATGCCAAGGATCTTGAAATTGAGATAACTGAAAGTTTGCTACTTGATGATTCCAAGGAAATGACCCATCAACTGCTTGTTATTAAGGAACTTGGGGTGAGCTTGTCTGTAGATGATTTTGGAACAGGTTATTCCTCGTTAAGCTACCTCAAAAGGTGTCCCGTTCAGACGGTAAAAATTGATCGTAGTTTTATTATGGGTATCCCGAATTCAAAAGAAGATATGGTTCTCGTTCGAGCCATTATTGCGATGGCTCATGGCCTAGAAATGGAGGTTATCGCGGAAGGCATCGAGACTGAAGAACAATGGGAGTTCCTAAAGAAAGAAAATTGTGACTTTGCGCAAGGTTACTATTTTAGTAAACCTCTGCCCATAGATTCACTTAAAAGCTGGTTGCGAAAGTAAACAAAGGATACACGAGGAGTAGATGTATCTGCCGTAACGGGTGAGGTTAGGGTGATACCTTTAGAATATCAGCAAGCCGGAACATCAGCCCTTTGCCCGCAGACCACGACAGTCCCGTCTGTCGAATCGTATTTAATAACTAACAACCCTGTATTTTGATTTCCATTATCGTCATTTCCTCTGTAGACATAACTACATGTTGTATTTCCTCCATGCCGATAGGACTATCACAAGCGCTCGATGTCTAGGCTATTTGGATTGCATGCCTTAATCTTAACTATTGTTGCCAATAGATTGTCTTATCTCGCCAGCTTGTGACGTTTGAAGTGAGATTCTTCGTAACCAATATTTAAATGGTTTTTCTATATCTGGTTATCATTGTTGTATTGCTTTATATATTCCGTTGGGCTAAATGAATGCCTCTTCCTAAATGCTCGTGTGAAATTCTCTGGGGTAGAATACCCCAAGGTATAGGCTATTTCAGTCACGCTAACACCGTCTAATAGTAGTTTGATCGAGCGCTGATCTCTAATCTTGTGCCAGAGCTCCCTAAAAGAAGTGTTTTCCTTCTTGAGTCGCCTATCGAGTGTCCTGGCTGATATATTGAGTTTTGTCGAAAGATCTTGAAGATTGGGTACGGTATCGTGGGTTTGAGTCAGTATCATCGTAACCCAAGGGATTAGCTGTCCCTTTTCAGTCACTTCTAGCATACGGTTTCGACACCGATCTTCTGCCATTGCAAGTGAATATTCATCGGCAAGAGGCAATGAGTTGAAGATATGTTTCTTTGGATATCGCATGCGTAAATTAACATTGGACCCCGAGTCGAAATGGAATCGAGCAAAATTCATGTTTGTGTATTGGTCTGTATTTTTTGGTGTATTCATTGAATAATAAATATCATGATGAGGCATAACCCCTTGGGTTAGCTCATAAAGATTCCAATACAGAAGGGATGACATTGTCTCCATGTGAATTACCCATGTAGTGCGACTCATCGGTACAATCGGGAAAAATTCAAGTTCAACGAATTCGTCTTGTACAACGTACTTCAGTCTAAAAGCAGGCATGAGAAAGGGTGCGAACTTAACCGTTAATTTATACACGTAGTCTAGATTTGGGCTGCACAACATCGCATATCCCAATATATCGTGGGTCGTCACTTTATAGGATTCACCAATTGCTAGACAATATTCATCGCGGAATGTTGGATGTTTGGCTGTTCTTTCTATTAACTCATCCAATAATGAGAAGGGAATGTTTACATTTGGGCTGTCAAATACCTCTGGTTTTATTCCGGTATCACTTAAAATTCCGGGTATATCAACGCCCAAATTATAGAGTGTCTTCGCCGCATTAAAATAATATCGAATGGATAAGTCCATAGTAAGTGCTCTATTTTGTGATTTTACGCTGTCGAGGTCGGTTATTGACAGGTTCTTGTCAATTTTTGACAGGCCAGAATTTAGGCTACATTTTACACTTGTGTATCACACCTATTTCTACATTGAGAGGTACACATGATCAATATAAACCAGGTTTCAAAAACACCAAAAGAGTTAAGACAAAGAAATGACTTAGTTTTTGATTTTACGGAAGTACCAAAATACTATGGCGGGGGAAAGGGGGCAACTCATTGGTACACGGCTGTTTCTCTCGTAGCCCCACCATCGGAACGCTATTTCTGCGAAGTTATGCGTAAAGCAAGAGACCTCGTCCCACAATCAGAAGTTAAACTCAGGGAGGATATGGAAGGTTTTATCAAACAAGAAAGTATGCATTCCAGAATACACCACCAATTTAATAAGCATGTTGAAACTCTAGGATATGACTTTTCTGAAATCACCGAAATGTATGAAGATATGTTTACCTCCTTCAAGAAATATCCGATTAGAAAACAGCTCGCCATACTGGCAGCAGGTGAACATCTCACCTATACCCTATCGAAAACGGCGCTAACGACAAATATAGCAAAACATATGCACCCCGAAGCAAAAAGACTATTTGACTGGCATGCTCTTGAGGAAATAGAACATAAATCTGTAGCTTTTGATCTGTGTGCTTATCAAGGGACTGGATATCTGGAGCGAGCTTGGGGTCTAGCTATGGTATACAAGTCATATGTAAAACACATTAACTATGCTATTAGAATGGTTAGGAAACAAGATGCTAGCTACTCAACGACATCCAAAAAAATCAAAAATGGGATGGCATTAAATTCAGCAAGCCTAAAAAGAGCAGCAGAAATATCAGCAACAGCACTGGAGTATTTGAAGCCTGGTTACACCATGTGGACAAAAAAAGAATTGGACTTCGCAGAACGGGTACTCGCACCCGCAGAAAAGGCGATCTACGAAGGTAACCCTAAAATAGGAGAATGTTGATTGGGGTTAGGTTAACCCTTAAGGTATTTGGCCGGCGTGACTCCAGTCCAGCGTTTAAAACTACGAGAAAAACTACTTGCATCGGAAAATTCGACTAAAAATGCAATCTCTATCAATGGTACCTTTCTTGATTTTATTAGTTCTATGGCCATATTTTTTCGCGTCCTATCTAGAATTTCTCGATAGGACGTATTTTCGCTGGCCAACCTACGCTGAAGCGTTCTATAGCTCATATTTACATGTGAAGCAGCTTGTACCGGGGTTGGGGCTCCTGAGCAGAGATTTTTTCTAATTGTTGTTCGTGACCCGTTTCATATTCGCCAACTTACGGCAAAACGTGCGTATGTGGTCATGAAGGAAATGGGGGGTAAGATTTAACGGTTATGGGACATTTAGTAGGTCGAATAGATATAATTATTCCTAAACTAGACTGTCGGTGAATTTGGTTTGTAAAACTGGTTATACAAACCACAAATATGAAGAGCGCTACATAATCGATAGAACTTTCGCTAATCACATCCGTTTTCTGCATGTCCATTCTGATTTTTCTTCAGGCTGTCTGTTGCTAAGCAACTGTCATAGTTGTCGTATATTGAGATGAGTTCGTGCATTACTTTAGGATCTTGCCTCACAGCAGCAATGCTTTTCCAAATGTTAATGCGTTGCACATCCGTTAACGATGTTTTCTTTGAAAAAGCCATAAAGTAGGATTTTGATGAGATCGGTTTGTGTGAAACATGAAGGTCCTTTGACTTATCGCTCGATATCAGCTCAGCCATATCCAATGTTGTTACTATTGATCCCATGTTTGATTTGATCAGGTTTCTTAGATTATTACGAATGCCTTTTGTCGATGTTTCAACAAGTAATCCATGTTTACTGATATCCTCTGCGATGGAATATCCGAAGGGGACTCGAACCGGTTCTGGAATTTTGGAAAAATCGCCGTCAAAATTGAAACTATCGCTATTCGACGAAAGTATTGTATAGCCTACTTGCGTGATTCTGTACTTTGATTTTTCTGCCCCACTTGCGTCAGTAGGATAGAAGAGGTATTTTGACCTTTTATCCTTATAAGATGCGCTTATGACGGCGTCATAGACGCCTTTTTCTGCTGAATAGAGGCACCGTTTCCACGGGAGCGGTTCCATAGTAGCTTTAACGTCAATTCTGTTGGTTGCAGCATTGACTATGTCTACGTGAAGACCTTTTGATTCACCCTCTATCTCAAACGTATAGGGGAACCAAAAGTTTGAATCAGAACAAATCGATATGCTCACTTCCTTTCCGTATGCAGGGTGAATACAAAATAATGCCAAGATAAAAAATGGTGTGATACAACTTTCAGCTGATTTGTTTTTCATCGCGTTTATTCACCTGTTTTTACCAAAGTTAAATAACGTCTTCGCTAGATTCAGATTCAAATCTTGCTTTAGTTAACGCACTGAGTGCTTCAAATATTTCATCCAAATGAAAAGGTTTATAGATTACCCTGTCAAAGCAGTCGTTCAGGGGAACATCACCTTCATTTCTAACCATTGCAGCCGCAGTAATTGCAACGCAGGGTGGTGCATTATCTCCATATCTATCTCGTATCATTCTTACTGCTAAGATTCCATCCATGACGGGCATTTGGATGTCGGTGAATACAATGTCAATTGAGTTTTTCCCGATGACGTCTAGAATTTCCTTACCGTTAACTGCAAGCTTTACGTCCACTCCGATATTGGTAAGTACGCTCTCAACTAGCACTCGATTGTCTTTTACATCATCGGCAACAAGAGCGCAAATACGTGACCCCGCTTTCAACTTGCTGTGGCGAATGGCGTTAACGGAACTGGTTGGAGTAGAGTTGTGAACAGCGCTAAGGTTGAGTGAAAAATAGAAACAGCTTCCTGTATCTGGATTTGATGTTAACTCTAAATCACTGCCCATTAGCGCCAACATTTTTTTACTGATGGATAATCCAAGTCCTGTACCACCTTTATGATAGCCTTCATTCGCTTGCTGGAAGGGTTTGAAAATATCTTTCTGGCTCTCTTCTGGGATGCCTGCTCCCGTATCACTAACACTAAGTGTGTATTCGTGACCTCCATCCGATGACAACCGTAATGTGATCGAACCATGGTCTGTAAATTTCACTGCGTTCCCCAGTAAATTTATTAATATCTGTCTTATTTTTCGTTGGTCCGCGTATACAACCGTATTGGACTTGGTCTTATTCTCATATTGCCATGCAAGACCTTTTTCTTTACAGCGAATAGAGAATACTCCGCCAATTCCTTCTAGTAACTCATTGAAATTGAAATTGACACATTGCAATTCCATTGCGCCAGCTTCGATCTTCGACAAATCCAGCACATCGTTGATTAGTTCCAGTAAATGTTCCCCTGAATTATTAATGATTTGTATCAGTTCAGCTTGCGATTCACTTAGATTCTTCTTTCTAAGTAGAATTTGTGAAAAACCGAGAATAGCATTTAACGGAGTCCTTATTTCGTGAGACATATTTGCGAGAAAAGCACTCTTTGCTCGATTCGCTTTGTCGGCTACTAATTTGGCATCTTCCAATTTGATCTCTGTCTCTTTTCGTATAGAAATCTCATCGGTGAGAGCATTGGTCCTTTCAGTGACCCGTTCCTCTAAGGTGTCATGAGCCCTTTGTAGTGCATGTTCGGCTGATTTACGCTCATGGATTTCTTGTTCTAACTCCTCGTTGATCGCTCGAGTACCTTCGGCAAACTCTGTGAGCTTTTCAGAATCTTTGCTAATTCTCTCAAGCAGTGCATTGGTTCTAGACACAAGCAAGCCGAACTCATCGTTCTCATGGCCTTCAGGTGCCACCAAATGACCTTGTTTCCGTCTTTCGGTCACTTTAGTAAGTTGATCAACAATAGAAAGAAGAGGGTCAGTTATTTTTGCGTTAAAAAAGTAGAGTAATACTAGCGCAAGAAAGAAAGATTGGACCATAGTGGATATGAATACTCGAGTTGAACGCTTGTATAAATCTAGAATAACCCCTTCCATATCAGCGATAACAAGCATTTCACCTACAACTTTTGATTTTCCCTTTACTTCTCTGTTTAGTGAAAAGTTAACTGTGACACTTTTTTCCAGGAAGGCATTAGTCAGAAGGTTTGAGGGGCGTATTGTATTTCGTGTCTTTTCCGACAGTACCTCCCCTAGGTTTTGCTTAATCCTGACTTTATAGATCGAGCCGAACTCGAAAAGGCCCTCTACAATTTGACCCGCAGCTTCGTCATCAAAGTTATACGCTGCTTGGGCTGCTGGGCCTTTCATTGCTTGGATCGCTTGATCAATATTCTTATGGAACGTTATTTTTGCGTCGTTAAATTCAAAATATAGTTGGATGGAGGATAATGAAACCCCTAGAATAATCGCAACACTGAGAGCGGTGAGTGCTTGTTTAAAAGACAGACTGTCGGACTTCGCTGGGATTAATGGGGGGCTCATTGCTGATCCAGATAGGCCTAAAGAATAGGTATAGGCACTTTTACTACGTAATATAATCACATATCAATTGGCCCACTGACGAGTATAGACCAAGGGTTTTTTCTTTGAATACAAGCCACCCTAATAGCATTAGCATAGGGGCGTCCTGGGTTACTATACTAAAAAGGAGTTACCTGTATAGGAAATCACTAATGAACCTAAATGAACGTTGTAAAGTAAGAATACTCGTCCTTTTCCTTATAATTTCTGGGTCAGTTTACGGGGACACTAATGCCAAAATAATTAGCATGGCTGTTACAGATTGGCCACCCTACACGGGTACTGAGCTTCTTAATTATGGAATAGCGTCAGAAATCGTCACGGAATCCTTTCGAAAGGTAGGCTATACAACCGAAATGACTTTCATGCCTTGGGCTAGATTGTTAGAGGAAGTAAGGATAGGGAACTATGATGGCGCTGTTGCAGCCTATTGGACCAAAGATAGAGCTGAGAGTTATCGATATTCAGAATCCTTTCTTAAGAGTCCACTGGTTTTCTATAAACGTACCGAGGACCAGATAACATGGAGTGAGTATGAAGATCTAAAAAACTATAGAATTGGTATCGTAAGAAGTTATGCCAACTCTAAGGAGTTAGATCAGGCAGATTACCTCGATAAGGAGGTTGTAAATACCGATATATTTAATCTGAAAAAATTACTCGCGGGCCACATTGATCTAGCAGTGATAGATCAATTCGTTGCTCAAAATATCATTATCAGTGATATAGGGCTATTTCGGGACCTTTTAGAGCCTATCGAACCTGCGCTTGCTGTCCATTCACTGCATGTAATGTTTACGAACAATCGTCCCAATGCAAACGTCAACGCCGACCTTTTTCACCAAGGGTTAGCGATCTTAAAAGAGGATGGGGGGTTGAGCCGTATTTTGCACAAACATGGATTTGACTAAGCGTCCCTGCCGCTATAGTGGGCATTAGCGGTGGTTTAACCTGGATGTGACTGGAAACGCACCTACTTAAGATTTCGGTCAGTTTACTGGTAATACGACTATATTTAGATAGATGTAGTCGGTAATTGACTGAAAGGCTTGGTAAATGAGAGAACATAAACACAGACTATTGGTGGTAGATGATAAAAAGGAGAATATCTATGCGCTAAAACGCATGCTAGAACCCCTTCATCTCGATATCTGTGAGGCCACCTCTGGCCAAGAAGCCTTGAAACACGTCATTGATGGCGAGTTCTTCCTGATTCTGATGGATGTTCAAATGCCTGGGATGAATGGATTCGAAACGGCTAGCTTGATATTAGAAAATCAAAATACCGCCCATATACCCATTATTTTTGTCACTGCCATTAGCAAGGAAGATCATTTTGCCGCATTAGGTTACGAATCTGGTGCGGTTGATTACATCTACAAACCCATCGATCCCCTCGTATTGATCGGCAAAATCAAGGTTTTTCGAGATCTCTCAGATACAAAATCAGAACTAACATCCAAAATTATAGAACTTGAATCGAATAATCAGGCACTTGATCGACTCGCGTCGGAATTGATTGATAAAACTGAAACTCTTAAGCGTGTTAATGGTGAGTTACGGGGCTTTTCCCATACCGTTTCCCATGACATGAAACAACCCCTGAGCGCTATTGTTGGTTATGCCAATCGTTTATTGCGCAAACATGCTCACGGCCTAGATAAAGAAGGAAATGAAATCGTAACACGAATTTCATCTATTGGATCTAGAATGAGTACTCTCATCAACGCGTTGCTCGATAATGCAGAAAAAACCTCACTGGAACTTCAACTCAAATCGGTCAATCTAGATTCTATCGTCGAGAATGTCATTTTGGATCTAGACGATACTCTCTCTACTACGGGTGGAAAAGTAGAATCCCAATCGTTACCCACGATCGATGCAGACCCCAATGAAATATACCAACTATTTTCGAATATCGTGAGTAATGCGTTGAAATATCACCGTCCAAATGTAGCACCTGTCGTAAGGATCAGTAGTAAGACAATCACAGACCGAAGAAGAAGAGGGCAAGAGAATTCATTACTATGCCAAATATTTATCGAGGATAATGGCATAGGATTTGAAGAATCAGAATTCGAACGAATGCTCATCCCTTTCCAGCGACTTACAACAGAGAGCTCTTTTGAAGGGACGGGTGTAGGTACGGGCACCGTAAAGAAAATCGTCGATCATCATAATGGGAGTATATCGGCAAAGAGCGAAAAGCAAAAAGGGTCAACTTTCATAATCAGCCTGCCGATAAATCAATGTTAGGGCGTTGCGTCAAATACATCAGTGGCCCAAGCGCTATAGAACCTGCTATGATCGAAAAAAAAGCCTAAAGTGGTAGCCAAGTATATAATTAAAACGTGTGTTTAGTTTTGCGTTTAGCTGGGGTTACAGAGTGAACAAAAAGAATAATTACCGTTATGTTGGAGCAGTAGCTCTAGTCTTAAGTGCCAATACTGCGAACGCAAACTTATTAGCATTTCAAGGGCTGTATGCGTCAGCGCTTGAAGAACAAGCAGCGATCAGTAATCAGCAGGTCTACGATGAACTAAAAGCACAAGGTTGTACCGATACACAAGGGAGCGCACAAACCGGCTGTGATGGCGGGACGTTTCGCGTCTGGAGTGGAGTACGCGAATTAGTCCATACTGCTAATGAATTGAACAATACTGTTGGTGGCTCCACATTGTATAGTTTGGATTCAGATTTTGAAGGTTTAGGCTTTGCATTGCGTTGGACAGCGGGAGAGGAGTTTTCGACCCAAGAGTCATTGTCCGATGGGTTTGTAAACGGACAATTGAGTGGGCTCAGTACAAGAATCACTGCATTAAGACGCGGAGTTAAAAGCTTCTCCTTAACGTCAAATTATTATCCTGATATTTTTCTTAGTACAGACGTTGAATTCTCTATGAATGAATCCATAGGGGGAGGCGCGAGCGCAGACCCCGTGTTCTCACCTTGGGGTGGGTTTCTTAACGCAACTTATACCTGGGGTGACCAGGATGCGTCAGATTACGAAGATGCTTTTGACTTCACCGGTAGTTCATATAGTGGAGGGGTCGATTATCGCCTTAATCCTACATGGGTGATTGGAGCAGTAATGGGCTACTCAGAGCAAGATATAGCCTTCGATGCCAATAAAAGCATCGTTGAGGGTACGGTGGATATGGCCGCCTATTCTTTGATGCCATTTGTTCTTTATCAAACCGATAGTATATTTGTTAGTTTTTCTATGGGCTACCAGCAGGCCGAGTTCACAACAGAACGGTATATTCGTTATCCTTCCTTTAATCCCAATGTAGCCAATACTGATACCATTGCGACAAGCGATAATGATGCGCACATAAGTACCGTGTCGAGTAGTATTGGTTACAGTTTTAAACCTAGTCCAGCAGTATCGATTGAACCTTATGTATCCATAAACTATCAACATACGTCAATTGACGAGTATACGGAACAAGATATAAAGAACCAGGGATTTGCGTTTACCGTAGAAAAACAGAACATAGAGTCGCTAGAAAGTGTTTGGGGTTTTCGAGCACAAAGTATTGTTAACGTAGGTTGGGGTGTATTGGTTCCTTATATTGACGCACAACATTACACCGAACACATTACAGACGACCACAAAATAGACGCCGTTTATGCCGATGCGAATGATAGCCTATCAAACGCGTCTCAATTTAGTTTGGCCACTAATGGCGCAGAGCTTTCCTATGAAACCTATGGGGTTGGGCTATCTGCGGTAATCCGCGGCACAACCTATACCACCGGCAGTGGTGCCGCAGGTGGTATACAGGTATACCTCAGTTATAGCACTATTAGAAATATTAAAGATTATACACAGCAAGTCATTGCTGGCGGTGCACGCTACGAATTTTAATCCCAATCGAACAAGCAGTGAAATACTATACATGTCGAAGCATTTGATAAATAAAACAATACTCGAATGGAATTCTAGCGCCTTAACAATGGCCTTGGTGCTCACAATAATCATGTTATCGGGTTGTGGCGGCGCAGGTAAAGATGAGGGTGGTTACCAAGATGATGAATCGCCGCCTGTGGCTTCAGCTCAAGTCATTGGACTAGGGTTACCTGTTTCGGGCACCAGTGACACCTATAGCACCCGCGCTAATACCGAAGTACAGTTGACAGGAAAAAATAGTGCTGGAAGTGCAGCTCCCGTACTGTATTTTAGCTGGGAACAAATAGATAATTCGGGGTATGCCGTAGAGCTTATCGAGCGCACGACGAATGCGGTCGTATTTGATGCACCTAATGTTGCTGCGGAAACAACGTTATCCTTTTTACTCACGATTACCGATGCAAATAACAATATAGACTCGGCTACGGTTCATGTTAATGTTGAGCCAGTAGGGGATGTAGATCAATTTTTAGTTCATCCATCGATTAACAATAAAACGTTTGAAGTGCTTGCTGCCCTACAGGAAGGCACGAATACTGGAGATGTTCAGCAGCCTTTCACCTTAACGTTAACGACAGTTGTACATTGGCGGAATCAAGTCGGGGAGTTAGATCAGTTAGAGGTAAGTTCAGCGGTAATCAATAGTGCTTTCCCTGCATCCTTTTCTACAGCCCTTGGGTATGATCCATTAGTTGAACCCAGAAACCCCAGGCTGTCATTTCCTATCCCGACCCTAGATACCGATGAAATCAATAAAAACTTCGAAGATAGTAATCGACAACGACGTATAGAGCCTTATGAAACAGACTCTGTTTATGCTGAATTACAGGTAGAAATATCGTCAAACTCGGGGGCGAACTTTGAACTTATCGCATTAGATGTTGATGGTGTTCAGATCGATCTAGCCGACTTACTATTTGCGTCAAAATCGGATCAAAGAGCCCGCTCCTCAAATGTTGCATCGGCTCAGAATCTGCAAAACCGCTCCCTTATCCAAACGTGGAATGGTGAGTCCAGCACCTCAATTTCCGTAACTAACTTACGGGACCAACTCGGTCTGGAAAACGCGATTAGCTCCAATAACTATTATTCATTACTCGATCCAACAGGCGCTTATGAGTCATTTCAGAGCTGGGGAATGTACGCAGGCTTTCTTGATTCTAATGGCGCGAAGATATCCGATTCCTCAATCGCTAGTGCATTATATCTCAACAATTATGATTTAGGGTTCGGTCGAGAAATGTATGTCCGGACAGATTCATTGGGAAATGTGTTCAGCTATGTAGTGAATTACCCCACGTTAGAGCAAGGCATAGAAAAACGGGGGGAGTTTGCTATTGTTGCAATGGAATATAGCGACAATCCAGATACAAGTAGCTCGAATGAAAAAATCGTGAAATTCTATGTTTTTGTTCCAGATGAACGTACGGGAGATTTCACCCGCGTAAATAGTATCAATTTTGATGGGCGGGGCGAAAAATATGTCCCCGGTGTTTGCGGTGGCTGCCATCAAGGATATGCAAGCGGTAAAAAGTTCACTGTCGCGGCGGATGCTGATATTGGTGCAACCTTCTTGCCCTGGGATTTGGATGCATTTTTGTATGCAAAAGCGACAGATACTAGCCAAGTTGAACCTACATTGGATATTGATAGTTTCAGTACCGCGTTGTTGGATCAATACAGTAGGGAGAACCAGGAAGCTTCATTAAAAGCGTTTAACTTAGCGGTATTAGCGACCTACAAAAATGATAGCATTCGTAATGCTAGCGCCATAGAGATGATTCACGGATGGTATGGAGACAAGGAGATGGCTCCCCCTATCGATCAACTACCGGATAACACTACCTTTGATGGTAGTTACGTGCCCACAAGTTGGGGGGGGCAAGACGTGTTATATCATCAAGTGTTTGCGAAACATTGTCGCATGTGTCACCTACAAGTCGCGGACGAAGAGAATAATTTTGATAGTTACAGCGAGTTTATCGGTAACACCTTGCTAAAAAATTATGTATATGAACAAGGCCGCATGCCTCTAGCCAGGCTTGCCATGGATCGATTCTGGTCAGGTTATAATGGTACTAGCACTAGCGCCGATGAGGACAAACCCGTTGATATTTTGCGGGCTCACTTAGAAGGGCTAGGGCAAACAATACCGACATTCCCAGGATTACCCGTGCCTACTTTTACCATCTCAAACCTAACGCCGACTATTGATGACATTGTCACCATAGATGCTACCGGTAGCCTTTTTGCCGAAAGTTACCTGTGGCAATTTAGCGATCAGCCCGTCACGTCATCCATTAACGTTGATAATGGAACAGAAGTGATCGGCTCGTTTTCACCTGATGTACCCGGTGGCGTATATAACGTACAACTTACCGCTACCAATGAGAATGGAATCTCTGAGAGTACAACACAAAGTATTACCGTCACTAATCGATCCCCTATAGCTGAGTGTTTGGCGGCAGACACCTCAGGATTACAATCGTCTGGATTACTCGAAAGTATTCCTATTGTCAGTGCTTTAGCCATGGAATCTTTAGGGGATGGGCAGGTTCAACTTTCTAGCGTAGATGACGGAACATTAGGTTCTCTTACTATTGACGTTGGCAATTTAACGGTTAGCTATCAGCTTTTTGATCCTTTTGAGCGCGGTATTGATACTGTTTATTATCAACTAGACGACGGTGATGGAAGTTTGTCATCCACTTCAGCAACTTGTAGTAGCGTACCTGCGATTGGTTTCGGCTCAATTAGTATTGATTCTTCACCGTCTGGCACATTAGTTCCCGTCAATGTTTCTGCGGTAACGGATGATGTTAACAATACGTCAGAGATTTCAGTTAGTTGGAGCGCTCCAACGGGGATCAACCCTGAAGGCTATAAACTATTTAGAGATGCTGTAGAAATAGCAGCGTTAACCACAACGGAGTACACGGATACAGGGTTAGTTGATGATACCTCCTATGCTTATACGGTAACCTCGATAATTGGCAGCGATAGCTCCAATTCCTCCGCGTCAGCAAGCGCCACTACTGCGGTGTTATCACCAAATAGCCTAGTTGGCTCTGCAATAGATACTCAGCAAATCGATCTCAGTTGGTCAGCGCCTGTTGGTAACGTCACCCAATACCATGTATATCGAGACAACATTGAAATTGCCACCTCTATCATAACCAGCTATTCCGACACCGACTTAACAGCGGGTACAGAATACACCTACATGATTACCGCCAGTGATACCGTTCAAGAATCAGCCCCCTCCGATTCAACTGCCGTCACGGTAATCCCACTACCACCGAGCAATGTAGTCGGAACCAGGGATGCGGTTAACGATTCTTCTGAGATAGATCTCGTCTGGGACGTGCCGTCGTCAGGCATCTTCGATACGTATCGTATCTATCGAAACGGAGTAGCCATTGCGACTCCCACCGTAACGACATTTGCAGACACAGGGCTAACCCCTTATACAGACTACACCTACCAAATATCCACGATTGCAGGGGGAGAAGAATCGACCACGGCGACGTCTAACAAGGTCCGTACTGCTGCTGTGGGAACGACTGAACCCACTGGATTGCTTGCAGCCGTTAACGCAACCAATGATGCCACTCAAATAGATTTGGCGTGGACTGGCCCAACCGGATATACGGCAGATACATTTACTGTACTTCGCGACGGCAACGAAATTGCCTCGAGTATTGCTACAAACAGCTACAGCGATACGTCACTAGTTAACAATACAAGTTATACGTATACCGTAAAAGCGGTCTACAACGACGAGGTATCCATCGCTTCGCCTCCTGCGATAACAAGTACGCTGTCACTGACACCCAGTGCACCCAATGCTACAGTCGTCGATACCGGTCGCATTGATTTAAGTTGGAGTTCCCCCGTAGCTAACGCTACCAGTTATGAGGTTTTTCGAAATGGTGGCTCAATCGGCACCACCACTAATACAACATTGTCTGACACTGGATTAACGGCAGGCACGCAATACAGTTACACCCTAAGAGCAACACAAAGTAGTGACCAGGGTGATATTTCACCTGCCACTCTCGCAACATCAGCCCCGAACGCACCAACGAATATAGCTGCGTCAACAACTGATAGTACCAATATTGCTCTAAGCTGGACTGCTGCTTCTGGTAATGTTGACAGTTATGCTATTTATCGCGGTGGAAGCCTCGTAGGAAGCAGCAATGGAACCAGTTTTAATGACACAGGTCGTACACCAGGAACACTCTATAGCTATTTAGTTAGATCTGTCCGTAATTCCCAAGAATCAGCCGACTCAAATACTGACTCCACAACGACAACCCCGAACGCTCCGACGAGTGTTTCAGCTAGTTACGATACTGGCAATAAAACGAGTCGGAT
This sequence comes from Gammaproteobacteria bacterium 45_16_T64, assembly GCA_002162955.1. Taxonomy (GTDB): domain Bacteria; phylum Pseudomonadota; class Gammaproteobacteria; order Pseudomonadales; family Ketobacteraceae; genus 42-54-T18. The sequence continues at coordinate 92,004 of MABD01000001.1, forward strand.
CGTGGTTAGCTGGAGCGCGCCCTCCGGCGGCGTATCCAGTTATATTGTGTATCGTGATGATACTGAGGTAGGAACCCCCTCGACCAACAGCTTTACTGATACAGGCCTAATTAGCGGCACACAATACAGCTACGCTATACGGAGCGTATCGGGAGGCGAGGAGTCGAGCCTGACCGGTGCAGTTGACGGCTCGACAGTGCCAAGTGCACCTGACGGAGTGGCTGCAACGGCAGATAGCACAACCCAAATCACCGTAAGCTGGAATGCAGTAAGTGGTGATTCACCCACGTATACCATTTTTCAAGATAATGTCGCAAAGTTATCAACGTCGAATACTAGCGAACCAATTGATGGTTTAAACAATTACACTGCCTATAGCTTCACCGTCAAAGCGACGACAAACACACTACTTTCAGATGTTAGCGACCCGGCCAGCCAAACCACCAAGGTGTCCTATGCCAACAATGTGTTACCTACCTGTGCAGGGTGTCATGCCGCGGCATCACATTTTGAACCGGGCAATGCCAGTGTGAAGTTTCCTGCCTGTATGGCGAATGATTGTGATGGTGTTGCTGGTGATGGTGTTATGGAATATACCGAGACTTCTCCCGAGTACTTGATGATTGATAGCTGGATATCGGAGGGGGAAAGTACTGCAAACTAATCAAATACTTACCAAGGAAGTAGGTGTTAATTTACGATGGTAAATGGCATGTTTCCTTATGTTTGACCGAGGTTGGACCTTCTACTATCTCGATAGTTCACAATCTATTTTTTAGAGAAATAGGGTGTATAGGTCTTGTAATCTGACGCTAGAATCCACATATTTATTATGTACGAAGTTTTCTATGACAAGTTTCGAGTATAAAGGTGGCATATTAATGGACATACAAGTATCCGGGCATCACGTATCAGCAAACGACATGATTAGTTCCGTTGTTAAGAGCAACTTAGAAAAAATAGGCCAGCGTTATCCTAGCTTGGTCAATGTCGCTGTTATTTTAAAGTCAGAAAGCAAAGTGAGGTCCGTCGAAGCCCGCACCATATATGAAGGGAGTAGCATTAGCGTTTCTTCTGAAGGAAAGACCATCCGAGATGCAATCAAAACAACCACTAAGAAATTGGAAATGGCGTTATCAAAACGAAAAGGGTTACTGCGGTCGGGGCGTAATGAGAAGCTTAACGTCGAAGAAGAAGCCATGCCAAACGAGATTGAAAACGATTATGACATCGATGATCAATACACGACTGAGACTACTAAATAAACCACTATTTTGACCAATAAGATGATCTTATACTGATCATCTTTACTCACATAACTTCGATATTAGGGCCCATCTCCACTGACACAACGTACTATTAGTCGTACGTTGTGTCAGCATCATTGAATATAAGTAGGGACGCTTAATTTTTAGTCTACGTCCAGCCTGATGTTTCTCTCCATGTTTTCATTGATAATACTCAGCACCGAAGTCTCAACGTTGTGGTGTGAAGTCCAATTATTTTCATATTCAATATATATGGTCTAGGGTTAAATCTATAGGAGGCTTGAATATAGTTAGCATAAGAAAGCTATAGCGGCTGGACTAGGAGCAGTTATGCAATACACCCAGCTAGATGGTGGTAGGGACCTACGCATAGACTTTATGCGTGGTGCAGTCATGGTTGTGCTCGTTGTTGTCCATATAGAAATATTCTCAATTTTTAACTTTATTGCCTGGGAAAGAGTAGGGCTTATTTCTGGTGCAGAAGGTTTCGTAATTCTTTCTGGCGTTGTACTCGGAATCGTACATAGGAAAATCCTGGACAAGGCAGACTATCATGTTTCCATGATGAAATTGTTTGATAGATCAGCGCAGCTTTACAGGGTGAACCTGACAGTGATCGCAGTTGTCTATTTTTTGTCCATGCTCAGTATTGTTGATTTAAGCGTAATAAAAACGTTTATAAACTGGGGGAATAAGGAAGTCTATAATCTTTATCCCAATGAGGGTGCGGCTTGGCATCAGACCTTGACCCAGTTCCTGCTTCTAAGAAATGGCCCCCACCAGATACAAATACTCGGTCTATATTTCATCTTATTGGCCTTTACTCCGCTGGCCATGTGGTTTTTTAAGAACGGCCGCCCCTTGTGGTTGCTATATATCAGTTGGGTACTCTATTTTTATAATATGCAGCATCCGTCACGCCCTACGATGGGACAGTTTGAATACGGATTCCCCGTACTGTCTTGGCAAGTGATTTTCTTTAATGGTTTAGCGGTTGGTTACTATAAAGACGAGATTAGACACTATTTTTCCGGGAATAAATATCATGCACTAGTTTCTGTCGCGCTGGTGTTCACCCTGGTTTTTGCTTTTATTGCCTGGAATTCACCAAATAAAGCGTTTCCTGAGTGGGCAAATTTTGGACTAATTGAAGCCAAGGCATACCACGACATGCATTGGCAGTTTTTTGACAAGAACAAACTAGGGATACTTAGAATTGTTAATTACTTTTGTTTTCTTGTCGTATTTTATCGGGCACTTACGCTATTTTGGAAGCCACTAAATAGGCTGATTGGCTGGTTATTGGTGCCACTAGGGCAAGCGTCATTGTATGTCTTTATTGTACATTTAGGGTTCATTGTATTGGTTGAATATATTTCTAAATTCTCTGAGATGCAGCCCGTTTTTGATACGTCAAATTTCATTGAAAACTCCATCATACATACTGTCTGTATCTTGGGGTTGTGGTTGCTCGTTAGGTATAAAGTCCTTTTCAGCGTTATACCCCGGTAAGCAGAATGAAACTAACCAAAGGAATTGCCGTAATATGAAAGTCGTGGTTGTAGATGACAACGCTGAAATGAAAGAACTCATTGTGCACGCAATAAGTGACTTTAACTGTGAGGTTGTAACGTTCGACAACGGTAGAGATGCACTGAATTACGTCGAGAATGATCCTAACGTATCCATTGTCATTACAGACTTGATAATGCCAATTATGGATGGACTCGAACTTACCAAGAGTATTCGTGCCCTCGAGAGGGAGACTTACCTACATATCATTATGGTCACTGGTATTTCTGACCGAGAATCGATGGTCGAGGCTATAGTGCTTGGTGCTGACGACTACGTGATGAAACCCATCTACATTGAAGAGGTCCATGCAAAGGTTGCTGCAGCACTGAGAATGCAGGACCTTCAAAAAGAGCTTGTTGACAAAAACCTAGTCATTAATAAAGCGCTGAAAAGCATGCAAGAGGATCTCGAGTCTGCGGCTAAGATGGCCGAGTCCTTACTACCAAGTCCCTGCGTAATAGAAAATACGGAGTTCGCGTCGGTATTTTATCCATGCTCTGTTTTAGGCGGGGATCTATACGGACATAGAGAACTTGACAGCAATACCATCGCGTTTTATCAAATAGATGTGGCAGGGCATGGCGTTCCATCGGCTCTATTGTCTTTTACATTAAGCTACGAGTTAGCGCGAACAGGCGCGGGTGTTGACCTACTGTTTAATCATGAAGGCGTGAAAGGCCCAAGGTCGGTGGTAGATGTCGTCTCTGATTTGAATGCGCGCTATATGTTGGACAGTGGTTCACTGCTGTACTTTACTATGGTTTATGGGGTGCTAAATTTGGCAAATGGACGTGTGTCTTTTTGCCAGGCCGGCCATCCACCACCGATCCATGATTCGGCTTCCACTGGTGCAGTTTCCTTTATGGGAGATGGTGGGTTCCCAGTTGGGATGTTCGAAATAGCGGATTATGAAGAGGTCAGTTTTCAATTGGCACCTGGCGATCGTTTCTTTCTATACTCTGACGGTATTACCGAAGCTATGAATCTAGGTGGTGAACAGTATGGAGAAAGCAGACTCGCAGAAGCAATAGGTGGCAGCACCAACGTTAGCTTCAAGGAAACAGTCAATGAGATCCATGAGAATCTAATCGATTGGACGGAAGGAAATCCGATCGATGATGATGTAACAATACTTGCTTTTCAGTGGAATGGATAAAGGGAACAACTATGCAATTTGATAGCGAAAAAATAAGCGATACATTGATGGTTATCTACCACAATGAAGAGAGGCTAGATGCGAATATGGCCCCTTCATTTGTGAAATACGTATCTTCAGTTGTTGACGACCAAGTGAATGATCTAATTATTGTTTTGTCAGAAGTTAAGTTTATCGATAGCAGTGGTCTGGGGGCTTTGGTTACCCTACTAAAACGTCTAAACGGGCGAGGGGCTGTGCATTTTGTTGGTGTCAATACAATAGTAGGTGATCTGTTTAAGTTAACGCGTCTAGATCGTCTATTTGTCGAATATGAAAGTGTTGAAAAAGCTATCGAAAAATTGTCATAGGTCTATTTGCGTCATTTCCAATTAGAAGGTTTGAATAATATGAAAGTCATGATATTAGCCGCTGGCAAAGGTACGCGTGTTTGGCCTGTGACAAAGGTTACCCCCAAACCAATGATTCCGATACTACGAAAACCAATAATGGAATCGCTAATTGACCATTTCAAATCATACGGTGTTAAGGAATTTGTCGTAAACACAAGCTATATGAGCAGCTCGATTGAAAACTACTTTAGAGACGGTACTACACTCGGAGTTGATATTACCTATTCTTTTGAAGGAAAAATTGTCGACAATAAATTGGAGTCCGCTGCGCTTGGATCAGCCGGAGGCATGAAAAAGATACAAGAATTCTCGGGATTTTTTGACGATACGTTCATGGTTGTCTGTGGCGATGCCTGGATCGATCTCGATGTTAAGAAGGTTTGTGACTTTCATAAAAAGAAAGGTGGTGTCGCAACGATTGTTTTGCAGGACGTGGAGCCAGAAGAAGTTCACAAATATGGTGTGGTCAAAATTGGTGATGACGGACAAATATTACAATTTCAAGAGAAGCCTGATCGTGAAGAGGCGATATCAAATTCTGTCAATACGGGAATTTACATCTTTGAACCCGATATCTTTAACTATATTCCAAAAGATGAAGAGTTCGATATTGGGAGTCAACTGTTTCCCCTATTGGTTCAAGAAGACGTTCCTTTTTATGGTATCTCAAGCCCGTTTCAGTGGGTTGACGTGGGGAACTTGACGGATATTTGGCAGGCCACGAGGGATATACTAACAGACAAAATAACGGGATATCCAAAACCCGGTAGAGAAGTGCGTCCAGGGGTGTGGTGTGGAATAAATCTTGATATTGATTTTGATAAGGTTGATATCACAGGGCCTATATGTATCGGTAACGGGACAAGAATAGAAGACGGTGCGGTAATAAAGGGGCCTGCGATGATAGGGGCCAACTGTATCATTGAGAAAGGCGCGGTCATTGAGGAATGCCTTATTGATGACTATACCTGGGTGTCTTCAGTAGTTGAGTTATCGGGGAAGGTGTTATTTGGTGGCCATTGCATCAATCAGAGTGGTGACTATGTGGATATGAACGAATGGGATATTGGATGGGCTATCAATGATAGCCGCTGCAATATTGAAGAATTGCAAGCGAACAGCCAGTTATTGGAAGCGTTACAATCCGTTAACGTAAAAGATTCCGAAGACTAATATCTAATGACAGGTTAAGGGCAGCTTGGGAGGTTTGTGTGGGTTTTTATTTTGATGAGTTTGAGGGTAGAGTACCTCCAGAACCAGTAAAGCACTCATTGCTTCGTGAGTTATTTTGGCAGTTTATCGCGACGATTAATTTATGCGTTGGTGGGTGGTATATCCATTGGCGCTGGACGGAGTCCTTAAATTATGACGCGCTTTGGTTTTCAATACCCCTTGTTATTGCGGAATCTGCTGCATATATAGGGTTGATTTTGTTCACCTATAGCTTATGGAAAACAGATGATAAAGAGATAACGCCACCACCACAATATTTTACTGAAACGGTTAACGATGATTCGGCTGAAGCTAGGCCATTACGAGTGGATGTGTTCTTTCCTACCTACGATGAAGAACCCGAGTTAGTTGAATTAAGTGTCAAAGATGCGCTTAAAATCACTTACCCCCATGACATTGAGCTCAACATTTACATATTGGACGATGGTAGAAGGGATAGCATGCAGCGGCTTGCCGACAAGCATGGAGTCAAATATTTAACCCGTGACAATAATGTTGGCTTTAAGGCAGGTAACCTTCGTAACGCGATGGAGAATACGGGGGGCGATTTTATTGTAATTTGTGATGCCGATACTCGGCCATTTCCTACAATACTATCGAATACTCTGGGATATTTTAGAGACCCAGACGTAGCTTGGGTACAAACACCGCAGTGGTTCTTTGACCTACCCGAAGGTAGGAATCTAGAGCAATATTTGGATTCTAAAGTGGGATTTTTGGGTCGATATACCGGGAAGCTCATCGAAATGCTGGTGGGGGAGATACGTTTTGGTAGCGACCCCTTTGTCAATTGCCCTCAGATGTTCTACGACGTAATTCAACGCAGAAGAAACTGGGCCAATGCATCTTTTTGCTGTGGCGCTGGGTCGATTCACCGAAGAGAGCCGGTAATGCAAGTCGCGCTTAAATCTTATGGGGAGCAAATAGAGAAAGAAGAAGCGAAAAACAAGAAGGCGTTACTCTCCGCGACTAAAGAAAGCTCGCTAGATGAAAATGTTGAAGCCACTATAAGGCAAAATATAGCCAACGAAATCGAAGTGACGCCCTACAAATTTCATGTATCGGAAGATATATATACGTCGATAATGTTGCATTCTGACGTTGGTAATAATTGGAAGTCCGTAATGCATCCATTTGTGGAATCCAAAATGCTCTCTCCTCAGGATCTACAAACCTGGATGGTACAACGATTTAAGTATGCTGGCGGTACGATCGACATCGCGCTTAACGATAACCCCGTATTTAGAAAGGGGATGAGTTTACCGCAACGGATGATGTATGCATCCACTATCTGGTCATATTTCGGCGCCTTGTGGAATGTGATATTTATACTGGCTCCGATAATCTACTTATTCACCGGTGTTGCACCAGTATCGGCTTATTCGTTAGATTTCTATATCCATGTGCTCCCGTTCATGATGCTAAATGAATTGGCCTTTATGATTGGTACCTGGGGAGTCGCAGGATTCAAAGGTAAATCTTCCTTTATATCGTTCTTTTCGGTCAATATTAAGGCCATAGCAGTGGTATTGATGGGTAAGAAAATCGCCTTTCCAACTACGCCAAAGGAAAGACAGGAAGGGACGTTCATTAAATTGGTCATTCCGCAAATACTCGTGATCATTCTAACGATATCGGCGGTATCGTTTGCAGTATCTAGCTACTTTTTCATGGGTAATATAGCCGATCATTCGTTTAACGGTATTGTTACCAATCTATTTTGGGCGGCAAATAATATCATTCTAATGTCTGGAATGGTGTTATCAGCGTTTTGGAAACCACCAGCCCCTGAGGTTGAAGAACTTGTTATGGAGCACGTTTGATATGAGTTTTCGGAAAAATCTATTGGCAGCCCGTCATCACTTTATTTTTCTATTGGGTCTTGCTGCTGCGTTTGGATTGGTTATCTATCTTGAGATGCTTGAGGTATCCCGAGAGAACTTCAAGATTGAAGAAAAGATCAAGATAACCTATCCATCATCTAGGGAGTTAAACGAAGTAGAACAGGAAATGGCGAGAATTGCCTGGCGTTATTTTGAGAACAATACAGATGAAGACACGGGATTGGTTAACTCTGTGGATGGATTTCCGGCGGCAACATTATGGGATATTGCATCGTATATGTTAGGTCTAATATCTGCGTATAAACTGGATATTGTTGATGCAGACACTTTTGATTCCAGAATAGAAAAACTACTTAAGAGCCTGTATGAATTGGATTTGTACGACGGAGTTCTGCCAAATAAGTCGTATAACGTAAAAACCAAAAGAATGGTCGATTACACCAACAAAATTTCTGATAACGGTATCGGTTGGTCAGCTATTGACATTGGCCGTATCATGGTTCCCTTCAACATACTGGTTTGGAACTATCCTCAGCACACAAAAGGGGTCAATAGAATACTAAGTCGTTGGGATATGACCTATCTAGTATCCAGGGGGGTTCTTGTCGGTGCTACTATCGATAAAAAGGGAAAAACAAAATATGTACAAGAAGGGCGCATAGGGTATGAAGAGTATGCGGCAAAATCAGTTTCGCTAGCGGGTATAGATGTTTCAGTTGCCTTGCAATATTCAGATTTTTTGAAATATGTACCTATCATGGGTGTCGATGTTCCGACCGATATTCGAGACCCGAAAAAATATAAAGCACACAACTATGTGGTGAGCGAATCTTATATATTGGACGCAATAGAGTTTGGATCTGATGAAATATCCACTCAGTTCTCTTATCGAGTGTATAAGGCACAAGAGAATCGCTATAAAAAAACCGGAATTCTAACCGCCGTGAGTGAAGACAACATAGATCAGGCACCATATTTCGTCTATAACACCGTCTTTAGTAGCGGAAAAGCCTGGAATGCGATAACAGATTCAGGGGAAGATGCTAGCCAATTTAGAAGTGTAAGTACTAAAGCTGCTCTGGGCTGGCATATGTTATATGAGTCAGACTATACAGCGCTTTTGATGAAGCATATAGAAAACAACTTTGATTCAGAAAAAGGTTGGTTCTCTGGGATATACGAAAAATCAAATGTACCGAACAAAGCAATAACTGCCAATACTAATGCGATAGTGCTAGAAAGCTTACATTATAAAGTATTTGGGCCTTTGCTAAATATTTCGGGTAAGAACAACGCTAATAAATTGGATTTGCTTAGCGTGGGTAAAAAGATGAAAAGCTAAGGTGTGGATAGCACCGTGCTGTTAGGGTCATGAATTATGTATAATCGCAGTAGACTACAATTTTTTATCGCACTGATGTTATCCATGTTGCTCGGTGCTTGCATCCATTTGGATGGCGCTACCACAATAGAGGATTACGGTGAGAAAATCGTAGATCAAAAATCGTCTATCGCGTCTGCTGGCATTCGTCCGGGCAGAAGGGGGAAGTTGTCAGAAAAAGAACTTAATATGGCTAGAATTGCATGGCGCTATTTTGAGAATAACTATCAACCGAAGACAGGCCTAGTGAATGCAGTAAACAATTATCCCTCAGTTACTATGTGGGATTTAGCATCCTATTTGGGCGGATTGGTTTCTGTCAGAGAACTAAAAATCATCACAAAGAAACAATTTGACGAGAGAATGATCGCGTTACTTCGCACGTTAAATAATCTTGAGCTCTATAGGGGAGAAGTACCCAATAAGGTTTACCATTCCAAAACAGCGAAAAAAGTTGATTATACCAATAAGCCGGGAGAGATTGGATACTCAGCGTTGGATATAGGTAGGTTTTTGATCTGGATGAAAATCATAAAAGAACGCTATCCAGAATTTGCTGGCGCTATCGATAAGTCTATTTTTAGATGGAATTTCTGCCATATCCTCGATGAAAACGGCACAATGTTTGGTGCCCACGGAAAAAAAGGGAAGCCCACTAAATATGTACAGGAGGGACGGTTGGGATACGAGGAATATGCCGCTAAGGGGTTTGGTTTATGGGGGTTTAATACAGAGCGATCATCAAAGCCAGAGCCTTATGACATAATAAAGCTATACGGCCACCAAATACCGTATGACTCTAGGGATCCACGAAGGCTTCGGGCACACAATTACGTCGTAACTGAAAGCTATGTGTTAGATGGCATTGAGTTAAACTGGGATTTGCCGACGGATGAAACCAGCGCTGATAATGTGCATAGTGTTGCATGGATGGTGGATTTTGCTCAGCGAATTTACGAAGTACAAGAGGCAAGGTACTTTCATAGTGGAATACTTACGGCTAGGACAGAACACCAGTTAGCATCAAGTCCCTATTTTGTGTATGACACCATATATACCGACGGCTATGCCTGGAATACTATTACTGAGTCCGGAAAGTACGTGCCTCAATACTCCGCTATTGCATTAAAGGGCGCGTTAGGGTTATGGAGCTTGTGGGAAACACCCTATACAGATTTATTGTTTAATGCGGTCTCTGATTTGTATGATGAGGAAAAGGGGTTCTATGAGGGTAAGTTTGAAAACGGTAAAGGTCTTATTAATACATTTACATCGAACAATAATGGAATAATTCTAGAGACGCTGCTCTATAAAGAGCAGGGTAAATTACTTAAGTTTAATGATTTGGACTCCTTTTGGGAAAAGATGCTTGATAACGAGTTTCAAGGTCAAGGTAAATGTCTGCCAGGAAAACGCTAGGGATACTCGTCATCTCGTTGGTTCTTAGCGGGTGTGGCGTACTGGTTAGATCTGTTTCTCTCGGTTTCGATGGAATTCGAACTTCATCATTGTTTGTCCAAGGAAAGCGGGGGAATTTAACGGAAAAGGAGATTGCCTGGGCGAAAATTGCTTGGCGGTATTTCAAGAATAATACCAATGTAGAATCTGGTGCAGTTAATTCAATTGATGCGTATCCAAGCTTTACCATGTCTACCGTTGCCGACTATATTGCGGCCATGATTTCCGCAAGGAAATTGGGAATCATAGAAAAGAAAGAGTTTGATCATAGGGTAAGTTCGCTGCTGCACTTTTTGAATACCATGGAGCTATTTCAAGGGCGATTACCCAATAAAATATATCATGCAAAGAACTCAACCATGACTACCTACGATGGAAGTCATGGCGAAATAGGCTGGTCGGCTATTGATATAGGCCGCTTGTTGATCTGGTTGAAAATACTTTCTATCCAATATGTTGAATTTCATGAATACGTCGATAAAGCTGTGATGAGGTGGAATTTTTGCGATGTTATTGATGAGGAGGGTTCGCTTTATGCTGGCGATCTACATAATGGGGATCTTAGGATATTTCAAGAAGGACGTCTGGGTTATGAAGAGTATGCAGCCATTGGATTCAGAGCCTGGGGGTTTGAGCCAACTAAGGCAGAAGAGCTGGATCCCGTTGAACTCATTACAATCTACGATATCGATATATATCATGATGCGAGAGACCATCGGGATGATAGTGTTCTTAGCCCCGTACTTACACTTCCGTTTGCATTGATGGGCTTGGAGTTTAACTGGGACGTAATTTCAGATGACCTATCGTCCGATGCGGTTCGAACTAACAATCTGATGGCGGATGTATCCGATAGGGTATATAGAGTACAAGAGAAGCGCTATGAAGAAGAAAAAATCTACACTGCACGAACGGAACATGTGCTGAGTGAGTCGCCATTTTTCGTTTACGATACTATCTTTGCAAACGGCTATTCCTGGAATACCATCGCTGAAGATAGCAAAATATACCCCGATAAAGCCATTGTTGCTACAAAAGCGGTATTTCCGATGTTTGTACTTTGGGATACTGCATATACAAACAAACTGATGCTAGTTATAGAGGAGTTGTACGATGAAAAACTTGGATGGTATGAAGGTCGTTACGAAAGGACCGGTGGGTATGAGGATGTAATATCCGCGTCTACCAATGCTATCGTGATGGAATCATTATGGTATAAAGTTAATGGAAAATTGTTCTCGAATACGAATGATACATTACATGGTGTGATTAGAATGGAAGATGTCTTTAAGCACCCAGGTAAGTGTTTTCCATCGCTCTATAAGAATACAATACCCTCATCAGAAGCGGATACTGAACCTGCGGTAATGTCTGCCCCTGAAGATGTATCAGGCAATGTCAAAAATTTGGAGAAGGTACTGAATGAGTAATATGCTGCAGTTTACTATTGGCTCGTTAGCTTTACACAGGCGAATGACATGAAGATTGGAGTGCCGTTTATTTATATAGGTGTGTTTCTGTTGATCTCCATGAAATCAATGGCAGCCGATCTAGATTTTAGTGCTCTTCAAAATGGATGGGAGGAATATAGAAATTCAGAATATGATAACGCGATTGAGTCGTGGGAGGGTATAGGTCTCTCGATCCCTCCCGATGAAAGAACTCAAGACAATATGAGAATTGCGGGTTTGGCGTTAATTCTATCCTCCAAGACGTATGAAATACTGGAAGATGACAGAGCCTATAGGACTTGGGCAACCGCACTGACATATTTTTTGGAAAGTAATATCCGTTGGAAGGATTACTCCGCGAGTCTACGTAATAAGATAAAAGAAAATATTGGACTTATGAATGATGTAACGGGCGACTTTTCTACGAACGTTCTCCCATCTGACGCGTTTGAGTTGGGCGGAGCGTTGTCGTTATTGTTAGAGATAGAAAATTCAGTATCTTTGTCTTCCTACGAGGGGCCTTCGCCAGGGCTGGGTAAAAAAGAGGAAGATTATAGCTATGATGAATCAATACTAGCTAAACGAAATTACTTAACGCGCCCACTCGTCACTAGAGATGAGGAATTTGATAATGAGTCACTTCAGATAGAAGAATATACTGACGTAGTTGACGGACAGGATCAACTACGCGAGGAGCGTGATGCTAATAGAGACTCAGATGGCTCATATATTGAGATCGATAACATAGAGCCTTACTATCAAGCATCAACTGAAGGTTCTGACGTACTTTCCGCCAATAATTTGATTGATGCCTTAAAAGCCCCACCTAAAGAACACGTTGAAGTTCGATCATTAGGTATGAGAGGTATCGGTAGCGAAATCGCAGGGGTAGTGGATGTAAATCTAAAGAAAACAGCAGAATCCGCCTGGCGCTATTTTGAAAAAAATACCAATGGTAACACCGGATTTGTTAACGCAACCCATGGATACAAGTTTATCACAATGTGGGGCGTGGGAAGCCACATCGCAGCGTTGATATCCACTAATAAACTCGGGGTTTTGGATGATGATACCTTTGAAAAGAGTGTTTCACTGATTCTACATGGACTGAATACCATGCCGTTATATCAAAATGAAATGCCCAATAGACAATATACTACTAGTACATTAGAAATGGTGGACCTACGGCAAAAAACATCCGACGTCGGTAGCGGTTGGTCTGCCGTTGGAGTAGGTAGATTGCTTATTTGGCTAGGTATACTCAATCAGTGGTATCCCCGATATAGTAATGAGATATCAGACTTTATTGCTCGTCTAGATTTTGATCGCGCCTTATCACAAGGCAACCTAAATGGCGCTATTAACAATGGGGTAAGTGAAAAACTGTTTGATGAAGGGCGGTTCGGGTACGAACAATATGCGTCCTATGGTTACTTACTCTGGGGAGGTGATCCACATGCTGCGCAAGATTATGATACAGTATCACACAAAGCGATCTATCAGGTTCAAGTTCCCTATGATACTCGCTCAGGCTCCCACCTAGTAATAGACCCATTTATGTTAGCGGCAATGGAGTTGCCTTCTTTAGGTAAGCAATTTGACACATACTCAAGATCACTCTATACCGTACAAAAAAAACATGGAATGAGCATTGGGAGACCTGTGGCCCAAACAGAAATGAACCTAAATCGTTCTCCTTGGTTCGTGTACCATGACATTTACTACTCGGGTTCATCTTGGCAAGTGGTCACTTACAACGGTGAAAAACATCAGAATTTTGCAGGTTTTAGTAGCCACGGTGTCTTTATGTTGGATGCTGTATTTGATGACAAATACACTCGGGGTATGATGCTTGAAATCGATTCACTAAACAGAGGTGGACTTGGGTTCTATAGCGGGCGTCGATATGACGGTGAGATTGTAAAAGCGTTATCCTCCAATTCTAGTGCTGCAATACTAGAAAGCATCCTTTATAGATTCGGGCAAAAGAAGCCTTTTATTGTCGAGCTAAAGACTGCTCAACGTAATGATTAATTTCAACGAGCCGCTAATAAGAAAATTTCTTCAGTCTAGCCAAGAAATATTCCTATTTAGTGACTTCGATGGAACATTAGTTGATTTTGCGAAAACTCCCGACGAAGTCATTGTGTCTGAAGATCTCCTATCAGATGTTTCTACTTTGTGCTCCAATACCGAATTCATTTTGGTCACTGGGCGATCAATTGCCAGTGTTAGGCGGAATCTACACATACCAACATTGAGAGTTAGCGGATGTCACGGTGTTGAGCATAGTGATGGAACGGTTGAAAAAAATGCTGTTGCCTTCCGATCTAGATTGCTTACAGTTCAATACGCATTAGAAAATGCGCTGAGCGAATATACTGGGGTGTGGATTGAAAAGAAACCCTATTCTTTCGCAATCCACTATCGAGAAGCCCCTGATTGTGCAGGTGAGATAAGTCGTGTTGTAGACGCTTCTCTACGAGGTTATGAAGGTATCCTATTTGTATGTGAAGGAACACTGGTAATCGAAATTTGTATCAGTGGGTGTGATAAGGGGGGCGCCATTGATTACTGGCTTACGAAACACGATACATCAACTGTCGTGCCTTTCTATGTTGGTGATGATGTTACCGATGAATACGGTTTTCGAGCGGTGAACAAGAGGGGAGGCGTGTCCATACGTATTGGTCGCAGTGACGACAGCTGTGCAGATTACTATTTTGATGATATACAGCACTACCTCTCTTTTATAAAGAATTTATTACATCAAGACTAGAGTTTGTGCTATGTCGATAAACTCAATATTTCTGCTACTCTTATTGGATAAATGATGTACCGTATTTTCTTAGCGTTTTTATATGGAATTTGGTGTTCATATGGGTCGGTTGATAGTGTGTTCCAACAGGGTAGCAGTTCCTGGAATTTCAAATGATTCGCCAGGCGGATTAGCCACAGGGATTTCCGGCGCATTAAAAGAGAATGGTGGAATTTGGTTTGGTTGGTCTGGTGAAGTTTTTGAGACAGGCTGTCGAAATACCCAAGAAGTTACCGCGGAGGATGTTCGATACTTGACAGTCGACATATCTAAAGAAGAACACGAGTTATACTACCTGGGTTTTGCGAATCATTTTCTGTGGCCCTTGTGCCACTTTGAGCTCAGCTACATTCGTTACAGCACACTGGAGTACGACTCTTATCGCTCAGTAAATCGAATGATGGCAGAGAGACTTGTGCCATTTAGCCGTACCGACGATCTTATTTGGGTGCACGATTACCACCTTATTCCTATGGCTCACGAATTAAGGGCACTGGGCGTCCAGAGCAATATTGGTTTCTTCTTGCACGTACCGTTCCCTAGTTTTGGCATGTTAAGATCATTACCCGTTGCTCAGGAACTCATGGCATGCTTTATGCGATATAATGTCGTAGGTTTTCAGACCGAAGAAGACCTAGAATCATTTCGAGATTCAGCCCTACGCTTGCTAAATGTTACCATTCATTCTAATGATTACTTAGAATATGAAGGAAGGCTAATACGTATCGGCGTTTTTCCCATTGGTGTTGACAATAATGTTATTCAATCATCGCTCGCAAATAGTGAAGCCTGTGAAGATGAAGTCAATATCCCTGTTAGTGGATCATTGTTACCGTCGGAGAATAGGGGCCTAATTTTAGGTGTGGATAGAATTGATTATAGTAAAGGGTTGGTGGAGAAATTAAATGCTTATGAATTGTTTCTAAAGCAATACCCTGAATACCATAAAGTGCTATCACTAATGCAAATTGCAACCATAAGTCGTGGCTCTGACCCTGATTATATAAACCTTCGTGAAAGGCTCGAAAATACAGTAGCTCACATCAATGGTACGTACGCGGATGTTGATTGGGTTCCAATTCATTATTTAAATCGAAGCCAAAGCCCAACCAAGCTAATGGTTTTAATGAATCTAGCAAGAATCTGCATGGTGACCTCATTAAGAGACGGGATGAACTTAGTATCAAAAGAGTACGTGTCAGCTCAAAATCCGGATGATCCGGGTGTGTTAATTCTATCTGAGTTAGCAGGTTCCGCAAAACAGCTTGAAGGGGCATTGCTGGTTAACCCTTATGACGTAGAGTCGATGGCTAGAAATATTAGAGTCGCCGTAACGATGTCTAGAAGTGAAAGGATCGAACGCCACGCGTCTATGTACTCTTCAGTAAAGCGGTATGACCTTCAAAATTGGAGATCTTCCTTTATTGAAGCACTACAGGCTACTGGATCCATGGAAAACGTTAAAAAGGTGAGGGCACCCCATGCTATTGTTGGTTGATCTAGGAGGCACTAATTGTCGCTGCATGCTACAAACTCTCGATGGTTCGATAGAAAAGCTGCAGGTTTATCAGAATGATCAGCACCAATCCCTTGAAAATGTACTTCACCTATTCTTGGAAGAACAAATAGCTTCCATTACCAAAGCAGCATTTTCGATTGCTGGGCCGGTGGTAAGCACTGCGTTTAAAATGACGAATTTGGATTGGACAATCGACAGGGTATCTATTGCAAAAGCTATCGGTGATGATGTTGACATACACATCGTAAATGACTTCTCTGCTGTCGCTATGTCATTACCGTATATCCAATCTGAGAATTCCCTGATCTTAAATGGCGATACGCAGATGCTAAAGTCTTCGTTTACCCCAAAGGTTGTGCTCGGTCCGGGAACTGGACTGGGTGTCGGTGCACTCGTTCCTGTCAAAAATGGATGGGCGGTAGTCTCTGGTGAGGGGGGGCATGTGTCGCTATCGACTAGAACATCAGAAGAGCATGCTGTGTTCCAGATATTGGCAGAGAAGTTTGGTCACGTTTCTGCGGAAAGAGTAATTTCTGGGCAGGGGTTGGAGCAGATCTATTCCGCGTTATGTCAACTGCAGGGTAGATCGATTTCGCCTCTCAGTGCAGCCGATATCAGTAATGGAGCATTACAAGGCGATCTACTACCTCGTAGAGCACTTGATATGATGTATTCTTTCTTAGCAACCGTCGCTTCTGATTTAGC
This sequence comes from Gammaproteobacteria bacterium 45_16_T64, assembly GCA_002162955.1. Taxonomy (GTDB): domain Bacteria; phylum Pseudomonadota; class Gammaproteobacteria; order Pseudomonadales; family Ketobacteraceae; genus 42-54-T18. The sequence continues at coordinate 108,804 of MABD01000001.1, forward strand.
GTTAACCTTTGGCGCGAAAGGAGGAGTATATCTTGCAGGCGGTATTTTACCTAAAATTATGGATGACTTTGGCCAGTCTGAGTTCATCACTTTGTTCAAGGACAAAGGAAGATTTAGCGATTATCTGCATACCATTCCCGTACTACTCATTACTGAAGAATTCCCGGCATTTGTCGGGCTTAGAGAAATGCTTATAAGAGAAGATGCATTCATTGATGTGTAATAACGTATAGCATCTTCTCAGTTACTGGGTTACTTAGAGTCAATGAAAATATTTCTATGATTGAGTATTAGGGCAGAGTTTATGAGTCCTAGGTGGCTAAAGGCTTGCGGAAAATTACCAAGCGCAATATTGTGTTTTGCATCAGTTTCTTCAGCATAGAGTCCTAAATTACTGGATCTATTTAACATATCATTAAAGATCTCTTCAGCTTGCTCCATTCTGCCTTGGATCGCCATTGCTTCCACTAGCCAAAAGGTACATATATTAAATGTACCTTCTTCACCTTCTAAACCATCGTCTGTGAGGTAGCGGTAGACCATATTATTTTCTGTTAGCTCCTCCAATATTTGGTCGACAGTGTTCATCATTATAGGATCGTTAGGCGGCAAAAAGGCCAAAATAATCGCCAGTAAGTTACTAGCATCGGATGAGTCACTGCACGGACTTTGCGTTAAATATTGTTTTTCCTTGTGTACACACTCGGTAAGTATGAATTCCCTTATTTTTTTGCGTTCTTCTACCCAGAGCATCAGATCGGTCGACTCTTCTCGTTCCTTTGCCATGATTATCGCCCGATCTAATCCGACCCAGCACATGAGTTTGGAATAGGTGAAGTGCTTTTTATCGCCTCTGACTTCCCAGATACCTTCGTCTTTATCATTCCATTGATCGCAAATCCTATTGGCTAAGTCTTCCACATAAAGCCAAATGTCATTACTAGGTGGGTGTCCGAAGATATTATAGATATAGATGGAATCAATGATCTCGCCGTATACATCAAGCTGCACTTGCTCTTTCGCCGCGTTCCCGATGCGAACCGGAGCTGATCCCATATACCCCTCAAATTGATCGAGAATTCGTTCTTCGCAATTGTCCTTCTCCGTGATGCTATACAGAATTGGAGTAGCATCATCGTCATCTCTTGATTTATTAATAATCCAGTGTAGATAATCTGCAGATTCCTCCAAAAATCCCAAAGGTAGCAGGGAGCCCATGATAAGGGCGGAATCGCGTAGCCAACTAAAACGGTAATCCCAGTTTCTGCCGCCTCCAATCGATTCTGGAAGCGATGTTGTCGGGGCCGCCAAAATTGCACCGGTTGGTTTGTAGGTCAACATTTTGAGTGTTAATGCGGACCTTTCAACCATCCGTCTCCATCGACCTTTATAAAGGCACTGTTTCAACCAATTTTCCCAGTATGAGCGAGTATCATACAAGAGCTTGTCAGTCCAAATTTCTAGGTTATGCTTTATTGCCACATCTCCACACGCGATGACAACACGAGCACTGTCGCCAGGACTAAGCGTTATCACACCCTGGGTTGGACTATTCCATTGAATAGGGTGTGTTGAATGGAGTGAGACCGGGTACTCTTCAATCGTTGCGGAGTTTTCTGTTGTGTGTATGGTAACGTTTTCTCCATAGTTTGGTCTTGGATCAAACGTTATGTTTACCTTGAGATGAATTCCCTTCTTACACTCGATATGTCGACAAATATACCCGGTTTTATCCTGCTTCCTGGTGCCATCGGGGTTTTCAATGGGCATGTAATCGAGTAATTCTATGATACCGTCTTCATTTGTGATGGTGTTTGTTAAGATATTGGTATCCATTAGATAGGCAAGTTGGCTTGTGTTGTCGCCATCAAGATGGACTTGACAACAACCTCCTTTATTTTTATCAAGAATCGATGCAAATGTACTTGGTGAATCGAATATCGGTAAGCAACACCAGTCAATGCTTCCATTTGGACGAATAAGCGCAATAGTATGTAAATCACCTATCATTCCGTAGCTGTTGATGGGGGCATATTCCGTATGATTCATGGACAGTACTCTCAATAATCGGCGATTAATTGGGTATATTTATAACGATAGAACAATAGTTCGATAAAGTACTTAAAATACAACAGGATTCTTAACTAGCGTTCATGAATGATGCTAAATTCATAGTGTTTCTGATTATTTAGGAATCCAAAAATGGCCTTTGACGCATCAAAGTGCTTTACGTGAGGCCCATTTTTCTTGGGAAATCGAAAAGGGCTGCCAGCGAGGTTATGTCCTCCCCAATCAGTAGAGCATTCGACCACCGTTTGTAACGTACTCACGTCTTTCCACGCGCCACAGCGGTGGTCTTTACCGTTAATATAGTTATTTTTGGTGATCATTGGATCAATATCAGACTTAAGTATTGCAATCGTATCCCGAAAACCAAGTTGCCCAGTCTTACTATTTCCTCTATACGGATAAATTGGATCTTTCTTACTTAGCATAACCAAAACGGGCCTTTTAACTACTGGTTCACAATTGCCATTATTCCAGCCATAACTTGCCGTCGCCACAGCGGTAAGCAAGTACGAATATTCACAGTAATAACGTTGGGCATGATTTCCGCCATGGCTAAAACCCACCACAAACACTCGATTAGCAAAGTCTTTAAACTTGTCCTTAATTTCGTATAGAAAACCCTCATCAAATTGCTGCGTCACATCTTTAACAGTAACTTTTGGGTATACAAACATCAAACCGTACTTATCAATATTCAATTTCGTTTTGAATATTGACGCTATGTCATTTGAGGTATGTTGTTTTGATGAAAACATGATGACAATAGAGCCCTTCTTTTTTGAGTTACTTTTTCTCTTTTGTGAATAGTAAATCGACTTATTCTTCCCGCGCTTATAGATATGTTTTGAGAGATCAACAAAACCCGCAGGCTTAACAGGTTGTCTTTTGATCACCTTGGTTGCGACATGGGTTTTCTTGGGGTTAGGTAGCGCGTTTTTCTTAAAGAACGAAAACAGTAATTTAGTGGCGTTGATATCTCGGTTAACCTTTCCAAATTGCTTTATTTTGAATTCCTTGCCGCCTGGCCAACTGTGCCCACTATTAAACAGAGCGCAACTGATTACGTTTGAGGTATTTCCATTGTCAGAATAGTTCTTACACAGCGTATTTTTCTTACTCACCAGTGTTTTTTCCACATCACCTACTACATTGTTTTTCTTGAAGAATTCTACTGATTTTTTGTGTGACCGGAGCTTGAATTTGCCACCACCAGAAAAAGGAACGTATTTGTCTTTTTGTCCATTGATTATTGCAATAGGCGTCCGGTACTTTGGATTGCAGGACGATAAATTTAACGTATGAGACACCATTCCAACAGCCGCTATTTGACTACCAAATTGGCAATAACTTAACGCGGCCATTTGTGCACCATTTGAAAACCCCATTGCATATATCTTTTTCTTATTGATAGGGTGCCTTGCCGTAACGACATTTATGAGGTTCTTGACAAAAGAGATATCATCAACAGATTTATTGGTAGACCCATAACCTTTGCCAATATTCCAACTTTTTTTGATGGCATTTGGAAATATCATTACATATTGAAAATTTTCAGAGAATGACTCTGGCTCTATAAGCCATTTGAAACCGTTTGCATCGGACTCAAAACCATGAAATGCGATAACTGCTGGGTGTTTCTTAGCGAGATCGATACCTTTTGGAAGGTAAACGTAGTAACTGCGTTCAACGCCTTTGACTTTGAGTGTCTGTTTATAATACTTCGATTTTTGTAAAATCTTAGCCTGACTGATCGTTGGCGCGATAAGGATTAGAATAGCGAGGTATAACAAGTGTCTGCATTTTATAGGAGTTAACATAGTCAATCGGGCCATGAATTACGCAAATATTAGGAATTATAGACAAAATACAGCAAAGCAAAGTGGCTAACTCGTAGGAAATTGTCTAAATATATAGTGTAAATATAGAGAAGGGAGCGTGAAGTGCAACGAATTTTCTTATGCAGTGGATGCATAATATTGATCTTACTTCTTGGGAGGCAGACCAACGCAAGCGAGGCTGGACCAGAAAGCATCTATTACCAAAATGCGATCACTCATTCAGAATTCCGTAAACGAAGTGATATATTATCGAATACTTACAGTAAGAAAACGCCTTCTAGAAATAAAGTGCTGGAGGGGTTAAGTAGCTCCTTTAGCATCCCATGGGATGAACTCTATGTTGGAAAGCATGCATCCGAATGGCGCAATATCCTGTCTGGGTTCAGTGGTGGTCTAAGTGTTGGCTACCCTTTGACACAATCAGAAGTCGCGTTGGGTGGTGAAGGCGGTGGCGATTTGGCTGCGAACAATGTGACCTATTCAGTGTCATTGAAATACAAGCCACTTGGAAGTTGGTTTATAAGTACAGCGCTGATTAAATACAAAGATGAAAGACTTAAACGGCCTTGGAATCCTGATTTTGTTTATACTTTCGGTTATAGCGATTGGAGGCCTTATACCCTTAGCCTCGTTTATGCCAACTATGGTGGAAATCGGTTGGATCCTGATGAGGGAGAAAAGACAACCTCTTTTGAGCAAGGTTCTTGGACGCTAGGATGGAAGTTTCCAATACCAACAGAAATATCGAGAATCTTTACTTTTACAGAGGAGGGACGCCTAGGTTGTAACGTTGGCTATAGCGTGGTCAGAAAGTACTTTGATTCAGCTTCGGGAGATCTCCTTGATTGGAAGCAAACATCCAGTTTCGGCTGTAAATATACGATAGTAGGGGCTTGGTACTTCAATATGACAGCATTTTACTACCCCTATAATGAGCAAAAACAACCCTGGAACCCCGACTATATTTATGGGTTTGGTTATTTTGATTGGAGACCGGGGACTATTACGATCCAATACAATAACTATTCTGGAAATAGATGGCCCTGGCATGAAAAAGAGCCAAACACAGGGGATTTTGAGAGTGGTGGGCTAATGATTGCGTGGTCGTGGTCACTATAAAATCGTTCATAAAAATTAAGTTGCATTCTAGGAGAAACAACTAGACTTTACTAAACAAGTAACGCGTTTTATCTTTCGAGAATTACAGCATGAGCAATGCAACTACTTCTCTACGGTATGTACTGTTAGAACAACATTCGATTAGCTATAAAAGTAGCCATCCCCCAATATCCACAAGGATTGTAGAGATGATGGTGCCTATGATTCTTGCAATGGCAACTCTACTTTCACAGCACTGCCATGCCTATGAAGGTGATCGAGGCTTTCTGTTTAGAAGCATTACTGTGGACAATAACGAATACACCTATCAGGTGTACGTACCCAATATCTACGCAGCGACAGCACCATCGCCATTGATTCTATTCCTTCATGGAGCGGGAGAAAGGGGCGATTCAGGTTTATTGCCCACGGAGACAGGGTTGGGTTCAGCGATACGAAAAAAGCCTTCTAGGTTCCCCTCTATCGTTGTTTTCCCCCAGTGCCCCTTAGATAATTGGTGGGGGAGTAGCCTATGTAACAAAATTGCAAATAATGCGATGAAGGATACCTTAGAGGAATTTCTCATTGATACTCAGCGAATGTATTTGACCGGTGTTTCGATGGGGGGATATGGTGTATGGAATATGGCAGCATCTAATGTTAGGCAATGGGCAGCTATTGTACCTATCGCAGGTCGCCTGGTGCCCGGTGGAGGGCACAAGCCATCGCCAGGAACAATTCCTTTTGAATATAAAGGGGATGCAATATTTAAAGAAACGGCGAAAATGGTCCAAAATGTTCCCATTTGGATAATACACGGCGAGTTGGATAATGTTGTTCCTGTGAGTGAATCTAGGAATATTTTTCAGCATTTGGAGTCAGATAAAAACGTCAATTTAGTTCGATACAGTGAAATGGCGGAGATGGGGCATAATGTATGGGATACAGCATACAATAATGTAGAAATAATCGACTGGATGTTTTCCCAGAGATTAACTCCTCAATGAACCCATTACGACCTGAGCCAACGCTTGCACATTGGAATGGAAATATGAAAAACCCAGTTCTATCGATTTCTTTTACCGGTAGTTACCAGAATGTATCAATAGTTGCAGTCACGGTTTCAGCATTCGCGAAAACCTTTGGTTTTGATGAAACTAGCACTAGTAGGGTTGAGCTTAGCTTTGCAGAAGCGACTAACAATGTTGTTCAACACGCTTACGGTGATTCGCAAGATAAACGAATCGAAGTCAATATTTCTTTCGAAGAGGGTGCGCTGACAATCACGATTTCAGATAGCGGTATCGCCATGGATCAAAAGGCATTCGAAACAGACTACGATTGGGATAACCTGGATCCTGAGCAAGAATCAACGTGGAACGAAAGCGGAAGAGGGATGCAGATTATCAAAGATATGATGGATTCAGTTGAGTATCATTCCATAAACGATATTAATACATTACAGCTAAAAAAGTACTTATAAGTGGAAGGATTATTTATGTCCAATAGAAGAGGGAGATTTACTTTTTCTAGCGGTATAGCATTATTCAGATGGTTCGCATTCAGCTTTATGATTCTTATGCTGTCATCATGCGCCAAACTTGAAAGAATAGCTGAGAATGACCCATCACCAAAAAAGCAGATGACAAAAGTACCCATTGTTGGGAATTGGAAAATACTGCCGGATACAGGAAAACCGCAAAACTATTACCTATCAAATGTTAATGATACAGAATTTGTTCCAATAGATGTTCCATCAAATTGGTATTCACGGGGAATCGACCACTCTGGCGTGTCTTGGTATCGAAGTAATTTTAATGTTGATTCAGTAGACAATAGCACTCAACGTTACGCACTACAGTTTGACGGAGTCGATTACTTCGCTGATGTCTGGGTAAATGGCGATTATGTGGGATTCCATGAAGGTTACTTTCAGAAATTTCGATTCGACGTATCTACAGTAATAAAAAAAGGTCGTAATCAACTTGTCGTCAGGGTTAATAGTCCTGAAGAGAAAGCCACTCGCTCGTGGTCGCTGCATAAGCGCTATATTAAAGGTGTCCTTGGGCATCATGACACTCGACCAGGTGGCGCTTGGTCTGAACGAGGTCAAGAACAGAATACCGGGGGAATATGGGAGCCTGTATGGTTTGAAAGCACACCCTATGCCTCGTTAGAAAATGTCATGTTCATGCCGAGTGTAGACAGCATAAGTGGTGATAGTGATGCTGTTGTGGAAGTTAACGTTCACGCCGTGTTAGAAGGGTTCTATAATGTTGATTGGACACTAGGGCTGATGGACCTGGATTCTCTTCTCCAACAACCATCTGAAGAGATTGGATCAAAACGTATATTCCTGGAAAAGGGCGACAATACTTTTCGTTTCAAGCTTCCGTCAAAGAAACGTAAATTGTGGAACCCCTGGGACCTTGGTGATCCACACCTTTATCGACTACAGGTAAGATTGAATCATAAAGGAGATCCCGCGGGGGAGAGGAATATCGATGTCGGATTTAGGGAATTTGCGGTAGAAGGAAAACAAAAGAAATGGATACTTAATGGCAAACCCGTGTTTGTTAGGGGAACAAACTATATCCCTTGGCAATGGCTAAGTGATATGAGTTACCGGGACTTTGAACATGACATCCGTATGATGAAAGAAGCGAATATCAATGCTATTCGGGTGCATGCTCACGTATTGCCGCAACGATTCTATGAAGTAGCAAATAAAATGGGTATGTTGGTGTGGCAGGATTTTCCGCTGCAGTGGGGCTATATCGATACGTCGGAGTTTGTTGAAAACGCCTCCAGACAAGCGAAGGAAATGGTCAGGCAGTTCTATAATCATCCCTCCATTGTAGTATGGAGCGCCCATAACGAGCCTCCTTGGGATGCGAAATGGATGAAATACAAATATCTGGACTACAAGAAAGGTCAAAACCAGCTACTTGATGAGAATGTCTACAAGGCACTAAAAGAGACCGATAGTACCCGATATTCTCATCTGAGTTCACTCACCAGTGAGCACCCTTGGTTAGGCTGGTATAGCGGAAAATGGCAAGACTACCAGCGGCCAGCCAAGGAAAACTGGATTACGGAGTTTGGCGCTCAAGCGTTACCGAGCAAAATGACCTTAGCATCCATAGTCGGACAAGAAAACCTGTGGCCGGTAAGCAAACAACAAAAAGCTCTCTGGAAATATCATAATTTTCAAGAACACCAGACCCACAAAATCGCGGGGGTTAGCAAAGGGAAAAATATCGATGAATTGATTGAGAATACCCAAGGTTATCAGTCGCAGTTAACGAAATTCGCCGCGGAGTCCTACAGAAGGCAGAAGTATTCTCCAGTTTCCGCCATCTTTCAGTTTATGTTTGTCGAAAATTGGCCCTCATTTAATTGGGGTATCGTGGACTACAAGAGAAATACAAAACCAGCCTATGAATCCCTACGTGTTGCCTATCAGCCCTTATTACCGTCAATTGAATATAATGCAAATCGATCCGTGTCCAATAATTCGCCAAAGTTTGGTTTGTGGATCGTAAATGATTATGCAACTGACTTTACAGGGCATACTCTTAAATATCGGCTTTACAAAAATAGCAGCCTTATGGAAGAGCAAGTGTTTGAAACGAAAATTTCGAGAAGTTCAGCATTCAAGGTGGTCGACATACATAAAAGCAATATGCTCCCTGGCGACTATCACATCGACCTCGTCATATCTAATGAAGGTAAGGTAATTGCGGAGAATCAACATTATTTCACAATCGGCAAATAGTAAACTCTACTGGTTTGTTCTGTCTGTGATTTTTATCTGTAACTCAGGCTATGCTGATGTCGGTACCAAACATAAATTGCCACCGTTATCTCTAAAACCAGTAACGCAAGGCCAAAGCCATTTCGCAGTCAATCAAGTCGGTTATTATAAATCCAGAGTGAAGATTGGGTATTTAGTAAATCCGACATCAGACGCAAAGATATACCTCTATCGGCTCAGTGATAATACCGTAGAGCATCTCGACAAACTAAAAGTGATCACCTCAACGTTAAAAGGCGTTCAGCAGATTGTTGAGATTGATTTTAGTCAGCATCGCAAGCCAGGCTGGTATTTTTTGACAGATGGAACCATACGCTCGCCACGATTTAACATATCAGACGCACCCTTTAACAATGTGATGATTATGATGTTAAGGAGCTATTACCTTCAACGTTGTGGCTATGATATAAATGACCCCATGACCGGGTTGGCACATGCTGCGTGCCATGTTTCTGAAGAGACAATTGTCAGACCACTCAACATGCAGACTGATCATCTAGAACATAGTTCTAGCCGCTTCTCTGGGGGATGGCACGACGCAGGGGATTTTGGTCGTTATGTCGCTACAGCAACGGTGTCAGTCAGCCGTATTTTGGCAGCCTTTGGTGATAATCATGCCCGCATGCGTAATATAGACCTCGCTGTTCCAGAGAAAAACCTTCTTGGAGACGTACTTGCTGAGGTTAATTATGAATTAGAATGGCTATTGAAAATGCAAAGCGATACGGGGCTGCTATATAGAAAGGTTGCAGGCAAAAAGTGGCCGTCATTAATGCCGCCTGATGGCGATATTCAACCACTTTTCGTCTATGGCCATTCAACCGATGATACCGCAAAATTCGTTGCTACCATGGCACTAGCTTCGCGGGTATATCGATTCGAAGACCCTGATAAATCACGAAAGTATCTACAAGCTGCACTAAAATCCTGGGCATATTTGGAAAATAATCCTAATTTCGTGTTGGATTGGGAGAAAAGTGATGACAGTGGATCAGGCCCCTATAAGAGTAACAATACAGACACAGAGGCCTCGTTAACTTTAGACTCTGATGATCGGATGTGGGCGTTATCTGAGTTGGCTGTTACTACAGGTGAAGATAAGTATTGGAGAAAATTAATTCAGAGAAATCCATCGCCTATCAATATATTTGAATGGAAGGATCCTTCTGCAATGGGACGTTGGCATGCAATACGAACTAATTGCTTCTCGATATTTACGTCGCTTTGTGAGCGCTGGAAGATTCAAATCACCCATCGTGCCCAGGTTGCCTATCGCATATCAAAACAACAGTCATTCCGTGTGGCGAACAATAGATATATATGGGGATCCAACAAAATGGCAGCAGAAGAGGGTATTTTTCTCGCTCAAGCATATCTTCTAAATAACAAAAGGGAGTATCTAGAAGCCGCGATCCACCAATTAGACTATATTTTTGGTGCTAATCCGTTCAGTCAGAGTTTTGTCACCGGTGCAGGGGAGCGACCAGTTAGGCATGTGAGTCATATATACGGCAGAGGTGCAAAGGTTCATATTCCAGGGTTGCTCGTTGGTGGAGCAAATTCTCTCGCGCAAGCAGGGGTGGCCCCAAAAAATATGGGTCAGTTGAGTTATATAGACAGTGAAAAAAGTTATGCCGTGAATGAGTATGCTATTGACTATAACGCCTCACTTATCGGGCTCATATCTCTCATTGACCGAGCTGTCACTCGATCGCAAGTTCGTTAGTTGACCCGAAAAGCGGTAACTTCGATTCTACGGTTCATTGCATGGTCTTTCTCTGTATTCCCATGGGCAATTGGGTAATGCTCTCCCTTTCCTTTTGTTTCAAACTGCGCAGAAGAAACGTTTTTAGCAAGAAGATAGAATTTTATCGCTTGTGCACGCTTTTCGGTCAACACCTGATTGAACGAAGGAGTTGACCGAATGTCAGCATGGGCTTCAATCATAAATCGATAATCGGGACAGCGATTAATTGTATTTGCCAGTTCATTCAGTTCAGGAGATCGAACCCTGCTAAATTGATAAGACCCTGCCTTAAACATATCTGAGTAGATAGTCTTTGGGGTTGAACAATCTTGAACGGGGATGTCAACTATACGGGGGGTAGCTGAAACCGTTTCTGGTGTAGTTGCCGTAAAATCAGATTGTGCCCGTTCGAAGTCATCTATAAATGCATCTATTTTGCGTAAAACAGCCGTACTCATCCAATTGCCTAAGGTAGAGCAATCATGGGTGCTGTCGCCTTGCCCCCACGTACTGAGAATGTAATTACTGTTTGGCTGGCGTAATATTGATGCACCCTCAAAGTACGAGACCCATAATCCTGCTGTGCAACATGGATTATTTTCCACCGATGATATGCCATGGTCACCCACCTGACTGGACGGGAAATTGGGGTAGATTTCCATTTTCGGTTGTCCTGGAGTGATTAACATTTCCTCTTTTGTGAGCAATTTCAATCCTGCTCTATTGAGTCGGGACCTGACCTTTTGAACGAGCTCTGAATCAAGTGATACATTGTTCTTCCGACTTCCTCCCTCTAGGTAATCAAACACTACATAGACCCCCGTAAGGCCGGCTAGCGCGAGGTATTTTCCCTGGTAATTCTCGTCGGTAACTCGAATGTTCATCGCAGAACAAGCAGGGTATATATCGGGGGTGCCAGTATAGGGTAGAGGCTCATCTGTAAATTGTGATGCACTTGTGTTGTATGCTATGAATGTCAGTAAAACCAATAGAAAGCGAAGCATATTCTTGCCTTTAGATCGTATTTCAAGCGCCTGATAAGAGGGTTTGTCTTCTCACACTATGACGGTCGTCGTTATGTGAATTAATTGTAGAATATATCTCATGATATACGCGACTAATCGTCTAGCTTAGTACGCTTATTGAACAGCAACTGGGTGGACTTTTGGGGTACACCCAGTTTCTGACGTTCGTTGATTCAGGCTGCTATACTTCAATGGATTACGATATTACTTGAACTGTCTGGCTGATATAAAAACCTAAACATGTACCGATTAGTATTTGTCATGCTATTGCTTGCTCCATTATCAAATATTGCATTTGGAGAAACGAAGAAGCCAACTGTAGCATTTTACTACAACGACCATCTCCCCTTAAACGAGTTGCAAATGTATGATTGGGTTATATTGCAAAGCAGTATGGCTGCGCCCGAGGATGCTCGTTATTTGAGAGAACAAGGAACCAAACCCATTGCTTATCTTAGCATTGGAGAGGTTTCGAAAGCAGCGGCTGAATATAGGCTAGTTGATCCAAGCTGGTTCATCGGAGAAAACACGCTTTGGAAAAGCCAAATTCTTGATTGGAGAATGCCCGAGGTTCAGGACTTCCTAATAGAGACATTAGCGGCGAAATCCTGGAATGCAGGCTATCAGGGATTTTTTTTGGATACGCTTGATAGTTTCCAGGCCACCCCGTTGGGGGCAGCGACACCAATGGTTTTCAACCAGGCTTTGGCTACGCTTATCCGTAAAATGAAAACACGCTTTCCTGGAGCCATTATCATTGTTAACCGGGGCTTTGATGCGTTACCCGACGTTCATAAGCTCATTGATGCTGTAGCCGTCGAATCATTGTATTCAAGTTTTGATGTATCGGCCAATCGCTATCCTGAGGTGGCAGGAAAAGATACTGAGTGGCTATTGGGCAAGCTAGCAACGATAAAACAATCTTACGAATTGCCCATCATAGTGATTGATTATGCGTTACCGCAGGATAAAGAGCGCAGAAATTCTACTGTTACCAGAATACAAAAGGCAGGATATATCCCTTGGGTTTCAGACGGACACCTATCAACCCTGGGTAAAGGTACTGATGAAGTCATAAACAGAACGATTTTGGGGATTCATGATTCGCCGGTAGACGAAATAGAGAGCAGCGGGTTCCACCGCTACATTGTCATGCCCCTCGAGCAAATGGGGTATTTGGCGGAATATTCCAGTATCCTCAATTTACCCAATTTGGATGATATATCTCACATAAGAGGCATCACCCTCTATCTAGAACGGAGCCTGGTAAATGCCCCAGTTCTAGACAAGGTTTGTGAGTGGTTAGCAGCCGCTAATGCTACATATCAGATCCCCGTATTATTTGTCGATATTATTCCAGAGTATCCAGCCTGCTTAAAATTGGCAGGTGCACAAAAATCTGAGTCCATTGGTACGATAAAGGTTCGAGAAACAAAGCAAGGTTACGGTGAATATCAGGGACGCCTCACACTAAGCCCTAATGATCCCCCTGACATCACGCTAGTGGATCAAGATGCAAACTTTTTAGTAGAAATGATCGACGCAAAGGGCACTATATTTCACCCTATTGCGATTACCTCAACAGGTGGATTTGCTGTGTATCCATTTCTTTTTGAACGGGGATTTGAAGATAATCGATTTTGGTTAATTGATCCTTTTGAGTTCCTTCCTCTCGCACTCAATTTGCCCACTATTCCAACATTTGATGTAACAACAGAAAGTGGACGTAGAATATTGACCTCTCATATTGATGGTGATGGTTTCGTATCACGAGCTGAGCAGCAAGGTATTGCAGCAGACGATGCGAAATTAAGTGGCCAGGTTATGATGGACGACATTCTTATGCGTTACAAAATTCCGCATACGGTTTCCATTATTCAAGGTGAAATTTCGAAACTAGGAAAGTATCCACACCTTGCTGAAGAGGCAGAGCCCATAGCTCGAGAAATATTTTCGTTGCCTTGGGTTGAGCTTGCGACCCATACTTTTAGCCATCCATTTTTTTGGAAGTACTTTGAAAATAAAACAGACGTCAAATCGCTGGGGTATGGATTCCATATGGATATCCCTGGATATCAACCTGACCTTAAAAAAGAAATTGGCGGCTCTAGTAGATATATAAATACCACATTAGCCCCAAGCAATAAAAAAGTAGAGGTTCTCTTATGGTCCGGCGATGCGTTGCCCGGTAAAGTAGCGATGGAATTAGCATCTCAACACGACTTACTCAATGTGAATGGAGGAGACACTAAGGTCGTTAACTCCAATAATTCATTGGCCTATATTTGGCCCATAGGCAAGCCCATCGGGAAACATTACCAGATCTATGCTCCGGTAATGAATGAGAATCGTTATACCAATTTGTGGAAAGGGCCTTTCTACGGATTTAGAAAAGTAATAGAAACATTCGAATTACTTGAAAAACCCCGACGCCTCAAACCAATAAGTATTTACTATCACTTCTATTCTGCAAGCAAAATATCAGGGCTTAATGCACTAAATGACGTATACCGTTGGGCGTTGGCTCAACAAACAACTCAAATGTATTTAAGTGACTATGCCAAACGCGCAACTGAATTTTTCAAGACTGGGCTTTCTAGAATTGATGATTCGACATGGGAAATTAAGCGAGCTGGTTTACTTAATACGCTTAGAGTCGATTCTGAACTTGGCCAACCCAATATTGAGAAAAGCAATAATGTGATTGGATACAAGAGAGTAGACAATCACTATTATATACATTTACATCCTGGGAAAATCGCACGATTGAACTTGAATTCAAATGAAACTAGCGATACTCCCTACCTTTGGGATGCAAACGCTATCATTCGAAATTGGAGCTTGAAGCCTTCTCATGACGACCATTGGTCTTTATCGATAAGCGCTGTTGGTGGTGAGGCTCTAGAGATTAACGTAGCTAATCTGACACATTGTCAGATAGTAAAGGGGGAGAGAAAATTTTCTCAAAAAGTACTCGTTAATAAACCCTTATCTATGAACAACAGCGTGTTACAAATGAGATTCACCAAAAAAGAACTATCTGGACTCGAGCTTGATTGTTCTTGAAGAGGATGACAATGAGCGCCTAATTCATCCAATGGCATTAATTGGCATAGTTGGCGTTATGTTTACGGTGCTGTTTCTCCTATTTCCAGACGAGGAAATATTTCAGGATAAACAATACATCGAAAACCCAGATATTCTTTCCGTAGCATATCTCAGTGTAATGCTTGAAGCTGAACCGGAAAACGTGGAGTTACGGCTAGTGCTTGCAAAACAGCTTCAAAAAGTTGGCCAAATTGACAGCGTGAACACAGTAATGGCACCCATTGATAACATTATCGAAAATGATGAATCCGACGTAGCAGGATATGACAGCAAATTATTACGGGATGCGTACGAGGTGTACATCCAACAGAGAATTATCGAAAAACTAAGAAGTGTTGATGAAAATGAAGGAACCGTTGTTGATGAGAAATTGGTTAATCTTTCATCTATGATTGCATCGAAAGATTGGCTAGTGTCCAATAAGTACGCTTTTTTTAAAAAGATGACGCCATTTTTGGATAGGGCAAACGCCCTGACTCTATTAGAGGATCTGCTTTCTCAATCAGGCTCGGACATCAGTACGCTGGAAAAAATAAACGCAACGCTAGCAGAGACTTATTTGGCAAACGGGGATGTCAAGAAAGCCTCATCGTTATATGCAAGTCAATTCAGATCAGAGAAATCCTTCGGTAGAAAACGACAAGTTGCCAGCAACTGGTTGAAGGCTGCTCTCGGAAGTGGCGAGCCAGAGCACGCCTACACTGCGGTGAGTGAGGTACTATCCGTTTTCCCCCAAGATACTGCGCTACTTAATCGAGGGTATCATATTGCTGTCCAAACCAACCATATTGATCAAGCCATTAAGTGGTTACAACGCGAATGGGACGAGTCACACAACCCCAAGAGCCTCGTGAAACTGTTTGATTTTCGATTAGCGACAGGTGAACTAGAAGAAGCAAGTAAATTAGCAGAGATACTTATTGAACAACCAGTAATAGATAAACCTCTTAGAAAGAAAATTGCTGAGCTCTATATGTGGACAGGGGAAAACGCCAAATCACTCGAACAATGGTTGCTTTACGCTGAGGACAATCCTGATAAAGAAACACGTAAGACGATATTACGCTTATTCGCCCTTTATTCACAATACGATGACATGATCGCTTTACTTCAAGCTGAGAGGAAGAAGGGGAAGCTTTCTATAACAGAATACCTACAACTTACTCGGTTAAGGGTTCATATAGGCGACGTCGACACCGTTGATGATTTGCTATTTGAGGCCATTCTCAAGTTCCCCGAAAATAGCGATCTGTATCTAGCGCAATATAAGGTATTGCAGGATCAAGAACGTTATGAAGAGGCGGGGAAAATTTATGCGTTACTGAAAGCTCGTTTTCCGATCACAATTTTTGGAATCACAGATCAAGCAAAAATGCTCTGGGCCCAAAGAGCAGCACCTGAAGCACTCAGTGAGCTTCAATCTTTTCAAATGGATAAAGACTTTGGCGGTACGGCTATTGCCGCTATTGAGTATTGGCTGATACGAGCGGAGTTGTCTGCATATTTAGATAAAGCAGTAGACCTATATTATAGCTACGAGCAGTTGCAAGCATTAGAACAGACAGTAGGCGTATTAAACGAGCAACAAATTGGTCGATTGGCGCATGTTTTTCAGAATGTTCTGGACACTGCTATAAGACGTCAGGAGTATTCTAAAGTCCGCGTGTTAATGGAACAGAAATATCAACGCACGGCCGATATTGGATTTCTACAAAAGGCCCTGACATACGCACTGGCTGGAAATGATTACCAAAGTGTTGAGAGAATACTCGATGCGCTAGAAACGAGGCAAAAGGGTGAGGTATTTGAAGATAAGTTAGTGGCACAAATGTGGTCAGCCAAAGCCCAATTGTTCAGTGTCAACGGTGATATTAAATCCGCCCATCATGCTTGGTTAGAAGCAATCGCACTCTTCCCGAAGGAGCGTTCATATCGCGAGGCCTGGTTGTGGTTATTGATAGGCGATGCAAAACAAAACAAGGATATATTGCTCGCTGCGTTGGGCGATGCGGATAATAGCTTTGCCTTCCAGCAGCAAGCATTTGGGCGACAAGCGCTTGGGGATCATAGGGGGGCGCTCGCATGGTTTGGTAAAGGGTTGAGTAAGAATCAACACGATTGGTCTTGGTTGTCTGCAATGTCAAACTCTCTTGAACAGACAGGATACAGTGAAACGTCTTACCTCATTAGAATGAAAATACTCGAGCTAATGGCGGTATCCCTACGGACAGAAGATTCGACGGCCCTATCCCAAAACAAGCAACGTGCTAAGGAGCAATACCTTCGACTTTATGGCGTAATGCAAGATAGCCTTACTGCACAGCAGCAGGCTACCCGTGAATTTTCACGAAGCAATAATATTACGGACAAAGTTTCTGACACTATTCCTAACAAAGACGTGAAAAACTGGTTAGTGCTAGCCCTTGAATATGCAATGGCAAATGGTCAGGAGTTTTTGATTGAACATTACCGGGATATTGCAGCTCTTCAAGGTATGGAACTTCCTGGTTGGCAGCAACTTTCAATTGCTCTTAGGAAAGAAGATCATAAACAGATACAAAGCACGTTGGAAGCATACGACAATTTACCAATATCAGATAAGACTATTGCATTGGAACGGTCAGTCAGCGAGTCAAATGCGCTAGCATTCGGGTTGGAGGCACTTTCAGGAAGCCTCCAAAATAACCCCCTTAAACAACAACGTAGAGTCGTTGCACCACTGAGAGCCAAGCACGAAAACGGTTTTAGATTGTTAAGCCGTCTTTTTGAAATAGGTGATATTTCGGTAAATCACGCGGAATCAACGGTTGCATTCTCGAAAGAGTTTGGAGGTGACCTGTTAGATTTCACATTCTCTGGTGAGAGGTATCAGTTTAGCAATAAAGAGAGCGGTGGCTCTCGACTAACCTCTGACTTGATGCATCAGCTTGATCTGAAGGCAGGGCTTGAATTCAAATTGCCAGGAGATTATTTCAGTGGAAACACATTATTGGTTGAGGCAACCCTTCATCAAAAAGAAGAAAAGAATGTGGCAGGTCTGCACCTGGATTATGCGTTTTCCGTTGATAAGTCACTTATTTCCAATATACAACTCAATTGGCGAATGAGAAGTGCGATTAGTAGTAGTATATATGCCGCTGGTTATACCAATAATTTGTCATATAATTTACGTTACCTCCCTGATTCTAGAAGCGTGATTAATAGTCACGTATCGTTTGAACAGTATTCGACCATAGATAATGCCGAGCTTGGGAGCGGGGTAAGCTGGTTACTTGCAGCAACTCATCGGATTTTCGTCTCTGATCCTACCTGGACCGTGACAGCAAGCCACCAAGGGCTACGTTATAATCGGGCAAGTGATGCGCAAGAACAAATGCAACAGTACTTTATTCACTCAGACGGTCAGGTAGAGGGAATTAACGCACAGACTATACTTCCCAGTACCTATCAACGGTCAGCATTGGGAACCGCACTTTATCATGGGAACCTCCATAGATTGACCCGTGCAATACCAAGCCCTAGGTATACGCTCTCTGCGGATGTGGGTTTTGACTGGAACACAGATTCAGTCGACTTAGGTGTTAAAGGCGGTATAGGCTGGCGAATGGTTGGGGATGATGAGCTGGCGGTATCGTTGGATTGGAATAGCGGTTCCGCAAGTGGGGAAGATCGTACTACACTGACATTATCCTATGCTAATTCGTTTACTCGCTAATGACTGTATAAGGCCTTGTTCAGAATGAAAATTAAAGGAATGTATCGCTTTCTCCTAAGGAGCGGTTGGTTATGGATGTTAATGATTCTATTGCCAGGGTGCTCCATTCAGCACTCAACTTCAGGTCTATCAAATAAAGGCGCTAAGAATGAGGCTTTTTCTTCTGCGAGTCAGTATGCACTTTTGCCATTACTTAATGTCTCCCAAACCCCTATGGCCGCTGAGCGTGTTGAGACAATATTGGCAGCTCTATTACGTGCTAAAGGACTATCTGAACTGCATGTTTATCCGACGCAGAGTAAAACATCGATACTCGACATTCTCGATGAAGGTAAGCAGTATCGATTGGCCTTAGATTGGGCATCAAAAGAAAACTATAGATACTTAGTCACCGGTAGTGTTGAAGAGTGGCGATATAAGTCTGGGCTGGATGGGGAGCCTGCTGTTGGTATTACGCTCAAAATTTTAGACTCTACCGCCAAAAAGGTTCTATGGACGGCAACCGGTGCACGTTCAGGTTGGGGCCGTGAAGCTGCATCAATGACGGCTCACGAGTTACTCACTGATTTGTTAGATTCTTTGGAGCTTGATGAACACCGCTAGCTCAACGACAAGTCCTAGTACGAAGGGCCAAGTTCATAGTGTAGATCCTTTCTTCGTTTGGCTTGAGCTCTCTCTCATTACATCCCTTGGCTTGTTAATAGGTTATTGGGTCCGGCCCGACGACCCCTTCTTTCTTAATCAGCCGTTTACCTGGACCATGTTACCACCCATGCTGGTGGCTTTAAGGTACGGTTTCTTTTATGGCTTTATCAGCGGCATGTTGTTGGTCGCAGCGGTTGGCGTTGCCTACCGAGTTAATTGGGTGCCACTGGATGAGTTCCCATACACCTATGCCATCGGCATTATGTTTGTGGTAATGCTAACGGGGGAATTTCGTGATCATTGGCAAAAAAATCTTGATCAGCTTAATGTTACGAATACCCACCGTCAATTACGATTAGACGAGTTTACTCGTAGCCATCATTTGCTAAAAGTATCACACGATCGCTTGGAGCAGCAATTAGCTGGTAGCGGACAGAGTCTACGTGAAGCAATACGCTCAATTCATAGAATGATAATTTTAGATGAAGAAGGATTGTCACCTCAAACCGCAAAAAGCATATTAAATATACTCGTGGAATATGGGTCCTTACAAATATGCGCCATTGCGGTGATAGACCATGGTGTTATTCAATCTAAACCAATAGCACACGTCGGGTTTACAGAAGATATCCCAGTAGATGATCCTCTGTTAATCAAGAGTTTTCAGACAAATACGTTAATCAGTATGGGGCAAGATATATCGGAGGATACAGACCAACAAAGTAGCTCGTTGTTGGTGTGCATACCCATTAGTGATTGTACTGGTTTCCAATGGGCAATGTTAGTTGTTGAAAAAATGTCATTTTTTGCGTTACAGGATAAGACACTTCGTCTGTTAGCAATAATTGCCGGCCATACTGGCGACCTACTAAATTTCAAAAAGATATCCCCACATACGGACGCAGAGCCAGTTCAACAATTCTATCTAAATTTAGAGCGAAGCTTGCTCGATAAGACAGGATTCGACGTCCCGGCTATCATAGTGATGTTCGCTGTTCACGATTCTTACATAGGCGAGCAGGTGATTAATGTGATAAAACGTATGCGACGGGGACTAGACTTGGTTGTTGAAGAAAAGTCAGAAAATCGTATCTATCTTTGTTTACTGCTGCCGTTAACAGATAAGTTTGGATATGAAGGATACCGACTGAGATTGGAGGACTTTTGTCGCCAAGAGCTGGGCAAAAATATGGCAGAGCTTGATGTTAGAATGGCCGCCCATGAAATCGAGAGAAAAGACAAGTTAATCAGATTTCTTCGAGAGCACAAATTAAATGGTGAAAAAATGGTTGGTCTTGTTAGCGATATCCCTTGAGGTCTATGGCTTACAGGATTTTTTTTCAAGAGAGTCCGATCGTGAAGGGCTAATACAGTACCTGATGCTTCACGGCTTAGCCTCTGCATTGCTTTCACTCGTGCTCGTAAAATTACTCCCTGAACGTTATAGAACCCCTTGGTTACCTTCTGCGTTATTCCTTTTTTCCCTTCAGTTTGCGATTCCCTTTATCGGTATTGTGGGCGTATTTGTCGGTATTGTTCTTGCGTTATATTTACCGCGAAGCAATAGAAAGTACCCCTGGAGTGAAACGACTATCCCTGATTTACCATTCAAGCCAAATGAAGTGAGCTTAAAACCGTTGTACAGCCAAGGGGGGTTAAGGCAGGTCTTGCGAGAATCGAATGATACAGACAAACGCTTAAAGGCCGTTCTTGCGACAAAGCGAATGAAAAAACGCGAAGCAATAGAGATACTACAAAATGCATTAAGCGATAAAGTTGATGATGTGCGACTACTGGCGTATTCAATGCTAGACGGAATGGAAAAAGAGATTAGCACGAAAATCGTTCATTGCTTGGAAGGTGTTAAATCCGCGTCAAAGGAGCAACGAGCCGTCTTTAAACGCTCATTAGCGCAGAATTACTGGGAAATGTCATATTTAGGATTGGCAAAAGGCGGAGTCCGTCGACATTTTTTGAATTCTGCGAAAAAGGTATTGGAAGAGCTTTTAGAAGATATGGAACAGCAGAACCCTGATAACCTTAAAATAAAGGGACGCGTACACCTTGCCCTTGAGGAATATGATGACGCTATTAGTACCTTGTATCAGGCTGTTGCAACAGGATTACCACGAAGTCAGGTGTTGCCATATTTGGCAGAAGCAGCATTCTATTCAGGTGAATATGATCATATGCTGCATCTACTAGAGGAATATAGCGCAGACGTGCACAAACCAGACATGTTCACTCCTGTACTACAATACTGGTTGAAAAACCCAGATACGCAAGACAATAATGATCCAGTACTGGAAGCACAATAACAACGGATAGTAGAGAGATACATCGTGGATAAATTGTTTTCTTTCCTTTCTTTAGACAAAAATAAAAATACTGATGGTAATACAGCGGTAGACAGGGGAGAGCCCATAGCCGATATAGCACTACTGCTTGAAGGTACCTACCCCTATATCCGGGGTGGAGTATCATCATGGGTTCATCAAATCATCACTGGACTACCGGAATATACCTTCAGCTTGATTTTCTTGGGAGGAGAGAGTTCTTCTTATGGAAGCCAGAAGTATGAGTTACCCGATAATGTGGTGCACTTAGAACACCATTATCTTATGGACTTAACTGAAGAGTTCAAACCCAAAAGAAGGAAAGGTAATCCTAAAGCGTTTGCTGATATCAGAGGCCTTCACGAGCAATTCAAAACCGGAAAACCCATTGCTGATAAAACCCTAACATCAGTATTCAATAATATTGGTAGGGAAGGGGGAATATCCAAACAAGACTTCTTATTCAGTGAACAGTCCTGGAAAGTGATATCGGATAGCTACGAGAAGTACTGCACTGAACCTTCATTTATCGACTATTTTTGGTCTGTACGTATCATGCATGCCCCGTTATTTATGTTGGCAGAAGCTGCACGTAACATGCCACATGTAAGATCCGTTCATTCCATATCAACAGGCTACGCGGGCCTGTTAGGCGTAATGATCGCACAGCAACGTGATATTCCTTACATACTTACAGAGCATGGAATCTATACGAAAGAACGAAAAATTGACTTAGCTCAGGCCAGTTGGATATATGATCCAGTCGCTGATCTTGGTGGTGCTCTGGATGATGAAGTCGGGTATATTCGCCAATTATGGATACGTTTTTTCGAATTGTCGGGGCGTCTTACCTATCAAAAATCTAATCCAATCATTTCCTTATACGAAGGAAATCGACAGCGCCAGATTGATGATGGTGCCGAAAAAGAAAAAACGCTGGTGATTCCGAATGGTATTGAATTGGAAAAATTCCGGGAAGTCAGAGAGGCAAGAGGGGTAGAGGTACCTATGGTGCTTGGTCTTATTGGTCGGGTTGTTCCAATAAAAGATATCAAGACCTTTATTCGTGCGATGCGCGCGGTGTGTGATGAGCTGCCCGAGGCAGAAGGGTGGATCGCCGGTCCGGAGGATGAAGACGAAGAATATGTACAAGAATGTAAAGACCTGGTACGAGGGCTGGGGCTAGAAAATCGCGTTAAGTTTTTGGGATTTCAGGACATCTTTCAATTGCTACCGCAACTAGGACTCATGGTGCTTACCTCCATCAGTGAAGCTCTTCCCTTAGTTATTCTAGAAGCATACGCTGCCGGCCTACCTTGTCTAGCCACTGATGTTGGATCCTGCCGCGAGTTAATCGAAGGTGGAAGCGAAGAGGATAAGAAGCTGGGTAAATCCGGAGAGGTGGTTCCTATTGCAGACCCCGATGCCGTTGCGCGAGCAGCAGTGTCTTTATTAACAGATACGACTCGTTGGTATGAGTCACAGAAGATAGGCCTAGAAAGAGCACAGCGTTTTTACACCCATAAAATGATGTTTGATAAATACCGAACGATATACAGTGAGGCGCTGGCTTCGTTTGAGAGTTCTACTGTCGATCAGGGTAACTCCTAATGGCCGGAATCGGGTTCGAAATACGAAAAATACTCGAGAGAAATACTTATGTTTCTATTCTGGAAGCATATGGACTGGCTGGAATCATAAGCTCTGGACCTTGGGTTCTGTCGGTTATTGGTGTGTTGATTATTGGTGTGTCTACGCAGTCATTGATCAAAGATCAATTCCTAATAGTTCAGTATTTGGTATCGGTTACCTATTTAATGGCGTGCTCTCTTATACTCACCGGGTTATTGCAATTAATGTTCACGCGCTTTATCGCTGATCGGTTATTCGAGGAGCGAAAAAACATAATTCTACCCAACTTAATGGGTGCCATATGGTTGGTCACATGTCTGTCTTTCGTATTTGGCGTGATTGTATTAGGGCTGCTATTCGACGAATCTCTACGCTACGAAATGTTAATGCTGTCCAATTTCGTCGTGCTCTGTGACCTCTGGATCGTTGTTATTTTTCTATCCTCAATGAAAGTCTATCTCAAAATAGTGGGTATGTTTTTCTTGGGGTATAGCATTGCAGTCCTATCCTCTGTTGCGTTATCGGGTTTTGGAATTGACGGCTTACTGCTCGGTATTTTATTGGGCCATAGTTTTTTGTTTTTTGGATTTTTCTACATTATCATCAGAGAATACCCTGGCACTCATTTCTTGAGCTTCGAATTTCTTCAAAGTGATAAGATTTATGTTAGTTTGATGTTTACCGGTCTTTTTTTCAACCTAGGCGTATGGGTAGATAAGTTCGTATTTTGGTTTACTGACAACACGTCTCAGCACGTGATTGGGCCATTACGAGCCTCCATAATCTATGATCTACCCATATTCTTGGCCTATTTGTCAATAATTCCAGGCATGGCGGTTTTTCTGGTAAGAATGGAGGCTGATTTTGCTGAACAGTATGATAATTTTTACAACGCGATTCGAAACGGAGATACCTTAAAGCACATACAATATAAGAAACGCCGGATGATCTATACGATTAAGCAAGGTGTGTTTGAAATATTCAAAGTGCAGGGGATTACGGTCGTCGTACTATTATTATGGGGCCGTGAAATACTTGCGCTAGTGGGAATATCACCACTCTATGCTCGTCTGTTTTATGTCGATGTTGTTGCTGTCAGTATGCAGGTACTCTTACTCTCGATACTCAATGTATTCTTTTATCTAGACTGCCGCAGAATGGCACTGTTTATCTGTTTCCTGTTTATGGTCAGCAATCTGCTTTTGACTCTCCTGAGCCTTGAGCTTGGCGTGTCCTTTTATGGATATGGCTATGCAGTATCAGCCGTTTTGGTGAGTGTAACAGGCCTGCTTCTGTTGTCATCAAAATTAAAACGCCTAGAATACGAGACTTTCATGTTGCAGTGAAGGTTTCGGGGAACATGTACCCAGAAACCTTTTCTTGCCTAGTCTACCTACAGTTATTCGTTTTGTTCTTGGTTTGCAAGGAACGCTATACGTTGGGCATAACCCGCATGGGCTTTATGATTCATGTGCGTCAATATACGATCATCTCCTATACTGCGCCTTCCTTTCTCTTTTATCCAGTTAGGCAATAAACCATAAAGTGAATGAATGGTTCCCATAATTCCAGGTATGTCTACATGAAGTTTTGGTCGTTTAATACTGCTAACGACATTCACAGCGACGGTTCGAGCAGAGACGCTGGTTAGGCCTTTACTAGCAATTGCTGCACCTGATGCCAATTCAGTTCTGACTATTCCAGGCATAACTGTAGTGAAATTCACGCCGCTATCGCGATTTTCTGCCGCGACAGTTTCTGTAAGACCAACGATTGCGAATTTTGTCGCGCTATATACAGCCGCGCCAGGAATGGCAAAACGGCCTGTTTGTGATGCGATATTAATAATATGTCCGCGTTCGCGCCTATACCATTCCAATAGAAACACCTGTAGGGCTATACAAACACAGGGGCTGCAGGGTAACGATATAACGACATAACGACCCTCTAGAGACAGCGCCTCTTAAGACAAGGTTGCTAAATTCTATACCCGCTCCTAATATTGTTTAAACAGTATTCTTCACATCTACCTCCCTCACCAGACCCAGAACGGTGCTCCTTATGTCTATGTTTCGTGTATTCCTCGTAACCCTGCTTCTTTCCATATCTACCTCCAGTATTGCAGAAATCAAGGAGGTCAAAGTATGCGACGACAATGCCGAGTGGCCTCCTTATATGTATTATGTTCGCGAAGATGGAAAACCAAATAAAAGCAAACTTACTGGTGCGACCAATGACCTATTAGATCGGATTTTTGAGATATCGAACATCGACTACTCCACCAAAATGCTCCCTTGGAAACGCTGTTTAAACGAGGTTCTGGAAGGCCATACATTTGAGGTATTCGCCGATGGTTCTTCTAACGAGGAACGTCTTAAAAAATATCACAGGAGCAATACAATATATAAAACCACTGAAGGGCTCTTCTTTTCCAAAAAACGGTTCCCCGACGGTCTAAATCTATCCTCTGCAAAGGACCTTAACAAGTACAAGCTTTGTGGTATCAGTGGTTACAACTATGCCAACTATTATGCCTTAGGTGTTAAAGAAGATGTCGACACTGGTGTTAATAGCGCAAGTAAAGCCTTTCAGAAACTCTCGACTGATCGCTGCGATGTATTTCTTAGCACCGTCGAACCCATCTTTGGTGCCGTGGCCATAAAGCAATTTTCCTTAGGATCTGACATCAATCACGAAACTTTACCAGGCGGGAAAGGTACCTTCTTCTATCTTTGGATTTCGAAAAATTCTACACGCGCAACGATGCTCGTTGACACCATTAACACCGCAATAGATAAGCTCTATAGTAATGGGGAGGCAGATGCTATTTACAAAAAATACCTACCCGGTGGAACCGCGCTGTAATTTATTCCATGCTGGGGTACTGGGGATTTCCCCTCCTAAAAAGACATAACCTCCTGTACCCTCCGTTATTATTGGCCTCTAGAGGAGAATCAACTCCCAAACTTAGCTAAAAACCATGAGTTTACGGTATCATGCCATTCTTTGGGTATAGAAATAACAGTTCAGAAACGACTTCAAATCCTCATTGATACCGAAATTAGTGACCTACAGCGCCTCTAACCATTGAAAAAGCGCTGAAATCTGATTAAGTCCAACTTCGCTTTATGCACTGCCTTTGCGACCAATTACTAGTTGAGCCTTACAGGATTAGGTTCAACCAGTACCCACGTTTGAACTGGCAAGAATAGTAGGGGAGAGCGGTAACTACCTTCTACAAACGCGCAAGCATCTGCAGCTACCTATGTTGTCTTAAGCTATACTTTACGTTTCAACAGAGATCAGGAACGTCATTGTCTACGATACTAACCTCAATGATAACTCGACTTAACGGAAGCCTCCTTACCACTCTCTGCATGGTACTATCCATTTTTCTTTCGTTTTCTGTCAAAGCCGACAATTCAATTTCTCTTGAGGAAGGAACAAAACCCTTACTTATTGGGCACAACCTCCATTATTGGGTGGATCGGTCCGGTATCCTTGATTTCGACAATGCCCGCCAAAAATGGTCAACGGGGGCTTTTGAAAAAGGAAATTCTGAGGTCATTAATCTAGGGGTCGACCTATCAACATCTTACTGGTTTCATGCAAACCTGACTTATAGTCCATCCCAGGGACCACAACCTTCGTGGAAACTGATATTTGATCATGATACCGCTGACGCCGTCTCTCTTTTTTTGGTAGGTAAAAACGGTGCCGTCAAAAAAACAAGTGTTGACACGTCTCGGCCTTTTTATAACAGGGAAAACACTGCTTTAGTTCCCGTGCTCAACATTCCCCTTAATGAGGCAGGGGACTACGATATTTTCATTCATGTGGAAGCTTCAGGGCCTGCCATATTTCCTTTCATGATCTCAAAAGAGTCTGACCTAATTCGTTCTACAAGCATCGAATACGCGTTCCTGTGCGTTTACTACGGTGCGTTGTTGGCCATGATTTTTTTTAATCTCTTTGTCTATATAGGGACGAAGAGCAAAGCCTATTTATATTACGTTATTTATGTAACCAATGTAGGGGTATTCCTGGGGTTTGTGAAAGGACTTGGGTTGGCATTTCTCATCCCTAACATGGGGGAGCTTAATCGCTTTTTTATTAACGCTTCAGGCATGCTAATGTTTGTTGCCACTGTAACATTTATTAGAGCATTCTTATGCACAAGAGAAAGAACTCCCTCCTTAGATAAATTTCTTTTCTGGTTACCAATAGCGGTTCTTGCTTTCATTCCATTTGCAGGAACAAAAGCAGGGGCTATATGCTTAGTAATAGTCTCACCAGTAACAATTATATTCATTCTAACGGCGTCTATTAAAGTACTTCGTCAAGGACACTCTGCTGCAAAACTGTTCTTGTTAGGATGGTCTTCTCTAATAGTGGCCATCTGCTATCAAGCATTTGCATATATTGGAATTCTACCTTGGTCCGTTTTTACGGGATACGCTATTCATATAGGATCGTTGGTTGAAGTAGTATTAATCGCTTTGGCTCTGGCGGAGAAAATAAACACCTACAAACTTGAAAAAGATAATGCTGAACTTGAATCAAAACAACGGCTCATCGAGAAAAATGAGGCTCTCAATGAAACAGATAGGCTTAAAAATGAATTTATTGCAACCATCAGTCATGAACTTAGAACACCACTAAATGGTATCGTAGGCTCTATTGAAATTGCTAAGATCACACCCAGTGAATGTGGAGGGCATCTTGACAATGCATTGATGTCCTCCCGTAACCTAAAGGATATTATTGACGACATTCTGTTATTGTCCGAAATTCTTTCAGGCGAAACCGTTGTTATTAGAAAGCAATTTTCGATGAGTGAAATCATCGACCAGGTTATCAAAGACGGAAAAATAGTAGCCAGCACGAAAAACATAATCATCCGTGTAAATCTAGAAAACATACCTAAGTACAAAGTGATAGGTGACCCATACAAAATAGCTAAGTCACTAGGGCATATTCTGAGCAATGCAATAAAATTCAGTACCGAGGGGAGCCCCGTACACTTAGACATTCGTGTCGATGAGCTTACTGTTGGTAATTTGCGACTTCACATTAATATCAAGGATGATGGGATAGGAATAGACGCCAACAAGCTGGGTGCGCTCTTTGAAGCGTTTAATCAAGCAGATAATTCTTATCGTAGATCATACGGGGGTCTTGGTATAGGCCTAACTTTAGCGCATGGCATTGCGACCCTAATGGGTGGGAGTATTGATATTGATTCTGAGAAGGGCGTAGGCACCAGTGTAAAGCTTGAGTTTCTCCTTGAGAAACCACAAGCCTCCAATGGGGATAGCCAAGCGACGGATAATAGATTTTTAAGTCGCGTAGATTCCGTCCTTGTCGTGGAAGACAATATTGTCAATCAACATGTTTTAGTGAGTATCCTAAAAAAATCTATTGGTAATGTTGATAGTGTTTACAATGGGGAGAATGCCGTAGAGAAATGTATCGATACCAAATATGACCTTATCTTTATGGATTGCCAAATGCCAGTGATGGATGGGTTTGAAGCAACGAGAAAGATCAGATCAATTGATAATATAAATTCAGAAACCCCCATTATTGCCGTTACTGCTAATGCAACCGAAATAGATAGAAAACACTGTCATGACGTAGGAATGAATGATTTCGTGAAAAAGCCTATTTCTAGAGATATCATCGAAAATATCATTAACGAATATAGACTTTCATGACGTAAGCAGAATCATCATCCCATATTCGCCAATCAAGCCGCGACAACTAAATTCATACAATTAGTCTTTCTCAAATAGATTCTATTTTTCTTCGAAAAAGACGAAAAGAAAACAAGCCGCCGATAAAGAGTAACACGACACTCGGCGCGGGCACTTCGATAGGTTCATCAATGCTATGCTGAAAAAGAGGGGCATTTAGCTGTGTCGCACCTTGCCATGATTTTGCGATCACCTGACCATCAACAGAGCCTCCAGATGCAATAATGTCTGCATCAGTAGCCAAGATCGTTCCATGGAAAGCACCGCCTAAGATTATCTCCTCCGCTTCATAGAAATTAAATAAAATATTCCCATCGTTTCCAATCCACGACCAGTCCGTTGCCTTTACCAGATAATCTGCACTATCAATATCAATATGGGTACCACCCACATTCACAATGACTTCTTGGTCCTGCGTAATGTCATTTGCAAAGAAACCCCAAGCAGATTCAAAAGATGATTCCGTTAGATTAAAAATCTGTTGATCTGTAGTTCCGTCACCATTGTAATCCACCTGGCCCCAACTACTGGTCGCAGAAGTACCGAGCGTAGATAGCGTGTCAGATAGATCGTTAAGCTGTAAGAAGGTTGAATCAAAATCTACAGGCAAACCGCCGCCTATATTTTGGGCTAACGTGCCATTGATACCCGCGCCATTCACCCCTGTGTAAGTTCCGCCTACAAACGCATCACCCTGTATATCACCACCGTCCTGTTGTAGGTCCCCACCCACGACAATGGCAGGGACATTAGATTGCCCTAATGTATTAACCGTATAGCCTTGAAGCTGAGCGTTCCCCCCAATAGCTAACGCTCCCTGGGAGTCATTTGCCGTGGAATTGAAGCTATCCGAAAAGAAGCCATTATAGTACTTGGCATCCCCTAGATTGATAGGGGTAGCGTTCGCTGTTGTCGTAAAAGCCATGGTTGCGAGTGAGCAACCTAGTATTAGGGCATTCCTGTTCCGCATAAGGGACTCCAATATCAGTAAAGTAATCAGGTAATAATGGATGTCATGGTACATATATTGATCACCTCGAGGTATCAGCCAGGTGGTCTAGACCATATGGTTTTGCCAAAAGGCATGACGCCTTATATGCTTAGGCCAGCGCTAGCGCCTAGGTGTAGGCTCCGGGTCAGCCCTTGAAACTGTTCTATAATGAATCGAGGTGCTTTAAGAGTGTAAATTGTTGGCTTATTCCCATTGTTTAAAGACGTCTAAACCCGTTAGGCTTTTCCCTTTCATATGCAACCAGAGTCGGCGCTCTCACTGAAAATAAAACAAAAATCTGCTTTTCAATTGCTGATTACTCTATTCCTATTGATTCCCCAGCTTGCGATATCATCAGAGCATACAACGATTATAGGAGAGGCAGATAGCTACCTTCTATACGCAAACATGCTCCTGCTAGAAGATAAGGAGAATCAACTTACGATTCATGACGTGGATTCGAAAGCATATTCTGGGCGCTTTACGGTGCCAGACACCTCTGCATTAAACCCAGGACTCACAACATCAACTATATGGCTAAAGATCAACATTATGCACCCGGGTGTACTGCAGGGTAATAACCTTGGGAAGCGGTGGTATCTAGAAGTAGGACGCTCCCAGATAAATGAAGCAGAGCTTTATATACCTGCCAATGATTCTACTTATCACGTTCAGCGATCGGACTTAACTACCCCTTTTAGTGAACGCTCAGTTAGGCATATCAATAGTGTGTTTCTGATAGAGACAACACCTGGACAAAAACAAACTTTTTATATTCGTATTAAGAGTCAGTCAACAATTCAGCTACCAGTAATTCTTTGGGACATCGCTGCTTTCACACGGAAAACGTCTGAGGAATCCTTTGGCTACGGTCTTTTTTATGGGTCGATGCTTATGATTCTTCTGTACAATCTAATCATCTATTTCTCCGTAAGAGACACAAGCTATCTCGTTTACGTATCATACATAGGTAGTGCCGTTGTATTTTTAATGATTTATTTGGGCCATAGCATCATGCTATTTGGCGACTCCTCATCTATCTTTGACGTGGAGTATCTTCCTTTCTATGCGTGGTTTTCTTATACATCAGCCTTAATATTTTTCCAACGCTTTCTTCAAACAAAAATAAATCATCCGAACTTGGACCCGATTATTAGGATTTTCTATTTGATCACCGGCGCGAACGCCATCTTAAGTCTCATTGTGGATTACTGGACTTCTGTAAATGCTACTGCAATTTTTGTAGTTGTGTCACAACCTCTGTTATTCGCGCTAAGTTATCAGAGTTTAAAACTCGGCAACGAAAACTCAAAGCCATTTTTTTACACGGTATTGTCAAACTTTATTGGAAGCACTGGAGTAGGACTGGTTGCATTAGGGGCTATTCCATCAAATGCATTAACGAACTCTTTATCACCGTTAGGAGTCGTCATTGGTTCCTTAGTACTATCATTTGCGCTGGCAAATAGAATCAAGCGTACAAAAAATGAAGTTCTGCGAGCCAATACAGAAACCGTTAATAATCTAACCGCTTACTATTCGATATACAATAATTCTATCGAGGGAATGTACCTGATTTCACTAAACGATAATAGATTCAATATGAATAATGCAATACTCAACATGTTGGGGCTTAACAAAAACATATCAATTAGCGAGCTCGCTTTTCATCTCGGCTACACGAGAAATGACTCAGAATTAATTACACAACTCTACCAAACTGGCCATGTTGAGTGCGAGTTACTAATTCGACGATCGAAAAGGGGAGATGTGTACGCCCTTCACACAGTCCACTTGGATCGCAATACCGACAATGTTGCGATAAAGATACGTGGAACACTAATTGACATTACCGAACAAAAAGAAAATGCCCTAAGCCAAAAAGAATCGCTTAGAGAAAAAATCGAAAAAGAGGTTGCTCAAAATGCATCGACGTCGAGAAATCAGTTTTTAAACTTAATGAGCCATGATATTCGTACGCCCTTAACAGCAATATTGGGATACGGTGAGCTGTTAAAAGACGGTGATGTCGATAATCGTGAGAAAGGAATATTCTCAAGTAATATTATTGATAGTAGCTACATATTACTCGGCATAATCAATGATATTTTGGATTTCTCGAAAATAGAAGCTAAAAGAATGACCCTGGAGACTCTTCCAGTCAATATCTTATCCGTAGTAAAGGAGGTGGAGCTTTCACTTCAAGACAGTATTCGTAGTCATCAGGTCGATTTTGTTGTCAATCAAAATCCTCAGATGCCTGCTGTGCTATTAACAGATCCGACCCGGTTTAGGCAGGTGATATACACACTTAGCAACAATGCGCTAAGGAAAACCCACAATGGAAGGATCATAATCGAGCTGAGCTGGCTAGACTCTACCAGCCAGATTAAGGTCACTGTATCCGATACAGGGGAGGGCTACTCTACGTCTCAACTTGCTAGCCTATTTGATATATTCTCACAAGATAGTAGAGCGCTAGACAATAAAGGTGATGGAGTTAAGCTGGACTTAGTCCTTGCCAATTCGCTTGTTGAATTAATGAACGGTAGCTTACGAGTGGTGAGCACTATGAACAAAGGAAGTTGTTTCACGGTGCTCATAAAAAGTAAAATCCCATCCGGAGAGCAGAGGGCGGGCGCTGAGAAAAAATATTCTTCCACCAATAACTCATCACAGAAAAAAATACCAACGCTATTAGGTAATATTCTGCTGGTGGAAGACAACCGTACAAACCAAATGCTGATCAGCCGAATTATTGCTAAAACGGGCCTTAACGTGACAACGGCTAGCAATGGAAGGGAAGCCGTTGACTTAGTTGTAGCGCGTAGGTTTGATTTAGTACTAATGGACATCAACATGCCGATAATGGGAGGTCTTGAGGCAACGCGAAAAATAATGATATTGAAAAACAAACCACCAATCTACGCTCTCTCAGCGGATGATAGTCCTAGTGAAATAAAAGCCAGCATGGACGCGGGATGTAAAGGGCACTTTTCTAAACCTCTCAATACCAAAGACCTCTACGCGATGCTTAAATTCCATTTTGACTAAATTGAAGATAATCCACTGAAGCCTAGATCTGATGACTTAAGCGCCGAACGCTAAGGGTGGAACAAGATGACCGCCTGGTCAAAGCAGTCAATATGGTTCATAAAATGATGGGCGTAGCTCTGGAGGCTTTCAAGAGCACTAAGTAATCGCATCGCTAATACTACGGGTGGATCCAATAACTTCACCGCTAGTATTGGCGGTTATGCTACGTAGAATTCTATTTAGTCACAAAACGCTACTCAACAATTTGTCGATCGCCTCAGCCCGTAGCTTTTGAAGTTCACCCGTTTTAGAAAGTTTTTGAAGAACCTCATTAATTCTTGGAACCAAACTCCGATGTTTCTCGTGTAAATAGTGATAAAGGGCATACCTTTCTCTAGGAGGGTCAAGCGGATAGATTCCAGTAATCCCAAGTTTCTTAAGTTGATATAGCCCGCCAATCCTACCTGCAGATGTTAGGTCAGCGCGTCCATGTGAAATCATCTTCCAGACTTGCCCCTGAGTATTAACGACGTGACTTTCTTTGAAGTAAGGTAACAAGGGGTCAAAGGATTTAATACCCCTTACATAAACGAACCGGTAATCACCAAAATCTTTCAAGGCTGTAAATTTCGTATTTTTGGTAAAGAATATGCAGGAATCTAAGGGGCCAAGGGATGTGGGGACCCTGATTAACGTTGGAGAGGATGCTTCAATGGCAGTGAGGCGTTGGATTTCCCCATCAACGATACCTTCTTGAGCGTACCTTAGGGCCCGACTTGCGGGAAGGACATTGAATTTTAATTCAATCCCCAAGTGGGCATAAGCCTTTATGAGAATATATTCACCAATAAATTGATCTGGAAGATCTTTAAGCTTGGATAGCGTAAGTTCTTGAGCGCTATAGAGTAAAGGGCTCCAAAAAATACAGAATATACTGATAAACACCTGCTTGCTCATGCCTCAAACCAACGCCCCGAAAAGAAGGATTATTGTCAATAATAGACAACGTTTGCTCGTTGTGTCTCATCTAGTGATGACGAAGAGCCAGCCAAGGCCGAGAAGAGCACACTCAACAATTAAATCGCAGGACTCACATTAAGTCAGTTGACTTAATGTGAGTCCCTATGATTAACTGGTTGGCAATTCAGCAACTAAAGAGAAGTTCAGATGAAGAATGAAACTGTAGATGTGGTGGTTATTGGTGCTGGCCTTTCAGGTATTGGCGCTGCTGTTCATTTAAGCAAACGCTGCCCTGGCAAGAGCTATCGTATACTTGAGGGTCGTGATGCTATTGGAGGCACCTGGGACCTGTTTCGTTACCCAGGCATTCGATCTGACTCTGATATGTTTACCCTGGGTTATAACTTCAAACCCTGGACCAGCGAAAACAACTTGGCTGATGGTCCTTCTATTCTAAACTACATCAAAGAAGCTGCAGACGAGTACAACGTAACCGACAACATTCACTTTGGCGCCGGTGTTAAAGCGGTTGCATGGGATAGTGATACAAGTAGATGGAGTATTCAATACACAGACAAGGCTAGCGGCAAGAACCAAACAATTGTCGCTAACTTTATAATAAGTTGTACCGGCTACTACAACTACGACAAAGGCCACGAGCCCGAATTTAAAGGCAGTGAGGACTTCAAAGGCCAGATAATTCATCCACAAAAGTGGCCAGAAGATTTAGATTATTCTGGCAAGCGTGTAACGGTAATTGGCAGTGGCGCTACCGCGGTAACCTTAGTGCCGGAAATGAGTGCTAAGGCTTCCCACGTCACCATGTTACAGCGTTCACCTACCTATATGGCTGCGGTACCTGCAAAAGATAATAAGGTTAAGCTCCTCAATAAATACTTATCTGAGAAATGGGCTTATCGTATTCTACGGACCCAAAAAGTAGGGTTCCAATCAATGTTCTATAACGTTAGCCGAGTCTTCCCAAAACAAATTCGTAATGTGCTACTCACCGATATACGTAACAAGGTCGGTGAAGGCGTTGATATGAAGCATTTCAAACCGAGTTATAACCCTTGGGATGAGCGTTTGTGTGCGGTAAAAAGCGGTGACCTTTTCCGAAAAGTGAAAAGCGGTGAAGTTGATATTGTCACTGATCATATCGATTGTTTTACAGAAACGGGTATACGGCTGAAATCGGGGGAGGAATTGCCATCGGATATTATCGTTACCGCCACAGGGCTGAACCTCCAATTTTTCTCAGGCATTGATATTTCTGTCGATGGAGAAAAGTTTGATCATACTCAGAAAATGAATTACAAAGGCGTAATGCTAGAAGACTTACCGAATATAGGATTCACGTTTGGCTATACGAATTCCTCATGGACCCTAAAAGCTGATCTCACCAGCGAATACCTGTGTCGCGTAATCAACGATCTCGACAAGCGAAAATCACAAAAAGCCATGCCAGTAAATAGGGATGACAATATCACATCAGACTCATTTTTGAGTTTTCAATCCGGTTATGTACAGCGTGCGGTAAGTGAATTTCCACAAATGGGCTCGAAAATGCCTTGGCGTTTGTATCAGAGCTACCCAGTCGATTTAGCGTTACTTCGATATGGTCGATTGCATGATGGCATTATGCAATATTCCACATCACTCAGCAGGGAAAAATCAACACTAGAAGAAGCTGTATAGAGTTGAACAGAGATAGATAGTGATCAAGCGCTGAAATCTCTATTGTCTGTTTGTGGGGTACTGGGTGCTTACCCACGCAAACAGGCTTAAGTCTCTACAGACGCGCCTGCCTTTATCTACCCCATTATTAGGAACCCACCCTCTGTCAACGTGCATTACAAATAAGCGTAACATCCGACCTACCAAAAGCACTGTATGTCTGGCTCAAAGTGCATTATTTCTCAATTGTTTGGCGAATGTACACTTTAGATGTTGATCGGCTAATCTGTCCGAGCTACTCTTTTCCGGCTCTGGTAATAATTTCAACGTTAGATTGCCGACTCAAACCAAAAAAGATCTATGTAATGACAAGACCAGCTTCTCCAACTCTTATCTTTCTTCAATACATGACGATTACTCTTGTGGCTATGCTACTCGCCTCGAAAGTTGTTGCGCAATCCTTGGTCGCAGTTGCCCCAGTTAAACAGGGAAACCTACCCCACACCCTTATACTGAATGGCAATATTGTGTCGGCAGAGCAAGTGGAGATAGGGAACGAAATTGCTGGGCAAGTATATAAGGTACAGATGGAAGCGGGGGATTCTGTTCAGCAGGGTCAGCCCCTGTTACAGCTGCGTGATACGGAGATTCGCTGGCAACTACAAGAAGCCCAGGCTGAATTGAGCCGGGATCAGGCGGAGGTGACGTTAGCCAAATTGGCCAAACAACGCGTGGAGAAGCTCATTGCAACTAATGCGGCCACCACAGAGCACCATGATCAAGCGCTAGCACGACTAGAGCAAGCCCAAGCAGCAGTGATTGCTCAACAGGCTCAAATTGGCCGCATACAAGATCGCCTAGAGAGGCATTCAGTCCGAGCTCCATTTGATGGCATGATTACCCAGCGAAACGTAGAAAAGGGCAGCTGGATGGCGATTGGTGAGACCATTGCAACCTTAGTTTCCCAGGATAACCTTCGGCTCGAACTTTCAATACCTCAACATCTCTACTCTGCGATCAACCAAAATAGGGAGAGTATTACTGTCTCATTACAAGTAGCAGGCCTTGATACCACCGCCAGCTTTGAGCGAATAATCCCAATCGCTAACAAAAATCGAAATTTTACGATGTGGGCCACCATCAATAACCTTGATGGTGCCTTCATTCCGGGTATGGCTGCAGAGGCCACCGTACGCTGGCCAGCATCAGCCAAGGGGCTCTATGTTCCCGAAGATGCATTGGTCAGACGTGCAAATGGCACAATAATAGTGTGGAAAGTCGTGAACCATGATAATAACGAACATACCGCAGTGGCCGTGCCAGTCATCACTCAACATAGCTATCTGGGGGACACACTTGTAGACGCCCCAGAGTTAGCCGAGGGGGATAACGTAGTGATACAAGGCAACGAAACCTTACGCCCAGAACAAAAGCTCAGTATTCAATCGGTGGAATAGCTCTGATGTTACGTTTTTCTATTGAGCGCGGCGTGATTCTATCCGTAGCGCTAGCCATGATCTGCCTCTTTGGCCTAATTGCCGTGCTACGCGTACCGGTACAAATGACGCCCGATATAGAACGCCCCGTTATCTCTGTGCGTACCGCATGGCCCGGAGCGACTCCAAGACTCATCGAAACTGAAATTCTGGTTGAGCAGGAAACGTTTCTACGTAATCTGCAAGGCATGCTTAAGATGACCAGCCAGGCCAGAACAGGCAGTGCAACTATTGATCTTGAATTCGCTATTGGCACCTCAATTCAAGAAGCTCTAGTCAATGTTAATAACGCATTATCTCAGGTGGCGAGTTACCCAGAGAATGTAGACCCTCCACGTTTACGTACTTCCTCCAGCAGCCAAGAATCCTTTATTTTCTATACGCTATTAGCGCTTGACCCTGACAATCACCAACCCAGCCCGGCACAACTGACACGCGTTGTAGAAAAATACATACAGACACCGATGGAGCGGGTTCCGGGGGTCGCCGAGGTCATTGTGTTTGGTGCAGTTGATCAACAAGTACAGCTGTCTATAGACCCTAGCGAATTAGCGGCACGTGGCATTAGCATCAGCCAGCTACGTTCTGCAATAAGGAATCGAAACCGCGATTTTTCCGGGGGGGATGTTAACAGCGGTAAGCGACGGTACGTGATTCGAACCAAAGGTCGCTATGAGTCTTTAGACGATATAGCCAATACCATTATTGCCGAAAAAGATGGCCACAGTGTACGTATAGCAGATGTGGGTGAAGTCAGCCTCGGCAGCCGAGAAATTACGGCCAAAGGATATATCAACGGACAACGTTCTTTTCCGTTTGGTATTACCCGTACTGCCGGAAGCAACGTTATCGACATTTTTGAGACGTTAGAAAAAGAGGTGGCGATTCTCAACAACGGTGTGCTCGCCAGCAAGAACCTAAAGATAGTTCACTATGCCGATGATGTTCGTTACGTCCGCAACGCTATTGGCGTAGTGGAAAAAAACTTGATTCTCGGTGCACTATTCGCCTGTATCATTCTGTATTTATTCTTACATGCTTTTTCACCGACGTTGCTTGGTGCACTTGGCGTGCCCATTTGTTGTGTTGGCGCGCTACTTGGACTGCTTGTATTTGGTCGGACGTTAAACGTGATCTCTCTGGCCGGTGTAGCTTTTGCAATCGGAATGACCTTAGACAATAGCATTGTGGTGTTAGAGAATATTTTCCGTCATAGAGCCATGGGAAAAAACCGATTTGACGCTGCGTTCGATGGGGTGTCTGAGGTTTGGACAGCAGTACTTGCCTCAACACTCACCACAGTGTTTGTTTTCTCACCAGTATTGTTAATCAGCAATGAGGTGGGGCAGCTCTATTCCGATATTGCCATTGCGATTTCTGCTGCCATTTTAATGTCAATGTTTGTTGCTGTTACCGCTATTCCTTCCGCTGCGTCTCGCTTACCAGAGCACGCCACACCTGAAGAAGCTGGCCACAAACCTTTCTTAAAACCCTTTATCTATGTGGCTGGAAAATTCAGCATTCTCGTTAAAGCTCTCGTTGGAAAAGTTCTGCGCTCTAAACCGCTAGGGTACGGGGTTGTGATAGGAACTCTCGGCATTAGCGGTCTAATATTGGCGCTATTAATGCCTAAGGCTGAATATTTACCTGAAGGGGAGGAGAGTAAAATATTTGCTTTCATGATACCTCCACCCGGTTATAACATTCAAGAGATCGATAAGCTTAGCCGTTCTCTTGAAGACGTATTGTTACCTCACATTGGTGCAGATGGCTCCGCATTCGCAGCCGGTGAAACACACGTACCCCCGTTAAAATATTTTCTACGGGTTGCTCTGGGAAGCCGTATGTTCTCCATATCTGAACCCATCAGTGATGACCCAGAACATGCAGAAGCATTGAAAACAGCGTTAACTGAACATATGCGTAGCAAAGCAGGAATGATTGCTTTTGCTAATCGAGGGTCAATTTTCTCGGACAATACCGGTGGCTCTCGCAGTATTCAGTTAGATATTACCGGAGGCAATTTAGAGCGCATATACGAGGTTGCATTAGAAACCTACAGCCTTTCCAAGTCCGTGCTAGAAGGCGCGCAGATACGCCCAATGCCCGGCTTAAGTTTGAGCCAACCATCGATAGAAATCCAACCAAACTGGCAACGTGCTGCCGAGCTAGGATTAAGCGTTGGTGATTTAGGTTACGCCATATGGTCCATGTCTGATGGTGCCTATGTTGATGATTTTTTCTTTGATGACGAAAAAGTTGATATTTATCTTTACAGTAATAAAGGGCGGGTCGATAGCCCAGAGGACATCCAGCATATTCCTATTATTACACCAGCAGGGGACACCATACCACTCAGCGCGGTAGCAGACGTTCGTCAAACCGTGAGTGCATCGACTATTCGACGTGTGGATGCACGTAGAGCTGTCACGTTAAATCTCATTCCACCCGCAGAGTTGCCCTTAGAAACTGCTGTCGAGCGTATTCAAACGCAAATCATTGATAAGCTAGATGTTACCAATAGCGATGTGCAGATACAGTTAGCCGGCGCCTCCGACAAGCTCAACAATGCACGCCAAGCACTAGGAGGGAATTTTATTATCGCTGTGCTGCTCTCCTACTTACTAATGGTGGCAATATTTTCTCACTGGGGATTCCCTTTGATTATCCTCCTAACAATCCCACTGGGTATCAGTGGCGGTGTGTTGGGGCTCTGGCTGATGAATAATGTGTTTGGTATTAGTATGTCATTGGACATGATTACTTTGCTGGGAATGGTTGTTCTCATTGGCACCGTAGTAAATAATCCCATTCTATTGCTGGAACAAACCCGAGTGCAGCTTAAAGAGGGTAGCAGTGTTGTTGATGCGATAACCCACAGCCTCAACATCAGGTTACGCCCTATTATGATGTCAATGCTGACGACAATTTTTGGTTTAGCCCCCGTGGTATTTCTAGCCGGGGCGGGTACAGAGCTATATCGCGGGTTAGGAACAATCGTATTATTTGGGTTACTTTTCTCAACATTGATAACACTGGTATTTATACCTGCATTATTATCCTTGCTACTGCGCCCCTCGACACAAGCTTCTGAGGTGTAAAGTAATCCGCAATAACTGAATATTCTTTGGGTAGTAATTACACTACAAGAGTCAGAGAAGCCTGAGTGTATATATTGATTTAGGAGTGTTTAATAACATGGCAAATGAAAAAACGGGCAACGCGTTGTGGTATCCCTATGCGCAAATGAAAGATCTTGAAGTTAACCACCAGGTACAGACTGCGGAAGGTGTTCACCTCCACTTAACAGACGGAAAACGTTTGATAGACGGGATCTCATCCTGGTGGTGCGTCACTCATGGTTATCATCACCCCGAGCTAGACCAGGCCAT
This sequence comes from Gammaproteobacteria bacterium 45_16_T64, assembly GCA_002162955.1. Taxonomy (GTDB): domain Bacteria; phylum Pseudomonadota; class Gammaproteobacteria; order Pseudomonadales; family Ketobacteraceae; genus 42-54-T18. The sequence continues at coordinate 149,143 of MABD01000001.1, forward strand.
TAAAGATCAGTTGGATAAGTATGCTCACGTAATGTTGGGTGGCTTGTCTAACGAGCCTGCATTAAACCTGAGTCAAAAACTCGTTGATATTACTCCGGAAGGCCTCAACCATGTTTTTTTTGGGGACAGTGGTTCTGTCGGTGTCGAAGTCGCCCTAAAGATGGCAACACAATATTGGCACAATTTAGGGCGAGCGAATAAGAAAAAGATTATTGCTTTGAACAAGGCATATCATGGAGATACAAGCGGATGCATGTCTGTATGTGATCCGGCAGAGGGTATGCACAACCTTTTTAGTGGCATAACACCACAGCAATACTTTTTGGATGCGCCAGAAAGTGGTTACGAACCTGACTTAGCACTTCTAAAACAGGAACTGGATACCATAGAAGCATTCATGCGCAGCGAGCATCAGCATTGTGCAGCCCTCATTGTAGAACCTCTAATGCAAGCCGCAGGTGGTTTTAATCTCTATTCCCCCGAATACCTTAAACAAGTGAAAACTCTTTGCGAGAAATATGAAATATTGCTCATCGCGGATGAAGTGGCCACTGGCTTTGGACGAACTGGCACCTTATTCGCCTGCGAACAGGCGGACATTTGTCCAGACATCATGGTGCTAGGGAAGGGGCTAACGGCTGGCTATCTAGGTCACTCCGCAACGCTCTCGACTACCGAGATATTCAACGCCTTTTTAAGTGATGACCCTAGCAAAGCCTTTATGCACGGGCCAACATTCATGGGGAATGCGCTAGCCTGTAGCGTTGGGCTAAAAAGTATCGAGATATTCCAGCGTGACCGCTATTTAGAGCGCATTAAACATATCGAAACGCACCTGAAAAATTCACTTTTGCCTGTTCAAAGCAAAAAAGTCAAAGCAGCTCGAGTATTAGGAGCCACCGGCGTATTTGAAGTGCATGATAAATCAGTGCTAGCGGATGCTCAGGCCTTTGCTATTGAACGCGGTGTTTGGTTGCGACCTTTTGAATCATACCTATACACTATGCCTCCTTATATTATTGATGATGAGTCGCTTTCAAAAATCACCGATGTCATGTTGGAATGGGCGAACTCCTAGCGTTGACGATGGAGTGCTTCAGCGACACTAGATAGGGCCTGACATGCATTTTTGTTATATGGAATGCCGCCCAATGGCATAAGTAATTCAGGCCCTAGACTTCCACTTCGGTACCACATCATTCTTTTTTCGGCGATTAATTCGAAGTGAACTCCACGAAGCTGAAGGCGAATTCTGTTGGCTTCATGTATTTACCAGTCCTAGTTCAATACAGTATCCCACTTCGATTAGACTCTAGCATCCCTTTGCAGCGTATACCTCTAAGTTTGACCGATTTCTAGAGATATCAGGTATTCTTCCGGGTAATGGTCCTCTTCGAGCATGGCAAGAATTTTTCTGGGAACCACTCCTGAAAAGGCGCTGTACTAATAACAGTTAACCTGTCCAGATCGACAATATGGTATAACCAATAATTTGTCAGTTTTCACAATAGAGTATACAGTTGATGATACTATTTTTGATTACGTCCCACGCGATAATATTATTGTTTATTTGAGATAGTAATATCGTACAAGATAAATCACATAAGGAGAGGCACTGTGAAGTTAATTGAAATACTGGCTCTGGTGATTATTACCACGTTGGCCTCAAATTCTTATGCGGCTTGTCAGTTGGGAAGAGATTGCAGTAGAGACGGCGTCTATTACGAGTGGAACCCAAATGCTGGAGGCAAGGGTAAAGGAGGTTGGGACCGTGATCCATCAAGAGATAAACAGTTTTACTACGATAAAAAGGGATATGATGCACAAATGGAAGTCTTTAACGGGGGACCTACAGCGCCAGTCCGACCTACCATGCCAGTTTATAACTCCAGTGGTCTTCGCTAATTTTTAATCTAGAAGAATAACGGAAAATATCTATGAAAATTTATCTCACCACATTACTCGTGACCTTTTCATTCAACGTAACTGCGGATGATTACTCAACAACCAACCCTAACGGTTACAACAAAGATTACAACAATACCAGCCAATATGAATCAAACCCACGCTACGGCGAATCAGATCCAGTCACTGAGTATTTTCAAAAGCCCGATACTAAGCCAAATTATGGAAATGGCCGGTATGATGGCGATCGACGCACACCGTCTTACGACCATGGTAAAACCCAAAAGGATAAATAGGTAACTGCGTGATCCTGATATCTAAATGACACCATTCAGTGAAATGATACTAAGCATAAAAGCGCATCTTTAATGGGCGGCATAAAGTCTACTGAAGAAATTCAAGGAAAGACGCTATGCACATTTGGCGCGGCTAACATCTATACCGAGACCATAGTTCGATCAGACCTAGCTGCCATTCAAACCCACACTTACAAGATACGGTTTCTTCAATTTTTTGCCCTACTATTTTCCTTGCTAATCAGCCTTCGATGTTTCTCTGGGGAGCACGTTTTAATAAATCAGTTCAAGAATCTAACGGATCAATGCGAAACGAAAGAAATAGGGCATTGGATCATTGATCTTAACAAATTCGAAACGAAACTTTACGAGCTGTCATACGGTATGGATCGAAAAACATTTAGACAAACATTTCTAAGTCACGCCAATGAAAGCATTAACGATACCTTGTATTGGATTTATCGTCTATATGGCCACCCTTATGCAACGAACAGTACAGGCCAATATTGTTATATGCATTTTTATGAATTCAAGAGAGTGCTAGAAAAAACCAATGTCAAAGGGGCTGATCGTCATATTGATGCCTGGAAGTCTTGTGTCTGGGACATTGAACGTAAGATTCAACGCATGGCTGAAAGGCTTTTAATCTGTTACAAACAGATACCAATTTCTCCAGGCGACAAATAAAAACTAATTCTTATATATTTATCGTATCGACTCATGAAGCTAAGATCACTTAACTCACAAATATTATGTACTTTGTATCATGGATTACAAATAATGCACGACATACCAGATATGATTACTATTCCCAGCGGTATTATGCCGACTGTCCCGAACGTAGGTTTCAGAGAAGATTTTTCTGGTCTGTGGGTTGGTAGTTTTGAAATAGGTAAATTTGCTGTTACGTTGTCTGCTTGGGAAGAACTAATGGATTACACTCCACCAGAGGCAAGCAATCTTTCTTTGGGAAAGCCAGTGATTAGCGTTAATTGGTTTGAAGTACATCGATATATTGATGCCTTAAATATAGTAACAGGGAATCGTTACCGTTTACCTACTGAATTGGAGTGGGAATATGCAGCAAGAGCAGGAACCTCAGGCAGCTATCATTACCCGAGAAAAATAGCACTTAAGGGGGATGTTATCAATTACGATAAAAAGAACAATGGTGTCTTAACTACAGGCAGTTTTCCACCGAATGAATGGGGCTGCCATGAAATGCTTGGTAATGTTTGGGAATGGGTTTCTGATGGTGGCCGCACAGTCCCCGGATTCAACGGTCTTCACGACGAGTACGAATTGAAGGTTCTTAAAGGAGGATGCTGGGCAAGCGGAGAGTTTGATATCCAGTTATCCTCAAGAGTTGAGCATCGAAAAAATGTTAATGGTTGGGGTACGTTTGGTTTTAGGTTGGCAAAGGAAATTTCGCCAGAAAATTTATAACATTTAAGAAGAATGTACTGTGAACAACTTGAAATATTGTGGTGGAGGCTATATCCCCAGAACCCCCAGGTAAAACCCTACATCCTCATTCATGAGTCAATGCACGGATTGCTTTTCTGCCCTATACTCCATAAGACAATTGGTTAGCTCCACATCTAAGATCACGTATTGGAGGGTATGGTCTTGCGTATTTCTCCTACTCAGGCCAAATTAAAATTTCGATTTTTGTTATTGTCCACTTTGCTACTTCTCACAAAGTGCAACCCAAGGGGATTCCGTTGAAAGATTAAGAGCCTTGCTAAAGCGCCGAGGTATCGACTTAGTTGTCGAATACTACCCATGGTTAAGGTCGCAACACATTGCCTTAAAAAGACCAGAATACGTTGGGTATTTTCCCGCTTGGCCGGAGGAGGTAAAAGAGGGGTTTATTGGTTCAGAGGCTGTTGATTGGTCCACTATTGGTAGAACCGGTACGAATATTACCTGGAAAATATTAAAACCCATATCAATAATGTCTATAAAAAAGCACTCGTTGTCGATTTTGTTGACAATGAAACCAACAAGGATATGTTAAGGTTATTGAATTATATTCTTCAAGAAAACAAGCCTTTCTTAGAAGATACTGTATTTCAAAAATAGATACCAATAACAGAACTAGGTTATAGCGTACTAAATCTGTCTCTGTACTCTCTGGGGGATAGTGAGGTTATGCGTTTGAACAATCGCCTAAACGTACCACTATCCTCATAACCGACTAAATGGGTAATTTCGTCAATATTTTTCCGAGTGCCTTCTAACTTTTGCTTTGCAACTTCAATACGAATTTGGTGTAGATAGGCAATCGGGGTTTCATCCGTTGCCATTTTAAACCTTCGTTTAAAATGCCTTGAACTCAAGCCGACACGCTCCGCAATAGCGTCAATTGTCAGTGTATCTTGGTACGATGTTTCCATCCAGCGTTGAGCTTCAGCGATTTTATCGTCACCGTGATTCTTCTTGAAGCTGGCAATAATATAAGGTGTTTGCGACACCCGGCATGGATCTACCAAAAACACTTTTGAACAAGCACGCACCAACGCTTTAGAACCAAAGCGCTCAATAATATGTAGCGCTAAATGATATTGAGAGGTGGCCGCACCAGTACAAATCAATCCATTATCTTCTGTCAGAATTCTGTCTGGTTTTACTAAAACATTGGGAAATGTTTGTATAAACGTTTTGGAAACTTGCCAATTGGTAGTGGCAATTCTTCCATCTAACAACCCAGTTTGTGCGAGTATAAAGGCTGCGGTGCACACCGCGCCGATACGCACTTTTTGTTTATGTTGATGAATGAGCAAAGGAACAAGCTCTGGGATAGCTTCAGGGTAACGATGTGCTCCAAATAAATAGGGGGCAATGAGTATAACATCGGCATCCTTAAGGTCCTCCAAAGCCCCGTCCGGCTCCACACGTATTCCGCTATTGGTAATAAAGGGTTTTCCTTTCACGTTTTAGTTTTATATGCCAAAGATTACTAATGCTAAACGCATCGGCAAGTAGCTCTACGCTAGAGAACAAGCATCCGTCGTAAGCAAGCATTGCAACGTTAACCATGCCCCTCTCCAGTTAGGCCCTACATGAATGGTATGTGTCATATATGCCGCTTTCGCTCAACAAAGTCAATTGGTACATTGTGACGACTATTGATTATCGACAACAGGGAACCATGATGAGCCAACCTAAACGCTACGCCACAGGCCTCTCTAACGACCTTTGGCTACCCGCTGAAGCACTTGCCGTAAGAGAGGAAGCTAGAAGATTTGCTGACAACGTATTAAAACCTCTAGCCCATGGCCTTAATACGACACCTGAAAAGAGAGAAGGGTTTCGACATGACGTAGTTCAAGCTATTGCCAACGCAGGGTTATATGAAATACCGTTTTCTACTGATGTAGGTGGTCGTGGTTTACGTTATCCCACCCTTGCTACGTTGCTCGTAATGGAGGAGTTAGGGTACTACTCGCCAGGCGCTGCATCGGCATTTTATGACGGCCAAGCAATCCTCTGCGGGCAAACCTTAAATAATGCCTCAGATAAGATTCGACAGGCATATATACCACCGCTCATAAAGGGCGAAATTGTCTGCTGTTTTGCCACCAGTGAACCTGATACAAGTACCGACCTTTCAGTATCAGCTATGCAAACTACCGCCAAAAGAGTGGAAGGAGGGTATGTTGTTAATGGAAGAAAACGTTGGATAACAAACTCTGTTGCTGGAGACATTGTATTGCTGTTATGCAAGACAGGCAATACACTGACCATGCTTATAGTCGACATGCACAGTGAAGGCGTAAAGGTATTTGATCCAGATTTAAAAATGGGTAATCACGCTCAACTCACTGCGGACATTGAACTCTCTAATGTCTTTGTACCAGAGGCCAACCGGGTCGGAGAGGAGGGTGCAGGGCTGCGCGTTGCACTTGGCTCACTAATGATAGGTAGGGCGGGTATCGCTGCGCTAGGCGTCGGCATGGCGCAACGGGCATTCGATTTCTCAGCAAATTATATTTGCGAACGAGAGGTGTTTGGAAAACCTATCGCGGCCTTTCAGCATTGGCAATTTACTTATGCCGATCACGCAATCGCGATCGAGAACGCGAGAAATTTATACCAAAAAGCTGCGATGATTCATGACAAGGGCGAACCATCCTTGCCGTTAATGGCAATGGCGAAAGTTTCGGGTAGTGAGGTCGCGGTAAACATGTCCCGTGATGCCATCCAGGCTTGCGGTGGTTACGGCTTTGCTAGAACAATGACATCTGATAATGTTGATTGGCCGCTAGAAGCGATCTATCGGGATGCAAAAATTGGCGAAATATATGAAGGTGCCAACGAAGTACAACGATGGGCAGTTGCAAGGGAGATATTTGGACGTGGCGTTACCGGATAGGCCACCATTTGCTAACGCATACTGAGATAATTTGCTGGGCTAGTCCCCGTCCATTTTTTAAAGGCACGAGAGAAATTGGCAGTGTTGCTGTAGCCCAAAAATACAGCAACAGCCCCTACAGTCTTTGACTCGTTTTTTAGTAACATTATGGCAAGTCTACACCTTACGCTCTCAAATATTTCTTTGAAGGATGTCTTTTCCTTTTCGAGCTTCTTTTGCAAGTTTCTTGGCGACATATGTAATAGATCAGCAATAAATTCTTTTGAAACCGCTCCGCGCTCAAGATGAGAGATAATCAAGAATTCGACTTTTATGGTGAGATTATCATTCTTTAAATCAGCCAGCTGACCTAAAGACGCATTGTCATAAAATCTGGCGAGTTCAGGGTTTGCTCCTGGCAATTTTGCATCCATGTCTTTGTTCGATATTACCAAGGCGACACAATCTGCTTCATATTGAATGGGGCAACCAAAGTATTGAAGGTATTGAGTCTTTACCGCATCCAATGGATTACGCTCAGTAAGAACGGCTTCAGGCACAAATTCTGGGTCTAGGACAATTCGAATGGAGCGCAACGCTGTCGCTAAGATGGAATCTTTTACAAGTAGAGTCGACCCATGATTCCCTAAGTTAGTATCAACGTTCTCCCTCACCAGAATCTTTGTCGTGGTGTCTCCACGCTGCGCAACCACCATAAAATCATCTGAAACTAAACTCTGAAAGCGATGTAGTCTATCCAAAATATCAGACAGGCATTCACTCGCTAAACTCGATATACCAATATAATGCAGCATCGTTGGCTGGATCTGCTTACCAACGACAAGAGGAAAAGCGTCATCCCCAGTGACAGAAACGCAATTTTGTATCAGGCGAATAATCCTTTCTTTAGAAATTCGACAATTGAAACACTGCTCAACATCTGCGGCCAATCCGTTGTTGACAAAAAATGGCTTGTAATCAAGCCCATACAGTTTTAATGCTTGAGCAAGTGCTGCGGCCAAGCCCCCATAGGTACCACTGGATTCGGTGAGGAGCTCACTGGGTCTTTGAAGGTCTTGATTCGCCATATAAACCAATAATTCGTTGTTTTAATACGTATTTTACGTAAAGGGGATATTTCACACAATATATAGGAAATTAATCCTCAAAACAGGGTAGTACTCGAAATGACAACAACAAGTGCCGATCTGGATATTCCTAGAACTTCTTTTAATAAGCATAATAAGTATAATGGACCCGGTCAAATAACAATCAACAGCCAAGAAGAAGCTCATCATTATGATAAAAAAACCAATAAACCTGTTCTTCCTTGCGATACTCACAATCACTGCACTGCTCGGTTGTGGAGGTAGTGATTATACTATTGAGCTCCCTGAGCAGAACCAACGTTACCTTGACTCTTTGCCCGATACACTCAAAATCTCCTACGTCAGCGCACCACCAACCGTAGTCATGTTAAATGGCGTTGATATCACAGAATATTTTTCCGATGAAGACGGCTACTTTAGCGCGTCAGGTTCCGTCGTAGACGGCTTGCTAAATCAAGGCGACAACGTGTTGTCAGTGGAGCCTGGAAAATTTGGTCCCCGACGTAACTTCTTTATGGATACTGAAGGTCCCAGAATCTCCATTTATGAGGTTGAATCAGACGGATTGGTAACTATCCGTGGCCAGTTGTCCGATCCCTCCGGTGCAAGTGACCTAACCATTAATGGCGAAGTCGCTTCTATTGATGGGAATGATGAATTTAGCGTCCAAGTAAGTAACAGTGATACCTATCACCTAGTTGCGTTGGATATGGATGGACGTCAGTCAGAAGTATTTTATTCTGATAGAAATCACATAGTTGACGATGCCATCAAAGTACGAATCGACGAAAGCGCGATTCACGACATGTTACCGATAGCACAAGAAGCCGTTGCAGGCATGGACCTCAATGTCGCGCTCGCGCAATCAGGTGCTTCCACATTATTTCGCGAAGAAGTTGGCATCCACTTCCCAAGAGTTGTGTTGGTACCTCAGGTCTGTACCCCAAAGGTCTGTACCTTTGGTATCTGTACGCCTCAAATCTGCACACCAGAAGTCGGTGTTGGACCCGTAGATATTCGACTCCTAGAGCTTGAAGCTTCACTTGTTGATGTTGATGTACGTGAACTTAATATCGACCGTCTAGACGTTGCTGAAGGTCATGATTGGGCTTTTGGCGATTGGGAGGGGATAACTTTTGATGGCGAAGTCTTAGACACACACCTGGGTATCCAAATTCGATCTTATGTATTCGGGCTCACCGATGTTGCCACTACGATGCTAAATGTATTGGGGTTATCATCACTACTAGATCCACTGGATGGAAACTTTACCGTCCATACGGATATATCAAGGCTACGCGCTTCAGCCGATGTTGCTATCAGTGCACATGACGGTGCGACCGATGCAACCATCGTCTCAATTAATGCCATTGGCCTGGGAGACCTGGACTCTGATTTTAGTATTGACGTTTCATTACCTAGTGCCTTTAACTTATTTGGTTTTGGACTAGCGCAAGCTGTTGTAGACAGTATCACAGCAGGTATTGAAGGTGCTAAGAACCTTATATTTGATCTGATTTTTGGTCAGCTGTTACCACCTCTAGCAGATATCATCGTAGACAGCATGATTAGCGAGATTCGTATCAATATTGCTGCTGGGATATCCAGCGGCGCTCAATTGAGCACGCTTTTTGAAGTATCAGACATTGATGTGATTAACGACGCAAACAGCCTGCTTCTATCTTTAAACGCACGGGTTGGTGCAGAAGCGGCGGATGTAAGTCCTGGTGATATCGATACAGCGTCGGACTTTGGAAGCCCGGAAGTTATTTGGGTCAATGATCACTTTTTGCCAGATCAACAATCTATCCCTGAAAATCTTGGGCCTGCGCCAGATATTGCTGCCAAAGCATTAGGGTTTTCGTTCACTCCAAACACTATCCCTGATGTTGCAAATGATGATTCTGAGATCGCCATTGTTGCCGCAACAAACTTCATCAACCAGGCAATGCTAGCACTTTATGAATCAGGCATATCACATGTTAAATTGCCGTTGGTTATTGAAAACAATGCTATCATCACAGCTACTGAAGAAACCGCTACTCATCGCGTATTGAATGAGCCAGCGTCACCTTTTGAGTTGGCATTTAGAGGTAGTGTTAACAAAGTGCCTTACCTGATCATTAATCACTTTCACATCGTTACACAAGAAAAATCCAATACTGATGAATGGAGTGAAGTTCAAGATATTGAGCTTAGCGCAGACATACCCGTTAATTTAGAGATGGAAGAGGGTCACCTTAAGATCGCCTTGTTGACACCCACGATATCGTTGAATGGGGTTGGTGGTAACAATTTGCTGGCCCAGTATATTCTTTCCACCATAGTGGTTGAGCAACTCAACCTCGGTTTAGCTCAGATTCCACTGCCTTTAATGGCCGACATCACCATCGGAGAAGAAACGCTGGTTATCACCCCGCAGAACATTGATGCGTCTGATTCTGCAGGCATTGGAATAACAGCCAATACTCAATAACACCGTTGTTCCAACGTACTGGCCCCCTAGGGATTATAAAGGGGCCAGTACAATTCACGGCTATTCTAAACCCACGTTACTCTAATGAACCAACCCCTTCCTTGGCTTCGATCCATCAGGCAAACAGCTGATCACACTATGCTCTTGTAACCCCATCAACTCCATAAATGCGCCTTGATCGATGTGAATCAGCGTCTCGTGATCACCACTTTCAAAGTAGATTTCATCCATCCCACCCAAACTATGGTCCCAAACGACAGGCATACCATAAACCTGGCCTAATGCTGGCACGGCACCCTTTTCACAATCATCAAATAGTCTCTCAAGTTCTTTTTCCTCCACGAGACGAAAGTCACCTCCCATATGCTCATTAAGTAATGACATCACCAAGCGATGGGTGGAGGGCATAACACAGAGCCTGTAATTATCACCATCGTGGGTTATCACAGCTTTTGCCAGCTGACTTGCGGGCACTCGAGCCACGCGAGCACTCTGTAGGCTTGTTTGTGAATGGGGATGAGATAGTATCGAATAGTTAACGCCAACCCTATCGAGATGGGCTTCAATTCTTGGGGCCATGGACATAATAATCACCTATTTTTGTCGCGCGAATGATTAGAATAAATCCGTAGCAGAATGGGGGCAAAGAACGCTTAAGCTTAAAAGATCATCTTGTTACTGCTCCACAGCATAGGGGCAGTTCTTTGAGTCCAAGTGCGACCAAAAATTAAGGCTCTTACCCTTTGTCTGTTCTACACTTATTTACATAGTCTCTTTGGGGCTACGCTCACCCATCACTTTTCAACACAGCCTATGTATAACCTAACGAAATATATCCCGCTAATACTGCTCCTGACTGTTTCGCCGTTCTTATCTGCTAAACAGGAATTACGGGTAGGGGTAGGAAATTTTGAACCCTTTTTTATTGAGGAAGGGGAGAGTGGTTTATTTCTAGACATCACCAAAGCTATATTTTCCCTATTGCCTGAATATGACGTGAAATTCATCTTTATGAGCAATACCCGACTGCTAAAAGATATAGATACAAGCTCACGGATCGATGCCGCCTGTAATATATTTGCGGGTTCCAATACAATATCTTATTTGTCTGAGCCTATATTTCGCTACACAGACGTAGCGGTAACAAGAAAAGAAAATGCCTTTGTCATCAAACAGGTATCAGATTTAAAGAGTCGATCCATTGCAGCCTACCAAGGCGCTACGGATTTATTGGGTGAAGAATACAAAAAAATGGCATCTATTAATCCCCAATATTCTGAATATGCACATCCAGATGAAACCACACGACTGATGGCAACCGGAAAAAAGGACGTGCGCATTGGTGATATACATATTTTTTTAAATGATATCAAAGCCTTAGTGTATAAAAAAAGACTTCAGATGGATGCGGATGATTTTGAAATACACCGACTTTGGCCAGATGTATATACCCATATAGCGTTTAAAGACAAAGGCATCCGGGACAAAGCCAATGAAGCCATACGTGAAATAAAACGCAATGGAACCCTGGAGTCAATCTACACAAAATATGAAGCCTACTTAAAGGTTAAAATTCACACGACCTCTAGCATTCGTTAACAATCCCCACTGCCTCTCATCTATCCATGTAATGCGATGTAATATTTTTTACATCACGATCTACTACATTTAATTCACAAAGTGTTACCACCTCTATTGGATAAGAATTTACGTTCTTATTCGCAGCTCGTCACGAATCATACTTTGACCAATTAAAAGGATTAAGATATGCCCCATCTATATCACAAAGCAGATTGCAATACTGAGATTCCAACAAGTGCCGATGTTGTGGTTGTAGGCGCGGGTATGGCTGGTTTATTCGCGAGTTGGCGCCTTATAAATGAAGCTAACAATTCAGACTTGGTTATTATTGATGGAGCCAATCGTACTGGAGGTCGCCTGGATTCAGATTTGGTACATTTCAAAGATGGCAACACCGTCAAAGAAGAAGAGGGCGGCATGCGTTTCACCTTTGAATATATGGACAATTTGATGGCCCTATTTTGCAAATTAGGGATCACCGATGACATAGTGCCTTTTCCAATGAATAGCGGTGGAAATAATCGTCGCTATTTTCGTGGCGAAAGCTTCAATGTTACTGAATCAGAAGCGAACAATTATGCAATTTGGTCAGAGCTCTACAACCTGAAATCCTCTGAAAAAGATATTAATCCCAGTACAATGATAGATACGGTGTATAACCGTATTCTTGCTGCCAACCCTGAATTCACCAAAAAATGGGATGTCAACAATCTAACTCCAGAATATTGGCAAGCGCTTCGACTCGATTGTTTATGGCAGGGGACAGGGCTAAATAAATGGTCTCTATGGGACATATTTATGGATATGGGGTATAGCAATGAAAGCGTAACCTTACTCTATCGTCTTAGCGGATTTAACGGCACCTTTCTGTCGCGCATGAATGCAGGCGAAGCCTTCCAGCTACTAAAAGACTTTCCTTCTGACCCTCAATTTAAAACCCTAAAAGATGGTTTTAGTACACTTCCAAATGCCCTAGTTAAGCAGATAGGGAGTGAAAAGATATTTCTTAAAACACGACTGGAAAATATAGAATTTAACGATGACCCTAATGCCTCGAAGAAATACAAACTATTCTATCGCCAAACCAATATTCAAGGGGCCACGACTGATAGTGTCATTGAAGCGAATAAGATTATTTTAGCGTTACCACGCCTGGCATTGGAGAAGCTTTTTGTAAAAGCCAATGTATTTAACCGTCTTGAAGAGGACCAAAGCAGCAATTTATGGGATACCCTTTCGACGACAACTAATCAACCCTTACTCAAAATCAATCTATATTATGATAAGGCATGGTGGGATCAAGACCAAACCGCCTATCCAACAGTTGAATTTGGCCCTAATTTTTCTGACCTCCCAACGGGTTCTATCTACCCGTTTTATAGCTTAGACGATGAGCTAACAGCGGCATTGGAAGCACAACGTCTAGCCCAAAAATATGGTATTAGCTTTACAGACGAACAACAGGAAAAAATCGACGCTATTAATCACAGTAAATACGATAAACCAGCGGCATTAACGATCTATTGTGATTATATGAATATCAATTTCTGGAGTGCACTACAAAATACCGGACAAGAATTTAGTTCTGATATGCAAAAGGAAGCGAATAATACCAAGCCACAGACCATTTTCGCAGCATCAAAATCCGTCGTCAAACAAGCATCCACCTTTTTTAAAGAGATCTTCAACACTAGCTATATCCCGGAACCGGTATTCACGTCAGCAAGGATCTGGCAAGGCAGCACGACATTTGATATTAAAGCCAGTGAGCAATTTGGTTACGGTGTTCATCAATGGGGTATTGGTGCGAACGATAGAGAGGTCATCAAAGAATTAGCACAACCTTTTGGGGACGAACACGCGATATTTACCTGTAATGAAGCCTATTCCGATTATCAAGGTTGGGTCGAAGGGTCTTTGCGTTCAACGAATGTCATGTTAGAAAAAGGGTTTGGCCTAGATGCTTATAATAAAGTCTTCGAGAAGGAAAATGGCAAAAGCGGCAACGCACAAGCGGAGGAGGATTACGATGATAAAGTTAAAGAAATGGTCATTAAATACATCATCGATGAGCCATCTACACCTACTACGCCGGCAGTTCAAATAGGCGAAGTTCTAGTCGACGTGGAATAATGAGCTTATAGGTTACCTCTGGCCTAATTTAGCCAGAGGTAACCGCAGCCTTCAATGTTTAGCTGGGCTACCTGCTGTAGCATCCGGCGGGTATATTGTACCAAGGTCGGCACTAAATATTACGCCACTCAATCCCGTACCTTCTACCAATATCTTGAATCTATCACTGCAATAAACACCTTGATAGTTGTCAAACGCCGTTCGCACAACCGATGCTCCTTTCAGCTTGTCCTCGTGAAATACCACTGATTGCACATCACCATATTCATCGCAGGTACTAAGCTTTGTGTCCAGTGCGCCATTAGTGTTGGCATCTTCAAGAACATTAAACAAATATCCATCGCCATCTTTGTGGGTAATGGGAAGGAACTCTCCATGGGCATCCAGCACTGTATGAAGGGCATCATAAGCGTGCTGATTTAGAAACAAGCGTCCATTTCTTGTCGTGATATCCGGCATTACTACTTTCTTAGCGCTTGAGAGGGAATCAAATTCTATCTCAAGCGGTTGCCAGATATCGCTATAAGGTTTCGGTCGTGGATCAAAATGAAACATAGTTTCCTGACCAAGCTTACTTCGAGCTTCTTCACTGTTTATCACAAAGGACTTATACGACTTAATATCGGGATGAATCAAATAAATCATGGGGGTAATCTCACTCCTTTTTACGAATATTGCCTTGTTCAAATAGTGCATTATATGACCATTAAGATAAGTTTCATAGATAACTGGGCTAGAGCTGGGTATAAGTAACGATAAATCAATGAGTTAACTATTACTATATTTTGACCACTAGCCTTTTAGTTATATATAAGGCAATTGGGCGGCGGAAAATTCATTTCCATGATGTGCTGTTGATAGATTTTTGAGCCTTTTGGATTATACTTTTTGAATCTATTGAGTTTTTCTTACTATCAAGACGCTGAGGTATGGGCGATTGCTTCGGCGTAGGTGGTTGGTTCCTACCCTTTTAAATTGAAAGCCAGAACTCAGGAAGAGGTGAAAAAATGCTAAAGATACTGTTTTGGCTGGGTTTCGGTTTTCTACTGAGCCTTTCCACTATTGCGACGGCTAATGATAAGGTGTTGCGGATATATCACGACTCCGATTATAGCGCTCATTCCGAGTCGGCTGAGTCCATGAGAATGGGCTTTCTCACGGCGCTGGATGAGGTGAATAACGAGGTGAACGGTTACCGATTCGAACTGGTTAAAAAGAACCATCACGGTAACGTGGTGCGCAGCAAACGAACAATGCAGCAGTATCTTAAGGATCCACAGGCCCTATTTATTCTAGGTGGGCTGCACTCTCCGCCCTATATAAAATTTCGCCAGTACATCAATGAAAATGAAATTTTACTGATGGTGCCTTGGGCGGCTGGTGGCCCGATAACACGCTATGCGGATGGTACGAATTGGGTATTCCGCCTTTCGGTTGACGATACGAAGGCAGGTCTTCGCATAAGTGAATTTGCTGTTCGTGCCAAGAGCTGTAAGTTGCCACATTTATTGCTAGAGGATACTGGATGGGGCAAGTCAAATTTTGCAAGCATGACCGGTTATTTTAAATCGAACAAATCGGTAACCCCAACGGTAACCTGGTATAACTGGAATACCAGGCCATCTGAGGCCAAAATCATATTGCGCGATATTGCAAATTCCGGCAGCGACTGCCTGTTATTTGTCGGCAATGCCGTTGAAGGCGCAGTGTTTATGAATGCAATTTCAGAATTGGATAGTTTCAATTTGCCGGTGTTATCTCATTGGGGTATCACAGGGGGCGATTTTGCCGAACAGCTGGGACCAGAAGTCCTGTCAAAACTAGACCTGACTTTTGTTCAGAGCTGCTTCTCCTTTGTCACTTCTCCCAAGACAGGTTTCAGCCAAGCAGCGTTTAAGCGAGCTCAACGATTGTTTCCCGATGTTTTAGGTACCCCTTCGCCTCTACAAGCGCCAACCGGGTTCATTCATGCTTATGACCTAGGTCGTTTGCTCATTAATGCCTTGCAATCTATAGAACTAACCGATGATATGGCCAGTAATCGGAGGCGACTAAGGGACAAGCTAGAGCAACTCGACAAACCGATACAGGGATTGGTAAAGACCTATCAGCAACCCTTTAAAGCGTATAGTCCCGATCATCCAGATGCACATGAAGCATTGGGGTTGTCCGATCATTGTATGGCGACATTTACCCCCGGTGGCGTTATCCAGTTGGTGGACCAATAGGCTTAAGTTAGAAAATGCGGAATCAAATCCTGTTGTCACGCAAACAAAAGGGCGTAGTCTCAACTGCCAGCCTGTTTTATATTTTCATAGGCTTAGCCCTTGTGATAGCTCTAGTATCAAGCTATTTCTTGATTGGTAAAAACATTCGCAGTAGTACTATCGAATTTCAGCAGCGTTCCAGCGAATCACAGAGCGATTTCACCTCCAAAGTACTGGGCACTTACTTAGACGACCGAGTGCAATTGTTACAAGACCTGTCACAACAGCCCCTTCTTGCTACCGCAGTCATGGGTACTCTGGCTTCGCAAGATAATCTACATGATTATCTTGATGCCTACCGTATTTTTGGCAAGGTCGAACAACTCTATCTACTCAATGTTATCGGCGAGCCTGTCCATCAGACTACGGATGCCCCCCTGGAAACCGGCTTGGAAGACGAACGCTGGTTCCAACAAATTATCGGGGGGGAGCGAAGCTCAGTGATAAAGGTCTATCAAGGTGAGGCGGGCTGGCACTTTACCGTTGCCGTGCCAGTAGAGTACAACGGTCTCAGCGAAGGAGTGATCCAGGTAAATTTCCAGGACAGCCTTAATGAACTTGTGCCGTCGCTGCTCTCTGAGAGCGCCATTCATATCAAGGGCGAATATATTGACCTCGACTTACGGGATGAGCGTGTTGATTATCGTCAGATCCAGTTGCGTCCAATCGGCGAAAGTGGGTTAACCGTTAACTATTATGTCGACGCTCAACGACTGGTATCTAAGGTAAACCATGTGCTTGAACAAACCTACCTGGGCATAATCGGCAGTTTACTGATTACCTTTATCTTCCTTTTCCTTCTGGGTAAAAAATTCTTTGTCGATCCATTCAAGGCTCTCAAGCAATCGGAAAGACAACTGCGTGAGCAGCAAGATTGTAACCGCGAGCAGGAAAGGGCTCTTAAACAAAGTAACGACAAAATCAAAAACGCTCTGGCTCAACTTTCAGAACAAAAATTTGCCCTAGACCAACACGCCATCGTCGCCATTACCGATGTAAGCGGCAACATCACCTTTGCCAACAAAAAATTCTGTGAAATCAGCGGTTATAGCGAAAATGAGCTGATAGGCCAAAATCATCGCCTGCTTAAAGCCGATCATCATGATGTTGGATTTTGGACGGGCATGTATCGCACTGTTTCCAAGGGTAATGTCTGGCATGCAGAAATATGCAATAAGGCCAAAGGGGGTCGTCTGTACTGGGTAGACACCACCATCGTCCCCTTCATGAACCGCAATAACAAACCCGAAAGTTATATTGCCATACGAACTGATATTACCGAGCGCAAATTAATTGAGGGGACATTGGCGCGGAATCATGATCAGTTGGAATTGGTTATTAAACACACCAATGTTGGTATCTGGGATTGGCAAGTCCAAACAGGTGACGTTGTTTTCAACCAGCGCTGGGCTGAAATCATTGGTTATACTCTTGAAGAGCTTGCTCCTGTTGATATTAATACTTGGGTAGATAATGCACACGCGGATGATCTGGAACAGTCTGGCAAGCTGCTGGAGCAGCATTGGTGCGGTGAGACAGATCAATATACCCTTGAGGCCCGAATGAAACACAAGCAAGGTCATTGGGTATGGGTGCTGGATACAGGAAAGGTGGTTGAGTGGTTCGATGATGGGCGCCCTAAACGCATGATTGGCACCCATCAGGACATTACAGAAAGAAGGGCATACGAATCAACTTTAATAGACGCTAAGCAAGCCGCAGAAGTAGCTGCTCAAGCGAAGAGTGAATTCCTCGCCAGCATGAGCCACGAAATACGGACCCCCATGAACGGCGTACTGGGCATGCTGGGTTTGCTACTCAAAGAAAATCTCACAGAGAAACAGCGCCACAAGACGTCAATCGCTCAGTCCAGTGCAAAATCACTACTGACATTAATCAACGACATTTTGGACTTTTCTAAAATAGACGCGGGGAAACTTGAGCTTGAGCTCATAGATTTTAACCTTCGAAATTTACTTGGTGAATTTGCAGAAACCATGGCATTACAAGCTCAGGATAAGGGGTTGGAAGTAGTGCTGGATGTGACGCAAATTGAACAATCCAAGGTTAAAGGTGACCCTAGCAGGCTGCGTCAAATTCTCACTAATATCGCTGGTAACGCCATTAAATTTACCCGTGAAGGTGAAATAGTCATTTCTGCCAGACTCAAGCCTGCTAATGATGACAATCTCATCTTTTATTGCTCAATAAAAGATACCGGCATCGGCATCCCAGAAGAAAAACAGGCTACCTTATTCGAAGCTTTTACCCAGGCAGATGCCTCCACAACCCGCGAATTTGGTGGAACAGGGCTGGGGTTATCAATCGTTAAACAGCTTTGTGAGCTTATGGGCGGTTCCATTAGCGTGTCCAGTGAGGCTGGGCAAGGCTCCTGCTTCGGATTTACCTTAACGCTCCAGACATGCGAACAATCAACACTTGTCGTGCCTAGGATGCACGACAGCAAGCTTAAACTGTTGATAGTGGATGATAACAAGACCAACAGAGAAGTATTAACCCGCCAACTAAGCCATTGGGGGGCAAACGTTACCGAAGCAGAAGATGGCCCTTCGGCAATGAACATTTTGCAACAGCGCGCGGAACAAAAGATGCCCATGTTCGATGTCGCCTTCCTTGATATGCAAATGCCGGGTATGAACGGCGCGATGCTAGGCGAGGCGATCAAAGCAGATGCACGTTTTAGCGCCGTAAAACTGGTGATGATGACATTGATGAGCGACCCTGGTGATGCCCAATTTTTTACCGATTTGGGCTTTGATGCTTACTTCCCTAAACCGGCAACCACATCAGATTTGTTTGATGTCTTAGCGGTGGTTGCTGAAGGCGGCGATTCCCTACAGCAGGCCAGCCCATTGGTGACACACCACTACTTGCAATCAATCCAAAACCGCCATTCAGAACCTACCTCGGTACAGGCCGCTACATGGCCCGTTAATAGCCGGCTTTTGCTGGCAGAAGATAACCGCATCAATCAGGAAGTGGCTTTGGGATTGCTGGAAGGTATCGGCCTAAGTGCCGATATTGCCGCCGATGGTCTAGATGTATTGCAGGCATTGAAAGACGCCCCGGACGATCAACCCTACACCTTAGTGTTAATGGATTGCCAAATGCCTGAGATGGATGGTTATGAAGCCAGCCAAGCCATTCGAGCCGGTAATGCAGGCGAGCACAACCAAACTATCCCAATTATTGCCATGACCGCCAATGCCATGAAAGGTGACAAAGAAAAGTGTCTTGAAGCGGGGATGAATGATTACTTGAGCAAACCCGTCGACCCCGATGCTGTAGAGGCGATGCTGAATAAATGGTTAAAAGAAACCAAAAACATCGGCGCCTTATCCGAACGGGAGGTTAAAAAAGCCTCCGCCTCAACGACTGATCTACTCGTGTGGGATGAAGAATCGGCTATAAAGCGTGCCAGAGGAAAAACACAATTTTTATTGAAATTGATCGACTTGTTTATAGAGAATATGCCGGGTCAAGTTGAAGCGTTACAGCGGGCTATCGAGGAAAAAGAGGCCAGCGCTGTCACGGAGTTGACTCATACCATTAAAGGCGTTGCGGGGAATTTAAGCGGCATTGGTTTGCAGGCACTAGCGGGGAAAATAGAGCAAGCCAGCAAACAGGAAAATATTGATGCGCTGCCTGATTTATGGTTGCAGTTTGAAAAACAGTACCGGCTATTGAATGAAGAATTGCATCGTTTTCAGCAGCAGCATCAACAGTAAACATTCTACTCTATATTGACAATTTACATGTGGAGTTCAGAGGGTTATGAATTTTTTATCAAAACTACTAGGATATTATTTTGCTGGCTAGTTTGAATAGAATTTAACGCAGGTAGAATATTTTTGTGTCACTCCAGTTATAGGCCATTTTGAGGTTTCCTTAGAAGGGGAAGCGCCCCGAGTGATCTGGTCGTTCTACTCAACCTGGACCCGCTATTGACTTAAATAGAACCATTATGGCGGTTCCAGCGATCATCTGTAATTTGGAAATAATTTCAAATAGTTAACCAATTGTTGGCGTCTTAGGAGGTTTTCCCGTCTTATAGGTAGTGGGTAAAACTATACTATTTATACTAAATAGAGCCAATTTCTCAGTGTTTTGAGCCAAAATAGACCGTATAAACTGACATTGTTAATAGTCACAAAAATACTAATGTACTAAATCACTGCTTACTTGAATGATGGTAAATCGTTCTCGCAAGGTGACTCCTTCTCGCCCATACAGGACGTTCGAGTCAGTGATTAAATCTCTTCAAATTTTATAGGGCGCTGGAGAGGGTCAAAGATAACGTACTTTTACTACCATAACCAAGGCAACTTGAGTACCGATCGTCTTATTTTTGTTTTCAACTATTATTCGTAATCATTCCCTGCTTCAGAGCTACGGTTAAGCAAGCAAATGACTTTTCCATTTCTAAAGACAGCATTTCTAATTTTTCTAAATCGCCTTCCTTACCTGCAATCTCAATCTCCGCGGCGAGTTTCTGGACCTTTATTGCGCCCAAATTGCCTGCGAACCCTTTGATTTCATGCCCAAT
Source organism: Gammaproteobacteria bacterium 45_16_T64 (assembly GCA_002162955.1). GTDB lineage: Bacteria > Pseudomonadota > Gammaproteobacteria > Pseudomonadales > Ketobacteraceae > 42-54-T18. The sequence goes on from MABD01000001.1 coordinate 169,834, forward strand.
AGCAGATGCTTCTTTAGCCTCTCCTTCCACAATAAACTGTAGCATACTGCTAACCCTTTCGGGTGCACTCTCTAGAAACATTCTTACAATTTCGGCAATCCTATGTGGTTTACCTCTCACACGCTTAGAAAGAGCATCCTTATCCCATGTAACTGCTTCAATGCAATTCTCGTCGTTTGTGTTTTGACTGCTCTCATTGGTCGGTACACATTTTCTCGTTCGGCCATTTATCCCCGTTTTTTTTATCCACTGCCCTAATTTTGCGGCCATCACGTCTGGGTCGATGGGTTTTGCAATAAAATCGTTCATACCTGCATGGAAGCACTTTTCCTGATCACTCTTCATTACGTTAGCGGTCATGGCGATTATAGGTATATTTGTAATCTGATCACTGCTTTCGAGTGAACGAATACGGTCAGTAGCCTCATAACCATCTAACACGGGCATTTGGCAATCCATCAGTACCAAATCATATGGCACAAGGTTGACCTGGTTTTCTAACATGCTAATAGCTTCCAGACCATCGTTTGCTACATCACCTGTATACCCCAACCCTTCAATTAGCCCTAGAGCTACCTCTTGATTGATGCCATTGTCATCTACAATAAGTATCTTTCCATCATTTTTGTGCAATTGACTGACCATTTGCTCCGTCAACAAAGGCTTCACCGAATCCAATGCTTCGCCACCAGCGATAACTAAGCTCAAGGCATCGTGTAGCGCTAGTGATCGAATAGGCTTTGTAAGATAAGCAGAAAAGCCGAGTTCAGCGAAATTATCCACATCTCCAGTGTGAACGATGGATGTCATCATGACTAACCGCATGGCATCGTAGCGGGTATCTTCACGGATGACTTTACCTAGTGATGCACCATCCATATCCGGCATCTGCATATCAAGTATTGCTATAGGGAAATGGACCCCAGCTTTGGCTGTGCGATCCAAGAGCGCAAGTGCTGCGGGCCCGCTGTCTGCTTCGGCCACCTCTACCTCCCAGCTTTGCAAATGCCCCCTTAGTACTTCAATATTTGTGGAGTTATCGTCAACAATAAGAATTTTGGTATTAGCCAAATTCTCTGATGGCAATATGATTTCATACTGTTGATCACTTACCGGAAGCGATATACAAAACGAAAATTCAGAACCTTCACCCTCTACACTTGAAACGCTAATATCTCCGCCCATTAACTCACTTAACTGCTTGCTAATAGCAAGACCAAGCCCGGTGCCTCCATATTTTCGAGTGGTCGAAGCATCCACTTGACTGAACTTTCCGAATAACCGATTAATTTTATCTTCTGGAATCCCAATACCGGTGTCTTTGATACTGAACCTGATCATGTTAACTTTGTTCTGATCAGAGGAATAACCGACTTTAAGAACGACCTCCCCGATCTGTGTAAATTTGATTGAATTGCCAACTAGGTTTGTAAGTATTTGACGAAGACGACCTGCATCACCCTGTACCCATGGAGGCACATCAACGTCAATGGCATAAATAAATTCCAAGCCTTTTTCCTGTGCCCGGTATGCCATGGTATCTGCAAAATCCCCCAGCACTTTATGAATATCAAAATCCAAAATTTCCAGATCAAGCTTCCCAGCTTCGATTTTAGAAAAATCCAATATATCATTAATTAATGTCAGTAAAGATTCAGCGCTACTCTTGACTAATTGCGCATAGTGCCGCTGCTCCGTATTCAATTGTGTGCCAGATAGTAAGTTTATCATGCCAAGAACGCCATTCATTGGAGTGCGAATTTCATGGCTCATATTCGCAAGGAACTCTGACTTACTGGTGCTTGCTCGTTCTGCTAGGATTTTCATTTCTTCGAGGTCGGAAGTTCTAGCCTTGATTTTTTCTTCCAAATCACTATGCGCCCGCAACAACGCTTCCTCAACACTTTTCCGTGTAACAATTTCTTCTTCGAGCTTTGAATTGCTGGAAGACAGCCCGCCGTACAAATCGCTCAGAGTCGTTGTCATTGTATTAAAATACGCTGACAGTTCAGCTATTTCAGGAATGCCCTCAACCTCTATTTGTTCGCCCAACCTTTCTTTGTCATCCGATATGCCGTGGACCTTATCTTTTAGCAAATTAATCGGTAGAATGGTCGTTTTTCTCAGGTATAGTAAAGCGAGAGCGCCAGCAAACAAAGTTGTCAATAAAGCAGAGGCAATGATAACGGCGTGCGTTTTATCCAGTTTACTATACAGTTCTTTTACATCTCGCACCGCGTAGACTTTAAGAGCCAGGCGGTTAGATGATGTATATAGCATATTTTCGGCGATCAACGAAGATCCAGCAGAAAGGGTCGCGTTAGACCAATTTTTAGATTCAAATGCAATGACCCCGTCGGGATGACGAATCTGAATTGGGAATCCAAGCTCTTTTTCTATTGGGCTAAATGCAGCAGACGGGGAAACAATAACTTGAACATAACCTTTTAACCTTAAGCCGCCAATTGATACAAATGTTGAAAAATAAGGTGTATCACCATGAATACAAAGGCCATGCAAGGTCTTGAGCCTTTGTGCCCCTGTTCGCATGGAAGCCTCTAGGTACAGGTCGCGGCAAACGTTTTCCTGGGGTTCTTTTGTCGCGAACCCTTCAGTTGAAGCTGCTAAAAGGTTCAGCTTGTTGTCATATACGTAGAGTTTTTCAAGTTTAACAACCCCTGCTGTAACAAAGTACTGATGAAATCTACTGTCGAGTTGAGAAGTTAGTGTTTTCTGGTTTTTTGAGTTGAATGCTTGAGTGAATTTTTTGCTTTTGTAAGTGCTCAGTCCAAGAGAGCTCGTATTTTTCTTTAATTCCGCGAGCTGATCTTCAATCTCAAGTTTTAGAAGGTCAAGAATTGCATCTCGCTGATTCTCGCTGGTTATATCTCGAAAAACCTGACCTGTAATAGCAGAAAAAGCAACAGCAATCGCTCCCATTAGAACAATGGTAATTACTAGAGAAATCCTAATGGATGGTGTTGGTAGTTTCATGCCGCCTAATATTTAACTAAAGGGTATTCTTTATTCTTCCACTCTTCAAATCCGCCACGAAACCAGAAAATTTTACTGTACCCGCATTGCAGTGCAATCTTGACCGCTTTACCACTTCTTCCGCACTTGGGACCGTTGCAATAGTATAGAGCAGGGCTACTTAGCGTAGGAACCAGCTTTGAAAGTGAATTACAGTTTGTTTCTTCATCAGGCAAACTATGCGAACCAGAGATATATCCTTGTTGCCGGTCATCAATAATTCTGGAGTCGATAATCACTAAATCTGAATACTTTTCTGCCGCTTCAATTAATTGCTCTGCATTAACTTTAGTAGAGCCGGGAATTGAAGCAGGGCTTTCTTTTTTTTCGGCATAAGATAGTTTGGGTATTAGCAAGGATAATATAACAAGCCCTACTATTGAGATAAGTCGGCGCATAGAATGTTTCCTCTAAAGATTATCGGATCTATTTTATATCAGGGTGTTGTTTGATTATCTGTGATAACGCTTTAAGTTTAGCCATAAGCATGAAACAATGAATGAATTTGTTATGCTCGTTTGGTCTAAACCTGTATTGCATTATGCATTCGCAATGCTAGATAAAGGAAACACTACTTATTTAGCAGAAAATATGTGCTTCTTGCGATATAGCTACATCTACCTCGTGTCTTTATTTGATGTGCATCAAAACTGGTTACCAAGTTAATTGTCTAGGCCCGGTGGGGTACCCTCTGCTAGCAAACCGGTAGAATCTAAAGCCAGCATCTAGGTGAGACTGGGCCAAATCCCTCCAGATGGGTCTTTACTATTACACTAAATGCTTAGTGTAATAGTAAATCGATTCTCGCCAGTTTTCTAGAAGTGAGAGCCTCACATGAATGACAGCTTTTACTTAGATTGGGGTAGTTGAAGCAGAGGACGTCCCCTTATTTGAGAATGGCTCTAAACAACGCCTAATGACTATAATGTGGAACAAAAAGCCTTATTTTGGTGTTAGAGATGAGTGTTGACTCTCATTAGTTCTAACAATGCATTTGAAAACGACGCAAAATACACGCGCCTCAATCAAGCGTTGGATCTGAACGTCCGCTTTCTCGATTTCCTACTTCTTATTCAATGCTCTCAAATCGGCTGCCTTATAAACACTGCAGACTGTCCAGGTATCGAGGATTTCATTTTTCGAAAGATTACTTATTGTCGGTATTAAGGCGTGAGCTGCTGCTGATAATACTTATACCAATGACCGCTCTGTAGGATTTCTTGCCTTTGCCTAGAGGTGGATTGTTTGCAGTTTTAGTATATCAAATAGTATATATACTAAAACCGCAACTACCCTCTAGCACAGACAAACCGTACCTTTCAGAAGTTTCAGTATAGTGTCCACTATATATATGGGCGCAAACCCTCAGGTCAGCAAGCACGTGTTTTAATGCTAATAAAGATGACCCTTGGCGATACCGAGACAAGGAACCAGCTTTTGAAGATAGAAACCTGATAATAGTGAAAGGAAATTCGCTATTACACCTGGATCAATATATCTCAGAGCACCCAGAAATATTCACCTATTTAACGTTCTCAAACTATCTTGATCGCGCCATTGATATGATGAAGTTCAAAAGGGTAAATACGTTTGTTTACACCAAAACAGAGACGGAATACCGGCCCAAAAATAGTGGTATGAGTGATACGTTCAACAAAGCAGGGTACGTAGGTACTATGAATCTATATATGGCGTTTGCCAACACCATGCCTGAGCGTTCCAATAGAATAATTGACCTGTTCGATAGGAAAATGGAAGCAATTAGAAAAACCGAACGAATTGAGGCAATCATGAGGAACTACGGTCTAAATGACTGGCGCTAGAATATAGAAAGAGGAATTCTGTAGCTTCCGCCACACCGGAAATCACGTCACGTCGAGTATTCTTAACGAAGACTCTATCAAACCTCTACCCCCCATCGCTGAACCTCGGAAGATCGTCGATCAAATTCCAAACAGCAGAACTAGCCTGATGGTTAGTGTCGAGACAAAATCTTTGTTGCTAAGGTATCCATAGCGCATTTCTATTTGTGTGAATGCAATTACAGGGTAGTTTACTATGTCCAAAAATAACGCAACAGATTTCTGTTTGTTTGAGTCGGTTAAGTTAACCTTTGAAAGGAGTCTTAGTTTAAAGGTATTCCTCATCGGCAGTATTGTTCTATTGTTATCTTTCAGTTCATTGGCGTATTCCAATACAGAGCGCTCCTGTAAAGGGTACTACTCACTATCGGTGACCTCCGCTGAGACGGGAAATAAACTGCATAATAACGTATTCGGTAGATTTAAGGCTACAAGAGGGTGCGGCTCTGCAGTTCCCAATAGATGCAGAAGAAGATCTAGAGATAGTGCTCATCAATGTATGGCTGCCCATAACAACCATAAAAATGGAGAGCCCGCTGAATGCAATAATTATGCGATTGAATCAAGCAGCTATAAAATTGATAACCTAGCAACAGACATTAACAAACTGGCATGTGGGCTCGCTAAGGATCATCAATTAGGAAACGGTCACCTAACGTATACCCTTAGAGCACATAGTGCTGGATTTGATGGTGATAGCGATAACGCCTGTAATCAAGTAAAGGTGCTTAATCGCGAAAAACATTTTGAGTGCGATACTGCAATCCCGACCTGGAATCCGCCTGAGACAGTAGAGCAGGCACAACAGGGTTTTAATAGTAGAAAAAATCGTATTGCTCAGGCTTGGATCGATAAAGCATACGCGGCCTATAATGCAGCAGAGGTCGTTGACTCTTGCCAGTTGCGAGCTAACACCCTAGAAAGCACGAATATTGATTATAGTGGATTGGACATTAACCAAGTCGAAAAATGGTGTACGGCATTTGGTGACTATTTGGAGCAAGGGGGAATACGAAGTTTTCGCCGTATAGCGTCAATTCTGCATGCATACGAATTAGAAGGAACACAAAGCAGCTATCGGAACTTGCCCTCATCGAAACGGTTGTTTTCTCTGGCACTAGAACTATGGAGTCATTCTCTATCGGCTTCTCATACACTGGGAACCAAAGATTCGGCCTCAGAAAAAATTGAAGAGATTGGCGTCGGCGCTGCCAATGTTGCCGTTGGTTTTCCCGCCTTTAGTCACGAAGAGCATCCAGAAGGCGACTACGATATGATACTGAAGGAAGTCGTTGCATTTTTACACCGATTTAAGAATCACCCTCAAGTTACAGCAAATACACTCTATAACATGGTGGAAAAAGGTTTTGGGAAGTATGTTGAAGGTAAGGAGTGCTGTGAAAGGCTAACCGTTAAACAGGGGCCATTTACCAATCCTGAAACTGAAAATCATGTATTGATGATTTACGGTAGTCAGTATCTACTTAATGATTTTATTCTAGAGAACCCACGTAATGATAGAAGGCTAAGGCGAGGTAGGTACAGTGATCAGCATCGATTTAGAAATGCGCGAAGTGGTAATCTGTATGATTTCTTGATGCAGGCGGCAGCTAGGCCATTGCACAATGGAATGTTTGAGACCAATGGTAGAGCCTATCAAGGAATTACATTCCTAGCGATGTTAAATCTTGCGTCCTATTCGCGTGATCCAAAAATGAGGTTGGCGTTTCAAAACTCACTTGATTATATGGCAACTAAATATGCTTTTCAGTCAATTGCAGGGCGACGGTTCTCCCCCAATCGACGGAATCACGGTTACGCTCATCGGTTAGATAATTACAATACCGATGGAATGATCTTTACAATGGGGGCATTATCAGGAGCTCTTCAATATCAATTCCCTGGGGATAGTAATCCAGCAGGTATGGCATTGTGGGCCATGCTATCGAGTTACCGGTTACCCGAAGTCATCCATGACTATATTTTACATAAGCATGATGGATATTGGGCAACAATGCAGGCTCGATATTCTGACAAGCATTACGCGTTGCACAGCCGGCCAAAATATTTTGAGGGCAAGGTTGAATGGGGAAAAGCAAATAACGTTCGATATGAACCTGCGTTAGAACTCTATTTTGCGACTCCTGAGTATATGAACGTATCAGGAGGAACCTATGAACGATATAAAGTGGAATACGATATAGCCAATCAGGAAAATGGTATTAAGCCCTATGATTTCCAATCTATGCCTCAAGTACTTGTTGTTCCTGGTGCGTCGGATGATTGGGGAAGCCGTGGCGAATTGGTAAGGGATTACCTGACAATGTGGGGGGAAAAGAGGTTTTGGGTAAGTGAAAACAACGCGACGTACAAAGGCTTTAGTTACGGCTATTTTCATGCAGGCGGCAGTGTTGATAGACACCTTGATTGGCCTCAACGAGTACCAGCACATTGGCCTAAACCCTATAGCGAAAACGAAAAATCAGAATGGACGATCGGGAGGGCGGTTTTTCGATTCTATGATCTATCCAACACAACCAAAAAGACGCTGCCCGCAAATAATTATGTTGTGATGGCAAGGGTAAGTAAAAGCGATTCGTATCCACCGTATCGTCAATTTTCACGTGGGTTTTGGGAGGTTGTCCCTAAAGGACGCTTCAAAAATATCGCGGAGCTAAAAGAGTTTGTGTTAAGTAATAATCCGCCCTCACATTTTAATAATAAAACTGGGGCTAAATCTAAATCCTATTTCTATAAGATGACGACTAATGACTTGTTAAAACTGGATGCCACCATTGGGCGAACCAGTTTTATTGACTGGTTAGATGCAAGCTATGTAGACAAAGGCACCCGATTCCTTGATGCATTAAAGAATGCAGCGGTGATTGGTATGAACGCAAGTGCTTTTTATGGTACTGATCCGCTAGGGTTACAAAAAACGACATCTTGTTTCACCCCAATTAAATCCATTAATGGAAATATGCCCACATGGTTAGCATCTCGGTGTTCTCCAGACATTAGGCGCTATCAACCACTAATGCAGGTACATGAGGTAGATCCAGTCACTCATGAATTAAGGGACGAAATCGCTATTGCCAAGGGAGACGGGGTAGTTAATGTCAAGAATAACTACTTCTTTACAGAAGGGACATTGATGCTTGATTCTAGTGACTACCTAAATCCACAAAGAAACCATGTACTAGGTGATACGGTTAGATTGTCTGCTCCATTTCAGGGTTCTGGGTCTTTAATCATTCGCCCAGGATCCACACACCATCTTACCAAAGATCTCCACTAGACCTAACCATTGAATACATAAAAAAGGATAATGATTATGGACAAGTATGATGTACTTAATGCGCGTATCGAAAAGCTAGAAAGCTCTAGAAATCGACTCTATAAAGGGTTGTTAAGCGTCCCTCTGGTTGCGCTGATGGCGTTCCCGATTGCGAGTATTAGTGAAAACCTAGGAATGAATGCGATAGTTAAACCAGAGGCATTATTTCCTAACGGACATTCCCCTGTAAAAGACATTGCAAAACCAAGAACCATTGATTATGAAAAATTAAAGGATAAATTCAAAACATACCAAGGGAAAATTATCGTCGCCGATGGTTTTGTAGTCAAAGATCCGATTAATGGAAAAGAATTGATTCGAATGTATCGAAACCCTGAAACCAAGCAGCCGGAGATTAATATGTTTGATACAGAGGGTAATCTACGAGCGGCCTTATCGATAAGTGTTGATTCAATGTCTAATTCGGTTGGCCTAAATCTACTATCGGGTACTGAAGATTCTAGATATTTAAGTATTTCTGATAAAGGTGCGTTGGTGTCAAACGGGGAAGACAGAACACAGATTAATAGCAATACCTTACGAATGAAAGGAGGTAAAGGAATGATTACATTGAGATCCAGTTCAACGAGCGCCCCAGAACTTGTACTAGACAAGAAAGAGGGGTAACGCTAATCAACGCCGTCATAATCGGGTAGCGAAATGATGGCGTTGATTAACTAAATTCATAATAATATGAATAGCATGTCGGTCGACATCACTCCGCAGGATTCTGTCCAATGATTTTTAGACGAATATCGTTGCTGCCCTTTTTTCAAGGATTCCCATGTTACGTTCCCAATTTCACATATGCCTAAAATATTAGGAAGCCGTTTTTTATCGAGTTAAGATGGATTAATCTTGGAGTCTCTATATTCACTGGGGCTAATGTTTTCTAGTTTTTTAAATGCTCGAGTAAAGTTTGCAGCGTCTGTATAACCTAGTTCATGCGCTACTTGGCTGATGCTATATTCTGACTCAACAAGCAGGCGTTTAGCTTGTGAAATTCTGACATGGTTAGCAATATCACGAAAGTTTGTGTTTTCTTTTTTTAGCAGCCGCTGCAAGGTTCTTGAACTCATATTTAGTTTGTCTGCAATGAACTCCTGACTAAGGAAAAGATTATCTGGTTCGCTTAGTTGATTACTGATCGATTGGATTAAAGTAGCTTGTCGGCTCATACTTCCCTCCAATAGATAATCGCACTCTTCAAGGTTCTTTTGGAACGCGTTTTTATCTGCTAGTAGCAGCGGTTGACTAAGTAATTCGCTTGGAAACAATATACGTGTTTGTTTGTGGTCTCCAGTTATGTGTATATTTTTTTTATCGGCATACGTCTGGTGATATCCTTGTAAAGGATAAGCGAGTTCCAAGATATAAGCGGGTAGCTTGTTATTAAGTAGAAATTGGGCCATGACATGTATGCTCGAAAGTATGCCTTCAATAAGAAAGCGCTCAACTTCTGGGTGCATATCGGCGCTAGACTCAACTTCGATAATACGTAAACTTTCCGAATTTTCTAGACTTAGACTATTTCTCTCATCGCCAGTGTTAGTTATAGTCGATGAATTATCTGTAGCTAAAGTAGGTACTTTTAATCTTAATAGTGGTGTAAGCACCGGAAAATATTTTGTCGCAATATCCAATGCATTTGCAACATTGTTACAGGTTAGTGCGGCGAATCCGACCGCTCCATGACTACTGATATTATACCTTTCTCCAACAGTGAACCCCATAGCAGGGTCCTTAGTTAACGCAAGGAGATTCAAAATTAGCTTTTCCGATGGCCCTCGAGTGATTTTTGGCGCTTCTTTAGTGCAGACGTCCTTTAGCTGTTGTTTGTTTAACCCTGTGTCTTTGAGTAAGATTTTTAAGTCTATGCCAAGCTCAAGCACCAGTTCAGGTAGCTCGCTGTAAAAGCGTGCGGGCAGATAATGTTGATATTGAATGGGCAGGGAGTTCTTTTTCATACACGGTATTAAAACAAAATATGTCGGAAAGTAACAGATGTTAGTCGGTAAATGACCTGATTAAAATTAAGCTTTCGTGGATATTAGTTGCCTATGAATACTGATGAAGTCACCAACTACCAAAGCGCCTTAGCTTTGGTAGTTGGCAAAGGTCAGATTACCTCTTAACTACTATATATTAGAAGGGTTCGGTCGATGAATAATACCAACAGTAATGTAATTGCGTTTGTTCGAAATAGAGAAGAGTTTATCAAAAAGTTTGGGCATAAAGAGGTTGAGCTTGCGATAAAGTACCTATATGTCACAGACACTGAAGCGGACGTTTTAGCACAATACATTCAAAATGACCCAGATCGAAAAGCCAAGAAGCTCTTTGATCAAGCGCTTGAGTACGGAATTGAGTCGATTGAAAACCCACCGCAAGAACTTAACGATTTTTTTAGACAATCTCAGGAAGTGCCGGAGTGGGTGGACTGGTCTCAGCTCGAGCGAGGCGCTATTGCGATTACAAAAATGCTCCTGCTTGGCCCCTTAGCTTTGCCGATTGCCTTGGGGGCAACCTATGTTAGTCACCAGTCTACGAGCCTGGTAATAACAGAACATTTGGAAAAGCGGGCGGAAAGTCGATTAGTTGAATCTACCATCTTCTTTTCTCAAGTATTTAAGCCGGGAAACATGAAACCTGGTGCTGAGGGTTTTAAAAAAGCAAACCACCTGCGTTTAATTCATGCGTTTGCTAGAGCCCACATCGGTAGATCACCTAAATATGATGTCGAAAGTATGGGCGCACCAATCAATCAATATGATACAGCCTGTGGACAGTATTATTATTTTTCGACCCTCTTTATTGAGCTAGGGGAAAAATTTGGCTTAACGTTTTCATATCAAGAAAAAGCGGACATCTTTGCGTTATGGCGATATATCTGTTTACTAATGGGAGTTCCCGATGAGTTGCTGGCTAAGACCGTTGAAGAGGCAAGCAATAAATCTGATTTTCTAAAAGCAACTTTTGAACCCAACGATGCCTCTAGGGCGTTACTAAAAGCACTGGTACACAATACACCGACTTTGGATACCATGTTTCTGGAGAAAGTTTTACCCAAACGCCTGGTCAAGGAAATAGTAAACAAAGGGCAATACAATAAATTGAAGTGGGCTGTTTTTCGTGATGTATTAGGCGATGAAGTAGCGGACAAGATGGCCGTTCCTAAGTCTTCAGGCCATCGATACTTCGTTAGATCCCTAAGCTGGGGGATGTCGGCGAGTTATCAGTTACTGTTGAAAAATAAAGTAAACAAGATCGAAAACGTCATGAAATTGGGGGCTATTGGAGAAAAACTGATTGAGGAATACTACCAAATTACGAATAGTCAAGCGGCTCTTATCGATAATTCGGCAATGTCGTAAAGATGGGTCCACTGTCAATACCTAAGAATACATAACCTTCTGTAGAGCCCGTCAGCAGCAGCCTACAGAAGGCACTTGACAAGTTATGGTTCCTTCTTAGTCAATATAATATGAATAACGTGCCAGTCGGCATCACTCCATCGATTCATCCATCCATTGCGCAATAGCGCTCTCTGACGCCACCACACCAGCATCATAAGCCTGATAGATCTCATTCCTCTTTTTACTAAACCTAGAAACGGTTAATTCGTTTGGATAACAAACCTCCAAAATCTCGACACCAGCAGGGGGCTTTCGGATCAATGCAACCGACTGATTGTACTTCTCAGCGCGCCCCTTTAAGAGCCTTTTTACATTGGGATAGTCACGGTATTTGTGGCCAAGCAATAGATCCGTCACACCAGTGGATTTGGCATAATTTTCTGGGCGAGAGCGTAGGACCATGATTCTTTTGGCACCCAATGAAATCGCTTTCTCAATGGGCAGTGCATCGGAAAGACCACCATCGGCCAAAGCTTTGCCATTGATTGTCGGAAATCGCCTGAAGGCCAGTGGGATCGCGCTAGACGCTAACAGCATATCCTCGATATCAGAATGATTACCGGGTAAGTACACAGGAGTACCTCGAGCGATGTCGCTGGCAACAACAATATATTTCCCAGAGGCTTGTCGGATTTGGTCAATATCGAGGCGTATCTCATCGATCGTTGTTTCCCAAAGCCAATCAAGGTCCATTAAATGACCGCCCCGTAAAAATCGCCAAGGGTTAATAAATTCAGGTCTTAGTGCATAGTCACCATAGATCTTCAGGTTCCGCTTGGGCATATTTGCCAAATACGCGGCGAGGTTTGACGCACCGGCAGAAACGCCAATATACATGTCGAATGGCTTTAGGTTATGGGCTAAAAATCCATCCAGAATACCCGTTGAGAACACACCCCGCATAGCGCCACCTTCTACGACTAGCGCCGTCTTCTTGTCAAGAGGAGGAAGGGTGATAGATAGAGACGTACTGCCTCTCTTCCGAATAGTCGTCTTCATACGCTACCTTTAGTTGCCAGCCAAGTACGTATTGTGCATTGAATTGGAAAACGAATGCAATAAACATGGAGACCTTATCGAATAAAGAACCAGCAAAATGACTATATTTTGTAGCGTTACAAAAAATAGTCATTTCTACTCTGCGACACAGGACTTTATATTCTCACGTTACCTCTGTTAAAAACGATGTGAGTAAAGCATGAAGTTAAACCAAACAAGGTTTTTTGCGTATCCGCACCCTCTATTCTTTTTAGTGTGTAGCGTACTACTCATAGCAGCATCACTAGTAGCACCAAGTGCTAGCGCCCAACTTGTTCACAACTTAACAATAGGTAACGCTAAAGCACTGGCAATGGCCAATGCTGTCACCGCAGATCCACCCGGTATTGACTCCATCCATTATAACCCTGCGGGCCTCGCAAGGATTACTGGTCGCCAGTTCCAATTTAAGCTTCTGGCCGGATATTATGGTCTAGAGGAGACCTATGGCGATAGGCGGTTAGATCGTATCGTCACCACAGGCGATAGTCCGGGTATTGCTGCGTCCTACGAAGCCATTGCGGGGGAGGCCTATCCAGATGACCCTGTTGAAAACACCTCAGCGTTTACCGATACGCCAATGTTAATGCTACCTGGATCTGGCCTTACTGAAGTTGACACACTGCTAGTACCCTTAGTAGGGATCGCTATTGTAGATCTAGACTATGGGATCGTGTACGCCACTTCAATATACTCACCTCAGGCACTGGGGTATCAACGAGATGATAACAATTCATCGCGATGGCAAGGCCAGGAATTTGGCCTAACGCGAATCACCTACTTTGCGCCTTCGATAGGCTTTAAGGTAAGCGATACGTTATCCTTTGGCGCATCCCTAAATATCTCTTGGCAAGGGTTGGGATTGATGACAAAAATCCGTGCCCCTGAGTTTTCGTTCGCTTTTTTGAACAGTTTTACGGACAACTTACATGACATGGGATTACCAGACAGCGCAGTAACCTCTTTCTCTCCCTACGCCAATATCGCTGAGTTACGCGTAGAGCTAGAAGATGCATTCTCCGTTGGATATAACCTTGGCGTATTATGGGAGCCAACACCTTGGTTTGCTGTAGGATTTCTATACCAGAGTGAAACCTCATCAGATCTTAAGGGTGATTATAAAATGACTTATGGTGATGAGTGGCTAGGTACAACACAGTCACAGCTACTGCAACTGGCGAACCCTGTAATAGCAGCCCTAAACGGCGGATACCCTTTACATGCCATTCAAACAGAGGAGGGTAAAGCCACTGCGGAATTGATAAAACCCCAGCACGTCGCTATTGGTACATCATTGCGAGTGTTTCCCAACTGGAAAGTGAATATAGATCTCAAATGGATTGACTATTCACAATGGGAATCACTGGATATACGTTTTGAAAACTCCATAGACTTTCTTACGTTATCAGACCTAGTCTATCGGCTAATGGGTACGCCTGATGAAGAAAGGCACGCCACCCCTTCATCAGTGTCTTTTCCTCAGGAGTATAAAAGCGTAGTGTCCTGGGCCTTTGGGGTGGAGTACGACTATAGCGATAATTTAACACTACGTTGCGGGTATGAACCAAGGAAAGGAATTATTCCAGATCGTACGGCCAGTCCATTAACACCGTTGCCAGATGCAGACCTTTATAGCGCTGGCTTTCAGTATGTTCTGGATGGGTACTCTACGGTTCAATTCGGGCTGGGTTACTTAGAGGCAACGGCCAACTTACCTGCAGGTACATCTAAAGCGTCAAATTCTTTAGAGCCAGGACGAATTATCTATAACCCGTACAACTATCTAGATCTTGAAACCAAAATCTCTGCATATATTGTTTCGCTTTCTTATGACACCAAATTTTGATGTGGCCGTTAACTCCTTCCTAGGTGGCTTATCTTAACTAGAACTCTTACTGCTTGGTGACTCGACATACTGACTCAGGCTAGATTGTAAGTTCGTAAGCTTCACTGGCTTTTCTAAAAAATCGTTCATGCCTGATTTTACACAATGTGCCTTGTCCGCATCCATTAGATTAGCCGTTACTGCAATAATTGGAACGCCACAAATATCATCCGTGCGTGCTCGGATTCTTTCAGCGCAGCAGAATCCATCCATTATTGGCATTTGTAAATCCATTAAGACAACAGATACTTCATTCTTCTTCAATGTTTCCAGCGCCTCAGAACCATTATTGGAGATCAATGTTCGGTAGCCCAATTTCTGTAACATTTTTATCATGATCCTTTGGTTAACTGCGTTATCTTCGACTATCAATATAGGTAATGCTGCTGAAGCCAATGATTTCTCTTCTGGTTCTTCCGGTTGCTTACCCGCGAGTACAGGTAGCTCGACCCTAAAGCTGCTACCTAGGCCAACCTTAGACCTCAAAGTGAGCTTGCCACCAATAGCCTCCGTCAAACTACAACAAATTGCGAGACCTATCCCTAATCCACTGAACCCCCTCTGAAAACCACCTTCACTCTGAGTAAAAGCATCAAAGATATGTTGCTGCTTGGTTTTTTCAATACCAATCCCATTATCCTCAACAAGTAAAATTAATCGCCAGGGTGACTCTTCACGATTACAGGAGAGGGAAAAGTGAATATTACCTTGATCAGTGAACTTAACAGCATTGTCGAGTAACTTTGAAAATATAATCTGTAATTTTCGTTCGTCCACTAATAACCATTCAGGTAGATCCTGATCTACTTGCCAGCACAGAGACATATTCTTTTCTTTACACAATTTTTGATACCGCCGCCTAATAATTTGGAGGAGGGGCAGCATAGCGGTATTGGTTGATTCAATATGCAAACTCTGTGACTGTATTTCTGTATGTGTCAGTATGTCGTTCACTAAGCACATCATTTCCGATGCACCATCTTGAACGATATCGAAAGGTGGCTTAAGACGCTCAAGGGGGTGCGTTTGGGCAACTTGGAGGCCGCCTAGAATAGCGTTCATTGGTGTGCGTAACTCATGGCTAACCGATGTAAGTAAGTCATTTTTCAACTTCAAGCTCGATTCAGATGCCCTTATAGATTCTTCTTGAGCTAGAATCTTCTCGCTTTTCAGTACATTGATTCTATCGGCTAGTCCTAAAGATAATAACATGACTTCAAGTACTGATCCGATTTGAACACTTTTCTCTACAACAAATATCGATGGGAGAAACCCCGCTATTTTTAAGCTAAATACCGTAAGCGAGACTAACAGAGTTGTCCAGGCGAGCAGAAAGAACTTCGCTTGCCTTAGGCCCGCTCGTAAACATAAATACCCAACGATAAGACAAACTATACTTGAGGAAATACCGAAAACAATTGTTATCGAAACCAAACTAGCATATGCGCCTGTAAAACTGAATATCATAAAAAACAACACGAGAACAATCAGCGCTTGTTTCGGTCGCTCAAACCAAGGAGCAACCCGTTTGGTCTCTAAAAATGAACTCACGAAATGAATCATAAAAACAAACCAGAAGCCGCTAGTGAGAGGTATCGCTTGGTTTCCCCAGTCAGGTGAATCTGGCCATAGGTATTGAAATGAATAGCCGTAGTATGTGGCTAACCAGAACATAAACCCTGATATGTACAACACATAGTAGATATATGCTCGATCCCTAACCATCAAAAATATAAACAGATTGTATACCACCATCACAACCATAATCCCAAAATAGAGCCCTAGGCCTAAGCTTTCTGCGCTACTGGCAAAGGTAAACGATTGCTTGTCCCATAGAATGATCGGGCTCGGCTCATGTATTCCATCATGCGACTGAAGCCTTAAGTAGACCTGTTTGGTTTCTCCTGGAGAAATAGGGAAATCAAATAAGAAATTGCGATATTCATATGGTCTACTATCGAATGGAAGGCGATCACCCGTCTGTGTAATGTGTGTAATTTCACCTTCATTGATAACGTAATAATCCAAGTAGTCTTGCAATGCAAAAGCCACCTCGAACCAATAGACAGCTGAGGCCGTTAACTCAGAAGTAAACGTCACCCGTAACCAATAGGCGCTATCAGAAAAAGTGAAATTGGGTACAATTTTTTGGCTTGCCGCCCATTGATCATCGTAGCGGGAGTTACTAACTTGCTCTATAGTTAGCTCGCCATTGATATCCTCCAAAACATCGGCGTTTAACCCCAGATTATACTTGCCAATGCTAGCTTCCAAAAGAACGGGCGGGGTGGCCTGGGCCCCCAAAGACAGCAGCATTATGAAGACAAGAATACTAACATTCGCAACGGATAACTCTTTCACAAAGTTAGCTCTGCTGCTTAATCGTTAAAGCAATAGCTCGACAATGTAGGCGCCGTATTCTTATCATTGAATTCTCGCAGTTCATTAGCTCTCTTATGATTCAATGATAGCCTATTGTGCGGAAAATCACCGGAAGTACCGATGCACCTCCTGAAATAAAGGGCTGGAATATTTAGTAATTTCAACGTGATAAGGGACTATTCTCTACAAATACTAACCATCTCGACCCCATTTCTTATGATGCAATACACTCGTTTTTTTCTCTCTACCTAGTCAAAATAGGAGACTAATTTTCTCGATTAGAGTGTAACAAGTATTCTAGCCGATGCTATTGCCTGAATTTCTATGCAATGTATGCAATGGGGCATCCACAAATCTGTATATTGCTGCTTGTCGTGAAACTTCCTGAATTGGCTCCTTGTCACCTTCGACGTTTGTCAATACATCCAAGGCTCTTCCATCTGTTTTAATTGGGAACTAGAAATCATTGAACTGACTAGGAGCTTGATAATGCTAGATATCCCGTTAAAGACTGAGACAATTAGACAGGAGCATATGGATATTTGCCCTGATGTGTATAAAAACGTTGATCTTACTCAGGCACCTGGCCGATACAGAACAAAACCGGGCGAAAATAGCTCTCTCTGGTCTAGGACGACCGATAGTGATGAGGAGATGATGTCCGATGGCGACCTGCAGGAACAATTTCGTCAATGGTCGATAGCAGGTGACCCTGTAGCAGATGCGTTCGCCTCAAGGTTCCGAGACCTTAAACATAGTGTTGCGATGCATATGCTCGATACAGCCTTGGAGAAAGGCATTGACGCTGTTGAAGATGCTCCAGCAGAACTTATTGCGTTGATGGCGCAGGTAGACCATGTACCAGACTGGGTCGATTGGGAATCTGTGGATCGAACTGCTGAGCTTATTGGTCCAATGATTTACGCATTGGGACAAACTGGATGGCGCGCGGGGTTTGTTTTGACTTTTGGTAATTCGTATCAAGGTTTGCCGATGGTGAAAACGGGCGCTTTACATAAACCTGAAACGGCTCCCGGTAGAATTAAAGAGACTGTTAGTGTTATTAATTACCTTGCGATCCCCGGGGGGTTGCGTCGGCAGGGTGTAGCACTAAAGTTGTTGGTTAGAGTCCGGGTAATGCATGCCCTGGTACGGGTTAATTTACTGAAAAACCCAAAAGCATGGGATGTCTCGACTTACGGTGTGCCTCTGCCCCAGGTCGATATGTACGCTGGATGGGGTCTTATTGCTAGTGGTTTATCGGTAATGGAGAATATGAGCGGGCAACCGATGAATATTTCTGCGTTGCGTTACCTTATGTATTTAACGGGCGTCGATACGCGTATGCCCAGTAACAGCGTCGATGAGGTGAAGGGTGTCATGGTAATGGTTTCATCAACGTTGAATCATAGGTACGAAGCCTGGGCATCTGAGTTAACCGCAACGGCGTTAAATGCAAAAATGACTCCGAACATCAGTATTAAGGACAAGTTGTGGGACAAAGCCGATCGTAAACTGGGTGAGCTTATTCTCACAAAAGCCATGGGCAAGCGAAATGCGACGCAACTTGGTGTTACCGCATCGCCGCTAAATTACGCATCTGCGGCATACTTGATTACTCCAATAGTCGCTAAGTTTGCCAAATTAAAGGCAATGGAGATGTTGCCTGGCGGTAAAAATAGGGTGAAGAAAATGTGTGTGGATTATGCGTACAGTAACATGGGCATTGACCTTAAGTTTGATAGTAATTCAGACAATTACAGTAGCACTAAAGGCACAGCATGAGAATTTACATAGCACGAGGGTCGCGTTTTAATCATAAGCCTAGGCAGATATTATGAACAGTTTTCTGGATCTTATTAAACAGAAAGACGTTAGGCAATTTGCCAGTAAGCCATTGGCATCACTCGGATATGTGAATTTTGCAAAAAGTTTGTTTCTCGCTAGTAGAGAAAGTGCATATGACAAGAAGGTTCTTCCTCGCTTCTTGATGCAAGCACTTTTTCAAGGTCTGGGTGATAGAAAGGCCGTTGTGACAGAGTCGGGAGTGTTGAGCTTTTCTGAGCTCGAAACGAGAGCCGTAAAATTGGCGAACGGCTTTTATAAACAGGGCGTGATCGAAAATGATCGCGTGGCCGTTCTCCTTGATAATGAGCAAGCCTGGTTTGAAACCATGCTTGCCTGCATGTTGACTGGCGTGAAAATGCCGATGCTTAGCACACACCTGAATCAGGTTGAGCTCAAGAACTGTA